>NZ_JQIV01000006.1:0-1200000 GCF_000746825.1 Carnobacterium inhibens subsp. inhibens DSM 13024 | reverse complement strand
AACTAAAACGAATGCAGACATTAATGAAGAATCAGTAACAGTTAACATTTCGGATGCAGCTAAACAATTGGCAAAGATTAAATCAACCGATACTGTAGCAATGTCATCAAATGTAGAAGCAATTAAAAAGGCTGTATTAAATGGTACCTATGACGTCTCACCTGAAAAAATTGCGAATGGCATGATGCAAGCAATGAACAACCAAAGGGAGTTTACTAAGTAATGAATAAAGAAACGACTGCACTTGAGACACTACTGAAATTTAAAAATGTTCTTATAGATGAAAAAGAAGCATTAATTAAAAATGATAGTGCAAAAGTAAAAGCTCTTGTGGAAAAAAAACAACTATTCTTAGACAGTCTTCCGACACTAATAACAGAAGGATTAACAAAAGCAGACCTTATTGAAGTGGTGGAAGACATTAAAATTTTGCAAGAAACAAATTTAACTCTAGCAAAACAAGCTTTGCAGTATCAAGAAACAATGATGGAAGCTATTACTAAAGGGGTTAAAACAGGTGGGTCTACTTACTCCAAACAGGGAGACTATAGTACCACACAACAAGCTAATCTTATTGACCAATCCCTATAATGAGGTGAAAGAATGTCAGGTTTATTCGGAACATTAAACAATGCAACCAAAGGCTTGAATGTACAACAATCCGCTTTACAAACAACCAGCCACAATATCTCCAATGCGAACACAGTAGGTTACTCTAGGCAAAAAGTTACTATGGTAGCTGATAATCCGTATACATTAGGAGGAATTGGTCAACTCGGTACAGGTGTCAGAATTTCTTCTATTGACCGCATCGTTGATCCTTATGTGAATAAACAATTAAGAAATGAAAACTCTTCTTTAGAAATGTACAGTAAAAAGTCTGAAGTGTTAGGTCAATTAGAAGGGATCTTTAACGAACCTTCTACAACGGGATTAAACAATAATTTAAGCCAAGTCTTTTCTTCATGGACTTACTTAGGTTCTAACCCTGAACTTGCGACTGCTAAAACAATGGTAGCTCAAAACTCAGAAACGTTCACGGATACCTTACACCATATGTCTAATCAAATCGATAGTCTTCACGAAGGTACGGTTCAAGATATTGAAAAAAATGTGTTAGATTTTAACGCAAAGGTAGAGCAATTAGATTCACTAAACAAACAAATTTTCAATATGACTTCTCAAGGTCAAGCTCCTAATGATCTATTGGATCAACAAGATAAAATCTTGAGCGAATTAACAGGAATTGCTGGAGTCGAGGCTAGCTATGATAAGTTTAATCGTGTAAGTGTGACGGTTGGTGGAGAATCTGTTTTAACCGAAGATTCTATTTCTAAAATGAGTGTTGCGCCAGACCCTGCTGGACAATTAGTAGTAAATGAAACCAACATCGCTATTACTTCTGGAAATATTAAAGGATCTCAAGAAGCGTTAACTGAGATCGATACTAAAAAACAAGAATTAAATGAATTAGCTTATACTTTTGCAACAGCTGTAAACAAGGTACATAGCAATGGCGAAGAAGGAATACCTTTCTTTGATTTAGGAGAAGATGAGAATTATGCTGCATCGATTCAAGTGAATAAAGAAATATTAGCTGATACTTCTAAAATCAATGCAGGAAAAAATATTGAAACTGTAGTAAGTGGAGATGGTACACGTGCCCAAGCCATTGCTGCTTTACAAAACACAAAATTAGACTATCCTGTTAATCCAACTGAAATTGAATACGATCCAACCACAATGACAATTAAAAATCAAAATGGCGGATCAACTGTTTCTGGTGCTTATAATGACAGTGTTACACAAATGGGAATTGTGAAACAACAATCGGATAATATGGTAGACAGTCAAGAAAGTTTAGTTAGTCTTCTAGAAGCCCGTAGAGATTCTGTTTCAGGTGTTTCAATTAATGAAGAAGTAACCAATACAATTGCCTATCAAAGTGCCTTTGAAGCCAATTCTCGAATTATTTCAGTTGTTTCAGAAATGCTAGATACGCTAATCAACCGAACGGGGGTATAGGAAATGCGTGTAACCGATTCGTTAATGTCGAAAAGTTTTTTGCGCAATCTTTCGGCTAATACAACAAATGTTATGAAATACCAAAATCAATTGTCAACGTTAAAAGAAGTCAGTAAACCTTCTGACGATCCGCTAAAAGTGTCAAAGATATTAGATTTAAATAATTCAATTATTCAAAATGACCAATATAAAACAACCATCAATGACGCGATTCAATGGACCAATGTACAAGATTCTGCATTAAGCAGTGCTACAGAATCGATGCAACGCATCAAAACACTGATTCAATACTCAGCCAATGGCACACTTAGCCATGAAGATCGTCAAGCCAATAAAGCCGAAATTGAATCTGAAATCCAAGGAACTGTTGATGCATTGAATACCAATTTTGGTGGACGCTATGTTTTTGCAGGAAAAAACACCACAGAGAAGCCATTTGAAGTACAAAAAGACGAAGCTGGTGAAATTACTGGGATTACTTATAGTGGAACAGCTGAAGGTAATGGAAATCTATCACGTGAAATTGCACCAGGTGTTTCGGTGGAATTGAGTACGGATGGTCGTAACTTTATGAATGCACAAAATGCGGATGGTTCAGATAATATAGGTTCTTTCTTTTCTGAGGTATTAACTGCTCTAGACGCAGATGACACAGAAAAATTATCTGGCTTATTAGACAGAGCAGATCAAGAAATTGAAAATGTCGTATCGAATCGTTCTAAAACCGGATCTATCTTTAATCGATTAACTGCGACATTAGAGCGTAATGACAGTGAAAAACTTAACCTTAAAACGATGTTATCTGAAAATCAAGACATTGACGTAGCTGAAAAATATATGCAATTCACCATGGAAAAATCAGCTTATGAAGCATCTTT
This sequence comes from Carnobacterium inhibens subsp. inhibens DSM 13024, assembly GCF_000746825.1. Lineage (NCBI taxonomy): Bacteria > Bacillati > Bacillota > Bacilli > Lactobacillales > Carnobacteriaceae > Carnobacterium > Carnobacterium inhibens. The sequence goes on along the minus strand of NZ_JQIV01000006.1, from coordinate 1,197,097 downwards.
GTCTATGGGAACTAAAATATTGCAAACAAGCATATTAGACTATCTTTAAGATAGTCTTTTTTTATTTAATTTATAAAAAAGACTTAACTCTTAATTTGCTCTGCCGATATAAGAAGTATCAGGCAAGCTTATTTAAATAAAACATGATTGTTCAGTAACATAGAAAAAAAGCTTAATAGATAAAGAAACATACCGATATAAGATGTAGAAGGCAACACCTTCACAAAATAGACTTTAGGAGGAAATACAACATGAGAATCAATACAAATACAGCAGCAATGAATACTTACTCTCAATTAACATCAGCTAACGCTTCAAAAAGCAGCTCATTAGCTAAACTATCATCAGGATTACGTATCAACAAAGCTGGGGATGATGCAGCAGGATTAGCAATCTCAGAAAAAATGAAAAATCAAATCAGCGGTATGAATCAAGCTTCACGTAACGCTCAAGATGGAATTTCATTGATTCAAACAGCTGAGGGTGGATTAACAGAAACACACAGCATCTTAAATCGTATGCGTGATTTAGCTGTTCAATCTAAAAACGATACGAATACTGACGAAGATAGAGGAGCTATCCAAAAAGAAATGGATTCTCTTACTAAAGAAGTAGACCGCATTGCAAATCAGACAGAGTTTAACGGAAAAAAATTATTAACTGCAGATGATGGTACTAGTGGTACTAGCTTCACTTTCCAAATCGGTGCTAACAAAGGACAAGATATTACGTTAAGTATATCTAATATGACAGCTAGTGAATTAGGAGTAGGTACGGGTACAGGCGACACAATGACTGGTCCAGATGTATCGACTGCAGCAGCTGATTTTGATAAAGTAATTGAAGATTTAGATACAGCAATTAGTTCAGTATCAACAGAACGTGCAAATTTAGGTGCAACACAAAACCGTTTAGACCACACAGTTTCTAATTTAGCTACAACTAAAGAAAACCTTTCAGAGGCAAATTCTCGTATTACTGATGTAGATATGGCTGAAGAAATGATGAGCTTCACTAAATCAAATATCCTTTCTCAAGCTTCAACAGCAATGTTGGCACAAGCTAATCAAATGCCTCAAGGCGTACTACAATTATTACAATAAAAATTTGAATCAGTCAGTAAGTATAAAAGTTGAAATAAATAATTTTTATTTCAACTTTTATATTAACGAAACTAAAAATCGTCCGATATAAACCAAGAAAAGCAATTAAATTTTAAACTTAGGAGGAACAATATAATGAGAATCAATACAAACACAGCAGCAATGAATACTTACTCTCAACTAACTTCAGCTAATGCTTCAAAAAGCAGTTCACTAGCTAAATTATCATCTGGACTACGCATCAATAAAGCTGGGGATGACGCAGCAGGTTTAGCAATCTCTGAAAAAATGAAAAACCAAATCAGTGGTATGAATCAAGCTTCACGTAATGCCCAAGATGGAATTTCATTGATTCAAACAGCAGAAGGTGGATTAACAGAAACACACAGTATCTTAAACCGCATGCGTGATTTAGCTGTTCAAGCTAAAAATGATACGAATACTTCTGAAGATAGGGGAGCAATCCAAAAAGAAATGGATTCATTAACATTAGAAGTAGACCGTATTGCTAACCAAACTGAATTTAATGGTAAGAAACTATTAAAAGAAGGAGCTGCAGGAGAAGGAAGTAGCTTTACTTTCCAAATCGGTGCTAACAAGGGACAAGATATTACGTTAAAAGTAGCAGACATGACAGCAGCATCTCTTAAAGTTGGAACTGTTACAGATGGTGTATTAGATGTAGCAGATAAATTAGACGTTTCAACTGATACTTTATCAGCAGCTGATTTTGATACAGTTATTGGAAAACTTGACGATGCAATTAGTTCAGTATCAACAGAACGTGCAAACCTAGGTGCAACACAAAACCGTTTAGATCACACTGTTTCTAACCTAGCTACAACAAAAGAAAACTTATCAGAAGCTAATTCTCGTATTACTGACGTAGATATGGCTGAAGAAATGATGAGCTTTACTAAATCAAATATTCTTTCTCAAGCTTCAACAGCAATGTTGGCACAAGCTAATCAAATGCCACAAGGCGTACTACAATTATTACAATAATAATTGCATGAAAACTTTGAAGCACAATAAAAGCCGGCATTGTGCCGGTTTTTTATTTATAGTAAACTATATGATGTTGAGAAATGGAGTTGTCAGATATGGATATTATACAAGCTGTCACTAAATCTCTTCAAATTCGTCCAGTAGAATCGAATGCAATCCATCAATCGGGTATACAAAAATCATACATAAAAGGAACGTCAGGTACAAAAGAAATAAATGAACCTATAATCGTTTCTGAAATATCTAAAGAAGAACTGGAACAATCTATAGAAAAAGCCAATCAGTTCTTATTGGGGCTAAATACACAATTTGATTTTAAAGTGCACGAAGGTACAGGTAGAACAGTTGTTAGATTGGTCGATAAACAAACAGAAGAAGTAGTAAAAGAGATTCCTCCAGAAAAAATGCTTGATGTTATTGCGGGCATTTGGGATATGGCGGGAATCATAATAGATCGAAAGGAGTGAAATAATGGCTGGTAGTATTAGTTTTTTAGGATCGTATTCAGGTATCGATTCAGCAACAATTGACTCAATGATTGAAGCCGAATCTGGTAAGCTTGTTCAATATACAAACAAGCAAACAAGCATTACAGCAGAAAAAAATGCTTGGAAAGATATCAATACACGGTTAGATAGTTTGTTTACAAAGCTAGGTACTCTCGGAGAGGATAAAACCTTCCAATCAAAACTAGCAACATCCAGTGACGAAAGTAAAGTTAGCATTATGGCCAATACTGATTCAACAGCAAGTGATTATAGCATTGAAGTATCTCGATTAGCAACTGCAACCCAAACAACATCAGGTGTTATTAGTTCAGCTGCTGGAAAAACAATTAAAGAAAGTTTGGGGCTAACCGGAACATTTACCATTATAAATCAAGAAGAGACCGGACCAGAAGTAGAGGGTGAAACGCCTAAAGCAGGATTTGAAATTAAAATTTTAGAAAAAGACAGCTTGAAAGATATCGTTGGCAAGATCAATGAAGTGTCAAAAGAAACGGGTATACAAGCCAAAATTGTTGATAACCGAATTGTTATGACAGATAGTAAAATGGGCGAACGCACAATGTCGTTTGAAGGTACATTAACTGCTGGTGGCAAAACAGACACAGGCAGTATGATTGATGAACTAGGGTTAGGAGCAAGCTCAAAACAAGTGGCTGGACAGTCAGCGCTACTTAAGATAGACGGTATTGAAATGACTCGCGATACCAATAGTATCACCGATGCTGTCGAAGGTTTAACACTTGAACTAAAAGGCGTAACGGAAGCCTCTAAACCTATTACTATTGGTATTAAAGAAGATACAGATACGTCAGTAAAAGCATTTCAGGAATTTGTAGATCAGTACAATTCAACCTTAACATTTATAGGCGATCAATTAGACGTAGGGGATCCTTCAGCAGAAGGGAATACTACTGGAGCACTAGCAGGTGATAGTTCTTTAATGCGGTTGCAGTCAAGTTTACGTTCTTTAATGACTCAAAGCGTGAGCACTGGAAATGCTGCATACAACAATTTAGAATCAATTGGGATTTCAGTAGACCGTTATGGTGCCGCAACTCTTGATACAGGAAAATTAAAAACAGCATTAGCAGATGATCCAACAGCGGTGAAAAAAGTGTTATTCCAAACAACTTCGACTGAAACAACTAATATAGATGCGGATGGTAAAGAAACTATTGTAACCACTGAAGCTGAAGTGGGTATGGCTCAAAAAATGCGTGCACTAGTGAATACGTATATTTCAGAAAAGACTGGAATTATTGCAACTAAATCTGACACTTATGATAAATCACTAAAAGACCTATCTAGCAGTATTACAAAATTCAATGAGCGTCTAGTGAAAAAACGTGAAAATTACGTTGCTATGTTTACCCGCTTAGATACAGCTATGATGGAAGCTGAGTCGCAACTTGCTTACTTACAAAGCCAATTTAGTACAGCAGACTAAAAGGTACTTATACTTAATAAAGCAATTTAAGAAAGGAGTGCTCACTATGACAACCGATACTCAATGTGCTAAACTTCGAACGGATGTATTGGAAAACATTAAATCTTTACTGGATTCATGGAATGGAAGTACAGAAGACGCTGTAACACTGATATCTGAAAATGAACGAAACATGAATCAATTAAAAAAAATTGAAGAGCAATTAAGTGAAGATGAGGCATTTCAGTACACTTCAGTTGAAAAACAACTTCTTACTGTAATTATTCCGAAACAACAACAAATGATTGCCGCTATTCGTGGCGAAAAAATAAGCTTGATGAATAAAATGAAACAAATCAATCAAAAAAATAAAGTTAGAGATAATTATGTGTCGGTGCAACGTGCTCCGTTATTTGTAGACAGAGGTATCTAGTAACAATTAAATTGAATAGTAGGGGGTAGAAACAATGTACCAAAAAAATGGATCAGCGATTTATAAAGAAAATCAAATTTTGAATGCATCTCCAAAAAAATTGATTGTCCTTTTATATGAAGGTTGCATCAAAAATTTGAAATTAGCTGAAATCAGTATTGCTGAAAAGAATATTGAAAAAACGAATCAAGTATTGATTAAAGCACAAGATATCATTGCTGAATTGATGAATACGTTAGATTTTGAAAAAGGCGGAGAGGTCGCAGAAAACCTTTATCGCATGTATGAATACATCGCTAGTGAATTGATCAAAGCAAATGTGTCAAAAAATGCAGAAGATGTGAAGCGCAGCCGCAAATTAGTAGAAGAACTACGTGACGCTTGGATTGAAATAGAATAAGAACCAAAACGACAAGTGTTGATTTTTTGACACATTCTTTTTGTGCAGTAAAATAACGTGATCAATTAAATGGAATTAGCTCTCCTTACTTAAAAAGAGTAAGGTTTTTTTGCGTAGAAAATTAAGAATAGCAACAGTTTATTTGATTATCAAAGTAAATAAAAAAATCAATAAAAAAAAATTTTTTTTTAAAAAAATTTTTTTTGTGTGTTTTTGAGCAATTCGAACATAGAAAGTATATTGCTGAATAAAAACAAATGAGATATACTTTCTTAGGTTGATATTATTGCATAGTTTGCCAAAAAGGCGACCCAGAAATGTATAATAATTAATAACACATGTGTTTTATTTAAAAGTAATTATCATAACAGAGCAAGATAAAAAATGAGTATATGGGAGTGAAAGAAGTGGACTCTACCTATAATTTGATGAAAAATGCATTAGATGCCTCATCTATGAGGCAAGAAATGATTTCAAGCAATGTTGCGAATGTGAATACAGCGGATTACAAAGTAAACAAAGTCGATTTTGAAACGATTTTAGACAATGTATCAAATGGGACAGCGATGAATAAAACGAACGATTTACATATAGGTTTTGGAAGTTTAGAAGATGTTTCACCGGTGGTATCTAAAAGAACAGATACAACAGTGAAAGAAAATGGCAATAATGTCGACATTGATATCGAAATGGCGGAAGAAGCCAGCAACAGTATTTATTATAATGCAATGATAACGCAATTAAACGCTAAGTACTCTATGTTGCGGAGTGTAATTACGAAGTAGTAAATAGAAAAAGAAGAAGGTGTATTCATGTCGATTTTTGATTCCATGCAGATAAATGCAAGTGGATTAAGTTTAGAACGATTAAAACTAGATACGATTTCAACAAATATTGCGAACGTCAATACCACACGTACGGAAGATGGAGAAGGCCCTTACTTAAAAAAAGAAGTCGTATTTGAAGAAAGTTTGAAACAAGTTGAATCATCTATGGCTGGTCAAGGAACTGAAAAAAGTTTTGGCGTAAAACCTACTGAAATTAGAGAAAATACAGAAGATATCGTGATGGAGTATGATCCAACAAACCCAGATGCAAACGAAGAGGGATATGTTCAACAATCGAACGTCAATATGGCGGATGAAATGATCGATATGATGACGACACTGCGTACGTATGACGCTAATGTAACAGCTATGAATGCCAGCAAAGAAATGCTCTCAAAAGCGTTGCAAATCACGATTGGTTAATAAATAAGGTTTAGAGGAGAAGTTAAAATGAATGTAGATTCACTTTTTAATAGTTTAGTTAATGGTCCATCACAAACAGGGCTAACGAGTGGAATGAATACCCAAACGAGCGAAGAAACAAACGGACTATCGTCATTTTCGGGTATGTTAGAAAATGCGATGAGTTCACTAAATGAACAACAAGTATCAGCGGATCAAGGTGTACAAGACCTGATATCTGGCAATACAGATAATTTACATAATGTGATGATTCAAACTTCTGAGGCTCAATTGTCACTAGAACTAGCTTTGCAATTAAGAAATAAAGGCCTAGAAGCTTACAACGAAATAAAAAATATGCAATTTTAATGAGTTTTTGAGGGAGTTACGCTAATTATGAATGGAATTAAGAAAATCTGGACTGGCATCAAAGACGGTTGGACGAATCTTGGCAAAAGCAAACGAATCGGATTAGGTGTGGTTCTAGTACTTGTCATTACGATTGTAACGGCTTTGACCTTCTATACGCAAAAAGTAGAGTATGCTACATTATTTTCTAATTTAGAAGAAGCCGATGCAGGGACAATTGTAAATGATATCAAAGCTAAAGGAATCGATTATAAGTTAGAAGACAATGGGACAACGATTTTAATTGATCAAGCTCAAGTAGATACATATAGAATTGAATTGGCCGTAAACGATATGCTGCCAAAAAGCAACACAGGATTTGAGATCTTTGACGAGACCAGCATGATGGCGACAGATGAAGATCGTAAAATCATGTACCAAAGAGCGGTCACAGGTGAATTGGAACGCTCGATTTCGGCATTGGATTCGATTGAACAAGCAAAGGTGCTGTTGTCATTACCAGAAGACAGTGTCTTTACTAGCGAAGAAAATGTATCAAAAGCTTCTGCTTCTGTCGTTTTGACGCCAATCAGCGGGTCACAAATTCCTGTTTCTGCTGTACAAGGTATCGCTTCATTGATTTCAGGAGCTGTAGACAATCTGCCTAAAGAGAACATTAAGATCGTCGATACAGCAGGAAACTTATTGAGCACAGCGCTGGAAGATGAAGGCAATTTGAATGCAACCGACTTAGTTAGTAAATACCAAGCTATCACGCGCAGCTATGAACAAGAGTTGGAGCAAAAACTGATTCAAACGTTAGGTCCAATTTATGGCATCGAAAAATTGACGGTTGCAGTGACTGCTGAGATGAATTTTGACTCAAGTGAAAGTGAAATCATCAATTATGGCGATTCTTCTGTTCGCAGCGAAACAGTTTCTGCCGGTGGTGGAACCATTGATGTAGAAGAAGGCGAAGGGTTCGAAAACAGTATCAATCAAATCGAGAGTGGCGAAGAAGGCGGAAACTCTACCTATAATCGTACCACGAATTATGAGTTGAACTCGGAAACAACAAATACGGTCAAAGCACCTGGAGAAGTAGAACGTTTAAGCACTTCGGTTATTTTTGACGGCAATTTAAGCCCAGCTGACAAAGAAGCTCTTGAAGCGATTGTGGCTACAACAGTTGGTTCGGTTGAAGAACGAGATGTGATTTCTATACAAGGGATTGATTTTGCAACCAGTACTGATGTAATTGAAACAACAGCACCAGAGCAATTAAAGAGCAGTATCCAGGATGTTATGATGCGGTATTGGCCATATCTTGTTGGTGGATTAGCGATCGTTGTGATCTTGATTTTATTGCTAACACTGTTACGCAGACGATCAACTGCTGACGATGAATTGGATTTCTTTGATGAGGAAGAACCAGAGCCAATCGTAGCGCCACGCAGTCCAGTCAAACCACTAGATGAGGAAAGAAAAGCGAAAGAAAAAGCAGATCTGAAGCGAGAATTAAATAAAAATATGTCTGAAAAAGAAAGCACTGTAAGAGATTACGCGAAAGAAAGTCCAGAAGGCGCAGCTGACTTGATCAAAATTTGGATGAAAGATGAGTAGGTGAAGGTATGAAAGAAGTAGACGGATTAAAAAAAGCGGCTATATTGCTGATATCGTTAGGCTCAGAAACGTCAGCCAAGATCATGAAGAATCTGCCGGACAGCTACATTCAAAAAGTGAGTTATGAAATAGCCAACATTGATTATGTGAATCCAGAAGAACGGGATGCGGTCATCAATGAATTTATCGAAATGTCTCAAGCAAGAGAATACGTGATCGATGGAGGGATCGATTATGCGAAGAACTTGTTAAATATGGCAATCGGCCCTCAGCGTGCAAAAGAAGTAATCGACATGTTGAATCAGATCCAATTGCGTGAACGCCCATTCAACATTGCGCGTAAAGCAGACCCTCAACAACTGACAAATTTATTGCTAAATGAGCAACCTCAGACTGTCGCTTTGATCTTATGTTATATGCAACCTGAAAAAGCAGCCATAATTTTATCTGAATTTCCAATTGAATTGCAGTCAGAAATTGCTGAAAGAATCGGAACAATCACCAGCACATCTCCTGCCATTATTGAGAAGATTGAAAAAGTAATTGAAAATAAATTTTCTAATTACATTGAAAATGATCTGGAAACAGTTGGTGGCGTTCGTACATTAGTTGAAATCTTGAATTCAGTTGGACGAAGCACTGAGAAAAATATTATTAAGGTGTTGGAAGAAAAACAACCCGAACTGGCTGAAGAAATCAAAGCAAGTCTATTTACGTTTGAAGATATCATCACGCTTGAAAAAGGCGATGTACAAAAAGTTCTTAGAGATGTTAAAAATGACGACTTGGCATTGGCTCTTAAAGGAGTATCGGATGAAATCAAGAACTTCATTTACACCAACTTATCTACTCGTGCAGTGGACACACTTAAAGAAGATCTTCAATTCATGGGACCTATTCGCTTATCTGCCGTTGAAGAAGCTCAACAACGCATTGTGACCGTGATTCGTCGCTTAGATGAAAAAGGCGAGATCTATTTGAGAAGAGGCGATTCTGATGCCATTATCTCATAGGATCATTAAGCAAGGACAATCCTTTACCGAAGAGAACCGAACTTTTATCCAAACAGACATGGCACCTGCAAAACCCTATGAAGCCTATTTAAATGAAACAGATCAGGTCGAAGAAGAGCCTATTGAAGCGATTCAAGCCAAAGCCCTGTTAGATGAGACACGCCAAAAGAAACAAGCGATTCTCTCAAAAGCTGAAAAAGAAGCAGAGCAACTGAAAGAAGCAGCTGAAAAATCTGGCTTTGAACAAGGTAAGAAACAAGGGTACGAAACGGGTTACACAACCGGCTATACAACTGGTATGAAACAAGCTGAAGCAGAAAGCCAAGTTATGAGAGATACGATTCAACAGATGCTGGATGAAGCTAAAGAAACCGTGGAGAATTATTACCAAGCGAAAAAAAATGAATTTTTAGAATTAGCTGGACATATGGCTGAAACCATTGTGCATAAAAGTATTGATGTTTCGTCGGATCAAGTGATGGATTTGATCAATCCTGTGCTGCATCGTTTAAAACGAGAAGACCAATTCATTACCTTGATGGTCAGACCGGAACAAAAGGAACTCGTGAAAGAAAAAGTCAAAGAGTTTGAAAAAGAAAACCAAGATATTCGCTTTGCAGTACTGACAGACAATACATTGGATAAAAATGGCTGCGTTGTTGAAAATGCCCATGCCATTATTGATTTGCAAGTCAGAAAACAATTAGATGCCATGATAGAGGAAATGAAGAATGCGGAGTGACGATGATGTTTGATATCCCTTTTGATGCTTACCACAACCAATTGAATAGAAAAAGCTACTACTTAAAAATGGGAAAAGTCAGTCAAGTGACGGGATTAATCATTAAAGTAGAAGGTTTAGATGCGTTTGTAGGAGAAGTATGCGAGATTCACATCAAGTCATCTGGCAGAATAGCTTTGAGTGAAGTTGTTGGATTTATAGACGAAATGGTTTTATTGATGCCCTTAGATGAATTAGAAGGTATTGGACCAGGTTGTTTAGTTAAACCAACGGGTAAAACACTAAAAGTTGAAATCAGTGAAAAACTGCTGGGGAACACGTTGGATGGTTTAGGCCGACCAATGGACACCTCTCTAGAAGTGGATGGTGTGTTCTATGATGTAAACCGAAGTTCTCCAAATCCATTTAAACGAAAAAAAATCCAAGATGTTATGCCGACCGGGATCAAAGCAATCGACGGCACGTTAACCGTCGGAGAAGGTCAACGGGTCGGGATTTTTGCGGGTAGTGGAGTCGGAAAGAGTACTTTACTTGGAATGATGGCTCGCTACATTGAAGCCGATGTTATCGTGATTGGTTTGATCGGTGAGCGTGGCAGAGAAGTCTTGGAATTTATCGAAAAAGACTTAGGAGAAGAAGGGTATCGAAAATCAGTCGTGGTGTGTGCCACTTCTGATATGCCGCCGCTTGTACGACTAAAAGGTGCTTCTGTAGCTACAACTATTGCAGAATATTTTAGAGATCAAGGTAAGAAAGTCGTGTTGATGATGGACTCTGTAACGCGTGTGGCGATGGCTCAACGCGAGATCGGATTAGCGACCGGCGAACCACCAACGACCAAAGGGTATACGCCTTCTGTTTTCACGACATTGCCTAAGTTGTTAGAACGAAGCGGGATGTCGGAAAATGGTTCGATAACGGCCTTTTATACAGTTTTAGTTGAAGGGGACGATATGAACGAACCGATCGCCGACTCTGTGCGTGGGATCTTGGATGGACACATCGTGTTGTCACGAAAGATTGCTTCGGAAAACCATTATCCCGCTATTGATATTCAAAACAGCATCAGCCGGTTAATGAAAGACATCACAACCGAAAGTCATTCAGCAACAGCTGGTAAGGTAAAAGAAAATATGGCTGTATATGCCGACTCAAAAGATTTGATTGACGTAGGTGCTTACCGTAAAGGAAGCAATCCACTGGTCGATCGAGCCGTTCAATTAAATACACCAATCAAGAATTTTTTGAAACAACGGGTGGATGAACGCTATGCCTTCGAAGAAGTAGTGGACCAATTGAAGACCCTTTTTGAAGTGCAGCAATTTGGCAATTAAGAGAAATTAAATTGAAAAGTGTTGTAAAAAATGTTGCTTCACGTAACAGTGAACTGATTTTCTCGCTCCACTTTTACGTCAACGATTATTTCAGTGCCTTTTTCGTGAAGGAAAGGCTGTCGGTTCTGCTTTTTGGAAAACGTTCTAAAGTAACTAATTGGGTATATAGAAGTAATGAGGACAAGTGTCTCAGTCGATTAAAGTAAGGAGCAAAGAAAGTGGCAAACTATCAATTTTCAATGGAAAAAGTATTGGATTGGAGATCCGATACTGAAGAAGAGAAAAAAAAGAATTTGGGACACGTTCAACAACAAAAAGAACAACAAGAAAACACCTTACAACGGTTGATACGGGAAAATATCAAAATCAAAAATGATAGTTTAACATCGACACGAATTGATGTATTGAGACGTCAACATCTTTATAAAACTATGATTGATGAAAAGATCATTCAGCAAAAAAATATTGTTGCTAAAGCTGAAAAAGAAGTAGAAAATGCTCGTCTTGAATTAATGGAAGCCCATAAAGATCGAAAAGTCATGGAGAAGTTAAAGGAAAAAGAATACAGCTTTTTAATGGAACAAGAAAAACATGAGGAACAAAAACAGCTAGATGAAATGGCTACCTTAAGTTTTGGAAAATCCTATTTCTAAGATACATAGAGTAAATTAAATAGAGATAGCTACTTCCAATGAAAGGAGGTGAAAAAATAAATGAACCCAACTCCAATTGCACCAATAAGTAATGGAGTACAAAAATCGCTTGATCAGCGACAAGAAGTAAAACCTGAAGAATTTGAAGCTCAGCTTGCAGGGTACTTAGAAAAAGAGAAGCCAAACAGGATACATAAAGAAAAATCTAATTCTAAAGAAACAGCTGAAGAAGATACTCCAGAAGAATCAACAGACGAAACGCTTAGCGTAGAAACACCACTGCTTTACATGGGATGGCAAAATCAGCAACAAGCAACCTCACCAGCAAATGACAATCTGAGTGAACAATCTATAAATGAAGAAAATCAAATGATAAAGAGCAATGACTCTCTATTCTTGACGCAATTAGGTATGGAAGATGAAAAAATCGAATCAATGATTAATAATGAAGAACTGTCCTCACCAAAACTAGATGTAAGTACAGCGCCAAAAAATTCGATTCATTTGATGGACGTTATGGAAGAACAGTCTATTAAAGGTTCTGACAAAACAGCGTTAGCTGAAACAATTGTACTAGAAACCGATCCAGGTTTATCTGCTGTAAAAAAAGAAGTCCTTATGGTCGATTCATTAGTAGCAAATGGCCGATTTCTAACTGCGGAATGGAAAAGCGGAGGCAATACTGAACAAAATAGTGCTGAAACAGACGAAATGCCAGATTTGTCATTAAATGAGAAGCCAAAAATGCTCAATGAATCAGTTATTATTCCAGTTGAAACAAGTGAACGGACTGAACCAGTAAATCGAGTAGTCAAAGTTGTCAGTCCATTAGAGCAAGAGACAACTGAAACTCAAACGAATGAATCAGCAGAATTAAATACAATTGAACCAATCGTTAAAGAAGTTGCTTCGACTAAAAAGATTGCTGAGCATCAAGAGACTTATACACAAGTTGCTGAAATCGAGACACCTGTTTCAACTGTTCAACAACAATCAAACGTTGAGTCTTCGTCGATCAAACCGTTAAGTACAGCTGAACCGGTAAGACAAACAATGGTTCAAATGGTAAACGATGTCTTGCTAGAACAAGTTGAAACGGTATCAAGTGGCAAACAGTCGGTAGCGCGTGTGAGTTTAAACCCGGAGCGAATGGGAAACGTAAATATCAGAGTAGAAATGATCGACAATGTGCTCGTAACCAAAATCGTTGTGGATAACTTAGAAACACGAGAGTTATTAACAACCGGCATGCACCAGTTAACTGATAACTTAGACCGTCAAAATATTCGTTTAGGTGAACTAACAATTCAATTGAATGAAAATGGCACAGCAGATTTTACTTCTCAAGAAAGACAAGGAGAAGAACAAAAAAGTTCTTTTGGACAAAAAATGACTGTTTCAGGCAATGAATCAGAAGTTATGCAAGTTGAAGAAAAAAGGGATTCAGGTTCAGGAAGACTCAGCATATTAGTATAAGAGTGAGAGGAGGGAAATAATGGATTTTCCAATAGGTTTTATGATGGGATCAATCAATAATGTTTCGTCTACTGAAAAGAAAAATAATGAGCTTGCGACAGAAGATTTTCTACAAATCATGGCAGCATCCATAAAAATGCCTTCTATGCCAGGCGAAAGTGGTGGAAGCAGTGGTGGTGGAGAAACCGATTATCTAGCACAATTAGCTCAATTTAATACATTGGATCAGTTAACTACGGTTTCAGAAACGCTAAATATGAATGTCTTAATGACACAACAACAGCAAGCGTTAAGTTTATTAAATAAAGAAGTCAAGGTGGCTGGTGCAGAGTCAGGTTTTGTGACAGGAACTGTGGATAAAGTGAAATTTGACCAAGGATATGCAACGATCCAAATTGACGGTAAAGATTACACGTTAAATGATATTTTAGAAGTTGGTGAACAGGCTTAATGTCTTTTCGCATTGAAAGTACAACAAACCAATTAGTAGAGAACAAACCGAATTCGATCAATCAAAAAATTGATCGTTCCTTCCAATCCTTTTTTAATGAATCATTGCAAACACCTTCTACTGAAATGAAAATTTCAAATCATGCACAGAAACGAATGGAAGAAAGAGGGATTGAACTGAATCAATCCGATTTAACCTCGATTGAAGGGGCAATAGAAGAATTGAATCAGAAAGGGTCAAAGAATTCGGTGATTGTGTATAAAGATATGGCATTTATTACAAGTATCAATAACCGCACCATTATCACGGCAATGCATACCGATGAAATGGAAACTATTACCAATATAGATAGCATGAAAAAGATTAATAACTAAATTAGCTGGACTTATAAAGAAGCTACACTCTCATGGACTGACTGAAGTGAGATAATCGAATGGAGGAAAAGAAATGTTAAAATCACTATACTCAGGTGTTACCGGAATGAAAAATATTCAAACGAAAATGGACGTTATTTCAAATAATATTGCCAATGTAAATACAACGGCATTTAAAACAGGAAGAGTGCGTTTCGAAGATATGTTAAGCCAAACAAATGCCTCAGCTCAAGCAGGAATTAATGCTCAACAAGTTGGTTTAGGGGTTCAAGTTGGTTCTATTGATACTGTTATGTCAGGTGGATCATTGCAATCGACCGGAAGAGCATTAGACTTTGGGATTGAAAATGGCGACAGCTCGTTCTTTACTGTAACAGATGGCACAAACACTTTTTATACTAGAGATGGCGGTTTCTATGCAGATCCCGAAGGCAATTTAGTCACAAGCAGCGGATTGAAAGTACAAGGATACACACAAGGAACACCTGCAGCAAACGATGATACCTTTGAAATAGATAGTTTAGGAACAAACATGTCACCTATTAAAATCCCTAAAACGATTCCAAATGCAGATGGAACAGGTACGCTTGAATTACAAAGTTATAGCGTAGATAATGATGGATTTATTGTTGGATCATACAGCGGCGGAAAATCAATGGTCTTAGGACGCATGGGTCTAACGTCATTTTCTAATCCAGATGGACTAGAAAAAAGCGGTGGAAACTTATACACAGCTTCTGCGAACTCAGGCGATCCAGTAGCAGGTAATCCAGGAGATACAGGGTACGGCAGTGTTCGTTCAGGATTCTTAGAAATGTCTAACGTGGATTTAGCTAATGAATTTACTGAAATGATCGTAACCAGCAGATCTTACCAAGCCAACTCAAGAAGCATTACAACTTCAGACACGATGTTAGAAGAATTGATCAATCTGAAAAGATAAGTAGAAACTAGATAAGGAGGTTCTTAGGCAGTCCAAAGAACCTTCCATCTTGTTAAAAGGCCGATAACAGAATGGAGTTTGAGTATGATTGCTTTAACAGCTGTTTCAGGAAAAGAATTTTATTTAAATTGTGAATTGATTTATAGAGTAGACCGTTCTTTTGACACTATTATTACATTGACTGACGGGAAAACGGTAAGAGTCACCGAAACTGAAAAAGAAATAGTAGAAAAAGTCATTCAATATAAAAGAAAAATATACAACGGTTTTACAGAAGGAGAAATATGAAAAAAAACATTGTACCAATAGTTGGTTTAGTCTTAGGATTGGGGTTGATTATTTGGTCGATCACTTCTAGTGGCAATATTGCCAGTTTTATTGATACACCTTCGTTAGTTATCACACTTGGCGGTTCGTTCAGTGCCATACTGATCAGTTTTCCACTAAAATCGATCAAAACATTGCCGTCTATTTTGAAAACATTATTGCTTAATCCTAATACTGATTACGCTAAATTGATTGAAACTTTTGCGGCATTATCTAGAAAAGCAAGGAGCCAAGGGATCTTAGCAATCGAAGGGGATATAGAAGAACAAGACAATGAATTGATGGTAAGCGGATTGCAAATGGTTGTAGATGGTCTGGAACCAGAAACCATTAGAGACATTATGGAAATTACGACAGAGAATATTGAAAAAAGACATAGCGTTGGGCAAGATATCTTTTTAAAGTGGGGCGAAATGGCTCCGGCTTATGGGATGATTGGAACATTGATTGGATTGATCATAATGCTGGGAGAGTTAGATGACCCTAGTACCATTGGTGTGGGAATGGCTACAGCCTTAATCACTACTTTCTATGGAAGTTTCTTGGCAAACTTAGTCTTTATTCCGATTGCCAGCAACTTGCAAATGCAAACCATTGAAGAGGTACAGACCTGTGAAATGATCATTGAAGGTGTCTTATCCTTGCAAGCTGGTGAAAATCCACGTGTCATTGAACAAAAATTAAAAGGCTATCTGCCTTTTGAAAATAAAGAAGAAGCTATGAAAGCTGCAGCAAAACTTCAACAAGAGGAACAGAATTATGGCTAGAAGACGGAAGAAAAAAGAAACCAAAAACAATTCAAGTAGTGGTGGAGGATGGATGACGACTTTTTCAGACTTGATGTCGTTGTTGCTGACGTTCTTTATTTTACTGTATTCCATGTCAAGCGTCAGTGCGGAAAAATTTGAAGCTGCAGCTAAGTCTATGCAATCAGCATTTGGCGGTGGAGAATCGATGATTGAAGGAAGTACAGTAGTAGATATTGAAACAGAAAAAATAACAGAAAAAAGTGAAGAAACGATTGATCCAGAACTGGTCAAAATGTATAACGAAGTTGTCGCCTTTTTAGAAATGAAAGAGATGACTTCTCAAGCTAGCGTTGAATACGATCAAGATGGGATTTATGTAAACATTCAAGAATCAATTTTATTTGGAAGCGGAAGTGCTATTATCGCTGATTCTGGAAAGAATACGTTAAATGATCTGGGCGAATTGATTCAACAATTTGACAATGCTGTGGTGATAGAAGGCTACACGGATAATGTACCGATGAATAATAATAATTTTAGCAGCAACTGGGAATTATCCACAGGAAGAGCATTATCCGTCTTGCGGTATTTAAGTGAAGAAAGAAATGTTGATCCAACGAGATTGGCAGCTAAGGGATACGGTGAGTATCATCCAATTGTTCCAAATGATTCAGAAAGTAATAAAGCAAAAAACAGAAGAGTAAACATAGTACTTGTTTATGATCGGCAAGGAGGCTAAATAGATTATGGAAGCTGAAAAAGGTAAAGCAACTAAGGGGAAGAAAAAATGGTTATGGATCATTATTATTCTCGTTGCAGTAGTAATAGGAGCTTTGGTTAGTTTTGGTTTTACTTCTGGCAAAGCACAAGATATTATTTCAAATTTAGCTAAAGAAGAAGTGGTGGAAACGACTGTGCCATTAGAGGAATTTTTGATCAACTTAGATTCTGGTACATCCGTTAAGAAGAACTTTCTGAAAATTGAACTTTCTTTACATAGTTCAAGAGAAGGCGCTGGGGAACTGTTAACTGCGAATGTTGATCAAATTAGAGATACGGTTATCTCAGTTTTACGTAAGAAAACAGAAGCTACTGTTTTTAAAGAAGAAGAGAACAACTTGCTTCTTAAGCAAGAATTAAAAGAGGCTATCAACGCTCAATTAGATGAAGAGATAGTAGACGATATCTTTATTACCAATATCGTTACGCAATAAGAGAACGGAAGAAGGAGGAGTAGAAAGTTGGAACTGGGATTAAGTTATGTAGTGAAAAGTGTCGTAGCATTAATTGTGATCATACTTGCGGCTAATTATGGACTGAAATATTTAAGTACCTTTATGACAAAAAGAAATCAAGTGATCAAGGTGATTGAAAGAACGCCAATCAGTAAAAGTTCAGCACTGAGTATCGTAGAGATTGCAGATACGTATTACTTAATGAGTTTTACCGATACTCGCAATGAGATATTAAGAGAACTAACTACAGAAGAAAAAGAAAAAATCACCGCTAATATAGAAGAAACAAAACAAGTTGTTCCAATGAAGGCTAAAAATACCTATTCTGGGAAAAAAACGAGTCAGACCTTTAAAACATTACAGTCTCAGTACCAATCTTTTTATGAAAAGAGGAAATAGAGTTGCAAAAGAAAAAAATCTTAGTTTTAGCTTTATCCCTCTTTTTCACTACTTTCGTACTCTTTCCACAAGTTGTTTCAGCTACTGAAATAACAGACGGATTAAGTGGATTAACAGAAGCTATAGGGAATCAATCAGGTGGAACGTCAGAAGTTGTCCAATTGTTTCTTTTAACGACTGCGTTAAGTTTAGCACCAACATTTTTGGTGCTGACAACTTGTTTCACTAGGATTATTGTTGTCTTGTCTTTTGTTAGAAGTTCGTTAGGAACGCAACAAAATCCACCGAATATAGTATTGATGGGAATAGCGCTTTTCTTATCTCTGTTTATCATGCAACCTGTTTACACAGACGTTATGAATGATGCTATTACACCTTACATAAACGAAGAAATTTCTGGACAACAAGCTTTTGAATCAGCAGAGCTGCCGATCAAAGAATTTATGTACAAGCAAACAAGAGATGAAGACATTCAATTATTTTTAGATATTTCTAAAACGGAAAAACCGGCAGATGTGAATGACTTGCCTTTAACTGTGGCGATTCCTGCGTTTATTATCAGTGAATTAAGAACGGCATTCAGTATTGGATTTTTGATTTTTATTCCATTTTTGGTGATTGATATTGTAGTAGCGAGTATTTTAATGTCGATGGGGATGTTTATGCTATCACCTGTTATGATTTCATTGCCATTCAAACTATTATTATTTGTTTTAGTCGATGGATGGTATTTAGTTGTTGAATCGTTAGTTACAGGATTTCAGTAGAGGTGTAGAAAATGACAATAGTAAAAGTTTTAGATGTTATAAGAGAAGCCTTTATGGTTATGATCACTGTAGCTGGGCCGACCTTGATTATTGCACTAGTAGTAGGGTTGATCATCAGTATCATCCAAGCAACCACACAACTTCAAGAACAAACGTTAAGCTTTGTGCCTAAGATTTTAGCGGTAATCGTTTCGTTGATTGTTTTTGGAAATTTTATGCTGAATAGCTTAGTTGGGTTTACGCAGAAAATTTTTGAAATGATCGCGGAACTCTGAGAGGGTAATCATGACTATACAACTGCAAACCATTATTTTAATATTTATACGTATAACCGCTTTTATCGTAGTTAGCCCGGGATTTTCCATTAAAGGATTGCCCAGTGTTGCCAAAATCGCTTTATCTATGGGAATCACACTCGCAGCTTATTCAGCAGTACCTGTAATGGAGCAAGAAGCAGCTACACTTTTTTTTGCACTGCTGATCGTGAAAGAAGTATTAGTGGGAATCGCAATTGGTTTTATCACAAAACTGTTCTTTTCTGCAGTAGAGATTGCTGGGAATCTTGTGGATTTCCAAGTTGGCTTTTCTATGGGAGCTGTTTACGATCCAAGTATGGGGATAAACGTTTCCTATTATGGGAAAATTTATTATTGGTTGTCTATGTGTGTGTTTTACATGACTAATCTGCATCACATTGTCATCAAAAGCTTGGTTCAATCCTTTCAATATATGCCGATTTCCAGTACAAATATAGGCAGTTTTGGCGTAGAAGGAATGATGAAGCTCTTGGGCATTATTTTTGAATTAGCTTTTAATTTAGCAGCACCTATGATCATTGTGGCTTTACTGACAGAAGTGATTTTAGGGTTGATTTCGCGTTCGGTTCCTCAAATCAATGTGCTGATCTTAGGGATGCCTTTGAAGATCGTGGCCAGCTTTGTGATCATGTTGATACTACTGCCGACTTTAGTCAAAAATATCCAAGAAATATTGCCGTTAATGGTAAAATACATGAACGAGTTTCTTCAATCGTTGTAACGAATGTGAGGTGAGAGTGTATGGCGGAAAAAGATGGTAAAACTGAAAAAGCCAGTCCCAAGAAATTAAGGGATACAAGGAAAAAAGGGGAAATTCCTAAAAGTCCGGATTTAACTTCCGCTGTTACATTTATCGTCTTTATCCTTGCAGCAACGTTTTTAGGGAATTACATATTGAAATATAGTTTACTTTATTTACAAAATTACTTATCAGCAGGTTTCTCAGTGAACGGAATAGAAAATGATTTGGCAAGTATTGGGATGAAGTCGATCGTATTTGTATTAGTACTGGCTGGGCCTTTTCTAGCCATTGCATTTGTGGCAGCATTTGTCGCCAGTATTGTCCAGACTGGATTTTTATTTTCAGCGGAGCCAATCAAATTTAAATTAAACAAAATAAATCCGATTAGCGGTTTTAAGAACATGTTCAGCAAGAAAACACTATTTACGATGGTCAAAAACGTTGCCAAGTTGACACTAGTCTTTTGGATGGCGTATAAGACGCTAGAAACATCGATCTATTTGATCTTAAATTCCGGAAATGTTGGAACTGAAAAATTATTTTTCTTGATGTCTGATCTTGTGATGGAACTAGGTACACAACTAGGGATATTGCTTCTTATTTTAGGATTAGTTGATTACATTTATCAAGTTTATGACTATCGCAAGAATTTGAAGATGTCCAAGCAAGAATTGAAAGATGAGTACAAGGAATCTGAAGGGGATCCTCAGATCAAGTCTCAAAGGAGACAACGCTACCGTCAGTTGACAAAAGGAGCGTTGAAAGATGTAGAAACGGCAACAGCTATTATTACAAACCCTACGCATCTAGCTATAGCCATTCGCTACGAAAAAGGCAAAGATGATGTTCCAATCATTGTGGCTAAAGGAGCAGATCACCAAGCTGCAAAAATTAGAGAACGGGCTAAAGCATACGATGTTCCGATTATTGAAAATAAACCGGTCGCTAGAGCCATGTATAAAACGGTCGAAATCGGCCAGCCAGTACCAATCGATCTTTACCAAGCCATTGCTGAAATACTAGCATTGGTCTACCAAATGGAAGAACTAAATAAAAATAAGATTTAATGCTGATTTAAGATAAGGAGTTCAAAAACATGTCTACTGCTTTTTGGAGGAAATTAGAAAAACTAACCGGTTCTTTAGATGTTATCGTAGCTTTTTTTGTAATGGCTATTCTAGCGATGATCATTATACCTTTACCATCTGGATTACTCGATTTGATGTTAGTGATCAACATAGCGTTGTCGATCACCATATTATTACTGACTCTGTTCACAAAAAATGTATTGGAGTTCTCAACTTTTCCTACGATTTTATTGATCACGACGATGTTTCGTTTAGCATTGAACATCTCTTCTACACGATTGATCTTAACTGAAGGAGAAGCTGGAGCAGTGATTGATACATTTGCTAATTTCGTAGCAGGAAGCAATTTCGTTGTTGGAGCAGTTATTTTCATCATTATCGTGATCATTCAAATGATGGTTGTAACGAATGGTTCCAGCAGGGTTTCCGAAGTTTCGGCCCGCTTTACGTTAGACGCTATGCCCGGTAAACAAATGGCAATCGATGCGGATTTGAACTCTGGATTAATCAATGAAGAACAAGCTAAAAAAAGACGTTCAGATCTTGAAAGAGAAACTCAATTTTTTGGTGCGATGGATGGAGCGAGTAAATTCGTAAAAGGGGATGCCATGGCCGGTATCATTATCACCGTGATCAACTTGATCGGCGGAGTAGCTATTCATTCACTGCAAAACGGCATGCCTATTATGGAAGCGTTGATGACTTTTGGGAAGTTAACGATTGGGGATGGACTGGTCAGTCAAATCCCTTCCTTATTGATCTCGGTAGCGTCTGGGATATTAGTGACGCGTTCTGGAAGCCTTAAAGGCTTTGGGAGCTCGATGGGTGAAGAATTATTCGGTTCGTCAAAAGTAATGATGATGCTGTCAGTGATTTTACTTTTATTTGCTATCATGCCTGGCTTCCCAACGATTCCATTTTTATTATTGGGTGTTTTGAGTGGAGCAGCTGGTTATTTATTGATGGAAAACGAAAAATCTCAGAAAACCAATCAAAAAGCTAAAGAAATGCGGTCAATGGCTGCACAACGAACCAAAAGTGAAAAGACTGTTGATGAATCTGTCGCATCGTTTCAAGTGGATTCTATATCCATTGAGATCGGTTACGGATTAATTCCTATTGCGGATGAAAACCAAGACAATAATTTAATGAGCCATATCACAACCATACGGAAACAAAGTGCTCATGAATTAGGTATTCTATTGAGTCCGATTCGTATCCGAGATAACTTGCAATTGAAAGCCAATGATTATGTGATAAAAATCAAAGGCAATGTCATTGCTCGTGGAGAATTGTATTTAGATAAGTATATGATCGTTGATCCTGGTGAAACAGAGTTTGACTTTGATGGGATTCCTACAAAAGAACCGGCTTTTGGACTGGACGCTATGTGGGTGAATGAAAGCGATCGTGAAGCAGCTGATTTAAGAGGCTATACAGTAGTCGATCCGATAACCGTTTTAGTGACTCATTTGAAAGAGACCATCTACAAATCAAGTTATGAATTATTAGGCAGACAAGAAGTGAAACAATTGCTGGAAGGCATCAAAGATAAATACGGTGTAGTGATTGATGAGCTGATCCCAGATATTCTTCGATTAGGCGAAGTCCAAAAAGTCTTGCAAAATTTATTGAAAGAAAATATTCCAATCAATGACTTGGTAACTATTTTAGAAACATTGGCTGATTATGGAAATACGACAAAAGATAGTGAAATGCTGACAGAATATGTTCGTCAGGCTCTGAAACGAACGGTTGTTAAACCTTACTTAAATGAACAAGATGTTTTACAAGTTGTCACGATTTTACCGGATACAGAGGAGCTGATCACAAGAAGCATCCAAAAATCTTCTGCTGGATCTATTCCAATTTTACAACCAGATACAGTAACGAAAATTTTTGATAGCATCACAGCTATTCATAATCAACTCTCAGCAAGAGGCATTCCGCATGTTTTATTAGCCTCACCAAAAGTTAGACCCGCTTTGAAAAATCTATTAACGTATAATTTTCCTGATTTAGCGGTCGTATCATTAAACGAAGTACCAAACGATGTGCCTATTGAAACAGTAGGTATGATTGAGGGATAAGAATGAAGAAATGATTGGAATTGGAAACAGTCTATTCATTTTAAGGCAGTCTGTTTAAGAGGGAGGGGTGCAAATGTATTACGAAAATGATAGGGAAAAGGAAATCATTAAATACCTTCCCTTAGTAGAAAAGATCGTCAATCGAATAGATATCAAACGGAGTGAGTACGATCGAGAGGATCTATACAATATAGGTGTCATTGGTTTGATGGATGCTCTTGAGAAATTTGATAAGGCTAAAAAAGTTCCTTTTGAAGGGTATGCGTACATTAGAATAAAAGGTTCGATTATTGATGAAATAAGGAAAACGGCTCCAGTATCTCGATCACGAATGGGAAAACTGAATGAGTATTATCGTGCTAAAGAAAAATTAGAAGCCGATCTGATGCGGACACCTACTGAACATGAAATTTGTGAAGAGCTAAAAATCGATGAGAAAGCTTTGTCTAAAATTCATGAAACAGTTCATCATCTTGCGGCTGTCTCATTGGAGAAAGTCATGTTCAGTGATGACGGTAATTCAATTGAATTGCTGGACTTTTTGGAAGATACACATGAAACGGGTTCCGAAGATCGTTTATTAGATAAAGAACGCCAACAATTGCTTACAAAATATGTCAGTACACTGAGTGAAAGAGAACAGACTATTTTAAACTTGTATTACGTTGAAGAGTTGTCACTTAAAGAAATCGCGTATATTTTTGACATCTCCGTTCCAAGAGTTTCACAAATACATGGCAAAACGATTTTAAAGTTAAAAGAATCAATGAGGAGAGAATACGATGATTAGAAGTTTAACAACACTCAACAACAATTTTAATATTCTGCAAAAGAGACAAGAGAATATCAGTGCAAATGTGGCGAATATCAATACCTCTGGCTATAAATCGCAAGAGATCATTCAAAGTACTCGTGCTTCAGAAGTTATGTCTAATCACTTAGATGGCCCATTATTAAATCAACAACAAGACATTGGCGGGTTTGTATTCAGTAATCAAATTGATGAGATCGTTCAAAACTTTAGTCAAGGTGGATTAAAAGCAACGGCTTCGGCAACAGATGTAGCGATTCAAGGCGACGGTTTTTTTACAGTTGAATCACCAGATGGAGGAAACTACTATACGCGTAATGGGAATTTCACGGTAAATGATGCTGGACAGCTCGTTACTCAAGAAGGATACCGTGTTCTTGGGACAACTGGGAATGGCCAATCCGCTCCAATTCAAGTCAACAGTTCAGATTTTTCTATTGACAACAGAGGAAATTTGGCAGGAACTGGAATGAGCTTGATGATCACTGAATTTAACGATACAGCTGGATTAACAAGAGTGGGAGACACACTGTTTACTGGACAAGGTGGAACGGTACAAACTGGCGGTACAGTAGTACAACAAAACTATTTGGAAACATCAAATGTAACGACCGTAGATGAAATCACAAATTTGATGCAAGTCTCAAGAGAATTTGAAGCGAATCAAAAAGCACTCAGTGCAGCGGATGAAACGTTAAGAAAAGCTGTCAATGAAGTTGGAAAAGTTTAGGAGGAAGAGAAAGTGAGTATACCTTTAAGCATCAGTAAAAGCGGCATGAATGCGATCCAAAATCAAATGGATGCTGTATCAAACGATATTGCAAATATCAATACGACAGGGTACAAATCGAAAAATATTAGTTTTAATGAATTGCTATTAAATGACATAAATGATGGAGCTGCGTACTTATCGGAGGATGCCCAAGGTTCAGGAATAACGATAGGAACGAAAAGCGGAGTAACATCTACAAATTTTGCCCAAGGTTCACTTGTTTCTGATCCTAATGATTACCATTTGGCGATTGCTGGAGAAGGATTTTTTGGTGTCACGGGAGAAAATGGAGAGCGTTACTTAACGAGAGACGGTGCTTTTCATGTAAATGGTGATAAATCCATTACAAATGATAATGGAGACACGTTGGAGATACAAACGATTATGCCAACTGATCAATGGCCGGAAGGTGATGTGACTATCGCTGAAAATGGCGAAGTGACGATCAATTCAACCAATGGCAGTGTGTTAGTGGGAACGATTCCCTTGTTTCAGCCTGCTCAATTGAATGAAATGGTCCCTGTAGGAGAGAATAAATACCGTTATGAGGGAGCGTTCGCTACAGGAGAAGGTTCGATTCAACAGCATTATTTAGAAGCATCAAATGTTGATTTAGCTTCTTCTATTACAGAAATGAT
Source organism: Carnobacterium inhibens subsp. inhibens DSM 13024 (assembly GCF_000746825.1). Taxonomy (NCBI): domain Bacteria; kingdom Bacillati; phylum Bacillota; class Bacilli; order Lactobacillales; family Carnobacteriaceae; genus Carnobacterium; species Carnobacterium inhibens. The sequence continues at coordinate 1,172,097 of NZ_JQIV01000006.1, read as the reverse complement.
GTTGGCACAGCGTTCGTATTCACTAAATCTTAAAGTCGCACAAGGAACAGATGAAATGGCTTCTGTTATCAATCAGTTTAAACAGTAATTAGTAGACAAAATAGGAAAAGGGATGATCCCTTTAGGCAAGTGCAATTTATCGGATTTGGGTTGACGTAAAGTAAGCGTCAGGGAAGAATTTGAGGTAAGACAGGTGACAATAGATGATTAGAATGAAAAATGTCGTTAAAAATTACTCTAAAGGAGTAAAAGCTCTTCGAGGCATCAATCTGACAATTGAAGACGGAGAGTTTGTCTATTTAGTCGGAGCAAGTGGTTCTGGAAAATCAACGTTAGCTAAGTTGCTTTACAGAGAAGAGAAAGCAACTAAAGGACAAATCGAAGTTTGTGGTCACTTAATTTCTAAAATGAAAGAAAGAGATATTCCAAAACTTAGAAGGCAAATTGGGATTGTTTTTCAAGATTTTAAATTATTGATGGACCGTACAGTGTACGAAAATATTGCTTATGCATTAGAAGTAATCGGTACAGAACCGGAAGAAATCGAACCATTGGTGATGCAAGCATTGCGTTATGTAGAGCTTGAAAGCAAAGCAAATGATAAGCCAACGGATTTGTCTGGTGGAGAACAACAACGTGTATCTATTGCACGAGCAATCGTTAATTCCCCTAAACTCATTATTGCAGATGAACCAACCGGAAACTTAGATCCTCAAACAGCTTTAGAGATTATGCGGTTATTTTATCGGATCAATCAAAAAGGAACAACGATTCTTATGGTTACACATAATCGCGGCATAGTAGATAAGATCCGCAATCGTGTAGTAGAGATTGAACAAGGTAAGGTCGTGTGGGACGAGAATAAAGATGAAGATGTGATTCAATACGATGTTTCATTAGGAGAATACGTAGCTGTTTAGTCAATAAACAATAATAGTAGGAAAGAATGAACGAAAAGATGAGTTGAAGTATCAGAAGATACTGGACTGATCTTTTTTTTTTGCAAATTAGTTAAGAAGAATCATGTAATTAAGCTAAAGTTCTTAAAAAAACAACCGATATAGTAAAAGACATACAGAAATAAAAATATATTTATCAAGAATTGGGAAAGAAAGGGAGTAAAATAGTTGGAAAATAATATTGAAAAGAAAGCCGTAAATGCGAATAAGTGGAGTATCAAAAATTGGGATACATCAAGATTCACTAATGTATTGCGGTTTAAAAGTTTAAAAACGAAAATTCTATTATCTTTTATGACCATCATTGTATTGGTTATTATCTTATCTTCAATAACTGTTGTAACCATTTCGAGAGCGAATGATAGTACAGAACAAATGGTCGATGAAGAACTAGCACTTTTGATTGTTAATGATAATTTGACATTTAGTCTGTCACAAAGAATTGCTGCAGCGCGAGGATACATATTATTTGGAGACCAAATGTATAAAAATTTGTTCAATCAATATACTGAAAAAAGCCATGAGTATGAAAAGACACTTTTCACTCTGACTGATTCAAAAGCATCAAAAGAAGTGATCGCACGAAGCAATGACTGGGAACAGATGGTGCTTACAGAAGTATTTGAACGATACGATAACGGCGATACGGCTAGTGCAGCCAGTTATTTGAGATCCTCTGTAGAACCTTACTCAAATGACTTAATCAATGAGTTTGAAAAATTGTCCACTAAACGAATGGATTCTATTAATGCAAATGCCCAGTCCGTAACGAGTTCAGGAAACCGTTCATTGATATCCATATTTAGTATCAGCATCATTATTATTATATTAGGCATCGTCATTGGTTTAATAACCTCAAATTCGATTATTAAATCAATCAATAAAGTAGTTGAACGAATGAAAATAATTGCATTTGGAGATCTTACTTCTGATCCATTAGAAGTAACCTCAAAAGACGAGATAGGTGAACTGGCTATAGCGATAAATCAAATGCAAGTGATGGAAAAAGAAGTTATGGAAGGCATTCAAATGGCTTCTGAAATGCTAACGAATCACAGTAACGAATTGAATCAAGCAGCAAATGAAGTTAAATCAGGTTCTGAACAAGTCGCTATAACAATGCAAGAATTAGCAACTGGATCTGAATCACAAGCAACTACTGCGAGTAATTTAGCAGTTGTCATGGATAATTTTACGAAAAAAGTCCAAATGACCAATAAAAATGGAGAAAAAATCAAAGACTCTTCTGAAGGTGTATTGTCTATGACAACCGAAGGGAAGCAATACATGGAAGATTCGAGTCGCCAAATGTCTAAGATCGATGAAATCGTTCTAGATGCAGTATTCAAAATGTCTGTTTTGGACCAACAAACAAATGAAATCAATAACTTAGTTGTGATTATCCAAAAAATTGCTGATCAAACTAATTTATTGGCTTTAAATGCTGCTATTGAAGCAGCTCGAGCTGGAGAACATGGAAGAGGATTTGCTGTTGTTGCAGATGAAGTTCGTAAATTAGCGGAACAAGTAGCTGTTTCTATTACTGATATTACTGGGTTCGTTGGGAAAATCCAAACAGAATCTAAGCGCGTGAGCGATTCTTTACAAGTCGGTTATAAAGAAGTAGAACAAGGAACCAGTCAAATCAGTAAAACCGGAGAGACATTTAATAAAATCAATGCTTCCGTTACTAAAATGGTAGAGGGAATCAAAGGCATTTCAGAAAACTTGGAAAGTATCCAAACAAACAGTGAGATCATGAATAGTTCTATTGAAGAAATTGCATCAGTGTCAGAAGAATCAGCTGCAGGCGTCGAACAAACATCTGCTGCATCTCAACAGATCACTAGTTCTATGGATGAGGTTGCTGAGAATTCCGAACAACTTTCTGATTTAGCTAAAGGGCTAGCAGAAATGGTAGGAGAATTTAAAGTGTAGTTTGAAAAAGAAGCTAGAAAATAGTCAAACAAAAAGGCTGGAATTTTTCCAGTCTTCTTGTTTGAATGAAACACTTAATGAAAAAATAAGCATGACAGGATTACCTTCTAAGGAAGGTAAAAGAAAAAAAGGTCTAAGAATAATTCTTTAAGAATAAAAAAGGGAGTTAGCGGTTTTTTTTAAGCTGTTTAAGTAATAATGATAGACTTGCTAACAAATAAGAGGAGAAAATGAAATGAAAAAGAAGTTTAAGTTTAAAAATATCCGCGCAAGAATTATAACCGGTTTTGCAATAACACTATTACTAATGTTGGTACTCAGCTACTATACAATTTCATCTATAAGTAAAACAAATCAATCCTTAAAAAAAATTCTAGAAGAAGAAGTAGAACTTTTAGTAGTAGATGAAAAGCTTGCAACGAATATGAACAAGCGAACCAGTTTACTGAGAGGATTCATGTTTTATGAAGAAGAGTCGTATAGACAACAATTCGAAGATGAAACTGATGTAAGTATTGCATTGGAAAATCAAGCTCTTGAATTAAGCAATTCTGAAGAACTAGATGATTTAATTAGTAAAAAAATCGAATGGGGCACTCTGACAAATGAGGCTTTGGCAGCCTATGATGAGGGAGACACAGAAAATGCACAAGAAATAATGATTGAGCAAGCTCAGCCAATCGAAAATGAATTAGTTGCCGGGTTCTCTAAATTAGCTGAAGAACGGGAAAAGGAAATCCAAGTAATCGGACAACAAGTAATAGACAATGGAGAACAAGTACGAGTCATCAGTATTATCGTTTTACTGGTTACATCGATATTATCAATCGTTATTGCCTACTTAACTTCTGCTACTATCACAAAACCTATGAAAATTGTGATGAACCGTATGGAATCTATTTCTGAAGGAGACCTTAGCCAAGAGCCTTTAGAAATCACTGAAAGAGATGAAACTGGTCGTCTGAGCCAATCCATGAATGAAATGCAAGAAACGTTAAGAAATATGGTCAATAACATCGTCAATGCTTCAGAAATGTTGACGAGTAACAGTAATGATTTAACACAATCAGCAAGCGAAGTAAAATCAGGTTCTGAGCAAGTTGCAACAACGATGCAAGAATTAGCAACTGGTTCTGAAACGCAAGCCACAACGGCAAGTAATTTAGCCCTAGTAATGGGAAACTTCACGAAAAAAGTTCAAAATACGAATAAAAATGGAGAACAAATCAAGGAATCTTCACTTGATGTTTTATCTATGACCACTGAAGGCAAACAGTTTATGGAAGACACTAGTCGACAAATGGGAAAAATCGATCACATCGTTCAAGATGCTGTAGCAAAAATGGCTACACTGGATCTTCAAACAAAAGAAATCAATAGCCTTGTTGTCATCATTCAAAAAATTGCGGACCAAACGAATCTGCTGGCTTTAAACGCTGCTATCGAAGCCGCACGAGCTGGCGAACACGGTAGAGGATTTGCTGTAGTAGCAGATGAAGTCCGTAAACTAGCTGAACAAGTTGCTGTATCAATTGCGGATATCACCGGTTTTGTTGAAAAAATCCAAACAGAATCTGAAAAAGTTAGCGAATCTTTGCAATCTGGATACACAGAAGTTGAAGAAGGAACCAAACAAATCAACAAAACAGAGCAAACATTTAATAAGATCAATGCTTCTGTTTCCACTATGGTAGAAGGTATCAAAGGCATTTCTGAGAACTTGGAGAGTATTAAAGTTAATAGTGAGATCATGAATAGCTCAATTGAAGAAATTGCTTCCGTGTCTGAAGAATCAGCTGCTGGAGTAGAAGAAACTTCTGCTGCTTCTCAAGAAATTACAAGTTCAATGGAAGAAGTCGCTGGCAATTCTGAACAATTAGCAGATCTTGCAGAAAAATTATCCAATACAGTCAACGAATTTAAACTTTAAACAAAACGCTGAGACAAAGGTTACGGGAACTTAAAAAAACGTTCATTGCAATTTCGCAATGAACGTTTTTTTGTCTTTACTTTTCCGTCAACCTAGGTTTCATGGAAAAGTGAAGCAAAAAAGATTATTCACTTTTCCATGAACAAAAGTGTAAGCAACTTTTTAGTTTTTCATTACGTTGTTCAACCGTTCATACTAGCATGTGCCCACAAAAGAAGATTTGAGACGAATTACTTTTCGTCCATCCACATTTTGTTGCATGATATCAATCAATTACTAGCAAGAATTTCTTTAAATCTCTGTCTAAACTCCTTGCGATTCTCTTCAGTAAAAGGCTTCGGGCCTTTTGTACGTTTACCACTTTTTCGAACCATGGCGCTCAAATAACGGGATTGCAACAATTGATCAATATTTTCAGAAGTATATCTATAGCCAGTATGATGAAGAACAAGACATCCTTTTCCTAATCCTAATGAAGCTAATCCATAATCTTGTGTGATCAAAATTTCACCTTTTTTGATAAGTTTAATGATACGGTAATCTGCAGCTTCAGCACCGGTATCAACGTAAACAGTTTCTACTCCTGAAGGTTGTTCTTTTGTAGAAAAATGAGAAATACTTGTTACAAGTGTCACTGGAATACTTTTCGCTAAAGCTTCCTCTATAATAATATTTTTTACTGGACATGCATCTGCATCAACATAAACACGCATAAATTCACCGACTTTCTAAACAGTTGTCTATTAATAATAGTATACCAGTTGCCAGCTTATATGTTTAGGAATATTTTGAAATACGGTATGATAGAAGAGAAGAAGAAAAGGAGCTGAAGACATGACTAGTAATCTTTATTCGTTTGAACTTTTAACGGAAGAAAAGCAGACTTTTGTCAATATTGATGAGTATCTACAGCAAGTTTTATGCAAAAGCGGAGTTAAAAATGGTCTTATGCTAGTATTTTGTCCACATACAACTGCGGGCATTACGATTAATGAAAATGCAGATCCTAATGTGAAAAAAGATCTAAGCCTAGGTCTAGATCAAACGTTTCCTAATAAGAAAGAATATGTGCATATGGAAGGCAATTCAGATGGACACATGAAATCGTCTGTCATTGGAGCTAGTGAAACGCTCATTGTTTCAAAAGGACAATTGATTCTTGGGACTTGGCAGAGTGTATATTTCTGTGAATTTGACGGACCTAGAAAACGAACCTTTTTCGTGAAAATTATTGAAGGATAAAAATAAAATTAAAAAATAAGCTAAAAAAGATTGTAATAAAAAAATAGATGATGTACAATTTAATTGTGCACAACCTATTTAGGAGGAACAAGAATGGAAGGAAACAACTTTTTATTAGAAGAACAGTTATGTTTTTCTACTTATACTTTATCTAAGCAGTTTACAAAGCTTTATCGCCCGGTCTTAGAACCCTATTCTCTTACATATACTCAATATGTAGCTTTGCTTGTATTGTGGGAAGAATCTGATCTGAGTGTTCAATCATTAGGAACGAGACTTGGACTGGATAGCGGAACGTTAACACCGATGTTGAAGCGCATGGAGTTAAATGGGTTTATTACTCGAAATCGTCATCCGGAAGACGAAAGAAAAGTAATCCTTGCAACAACTCAAAAAGCTGATGATTTAAAGGATGAGTTATTGAGAAAAGTTTCTGCCTGTCTCAACCTGTTAAATATGAATGAAAAAGATTATTTTGATTTATTGGCAAAAATAGATGATTTATCAAAAACATTAGGAGGAATTTTAAATGACTGAATCAAAAGTAATGTACCAAACAACAGCAATCAACACAGGTGGACGTAATGGAGAAAGTCGTTTGCCGGATGGTTCTTTTTCTGTAAAAGTTTCTACACCAAAACAAATGGGCGGACCTGGACAAGGTACCAACCCGGAACAATTATTTGCTTTAGGTTACAGTGCTTGTTTCAATTCAGCACTTGAAATTATGCTTAAACAAGCTAAAATCCAAGCTGAATCTGAAGTTACGGCTGAAGTTTCATTAAATTCAGACCCAACAGACAACGGATTTAAACTTTCTGTTGTGTTAACTGTTGCTATTGAAGGACAAAGTCTTGAAGAAACACAAGAGTTAGCTGAAAAAGCTCATGCTTTCTGTCCTTACTCTAAAGCTACTCGCAACAATATTGATGTTGAAGTAAAAGCTGTAGAATACAAATAAACTAAATCATAAATTAAAAGAAACTAACCTGAAAAATTGTGGTCTAACAACCACTTTTATCAGGTTAGTTTCTTTTTTATGTAGTGAAAACAATACCTCAATAAGTTGTTTTTTTAGAATAATTGCGACAATGCTTGTTCAAATGTAACTTCAGATTGGTTTTTAAGAATATCAGAAAAACAATCAGCCAATAAACCAGCATCCGTTTCGGTCTTTAAGATAATCAAACAAGTATCAAAGCTGGCGATCGTCCCAGCAATTTCGGGTATTTTTAACTCATCGATTAAAGAAGCCACAATGTTTGGATGAGTAGGAACAACTAGAAGGATAACGAAAAATTGAGCACAAGTAACCGTTTTGACGTAATTGATCAAAGATTTTTCTAAACGATAGTAAAGACTTTTATCACGGAAAGTATCATGATAAAAAACATACTTTGTTGTTTTGTTGGAGTGAGTTAGTTTAATTAAGTTTAATTCTTTTATATCTCTAGACAGTGTTGCTTGGGTAGTATAAATATCTTCTTTTTGCAAATGATCCATTAATTCTTGTTGTGTAGCAATATCATGATTGAGAACTAATTTTTTTATAGCAAATAAACGATCTTCTTTCTTCATAATTTCCCTCTTTTCTAAAAAAAATAAATTGATAAAAAATGTATAAATGCAACTCATATACAGTATAAAGATTCGTTTTATAATGAATATTCTATAAAAAGAATATATATGAAAAAGTAAAAGAATAATGTGATGAAATCGACATTTTGTGTGTAGGTTTTAAACTTTCTTCAAATAAATGTAAACGGTATGATAGGAATGTAATCAATAGAAACAGTATGAAAGGAAGATAGAAGATGACAACACCTATTCATGTAATGTCCGAAATTGGAAAATTGAAGACTGTATTGCTAAAAAGACCAGGCAAAGAAGTAGAAAATTTAACACCTGAGATCATGGAACGTTTGTTATTTGACGATATTCCTCACTTACCGGTTATTCAAAAAGAACACGATGCTTTTGCTCAAGCATTAATAGATCGTGGAGTAGAAGTATTGTATTTAGAAAAATTAACCGCAGAAGCGATTGATGCTGGAGAGTGTAAAGAAAAGTTTGTTGATCGAATGTTAGATGAATCAAATCTTGAAACAGATGGAGTCAAAGAAGGGTTAAAGAAATACCTTTTAAGTTTTGATACACAAGAAATGGTAGATCGTATTATGGCTGGCATTCGAAAAAAAGACGTTACTATTGAAAGCCATCATCTAGCAGATGTTTCAAGTGAAGAAGTTTACCCTTTTTATATGGATCCTATGCCTAATCTTTATTTCACTAGAGATCCAGCTGCATCTATTGGAAATGGTTTGACGATCAATCATATGGCATTTGAAGCCCGAAACAGAGAATCTCTCTTTATCGAAGCCATTATGAAATACCACCCACGATTTGCTGATCAGCAGGTGGAGATATGGCGTGATCGAAATCATACAGCTCGGATTGAAGGCGGAGATGAACTGGTTTTAAATGACAAAGTTTTAGCCATTGGAATTTCGCAGCGGACATCAGCGAAAGCAATTGAACAGTTAACACTAGAGTTATTTGAGCGCAATTCTAATTTTGAGAAAGTACTGGCAATAAAAATTCCAAATGTCCGTGCCATGATGCATTTAGATACGGTATTTACAATGGTGGATTATGATAAATTTACGATCCATCCTGGAATCCAAAAAAATGGCGGTGAAGTAGATACGTATATTTTGGAAAAAGGAGAAGAAGCTGGCACAGTTAAAATGACACACCGCTCAGATCTGCAAGAAATTTTACGTGAAGCTTTAAATGTACCAAAATTGACGTTGATTCCATGTGGTGGAGGAGATGCGATTGCTGCTCCACGTGAGCAATGGAATGATGGATCAAATACACTGGCCATTGCTCCAGGGGTAGTTGTCACTTATGACCGCAACTATGTCTCTAACGAGCTGTTACGCAGCCATGGAGTTGAAGTAATCGAAATTGCTTCGAGTGAATTATCTAGAGGTCGTGGTGGTCCGCGTTGTATGAGTATGCCACTGATTCGCGAAGATCTACCCAAACATTAAATGCTAAACCGATAAAACTTACAACAACTAAACAGTATATGGAGGAATAAGTAATGATAAAACAAGTATTTCAAGGACGCAGTTTATTAGCTGAAAAAGATTTTACAAAAGAAGAATTGATGTATTTAATCGACTTATCTGCACACTTAAAAGATTTGAAAAAAAGAGGCATTCCCCATCACTATTTAGAAGGAAAGAATATCGCATTGTTATTTGAAAAAGCATCTACTCGTACCCGCGCTGCGTTCACTACTGCAGCCATCGATTTAGGTGCGCATCCAGAATACCTTGGAAAAAATGATATTCAATTAGGAAAGAAAGAATCCGTTGAAGATACTGCTCGCGTTTTAGGAAGCATGTTTGATGGGATTGAATTCCGCGGGTTCAAACAAAATACAGTGGAACAATTAGCTGAATTTTCAGGCGTTCCTGTCTGGAATGGATTGACTGATGAATGGCATCCGACACAAATGATAGCTGACTTTTTAACGGTTAAAGAAAACTTTGGACATCTTGAAGGACTTACCTTAGCTTACGTCGGAGATGGCCGCAACAATGTAGCAAACAGCTTACTGATTACTGGAGCGATTTTAGGTGTGAACATTCATATTGTATCTCCTGAATCACTGTTCCCAGAAAAAGACTTAATCGATATGGCTCAATCCTTTGCAGATCAATCTGGCAGCAAAATTAGGATCACAAAAGATGTGGCAGAAGGCGTTAAAGGAGCAGACGTATTATATACAGATGTTTGGGTATCAATGGGAGAAGAAGATAAATTTGCTGAACGAATCGAATTGTTGACTCCTTATCAATTAAATATGGATATGGTTCGTGCAACAGGTAAAGAAGACATGATCATTCTGCATTGTCTGCCAGCTTTCCATGATACAAAGACCGACTATGGGCATGATGTAAAAGAAAAGTATCATATTGATGCTATGGAAATTACAGATGAAGCTTTTAGAAGCAAACACGCACGACAATTTGATCAAGCTGAAAACCGAATGCATTCTATCAAAGCCATTATGGCTGCAACATTAGGAAACTTATTTATTCCTAAAGTTTAGTGATATGCAGTATGAACAATAAAGTATGAGGAATTTCATTTCTCATACTTTTGTTCATAGGAATCAAAGTATGAAACCTTTTCATTTCAGCTATACCGTTCATTATTAAAATGAAGGAGGAAGAACAGTGGAAGAAAAAAAAGTAGGCTTAATTCCTTTAATTGCTCTAGTTGTCGGGTCCATTATTGGTGGCGGAATTTTTAACTTAATGTCAGATATGGCAGTTGAAGCTTCAGTGGGTCCTGTAATCATCGGTTGGATCATTGCCGGTATTGGAATGGGATTTTTAGCATTTTGTTTTCAAAATTTATCTGCTAAACGCCCTGATTTGGATGCCGGTATTTATAGTTATGCAAAAGAAGGTTTTGGAAAATACATGGGATTCAATTCTGCTTGGGGCTATTGGTTATCTGCTTTCTTAGGGAATGTTGCTTACGGAACATTACTCTTCAGCTCGATTGGATACTTTTTCCCAATCTTTGAAGACGGACAGAATCTTGCTTCTGTCATCGGGGCATCCATTATGCTTTGGTTGGTTCACGCACTTATATTAAAGGGAGTCGAAACAGCTTCATTTATCAATGCGATTGTTACTGCTGCTAAATTGATTCCTTTGGCAATCTTTTTTGTAGCCATGTTTGTAGCCTTTAAATTAGATGTATTTACTGCTGATTTTTGGGGAACCATCTCAGGGAACTTCACATTTAAAGAAGTAATGGATCAAGTTCAAGGAACGATGTTAGTAACGGTTTGGGTATTTATTGGTATTGAAGGTGCGGTAGTGTTCTCTGGACGTGCCAAAGTAAAATCAGATGTCGGAAAAGCAACGATTATTGGATTAGTAACTGTTATTGCAATCTATTTGTTGACAACGATTCTATCTATGGCTGTCTTAACAAGACCAGAACTAGCAGAATTGCCTCAACCTGCAATGGCTTATTTATTAGAAAGTGTAGTTGGTAAGTGGGGTGCAATACTGATCAATATAGGGGTTATCATATCTGTTTCAGGTGCTTGGTTGGCATGGACAATGTTTGCAGCTGAACTGCCTTATCAAGCTGCGAAACAAGGGGCATTCCCAAAATTTTTTGTTAAAGAAAATAAGAATGGTGCTCCAGTCAATTCATTACTATTTACAAACGTATTGATCCAACTGTTCTTATTCACATTCTTGATCAGTTCACGTGCGTACAATTTTGCTTTTTCATTAGCATCATCAGCAATCTTGATTCCATATGCGTTTACAGCATTTTACCAGTTGAAATTGTCTTTATTGGAATCGAATGGAACTAAACGCCGTAATCAAAATATTATTATTGGGGTAGTAGCTAGTGTGTATGCTATCTGGTTAATTTATGCAGGTGGAGTAGACTACTTGTTGTTAACCATGTTGTTGTATGCACCAGGAATTATTATTTACGCTTGGGTACAAAAAGAAAATAAAGAAAAGCTCTTTACTAAAAGTGAATGGATTGCAGCAGCAGTCGTTGTGGCACTCTTTTTACTCGCTATCGTTCAAATAATCAACGGTTCAATCGATATTAGTAATATGTAGAGGAAGGTGAAAAACATGGGGAAAAGGAAAATTGTCGTAGCGTTAGGCGGAAATGCAATATTATCAAATGATGCAAGTGCGCAAGCTCAACAACAAGCTCTTGAAAAAACAGCGGAATATTTGGTTAAATTTATTGAAAATGGAGATGATCTGGTTATCTCCCATGGAAACGGCCCTCAAGTTGGCAATCTATTGTTACAACAAATTGCCATAAATAGCCCTAAGAATCCAGCAATGCCATTAGATACCTGTGTCGCAATGACTCAAGGAAGTATTGGGTATTGGATGCAAAATGCTCTTACACGTGCTTTAGAAAAAAGAAATTTAGATAAATCAGTTGTCTCGCTGATTACTCAAGTAATCGTAGATGAAACTGATCCTGCTTTTAGAAATCCAAGCAAACCCATCGGTCCGTTTTTATCTGGAGCAGAAGCTGAAATTGAAATGGAACGAACAAAAGCCGTTTTTAAAGAAGATGCAGGAAGAGGTTGGCGTAAAGTTGTTCCCTCTCCAAAGCCAATCAGTATTAAAGAACACAAAGTCATCAATCAATTGGTCGAAAATGGAATCATTCCTATTACCGTTGGCGGAGGTGGTATTCCTGTTGTGAAAAGGGGGAAGGAATTAAAAGGGATAGAAGCAGTCATTGATAAAGATTTTGCATCTCAGAAGTTGGCTGAATTGATTCAAGCAGATTTACTGATTATTCTGACGGGTGTAAATAATGTGTATGTCAATTTTAATAAACCAAATCAAAAACAATTAAATCAAGTATCGGTTGAAGAAATGAAAACCTATATTACTGAGAATCAATTTGCTGCCGGAAGCATGCTGCCAAAAGTAGAAGCAGCAATTGCATTTGTTGAAAATGCGAAAAAAGGAAAAGCTATTATTACATCCTTAGAAAATATAGAGCAAGTATTAACAGAAGGAGCTGGAACAATCATTACAAAGTAGTGTAAGCGCTATTAAAAAATGCCCATAAAAAGCAAGAAAAGCCTTTTTAAAAGAGGTTTTTTCTTGCTTTTGTGTTAAACTGATCTTGTGAAGAAATTATCTTGTGGGATGATATAGTGTACGTAAATGAAGGAGTGTTTTTGATGACCATTATTCAAAAAAAGATGACGAATTTATATGAGCTTCGTTACAGACCAGTCTTTTCAGAATTTACTGATTCAGAATTTAATCATCTCCGAAAAAATATGTATTTACGTAAATACAAAAAAGGACAAGTTTTGTTTGATGAAGGAGACATCCGAGACAAAGTATTTTATTTGTTAAATGGATTGGTCAGACTTGAAAGATATGATGAAAGTGCGTCTTATACGTATACAGATTATGTTAAAAAAGAAACGTTATTTCCTTATGGTGGTCTGTTTTCAGATGATGCTTATCATTATTCTGCGTATGCAGTGACCAATATTGAACTTTACTATATGCCTACAGGTCTCTTTGAAAGTCTAATTGCAGAGAATCCTAAACAAATGATGTACTTTTATCATAAGCTGTCTAAAATTCTTGAAAACCACGAAACCAGAGTGCAGTATATGGTCGTTTCAAGTGCTACAAATCGGATCATCAAAGCTTTAAATTATTTAATGAAAGAGTTAGGGGATTATACTAATCCAACGATGGTTAATATTCCTTACCCTATTACGATCAATGAAATAGCAGATATTAGTGGCTGTTCAAGAGAAACCGTTGGAAATACCATCAAAAAGTTAAAAGAAATGAATAAGTTGGAGTATGAGCATAAGCTCTTTATTTTTAAAGATCTGGTTTATTTTAACTCCTATACAGAGTGAAGATGGGTTTAATAATAAAACGGGTAAAGAAAATAAGAAACAGCTAAAAAAGTTCTTAAAGAAAATCTTTCTTTAAAGAGCTTTTTATTTTAGTGTTTTCCCGTATAAAAAGCTAGTTGGCTATCTAGTAGTTGTAAAAATTCTGTGGTAATATTAGGGCTAAGAAACCCTTTTCTAAAATAATTAAAGCAGACCAGTAGGAGGAAGTAGAATGATGTATGGTGCAATAGAAGCAGGCGGAACAAAATTTGTATGTGCAGTCAGTGATGAACAATTGGAAATAAAAGAACGAGTGAGTATCCCAACTACTACACCTGAAGAAACCCTTAAACAAGTCTTTGGTTTTTTTGACCAATATACGTTAACATCTATTGGAATTGGATCTTTCGGACCAATTGATGTTAATGAAAAATCAGCTACATACGGGTATGTAACATCGACCCCCAAAACAGCTTGGAAAAACTATGACTTTTTAGGTTCTGTTAAAAAGAGATATGGTATTCCAGTAGCTTGGACGACAGATGTGAACGCTGCTGCTTATGGTGAACTTAAAAGAGGAAGTGCACAAGGAACTAATAGCTGTCTTTACTTGACAATTGGAACCGGTATCGGGGGTGGAGCAGTTGTTGACGGGAAAGTATTAAGCGGATTTGGACATCCTGAAATGGGACACCTTTTAGTCAGTATGCACCCTGAAGATGATTTTGAAGGCGTTTGCCCGTACCATGGCAATTGCTTGGAAGGTGTAGCTGCAGGTCCAGCCATTGAAAAGCGTTATGGAAAAAAAGGAATGGACTTAGCTGATGATAAAAAAGTTTGGGAAATAGAAGCTTTTTATTTAGCACAAGCATTAGTCAACTATACCTTGATTCTTAGTCCAGAAAAGATTATCTTAGGTGGAGGCGTTATGAAACAAACGCAACTACTTGATTTAATCAAAAAAGAATTTGCCAATTTAATGGCTGACTACGTCAATACGCCAGCATTAGATGAGTACATCGTCACGCCTGAGCTTGAAGATAATGCTGGTATTACAGGTTGCCTATTGATGGCTATGGAAGAGAAATAAAAAAGCAAAGATCATAGAAACGTAAGGTGATAAGATGGTAACCATAAAAGATATCGCTCATAAAGCTGGAGTAGCCAAAAGTACGGTTTCCAGGTATTTGAATGGCGGATCCGTTAGTAAGAAAACCAAAGCCAAATTAGATGAAATTGTGAATGAAACTGGCTATGCACCGAATACGTTTGCGCAAAGTTTAAAAGCGAAAAAAACAAATATGATTGGAACCATCATTCCTAGATTGGATTCATTTGCAACCAATACTATTTTAGCAAGTATTGATGAAGAACTAAGGAATAAACAATATCAATTAATTATTACGAATACAAACCAAAATGTTAAACGTGAAGTAGAAAATATTTATACATTGGCAAAACAAAAAGTAGATGGGATCATCCTTTTGGCTACAGTTGTAACCCCAGCTCATCGAAAAGCTATAGCAGAAGTCAACATTCCCGTATTGCTGCTTGGCCAATCTGCAGAAGGACTGAATACGATCGTCCATCAAGAGTATGAGGCAGGATATAAGTTGGGGAGTTACGCAACAGAATTAGGGCATAAGGATTTTCTGTATTTTACCGTTCTTGAAGAAGATCAAGCAGTAGGCCAATTAAGATCAAAAGGTGTTTTAGAAGCTCTTAAAAAAAATTCAGATACAACTATTGAGATTGTTGAAGCAAATTTTTCTTTTTCAAAAGCGTATGAAAAAGCGATGAATGTGTTAGCCACAACATCGGCTACCTACGTACTTTGTGCTACAGATAATATAGCGTTAGCTGTTATGAAAGCTGCGCACACATTAGGACTTAGTATTCCGACTGACTTTTCATTATCGGGTTTTGGTGGATATGAAGTTACTTCTATCGTTACACCAACTATTACAACAGTAAAGTATCCCTATAAACAATTGGGTACTCTTTCAGTTACCAATTTAATTAAACTGATTGAAGGCGAAGATAGCATAAGTAATTTAGAGTTGCCTAATATTTTAGTTAAAAGAGAATCAACTATTGCTTATGAAAACCCTTCGATATAAATTTTATTGATTTTACTAGTAATGCATTGTCGATGAAATCAATTCACCAGTGTCAAAACATACAGTAAATTTAAAAAATAAAAATAGCCAAGTGAAAGACTCGCGAAAGAGTGCTATTACTCGGCTATTTTATTTTATAGTGTACATATGTACTTTATTCGTTACGACAACTAATCCCATACAGTAGATGTAGTGTTCATACGTACTGTATGCTTTGATTTTTTTGAAAATGGTACGTATAATGCTTTTATGTACGGTTTTCATCAACGCAATCAACCCTATATGGTAGGTATAACTGCCATATGTTTTATTTTACGTATATAAATAAAAATACGTAAAAAAAATAATATGGTTTGAGTAGACAGAGTAAAAAAAATAAGTTAGAATAAAAATAGAAACCGGTTCCAAAAACTGAAGGAGGAGAAAGTTATGTCGAATAATAAAGAAATTGCAAAAGAAGTCATTGCAGCCGTTGGAGGAGAAAAAAATATTCGTTCGGTAGCTCATTGTGCCACTCGATTACGTATTATGGTAGAGGATGAAAGTAAAATCGATAAAAATGAAGTAGAAGGCATTGAAAAAGTAAAAGGTGCATTTTACAACTCAGGACAATTTCAAATCATTTTTGGAACCGGTACCGTAAATAAAATTTATGAAGAAGTGATTGGTTTAGGAGTGAATGAAGGATCAACTGGTGAAATGAAAACAGAAGCAAAGAAGCAAGGAAATGTATTTCAACGTATGATTCGGACATTTGGTGATGTATTTGTTCCTATTGTTCCTGTCTTAGTTGCAACCGGATTGTTTATGGGATTACGAGGATTGTTGACTCAAGAGCAAGTATTAGCCGTTTTTGGAATGGTACCAGCAGATATTAGCCCTAATTTTTTATTATACACTGAAGTGTTAACGGATACAGCATTTGCGTTCTTGCCAGCACTAGTTGCTTGGTCTTCATTTAAAGTATTCGGTGGTTCTCCTGTTATTGGTATTGTATTAGGATTAATGCTTGTTAATCCTGTATTGCCAAATGCTTATGCTGTAGCAGGAGGAACAGCTGATCCTATTACGATGTTTGGGTTTATTCCAGTCGTTGGTTATCAAGGAACAGTATTGCCGGCCTTTATTGCTGGTTTTGTAGGTGCAAAGTTGGAAAGATGGCTTCGGAAATATGTACCTGAAACATTGGATTTATTGATTACGCCATTTGCGACATTATTGATCATGAGTATCTTATCGTTATTTGTTATCGGACCGGTCTTCCATTCTTTAGAAGAAGTTGTACTAAATGCAACCATTTGGATATTAGAATTGCCATTTGGTTTGGCTGGTTTAGTCCTAGGTGCAATAAATCAATTGATTGTTGTAACCGGAATTCATCACCTCTTCAATTTCTTAGAAATCCAATTATTAGCAAACACGGGTGTGAATCCGTATAACGGAATTATTACAGCCAGTGTTGCAGCACAAGGTGGAGCAACATTAGCAGTAGCGATGAAAACAAAATCTAAAAAATTAAAAGCATTAGCTTATCCTTCAACATTATCTGCTTTCTTAGGGATAACGGAGCCAGCTGTATTCGGGGTAAATTTACGTTACGTTAAGCCATTTGTCTTTGGACTAGTTGGTGGTGGAGTCGGTGGTTTCTTTGGAGACTTAGTTGGATTGGAAGCAACCGGTATGTCTCTAACCGTTATTCCAGGAACATTGCTTTACTTGAATGACCAAATTCTTCTTTATATTTTGGGTAACGTTATCGCGATCGCTGTGGCATTCACATTAACTTATCTATTTGGTTACAGTGACAAAATGAGAGAAGAAATAGAAGGCTGAAAGGACGTTTAGAACGATGGAACAAACCAATAAATTGAAGCAATACGATCTAGGTTACCATATTCGGTCACCTAAGGGATTATTAAATGATCCAAATGGTCTTGTTTACTATAAAGGAGTATATCATGTCTTCTATCAATGGAATCAAGCAGACACGACACACCAATCAAAAAGCTGGGGACATATAACAACGAAGGATTTTATCCATTGGAAGACTTATAAACCAGCATTGGAGCCTGTTGATTGGTATGATAAAGATGGATGCTACTCCGGAAGCGCCGTTGTTTTCGAGGGGGAAATTTATTTATTCTACACTGGAAATGTTAGAAGCGAGAACGGTGAACGTAAAAGCTATCAATGCTTAGCTGTTTCAGAAGACGGCATTCATTTTGAAAAGAAGGGGCCAATTCTAGAGCATCCAATAAAAGGATACACAGCACACGTTAGAGATCCTAAAGTTTGGCAAGGCAAAGAGGGCAACTGGTGGATGATACTGGGTGCACAAAAAGAAAATCTAACAGGAGACGCATTAATCTATCAATCAGCTAATTTAGTTGATTGGACCTTAGTAGGGTCTATGTTAGAAGAATCTATTTCTTTAGGGTTTATGTGGGAATGTCCGGATCTTCTAAAATTTGCTGACAGAGATATCTTTGTGTTTTCGCCTCAAGGTTTAGAAGCTGAAGGAGAAAAATACAACAACATTTATCAAAGCGGCTATTTTACAGGAGAATTTTTAGAGAATGGTACCTTTGTAAAGGATAATCAACCATTTGAAGAATTGGATCGTGGATTTGAATTTTATGCTCCGCAAACTTTTGTAGATGATGCTGGTCGTACGATTTTATATGGCTGGGTTGGAGTTATGGAACCTGAAGTTGAAGCGGCTGTTCCAACTAGGCAGCAAGGTTGGATACATGCTTTGACTATACCTAGAGAAATACGTTATGAGAATGGAAAGCTCATTCAGTACCCAATTGCTGAACTGGCGAACTTAAGAAAAGAAAATTCTACAGTCATCAAAAGTGTTGGAAATGAGGCAGTTAAAATGACTTCCCTTCAACAAGACATCTTGATTGAATGGAGTAAAGCTGCAACAGATTTTGTTTTAACAGTAAGAAATGAAGTGGAAATAAATTATCAAGCTAATAGTAAAAAATTAACCTTAATACGGACCAATTGGAAAACAAGGGGTAAAGAAGAACGAAGTGTCTTTTTAAAACGTGACCTGATGGAATTAAGGATAATGGTTGAAAGCTCATTGATTGAATTATTTTTAAATAGAGGAGAAGAAGTTTTCACCTTACGTTATTTTGTAGATGAAGATGACTTTCTATTGAGATTTAATTATTTAAAGGAAACTGCTGAAAAAACACTGACACTTTATTCTTTAGATTCGTTTGTATTAGAAAAATAATGAATCAACTTAAAAATTTCTCGAGAGACTATCTCGGGAAATTTTTTTTGAGAAAAGCTATTTATTATTCATTTTTATAGAATTCGGTTACAATAATAAGGTGGACATTTAAGGGGGGAATTTGATGAACGTATATAAACGTCTGCCTAAACACATCGGAATCATTCCAGATGGCAATAGACGATGGGCTCAAGAAAATGGACTTGAAAAGCAAGAAGGATATAAATTTGGTATAGAACCTGGTCTGGAATTATATCATCTTTGTTTAGAATTAGGTATTAAAGAAATGACATTTTATGGCTTCACAATGGACAATACTAAACGCCCAGCAGAACAGACACAAGCTTTTCAAAAAGCCTGTGTAGATGCTGTGAATAAGTTGAAAGATAGAGATGCAGATTTGTTGGTTGTCGGAAATACAAATTCCCCATTATTTCCAAAAGAATTGCTTCCTTATACTAAGAGAACTAAATTTGGCAATGGACTAATGAAAATCAACTTTCTAGTGAATTATGGCTGGAATTGGGATTTGAATTACGGTATTAAACAAATCGATTTTGACCCTAAGCAAGATAGTACAAAAATGATTGCCTCTTCAGATATCTCAAGAATGGATCTTATCATCCGATGGGGCGGTAGAAGAAGATTAAGTGGATTTTTACCGATTCAATCAATCTATTCTGATTTTTATGTCGCTGAAGAAATGTGGCCAGATTATACTATTGATCAAGTACATGCAGCTTTGCAATGGTATCAAGATCAAGATGTAACATTAGGCGGCTAAAACATTAACTAAAAAACGATCGTAAACAACGAAGTAAAAGCTAAATAAAAGACACGCGACTAAAAAAGGTGGACACTTCACTCATAGGTGTCCATCTTTTTTTTGCTAGATAAAAGATGAAAAGAAACTGCATCTGGATTAAACTGAATAAAGTCATCTAATTCAATAGAGAGAACCTTATTTTGGAGGATAAATTAAGACAAAGGAGTGTAGAATCATGTATCTTGCTGATTATCATCATCACACAGATAATTCATTTGATTCTCAAGCACAGATGAAAGAAGTATGCGAACAAGCGATAAGAAGAGGGGTGAATGAAGTTTGTTTTACGGAGCACTTTTCTGTTAACCCTAAAGTTCCTACTTATGGTCACATGGAATTTGACCGTTATTTTTCTCAGATTAACAAGTGCCGTGAATTAGTCAAAAATCAACTAGTGATTAAAGCTGGAATTGAACTATGCGAGCCGCATTTGATGAAAGAAGACTATAAAGAAGCTTTAGCAAATTTGGAAATAGATTTTATCCTAGGGTCTGTTCATAACATCAAAGAAGAAAAATTACGAACGTTTATGGCAAATAAAACGAAGGAAGAAATTCACCAAAATTATTTTGAAGAAGTTTATGCAATGGTAAGCGACGCTGACATTGATGTGATCGCACATTTAGATTTAATTAAACGCTATGCTGTAGAAACAGTAGGTAACTACGATTTTACAATTTATAGACCTATTATTGAAAAGATTTTACGCAAAGCGATCAAACGAGATATTGGAATTGAAATCAATACATCAGGATTGTCAAAAAAAGGATTAAAAGAAACTTTTCCATCAATGGATGTTTTGCGATTGTATCATTCATTGGGTGGAAAAATTTTAACGATTGGTTCTGATTCGCATCGCTCAGAAACAGTAGGATCTAATCAAGAAATAGCAATAAAAATGGCAAAAGAAGCAGGTTTTGATAAGGTATATGTATTTGAAAGAAGAACGCCGAGTACAATCAATCTTGAGTAAAATATAAAAGGAAAAACGCTCATAAATGATTGGATTCCTGTTTAATTAAAAATATAGCGCTAACATCTTGTAATCTGTTCTTTATAAATGTATAATTGTTTTATACAAATGACTAGACTTTTAGTCTAGAGGTTAAGTTAAAAAAAGGAGTGTTTAGTAGGATGAAATATGAATTTCCAGAAGGATTCTGGTGGGGATCTGCAGCTAGCGGCCCGCAAACAGAAGGCGTTTTTGAAGGCGATAACAAAGGGGATAACATTTGGGATCATTGGTACCGTGAAGAACCAGAAAAATTCTTTAATGGAGTAGGACCAGAAAAAACTTCTTACTTCTATGAAAAATATAAAGAAGATATCCAACTAATGAAAGAAACAGGTCACACAACATTTAGAACTTCTATTCAATGGAGTCGTTTGATTCCTAATGGTACAGGAGAAGTGAATCAAAAAGCTGTTGAGTTTTATAATGATGTGATCAATGAATTGCTTGCAAATGATATTGAACCATTTATTAACTTATACCACTTTGATATGCCTATGAAATTACAAGAAAAAGGCGGTTGGTTAAATCGTGAAACAGTAGATGCTTATGTAGTATTTGCTCAAACATGTTTTGAATTATTTGGCGACCGCATTAAGAAATGGTTTACACATAATGAACCTATTGTACCAGTTGAAGGTGGATACTTATATCAATTCCATTATCCAAATGAAGTGAATATGAAAAAAGCTGTTCAAGTTGCTTACCATGAAGTTCTTTCAAGTGCTAAAGCGATAAAAGTTTACCATGAAATGGATTTAGATGGAGAAATTGGAATTATTTTAAACTTAACTCCAAGCTACCCAAGAGACGAAACAAATCCTGAAGATGTAAAAGCAGCACAACTTGCCGATGCATTCTTTAACCGCTCATTCCTAGACCCTTCAGTTAAAGGTGAATTTCCAACAGATTTAGTTGAGTTATTGAAAGAAATCGATCATTTGCCTACTATTGAAGATGACGATTTAGAAATTATAAAAAATAATACTGTCGATTTGTTGGGAGTTAATTACTACCAACCTCGTCGTATCAAAGCGAAAGAATCATCAGAAAAATTAGCTGATGGTCCTATGCCAGATGATTATTTTGACAATTATATCAAACCTGACCGTAAAATGAATCCTTACCGTGGATGGGAAATTTACGAAAAAGGCGTTTATGATATTTTAACAAACCTTAGAGAAAACTATGGCAATATTCGTTGCTACATTTCTGAAAATGGAATGGGTGTAGAAGGTGAAGAAGCCTATATTAATCCTGATGGAAGTATAGAAGATGATTACCGTATCGAATTTGTAAAAGATCATTTAACTTATATGCATCAAGCCATTCAAGAAGGCAGCAATGTACAAGGGTACCATATGTGGACATGTATGGATAACTGGTCATGGACAAATGCTTATAAAAACCGTTATGGTTTTATTGCAGTAGACATCAACAATGAAGGAAAAAGAACAGTTAAGAAAAGTGGTCGTTGGTTCAAAGAAGTATCTGACGCTAACGGGTTTAACTAAAAAGTAATTCAGTATTGGATTTTCCAAATGGAAAATCCAATATTTTTTAAATAAGTTCAGTTTTTTTAAATAAAAGACTAGACATATAAAAATGTACATGCTATTATTCATATGTAATCGATTTCAAATAATTGATGAAAACTAAAAAGAGGCCTATTTTTAGTTGCTTTACAAATTCTTACCTATTTAACTTTACTTAGAAAATAAGAATAGAAAAGAGGAATACCCGTGAATGGATTTATTGATAAATTAGGGGAGAAATTACTTCCTATTGCCGGGAAACTTGGCGAAAATCGTTATCTTAAAGTTTTACGTGATGCATTTATGCTTGCTTTTCCAATTACCATGTTTGGATCAATTGTAGTTGTATTAAATAACTTGCCATTTTTCAGCGATACATTAAAAGGTAACTTAGGAAATTTATTTGGAAATGGGCAAAATGCGACAATGTCGATCATGACCATTTTTGTAACGTTCGGTATTGGTTATTATTTAAGCAAATCCTATGATGTTGAAGGCGTCTTTGGTGGGGCTGTATCATTAGCTTCGTACTTAATTTTAACACCTTTCTCAATGGTAACTGAATCTGGAGAAGCAGTAACAGGCGTGTTATCATTAGATCGTTTAGGTGCAAAAGGTATGTTCATCGGTATGATCGCAGCATTTATTGCAGCTGAGATATACACACGTATCGTTAAAAAAGGAATTGTTATCAAAATGCCTGATGGTGTTCCACCAGCAGTTGCAAATTCATTTGCAGCCTTATTACCTGCTATTATTACATTAGCAACTTTCTTATTACTAAATGCAGCAGTTTCTGGTTTCTTTGATACAAACTTGCATGATGTTGTCTATACAGCAATCCAACAACCATTAACAGCTCTTGGTAGTGGATTACCTGCTACACTGATTGCCGTGTTCTTCGTTCAATTCTTATGGTTCTTTGGATTACATGGACAAATTATTGTTAACTCAGTAATGGACCCAATCTGGAACACTTTAGCTTTAGAAAACCTTGATGCTTTCAAAGCCGGCGATGCTTTACCACATATCGTAACTAAACCATTTATGGAAATTTACACTGTTGGTATGGGTGGATCAGGAAGCACTTTAGTTGTTGTATTACTCCTTGCATTTGTTATGAAAAGCAGACAAAATAAAGATATTGGTCGCTTAGCTTTAGGACCTGCAATCTTTAACGTAAATGAACCATTGATTTTCGGTATGCCTTTAGTATTAAATGCTTCAATCTTTATTCCTTGGTTAATTGCTCCTTTAGTAACAACAGCATTCAATTATGCGGTTATGGCTGCAGGAATATTCCCGATCCCAACAGGGGTTACAGTTCCTTGGACAATACCTGTTATTATTAATGGATTCATGGCTACCAACTCATTAATGGGTGGATTACTTCAAGTAATTGATATGGCCATTATCGGATTGATTTGGTTCCCATTCCTTAAATTAGTAGATAAAGTAAATCTAAATGCTGTTTCTATGGCTGATTAAGTTTACGCTTAAAAGAAATAGTGATTAAAAAAGGAACTTGCCTCTTCGGGGTAAGTTCCTTTTTGTTAGAAAATATAATTGAAAATGAGTTTTTTTATATTAAAAGGCTAGTCTTATTTTTTTAATTAGGCTATGATGATCGTGAGTGTAATAACAAGGAGGTGCCAAAATGGTAAAGTATGAAGCGATAGCAAATGAAATAAGGAATCGCATTACAAATGGAATTTATAAAGTGGAATCTCTTATTCCCGATCAAGTGACATTATCAGAAGAATTTAGTGTTAGCAGAATGACTATAAAAAAAGCGTTAGATATCTTGGCAATGGAAGGATTGATTTACCGGCAGCGTGGTTCTGGTACTTTTGTTATGAAAAACTCTCCATTAAATGAAGAAAATGCTGCAGTTAATGAATACGATGGACTAACTAAACAAATGCAAGGCCATAAGTTAGAAAGTAAGATCATTAAATTTACAGTTGAATTTCCAAACGAAGAGATTATGGAGCATTTGATGATTGAAAAAAATATGCCGGTCTATAACCTAATTAGATTAAGAATACTTGATGATAAAGCGTATGTTTTAGAGCATACTTACATGCCAACCGATTTGGCAATAGGATTAACAGAAGATATCATTAAAGGTTCTATTTATAAATATATTCATGATGAATTAAATATAAAATTTAGTGGAGCTTATCGTAAAATTAGGGCTGATAAATCTTCTAAGTATGATCAAGAATATTTAAATTGCGGTGTCCATGACCCCGTATTAGAAGTTGAACAAATTGTTTATTTAAAAGATGGACGTCCTTTTGAGCATTCACGAAGTCGTCATCGCTATGATACCCGTAGCTTTACGTTTATAGATATGAACCAAAAATTTTAAAAGAAAACATTAATCAAAGTAAGGGGGAGGCAAAGTGACAAACAATCGTAAAAAAGTAGTGCTAGATTACTTAAATGAATTAAATAAAGCTGTCACAGCCAAAGATATTGCACTGGCATTATCTTTAGATCGGGCAAATATCAGTCGTTACTTAAATGAATTGTATAAAGAAAACCAAATTAATAAGATACCAGGTCGTCCAGTTTTGTATCAAGCATTTCCACTAAACGAAGTACATCAAAAAGAAAAAATGGATCAAATAGCTTTTTCTCGTCTGATTGGTTATGAAGCCTCTTTAAAAGAAATGGTGCAGCAAGCAAAAGCGGCTATTTTATATCCCCCTAATGGGTTGCATACGATTATTTTTGGACAAACGGGTACTGGGAAATCATTATTTGCAGAATGTATGTATCAATATGCTGTGGAATCAAATGCATTATCTACAGATGCTCCTTTTATTACTTATAATTGTGCTGATTATGCTCAAAACCCACAATTACTATTTGGGCACATTTTTGGTGTGAAAAAAGGTTCTTATACTGGTGCTACTCAAGACCGAACAGGATTGCTTCACCAAGCAAATAATGGCATTTTATTTCTAGATGAAATTCATCGATTACCGCCTGAAGGTCAAGAGATGTTATTTACATTTATTGATAAAGGCATTTATCGTCCACTAGGTGAAAGCAATGAAACGTATCATGCAAATGTATTGATCATTGGAGCAACAACAGAAAAATCAGATGTTTTGTTGTCAACCTTTACTCGTAGGATACCGATGGCAATCACGCTACCTGAGTTAGCTGAACGGACCATTGAAGAGCGGTATGAATTGATCGATAGTTTTTTAAAACAAGAATCTCAACGTCTCAACCAAAAGATAACGATTGAAAGAGAAGTCTTACTAGCTTTTATGTTGTACCAACCAGAAGGCAATATTGGACAATTTCAAAGAGATTTAAAACTTGTTTGTGCTAAAGCCTTTTTGAATTTTAGAACAAAAAAAAGTTTAGTTTTAAAAATAGACCAAAAAGATCTGCCACTTCAAGTTCAAAAAGGATTGCTGTCCATAAAAGAGATGCCCAAACCTATGGAACGATTGATACAACAAGATAAAGCAGAATTTACGTATCAACCTTTAAATGAAGGAACTGAGCAGCAAGTTGAAACAGCTATGGATTCCACAACTGCAAAGAATCTTGTGAAAAAAACGAATAAGAATGTGTTGGGAAACTATCAAATGGAAGGTCAAGGTCATAAAGAACAAAAGACGTATTTTAATGAATATGTAAAAAACTTATCAGCAACATCAGATATACGTCATCATATGATTGATCCAATTTTAAAAGAACTCGTTAAACAAATGTATGAAGTGGCGAAAAAGCGACTTGATCGTTCTTATTCAACTAAAATTGAGTTTGCGTTTGCTTTGCATTTACAAAGTGCATTGGAACGGATTGAAGAGAACCAACTAATCGACTTTCCTAATTTAAATGAAATTCGAAAGAATTACCCTAAAGAATTTCAGGTGGCCATTGATTTGTCTGCTATGATCGAAGAAATGTATTCCATTGAGATCCCTTTTGAAGAAATCGGTTTTATCACGTTATTTTTAACTAAACAAGAAGAAACAGAGATCAGTCAAAAACAAGAAAAAACAACAGCTATTATGGTTTTGATGCATGGAAAAACAACGGCCAGCAGTATGTTGGAAACGGTAAAGGAACTATTAGAAACATCGGTGGGTATTGCTATTAATATGCCATTGTCTATGAAAGTTCAAGTAATGTACAATCGTGTGCGTCAAACGATTATGGAAGACAAAGAAGTGTACCAACAAGGTTTATTGATACTGACCGACATGGGTTCTTTAAATACATTTGGAAATATGCTGGCAGAAGATTTAGGGTTAAGAATAAAGACATTGCCGATGGTGAGTACTCCAGTTGTTTTAGAGGCAGTGAGAATGGCTAGCATTGGACGCACACTAGAAGATATTTACCAAAGTTGTCAAACCGTATTGAAGAGCAGTACAAAACAACTGACGTTAATGGACGCAAAGAAAAAGAAAGCCATATTGGTTACTTGTTTTACCGGTGAAGGAGTGGCTAAAAAATTAGAGCAACGCATTCGTCCAATATTGGACACTGACAATGTCAGCATCATTCCGTTGCAATTTTTACATCGTGAAGCGTTTAATCAACGAATTGACCAATTAATGGAAACGTATGACATTAAAGCAATAGTAGGAACGGTAGAATTTGACTACCAAAATATTCCTTTTTATACAGCCTATGATATTTTTAATGATGAAAAATTACAATTGTTAAAAAACCAAGTTGAAGAAGAGCTTCCAATCAATGAAATGATCCAATCTTTAACGGGAACATTAGAAAAAGTAGGATCGGTTCAACAATTGATGCATTTCTTACAAAAATTGATGCAACAGTTAAAGAATGAGTTGAATATTATGATTCCAGCAGGTGTTGAAACAGGAATGATGTTGCATATTGCATTTTTGATAGAAGGACTGAAAACCGGAACAATCTTGCGCAAGTTTTCTGATTTAGATGAATACGCTAAGAAAAATCGAATGACCATGGATGTTATCAAAGTAACCTTGATTCCATTAGAAAAACAATATCAGATCGCTATTCCAGAAGATGAAATAGCTTATATTGCTCAGATGATTATTGAAAATAAAGTTAAATTTCATCTTTAAAAGTACACACTAAAATAGTGTGTACTTTTTTTGTTCGAGTGTGTAATGAAAACGATTGAAAGAAAAGGCTTTCTGAATAGGTTTTCATTTATAAAAGTTGGCACGCTTATTGCAATATAATAAGTGTAAAGCAAATAAAACATTGGAGTGATAAATAATGGCAGAAAAAACAATTATGTTAGTATGTTCAGCAGGTATGAGTACAAGTTTATTGGTGACTAAAATGCAAGCAGCTTCAAAAGCTCGTGAAATGGATACAGAAATTTTCGCAGTATCTGCAGCAGAAGCTGATAAACACATTGCAAGTAAAAACATCGACGTTCTGTTATTAGGACCTCAAGTTCGATTTATGAAAGGCCAATTTGAAAAGAAATTAGCTGACAAGAATATTCCTTTAGATATTATCAACATGCAAGATTACGGTAAAATGAACGGTGAAAATGTATTAAACCAAGCTCTTGAATTAATGAAATAATTAGTTACGGTTATGGAAAGGAAGTTTTGAAGTGGGACAAGCAATAGATATAGAAACAATCATGGGTTTGATTATTCATGGAGGAAATGCTAAAAGTGATGCAATGGAAGCTATTCATGCTGCAAAAAAAGATGATTTTGCATTAGCAGCTGAAAAATTGGAATCGTCAGATAAATCATTAGTTGAAGCTCATCATGCTCAAACGAGTTTGTTAACACAAGAAGCTTCTGGTGAAGCAATGACAGTTTCTTTATTAGCTGTGCACAGCCAAGATCATTTGATGAATGCTATTACATTTAAAGATCTAGCATCTGAAGTTGTAGACGTATACAAAAAACTTGCAGGAGTAGCAATCGACTAAATGTAAGTTCATATGTGTTCATAAAAAGTCATAAAACTTTATTTTATGACTTTTTATTGTCTAGTAAGCTCGAAGAATAATACTTATCATTTTAAATTAGATGACTATCGGTTTTTAGATGAAAATGTAAATGAAGGAGCGTATAAATTGAAAAAAACTATTCCAGAGAATTTTATTATCGGTGCTGGGTCTTCAGCATGGCAAACAGAAGGATGGAAAGGCAAAAAAGAAGGACAAGATTCGTATCTTGATACATGGTATAAAAACGAACGCCATGTCTGGCATGAAGGGTATGGACCCGGTGTTGCAACAAATTTTTATGAACGTTACCAAGATGATATTGATTTAATGAAAGAAATTGGCTTAACTCATTTTAGAACGTCTATCAATTGGTCGAGATTCTTTACGAACTATGAAACGTTAGAAGTAGATGAAGACTACGCTTCATTCATTGACCGTTTTGTAGACAGTTTGATTGAAGCAGGGGTTGTACCTATGCTTTGTTTAGAACATTATGAACTTCCTACTTATTTGCTAGATAAGTATGAGGGTTGGAGTTCTAAAAAAGTTGTAGAATTGTTTACGCAATATGCGGAAATTGTATTTGATCGTTATGCAGACCGCGTGAAATATTGGTTTACATTTAATGAACCAGTGGTTATCCAAACACGGACCTACTTAGATGCTATCCGTTATCCACATGAGCAAAATACTAAAAAATGGATGCAATGGAATTACCATAAAGTTTTGGCAACAGCAAAAGTTGTTGAAGTGTACCATAGAAATAACTACGATGGACAGATCGGTGTTGTCCTTAATCCAGAAGTAACCTATCCAAGATCTTCCTCAGAAGCAGATAAAAAAGCAGCAGAAATGTATGATCTATTTTTCAATCGAATTTATTTAGATCCGTTGGTTAAAGGAACTTACCCTGAAGAATTGTTCCCGCTTTTAGAAAAGCACGATATCCTATTTGACTATACAAAAGACG
Source organism: Carnobacterium inhibens subsp. inhibens DSM 13024 (assembly GCF_000746825.1). NCBI lineage: Bacteria > Bacillati > Bacillota > Bacilli > Lactobacillales > Carnobacteriaceae > Carnobacterium > Carnobacterium inhibens. Next base: position 1,142,897 of record NZ_JQIV01000006.1, on the reverse strand, counting down.
AACTGGATATTATTGCACAAAATACTGTAGATTATCTAGGGATCAATTTGTATTACCCTAATCGTGTGAAGGCACCAAGTCATCAATGGAATGAACAAACTCCATTCCACCCAGCGTATTATTATGATCATTTTGAATTGCCTGGACGCAAAATGAACAAATCAAGAGGATGGGAAATTTATCCTCAAATGATGGTTGATTTTGGGATGCGCATAAAAAATGAGTATGGCAATATTCCATGGATGGTCACAGAAAATGGAATGGGTATTGAAGAAGAAGAACGATTTATGGATAGTAATGGAGTCGTGCAAGACGATTACCGCATTGAGTTCATTACAGAACATTTGAATAGTTTAATAGAAGTTACTGAAGCAGGATCAAATTGCAAAGGCTATATGCTTTGGGCCTTTACAGATTGTGTATCTCCTATGAATGCATTTAAAAACCGGTATGGCTTGGTTAGAATCGATTTAGACAATAACCGAGACCGTTCATTAAAGAAATCAGCCTTTTGGTATAAAGATTTAATTGAAAAAGGTGAATTTGATGTTCCGGATAAAACGGAAATCAAGTAAAAACGGAACGTCTTAAAAAAGTTGATAAGAATAAATAAGATAAAAATGGTAATCTATTCTTAATGGATTGCCATTTTTATTTTGAATAGGAATAATGTAGATGGATTTATTAAGGAGGATAAAAATGACAACTGAAACAATTGTAGTAAATATGTTGGTTTTTGATGAATTAGTTAAAGAAGGAAAGAGACAATTAGATTTTTTTGAAGGTCTCTCTCAATTAGCGATAAAAAAAATAGAAATTAGAAGAGATTACATCAAAGAGGAGTCTGAATTTAAAGACCTTAATGAAGCAGCAAAAAAATACGGTTTTGAATTGTTGTATTCTGTTCCAGAATTGCTTTATACAGATCAAATGATGACAGAGACAGAACTAAGATTATATGCAAAAGAAGCGTATGCGTTAGGGGCTAAACATTTGAAATTTGGAGCTGGATACGTTAAAGAAGTTTCGACAGAAGATGTTGTGACTTTAAATAATGTATTAAATGAATACGAAATCAATCATTTTACGATTGAAAATGGTCAGGAAAGTTATTCCACAGCGGATAAACTAAACCAAATAAGTATTCAATTAATTGAAAAAGGGGCAGCTGTTTCTCTAACATTTGATACTGGGAATTTCATGTATGTTCATGAAGATCCAGTTAAAAACGCAAAGCTTTTAAAAACCAATGTAACGTATGTCCATTTGAAAGATATCAAAGCAGGTACATTAGAAATGACCCTGTTAAATGAAGGCGATATTTCTATAGCAGAAGTACTTAAAGCATTTCCAAGCGATATCAATACAGCAATTGAATACCCATGTGGACATGATCCGTTAGACGTATTAAAAAAAGAAATAGATAAACTAACAGCTATTAAAGAAGCGATAGAAAAATTAAGATAAAAAAATAAATTGGTGTACTTCACTTTGAGACAAATTATTTTATTAAGCTTCTCTTTAGATTTAGTGCAAAGAGTTGTTTTTTTATTGGGAATAAATTATGATTTATTAGAAAGCTTAGTAGAAGAGGCCATTAGGCAGGTATACACTGAACTTACAGTTGTATAAGAGAAGTCATTAAATAAAAAAGGGGTCCTTTCTTTGAAAATTGGAGTAGACAAGATTGGTTTTTATGCACCGCATTTATATGTGGACATGAATAAATTGGCGGTAGCTAGAAATGTAGAACCAGAAAAATTCACCATTGGTATTGGTCAAGAAAAGATGGCAGTTGCTCCTATTACACAAGATCCAGTAACGTTAGCAGCCAATGCAGCTTTAACGATTCTAGATGATGAAGACAAAGAAAAAATCGATTTCGTTATTTTTGGTACAGAGTCAGGTATTGATAATTCTAAATCTGCAGCTGTCTATGTCCATCAGTTATTGGGCTTAAACCCGAATGCTCGATCGATCGAAGTCAAACAAGCTTGTTACGGAGCTACTGCAGGGATTCAAATGGCAAAAGGTCATATTGCCTTAAATCCAGAAAGCAAAGTTTTAGTATTAGGTTCTGATATTGCACGTTATGGATTAAATACTTCAGGAGAGTCTACTCAAGGAGCCGGTGCTGTTGCTATGGTTATCAGTGCAGATCCTAAGATATTGGCATTAGAAGATAAAAGTGCCTATCTAACTGCGGATATTATGGACTTTTGGCGTCCTGTTTATTCAGACAAAGCCTTTGTTGACGGCAAATTTTCAAATGAACAATACATTCACTTTTTCAATACAGTTTGGGAACAATACAAAGCTAAATCTGATTTAGGTTTAAATGATTTCGAAGCCATCTGTTTCCATTTGCCGTACACTAAAATGGGACTTAAAGCTTTGAGAACAGTATTAGAAGAAGCAGATGAAGCTGATCAAGAACGATTATTGGCTAACTACAAATCAAGCACAATGTATAACCGCAATGTTGGAAATATCTATACTGGTTCACTGTATCTGAGCTTAGTTTCTTTACTTGAACAAAGTGACCAGTTAAAAGATGGTGCTCGAATTGGGTTGTATAGTTACGGATCAGGTGCAGTAGGCGAATTCTTTACAGGTATTTTGCAACCAAACTACCGCGAATATCTGCAAGCAAAAAGTCATGCTGAATTGTTTGCTGCTAGAACAGAGGTCTCTATTGAAGAGTATGAAGCTGTTTTCCAAGAAACCGTTCCAGTTGATGGATCTACAGTAGAATTTGATGCGACAAAAGATACAGCAGCTATTTATTTAGCTGGTATAAAAGACAACATGCGTCAATATGTAAATAAAGCTAACTAACAGTAGGAAGTATAAATTCCTATCAAAAAACTTACGCTCATTTCTGATGATATCCTTCATCGAAAGTGAGCGTAAGTTTTTTGTGTTCTAGTGAAGTGAGATCAAGAGTTGGAATGAACTCTAAACGTTTTTACTCTTCTAAAGATAAAATTTCTTGAAGCAATTCTTTTGCAGTTGCTAAGTTCATGTTCTTAGCGTGTTTTAATTGTTCTGAGACTTGTTCAATGGCTTTTCCAGTAGCTCCTGCACTGATGGCTAAAGAGCGAGCTTGCAAGCCCATATGTCCTTTTTGGATTCCTTCAGTCACTAATGCTTTAAGTGCTGAAAAGTTTTGAGCCAATCCAACTGAAACAATCACCGCTTCTAATTCTTTGGCCGATTGGTATCCTAACAAGCGTTTGCTGAACTGAGCAGCAGGATGAATCGAAATCGAACCGCCAACTGATCCTACAGGCAAAGGCAACGTCAATTCACCAATCAAATCACCGTTCTCAGCTTTTTTCCAAGAAGAAAGAGCACGATACTGTCCACTGCGTGAGGCATAAGCATGAACTCCAGCAGAAATAGCCCGCCAGTCATTTCCAGAAGCTAAAACAACAGCATCGATACCATTCATGATGCCTTTATTATGAGTAACTGCACGGTAAGGGTCAACATAAGCTAGTTGTCCGGCTTCAATTAAACGGTCGCGTATGTCTTCGCCCGAAAAATCGTTTCTTTTTAGCAAATCAACTGAAATCTGACAAGTAGCTGTTGCCAAACACTCCGTTGCATAGTTAGAAAGAATGCTCATCAAAGCGGTACCACCGGTCAAAGTTTCAAGATACCCCGTAATGCCTTCCATCATTGTATTAATGATATTAGCTCCCATTGCCTCCATAGTCGCTATGTGTATATGCACGATTAAAAATTCAGGTGTTGCGGCTTCTTCATCCTGCTCAATAACGCGAATTGAAAGATCTTTTGCTCCTCCGCCACGATTAACGATAGAAGGGTGAGCGGCGTTGGCTTTTTTGAGAATATCTTTCTTATGGTTAGTCAAGTTGATTTTGGCAAGAGAGATATCAGGAATGTTTTTTAAGGCTACTTGCCCAATCATAATCCGTTCTGAAATAGTTGTTTTGAATCCGCCAGCTTGAGCGATAATTTTTGCTCCGGCACTGGCTGCTGCAATAACAGAAGGTTCTTCGATTGCCATCGGAACAACATAATCTTTTCCATCAATTAAAAAATTTAAAGCGGCTCCTAATGGAAGTTGGTAAGTAATTAAGTAATTTTCAATCATATTGTCAGCAAGTTCATCTGATAAAAGCAGACCTTCGTTTAGAAGCAAGTCATCAGAAGAGAGGATATTTGCGTCTACAAGAGCATCCATTCTTTCAGTGAGGCTTTTTTTATAAAATTTATCTAAATAGGCTTTGTCCATAATTGTATGCTCCTTGTGAATTCCTAATAACAAAAGTTTACCATAATCTTTCCTTAATTTCGTTAGTAAATATTTATTAGCTCAATCATTATTCACCATTCTTGCTGCAAATTTAGCTAAGAAGACTGAACTAACAGGTCTCTACAGTAGAATCTTTGGTACTAAATGCAAGAAAACTGAACTATCCGGCTACTATCCAATAATATTGGTTTGTGACATGAAATAAATAAAAAACCTCTTCTATCTAATGCCATTAAGCAAAAGATAAAAGAGGTCGCTGGATGTTTATTAAATTATACTTCTTCAGTTTCTCCAACTAGACTAGGTTCTGAAGCTTCTTCTGTAGTTTCTGGTTCTTCAACTGATGGTGGTAAAACACTAACAACAGATTGTTCAGCATCACTTAATACAGTGATATCTTTATCAACTTTAATATCAGAAACCGTTAATGCATCTCCAATTTCTAATTCACCAGCATCAACAGTGAATTCAGTTGGGATATTTGTTGGAAGAGTTTCAATTTCTAATTCGTTTAAAGTTTGAGAAACAATGCCTCGTTTAACATTTTCAGCATTTACTACACTAATTGGAACAGTAACTACTAATTTTTCACCTTTTTTAACAACTTGTAATTCAACATCTAAAATTTGATTTACTAAAGTTGCACTTTGAATTTCTTTAATAATAACTTGATGACTTTCACCATTTGGAACGGCAACATCAAAGATAGCATTTTTACCTAAAGTTTTTAAAACGTTATCCAAGTCTTTACCGTCTAATAGTACTGGGGTGCTCTCAAGACCCTTACCATTGATAACAGCTGTAACTTTCTTTTCTCTTCTGTCGCGGTTTGCTGCTGAAGATCCGACCTCTGTTCTTAAAGTAGCATTGATTTTCATAAATATTTTCCCCTTTCAACTAACGTGAATAGTGGTTAAAATAAACGAATTCTAATTAAATTAGAATACATTTTTTAAAACCCTTACATCTATTAGTGTAACAAAGAAACTCAAAAGAAGCTAATGTAAAGACTTTATCAAACAGATCATAGGATGACTTTTTATTTTTTTACTAAACTATTGAAAGTTGGAATTGCTGGTTTTAAGGAATAAAGGTAAACTAAACTTAATAAGAATAGAAAAAAATTAGTCTATATGAAATGAAACAAAACAGGTCTTATTCCATTTGTCGGATTATTAAATGCTGCTGGAATCAAATAGGGATTTATTTGACTAGATAAAATAGCGTTCATCCTGCATCAGTAGAATATAAGGTAAGTGCAAGATCATAGCTCAATACTATTAAAAATAGTTGACAGCCTCAGCTAATAGGAGTGAATAGAAGTGAATGATATTAGTAAATTAATTCAGGGAAAAAACTTATCAGAGCTAGATGAAAAAATTGTCCATTACATTATTGAACACATTGATGATATTTTAGAAAAAGGGGTGCGTGGCGTAGCAAAAGATAACTACACATCACCTTCTACCATTATCCGCTTAGCTAAGAAACTTGGCTACACAGGATTTATTGATTTATATTATCAGATTCTTCCAATGGTCAAGAAAGTAGAAGGTAGCCAAGCAGATAATGATGAAGACTTTTTACGTATTAGTCAGGAAGACTTTTTTAAAGAGAACAGCAGAGAAGATATTGAACAGTTTATTCAGCAAGTTTTGTATTTGAAACAAAAATACCTTTTTATTTATGCAACGGGATTTTCTGCAATAGCAGCGGAGTATTTGTATAAGAAATTATTGGTATTAGGTAAGAAAACAATCATTGCTACTGGAACAGATTCAATTGGTGTTTTTGAAAATAATTTGGAAGATATCGGAGCTCTTATTGTCATTTCAAAATCTGGCGAAACACAGCTGGTTATTGATAAATTACTTGTAGCAAAAGAACAAAACATTTTTACAGTCACCTTTACAAAAGAAACCACAAATCGAGCAGCAGAAATATCTGATTTGAACTTTAAAATTATTGATAACAACAAATTGGATGACCGAAATATGCTGCCCAATAGTTTCTTCCCTAGATTACTAATGTTAGTAGAATTCATTTTTAAAACGTATCTTGATGATATGCAACAAAAAATCAATCAATAGACCGAAACGTGTTTCAAAAAAGCGAAACACGTTTTTTATATACCCAAAATCGTATACAATAAATCGCTTTCAAGATAAACTAGCATTATCAAAAGAAATGAAACAATAAAAGTGGGAGGTAAAAATATGAAAGAGAAATTGATGGATGGTATGCAGCGGTTTTCAAAAGCCATGTTTATACCAGTATTAATTTTACCAATTGCAGGGATTCTGATTGCGATCGGGAATTTATTCACAAATGCAAAGTTGATTGAAACCGTTCCCTTTTTGAATAATCCTATTACGATGGGGTTTGGCGCAATTTTATCTGGATCATTGGTTTCAATTTTAAGTAACCTTGGTTTAGTTTTTTGTATGGGGTTAGCAGTTGGTTTAGCTAAGAAGAAAAAATCAGAGGCAGGATTTACTGCTGTATTGGGTTATTTAGTTTTTATTAACGCAATGAACAAATTTATGGAGCTTAGTGGAATACTGTTTGAAGGAGAATCGTTACAAGGTACTGGACAAACAATGGTATTAGGCGTCCAAGTACTCGATATGGGTGTTTTTCTTGGTATTATTTTAGGAATTGTAACAGCAATCGTACACAATAAATTCTGTGAAAAAGAATTTAACAATGCTTTTCAAATTTATGGCGGAACACGATTCGTATTCATCATGTTGATTCCAGTAGTGGTTTTATTGGCAATTGCATTTACGTACATTTGGCCGTTCTTCCAAAGCGGCATCAATAGTTTAGGAACATTGATCAATCAAAGTGGAAACTTCGGTATCTTCCTATATGGAACATTGGAGCGCTTATTGATTCCAACAGGATTGCATCACTTAGTTTACACACCTTTCTTGTATACCTCATTAGGTGGCATCCAAGAAGTTGGAGGACAACTTTTTGAAGGAGCTAGAAATATCTACTTTGCAGAAATTGCAGATCCTTCAGTTAGTATCTTGTCTCCAAGTGTTATCTGGGACGCACGTGGAATTTCTAAAATGTTTGGACTAATCGGGGCATGTTTAGCTATGTATCATACAGCCAGCCCAGAAAATAAAGGGAAAGCAAAAGCTATTTTGATCCCAGCAGTCGTTACTTCATTTGTAGCGGGTGTGACAGAGCCAATCGAATTTTCATTTATGTTTGTAGCACCGTTGCTATTTGTGGTTCATGCGGTATTAAGTGGACTGAGCATGGTTGTTTTAAATTTATTAAGTGTAAGAGCTATCGGACCCAACGGCTTTATCGATTTCTTATTGTACAATGTACCACTAGGAATTGAAAAAACAGGCTGGCCAATGTATATCTTAGTCGGACTGGTATTCTTTGTTATTTATTACTTCACATTCCGTTTCTTGATTACTAAATTTAAGTATAAAACCATTGGGCGTGAAGAGACTGGTCAAGAAACAAAACTCTATTCTAAGAGTGAATACAATGAAAGCAAAGGTAAAAAAGCAACTACTAATGAAGCTCAACCCCAAGCAGAGACTAGTTTAGCCAGCACGATCGTTGCAGCTCTTGGCGGGCCAGACAATATCAATACGGTAACCAATTGTTATACCCGTTTGAGGTTAACTTTAGACAAGCCGGATAAAGTCGATGAGTTAGCGTTAAAAAATGACACTGGAGCAAGCGGAGTAATCATTAAAGATCACAATGTACAAGTCGTATATGGTTTGCAAGTGAATAGCGTCAGAAAAGCTGTCGATCAGTATCTAGGAAGAGAATCAGAAGAAGAATAAAATTGGATAAACTGAAAGGAAGTAATTAAAAATGAAAAAATTCTCAATTGTGATTGCAGGAGGCGGAAGTACGTTTACGCCAGGAATCGTTATGATGATGTTGGATAATATCGACCGTTTTCCAATTCGGACGTTAAAACTATATGACAATGATGGAGAACGGCAAGCGATCCTAGGAGAAGCTTTAGAAATCTTATTGAAAGAACAAGCTCCTGATATTGATTTTTCTTATACCACTGATCCAGAAACCGCATTTACGGATGTTGATTTTTGTATGGCTCATATTCGTGTTGGAAAATACGCTATGCGTGAACAAGATGAAAAAATTCCATTAAATCATGGTGTAGTTGGACAAGAAACTTGCGGACCAGGCGGAATCGCTTATGGGATGAGAAGTATTGGTGGCATGATGGAAATTATTGACTACATGGAAAAATATTCTCCTGACTGCTGGATGTTAAACTATTCTAATCCAGCTGCAATTGTGGCTGAAGCTTGCCGCGTGATGCGCCCAAACGCTAAAGTATTGAATATTTGCGACATGCCAGTAGGTACGTTAAGAAGAATGTCTCAGATCATTGATAAAGAACCAAAAGACTTAGAAGTTCGTTACTTTGGACTAAACCACTTTGGCTGGTGGACAAGTGTTAAAGATAAAGAAGGACATGAATATTTGCCGCAAATTCGCGAATATGTTGCTGAGAATGGTTATTTAACAAAAGTTGAAGTTGATACACAGCATATGGATCAAAGCTGGCAAGAAACGCATAAAAAAGCTAAAGATTTATTAGCAGTTAATCCTAGATATTTACCAAATACGTATTTAAAATACTACTTGTTTCCAGACTATGAAGTAAACCATTCAAGCTGTACGTATTCACGTGCGAATGAAGTAATGGACGGCAGAGAGAAAACAGTCTTCACGGCAGCTAAAAAAATTGTTGAAAAAGGTACTGCTGAAAACAGTGGATTTACAATTGACAGTCATGCATCGTTTATTGTTGATTTAGCACGTGCCATTGCATTCAATACACATGAAAGAATGTTGATGATCGTAGAAAATAATGGTGCCATTGCAAACTTTGATGATGACGCAATGGTAGAAGTACCTTGTATCGTAGGCAGCGATGGTCCAGAACCATTAGCTCAAGGGAAAATTCCAGCTTTTGAAAAAGCTTTGATGCATCAACAAGTAACAGTAGAAAAATTAGTAGTAGAAGCTTACATTACTGGAAGTTATCAAACATTATGGCAAGCTTTAACACTTTCAAAAATAATTCCAAGTGCGGAAGTTGCTAAAAATGTATTGGATGATTTAATCGTAGCCAATAAAGGATTCTGGCCAGAATTAAGTTAACTAGGTATAATAAAGTATGGCAAGAAAATGTGGAACTTGTTCCCTTTTCTTGCTTTTTTACTGAGAATTAACTAACGAAAGCATTTTTACTAATGGGGGAAGAATCAGTATAGAAGAGGAGGATTGGATCAGGAAAAATGGAATGAAGTTAGCAGGACATTTAGCGACTTCAAATCAGCAATTTATGGGGTGTGATGAAATCGATTGCAGAAGGATTTGATGTGTTGTATCATTCTAACTATGAGTATGATTTAACGAATGTAGCAAAAGGAAGGGAACAATAGTAATAGTTCAGTTATCTGAAGTTGATTAATGGAATGGACTCAATCGGCTTTTGAGAAAGACAATGGACCGTTGTAAAGGCTCTTCAATTGCCTGTTCCTGTAATTGCACAATCGTTAATAGTCCGTTTTAACGCAACAACTTAAGATTTTTTTTGAGAAAAAATAGTCGCATCATTGTGCAATGAATTCGAAGAATATTCGGTTCAAAGCAAGGAGGATTAAGAAATGATAAATCAGCAAAGGTATACCATTGGAGTTGATATTGGTACTACAAGTACGAAAGCCGTTTTGTACCAAGAAGATCTTCAAGTAGTAGATAGTACATATGTTGGATATGACATTATTCAAACTGAACCTGGGATGGCAGAACAAGACCCAAAGGCCATTTTTCAGGCTGTACTATCGGTTATTCGAACATTAATGGAAAAAGATACTAGTATTAAAGAGAAAGTTGATTTTATTTCTTTCTCCAGTGCTATGCACAGTGTAATCGTTATAGACGAAAAAAATGAACTTTTAACAAATTGTCTAACGTGGGCAGATAACCGTTCAACTGAATTAGTTACACAGTTAAAAGCCAATACAGACTGGAAAGCATTGTACCAAAAAACAGGTACGCCTATTCATTCCATGACGCCACTTAGCAAGATCATCTGGTTAAAGGAATACCATCCTGCTATTTTAAAAAAAGCTAAAAAAATTATTGGTATAAAAGAATACATTCTCTATCAATTAACTGGCGAATATAAAATTGATTACTCACTTGCTTCAGCTACAGGGTTATTTAATATCCATGAATTAGCATGGGATCAAGATATTCTAAAGCTGTTTGGAATAGAAGCATCTATTTTATCTGAACCTGTAGACGTTACATATAGATGGCCAGCGATCCAAGAAAAGTATGCAGACGAAATGAGTATTAGTGCAGCAACGGACTTAGTTATTGGAGCAAGCGATGGGTGTTTATCTAACCTTGGAGTAGGAGCAATGAATCCGGGCGAGACAGCAATCACCATTGGTACTAGTGGAGCCATTCGAATGGTCACCAATCATATTGTTTTAGATACTGAGGGCAGAACATTTTGTTATTATCTATCTAAGGGACGTTGGGTAATCGGAGGTGCTGTCAATAACGGCGGGAACGTAATGGCTTGGCTTACTGCGGTGCTTTACCCAGAAGGAAGTCTTTTAGTAGATAACGGCGTAGAAACAAGATTAGAACAACTTAATCGATTGGCTGAAATCATTCAGCCTGGAGCAGAAGGATTGTACTTCTTACCTTATTTAAATGGCGAACGCGCACCGTTGTGGGAATCCCAAGCAACAGGTAGTTACATCGGTTTAGCAGCTCACCATACGACTGGTCACATGGTTCGTGCTGCAATGGAAGGCGTATTATTTAACCTGCATGATGTCTGGCAAATCATTCAGGAAGTAGGAGGACTTTCTAAAACAATCAAGGTAACTGGTGGTTTTTTAAACTCTCCTTTATGGAAACAAATGATTGCAGATATATTTGGCAGGCCAATGCAACAGCCGACCAGTTTTGAAAGCTCTTGTCTAGGTGCAGTCTTGATTGGGAAAGATAGCGAAGAAACTGCTGAACAAACTTTGCTGCAAGAAAATAGAGTGTTGGTAGAAGGCATAACCGAATCGAAAATATGGATGCAACCAAATCAACCTATAGTAGAAAAATATCAAAAAATTATTCCAACCTATCAAAAATTGGCTAAAGAGATGAGCAATGTTCGCAAAGTTTTAAGTGAAACGAATTAGGTTATTCCTCATTATCTTAAACAGTACAATTCATTTTAACAGCGCAAACGCAAAAAACAGAGCGAGATTTCTTGCTCTGTTTTTTGCGTTTGCGTTCAATTACCTAAAAACTAGGACTATAAAGGTTCTTGGGGATAATAAAAAATATGCTATACTAAATTAAAAATGGGAATGAAATATAGGACTAAATTGGGGGTGACAGCTAAGTGGAAAAAGATAAGGGACACGATATGGATTATAAAACACTAATGGATGTGGCTATTCTTGCAGGGAAAATTATGTTGGAAAGCAATGCTGAAACGTATCGTGTAGAAGATACAATGAACCATATTTTAAAAACGTCCAAATTTGAAACGACTGAAGCCTTCGCAATTGCCACTGGCTTAGTAGCAACGTTAGATGATCCTAGTATTGAAGATCCTATTACAATTGTTAAACGGATAAATTCGCGAGACACAAATTTAAATAAAATTGCTAATGTAAATACTATCTCACGGCAGTTGACGAGCAAAGAAATTAAGCTTTCAGAAGCTTATGAAGCTCTACAAAAAATAGGCGGAGAACAGTATAAGCAACTGTATAAAGATTTCGCTATTTCTGCTTTAGCGGCTTCATTTGCTTTATTGTTAGGCGGGGGTATTTTTGAAATCATAGCTGCTGGAATCAACGGCGGTTTTTTGGCACTTGTATTAAAAGGAGAAAAAAAGTTGGATATGGGGCCTTTTGTGCGTAATGTTTTATCTTCTGCCGTTATATCGGTAGTTGCAGGTTTGATGCAAGCATTTGTCTTTTCTACTCTGAGTATCAACTTAGTTATTATAGGAACTATTATGCCATTGGTACCCGGAACAGCAATTACAAATGCCATTCGAGATACGCTACAAGGAGATTACATGTCTGGTGGAGCTAAGGCCTTAGAAGCTTTTGTTATTGCGTTGTCTATTGCTTTAGGTGTTGCAATCGGATTAATTCTTATTGGGGGTGCAATCTTTTGATTAGTCAGATTATTGGTGCCTTCTTAGCAGTAGTTTCAGCTGCTGTTATTTTAGAATCACCTAAAAGATACGTCTTTACAGCAGCTTCTGTGGGAGCTGTAGGATGGGGAATCTATCTCGTATGTCTGGAACCATTTGGATCTGTTTCGGCTACTTATATTTCAGGTTTGGTGATTTCTATCCTGTCACATATTTATTCGCGTATTTTTAAAGTTCCTGTAACCATCTTCTTTTTACCTGGTTTTTTTCCTCTAGTTCCAGGGTCAGGTATGTATTTGACCGTTTATGAATTTATCCAGGGCAATACTAATACAGCTCAAGAACATCTTCAAAACACGATTCAAATTGCAGGAATGATTGCTTTAGCTATTTTTACGATTGATACAGTCTTTAAAGTAATAAAAAAAGTTCAACAACTAAAAGCAGAACGAGTCACATAAAAAAGCCCTGAACGCAAATTGCGCTCAGGGCTAAATTAATTATAGCGTTTTATCATTTTTATCATTGGTAGAGCAATAAGCAAATTTAACTTGAATTTATGGAAGACTATCGAGTAAGTTTGTGTTCTTTGATATAGGTTTCAACCAGTCGATCATATTCAATCATTAAAGCTTGAATAACGGGGTCGGACGTAGAGTTTAAGACCCTATCTCCAATTGAACGAATAGGTAAAATATTGTTTCCCGTCCCTGTAATAAAAGCGCCATTAATCTCATTTAGTTTTTTGACCGGTATGGTTTCTTCTATTACATCAATTCCTAATGTGCCACACAACATCAAAGTTTTTTTTCTAACGATCCCAAGTAAAACATCGTTAGCAGGAGAAGTGTAGATTTTTTTGTTATGGACAATAAATAAATTTGAACGACTGCCTTCTGTTACATGATCTTGTTGGTCAACAAGTAAAACTTCGTAAGCGTGTTGTTTTTCCCGTTCATCTAAAACAACTTGCTGATATTCTGTTCTCAAAACTTTAATATTTGGATCAGGTCGTTCGAGCTTTAATAGCGTTGTGTGCATACCATTTATATAATAATCTTTGGGCGGATAAATAGAACGAGTGAAGAAAATTAACAGCCCGGCCGATTGATTTAAAATCATTTTAATATTTTGATCGCTAACTTGATTAACAGATATCAACTGGTAAATACGGTCAGTTAATGCTTTATCAAAATCTGTTAAATTCAAACCGGTCGCAGCAGCTGACTTTTTAAATCGATCCAAATGGTCTTCTAAAAAAAGAGGAATACTTTGTTGGACACGTATCACTTCGTAAATGTTTTTTCCATCCAACTGGCTAAAAACCCTAGCATCGGCTGTGGATTTTAGATCGTTATTTATAAAATAAAAAGCTTGTTCTACTTGTTCCATAATAATCTCCTTTTTGTATAAACCTTTTGTTAACAGATGTCTTTTCTATTGTAATCAACTAATAAGAGAGTTAGCAAGATTTTTTGTCATTTAGTTAATGAATAAAATAAATTTAAGAAGTGTAAGTCAAAAAGCTTTACTTTGTAAAGTGTTCTCTGTAATGTATATCGTGTAAGATGTATTAATTGAAATTGTTAAAGTATGTAACGAATATTGCATACATAGGAGGAGATAAAATGTTTTTAGCATGGAAAGAGATTAAACATTCAAAAACAAGATTTGCATTAATTATTGGGGTTATGGTTTTAGTATCTTATCTAGTGTATTTTTTAACAGGTTTAGCTTACGGTTTAGCGCAAGATAATCGTACAAGTGTTGATAAATGGGAAGCAGATGCTATTGTTTTAACAGATGAGTCCAACCAAAATATCAATATGTCTATGATGACGATTGGAGAAACAGAAGATATTTCCGCAGATGAAACAGCATTACTTGGTTTGGCTTCAAGCGTTATTCGTAAAGAAGGCGAAACTGGAGAAGACGCTAAAACGAATGTAACTTTTTTTGGGATTGATCCTGATGAGTTTATTATGCCGGAAGTAATAGAAGGTAAGCCTTTTGAAAATGATGATGAAGTAGTTGCAGATATCAGTTTGAAAGAAGAAGAAGGCATTGAACTGGGCGACACAGTCCAACTTGCTGGGAGTGATAAAGAAGTAGAAGTGGTAGGTTTTACAGAAAATGCTAAGTTTAATGTAGCTCCTGTTTTGTATACAACGATCGCTTCTTATCAAGAAGTTCGTTTTGAGGCTGCTGATGATTCTGAAGATGGACGAATCAGTGCAGTCGTAGTAAGAGATTCAACTGAAGATCTTGACGAAATAGTTGGAGATTCAGAAGATCTAGTATCATACTCTATTGGCGACTATATCAACAATATTCCAGGATACAGTGCACAAGTATTAACCTTTGGATTGATGATTGGATTCTTGATCGTTATTGCAGCAGTTGTTATCGGTATCTTTATATATGTATTAACGCTACAAAAAACAAGCATGTTTGGTGTGATGAAAGCTCAAGGGATATCTTCAGGCTATATTGCTAAATCAGTAGTAGCTCAGACATTCTTACTTTCAGCTATTGGAGTTGGTATTGGTTTACTATTGACTGTGGTTACATCCTTCGTATTGCCTGCAACCGTCCCTTACAGCACAAACTGGGTATTTTTCATTAGTATAACAGCCTTATTGATTATTGTTGCTGTTTTAGGAGCTTTATTCTCAGTACGAACAGTTGTTAAAATCGATCCATTAGAAGCAATCGGATAATAGGAGGAATGAGAAATGAAATTAATTGAATTAGATAATGTCAGCCGTTCATTCGGTGAAGGACATACAAAAATTGAAGCACTAAAGAATACTAGTTTCTCTGTAGAAGAGGGCGAATTTGTTGCTATTATCGGTCCTAGTGGATCAGGAAAGAGTACCTTGCTGACCATTATTGGTGGCTTGCAAACTCCTTCAAATGGAACAGTAGAAATCAATGAAAAACCGTTTAGTGATGTTAGTGAAAAAGAACGTGCAGCATTACGATTTAAAGAAATCGGCTTTATTTTGCAAGCTTCAAATTTAGTTCCATTTTTGACCGTGAAAGATCAACTTAATTTGGTAAATAAAGTTGAAAAAACAAAAGTGAAGAAAGAAAAACAAAAAAAACTATTAGATGAGTTAGGGATTTATGATTTGAAAGATAAATACCCAAGTGATTTGTCCGGTGGGGAACGTCAACGTGTAGCAATTGCTCGTGCATTGTATCATGAACCTTCAGTTATTTTAGCAGATGAACCAACGGCTAGTCTGGATTCTGAAAAGGCATTTGAAGTAGTTGAAATTTTAGCACGAGAAACAAAAAATAAGAAAAAAGCAACCATTATGGTAACCCATGATGAACGATTGATTGACCATTGTGACAAAGTATATGTTATGAAAGACGGCGTATTAACGTTAAGAGAATAAAAATAAATCTATTACAGATTAAGAAGGTTGGCGTTGATAAATGGATGAAACAGTATTTGTTCGCTCTTTAGAAGAACAGTTATGTTTTGAAGTATATAGAGCTTCAAATGGTTTTTCAAGAATGTACGGAAGAGCATTAAAACCATTTGGGTTAACATTTCCGCAGTATCTTGTACTATTGGCCCTATGGGATGAAGACCATGTCTTTATAAAAAATATCAGTGACCGTATTGGGATGAGTATTGGAACAATGAATCCAATTCTTAATCGTTTAGCCACTCAAGGATGGATCGAAAAAGTAACATCTGATATTGATAAGCGTGCAGTAGTGGTTACATTGACTGAAAAGAGTCAGAACGAAAAAAAAGCAATCTCAAAAGCAATCTTAAATGAGATCATTAATTGTGATATGACAGACATCAATAATGATGCTTTCTTAAATGGATTAAAAGCATTAAATAGAGAATTTGATCATTTAGAAGAGGACAGTGAATAAACTGATTTAGGGGATAAGATCTTTTTAGCGATGCTGGAGAAGAAAAGAGGGATTATTTGACAAAAAAGGTAGCCGTTATTGGAGCTGGTGTAGCCGGTTTAGCTAGTGCTATTCGGTTGCAACATGAAGGATATGAAGTAGAGTTATTTGAAAAAGAAGCCATTCCAGGTGGGAAAATGAATCGTATTGAAAAAGATGGTTATACATTTGATCTAGGTCCAAGCCTCGTGATGATGCCGGAGATTTATAAAGAAGTTTTCGAATTGGCGGGAAGAGATCCAGATGATTATATTCCTATGACAAGACTAGATCCTATGTATTCTGCCTTCTTTGGCCCAGATGAAAAAGATAGATATGATGTATCCTCAGATCTCGTTACATTGATAGCTTCACTGGAAAATCTTAGTGATGAAGATGCTAAAGGATTTTTAAGTTACTTGCAAGATATTTATGGACGTTTTATCGTAGCAAAAGATCACTTTTTGCAACGACCTTTCAGAAGTGCGTTAGATTTTTATAATCCATTTATGATCAAGCAAGCGCTGAAGTTGAAAACATTTGATACTGCCAGTCATTCTATCGGTAAATTCGTAAAGGATAAACGAATGCAGCAAATGTTGAGCTTTCAAACTTTATATATAGGCGTTTCACCCAATAATGGACCTTCTCTTTATTCGATCATTCCAATGATTGAATTCCTTTACGGTGTTTGGTTTATTAAAGGCGGTATGTACACAATGGCTAAGTCAATGGAACGTTTATTTTTAGAATTAGGCGGAAAAGTGAATTATAATACGCCTGTAGAACGTATTTTGATCCAAGATAAAAAAGCTTATGGAATCCAACTGCAAAATAAAAAGGTTCTAACTGATTTTGTTTTATGTAACGCGGATTTCCCTTATGCTATCAAAAATTTGGTTCAAGACAAAGCTGCAAAAGGCAAATATACTGATAAAAAAATTGACAGTATGAAGTATTCTTGTTCTTGTTTTATCCTGTACCTAGGTATGGATCGTAAATATGATCAGGTTGAACAATTGCATAATTTTGTGTTTACAGAAGATCTAGATAAAAATCTTGAAGATATTTTTGATGGGAAATTATTAGATAAACCTTCTTACTATTTATATATGGCTTCAAAAATGGATCAATCTATGGCACCAGAAGGCAAAGAAGGTTTGTATCTGTTGGTTCCAGTTTCGGATCTATCAACAGCAGATTACGAATGGAATGAAGAAACGGTTCAGTATTATCGTTCGCAAGTCTTAAATTCACTTAAAACATTAAAAGGTTTTGAAAATGTTGAAAATGAGATCGTATCGGAAACGTATATGACACCTTTAGATTTTGAAGAAAAATTCAATGCGTATAATGGGGCTTGTTTTGGTTTAAGACCTAATTTGCTGCAAAGCAATCATTTTCGTCCACAAGCAAAAGCAAAGAATTGTGAAAATCTTTATTTTGCCGGAAGTAGTACCCATCCAGGAGCAGGAGTTCCTATCGTATTGTTGTCTGCCAAAATAGCTGTAGAAGAATTATTGTTAGATGATCGTGGAGTTAAAGCATGATGGTTTAAAAAAAGTAGATTATCAAAAGTTAGGAGGGTCGGAATATGGAATTAAACAAACAAGAAACCATAAAACAAGATTATCAGTACTGTGAAAACATTATTAAACAGCACTCCAAAAGTTTTTATTATGCTTTCTCACGTTTGCCTAAGGCTAAGGCACAAGCCATATTTGCTATTTACGCCTTTTGCAGGCGGGCCGATGATGATGTAGATTTAGCAGAAACAACCCAAGAACAGTTAGCTGCAGTTGATGCACTTGAAAAAGAATTGGCCTTATTTGAAAGTGGAAAACCAATTGATCACCCTGCTTGGAGAGCTTTAGCAGATGTGTTTGAACGATACGATATGGATATTCAGCCGTTTTATTATCAATTAACTGGTCAAAAAATGGATGTGCAATTTAGCATGCCTGAAACGATGTCAGGATTAGAAAAGTATTGTTTTTATGTAGCCGGCTCAGTTGGGCTTATGTTATTGCCTGTTTTAGCTTCTGAAACAAATAAAGATCTTACTCAAACAGCGATCGATCTAGGAGTAGCCATGCAGCTGACCAATATATTGAGAGACGTTGGCGAAGATTTTCAAAATATTGGACGTGTGTATCTCCCGGTTTCAGAATTAGAAAAGGAAAATTATTCTGTTCGAGAGTTGGGGAAAAAAGAAGTTACTGATAAATTTATCCGTATCTGGGAAAGATTAGCTCAACGTGCTGAAGAATTATATGATAAAGTTCAACCTGACTATCGTTATTTTGATGAAGATAGCCGTTTACCGGTTGAATTATCAGCTAATGTCTATAAAGGGCTGTTAAATGCGGTACGAAAAAATAAGTACGATTGTTTTACAAAACGCAATTATGTTTCTAAAATGGAGATGCAGCGTATTTACCAAGCAATAAAATAAGGAATTGTCCTTGACGAATGAGCACGATGCTTGAGTCTGGGACTTTTCTTATACAATAAATGAGAACACAGTACATGAGGAGTGTTTGAATATGTCATCTCAGAAAAAATCAGTAATTGTCATTGGCGGAGGATTAGGTGGGCTTTCAGTAGCTATTTCACTAGCTCAGAGTGGATATAAGGTATCTCTTTTTGAACAAAATAATCATCTTGGAGGTAAGTTAAACTGTTTAGAACAAGATGGTTTTGGTTTTGATTTAGGCCCATCAATTTTAACAATGCCTCACGTATTCGAAAAACTATTTACAGACAGTGGACGTAAGATGGAAGATTATCTTTCGATCATTCAATTAGATCAACAATGGAGATCTTTCTTTCCAGATGGTACGGTTATTGACCTATATGGCGATTTAGATAAAATGGCTAGGGAAAATCAAGCGTTAAGTGAAAAGGATATGAAAGAATATACAGAGTTCTTGTCTTACGCTAAAAAATTATATGATGCAACTGAAAAAGGTTATTTTGAAAAGGGATTAGATAAAACAGGAGAAATTTTTCGGGAGCATGGGTTAATAGGTTCGATGAAAGATTTTGATTATTTTTCATCTATGTATGATGCTATTGAAAAAAGAATCAGCAATCAAAAAGTCAGAGACATGCTGGCTTACTTTATCAAGTACGTCGGTTCTTCACCATATGATGCCCCAGCGGTATTAAATATGATGATTTATATGCAGCATGCTCAAGGCGTTTGGTATGTTCCTGGGGGGATGCATAAAATCGCTGAGGGACTCGTTAAGCTGGCTGGCGAGTTGGGCGTAGAATTGAATACAGGTAAAGCCGTTACTTCTTTTGTTAAAGATAATCAAAGTCAAATTAATGGTGTACAATTTGCGGACGGCTCTCTAAAAAAGGCCGATTATTATGTTTCAAATATGGAAGTCATCCCAGCTTATAAAAAATTATTAAACGAGGAAACTGACTTTATTGAAAAATTAGAAAAAAGATTTGAGCCTTCAAGTTCTGGATTAGTTTTGCATTTGGGTGTAAATAAAGAATATCCACAGCTTGCTCACCATAATTTCTTTTTCTCAGCTGATCCAGCTAATCACTTTGATACTGTATTTAATAAACATGAACTTCCAGAAGATCCTACTATTTACTTAGTAAACGTGAATAAAACAGATGAAACTCAAACTAAACCAGGACATGAAAATATTAAAATATTGCCTCATATTCCATATATTCAAGACAAACCCTTTACTCAAGAAGATTATCTGCAATTTCGTGAACGAGTCTTAACCAAATTAGAAAAAATGGGATTAACAGATTTGCGTCAACATATTGTGACAGAAGATATGTGGACACCGGATGATATTGAGAAAACCTATGGATCGCATAAAGGTTCAATTTATGGAACCGTTTCTAATCGTAAAAAAAATCATGGATTTAAGCATGCTAAACACAGTGAAAAATATGATAATCTTTATTTTGTTGGTGGAACCGTAAATCCAGGTGGAGGTATGCCGATGGTTACTATGAGTGGTCAACAAGTTAGAGATAAAATCGTGCAACGAGACCAAGAAAATGAGTGATACAACAAGAGTCAATAACCAAAAGATAAACTGGTTTATTATTCAACAACGTCAAAAAAGTAGGATGACAGAAACAAATCTTTCAGATATCCGTTACCGCAAACAACAATTGGCTACTTTTAAGTTAATGTTAGAGAATAATCAAGATGAGTTGCTGAATGCGCTTTATGAAGATTTAGGGAAGTCACCTGAAGAAGCTTACGTTTCTGAAATTGCTGTATTGCTTCAAGAAATCGACTTTATGAAACGTAAACTAACTAAGTGGCAAAGACCTAAAAGGAAACGTCACGTTAGATTAAGTTCATTTAGCAAAACAAGTATTCAACATCACCCTTATGGATCGGTATTGATTATTAGTCCTTGGAATTACCCTTTACATCTAGCACTTCTTCCTGCAATAGGGGCAATAGCTGCCGGGAATAGTTGTTTTATTAAACCTTCTGAGTATGCTCCTGCAACAGCAAAGTTATTAGCAGAATTAGTTGAGAATTATTTTTCACCGGATAATTTAGTGGTTGTCACCGGAGATGCCTCAGTGGCTAGTGACTTATTAGAATTGCCATGGGATTTCATTTTTTTTACTGGAAGTAAAAAAGTGGGTTCAATTGTTTACGAAGCCGCAGCTGCAAAGCAAATTCCGATTGTACTCGAATTAGGGGGAAAGAATCCTTGTATTGTTGACGAAACGAATCTAACTCCGTCAGTTGTTCAGCGAATCATTTGGGGGAAATTTTTAAATGCAGGACAAACCTGTATCGCTCCTGATACGATGTATGTTCATGAATCTGTTTACGCTAAATTTCTTCAACTAGCGGCTGACCAAATTAAAGCATTTTATGGATCTCAACCGATTCACCCTTCACGTTTCGGTCGTATTGCTCATGATAAACAAGTTGAAAAATTAATGGGCTATTTGAAACAAGGAAAAATCTATTATGGTGGACACACGGACACTGCTAATCGATTTATTGAACCGACACTATTAACAGATATCCCAGTTGATAGTTCAATTCTGCAAGAAGAAATATTCGGTCCAATTTTGCCAGTCATTCCTTACACTGATTTAGCAACTTTAGTTCATCAATTGAAATCTTTTCCTGATCCGCTAGCTGTATATGTGTTTAGTAAAGATAAAAAATCCATTCAGTTTTTGAAAAGCGAATTGCGTTCAGGAGCGTTCAGTTTAAATCAAGTGATTTTACATGCTGTCAGCTCGCATAGTCCTTTTGGTGGGGTCGGAGCTAGTGGTTTTGGACGCTATCATGGGATGGCTAGTTTGGATACCTTTAGTTATTTGAGGATGGATTATGAGAATCTCTTGCCTTTCAATATACAGAAACAATATCCTCCGTATCAATCTAATGATATAAACCTTCTTCGTAAATGGAGGCGTTGGTTATTTTAGAAGTAGAAAATATCATCACTATTTTTTGTTTTCTTACAGGAATAGCACTAGTCAGTGGCTTTCTGATGCTTTGGAAAATTCCTTTAGCATTAAAAAAAGACAAACGGCTAAGTGAAGGGAAAACGTTATCGATTATTATACCTGCTAGAAATGAAGCAAATCGTTTACCAAAACTACTAAACTCATTAAAAGAACAATCAACCTATAACGTAGAAATAATAGTAGTCGATGATGATTCAAAAGATCAAACGGTTGCTATTGCTAAACGTTATGGCGTTCAAGTAATAGAAAGAAACAGTACTGAGGAGGGTCTCGGAAAATCCGCAGCTTGCTGGCGTGGAGCCCAAAAGTCCGATGGAGATTGGTTGCTTTTTTTAGATGCAGATACGTACTTTGATGATCAATTTAGTTTACAGCATTTACTAAACACCTATCAATCGGTTGGTGAAAATGGCATTTTATCTTTTCAGCCTTATCACAAAATAGCCCACCTATATGAAAATTTATCTGCAGTTTTTAATATTATTTTAATGGCTGGAATGAATACTTTTACACCTATAGGGGATAAACTTAAAGCAGCTGGATCTTTTGGTCCATGTATTTTGTGTACAAGAGAAGACTATTTTAATGTTGGCGGTCATAAAGAAATACAAGGAGCAATCATGGATGATTTAGCATTAGGGGAGTTATTCGACAAAAACGGATTTCCTGTTCGTTGTTATAGCGGAAAAGAAACCATTTCTTTCCAGATGTATCCAGAAGGAATAAAAGCATTAGTGGAAGGGTGGACAAAAAGCTTTGGAACTGCTGTGCAATCTACTCATCCATTAGTCACATCAATCATTTCAAGTTGGATCAGCGGAAGTTTTTTCTCTGTTTTTGCTTTAATAGGAGCTTTGAATATAGGCCACTTTAACTTAGTACTATCAACTAGCCTTTTGTGTATCCTGTATCTTATGCAGTTTTATTGGCTAGCTAGACGAGTAGGAAACTTTAAGTTTTATGCACTCGTTCTCTATCCGTTCCAATTTTTATTTTTTATTGGATTGTTTGCTTGGTCACTTGTTTTGACAAAAGTTTTTCATAGAGTGAAGTGGCGAGGGCGTAATATAGAAGTATAATGGAGGGAAAACTCAATGCAGCTCATAGAATTATCCGTTTTCTGGACCATCATTACTGATAGTGCAGCATGGCTTTTTTTTCATTTAGCTATTTCTATTTTTACGTTGCATTTACCGAAACATTTTTTCCTAACCACTAACTTTCTTTATCGGACTAGAGAATGGGAAGCGGAAGGACAATTTTGGCAAACACATTTTAACGTTAAGAAATATGCAAAGATCATTCCTGAAGGCTCTCGTATTTTAGGAAGTGGTTTTTATAAAAGAAGGTTAAAGCATAAAGAAACGACTTATTTAGAAACCTTTATACTCGAAACAAAAAGAGCAGAATTGACACATTGGCTTTCAATTCTTCCTTCATTTCTCTTTTTTTTATGGAATCCAGCTTGGGCAGGCTGGGTAATGGTTAGTTACGCTTTACTATTCAATATTCCTATTATAATAGTTCAACGATATAATCGACCGCGGCTTGAAAAAATACTTGCTCGTAAAAAAAAATTCCCATTCTAAGATTCAATGAATGGGAATTTTTTTGGTTTTCATCCTCATTAGAGACTTAATAACGAAAGAAAAAAACCGATATAAGTAATGAAGATATAGGTATTGTTCCGTTGATATTAAAAACTTGGAGGAATTATAGTGGGAGCATTGATTGCATTAATTATTGGATTTGGATCTATGATCATAGGCTTTATGGGAGAAGGAGGACATGTAGGTGCACTTATTTCTTGGACGCCAGCTGTGATCGTTTTCGGAGGTACTCTTGGAAGTGTCTTGTTAGCATTTCCTTTAGAATATATAAAAAATATTGGGAAAATTCTTAAAGTGTCATTTACTGCAAAGTCAAAAGACTTAACGACTATCATTGTTTACTTCAGTACGATAGCTGCTAAAGTAAAAAGAGAAGGCGTATTGAGTATTGAATCTGAAGCTGCAGATAGTTCTGATGTTGATCCATTTATAAAAAAAGGCATTCAATTAATAGTAGACGGCGAATCCTATGAAATGATACGAGACACATTAGAACTTGAAATGGATGCTATAGCAGAGCGTCATAAGACTGGAGCAGCTATTTTTAATTCAGCTGGCGGTACTGCTCCTACAATGGGAATTGTTGGAACAGTATTAGGTTTGGTCCATGTATTAGGTGGCTTAGCAGATGCAGATATGTCTCAACTGGGTGCAAGTATCTCTTCTGCATTTTTAGCAACTCTTTATGGACTGGCTAGTGCAAACTTAGTCTTCCTGCCTATTGCTACTCGATTAAAAAAAATCGCTCAAAAAGAAGAAATGGAAAAGGAACTAATATTAGAAGGTATTTTAATGCTCCAACAAGGCGTGCGCCCTAATCTAATAACTGAAAAATTAACCGGTTTTCTAAATGGTACAGAAATTGTAGTAGACAGCAGCAATATAGAAGAAGGAAAGGCAGTTCCTGAACTATGAGCAGACGAAACAAGAAACATGAAGAAGAACCAGAAAATCATGAAAGATGGTTACTCTCCTATGCAGATTTCATCACACTCTTAATGATATTTTTTATCATTATGTATTCTATGAGTGAAATGGATAAATCAAAATACAATGCTCTGGCTTCTGTTTTCAATGTTGAAATGGGTGGCGGAGATGCAAGTATCGTTGAAGGTGGAAACGGAACTGGAAATGCGGATACTGGAGCAGAAGGAGAATTAACGGAAGAAGAAAAACAACTAGAGGTTAAAGAAGCTGTTGATCAATATATTGATACCAGTGGATTAAACGATAGTGTAACAACATCTATTGAAGAAAGAGGATTAGTTCTCAGTTTTAATGATGCCTTATTTTTTGATAGTGGAGATGCAGAAATTAAGGAAGATCAAAAAAATAAATTTGCAGATATTGGAAGATTGTTGAATCAGCCTGCTTTAAAAGAGAGTTTTATTCGAGTGGAAGGACATACGGACTCTATTCCTGTCTCAAATCCAAAGTATAAATCAAACTGGGATCTTTCTGCATTAAGAGCGAGTAATGTTGCTCAAATTATTATAAATGATGCTGGGATTCAGCCTAACAGGGTTTCTGTCATAGGATATGGGGAATACCGGCCAAAAGCAGATAATAAAACCGAAGAAGGAAGGAATGAGAACAGAAGAGTTGATATTTTGATTTTGAATAGTGAATTTAATAACGCTGAACAAGTAGCACAATAAGGAGTGAGAGAATTTTCTCGCTTCTTTTTTCTATAATAAAAGAAAGAAACAGCACTAAGAATGAAAAATTGGATACCAATTGTAAATCCTAGACATAACTATTGACAAGAAACGTTTACAGATGTAAACTATAGATATAAGAAACGTTTACGAATGTAATCGAATAGGAGGACGAGATAAATGACAAACAAAACTCAGCCAACCATTTCAGATGCGGAATGGGAAATTATGCGGGTAGTTTGGACTAATCACACGGTGACTAGTAAAGATATTACAGAAATAATAAAAGAAAAAATGAATTGGAAACAAGCGACGATTAAAACATTGATTGGTCGGTTAGTTGAAAAGGGAATGTTGAAGACAGAAGCAATCGGAAATAAATATTTGTACAGTCCTTCAGTTACTGAAGAAGAAAGTTTGAAAAGCAAAACATCCGATTTTTTTGAACACCTTTGCAATCGAAAAGTTGGGGCAACGCTAGCAGAATTGCTTAGTGAAGCCACGTTAAGTCATTCGGATGTACAGCTATTAGAAGAAATAATACAACGAAAAAAAATGGAAGCAGTGGATGTTGTATCGTGTAATTGCACGCCGGGCCAATGTGACTGTCAACACTATCATCATTAATTTAAAAAGGAGTGAATGAAAATGATTGAAAAAAACTTTACAATTGAAGGGATGAGTTGTGCTTCTTGTGCTCAGACTGTTGAAAAAGCAACTAAAAAATTGTCAGGAGTCCAAGAATCAACGGTTAATCTAGCTACTGAAAAAATGCATATCACCTATGATGAGGCAAAACTTACGGATAAAGATATTCAAGAGGCTGTCAATCAGTCAGGATATAAAGCAGTAACAAACACAAAACAAAAAAATTATGTGATTGAAGGCATGACGTGCGCATCTTGTGCACAAACAATTGAAAAAGCAGTAGGGAAATTAGCTGCTGTACAAATGGTAAATGTTAATTTAGCAACTGAAAAAATGAGTATCGAATATGACCCTGATCAATTAGTTTTAGCAGACGTTACGAAAGCTGTTGAAGAAGTTGGGTATACAGCACATGAAGAAGTTGAAACAGGGGATGAAATAGATAGAACTCGTGAAAAAAAAGCACAGCACATAAAAGATATGTGGCAACGTTTTTGGATTTCAGCCCTTTTCACTGTGCCTTTATTGTATATTTCAATGGGGCATATGCTAGGAATGCCTTTACCAGAATTCATTGATCCTATGGCAAACGCTGTGACATTTGCTCTAGCTCAATTGGTTTTAACTATTCCCGTAATCATTTTAGGAAGAGAATTCTTTAAAGTGGGGTTTAAGGCTTTAGTTAAAGGGCATCCCAACATGGATTCGCTGGTTGCTTTAGGAACGAGTGCTGCATTCCTGTACAGTTTGATTTCAACTGTAGCGATAGGAATGGGAAATACTCATTTAGCGATGGATCTTTATTATGAATCTGCGGCAGTTATTTTGACGTTGATTACGCTTGGAAAATACTTTGAAGCTCTTTCAAAGGGAAAAACATCTGAAGCAATAAAGAAATTAATGGGTCTAGCTCCAAAACAAGCTAGAATAATGCGTAATGGACAAGAAGTCGATGTAGCAATTGATGAAGTTCAAGTAAATGACCTCATCATTGTTAAACCTGGTGAAAAAATGCCGGTCGATGGAATCGTTGTTGAAGGAAATACTTCAGTTGATGAAGCAATGTTGACCGGAGAAAGTATACCGGTTGAAAAAACAGCCGGCGATGCTGTAATTGGGGCAAGTATCAATCAAAATGGGACCATTAAATATAAAGCCACTAAAGTAGGGAAAGATACAGCCTTATCTCAAATCATTAAATTGGTTGAAGATGCCCAAGGTTCGAAAGCTCCCATTGCAAAATTGGCTGATATTATTTCTGGATATTTTGTACCTATCGTTATTGTATTAGCTGTTATATCAGGTTTAGCTTGGTATATAGCAGGTGAGTCAGGTGTATTTGCTTTAACGATTGCTATTTCTGTATTAGTTATTGCTTGTCCTTGTGCACTTGGGCTAGCAACTCCAACTGCTATTATGGTTGGAACAGGAAAAGGTGCAGAACATGGAGTTTTGATTAAAAGTGGTGGAGCATTAGAAAAAACGCACAAAATCCAAACGATTATCTTTGACAAAACAGGTACAATCACAGAAGGAAAACCTGAAGTGACAGATATTGTAGCAGTGAATGGGATGTCCGAAGAAGAACTGCTGATCCTTGCAGCTTCTGCTGAAAGAGGATCAGAACATCCATTAGGAGAAGCGATTGTTCATGGGGCAGAAAAGAAAGACTTGTCTCTTTTTAAAACTCAAACGTTTAATGCACTGCCAGGACATGGAATTGAAGTAACGATTGAGAATCAATCGCTATTATTAGGAAATAAAAAACTAATGATAGACCATGGCATTTCGATAGATACAGTAGAAACAGTTTCCGATACGTTGGCTGGTGAAGGGAAAACACCAATGTACATTGCTAAAGATGATCAAATTGTTGGGATTATTGCCGTTGCTGATACAGTAAAAGCAAATAGTTTGAAAGCTATTGAAAAATTGCATAAGATGGGATTAGAAGTAGCGATGATCACTGGTGATAATAAACGTACAGCCCAAGCAATTGCAAAACAAGTCGGTATTGATCGTGTATTAAGTGAAGTACTTCCAGAAGAAAAAGCAAACGAAGTGAAAAAATTGCAAGCTGAAGGAAAGATCGTTGCGATGGTTGGTGATGGAATCAATGATGCTCCAGCTTTAGCTCAAGCAGATATCGGAATTGCTATTGGATCAGGTACAGATGTAGCTATGGAATCTGCTGATATTGTGTTGATGAGAAGTGATTTAATGGACGTATCAACAGCCGTTGAATTAAGTAAAGCAACCATCAAAAATATCAAAGAAAACTTATTTTGGGCATTTGGATACAATGTATTAGGTATTCCAATTGCGATGGGTCTATTGCATGTTTTTGGTGGACCATTATTAAATCCTATGCTAGCTGGAGCGGCAATGAGTTTCAGCTCAGTATCTGTATTGATTAACGCCTTGCGCTTAAAAAGGTTCAAACCCTCTTCTATTAAATAGAAAAGAGGTAAAAAAATAAAAATAGAAATGGAGCGATTACTAATGAAAAAAGAATTGACCATTGAAGGTATGAAATGTGAAGGTTGTGCCAGCACAGTAGTTGAAAAAATTCAAGCTGTTGAAGGAGTTGAACGTGTAGCAGTTGATTTAGCTACTAAACAAGCTATTGTGGAAAGCCAAACAGACATTGATGAAGCGGTTTTTAATCAAGCATTAAGCGATACAAATTATGATGTAGTAAGCAGTAACTAAAGTTTAAAAACTCACTTTTCTACGGAAGAGTGAGTTTTTTTGTTCACTTTTACGTGGACCCCGCTTTGACGAATAAGTGAGAATTTTTTTTATTCAACTTTTACGTCAAAGGTCGTTTCATGTAAGAGTAGTACCCGTTGTATGATATGTAATCAAGAAAGGCTAGGAAAAAAAGTTGAATTAAAAGGGAAAACAATTATATTTTGATGAAATAGACCATTAAAATAAGGACAAGTTTAATTAGTACTCTAAATGAAGCAGCTTGCTAAATAAGCCAAAGAAGAGTAACCTATTAATTATTATTTAGGGGAGGAATGAAGATGGGAATCAATAACGAATTATTAACGAAATTTAAAGACCAATTTGATGGCAATAGCAGTAACCAAGTGATCAAAGGTGCAATTGCAAAAGTTGGTATTGATGATGCTTCTTTAGACAATAATGTTTTAAGAAAGCACTCTTTTGAGTTTTCAAATGAAACAAAACGCGGCACAATAACAAATCAAAAATCTAGTGGACGCTGTTGGATGTTTGCAGCATTAAATACAGCTCGTGTAGATACAATGAATAAGTTAAATATGGAAAGTTTTGAGTTTTCACAAAACTATACCTTATTTTGGGATAAATTAGAAAAAGCAAATTATTTCTTAGACAGCATTTTGGAAACACTTGACGAAGCCCAAGATTCTAGAATTATTTCTCATCTATTGATGGATCCAGTTCAAGATGGAGGACAGTGGGATATGTTTTCAGGTCTGTTAGAAAAATATGGAGCTGTTCCTAAATCAGTTATGCCGGAAACCTTTCATTCTTCTAATACAAGAAAATTAAATTCAATACTGACATCTAAATTAAGAGAATTTGCTTGTCAATTACGTGAAGGTTACCAAGCAGGATCAACACAAAATGAACTAACGGCTAAAAAAGAAGATATGTTGTATTTTATCTATACAGTTTTAGTGAAAGCTTTAGGAGAAGTTCCTGAAACATTCACTTATACGTATCGAAACAAAGATGATGAATACTGTCGCATCAAAGATATTACACCACAAGCTTTTTTCAAAGAGTATGTAGGTTGGGACTTAACTAGTTTAGTCAGTTTGTTGAATGCACCAACAGAAGATAAACCATATGGAAGAGCTTACACCGTTAAGTATTTAGGAACCGTTAAAGAAGCTAAACCGATTCAATACATCAATGTTCCGATCCAAGTACTAAAAGAAGCAGCAGTTGCTTCAATTAAAGATGGACAACCTGTGTGGTTTGGCTGTGATGTGGGCAAA
Organism: Carnobacterium inhibens subsp. inhibens DSM 13024; assembly: GCF_000746825.1. NCBI lineage: Bacteria > Bacillati > Bacillota > Bacilli > Lactobacillales > Carnobacteriaceae > Carnobacterium > Carnobacterium inhibens. The sequence continues at coordinate 1,113,069 of NZ_JQIV01000006.1, read as the reverse complement.
ATGTCGATAAGAGATGTTGGGATTATGGATGAACACAGTTACAATTATGAGTTGACATTGGGTGAAGATAGCGGTTTGTCAAAAGCTCAACGCTTAGATTACGGAGACAGCTTATTGACCCATGCGATGGTTTTTGTTGGAGTAGATTTAGATGAACAAGGTCAACCACAGACTTGGAAAGTCGAAAACAGTTGGGGAGATAAGTCTGGTAAAAAAGGGATTTTTTCTATGAGTGATAAATGGTTTGAAGAATTTAATTATCAAATTGCAGTAGACAAGAAATACATTCCTGAAAAATGGTTAAAAGCCTTAGATGAACCCATTATCGAATTAGAACCTTGGGATCCAATGGGTGCTTTAGCATTAGTTAGATAAATGGATACCAAGAGTTGAGGGATTTGTCTCAGCTCTTGGTATTTTTGCTTTTTAGCAGATGAGAACATGGTATAATCTATAGTAGAAAAGAGAAAATGAAAGGATGATTTTGGATGGTAAGAGAAAAGAAATTTTCAACAGAAGATATTTACGTACAGACTCATAATCTTCTGATAAAGGAAGGATATGAAAAATTTTCTTTTAGTCTGCTAGCTAAGTCATTAAATGTTTCAAGAGCGGCTATTTATAAGTACTATACGAATAAAGATGAACTTATTACGGACTATTTAATAAAGCAAATGGAACAGATGATGCGGGATTTTAATCAACTAACATGGTCTGTAGACTATTCCAATCAATTTGACCAATTATTCGAGCTGATATTCAATTATCGAGATACGCATTTGATCTCAAATGATATACCAAAGAAAACCCTAATTAGTCCTGAAAAACAACTACAAAAAGAGGCGATTTCTAAAGAAGTGCATGGCCATTTTTTAAATTATATACAACAATTTATCCAGACGGGTAAAAAAAATGGACAGATAAAAAAAGAAATACCCGATAGTTTAATTGTGGGTATTATTTTTCATAGCATTAATATACCTGATCGTTCTCAATTAAGTTTGCAAGAAAAAGCTTATTTTATTAAGATGATCATAAAAAATGGTATTTTTGATACACCAAAGTGACACGAGTGTAACTTTGGTGTATACTACTCATTATAAGGATAAATATTCAAAGAAATGGGGTAGGATAAATGTTTTTAGCATTAAAAGAATTAAAGCACTCCAAAGGAAAATTTATGATGATTGGTTTAATTATCGTATTTATTTCGTGGCTCGTGTTTGTATTATCTGGTCTTGGAACAGGATTATCTGATTTAGCAACTTCGACGTTAAAATATTCTGAGGCAGATTATGTTGTTTTTGAAGATGAAACAGATTTTAGCTTTTCTAAATCGATTCTTCCCGAATCGTTAGAGAAAGAAATAGCAGAACAAAAAGGTGTAGAGTCTGTTGCTTCTATGGGGACTGTTTCAGCTTCGATTCGTTCAGCTGGCAGTAATGAAGAAAATGCAACAAAAGTTGATGTTCTTATAGCAGGCATTCAACCCGGATCGTTCATGGAGCCAAGCGTTCGTTCTGGTGAACCATTGGCGTCAAGTAATTTAAATGGTGTAATCGTAGATGAATCATTGAAAGAAGATGGATTTTCATTAGGTGATACATTAGCAATCAATGGATCTACTGAAGAGTTGGAGATCATTGGTTTTGTTGAAAATGAGACTTTAAACCATCAACCGGTTATTTTTAGTCAGCTAGATAAATTTCGTGCTATCAAGTATGCTGCACCTGGTTCAGATAATGGAATAGAAAATCCAGTTAATGGAATTCTAGTTCAAGGAACGGATATAGATGTGGAAGTCGTAAATGAAACAATCGATGGGATTGAAATCGGTACAAAAGACGAAGCAGTGAATGCAGTTCCTGGCTATACAGCTGAGAATGGAACGATCATGATGATGCTTTGGTTTTTAATCATTATTTCGGCGTTTATCATAGGTGTATTTTTCTATGTTTTGACCAACCAAAAAACACAACAGTTTGGTGTATTAAAGGCTATTGGAGGAAGCAACTGGTTTGTTATTAAAACAGTTATTTCACAAGTTTTTATTTTATCAGCGGTCAGCATCTTAGTAGGGATTGGACTGACATATATGACTGCAGCATTACTGCCAGAAGGAATGCCGTTTAATTTGCAACTTCCTATGGTTATTATCTATAGTGTTGTTTTACTAGCGATAAGTGTATTAAGTTCGTTATTTTCTGTAATGAAAATTTCAAAAATTGATCCGTTAACAGCCTTAGGGAGGGTGGAATAATGTCTGGTATTCAGTTGAAAAATGTAACAAAACGTTATAAAGATAGTGAAAGTGAAACCATTGCTTTAGATCATGTTTCGTTGACTGTAAATAAAGGAGAGTTTGTGGCGATTATTGGACCGTCTGGTTCAGGAAAAAGTACCTTTTTATCCATTGCTGGAGCTTTATTGCAGCCTTCTGAAGGAGAAGTGTTTGTAAAAGACAGAGCTATTTCAACTTTAAATGAAAAAGAATTAGCACACGTTCGCTTAGAACAAATTGGCTTTATACTCCAAACATCTAACTTAATCCCTTATTTAACAGTGTTAGATCAACTCTTAGTAGTTGTTAAAATGAAAGGTGCGATCACTGAAGAATTGAAACAAACCGCTAGTGAATTGCTGACAGATTTGGGATTAGGAAACAAACTGAAAAAATTCCCTAACGAATTATCCGGTGGTGAAAGACAACGAGTGGCTATTGCACGTTCTTTTATGAATGATCCAGATGTTATTTTAGCAGATGAACCTACAGCTAATTTAGATACGGCGCGTGCTTATGAAGTGGTCCAATTGATTGCAAAAGAAGTAAGATCTCGTAATAAAGCAGCTATCATGGTAACGCATGATGAGCGTATGCTGAAAGATTGTGATCGAGTATACCGTATTGAAGACGGTGTACTGAAAGAAGAAAAAAATGTATAAGCAATAAATTCGAAAAGTAGATAGTTAACCATTAGCTGGCATCCATTCGGTAGTATTCTGAATAGATACCAGCTAATTTTCATGATTTAATAAATAAGCAACTATTATTTTTAGGATAAAAGAACTATTTTTAATTAAAAAATGGTTAGGAATAAAAATGTATGTTAGGATAATGAAGGAAGAATTTATTGTAAAAAGTAAATTTTTTTTTTTTTAATAAAAGGAGTGTAAATAAGAATGAAAAGAATCAAATTAGGATTAGTAACTAAGTTGCTAATAGCTATTATTTTAGGTATTATTTTTGGACAGTTGGATTTTTTGCCAGATTTTATTATTCAAATACCCGTTACGATTTCTTCACTATTTAGCAGTGTACTAAGTTTTATTATCCCATTAATGATCATTGGTTTTGTAGTAGTAGGAATTGCCGATTTGACACAAGGAGCGGGTAAATTATTAGGTTTAACAACAGTGTTGGCTTATGCTTCAACGTTAATTGCTGGGATGATTGCATACTTTGTTGCTGTAAATCTATTTCCTTTATTTATTGATGCTAGCTTAAGTAAGGCTGTAGTTGGGGATCAACCAAGTCTTGAACCGTTATTCTCTATACCAATTGAACCTATGCTGGATGTGACTTCGGCTATTGTTTTTTCATTTATGTTCGGTATTTGTATTTCTTGGTTAAAAGGACAAGGCAAAGGGGAAACGATGTACAACTTTTTTAGTGAATTTAGTTTGATTATCAGCAAACTGCTTAATTCATTTATTATTCCCGGATTGCCATTTTTTATATTTGGTAATTTTGTAAATTTGAGTTATACAGGAAGTGTGTTTTCAATTCTTTCTATTTTCTGGAAAGTCTTTGCGATAGTCATTGGTTTACAACTGATTTTAGTATCGCTCTTCTTTGTTATTGCAGGGTTATACGCGAAAAAAAATCCTTTTACAATGATTAAGAATCAAATTCCAGGATATGTGACAGCTATTGGAACGCAATCATCTGCGGCTACGATTCCAGTAAATTTAGAAGTTGCTAAAAAGAATGGTGTATCAGCTCAAATTCGTGAGTTTGTTATTCCTTTATGTGCTACGATTCATTTATTAGGAAGTATTGTGACAGTAACATCATGTGTAACAGCTGTATTATTGATTTACAATATGCCGGTACATTTTGGAATGATGGCAGGATTTATTGCGATGTTGGGAGTAGCTATGATAGCAGCACCAGGCGCACCAGGTGGAGGCATCATGAGCGCTTTACCGTTTATGACGATGGTTGGTATTGATCCAACGGGGGTGTTGGGAAATCTATTGATTACATTGTATTTAACACAAGATAGCTTTGGAACAGCAGCAAATATTTCTGGAGATAATGCCATTGCTGTAATCGTAGATAAAGTATACTATAAACACATTTTAAAAAAATCCAATTAAAGACAGGCGAATGTACTTCTCTTAAGTACATTCGTCTTTTTATGTAAACAATAAAAATCAAAAAATATTGAGAGATTTTACAATACTATAAGGAATAAAACCAGAAAAATGATAGTATAGAGATAAGAATATTGAGTTTAAGACTAGGCGGAGGGATTACCTATGGAATTTAAAAACGATGTAACGATTGCACAAGAAGCCATTATGGAACCAATAGTAGAAGTGGCTGAAAAATTAGGAATAGACAGTGAATCGATTGAACAGTATGGGAAATACAAAGCAAAGATCAATGAAATAGAAATTGCTGATTTAGATACCAGAAAAGAAGGAAAATTGATCTTGGTAACGGCTATTACGCCTACACCAGCTGGGGAAGGCAAAACAACTACTGTCGTAGGCTTAGGAGACGGACTTCAAAAAATAGGCAAGAAAGCAGCAATTGCTTTAAGAGAGCCTTCATTAGGTCCTGTATTTGGGATGAAAGGAGGTGCAGCTGGAGGCGGGTATGCTCAAGTCGTGCCGATGGAAGATTTAAATTTACATTTTACAGGTGACTTTCATGCCATCAGTGCAGCTAACAATTTACTAGCGGCTATGCTGGATAACCATATTCATCATGGCAATTCACTAGCTATCGATACACGAAACATTACGTGGAAACGAGTAGTAGATATGAATGATCGCCAATTACGTTTTATCGTTGATGGTTTAAACGGCAAAACAAATGGTGTTCCGCGTGAAGATGGATTTGATATTACAGTTGCTTCTGAGATCATGGCAATCTTATGTTTATCCACAGATATGGAAGAAATGAAAGATAAACTGAAAAGAATCATCGTAGGGTACACTCATGCAGGACAGCCCGTTACAGCTGGTGATTTAAAAGCACATGGAGCAATGGCTGCACTATTAAAAGACGCACTGAAACCGAATTTGGTCCAAACATTAGAACATACGCCTGCTTTTGTTCATGGCGGTCCATTTGCCAATATTGCACATGGCTGCAATAGCATCAAAGCAACGAAATTGGCTTTGAAATATGCTGATTATGTCGTAACGGAAGCCGGTTTTGGAGCTGATCTAGGAGCAGAAAAATTCATGGATATTAAATGCCGGTTATCAGGATTGGAACCATCAGCAGTCGTTGTTGTCGCAACAGTTAGAGCTTTAAAGATGCATGGCGGCATGTCTAAAAAAGAATTGAATAAAGAAAATCTTTCAGCCCTTGAAAAAGGATTACCTAATTTAATGAAGCATATTGAAAACATGCAAACTGTTTTTGGAATGCCAACCGTTGTAGCCATCAATAAATTTCCAACGGATACAGCTCAAGAATTAGCTTTGGTAGAAGAAAAATGCAAACAATTAGGGGTAAATGTTGTTTTATCAGATGTTTGGGAAAATGGTGGGAATGGTGGTCAAGCTTTAGCTCAAGCGGTCGTGAAACTTGCAGATCAAGAAAGTACTTTAACATATGCCTATGAATTAGAAGATTCGTTAATAGATAAAATGACTAAAGTTGTTCAAAAAGTATATGGCGGTGAAGGGATTGTATTAGCTCCTGGAGTAAAAAAAGAAATCAGTCGTTTAGAAACTCTTGGATTTGGGGATTTACCTATATGTATGGCAAAAACGCAATATTCGTTTTCAGATGATAAAAATAAATTAGGGCGTCCAGAAGACTTTACAGTTACGATCAAAAAGGTAAAAGTTTCTGCTGGAGCAGGTTTTATTGTTGTTTTAACGGGTGATATTATGACGATGCCGGGATTACCAAAAGTACCTGCAGCAGAATCGATTGATGTTCTGTCTGATGGAAGAGTCATTGGATTATTTTAATTTCTTATTATAAGAATGAAAGGTGGTCATAGCAATGAAAGAACAATCTATTGAACAATTTTTAACAGATTTGTCAGCAAAAAAATCCACTCCTGGAGCAGGCGGTGCAGCAGCGTTAGTAGCAGCCATAGGATCTGCTTTAGGCAGTATGGTGGGCAACTTTACCATCGGAAAAAAGAAGTATGAATCTGTTCAACTTGAAGTTCAGGAATGTGTACATGAACTGGAAAAGATAAAGATGGACTTAGAAGATTTGATCCAAAAAGATGCGGACGCTTTTTACCCTTTAGCACAAGCTTATAAACTGCCAAAGTCAACTTCTGCAGAAGTAGAATACAAAGAGAATGTTATAGAAAAGACTTTGGTTGGAGCAACAACTGTGCCAATTGAAATTATGGAGAAAGCGGTACGAGCAATCGAGATTCTTGGAAGCTTATCAAAAATTGGAAATACGATGCTGATAGCAGATGCAGGAACCGGAATACTTTTCTGCAAAGCGGCTTTAGAAGGGGCTAGTCTTAGTGTCTACGTCAATACTGCTGAAATGAAAAACATGCAAAAGAAAGAGGCTTTAAACCAAAAGGCCGATCTTTTAGTAGAGGAAGGATCTTTTCTTGCGGATAAAGTATACAAAAAAATCAAATTTTCTTATAAATAACCCCATTAATCAAAATAAATGGACAGAAAGAGGAAGCAATGACAAAAAAAATAGATAAGCAACTATTGCGTCAGCAAATGATTTCTTTTTTGAAGAGCATTTCTTCAGAAGAAAAAGTAGCAATCGAAAGAAAATTGGAAAAAAATTTATTTGAATCTGAAGAATGGAAAGAGGCTAAAAGAGTTGGGGTTACGCTTTCTCAAGGATTTGAATGGAATACATTCGGTATTATCGACCGAGCTTGGCAAGAAGGTAAAATCGTTTGTGCTCCAAAATGTATTCCAAAGGAAAAAGCGATGACTTTTTATGATTTCACAAATAGAGAACAACTGGAAAAAGGCTTTTACAATCTCATTGAACCAAAACCTCTTGAGACTACAGAAGTGTCTAAAAAAGAAATTGATTTAGTTTTAGTACCAGGACTGATTTTTGATGAAAAAGGTTATCGAATCGGTTTTGGTGGTGGGTATTATGATCGTTTTTTAAGCAATTTTCCCAATCGAACTGCTGCGCTTATATATTCAAGACAGTTAACTTCAAAATTGCCTATTGAACCTTTTGATATACCTGTTCAAAATTTAATTACTGAAAAAGGATAAGATAAATAAGCCCAAGAAGACAAAAGCAACCTGTCTTCTTGGGCTTATTTGATTTTTTTAGATGTCTATTTTGGAATAGATAAATCAACTTTTAAATAAGAATCGAATAAATCATATAATTTAGGCTGTTCTTTTTTCAATGAAAAAGGGCGGTTTTCTTTGTTTAAGAAACAGTGTTTGCTTTCTCCAGTTGTTCGTAATTCACCTGTAGCTTTATCCACTATACGATACGAAATAGTCAGTCTAATCCCATTGAACTCTTCGATTTTAGGAATGATGTACACTCGATCATTGTAACGAACCATTGATTTGTAAATGCAATTTATCGCTAGAACGGGTACGATAACACCTGATTCTTCCATTTTAGCATAGCCAAAACCCATCTGGTCTAATAAATTTGTTCTGGCTTCTTCAAACCAGCGAATATAATTTGAGTGATGAATAATTCCCATTTGATCCGTTTCATAATATTGAGCTTGGTGTTCATATAAGTCAAAATGTCTTTCCATGTTTATGCCTCATTCCTTAGTACTAGTTAATAATAGGATAGCATAAATGAATGGTTTTTTTTCAATAAAATAAAACGAGAAAGATCAGAATTTGTTTTCGCTAGCTGGTGTTTTCAAAGGATTTTTCGTAGTATACTTCTTGGTAGAAGAACGTTAAAAATGGATGCTGTTTTTATAACAATGTCACTAAAGGAGAGTACCTATGCGATTATTACATACAGCAGACTGGCACATTGGAAAGATCGTCAATGAATTTTCTATGTTGGAAGACCAGGAATATTTTCTAGATCAAATGATTAAAAAGTTAAAAACAATAGAATTAGATGCATTGATTATGGCTGGCGATTTATATGATCGTTCTATGCCCTCAAAAGAAGCAGTGTCTTTAGCTAATAAAGTGTTAACAAGACTGATTCAAGAAGTAAATGTACCGGTCTTAGTCATAGCAGGGAATCATGATAGCAGTGAACGAGTGGAATATGGAGCAGACCTTTTAGCCACTAATCGTTTGTATATTGAAGGAACAGTAAAAGAAGTGACACGCAAAGTAACCATTAAAGGAGTCAACTTTTATTTACTGCCATTTGCTGACTATGCATACACTAGAGAATTGTTACAAGTTGAAACGATTAAAAGCTTAGAAGACGCTACTAGAGTCCAAATTGAAACGATAAAAAAAGAGATGGATCCTGAAGAAATAAATGTGCTTATTGCACATGGCTATGTTATAAACTTAAGCAATGATACTTCTGAAACGACAGATTCTGAAAGACCCTTAAGTATTGGAACCGCAGAATATGTTAGTGTTGAGTTATTTGAAGATTTTGATTACGTTGCTTTGGGACACTTGCATAAAGCTCAAAAAGTAAAATACGATCGAGTTCGCTATAGTGGGTCATTATTAAAATATTCTAAATCAGAAGCTCGACATAAAAAGCAATTGTCACTTGTTACGTTAGAAAAAGACCATGTGGAGATTGAACCGATCTATATTAAACCAAAAAGAGATATGCGTATTGTTAAAGGATTATTTGATGAGATAATGGAACAACAATCAGAAGATTATCTATTTTTTGAATTGCTAGATGGAAATTTTGTCATTGATGCAATGAATCAATTGAAGCGTCGTTACCCAAATGCAATGGGTTTGGAATACGTTGCTAAGAAAGAACGAGAAGAAAATTCATCCATAAAGCATCAAGAACAATTGGAAAAATTATCTATTCAAGATATTTTTGCTGATTTTTATACACATTATAAAGAAAAAAATTTAACAGATGAGCGCAAAGACATTATTGACAATATATTGCATCAAATGGAAAGAGGAGAATAAAGTGAGACCATTAAAGTTAGTTATGAATGCTTTTGGCCCTTATAAAGAAAAAGTGGTAATTGATTTTACTCAATTCCAACAAGAAACGCTCTTTTTAGTAAGTGGGCCAACAGGAGCAGGCAAGACCACCATTTTTGATGCCATTGCATATGCACTATACGATGATGCTAGTGGGACAAGCCGAGGAAAGGATTCTTTTAAGTCACAATTTGCTTCTGATGACATACTCTGTTTTGTAGAGCTGGAATTTGAAATAGCTGGGAAAAAGTATTTTATAAAAAGAAGCCCAGCACAAAAAGGACCAGGAAAGAATGGGAAATTAAAGAATTGGTCTTCAGAAGTTGAATTTCACCATAATGGTACTGTTACTACTAAAATTAATGAAGCAAATAAAGAGATTCAAGAATTGCTTTCATTGTCATATGAACAATTCAAACAAATAGTAATGCTGCCGCAAGGTGAATTCAAAAAAATGCTGGAGTCTAATAGTGCCGATAAAGAAAAGATTTTTCGAAATATTTTTCAAACTGACACCATCAAGGAATTTCAATCGATTTTAAAAGACCAAGCAAATAATCTGAAACGTGAAATAGATCAAAGTGAAAATACGCTGCAACAATTTGTAGGAATGATCAATAAAGACGTTAATGAAACATTAAAAGAAGCGATTGCCTTTTTTGATGTTCCAACAATTTTAAAAGAATTAACGGCTTTAGTAGAAGATTACCAAACAAAGATTGGTACATTAGAAAACGAGTTGTCAGCCTTAAATGGAAAATATCAGACAAATCAACAAAAAATCGAATGGTTAACGAGATTAGAGTTTCTTGAACAGGAAAAAAACTCTTTAGAATCAACTAAAGAGTTGATAGAAGCAAAACGATTAGAGATAGAGTTGGCAAAAAAAGCCGAAACTTGTTTGGAAGCAAAAAAACAAGTTGAATCCTTAACCCAACAAAGAATGTCTATTGAAAAAGAATTACTGGAAGAACAAAAACAATTGGTTGATATTTCAGAGCAATTCATAGAAGCAAAAAACCGTTATGAAATTTTACAGACTGAATACAAAGACCTGCCTGCTAAACGTGAATCTTTGACCGATTTAAAAGAGCAAGAAAAACAACTCAATGAACAAGTGACTAAAGAACAGGCAAAGGTCTCATTAGAAAATGAAAATGAAGAAACGCAACAACTAATTGTCTTGCTTACCGATCAAGTTATAAGGGAAAATGAACAGCTAGATAAAATAGATTATGAATTAAAAGAAATCCAACTAGCTAAAGTAAGCATTATGGATAAACAACGTGAGGCAGCTAGACTGCAGCAAGAAGAACACCAACAGATAAAAGAACAAGAAGCGGTAATCGATTTTTGTGAAAATCTAGAAAAACAAACCGTTAAAGTAGAAGCGTTTCAAGAAATTGAATATGTCTTTACTCAAATTGAAAAAAAATACCAAGAAAAAAGAGTAGTATACAATCGAAATCTTGCGGGTATATTAGCTGAGGAGTTGGCAGAAAATGAAGCATGCCCGGTATGTGGTTCTCTTCATCATCCTTCTCCTGCCAAATTAGCGAACGATACAATCTCAAAAGAAGCCTTAGAAACGGTAGAAGTAGAAAAAAATGAACTTGGAAAGCAATTTGATCGACTATCTATTGAACTTCAGGGTTTAAATGAAGTGATTCAAACAAGTGAAGAAAAGCTATCTATTCAACGAAGCGAGGTATACGAGAAACGAGCTAAACTTGATGAGCTAGTGTCTGAGAATCGTATAAAACAAGACAGAATTACAAAAGAAATCGCTGCTTTGCAAAAAATAATGGACAAGGAAGAGCAAGTAGAAGAGCAAAAACAAGAAATTTTACAACAAATAAGAGAAAAAGAATCGAAAATCCAAGTACTTAGATCTACGATACAACACAATGTGAAACGGATAGATGAATTAAAAAAAGACATCGATACTCTAAAAATAAGAACAAAATCTAGCAGTCTGTCTGAAATCCAAGCACAAATCGACAATAGAATAAAGGAAATAACAACGATTGAGCAGGAATACGAAGAAGCTCAAGAACAGAAAAGTACATTAGAAAGACAACAAACTCAGTATCAAACAAGTACAACATCTTTTGAAAAGCAGCTAAGTTTATTACTTGAACGTGAGGCAGATTTGAAAGAATTGTTCCATCAACAGTTAAAAATAAATCAATTAGATGATACGTTTGAAAAATATGTAGTGAAAAAAGAACTAAAAGAACAAATGATTGAGGAAATAGAATCATTTGATAAGAAAAGTTGGGCGAATCAAGACGCTATTTTGGAGCAAAAAAGAAAACTTGAAAAAGAAGGAAGTAGTCACTCTATTGAAGTGTATCAATCTCACAATCAAGAAATAGAAAACCACAGCAGAACATTAAAAACACAACAACATGAGCTGATTGGAACGGAAAAAACGGTTCAATCTATTCTTTCTCAAATTCAATTGAACTATCAGACAAAAAAAGGGCAACAAGAAGAATACCTCATGTACAAAGAGTTAGCTGAGATTGCTAATGGATCTAAAGAAACAGAGTATATTTCATTCGAACGATATGTATTAGGGATTTATTTTGAAGAAATTATTGAAGCTGCAAATAGTCGATTTACACAAATGACTAATAGTCGTTATTCGCTTATTCGCAATAAAGAAAAAACAAAAGGAGCGGGTCCTAAAGGCTTAGATCTAGATGTCTTTGATAATTATACAGGGATGAAAAGAAGTGTGAAAACTTTGTCTGGCGGGGAAAGTTTTAAAGCTTCTTTAGCACTGGCTTTAGGTCTAAGTGATGTGATTCAAAATCATAGCGGTGGAGTGAGCGTAGACACTTTATTTATTGATGAAGGTTTCGGAACATTAGATACAGATTCATTAGATAGTGCAATTGAAACATTGGTTGAATTAAACCAAAGAGGTCGTTTGGTTGGAATTATTTCTCATGTAGAAGAACTAAAAACAAGAATCCCGGTTCATATTAAAGTGACTAAATCATCAAAAGGCAGTTATGCTGAAATTAAAGTGTAAAAAAAGGATCGAGATTTTTCTCGATCCTTTTTTGTCTATTCAAATAAATTCATTCGTTCAGTAAGACATCTGAGTTTTAGTTTGTTCTTCAGAAGTCGTTAAAAGATAATCCAATAATGAGCCAGAATAAATTTGTTCAAATAATGGGACTTTGCTTAAATCTTCTGGTGTAACAAAGTAGGATTCTTTTTCAAATTGATAGATGTCACTTTCTTTAAGAACAGAGGCAACAAATTGAGAACAAAAGAAAGCATCACTTCGATCAAAATCAATATTTAAAGCTAAAGTAACTAACCCAATTAAGTTAAAGCGGTAAAGATCTTTCGTTTGATTGTAAAACGATAAAACATCGACTAAACGGTCGTATTGCTGTTCAGATACTTCACAAGAATAAATAGCACATTGTGCTCTTAAAAAATAATGGCGTGATAAATCTTCCTCTATAAATCCACCTGAAAAGGGATTGTAAGCATGTTTTCGTCCAAAACTATAAGGTTTTAGTAATCCTGGTTCTAATGCAAGAGAAGCATGATTGTATTTTGCTTTAGTATATAGTTTGATTGTTCTAGAAAGAACAGTATTCGTATCCGTTAGCATTAAGTAAATTTTCATTACAAGACCTTCATTTCTTTTACTTAGTTATTCTATCCAATTAAATGACCTAAATGTTTAATAGCTAAAAAATAAAAAGTATGGGTAATTATACCAGTTCTTTTTTAGTATACATGAAATCAAAAAAAATTCTATGGAACTTAAGAAATAAAATTCATTTTTAAATAGTAGAAGAAAGCAAGTGAATAGAGGGTGTAAGCGCTTTGATATAGACTGCCTTTTTAAAAATTATAAAGTAAACGTTGTTATACCAAGGCGTATCGTTTGTAAAAAAAGGAAGAAAGAGGTAGAATTTTGTATATAATAGAAACCAAATTTTAATTATTTATTCATTTATTTTTAATTAATAGACAAATAAATAGAAAGGATGATTGGAAATGGGAGAAAAAAAACTGATTCCAATTGTAAGTGCTGCAGATAATAACTATGCACCTTATTTAGGTGTCACCCTAAAAACGATTTTAGATCATCTTAATTCTGAATATGATGTAGCGTTTTACATTATTGATGATCATATATCTACGGAAAGTAAAAATAAATTAAAGCAAGTTATTTCCAATCATACGGCTCATACGGCAACACTTGACTATTTAGAGGTTGATTCCGAGTTGTACGCAAATGTAATGGAAAGTGATCATATCACTCAAACAGCTTACTATAGAATCTCTTTACCAGATTTGTTGGAAGACAAACATTACAAAAAAGTATTGTATATAGACAGTGATGTTTTAGTATTGGATGATGTATCCAAATTGTATGAAACAAATATTGGCGACAAAGTAGTTGGGGCTGTTGTTGACCCTGGACAAGCAGTTGTTCATCCAAGATTAGGAATCGAAACAGAAGACTACTACTTTAATTCTGGGTTAATGATCATTGATTTAGATAACTGGCGTAAAGCGCAGATTACTGAAAAAACCCTAGCTTTTCTTGAAAATCAAATGGATAAAATTATTTACCATGATCAAGATGCTTTGAATGGAACGCTTTATGAAAAATGGTATGCTCTTCATCCTAAATGGAATGCACAAACTTCTTTAGTATTTGAACGGCATCAGCCGCCAAATGATGAGTATGCTAAATGGTATAAAGAAGCTGTTAGCCAACCATCCATCGTTCATTTTACCGGTCATGATAAACCATGGAATTCAGATGAATTCCATCCTTATACTGATCAGTATTTAAAAGAATTGAGTCAAACGCCTTTTAGAGATACAGCTGTAAAACAAAACGCAGTTAACTAGAATAGTAAATAAGATCTATGGGTTAGAGGAGAAACTCTTCTAAAGTGAACATTAGCTTATCTTGTTTTTAGTACAAAACAAGTAAGGCAATAACTAAAATAATTTACAAATCTTAAGGAGGAATTACCAATGGTTGAACAAAAAAGCATTTCAATTGTTTCATCAAGCAATGAAGCGTTTGTCCCACATTTGGCTACGCTCTTTCTTTCACTACTAACAACAAAACAAACAAATACAACTTTTCACTTTCATGTGATTGATGACAACATTTCACTACGCTCAAAATTTTTATTGAATCGTACAGTAGGAGAATACAATGCAAGAATCAGTTATGTCACAATTGACCCAACGGATTTCTCAGGCGCTGTAGAAAGTGATCGTATTCCACAAACGGCTTATTACCGTATTTCAATACCTAATCTATTGAAAGAAAGTAAACGTGCCATTTATATGGATTGCGATATGATAACCTTAGAAGATATTGAAGCACTTTGGGAAGTTGATCTAGGCGAAAATTTACTGGCTGCAGTTGAAGATGCAGGTTTCCATAATCGTTTAGAAAATATGGGAATCGAAAGTGAGTCCGACCTTTACTTTAACTCTGGTTTAATGGTTATGGATTTAGAAAAATGGCGTGAACAACAAATAACAGAACAAGTTTTGACTTTCATTAAAGGTAATCCAGAAAAATTAAGATTCCATGATCAAGATGCGTTAAATGCCATCTTACATGATAGATGGTTAGAATTAGATCCTCGTTGGAATGCACAAACCTATATGATGTTAAATGAAAAAGAACATCCAACGATTCAAGGACAATTAAAATGGGATGAAGCTAGAGAGAACCCTGCTGTCATTCACTTCTGTGGCCATGCTAAACCATGGAATGCAGATTCAAATCATCCATTCAGAGATAATTACTTTGACATTCGTGAAAAAACATTTTTCCCAATGAAGAAGGAAACGAAATTGCTCTAAAGTCTGAACAGACTGTTCATTAATGGTAATAAGAAGGGCTGGGATGCTTATCCCAGCCCTTTTGCATCGTACAGGTTGAAGTCTTAAGGTGAAGTTTGAAAGTTAATGGTAGTATAAATAGAAATAGTTTAGAAAGAAAAGCGACCCGCTGATTTATTCTAGTGAGCAGAATAAGTGTATTCATTTTCTTTATCAAATATAATAAATAAGTAAGCATGAATGAATCATGTAAACTAGTATAAATAAAAAACAAATTTTCTTATTTTTTTATTGCTACACAAAAAAATTAGTGGAATGATTGTCAGCAATTTATTTGTTAATTCAGCATTTTTCATAGAATAGTGTAGCAATGAAAAGCTAAGATAAGGAGGCATTGTTGTATGAGCAGTATTAAATGGGTTTCTCAATACATTCAATCGAATAAGGTAAAAGCTTTAGTAGGAACGATTATGGTTATAATAGTAGCTGTATTGAATATTGTTTCCCCGTTGATCGGTGGAGAAATTGTCGATAAGGTTATTGTGGACGATCAAAGGAATATGCTTGTTCCTTTATTAGCTTTAATGATCGGTGCTACCGTATTGAGGACAGTCATGAGGTATGTATACCAGATTATGTTTGAACACATAGGGCAGGATGCTATTTATCAAATGAGAGAAGATCTTTATAAAAAACTACAAGAACTCGATTTTGCTTTTTTTAACAATACGCGAGTAGGAGATATTATGGCCCGCATGTCTGGTGATACAGATGCAATTCGCCATGCTATTTCATGGTTAACCTATAATGTATTAGACAATATTTTATTATTGGTTTCAGCTATTTTAGTTATGGGATTTATAGAATGGCGTTTAATGTTAGCTTTATTAGTTGTTACACCTTTTATTGGGGTATTAACAATTTTATTATCAGGAAAAGCAAATGCTGTTTATTATGAGATTCGGGAAAGTTTTTCAAGATTAAATTCAATGGTAGAAGAAAATGTCAGTGGAAATAAGGTAATAAAAGCCTTTGCCAGAGAAGATTATGAAAAAGAAAAATTTGATAAGTATAATGATGATTACAAGCAACGCAATATGGATTCTGCTAACGTAACAAGAACTTATTTACCACCATTAGAAACATTAGCAGGCTTTTTATCGGTTATTACAATTGGTTATGGAGGATTTTTGGTTATTAACGGATCAATGAGTTTAGGCGATTTGGTTACTTTTAATGGATTCATATGGATGTTAAACTTGCCAATGCGAAATGTCGGTTGGTATGTAAATGATTTACAACGGTTTATTGCTTCTTCTTATAAAATCAGAGAAATGTTAGCGGCTAAACCAATGATTCCGATTGAAGAAAAAGAATCTGCACAAACAATCCAAGGGATCGTTGAATTTCAAGATGTTTCATTCTCATTTGCAGATGCTCCTGAAACACCTGTATTAAGTCATATTTCTTTAAAAGCTAAGCCTGGTATGACAATTGGGATTTTAGGGGAAACAGGTTCTGGTAAATCAACCTTAGTCAATATGATCTCGCGTTTCTTTGATCCTACGGAAGGTAAAATATTGATTGATGGAATTGACGCAAAACAATGGAACGTAAGAGAATTAAGAAGTCATATTGCGATTGTTATGCAAGACGTTTTTCTATTTTCAGATACGATTCAACAAAATATTTCATTCGGAACTCCTGGAGCAGATATGGAAAATGTTCAAAAAAGCGCACGAGTGGCTGATGCTGATCCGTTTATTCAAAACATGCCGGATCAATACAATACGTATTTAGGCGAACGAGGCAGTGGTTTGTCTGGTGGTCAGCGTCAAAGGATATCCTTGGCCAGAGGATTAATGAAAGATCCTTCAATATTGATCTTAGATGATACGACTTCAGCTGTAGATATGGAAACAGAAGTGAAAATTCAGCGTGAATTAGGTGAAATCATGAAAGAAAAAACGACCTTTATCATTGCCAATCGTATTTCTTCTGTGAAATCTGCTGATGAAATCATTATCATGTCTAAAGGGGAGATTATCGAAAGAGGAAATCACGCTTCTTTATTAGACAAAAAAGGGTACTACTATAGAATTTATCAGAAGCAATTAGGCCAAGCTGATGAAGAGGAGGTAGAAACAAATGGAACAGACTAATCAATCCATTGAAGAAAAAAATACCCAAAAGAACAGCACAAATATGTTGAAAAGAGTAGGGGGATACTTAGCTCCTTATAAGAGCGGCTTCTTAAAACTCCTTTTTGCAATTTTAGTATCCAACATTGTTTTAGTCCTTGGGCCATACTTTACCAGTATCGTCATTGATGAAAGTATTCCAAACAAAGATACGACTCAACTAATATGGATCATTGTGTTATTTTCGGCGGCTCAGTTATTTGGCGGGTGGTCTTCAAGGTATCGGATCAAAAATATTACATTATTAGGACAAGACGTATTAAAAGATATGCGTACGGATGTCTTTGTACATTTGCAAAAACTTCCATTCTCATTCTTTGATAGTCGTCCGCATGGGAAAATCGTTACACGAGTAGTGAACTACATCAATTCATTAAGTGATCTTCTTTCTAATGGTTTGATCAATGTTCTATCAGATGTCTTCAGTTTAGTGGTTACCTTAATCATTATGTTTGCTATGGATGTGCGGTTGACGCTTTACAGTTTTATCCTATTGCCTGTTTTATTCGTTGTGACACTTGTCATTCAAAGAGAACAGCGTAAAGCATATGAAGAAGTCAGTAGCAAACAGGCAGAATTAAATGCTTATATTCATGAAAGTGTTGCTGGAATAAAAGTTACTCAGTCTTATACAAGAGAAAATGTGAATAAAGATATTTTTGCAGAAGTTAGTGAAGGACAACGAACAACCTGGATGCATGCAGTCAAAATTCAATTTTTACTAGCTCCATTTATCCAAAACATCGCAACGATCACTATCTCAATTATTTATTTTATTGGTTTGAGTGGTTTTGGTGTGGATGTTTCTACAGGGGTATTGATAGCCTTTATTGGTTATGTGAATAACTTTTGGAACCCAATGATCAATATCGGAAACTTTTATAATAGTTTAGTGACTGGTATGGTTTACTTGGAACGTATTTTTGAAATCTTGGATATTGAACCAGAAATCCAAGATGCACCTAATGCTTTTGTTATGCCCCCAATACAAGGTTATGTTGTGTTTAATGATGTGAAATTTGGCTATAAAAAAGATCAACCTATTTTTGAACACCTTTCTTTCAGGGTCCGTTCTGGTGAAACAATCGCACTTGTGGGGCCTACAGGCGCCGGTAAATCAACGATTATTAACTTAATGACTCGATTTTATGATGTAGATGATGGAGAAATTTTAGTTGATGGTATAGATATTCGAAAAGTAACCTTGAATTCTTTAAGAAATGAAATAGGGGTCATGTTGCAAGAGACATTTATTTTCTCAGGAACGATCATGGAAAACATTCGTTTAGGGAAATTGGATGCAACTGAAGAAGAAATTATACAAGCTGCAAAAATAGTCCGAGCCCATGATTTTATCATCAGTTTAAAAGATGGTTACCGTACAGTTGTTAAAGAACGCGGAAGCACCTTATCTGCTGGGCAAAGACAATTGATTTCCTTTGCTCGTACCTTGCTGGCTGATCCTAAAGTGTTGATACTTGATGAAGCAACTTCTAGTATTGATACACAAACAGAAATTTTGCTGCAAGAAGGTTTGGATCGATTGCTAGAAGGAAGAACAGCGTTTATTATCGCACATAGATTATCTACCATAAAAAATAGTTCACGTATTTTTTATATCGCAGATAAAAAAATTCAAGAATCAGGAAGCCATAACGAATTGATGGCTCAAAAAGGGTTGTATTACAACCTATATTCTACACAAGCTGAATTGCTGAAAAAAATGTAGTTTTAAGCAAGTGATATTAAATAGAAAAAGGTCTTAGACAACTGTCTTTGGCCTTTTTCTATGATTTCAAAAATAGTATTTTTTATTAGGTTTATAATGATTTAGTAAATAAATACTCATCTTTATTTTCAGGTATTTTTAATAAAAATATGCTATTCTAAAAGAAGGATCTTTTATAAGGAAATGAGGCTTTTAAATGAGCGGAAAAGTATATAAAAAAGAACACCAAATCAAATATTATGAATGTGATACAACACAAAAAATGACAGTCTCCATGTTACTAAACATTATGTTACATGTATCTGGTGAACAAAGTTATTCATTAGGCGTAGGAGATGAAGTTTTAGTAGAAAAAGGATTAGCTTGGATCATTCTTCAATATGAAGTAAACGTTGACCGGATGCCGGCTTTTTACGAAACCATCAACATTACAACACAAGCCACTTCTTATAACAAGTTATTTTGTTACCGTACGTTTAAAGTTTATGATGAAGAAGGCAATTTATGTGTGACAGTCAACAGTACATTTGCTTTAATGAATATAAAAGAGCGGAAAATGGCTCGTGTACCTGATGAAATTGTAGCACCTTATGGATCAGAGTTCTCTAAAAAATTGATTCGGAGTCCAAAACCAGAAAAAGTTGATGAAGAAACAATGCTTTCTAAAGAGTATCGTGTCAGATACTTGGATATTGATAGTAACCGTCATGTGAACAACTCGAAATACGTGGAGTGGGTCATGGATACATTAGACCTTGAGTTCTTGACGTCCCACGAAATAGAAAATATGACGATCAAGTTTGAAAAAGAAGTTCATTATGGTCAATTGATCCATAGTGAAATGAGCTTGACGAAACAAGAAGAGGGTAAAGTTCTTACTGCTCATCGTATCGTGACAGAAGGTATCATCAACTGTGAAGCAAGCATTCTGTGGAAAAAGGCTCGTTAATTAAGAAGACCAAAAAAAACCGTTCATTTCATATGAACGGTTTTTTTTTAGTTAAAAGTAATTTTCAAGTGAATGAGTCAAGGTAGCTTGACTCAATACTACTTGTAATTTAATACGGGCTTTAGGTCCGGATAAACCAGTAGCAAAAATAACGCCATCTTCTTTCAACTGTTTACCGCCACCCATATAGTCATAGACATCCTGTGCAATACCGTTAAATGAACGTGAGACAAGAACGACTGGAATATTATTGGCTAAGACTCGCTTAAGAGCAGGCAAAGTAGCAGGCGGTAAGTTACCTGCACCTAGCGCTTCAATAACGAGTCCATCAGTAGTAGGTTGATTTACAGCATCGAATAAGGTTCCATCCATACCTGCATAAACTTTTAGCAAGTAAACTTTTTTATTTACAGTGTTGATCGAATAAATTTCTTCTTCAATTAGTTTTTGGAAGAATAAAACTTTGTTTTTTGAGATTAAACCGATAGGGCCAAATGTTGGTGTTCGGAAAGTGGCCACATTGCTTGTATGCGTTTTGGTTACATAACGTGCAGTGTGGATCTCATCATTCATTACTACTAAAACGCCTTTTTCTTTAGCTTCTTCAGCTAAAGCCACCCAAATGGCACTTTGAAAGTTATATAATCCATCTGAACCGACCTCATTTATTGAACGCATAGCTCCAGTTACGACAATGGGAATAGATGTTTCAAGTGTGAGATCCAAGAAGTAGGCTGTTTCTTCCAATGTGTCAGTCCCGTGAGTAATGACAACGCCATCTGCTTCATGAGCAGCAATTGCTTGTTCGATTCGATTTTTTAAAATAAGCATTTTATCAGGTGTCATATGCGGAGACGGCAAATGGAAAAAGTCTTCCACAATCATATTCGCGACATTATCAAATAAATGACCACGCTTTTTTAACGGATTTTCTGAGGTGGGAGAAACTTTTCCAGTTGTTTGATCCTCACTCATGGAAATAGTTCCACCGGTATGTAATACAAGAATAGTTTTCACATTGAACCCTCCTATAAGAACAAAAAAAATCATCCATAAATCATTTTCGTTAAGTAGTATATCACGTTTTGTGGATATCTTACATGGGCTTCAATAAAGAAAAGACAAATGAAAGGATGAGAGTTTTGCCACTATGTAAGGGATTTTACCAAATTATCGCTTTAAAAAACAGTAATTTAGTGAATATGCTGTTATACTAATAGAAAAGGAACAATTGAAAGAGGTTATTATGAATAAAAAGAATACATTTGAAGAATTTGCTATTAGTGATGAAATTATTGTTGCATTAACAAGTTTACGTTATTTCCATCCTACTAAAGTTCAAGAAGAAGTGATCCCTGTAGCGTTAGAAGGAAAAGACGTTATTGTTGAATCACAAACGGGAAGTGGAAAGACAGTTAGTTATGGTTTACCACTATGTGAAACTGTTGATTGGGAAGAAAATAAACCACAAGCACTTGTCTTAGTACCTACAAGAGAATTAGCTATTCAAGTAAAAGAAGACATTATGAACATCGGTCGTTTAAAGAGAGTAAAAGCTACAGCAGTATATGGTAAAGCTTCGTTTGATACTCAAAAATCTGAATTAAAACAAAAAAGCCATATTGTTGTAGGAACACCTGGTCGAGTATTGGATCATTTGCAAAAGGGAACGTTTAAAGTAGAGAAAATAAACTGCTTAGTCCTAGACGAAGCTGATGAAATGTTAAATATGGGATTTGCCGATCAGGTAGAAGCCATTATTAACTTTTTACCAGAAGAACGCCAAACATTATTGTTTTCAGCAACTATGCCAAAAGAAATTGAACGTATAGCAAGTTTCTATATGAAACCTGACAAACAATCGATTCAAATTCAAACAACTGAGTTATCTAAACCAAAGATTATTCAATCGAGTGTTAAGGTACAAGAAGACAAGAAAGAACAACAGTTGCTAGATTTATTAACTGTGGAAAACGCAGATTCATGCATCATTTTTTGTAATACACAAGAAGCTGTGAACAACTTATATACATTTTTAAATAAAGCTGGTTTGCCAATAGATAAGATCCATGGCGGAATGGTCCAAGAAAATCGTTTTTCTGTAATGGATGATTTCAGACAAGGAAGATTCCGCTATTTAGTAGCTACGGATGTTGCTGCTCGAGGAATTGATATTGATAACATCACTCACGTTGTGAACTATGATGTTCCTGTGGAGAAAGAAAGTTTTGTCCATCGTACTGGCCGTACAGGTAGAGCTGGAAAAACAGGAATGGCATTGACTCTTGTTACACCTAGAGAAGAAAAATGGTGGAATGAAGTTAAGGATTACGCTAAACAATCTGTTATCGAAATCTCACTGCCAAGTGCTCGTACGGTACAAAGTCATAAATCGGCTTTTGAAAAGAAATTACAAGAACGTCCGCCATTGAAACAAGTTCGTTCAAAAGAACTAAATCGTGGTATTACTAAAGTTTATTTTAACGGCGGTAAAAAGAAGAAGATACGGGCAGTTGATTTTGTTGGAACAATCGCTAAAATTCCTGGAATCAATGCAGATGACATTGGAATCATTACGATTCAAGAAAATGTGACGTATATTGATATCTTAAATGGTAAAGGTCCTCTGGTCATCGAAGAAATGCAAAGTCGTACTGTTAAAGGTAAAAAATTAAAAGTACACAAAGCTAGAAAATAAAAAAAGAATGCCTCTAAAAGCTGATCATTATTTGATC
Organism: Carnobacterium inhibens subsp. inhibens DSM 13024; assembly: GCF_000746825.1. Lineage (NCBI taxonomy): Bacteria > Bacillati > Bacillota > Bacilli > Lactobacillales > Carnobacteriaceae > Carnobacterium > Carnobacterium inhibens. The sequence goes on along the minus strand of NZ_JQIV01000006.1, from coordinate 1,090,263 downwards.
ACTTTTAGGGGCATATTTTAATTTTGCTTCACTTAACCATGAAATGATGTTTCATAGCTTAAACCGTAAAGAAATGATAATCCGGATTGATTTTTGAGCAAATTGTTGCGAAAAGAGGTATTGGATAAAAAATAGAGTTGAGACAAAAGTCTCAACTCTATTTTTTATTAGTTAGCGTACAAAGCAGCAATTTGTTCTTTAACTGATTTGTTGTCTAGGAATTCATCATAAGTTGTTTCAGCGCGATCAACGACTCCATTTGGAGAAATTTCGATAATGCGATTTGCAATGGTTTGGATAAATTGGTGGTCATGTGAACCAAACAATATTGAGCCTTTAAAAGCAATCAAACCATCATTTAAAGCGGTAATAGATTCTAAGTCCAAGTGATTTGTAGGATCGTCCATTACTAAAACGTTCGATTTACTCAACATCATTTTAGATAACATACAACGAACCTTTTCTCCACCTGAAAGAACGGATACTTCTTTTAGTACATCTTCACCAGAGAAGAGCATACGACCTAAGAAACTACGTAAGAATGTATTGTCATTTTCTTCAGCAGAAGCAAATTGACGCAACCAATCTACAACGGTTAACTTTGCATCAGTAAATTCGTCAGTAGTATCTTTTGGTAAGTAAGATTGAGAAGTCGTTACTCCCCACTTAAATGTACCAGAATCTGGTTCCATTTCGCCCGTCAAAATTTTGAATAAAACAGTAATAGCAATATCATTTTTACTTGAAAAGGCAACTTTGTCGTCCTTATTTAACGTAAAAGTAATATTATCTAATATTTTTTTGCCGTCAATTGTTTTAGAAATATTTTCAACACGCAAAAGGTCATTTCCAATTTCGCGTTCAGGAGTAAATCCAACAAATGGGTAACGACGAGAAGAAGGTTGAATATCATCTAAAGTAATTTTTTCTAACATTTTCTTACGAGAAGTCGCTTGTTTCGACTTAGACGCATTTGCACTAAATCGAGCAATAAAGGCTTGTAATTCTTTGATTTGCTCTTCTTTTTTAGCATTTACGTTACCTTGTAATTTAGTAGCCAATTGACTTGATTCCAACCAGAAATCATAGTTTCCAACATATAACTTGATTTTACTAAAATCAACGTCAGCCATATGAGTACATACTTTATTCAAGAAATGACGGTCATGGGAAACAACAATAACGGTATTAGGGAAATCAATTAAGAATTCTTCCAACCATTCAATTGATTGTTTGTCTAAACCATTGGTAGGCTCATCCAGTAAAAGAACATCTGGTTTGCCGAATAAAGCTTGTGCCAGTAATACTTTTACTTTTAATGACTCTGTTAATTCGCTCATTTTTTTATCAAGCATATCTTCTGTAATGCCTAATCCTTGAAGCATAACTGCAGCTTGAGGTTCAGCTTCCCAACCATCTAATTCAGCGAATTCACCTTCTAATTCGGCAGCTAATAGACCATCTGCATCAGTAAAATCTTCTTTCATGTAGATAGCATCTTTTTCTTTCATAATGTCATACAAACGTTTGTGTCCCATAATAACTGTTTCTAAAACAGTATATTCTTCAAAGCCATAGTGATTTTGACTTAAAGTAGTCAAACGTTCGTCAGGACCCATTGAAACATTTCCTGTTGAAGGTTGGATATCACCAGCTAGTATTTTTAGGAAAGTTGACTTACCTGCACCATTTGCACCTATGAGACCATAACAATTGCCGGGAATGAATTTTATATTTACATCATCGAACAATTTTCTATCTGAAAATTGTAAACTTACGTTAGTTACTGTAATCATTTAATTTAGTTACCCCTATTCTTTTATATATCTTGACCATTTTAGCACAAATAATTGTTAAATGCGATGGTAGGAGATTTTTTATTATTATTTAGCAACATTCTATAGAAGAAGATTACAAGAGAGCGCTTAATTAGGAATAAGCTAATCGGGGTTTAATAATTGAGCGAAAAAAAAGACCTTTTACTAGACTATTATTTCAGGTTAGATTATAATAAGTATAAAGTAATAAATAAAACAATTAACTAATAGGAGGAATAGCAGAATGGAAAAACAAACAGAAGTACAAGAATTACTAAATGAATTAGTTGCAACTTTTGGTGTATTCAATATTAAATTGTATCAACATCATTTTTATGTCAAGGGACCTCATTTCTTCAAACTACATGAAGAATTCGAAGAACTTTATGATGGTGTAACAGAACAATTTGATGAATTAGCTGAGCGATTGATTGCAATCGGTGGAAAGCCTTACGCTACTTTAGGAGAATTTTTAGAACACTCTGTGGTTAAAGAATCACCTTATGACAGCAAAGAAACGGCTGAAGAAATGATTCATTCAACTGTTGTAGACTATAAAATTATTGATGAAAAATTACAAAAAGGGATTGTTCTTACAGGTGAAGCTGGGGATGATGCCACTCAAGATCTACTGATTGGTTATAAAGCTGGAGTGGATAAAACGATTTGGATGTTACAAGCTTTCTTAGGCAAAGACCCATTAGAAGATTAATATAAAAAAAGGAAGTGAGATAAATTCTCACTTCCTTTTTTATCTTTTGATTTCAGAAAAAATGTAGAGTTCCAAGGATTTCTCTTTAAGAATATGCAACTGATTTCGATAATTTCTGGTTCGAGTATAGATTCTAAATTTTAATACATCTTGAGCTGGAAGCTCTAATAATTTTTTGTTTTGTAACGTTACTTTAAAATTGGGAGATGATGCATCTACGATCAAAGATGAGGAAAAATCCATTCGTTGATCATTTGCAGCTGCTGATTTTAATTCTAAACGAATAGATTTTGACCGATATAAAGCATTTTTCTTTATTTTTGTGCGATCCATTTCAAAAGAAAATAAATAGCCATCTTGCATAGAAGGTTTGTCTAATGATAGTGGTAATGGATATTCTTGTAGTTGTTCATGAAGGTTATTTTTCGCCAATGAATCAATGGGCGCGCAATCAAGTACATGTAATTGTCCTTTTCGTTCATTAAATTGGATAAAATAAGCAGGATAAACAGGATCTTTACCATATTGAATAAGATTATGATGGTCCCAAGTTGTGTGAGACGCAAAGTGAGAACTTAGTTGAAAGATGCGAACAACTTTTTGCCTCTCGAGTTGCTCATAATAGTATTGAGTAGAAAGCAGATATTCATAAAGCCCAGCATCTCCAGCAGACAAAGCCATTCTTCCTGCAGTAGATAAAGAGATAGAATAAACCGGTTGCTCCCAAATACGTATCCTTTCAGTGTCTTTTTTTGTTAAAGAAAGACGATAAAAACCAGTGTAATCAGAGAAGTACAACGTATGATTGAAAAGAGCACTATCATAAATCGTTTCAGAAAAAGAAAGAGTACGTTCTAAAAAAGGAGCTAAATCATCAACGGACACATGCAACTGTTCCGTTGGCTGTGGTTCAAGGTAAATTGGGCGATCTACATAAGCAAGTTGGGTCAACCACTTATTCCAATTGTATATTTTTAGTTCTTTTTTATTAGTCCATAAATAAAACTTTCCGCTATAAAGTTGAAAATCATGAAATTGACCATCAATAATCAACTTAGTTGTTAATAAATGTTCTTTATCCATCAAAACACCCCATTCTAAACCCCTGTCTTTCACTCTATTGTACCATTTATAGCTTTAAAAATAACAAAAAATGAAAATAGATAAGGGATATTCTTTGATATCTTATTTAGTAATGAGATAATAAAAGAAAACAATGAAAAGGTGATAAAATGACTGAAAAAAATATTTTACTTATGCAAGAAACAACTAAAGAACAACTTCAGACGTTAAAAGAATTAGCTCCAGACTATAAGTTGATTAAAGGTTGGGAGATGGATGAAAAAGAAATCCCTTTAAAATCTGTGGAAATTATATATGGGTGGACTGGACAACGATCAGAGGAACTATTAACAGATGATAAACACACATTAAAATGGGTACAAGGAAAAGCAGCTGGTGTTGACTTTCTTGATTTAGAAAAGCTTGAAAGAAATAAGATTTTACTTACAAATGGAAGCGGGATACATAGTATTCCTATTGCAGAATCAGTTTTTGGTATGCTGTTAGCTTACGCTAGAGGAATCCAAACAGCTGTTAAAAATCAGCAAACAAAAACATGGGAAAAAGTAGATAAGTTAATGGAATTGCATGAAAAAACAATTATGATTGTTGGGACCGGTAAAATTGGAGTTGAAATTGGACGATTAGCTAAAGCATTTAATATGAAGACGATCGGTGTAAACCGCAGTGGAAGAGATGTAGACTACATGGATCAGTTAATTAAACAGCCAGAACTAAAAGAACAAGTGAAACAAGCAGATATTGTGGTAAATATTTTACCGCATACAGATCAAACACATTATTTCTTCAATGAAGATATTTTCTCGCAAATGAAAGAAGGAACGCTCTTTATTAATGTAGGAAGAGGCCCAACGGTTAAAACGGATGATTTAATAAAGGCTCTTGATAATGGAAAATTAGCTTTTGCCGGTTTAGATGTTTTTGAAACAGAACCTTTGCCAGAAAATAGTGAATTATGGGGTAGAGAAGATGTTTTGATTACTCCTCATATTACCGGGATTGCAGAACATTTCAAAAAAAGATTATTTGCTATCTTTGAAGAAAATTTAAAAGCTTACTTAGCTGGAGAAGATTTACCTAGAAACTTGATCGACTATGATCAACAATACTAAAAGTTTGATTAAAAGTAATAAGAGAACACCTCGCTTCAACTAGGAGGTGTTTTCTTATTGTCAAAAAAGAGACATTAATATAACAGTTTTTTTCTGTGTTTCATTTTGAATAAAAACAAAATTGTTTGTTAATCATCCTTTCGTGATGTTGATTTAATGGTATTTTTGTTTAGCTGACAAGAAAAGTATTAAAAGAAATAAAATCTTTTTAGGATAAGTTTGACTACACAGTTAAGCGCTGTTATTCTAATTGAGGAATTTAAAAAGAGGGTAAAGGGGATAGTAACATGTTAAAAAAAATAATGAGTTTTGGGTTAATAACTTTTGTGTCAATGACTTTAGCAGCTTGTGGATCAAATGAATCATCTTCTGCTTCATCAAAAAATACTTCAGACACAATGTGGAGTGAAATCGAAGAAAGAGGAACTTTAAATGTAGCTACATCCGGAACGCTTTATCCAAGTTCTTTCCATGAATCAGAAACAGATAAGTTAACAGGATACGAGGTAGAAATTATTCGTGAAGTTGCTACTCGATTAGATTTAGATGTCGATTTTACAGAAATGGGTGTAGACGGTATGTTGACTTCTGTTAATAGTGGAGCAATTGACGTCGCTGCTATGGGCATAGACCGTGATGGGGAAAATGCTGATAAATACAATTATACGATTCCATATAAATATTCTTTTGGATCAATGGTTGTACGTGAATCAGATAACTCGGGTATTGAAACGTTAGAAGATTTAAAAGGTAAAAAAGCAGCTGGAGCAGCTACGACGAGCTATATGAAAGTTGCAAGACATTATGGAGCTGAAGAAGTGATCTATGATAATGCAACAAATGACCAATATCTTCAAGATGTAGCGAATGGACGTACAGATGTTATATTGAATGACTTTTATTCACAAAAAATGGCTGTTGCTGCTTTACCGGAGATACCAGTAAAAGTCCATGACATTTTTTACAATCCTAGTGAAACAAATTATGCGATTAAAAAAGGAAATGATCTGTTAACTGAAAAAATCAACACGACCTTAGAAGAAATGAAAGCTGATGGAACTTTGACAGAATTGTCTAAACAATTTTATGACGGCGAGGATGTATCGGAACAGATTGATTATGAGTTTCCTGAAATCGAATTTGAGGAAGGCGAATAGAAAGTAGGTGACAGAATATGTCTGAGATTCAATGGCACTATATTTTTGATCCTGCTTTAGCTATTGACAGCTTTGGATATATTTTAAAAGGATTAGGGTACACTTTGGGCATTTCATTAGCCAGTATGATTTTTGGAACGATCCTAGGATTTTTATTAGCCATTATGCGTATGTCAAATAGTAAAATTTTGAGTATGATTGCGCGTACGTATATTTCCTTTATGCGTGGAACACCAACGTTAGTATTTTTATTTATTTTGTATTTTGGTTTCCCTTTTATTGGCATCCAGTTTAAAGCTGTAAACGCAGCTATTATCGGTTTTAGTTTAAGTTCAGCAGCTTATAGTGCAGAAATCATTCGATCTTCGTTGCATTCTGTTGATCACGGACAATGGGAAGCCGCTTATGCTTTGGGATTAAAATGGACTTTTATTATGAGAAAAGTCATCATACCTCAAGCAATGAGAATTGCAGTACCGCCAATGAGCAATGTGCTACTTGATCTCATTAAAGGCACATCTCTGGCCGCAATGATAACTGTTCCAGAAATTTTCCAGCAGGCTAAAATTGTTGGCGGGCGTGAATTCGATTATATGACAATGTATATTTTAGTTGCTTTAATTTATTGGGCTATTTGTAGTGTATTTACTATTTTTCAAAACTATCTCGAGAAAAAAACGTCTCTTTATATAGACTAAACATAAAAGATATTTCTGTCAGATTTTGACAGAGGTATCTTTTTATAGTGAAAAACAGGAGTAAACAAGAGTTTTACTTGAAGCTGAAAGCTAAAAAAGCTATTATTTAAGTTACGCATCACATAGCTAAGTTAGAAAGGACGTTTTTTTATGAAAAAAGGACTGACATTGTCTTCCTACCTTTATATAGGATCAATGTTATTTGGACTGTTTTTTGGAGCAGGAAATTTAATATTTCCCGTTCACATGGGGCAAGTAGCAGGAGCTAACGTAAGTTGGGCTACACTAGGTTTTTTAGTAACAGGTATTGGATTGCCGTTTTTAGGAGTTATTGCAATCGGAATTTCAAAAAGTAATGGATTATTTGATTTAGCCAGTCGCATCCATCCATTATATGGTTATTTTATGACTGTTGCATTATACTTAACGATTGGGCCCTTTTTTGCACTTCCAAGATTAAGCACCGTTTCTTATGAAATTGGTTTGACACCTTATATCAATCCAGAATATCAAACAATAGGGTTAGCAATTTTTTCTATTTTATTTTATGGAGCAGCATTATTTCTTTCTTTAAAACCGACAAAGATTTTGGTCTATGTTGGGAAAGTATTAAATCCTATTTTCTTAGTTTTTTTAGGTGTCTTAATTGTAACGGCATTTATTCGTCCAATGGGAGGAATCGCTGAAATACCAGTTACTGGTAATTACATCAATGAGCCTTTTGTTAGTGGTTTTCTTGAAGGTTACAACACGATGGATGCATTAGCATCTCTTGCATTTGGGATAGTCGTGGTTCAAACCATTAAAAGCTTAGGTGTGACTAAACCAAGTGAGATCGCAAAAGATACCATTAAATCTGGATTGATCAGCATCATTTTAATGGGAATCATCTACGCTAGTCTTTCTTATTTAGGGACAATGAGCGTTGGACAGTTTCCAATTTCAAAAAATGGCGGAATCGCTTTAACACAGATTTCCCAATATTACTTCGGATCATTTGGGAGTGTATTGTTAGCTGTAATTGTAACGATTGCTTGTTTAAAAACAGCTATTGGTTTAATAACAGCCTGTGCAGAAACGTTTAAAGAAATGTTTCCTCGCACGATCAGTTATAAAGCGTATGTCGTTGTTTTTAGTGTATTGACAACATTAGTTGCTAATGTTGGATTAACAAACATTATTGCATACTCATTACCTGTATTAATGTTTTTGTACCCTCTAGCCATTACGTTGATTTTATTAGCATTATTATCACCGTTGTTCAAAGATCGACAAGTTGTCTATGTCACAACAACATTATTTACTCTTGTGGTAAGTGTGGCGGATCTATTCAAAGCATTGCCTAAAGATATTCAAGGTGTTAGCGGAGTAAAAACGTTCTTAGCATTTTGTACGGAATATCTTCCTTTATTCTCTATTGGGATGGGATGGATTTTACCAGCTACAATTGGTTTTGTAGTTGGATTGTTGATCAGTTGGTTTACTAAGCCAACTCCTCGTAGCCTGTAAAGTGTATGCTATATAATAGAAGATAACGAAACAAAAAATACAAAAGAGCAATGGAAACGACACGTTTCCATTGCTCTTTTGTTGTAGAAATATTACAAATAATCGTTAATAGCTGTAATAAAGTCTTTTGAAGTACTGTAAATAGCTCCATTCATTTTTATAATGCCAACAGTGTAAAGATTGATATATGAGAATTGAGATTCTGCAACTTCTTGTAAAGCGGCTAATTTTTGTTTGTTTTCAGCGCCTTGTTGACGTGAATCCGTGTATAAACCAATAATAGGAATTCCAGCTTGATAAGCGACCCCAATTTCGGTAGCAACTCCAACATCAATAGTTGAGCCATCTAAAACTGCAACCATTAATTCGCTGTCTAATAAGGCATCTGTATCATATTTAGCAATAGCAACAGAATCAGCATAAGCATTTTTGTCATTGATTTCACCTTGCTCTTGAGGGACATAAATTTCAACATCAGGGTACGTTACACGAATACTTTGTACAAGATTTTCATTATAAACTCTTTCCATCTCTGAAAATAGTGGGCTAGCAAAATAGATTTTTTTTGACATTTTTTGGCCTCCTAATACGATTATTACAATTTTAGCATACTATAAAAAGGTTTTGTAACAAAAAGTAATCGTAAAGAAATATAGTGAGACATCTTTTTCGTTATAATCATTGAAGAGCTTATAAGTCAAAAAGAAGGGTGTTGTCAATTTGTGAGAATTAAAAAGCTAGTTTCCAGCCTTATGATGGCTTTATTATTGGTTAACGTTGTGCCAACGGTTAGTTTCGCAGCGACATTAGATGAAATTGAATCGCAACAAAATACAAAAGAAAAAGAAATGGCAGAAATGGATAGTCAAATCAATAAAGCATTAACAAAGGTGAATGAAAAAAATAGTGAGCTAGGAGAATTAACTACTCAAATTGAAGTGCTAAATGAAACTGTTCAAGCAACAAACGAAACAATATCAGAACAAGAAGAAGTTGTTAAAGAGCGTTTGGATCAAGCAAAAGAACGTATCTTATCTATGCAAACAACAGAAGTAAATCAAAACGTCGTATTGTCATTATTTGAATCTGAAAGTATAACAGATTTCTTTAATCGTGCGTATGTTTTAGTTACTTTACAATCAGCCGGAAATGATCAGTTGGAATTAGCAGAGAATGAAAGAGCAGAATTAGCTGAATTACAAGCAGAATTGAAAAATGATTTGGCATTATTAGAAAATCAAACAGAAGAAGCTAAAGAACAAAAAGCAGAATTAGATACACAAATAGCAAATCTACAAAAAACAATGGATGAAAATCAAGAGATTTTAAATGAATTAGATGAACAACGTGCAACAGAAGAAACAAGACTTGCAGAAGCTAAGGCGGAAGAAGAAAAAATAGCGGCTGAAAAAGCAGCAAAAGAAAAAACTGCCGCAACTCTTGTAAAAACTTCAGAAAATGAAGCAACAGTAACTAAAACGACAGCTTCAAATGAGCAAGCAGAGCCTGAAAAACAAAGTACAACAGTTGAAGCTGAAACGACTAAATCTACTGAAACAGCTTCAAAAGGAAAAACAATGGTTGTATCCGCAACAGGGTACTCTACAAAAGAAGCTAATTTAAGTACACATACTGCTACTGGAATTAATTTAGAAAGCAACCCTATGGTTATTGCAGTAGATCCTCGTGTCATTCCTTTAGGATCTATCGTTGAAGTCCCTGGTTATGGAACTTTTATCGCTGGTGACACTGGTGGAGCAATAAAAGGAAATAAAATCGATGTACATTTTTCAAGTGTTCAACAAGCCAATAACTTTGGAAGAAAAACAATTACGATCACAATTTTAAATTAAGAGCTTTTTAGAAAAAGGTGAATCAAATGACAGAACAAGCAGAAATTGATTTTTATCTTGATAAAGATGAGGATACTTTTTTAGAGGCATGGGAAAATAAATATGGTGAACTTAATGATGAACAAATAGAAGAATTATACCAAGAAATTGCACAAGATATCGAATTAAAATACAAATCTGGTGAGCATCAGCTTGGAAAATTATTTTCTTATAAAGAGATTGCAGTAGGCTATTCAGATTATAGTACGTTTAATAATTGGTTCTTGTTTAGTTCTTCAAAAAAATAATAAATAGAAAAACAGCGACGGAGAGTAATTTCTGTCGTTGTTTTGCTGTTTAGTGGTAAACTAAATAAGGTTAAATAAGTGCTTATTTGGTAATTGGTGTTGGTACAACAAAATAAAATTTCTTCTGGAATAGACGGATTTGCTTGTGGAAAGCCATGTGACCGTCTGAAACTTGTAATTTTCAGACTTTTAATCCTTAGATAGGACTACAAGCAACCCTTATTCCTCCAGAAATATCTCGTAATCAATTTATCTAATCTATCAACATCAAAAATTATAGAGCCAAACGAATAAACGAATAAGTAAAATTAAAAGTAATGAATGACTATAAGGGGAATCATGAATATGGTAAGTACTCATATTAATAATAAATTGATGTTGCTTCCTGATTTGCCAGGATGCTATTTGATGAAAAATAAAGAAAAAGAAATCATTTATATTGGAAAAGCTAAAAATTTAAAAAATCGGGTTCGTTCTTACTTTAGAGGAACACATGAAGGGAAAACTCAATTGTTGGTTGAAGAAATAGTGGACTTTGAAACCATTATTACGTCAACAGATAAAGAGTGTTTGCTCCTTGAGATTACACTGATCAAAAAACACCAACCAAAATACAATATTAAATTAAAACAAGGAACCAGTTACCCTTATTTGAAGATCACAAATGAAAAAGACCCTCAATTAATTATTACTTCTGAAGTAAAAAGAGATGGCGGGCATTACTTTGGCCCGTATCCTAATGTCTATGCAGCAAGTGAAACACAGCAGTTTATCCAAAAAGTATATCCTTTAAGAAAATGTAACGGGCACCAGAAAAGGGCTTGTTTATACTATCATCTCGGACAATGTATCGGACCTTGCGATCATGAAGTTCCTCAAGAAGAGTACGATGCTCAAATAGATAAAATTAGACGTTTTTTAAACGGTGATGTAAAAGAAATAAAAAAAATATTGAAAAGCAAAATGATGCAAGCAGCTGATGAGCTGGCTTTTGAACGAGCAGCAGAATACCGTAATCAAATTCAATACATTGAAACAACAGTAGAAAGGCAAAATATTATTACCAATGATTTCACTACAAGAGATGTGTTTAGTTTTTATATGAATAAAGGATGGATCTCTATTCAAGTATTCTTTATTCGACAAGCTACGTTAATTAAACGTGAAGCAACTATCTTCCCGTGTTATGATACACCCCAAGAAGAATTGGCCTCTTACATTGTGCAATTTTATCAAGAGGCAAACCATTTGTTGCCAAAAGAAATCTTAGTTCCGAGTGGTTTAGATACTAAAATTTTATCTGAGGTGCTAGAAATACCAGTCAAGGTACCGATTCAAGGGCGTAAAAAAGACATGTTGGATCTTGCAACAAAAAATAGTGAAATTTCATTGAACGAAAAATTCCAACTGATCGAGATGGATGATCGAAAAACGGTAGGGGCTATGAAAGAACTATCAGAAGCATTGAATCTGCCGCTAATCAAGCGCATTGAAGCATTTGACCATTCCAATATTCAAGGAACCAATCCTGTTTCAGCTATGGTTTCTTTTTTAGACGGAAAACCAGATAAAAGCAATTACCGAAAATATAAAATCAAAAGTGTAACGGGCAGCAATGAACTTGCTACTACTGAAGAAGTCATAAGAAGACGATACGAGCGACTGTTGAAAGAAGGCAAACCACTGCCTGATTTGATTTTAATGGATGGGGGTAAAATTCAAGTAAATGGTGCAATCAACATTCTTGAAAATGAGCTTGGTTTATCTATTCCTGTAGCAGGTATGGTGAAAGATGAAAAACATAGAACGTCTTCTCTTATTTTTGGAGAAGATCTTCAGAGAGTTCCTCTTAAGCCAACCAGCCAAGCTTTTTATCTTGTGCAACGCATTCAAGACGAAGTTCACCGTTTTGCTATTACATTCCATAGACAATTACGTGGTAAAAATAGTTTATCTTCTAAATTGGATCGTATTGAAGGCGTGGGACCAAAGACACGAACAAAAATATTAAAACATTTTAAATCAGTCAAAAAAGTAAAAGATGCAAGTGTGGAAGAAATCAAAGGACTAGGCATTCCTCTAAAAACGGCTGTGAAAATCAAAGAAGGACTCGAGTAAGTTATTTTAATGTGGGTAAAAGTGCAGGCCAACTTAGTCAGAACTTCTGGAAGAATAAAGCTAGTTTAGTTTACGTTCCATAAATTTTATTTTGTTGCATCCATACCCTAGTGTTTAAAAATTTAAAAAAGCCGAGATGAAGAATTAATTTCCTTCATCTCGGCTTTTTTTTATGATAATGCATTCGAATACTGAACTAAAAAAGTTTATTGTTGTCATTATCTAAGATCGTAACATCATCATTTATCAATCCAGCATCGCTTCTTAAGATCAAGCTATTCAGTGATTTTTTATAATCCAATACTACGTTTTCTGATAAATCATCCAATCGTTCGCTTTGAACTGGAATTTTTCCAATAGTAGAATCAATTGTTGCATCTAATTCCTCATTAGGGCTAGTTAATAATTTCAGTGAAAACGTACCGACTATTCCACAAGCATAACCACCTACAATGCGGTTGTAATATAAAGCTAAATCACCTGAATGTTGTTCTTGAATCATTTTTAAACGGTCAATAGCAGGTTCTGTGATAGTTAAAAACATAAAATTCCTCCAATTTCACTTTCAATTAGTAAGTTAATTGTAGCGGAAATTTAGAAAAATGTCCAATATCCTGTTTAATAAACTAAAAGACAGCTTGATTAGCATCATTAAGAATTAATAGATTGTCATTGATCAGACCACTATTGCTGCGTAGAATAAGGGTGCTTTTTGTTTCATTGTAATCTAATTTCATTTCATCATCTAAAAAAGGCAGGCTCCATCCTTGAACTGGAAGATCACCTAATGAAGAAGAAATAGTTGCATCAAGTTCTGGATCATTTTGTTGAATGATTTTTAATAAGAAAATCCCATTATTTCCACACGTACAACCAATTCTTGATTCATAGTAAAACACGAGTTGTCCAGGATGACGAGAACAAGTCATTTCTATTTTCTTTTGTGCACTCTCCGTTATGGTTAGATACATTTTAATGAACCTCCTTCATTTCTTCACATTTATGATATCTTGTATCACGTGTCTTGTCTAGCCAAACTCATAGCAATTTCTTTTTGATAAAAAAACAAGAAAAAATAATTGTAATTCTATATAAAAAGGAGTATATTATTCATTGTGGACATTAAAAGTCCACAATCACGAAATTAACTGACGAAAGAAGGGAAATAATGAAGTTAACTAAAGGTTTGGAGCAAGCGATATGTATTCTAGCTATGCTTTCAACTCAAGATAATCAAATACCGATTACTTCACGTGTGCTAAATAGTCGACTAAATGGGACGTCACATTCTTATATTCGAAAAATTATTCGGAAATTAGTAGTCAGTGGATTAGCAACATCCATTCCTGGAAGTAGCGGTGGCTTTAGATTAGCTAAACAACCCGAAAAAATAAATTTGTTGGAAATTGTTGAAGCATTAGAAGGTGAAATTGTTACTTATCCGAATTCAGGAATGATCAATCAAGTGTTCTCAGATCTTGGAGAAACGGCTAGTAATGGAGAAAAAATGTTAACAATGGTTTTTGAAGAAGCAGATAATCAATATACAAGTTTTCTTAAACAACAAACATTAGATCAACTGATCTGGTCAACGATCGGTAGAACTGAATTACCTGCTATTGATTGGAATGAAAAATAGGAAGCGTTAAATTGAAAGGGATGTACAGATAAGATGGAAATGTTAAAGAATGAATGGAAGAAATTGGTATCTAATAAGATGCTGCTCATTTCTTGTATTGTAATATTGTTTATCCCCATAATGTATGCGGGAGGTTTTTTAAAATCTAACTGGGATCCTTACGGAAATACGGATAAATTATCTGTAGCAGTTGTTAATCTAGATCACTCTGTAGACTATCAAGGAAAGAAATTGGATATAGGCTCAGACGTTGTCGATAAACTAAAAGAAAATGATGCATTAGATTGGCATTTTGTGTCTCAAGAAGAAGCTCAAGAAGGTTTGAAAAACCGTGAGTATTATATGGTAATGACATTGCCAGCTGATTTTTCAAAAGATGCTTCTACATTGATGGATGTGAATCCAGAAAAAATGACCATTGAATATGAAACGAATGGATCACTAAATTATATCGGAGAAGTTATCAGCAAATCGGCTGCTAAAGATTTGAAATCTGAAGTATCTAATAATGTAACAAAAGCTTATACAGAATCTGTATTTGAGCAAATCAGTACCATTGGAAACGGCTTTGCTAAAGCAGCAGATGGGGCGGAAGAAATTGATGGTGGAACTGGAAAATTAGCAGATGGATCTCAGCAACTAACAGATAATTTAGAGACCTTATCGTCAAGTACGTTGACTTTTAAAGAGGGTGCTGAAACATTTGAAGTTGGCGTAAAAGAATACGCAGCTGGAGTATCACAAGTAAACGATGGAGCACAACAATTAACGAATGGAATCAATCAATTGTACTCAAAAGTAGGACCGCTAGAAGATGGTGGAGCTCTTTTAGAAAAAGGATCAAATGATTTAACGAATGGATTAGAAACTTACACAAACGGTGTATCAAAATTAGCTGATGGAACAAAAATCTTAAATGAAAATTCTGCAGCAGTAAAAAACGGAACGGTTGAAATCAGTAATGGTGTTGACCAAGTGAAAACAGGCAGTGATCAATTACTAACAGGATTGAACCAACTTTCCTCAGAATTAGATCAGAGTTTATCACAAGAAAATGCAGACAAGTTAAGCTATTTAATGGGGAATTTAGATTCAATGAACGAAAATATTCAAAAGTTAAATACTCTCCTTAATGGACAGTCAAGTACCGCTGGTTCTGGCGGTGTTGAAGCTAGCCTGCAACAAACAAGATCAAGTTTGTTGAATCTTATAGGAGATATAACACAGGCTACAACTGAGTTGGCAGATGCAAAAAATTCAGTTAAAGATCTTGAAGAAACGATACAAGCAGATACTGACTCTAATACTTTAGCAATAGAGAAAACAGCAGCGTTTCAAAGTCTTTCTAATGAGCAGCAAGAAGAGTTGCTTAGTGCAATAGCGGATCAAAAAGATGCGGAACTAGCTAGTTTGACGACCATAAAAGATCAACTAAATGGTGCAAATACGACTCTCAGTAATGCAACGGATAATACAACAACAACTACTGCTTCACTAAATGATCTACAGTCAGAATTAGCGGTAACCAGTGAATTAGCCGGTCAATTAACAGAATTGAAAACACAAGTAGGAGCTTTGGCACAAGGGTCAAACGCTTTGTTGCCAGCAACGACTCAAACAATAGAAGAGTTGACGAATGGTTTAACTAAGATTCAAACAGCTTTGGAACAACAAGGAACAGGTTCTAATAAAGGGATCATTCAAGGAGTGACCGAACTAAATCAAGGTCTAGCAACTATTCAAAATGGATTATCAGGACAAGATGGTTTAGTAAATGGTGTAACCAATTACACAAATGGAGTGAACACAATACAGTCTGGAGCAGACGAATTAAATACAAATTCACCAGCTTTAACTGCAGGATCTCAACAACTAACGAATGGAATAGGACAATTAGCAGGTCAATTGCCTAATCTTGTTGAAGGAATCACTCAATTGAATACTGGGTCAAACCAACTAGTTCAAGGAACAACTCTTCTAGATGGGAAATCTGGAACTCTCATAAAGGGTGCAACGAGTCTAGCTGACGGGTCAACAAAAATCAGTGATGGTTCTCAAGCCTTAAGTGAAGGGTCTGAAACATTAGGAAGCGGAATTGAAACTTTAAAAGATGGAACCAGTCAATTAGCAACGAGTTTGTTAGATGGTTCTGAAGAAGTCAATGATGTAAATGCTACGAATAAAACTACGGATATGTTTTCAAGTCCTATAACATTAAAACAAGAAAAATATAGTAAAGTTCCAAATTACGGAGCAGCACTAGCTCCTTATATCATGTCCATGTCCTTGTACATTGGAGCAGTTGTTTTTACAACTATTTATCCTGTACGTAAGAGATCCACTCAAGGAAAATCAAGTCTAGCTTGGTGGCAAAGTAAAGTCTCGGTAGCGATGCTTGTTGCTGCTTTAATGGCTGTCATTGAATGTGGTATTTTATTGATGATTGGATTAGATGTGTTATTTGTTGGGAAATTCTTCTTACTAGCCGTACTTACATCATTAGCCTTCATGTCTATTGTCTTAACGTTAGTTGTAGCATTCGATAATGTTGGGCGCTTCGTGGCAATGGTATTGTTAGTCTTACAATTAGGCGGTTCAGGTGGAACGTTCCCAATTCCGTTGACGAATAGCTTCTTCCAAACGATTCATTTATGGTTGCCGATGACATACTCAGTTTATGGGTTTAGACAAGCCATCAGCAGCGGTTTAGGAAATGATATTTATTGGCAAGCTAACTTTGTTATGATCGGGATCATCATTGTTTTCAATGGATTACTGATTTTAACTATGCACTTCTTACAAAAAAAGAATCAAAATAATGAAGTAAAAGAAGTAGAAGAAACAGTTAAAGCTTAAAAACAAAAAAAGTTCTGCTATACGAGTGAAATTCTCGTATGGCAGAACTTTTTTTTAGATTAAAACTTTTTCTAAGAAGTTCTTTGTCCGTTCATTTTGAGGGTTATTAAAGACATCCTCAGGTTTTCCTTCTTCAACGATATAGCCGCCATCCATGAAAATCACGCGATCTGCTACTTCTTTAGCGAAGCCCATCTCATGAGTTACGACCAACATCGTCATTCCTTGGTCTGCTAGCTTTTGCATAACTTCCAGTACATCGCCAACCATCTCTGGGTCAAGTGCGCTGGTAGGTTCATCAAACAACATAATGTCAGGATCCATAGCTAGTGCTCGTGCAATAGCCACACGTTGTTTTTGTCCACCGGATAATGATTTAGGGTAATCATTGGCTTTTTCAGAAAGTCCAACCGTTTCCAGCAATTCTAATGCACGTTTTTGACTTGATTCGTTAGATTCTTTTTTTAATTCTTTAGGAGCTAATGTAATATTCTCTAAAACCGTCAAGTGAGGAAAGAGGTTGAACTGCTGGAAAACCATTCCAATGTTTTCTCGGACTTTGTTGATATCTTGTTTTGGATCGGTCAAATCAAAGTCATCGATAATGACTTTTCCGCCAGTAATTTCTTCTAATGCATTCATACAACGAAGAAAAGTACTTTTACCAGATCCTGAAGGGCCGATAATACAAACCACTTCACCTTCTTGAACTTCAACAGATAAATCTTTTAATACTTCTAAATCTCCAAAATTTTTCTTTAAGTGTTCCACTTTTAATTTAGTCATTTGATAGTCTCCTTTCAAGATAATTTGAAAATTTCGTAAGAATGGTAATAATGATGATGTACATCAAACCAACGATCAGCCACATATTACCAGAAGAATAGGTACGTGCAATGATAATCTTCCCAGTTTGTGTCAATTCAACAATACCGATAACCGACAAGATCGATGTATCTTTCAGTGTAATGACAAATTGATTGATGAAAGACGGAATCATGATTTTAACCGCTTGTGGTAAGACAACTTTGCGCATAGAGGTATTGTAAGTAAGTCCTAAACTTCTAGAAGCTTCCAATTGACCAGGGTCTACGGCTTGGATTCCTCCACGAACCAATTCAGCAATATAAGCTGTAGTGTTTAAACTTAGTGTGATCACTCCAGCAATATAGGCAGGAATTTGGATACCTAAGAATTGCGGAATGGAGAAATAAATGAAAAAGGCTAAAACAATTAAAGGAATACCACGTAGAATATCCACATAAATAGTTGCTATCCAATTTAAGGCTCTATTAGGTGTAGCACTAAATAAACCAAAAATGACACCTAAAATCGTAGCGATAACAAAAGCAGTGATGGTCAATAAGAGTGTTCTCCCAAGACCTTTTAATAATTCCCCACCATTTTGTTGGATCAAACCAAAGAAACCAAGATTAGCCGTTTCTTTTTGAGTTGTATCTCCAAGATAACTATTAATAATGTCATCATAAGTACCATTTGCACGAATATTGATCAAACCGTTATTAAACATTTCCAATAGCTCGGCATTTTGTTCTTTATTTACTGCAAAACCATAATTGTCACCTGGTTCAGGATCTGTCGGGATTTTTAATTCTAATCCTGATTGAATAGCATAAGCCATTACAGGGTAATCTTCAAATGCAGCATCTGAGTTACCAGTTTGAACATCTTCATACATATTAGCAGAATCTTCAAATGTATTTACTTCAAAACCATATTCTTCTTGAATGGATTGTGCAAAAGCAGCACCAGTTGTTCCGACTTTGATAGCTACTGTTTTTCCTTCTAAGTCTTCGTAAGAAGTAATGTCATCATTGCTTTTTGAAACAGCCATAACGACACCGCTCTCAAAGTAAGGTTCAGAGAAATCAAAGGACTCTTGACGTTCTGGTGTAATGCTCATACCAGCAATCATGCCATCAACTTGATTTGTTTCTAAAGCTTGTAATGCAGCACTAAACCCCAAGGGTCTTAATTCATAATTAAAACCTTGATCTTTAGCAATGGCATCTAGCAAATCAACATCGATACCTTTGTAGTCGCCTTCAGCATCTTTGTATTCAAATGGAGCAAAAGTAATATCTGTACCAATAATATATGTTTTATCGGTTTCTTGCGCAGAAGCGCTCACTGGCAGGAATAGAGTGGAAATTAATGTAAATAATAGGGTTGTCATAAGTATAATGAATGAATGTTTTTGTAATTTCATAAAAATCCTCCTTGTCTAAGATAATAGTCTAATTTAACTTTAAATCAATTGCAACCTTAATGTAATCTGAGTATGTAATAAAATCTAACATAGATTTGTTTTATTTCTAATCTCTAAGGAGTTGAATAGCTGTTGGTTGTTCGTTATGATTAATAAGGAAACAAAATCTATTTAAGCAGGTGACAACATGATACGAACAGCAGAAATTTCAGATATAGAACAATTAGTGGAATGGGTCTGGATTATTTTAGAAGATATGGAATTATCTTTATTGAAAACAATGGATACTGAGACGCTGAAAACTATGATAAAAAAAGCAATGGAAAGCAAAGATTACCGATATAGTTATCAGAGAGCTTTAGTTTGTATTCGCGATGGGGAAATGGCGGGAGCTTGTTTTGGATATAAGGGTGAATTAGAACCTGTAATCGATGATCCATTTAATAAACTGTTAAGCGAAGCGGGAATTGAAGAAGAGCTGTTTAAAGATTCTGAAACAGTTTCCGGAGAATGGTATTTAGATTCCTTAGTAACAGATAAAAAATTTAGAGGCAAAGGCGTCGCAACTGAATTATTAGAGGCTTTACCAACTATTGCAAAAGCAGAAAATGAACCATTTATTGGGTTGAATTGTGATAAAGAAAATCAAAAAGCACAAAAACTTTACTTGAAAATGGGCTTTGAAAAAGTATGGGACTGTAAGTTAGGCGATCACTTATATGATCATATGCAGTTAAAAATCAATTAAAAAAAGAAGCATTAATCGATTGTATCAAAATCTGATTAATGCTTCTTTTAGTAGTTAAATCAATTGAATAGCACGACTTGTTTTTTTCTTTTTCAGCTCGGGTAAGCGTGTTAAGGTAAGGTTGTCAACAATCAAAGCAATGCAGAGGCAAAGGGGGGCGTGTTGAATTTCAGGTACGAATAGCGTGTAATAATCTCCTGCTGAAGTATAGGCTTTGTTTAGTTCCATGATCAGTTGTTCTTTACAGTACGCCGTATAGTAATGATTATAGAAATCACCTGTTACTAGCCAATTTAATGGAGTAACCTTAAAATACAAGCCAGCCAAGTTGCGATGCTTTGTAATAGAGCCATATTTTTTACCTTGGATATAAATGTCGAATTTAGGCAATAGTGACAATACGGTTTGTTTAACTTCTATAAGCAAAGAGCCATCCATGCTATATAAAGATATTCGGTCTCCAACTCTGCCCCATTTTCCTGTAATAAGGTACAGGTCTTTACCATATTCATCTTTGACAAGAATCTTTTCTTGCTTTGAAACATATTCTTGCTTCATATAAAGAACTACCATATTAAACGCTCCTCTAATAGTGGATTAAGCGTATACATATCTATTTTTAGTATATCAAAAATGAAGCTAAAATAAAATATAAAATTGCATAAAGAAAAACCGCCAAACTAGAGGCGGTTTTTCTTTATGCAGCTGATTTGATCACTTGGCTGAGTTCGTTTAGAGCTTTTACCACGTCATCAAGTTTTGTTTCCATACGCTGAAGCAGAAATAATGCGATAAAGATGGGAAAACCTACATTACCGATAATTTCCATTACTGCGGATAGCCATTGTGTACTTGCATCCATGATGTTTTCTCCCTTCACTTAGTAGATAGGTAAACAAATCATTTACCTATACATAACAACGAAAAGGAAAGTAAGATTGTTACTCTGCTTGCCAGTTTATTCTATTCTTCAGCACTTTTCAAAATCTCTGGAGCTCGTGCGGATTCTAAATTGTCATTTAAAGCAAGGGATATTGCATGTGCAACACCACTAGCATTATTGCTGGTAGTACGGTATTTAGCATAGGTTTTGACTTCTTCCTCTGCATTTTCCATAGCAAAGCTGTATCCAGCAACTTCTAGCATAGAAACATCATTGAAATTATCTCCAAGTGTCATAATATTTTCAAGTGGAATATTCAGTTTTTTTGCAGCAGCTTCAAGGGCGATCCCTTTTTGAGCATTTATATTGTTGATTTCAATGTTATTAACAAAAGATGCTGTGATAGCAAGATTTCCAGTTTTTTCAAGTTCTTTTGTAAGAGGGCCAAGCACTTTGCGACCATCATCACTAAAAGCGATAATCTTTAAAACTTCAATCGAGTCATCGTGTACAAGTTGTTCATAATCCTCAACATAATTGATGTTCATTATTTCTAAACGGGCAGCTGCTAAAACGACAGCCATTTTATAAGTAGTGTCTGGATTTGTTTCATATAGTAAAGAAGCAACAGATTCAATACGTTTCGCTTTATTATCAGAATAGATTCCATTAGATGTGGTCATCTCACAATAAAGGTTTCTTTTCTTTATTTCAGCAACCACTTCATGGACTGTTTTTTTATCGATACCAATATTTTGGATAACTTTGCCTTCTTCATTGTAGACTTGAGCGCCATTTAAAGTAATGAACGAACAATTGATGCCTACTTCTTGAAGCAAAGGTTGTGCTTCAGTAAATCCTCTTCCGGTGGCAACCATAAAGTGGATACCTTTATCAATAGCCGCTTTTATGGCTTTAGCATTTGTCTCAGAAACTTTCATTTTTTCATTTAGTAGTGTCCCATCCATATCAGATACAATAAGCTCTATCATTTTTGGTTCCTCCCAAGATTCTTTGTATTACTAAGTCTACCATTAAAATAAAAAAAATAAACGCATAATGCTTTTTTCACTCTCATTTATCATAAATGGAATGTAGCTAAAAAGGGTCAACACTATCGCTTGTGAGAAAATAATAAATCTTGTAGGATAGAAGAGAAGTTAAGATAAACAAGGAGGAATTGTATTGACATTACCAGTAAAAAACGACTGGCTGCCTATTTTGAACGAACAAATGAATACACCGTCTTATCAATCATTGAAAGCATTTCTTGTACATGACTATCAAGAAACAACGGTTTATCCTGAGATGCATCATATCTGGCAAGCTTTTGAATGGACACCTTATAATGAAGTAAAAGTGGTTATTCTGGGACAAGATCCTTATCATGGACCAAATCAAGCACATGGCTTAAGTTTTTCTGTATTGCCAAATGTAAAAATCCCTCCATCATTAGCCAATATTTATAAAGAACTGCAAAGTGATCTTGGGATTAAACCTGTTAATCATGGTTATTTAGAATCGTGGGCTAAACAAGGGGTTTTATTGTTGAACACAGTTTTAACTGTTCGTAAAGGCCAGGCTCATTCACATAAAGGCAAAGGCTGGGAAGAGTTGACAGACGCTGTTATTAAAAAATTGAGCGATCGAGATAAACCTATGGTATTTATTTTATGGGGGAGTCCTTCAATTAAAAAGAGAGCTTTGATTGATGAAACAAAACATGTTGTGTTGACCTCAGTTCATCCTAGCCCGTTATCTGCTTACCGAGGCTTTTTCGGATCAAAACCTTTTTCTAAGACAAATGAAGCCTTGATTAGATTTGGTGAAGAACCTATAAACTGGCAGTTGCCTGAGTCAGTTCAATAAGTAATACTTGTAGGATTTGAACCTCAAAAGGCTGTCATTTTTAAGCAAATAATAGTATGATAAAGTTGTATGTTAAATCACAAATTGTGGAGGTCGTTAGTGTGGAACTAATTGAAAGTTTATCAGAAAAAATTAAAGGTAGAAAAGTACGTATTGTATTTCCGGAAGGTTCTGAACCTCGTATTCTTGGTGCTGTAGTTCGTTTGGCATCTGAAGATTTGATTCAACCAGTATTGATCGGAAATCCTGAATCCGTTAAAGAAGCTGCAAAAAATCGTGGTTTTGATGTAGAAAATATTGAAATCATTGATCCATCTAATTATGATAAATTAGATGAAATGGTTGCTTCTTTTGTAGAACGCCGTAAAGGAAAAGTTACTGAAGAAAAAGCGATTCAATTATTAAAAGATGAAAATTACTTTGGTACAATGTTAACATACATGGGACTAGTTGATGGTTTGGTAAGTGGAGCAATCCACTCAACAGGAGACACGGTTCGTCCTGCATTACAAATTATTAAAACTAAACCAGGCGTTAGCCGTACAAGTGGAGCATTTATCATGATGCGTGGACGTGGACAAGAAAAATACTTGTTCTCAGATTGTGCTATCAATGTAAATCCAAATGCTCAAGAATTAGCTGAAATCGCTGTAGAAAGTGCTAAAACTGCTGAAATGTTTGGCATTGAACCAAAAGTTGCTATGTTAAGCTTTTCAACTAAAGGATCAGCAGTTGCTGAAGAAGCAACTAAAGTAGCAGAAGCAACTAAGATTGCTCAAGAACTTGCTCCTCAATACGATATCGATGGTGAAATGCAATTTGATGCTGCATTTGTAGCTTCTGTTGCTGAACAAAAAGCTCCAGATTCAAAAGTTGCTGGACAAGCAAGTGTATTTGTATTCCCAGAATTGCAATCAGGAAACATTGGTTACAAAATTGCGCAACGTTTTGGTAACTTTGAAGCAATCGGACCTATCTTACAAGGTCTAAACAAACCAATCTCAGATTTATCTCGTGGTTGTAACGAAGAAGATGTTTACAAATTAGCGATTATTACAGCAAACCAAACGTTAATGAATTAAGATTGTTCTTAAAAGCCGACTCACATGAGTCAGCTTTTTTGTTTAAGTAAAGTTTAGAATAGTTGCTCATTTGAAGGTGTACTCATTATAATGAAAAAAGGGTGAAGACTAAAAAGGAGGAAACCACATGAAAATTGGAATTGTCGGAGCAACAGGTAAAGCAGGCTCAAAAATTTCTGCAGAGGCTTTAATGAGAGGACATGATGTTATTCCACTAGTACGAAATGCTTCAAAATTAGTAGACCAACAGGGGAATCATTTCATTGAAAAAGATCTATACAATTTGACATATGAAGACATAAAAGATTTAGATGTAGTAGTTGATGCATTCAATGCGCCACCAGGAAAAGAAACCTTGCATCAAACGAGTTTAGCGTATCTAGTGTCTTTGTTACAAGGATATGAAGTGCCTCGTCTAGTTGTTGTTGGTGGAGCAGGAAGTTTATTTGTGGACGACAAAATGACAACACGTTTGATGGACACTCCGGATTTTCCTGAAGCTGCTAAACCTACAGCTTTAAATATGGCAAAAGCCTTTGAACAACTGCAGCTGGCAGAAAGTGTCAATTGGACTTATATCAGTCCTTCAGCTTTTTTTAATCCTGAAGGAAAACGGACAGGGAGTTATCAACTTGGACAGGATCGTTTATTGGTCAATAGTAGTGGGGAAAGTGAAATCAGTTATGCCGATTTTGCCCTTGCATTAGTAGATGAAATTGAAAATCAACAATTTATTCATCAACGAATCACAGTATGTAGTGAATAAAAAAATATTAATCAAATCAATCGATTATTTAGGGTTTAGAGAAAAAGTCTAGACCCTTTTTTACGATTACTTTTTAATGTGCAGGTTAGAAATAAACCCCACAAACGTTTTCTTCGCAAATTAGACTGTATTTTTGTTTGGCTATTTGTAAATACTTGAATTACAATAACCCCACTTTACAACTTTTTAAGTAATAGAAGACATAAAAGTACAAACAACTCTGACTTTTTTGTCTACTAGATTCGAGGAAAAAAACAACAAAAACGGGAGTTGTTTGTTAGGAACCGATTATACCAAAAGGGATTCACAATCCATAGCTTGAGAAACTATTGTTCACCATAATTTACCAGGATTCCCCAGC
The DNA here is from genome assembly GCF_000746825.1 of Carnobacterium inhibens subsp. inhibens DSM 13024. Taxonomy (NCBI): domain Bacteria; kingdom Bacillati; phylum Bacillota; class Bacilli; order Lactobacillales; family Carnobacteriaceae; genus Carnobacterium; species Carnobacterium inhibens. The sequence goes on along the minus strand of NZ_JQIV01000006.1, from coordinate 1,065,483 downwards.
CTAATATTGTATTTGTCGTTACTTATTATTAATTATACCAAAGATATTTCTTTTTTAAAAAGCATTCAAATGAGTATGATTGTTTTTTAGTTGTTTTCTGTCCCAGGATCAGCGTATTGTTTGACATAAAACCACAATAGGAATAACCTTAAGATGTTTAAAAATATAGGAGGGAATAGACAATGAGACATACAAACGGGAATTATGAAGCATTTGCAAAAAGTCGTAAGCCAGATGGTATCGAAGAAAAAAGCGCTTATATCGTCGGTGCTGGGTTGGCAGGTTTAGCAGCGGCTGTTTTCTTGATTCGAGATGGTCATATGGAAGGTAAACGTATTCACATTTTTGAGGAACTATCCCTTTCAGGTGGTTCATTAGATGGAACCTTTATTCCACATGATGGTTTTGTTACTCGCGGAGGACGTGAAATGGAAAATCATTTTGAGTGTTTGTGGGATCTTTTTCGTTCTGTTCCTTCACTTGAAGTGGAAGATGCATCCGTTTTAGATGAATTTTATTGGCTAGATCATGATGATCCCAACTCTTCTAACTGTCGAATTATCCATAATCGCGGAGAACGGGCAGATGATGATGGTCAATTTACGTTATCAAAAAAAGCACAAAAAGAGTTAGTTGAATTATTCATGACTTCTGAAAATCAATTGATTGGCAAAAAAATTGAAGATGTCTTTGGCGATGAATTTTTTGAATCAAATTTCTGGTTATATTGGTGTACAATGTTCGCTTTTGAAAAATGGCATTCTGCAATCGAGATGAGGCGCTACGTAATGCGCTTTATTCATCATATTAAAGGATTACCTGATTTTTCTGCATTAAAGTTCACTCGTTATAATCAATATGAGTCATTAGTTAAACCTTTAATCACGTTCTTAAAAGATCAAGACGTCGACTTCCAATATGAAACAAAAATTAATAATATTCAGGTTGATATTGATCACGAAACCAAAGTTGCGCGCACTATTTTGTTAACAAAGGAAGAAAAAACACAAGAAATTTCCTTATCTGAAAACGATCTTGTTTTTGTTACAAATGGATCAATCACAGAAAGTTCCACTCAAGGAGACCATAATACACCTGCACCAATAACTCATGAATTAGGCGGAAGCTGGAATCTTTGGAAAAACTTAGCTAAACAATCTTCAGAATTTGGACATCCAGAAGTATTCTATGAAAATCTTCCAGCTGAAAGTTGGTATATTTCAGCAACAGTAACTTGGGAAAACTTCGATATTGAACCCTATATTTCACGATTAACGAAGAGAAAATTGCGGACAGGAAAAGTCGTTACCGGTGGCATAATCACTATTAAGGATTCAAACTGGTTAATGAGCTTTGCAATACACCGTCAACCACATTTTAAAGGACAAAATGATCAACAAACAATAATGTGGGTCTATGGCTTGTTATCAAATAAACCAGGAAATTATATAAAAAAACCAATCGAACAATGTTCCGGTCAAGAAATTGTTCAAGAATTAATGTATCATCTTGGTGTACCAGAAGAAGATATTCAAGTGTTATCTGAAACTTCTTGTACAGTAATTCCAGTTTATATGCCCTATATTACTTCATACTTTATGTTAAGAGCACCAGGAGATCGTCCTTTAGTAATTCCAAACGGATCAAAAAACTTGGCATTCATTGGAAACTTTGCAGAAACAGAACGTGATACAGTATTTACTACTGAATATTCTGTCAGAACAGCTATGGAGGCTGTTTATCAATTATTAAATATTGAACGTGGTGTTCCTGAAGTTTTTGATTCTGCATATGATATTCGTACACTTGCCAATGCTGTATATTATTTAACGGATAAGAAGAAACTTACGAAAACGGAGCTTCCGTTTGTAGAGCGGAAATTGATAGAAACTTTTGTTAAGAAGACCAAAAATACGTATATTGAAGATGTTTTGAAAGAATCAGATCTTCTTTAGCATTGAAACCATACAAATAAATAAAATTTAACAACATTGAAAAGTAGGTAGATATAGAGACATGGCTGGGGAATATTGTCCCAGCCATGTCTCTATATTGCTCAAAAAAAAATAAAGGTAACAATAAAATGAAACATTATCCATTGCAAGGAATTAAAGCGTAAGCGCCTAATAGAAAGGTATCTTCCGAAATACAAAATCTCTTGATAAACTTGAAACAATTCAAGTTTACAGTAGGTTTTATTTTTGAAAGCAAAACAAGATGTTGTCCCAGTGACGTTAAACGGTGATTCAAAAGCTTCATCTACCACGTCATTTAAGCCGAAGGCTTCCCCCTCTACATTGGTGGCTCGTGTCAAATTCTCCCGAGCAGAGTTATTTCTCTATGAAGAGATCAAAGAGGAGATAGTGCATATTCTTTTATCGGGGTTGAGTGCTCATGAAAATTATTGACCTTACTAAAGTGAAGAATGTATTTATCGTTTGTGGAAAAACTGATATGCGCCGGCAAATTGATGGTTTAGCTGCAACAATTGTGGAAGAATATGATATGAATGTCTATGATGATGCCGTATTCCTGTTTTGCGGTGGAAGAAAAGATCGGTTCAAAGCCCTATATTGGGAGGGCGACGGGTTTATTCTTTTATATAAGAGACTCGAAAATGGCCGTTTGAAGTGGCCGAGAGATCAACAAGAAATCAAACAACTGACTTCCCAGCAACTACGTTGGCTGCTGGAAGGATTGTCAATTGACCAGAAAGTTACTATACAACCGGCAGCTGAAGGAATCGTGACATAAAAAACTAGTCTGGAACGGAGAATAAATTTTCTTTCCAGGCTAGTTTTTCTGATGAAAACCGATTATAATTAGCCTATCGAAAAAAACAGAAAGAAGGGTCTCTTCATGTCGAAGTCGTTAGAAAAGCAGTTGGAAAAAGCCTTACAACAAAATGAGTTAATGGCTCAAAATCTAACTGAGTTAACACAACAACTCAAACACGTAAATGAAGAATTGGCCCTTCAACGCGAACAGAACCAGTACCTTCTCCAACAACTGTTTGGACGCAAAAAGGAGACTTTGTCTCCTGAAAAAATTCATCCCAACCAAACGGATCTTTTTGAGGATGACCCGTCTTTTAGTTGGTCAGAGCAGACTGGCAGCCAAAGCGAAGAAGAAACAATCGAAGAAACTCCTGTCCGTCGTCATAAGAAGAAAGGTCATCAAAAAGAAAAACTCGCTCACTTACCAGTCGTTGAGCATCTATACCGTGAAGAAAATTGTACTTGTCCTCAATGTGCTTCTGCCATGAAAGAAATGGGAAAAGAAGTCGTACGTGAAGAGGTCGTATACATTCCTGCCCGCTTAGAGAATCATCGGCATATTCGATTGTCCTATTCCTGCCCATCTTGCGAAAAATACGGAGAAACATCTATCATAAAAGCTGAAGTACCGAAATCTCCACTCAGCGGCTCTTTCGCTTCTGCTTCTCTTATTGCAGAAACCATTTACCAAAAGTTTCAACAAAAAGTCCCTACTTACCGTCAGGAAGCCCACTGGACGATGATGAATTTTGATATCAAACGTACCAACATTTCCAATTGGCATAAAAAAACCAGTGAGTATTATTTTGAACCGTTGGTTCAGCTATTGAAGAAAGCCTTATTGGAAGAAGAAGTGCTTCATGCGGATGAGACAACTTTCAATGTTTTGGATAGCCATCGAACAAAGGATTACGTCTGGCTCTTCAGCTCGGGACGGTATGCGGAGAAGAAAATCCACATTTACAAACATGGACCTTCCAGAGGAAGCGAGGTTCTCGAAAACTTTTTAGCCGGTTATAAACGATACCTTCACTCGGATGGGTATTCCTCTTACGGGAAACTCACTGATGTTACGTCCATTGGCTGTTTTGCTCATGTTCGAAGGAAATTCTATGATGCTCTTCCCGCCGAAGAAGGGGAAAAGAAAAGTACTTCACGGTTAGCCGTGGAGAAATGCGATGCTATCTTTCAAGAGGAAAAGAAACTGGCAGACCTGACGGTCGAGGAACGGCAATTAAAAAGGTGGGAGTTTGTGCAGCCAAAACTCGAAGAATTTTTTGGGTGGCTTCGAACACTGAATCCGATGATCAAAGGAAAAATCGGAACAGCTATTTCCTACGCATTAAAACAGGAAGTAAAAGTATTGAATTTTCTGAGGGATGGTCGCTTAGTGCTTTCCAATAACTTAGCAGAACGCGGCATAAAATCCCTCGTCATGGGGCGGAAGAATTGGCTGTTTGCGGCTACCACCGAAGGTGCTCACGCCAACGCAGCCATCTTGAGTCTGCAAGAAACAGCAAAAGCCAATGGATTGAATCCACAAAAATATTTTGACTATCTCCTGACACACCTGCCAAATCAAAAAAACACACTTTTGGAGGTTTATTTGCCATGGGCTCCAAAAGTGCAGATAAATTGTCATTAAAACGCACATGATATTCAATCATTTGGACACCTCTCAGTATAGAGGTATCCTTTTCCATTTTCTAGGTACCTTTCTATTAGGCGCTTACATTAAAGCTAGAAAAATAATCGACAATTCAATAAATTATTGGAAATTTTTTCAATTAGCTAAATAAATTTAACTTTACACTACTTTACAAGTTCTTAAAAACTTCGTTTTTTCTTATGCCACTGTTCAAAGGCCTTAATGATGGCCAATGAATTAATACGGTTTTCGAGAGCAGACACGAAAGTATAGAAAAATAATTCTTCTTGGATCGCCATACCAAATAATTGTTTCTTTACTTGAGCACTCTCTGACTGTAAATGAGCATACTGAGTCTGTTGGAAAGGAATCAGCTGAACGCAACTATAGACGATGGCCGTGAAGTTGATATAATTTTCGATGCCTGCTTTACTTCGGACCATATAATTGCCGAAAGACCAGAAAGTTTTCTGTTCATAAAAAATGACTTCAATAGACCAGCGAAAACCATATAAGTGATAAGGCAGAAGGTCTCTATTATCTTGGTTGTTTTTTTCTGGAAAGTCTTTTTCCAACTCATCTTCATCCATTAAGATATCCTCTGGCATCAAGGTACTGATGAAAAGCCTGTAGCTAGATGGGTTTTCCGGATTACTGGCGGTTACCATGGCATAAACCGGCTCTGGAAAAAGATTCGTTAGCACCTTTCTTGTTCCGACAACATAGTCTCCAGTATGGTTGTTCAATTCAAAATCAGTCTGAATCGTTAACACGTGGCCTTTCTTTGCCGGACGGCCACGTTTACCGGTTGGTTTTGGAGGCAAGTCGTACAACTTCGTGTCTACACGTACATTTGAAATTAACTCTAGCTGAGGGTTCTCGGGTACTGCTTTTCGAACAGCTCCTTTCGGATACCAACTATCACAAAGTAAAATAATTTTCTTTTCCGAAGGAAATACTTGAAGAGCTTGATCAATCATTTCTGCTGCCAGTTCTAGCTTATTCTCCTTTTCAGAACGCAACTGATAACGAATAGGAATACTTAAATAGCGAACTTTCCCTTGATACCATAGGGGAATAGAAAGGACTAAACCGACAAAACAATGACCTTTTAAATAATTGCTTCCATTGTGAGCGGCATGGTCAAACATCAATTGATAATCATCAAAATGTGTCCCGTACTTTGGCTGTAAGGTGTCGTCAATAATCAAAAAGAACGGATACTGGTGTAAGTTTTCTGGGACACAAGAAAGAGCTATCTGTATCGTGGTCTGGGTCAGTGCAGTTAGTGGAATCTTTCCAGACGACAACAGAAAATAGTAGGAATTCAAGCTAGAATTACTGACTTTTTTCAGAAACCAATGATAGAGAAAACGAATGGATTGGATTCCTTGTATGGAAAGAATCGCCAAAAAAAGCAGGAAAACTTTCGTTGCCGTTGGTTGAATTAATTCGACGAAATAAGGCGAAAAATAAGTTTTTAAACTTTTGATTGTTTGGCCATTTTGATACAATGGTTTCATAACAAGCAACTCCTTTTCTTTTGTTGGTTTTTCCTCAAACTAATCATACAAAAGTTTTGGAGTTGTTTGTATTTTTACGTCCTAAAGGACGAGAAAACTTGTAAAGTGGTGTTACAATAAATAAGAGATAAGTATACAAGAGTAAAGGAGAAAAAAATGAAACCACTAAGAGCACGTAATGAAGAAGAAACAAAAACAGTGGCTGCTGATTTAGCAAAATGGTTAGAGCCTGGAGATGTGATTTTACTAGAAGGAAATCTTGGGGCTGGAAAAACGACTTTTACTAAAGGGTTAGCTGAAGGGTTAGGAATCAAGAGAGTCATCAAGAGTCCAACTTATACTATTATCAGAGAATACTTAGATGGAAGACTGCCTTTATATCATATGGATGTCTATCGTTTAGAAGAAACGGGTGGAATGGATTTAGGGTTAGAAGAGTATTTTGAAGGTGATGGAGTATCGATTATTGAGTGGGCAACTTTTATTCCAGAAGATTTGCCTCAAGAATACTTACAGATTAAACTAATGCCTGTTGGGGAAGAGTTAATGGAACGCGAATTAACTTTTTATCCAATTGGGAAAAGATATGAAGAACTGATGCAAAAATTTGAAGCAAAGTAAGGTGGGACTAGATGATCGATACGATACAAATACGAGAAGCGATTCCAAGTGATGCAGAAAAATTATTGAATCACTTAAAAAAAATTGCAATTGAAACAGGTTTTATGACCATGGGAATTGAAGGACCAGGAAAATCAATTGAAACTGAAACACAGGAAATTGAAGCCATTGTAGCCTCAGATGTAACGGTTATGTTAGTGGCTTTAGATAAAGAAGAAATTATCGGAATTGCCGAAATTCATGGAACGAACAGACCGAAACTTAGACATATAGGGGATATCAGCATTTCAATCGCAAAGGATTATTGGGGAATGCGTTTAGGCACAATGATGATGGAAAAGTTGATTGAGTGGGCAAATGGTCCGTCAAGCAGCTTAAAACGATTAGAATTAACTGTCCAAGCTCGAAACGAACGTGCACGCCGCCTTTATGAAAAAATGGGCTTTAATCTTGAAGCAATCATGCCAAGAGGAGTCAAAGATGAAGGAATGTATTTAGATGTTTGTTTAATGAGTATGATGATTGGAGAAATATAAAAAGCGTTGCAAAAGAATTCTTTTGCAACGCTTTTTTATTAGATTAAAACTTTTTCTAAGAAATTCTTTGTTCGTTCATTTTGAGGGCTGTTAAAGACATCCTCTGGTTTTCCTTCTTCAACGATATAGCCGCCATCCATGAAAATCACGCGATCTGCTACTTCTTTGGCGAAGCCCATTTCATGTGTCACGACTAACATGGTCATACCTTGATCCGCTAGTTTCTGCATGACTTCAAGTACATCTCCAACCATCTCTGGATCAAGTGCGCTGGTAGGCTCATCGAACAGCATAATATCTGGATCCATCGCTAAAGCTCGTGCAATAGCCACACGTTGCTTTTGTCCGCCGGATAATGATTTAGGGTAATCATTGGCTTTTTCAGAAAGTCCAACCGTTTCCAGCAATTCTAATGCACGTTTTTGACTTGATTCGTTAGATTCTTTTTTTAATTCTTTAGGAGCTAATGTAATATTCTCTAAAACCGTCAAGTGAGGAAAGAGGTTGAACTGCTGGAAAACCATTCCAATGTTTTCTCGGACTTTGTTGATATCTTGTTTTGGATCCGTTAAATCAAAGTCATCGATAATGACTTTTCCACCGGTAATTTCTTCTAAAGCATTCATACAACGAAGGAAAGTACTTTTACCAGATCCTGATGGACCGATAATACAAACTACTTCACCTTCTTGAACTTCGATAGACAAATCTTTTAACACTTCTAAATCTCCAAAATTTTTCTTTAAGTGTTCCACTTTTAATTTAGTCATTTGATAGTCTCCTTTCAAGATAATTTGAAAATTTCGTAAGAATGGTAATAATGATGATGTACATCAAACCAACGATCAACCACATATTACCAGAAGAGTAGGTACGTGCAATAATGATTTTACCTGTTTGAGTCAATTCAACAATACCGATCACGGATAAGATTGATGTATCTTTCAGTGTAATGACAAATTGATTGATAAAGGATGGAATCATAATTTTAATAGCTTGCGGTAAAACAATTTTACGCATAGATGTTGGGTAAGGCAATCCTAAACTTCTCGCAGCTTCTAATTGTCCACCGGCTACGGCTTGAATTCCTCCACGGACCAATTCAGCAATATAAGCCGTTGTATTCAAACTTAAGGTGATCACACCTGCTATATAAGCAGATAATTGAATATTTAAGAATTGAGGAATAGAGAAATAAACGAAAAAGGCTAAAACAATCAAAGGGATACCTCGCATAATCGTTACATAAATCGTTGAAATACCAGTCAACAGTTTGTTTGAAGTAGCACTAAACAATCCTAAAATAACTCCGACTACTAATGCAATTGCAAAAGAAACAAGGGTCAATACTAGTGTTCGGCCAAGTCCAGTTAGTAATTCTTTATAATTGTTTTTGATTAAGGAAAAGAAGCCATTACTAGTCGTTACAGATTCTGCATCTTCACCAGTATACTTAGTTGTAATGTCTTCATGAATGCCATTTTCTTTGATATTTGCTAACCCGGCATTAAATTTTTCCAGCAATTCTGGATTTTGACCTTTATTAACAGCAAATCCATAAACATCTCCTGCTTCTGGATCAAGTGGGAATTTTAGCTGAAGACCTTGCTGAACGGCATAGGCCATAACAGGATAGTCATCAAATACAGCATCAGAATGGCCTGCAACAACATCATCATACATCGTAGCTGAATCTTCGAATTGGTTCACTTTGATATCAAATTCTTTTTTTAATTCTTCAACAAATGCAGCACCTGTTGTACCAACTTTAACAGCGACTGTTTTTCCATCTAAATCTTCATAAGAAGAAATTTCATCATTATTTTCTGAAATAGCCATAACTGTACCGGCTTCAAAATAAGGATCAGAAAAGTCAAATGATTCTTTACGTTCGTCTGTAATACTCATTGCTGCAATCATTCCATCAACTTGATTGGATTCTAAAGCTTGCAACCCTGCACTAAATGCTAAAGGACGTAACTCGTAAGTGAAACCTTGATCTTCAGCAATAGCATCCAGAATTTCTACATCAATACCAACATATTCATTGTCAGCATTTTTGAACTCGAAAGGTGCATAAGTAACATCTGTCGTGATAACATAAGGATCGCTTTCTGTTCCTTTTTCAGCTGAAGCGGATAGTGGTGTTGCTAAATTTATGAATAAACCTAGCATAAGTATAAAGACAGCTCCTAAAAACTGTTTTTGTTTTTTAATCATGTAAACTCCTCCAAAGTATTTTTGCTATGTTTTTAAACAGAGCTAGTATAATAAAAATACGGGAATTCCCATGTCAATTCAACTAATTGCACCTGAGGAAAGGTAAGACAAAAAAACAAACGGTCTTTAAAAAAAACTAAAAGACCATTTGTTTTATGCACTTTTATTCAAATTAAATACATGAGTTAAATATGTTTAACTAATTTTTTTAAAGGGTCTGTCCCAAAGTGATCTTCTAAATAAAGCAGAATAGCAGCACAAGCGTTACTATCTTCAAGTGCGTTATGATGGTTATCTAAACGGATGCCTAAATGATCACAAACGGTGTTTAGTTTGTGGTTAGGAAGTTCTGTCATTAGTTTTCGACTAGATTGGACCGTACAAAGTGTTTGAAAATGAGGTTGCTCTAAGTTGTAATAATCAAGACAGCCTTGTAAAACACCTCGGTCAAAAGGCAGATTATGTGCGACAACGAGTTTGTTTTCTGTGAAGAACGGTTTTATTTCTTCCCAGACTTCTGGGAAAGAGGGAGCATTATGAACATCTCTTTGGGTAATACCGTGAACTTGGATATTACGCCAAAAAAATTCAGTTTCTGGTTTGATCAACGAGTAATAGTGATCAACAATTTTACTTTTGCGTACAACGGTCAAAGCAACTGAGCAAGCACTATGACGCTGGTTACTGGCTGTTTCAAAGTCTAATGCGACAAAGTTCATTTTTTTCCTCCTCGAACAAGTATTCGGTTAATAGTATAAAGGATTTTATTGCTATTTACTAGTGAAAAAATCCAATAAAAAGAAGACACCAATTCGCTAATAGATTTCATTAACGAATTGGCGTCTTTTATTATGCAAATTACAAGAAATTAAGCTTCGTTTTTAAAAGGAATAAATTTAGCTAATTCCATTAAGATTACAGCAACTAGTGCTAAACCTGCAGCAATTCCCCATTGTTCCCAACCAAAGTTTGCTGGAATAGCAAAGATTGAACGGATTCCTGGAAGAACGGTTACTCCGTATAATACAGAACAGAATAGAACAGCATAGATAGCAAATTTATTAGAGAAGAAACCAGCTCCAATAGATGTTTGCGTATTTGAACGTGCTGGGAATGTTTGTAATGTACGAGCAAGGATAAGTGTTGTAAAGGCCATAGCAATACTCATTTCATCTGAATAACCTAATCCAATATATTGCGAAATGATAACAGCAATCCCGATAAGCGTACCACGGAAAGCAACTGATCTTAGTGTAGCACCAGCAAAAATTCCTTCGTTAGGATCTCTTGGTTTACGTTCCATCACGTTTGGTTCGCCTTTTTCCATTCCTAAAGCAATGGCAGGAATAGAATCATTTACTAAGTTGATAAACAACAATTGAAGAGCTGTAAATGGGTTTACCCAGTCCATTAATAAAGCGGCTACGATAGCAATAATGGCACCAAGGTTACCAGCAAACAAATAAGCGACAGCTTTTTTTATGTTATCAAAAACATTACGACCAACTTCAACTGCGCTAATGATTGAAACGAAATTATCATCCGTAAGCACCATTGCAGCAGCATCTTTAGCTACGTCTGTTCCACTACCCATTGCGATACCGATATCTGCTTGTTTCAATGCTGGAGCGTCATTCACACCATCACCTGTCATAGCAGAGATCTTGTCTTTATTTTGCCAAGCACGAACGATTCTGATCTTGTTTTCTGGAGAAACACGAGCGTAAACAGAAATTTTTTCTAATTTAGCATTTAATTCATCTTCACTTAAAGCGTCTAGTTCTTGACCAGTTAACGCGATATCATCTGGTTCAGAAATACCGATGTCACGAGCAATAGCACGTGCAGTAGTTTTATGGTCACCTGTGATCATAACTGTTTTGATACCCGCTTTTTTAGCTTGTTCAACAGCTCCGTAAACAGCTTCACGAGGAGGATCGATCATAGCCACTAAACCAACTAAGATCAAATCATTTTCATCTTCAAAAGTAATCGTTTGACCTTCTGTGATTGGTTTATAAGCAAAAGCTAAAACGCGAAGAGCACGGTCTGAGAAAGCTTCATTTTGATCAGCTAAAGCTTTTAAGTTTTCATCTGTTAAAGGAACAACTTGTCCATCAAGCAAAATTTTTGAACTGCGATTGAAAACAACATCTGGTCCACCTTTTGTCAGCATCAATTGTTCGCCATCAATAGTATGAACAGTAGACATTAATTTACGATCTGAGTCAAACGGCAACTCAGCTAATCTTGGGTAAGCATTACGTAATTCATGGTAAGGCTTGTTTACTTTGTTGCTGAAAGCAATCATAGCAACTTCAGTAGGATCACCAAGTTCTTGACCTTGTTCATTGATGTTAGAATCATTTGCTAATACAGCAATTTGCATTAAACGAGCTTCATCAGCACTCCAAGTTTCTGGTTTAGCATTGAAGTCACCAGTCTGTCCATTTGGTAAGAAATAATCAACGATCGTCATTTTATTTTGAGTTAATGTACCTGTTTTATCAGTACAAATAACACTTGTCGAACCTAAAGTTTCAACAGCTGGAAGTTTACGAATGATCGCATGCTTCTTAGCCATCTTGCCTGTTCCTGTAGAAAGAACGATCGTAACGATCGATTGCAGCGCTTCTGGAATGGCTGCAACGGCTACTGCAACTGCGAACATAAATGCATTCAACAATTCAGTATTTACATCTGTTGCTCCACCAAAGAAGATACGAGCAGCTTGGATAGCAAAAATAAGAACCGAAAGAATTAGAATACCAAAACCTAGTTTTTTACTAAAGTCATCTAATTTTCTTTGTAGTGGCGTTTGTTTAGCTACAGCATTATCGATCAAGCTGGCAACTTGACCAATTTCAGTATTGTTTCCGGTACCTGTGACAACTACAAGCCCACGTCCATAGGTTACTAATGTTCCACTATGAACCATGTTTGAACGGTCCCCAACGGGTACTTCTTTTTCAACAACATCAATACTTTTATCCGCTGGAACAGATTCACCAGTCAACATTCCTTCATTGATTTGAAGAGATCCTGCTTCTAATAGACGTCCATCAGCTGGAACATAATCCCCAGCATCTAAAAGGACAATATCACCTACAACAAGTTCTTTTGCAGGGATCGTTACTTTAACTCCATTACGAATCACTTTTGACTCAGGAGCCGAAAGACTGGATAAAGCATCTAGCGAACTTTCTGCTTTTTTAGTTTGGATCACACTGATAATTGAGTTGATCATTAAAACCGCAAAGATAATTAATGATTCTACGACTGAACCTAATGCCATTTGGATTACGGCTACGATTAACAACACAATAACCATTGCATCTTTAAAGGTTGCTAAAAATAATTTAAGAACGGAGTCTTTTTCTTTTTGCTTTAATTCATTTAAACCGTCACGTTCTTGGCGTTTCTTAACTTCACTTTCCTGCAAACCTTCAGGTGAAGTTTGTAATTCTGATAAAACTGTTTCTTGGTCTTTTTGGTAATTTTCCAAGTGATACACCCTTTCATAAAAAAAATTTAGCCGGTTCCTAACAACTAATCAAGTAATGGATTAGTATGGGTAGAATCGGTCGTTAATAAGAATAAAAAAATAATGCCAATTATAACACAGTTGCCCAAAATAGTAGCATATTCATTATCGCCAAACAAGTTTTGTACTGATTGGGAATGAGGTTGATCATTCTCTAAGCTTGTGTTGTTCGTTTGATATCCTCCTTTTTATGGTCGTTAAAATCGATAAAAAAAGAGACTTATGCAGGATTGTCCTTATGGAGAACAATGTGCATAAGTCTCACTATTTAAGACAACACCAGAAGATTGTTGCGAATCTACTTGTTGGTGACGTTGCCACAGCTATCGCTGCCAGTTACTCCCTTATGAAAAACTATCGATTTCATCTTAATTAGTATATAGTTTCTACAATGATTTTGCAACAAAAAAATAACAGAATAGCGAACGCAATTTAGACTAATGATTAGAACAGACTAGGTTCTAGCGATTTTTGCTTCATTTTATTTAGTCAATCTTATCTTTCAAGGTTAATTCTACAGGGCAATGATCGGATCCTAGAATATCGTTAAGAATTTTGGCGTCTTGTAAGTGATCTTTTAACCGTTCAGATACACAAAAGTAATCAATTCGCCAACCAGCATTATTTTTACGTGCATTAAAACGATAATTCCACCAAGTATAAGCACCTTCTTCATCGGGGTAGAAGTAACGGAATGTGTCGATAAATCCATTATCTAATAAATTGGAAAATTTCATGCGTTCTTCTTTACTAAAGCCGGCACTTTGCTGGTTTGTTTTCCAATTTTTCAAATCGATATTTTGATGAGCCACATTTAAATCGCCACAAAGGATAACAGGTTTTTCAGTATCCAGTGTTTTTAAATAACTTAGAAAAGCATCTTCCCATCGCATTCTATAGTCCAAACGTTTCAGTTCGCTTTTAGAATTAGGTGTATAACAAGTAACAACATAATAATCAGGGTAATCTAGTGTGATTACTCGTCCTTCATCATCGTGTTCTTGTTTTCCGATTCCGTAATAAACAGCCGTTGGTTTATGTTTGGTAAAAATGGCTGTTCCTGAATAGCCTTTTTTTTCAGCATAATTCCAATAGTCATAATAGCCAGGAAGTTCAAGATCAATCTGGCCTTCTTGGAGCTTGGTTTCTTGCAGACAAAAGAAATCAGCATCTAATTCATTAAAAATATCCATAAATCCTTTTTTTACAATGGCACGCAACCCATTAACATTCCATGAGATAAATTTCATTAGCTAGTTCCTCCTAAATAAGTAACATCTTATCTTTATTGTACAAAAGATAAAAAAATAGTAAACTATAGAGCATTTTTAAAAGAGTAATCTCGTACAAAATATGATAGGATATGTAGTGAAAAAGAAAAAAGAGAGAAGGGTAAAAAAATGAAAATTGGAATTATTGGTTTAGGAAATATTTCTCAAAAAGCTTATTTGCCAGTTATGATGGCAATGGATAAAGAAATAGAATGGCATTTATTTACACGTGACCAAGAAAAGTTAGCAAAAATCGGCAAAAAATATCGTATCACTAATTTATACTCTTCTGTTGAAGATTTACTTATGAGTGGAATCGAAGCAGTTTTTATACATACAGCTACGCATATTCATGAAGCTCTTATCAGACAATGTATCGAAAAAGGCATCCATGTGTATGTTGATAAACCAATCAGTGAAAATATTGATGAAGTAAAAGCATTGATGGATCTAGCCGAAGAAAAAAACGTTTTACTTGTTACAGGATTTAATCGCAGATTTGCGCCGATGATCCAAAAAGTGAAAGAAGTTCCAAATAAAAGTATGATCTTAGTCCAAAAAACAAAACCTAACAGTTCAGGTAGTGTAAAATATGCAATTTATGATTTGTTTATCCATGTAGTTGATACCGCTTTATTTTTACTGGATGAACCTGTTATCCAAACAAATTTCAGCATCAAAGAAGAAAACGGTGAGTTGAAAACTTGTGTTTTACATCTTACCACGGAACACACAGAATGTATTGCGACAATGAATTATAACTCTGGTGCCAACTTCGAGTCTGCAGAAGTTCAATCTCCAACTGGCACTCACCGAGTGGTCAATTTAACAGATTACGAAATTGAAACGGCTGGACAAAAACAAGTGATCAATTTTGGTGACTGGGATCAAACGCTTGAAAAAAGAGGGTTTGCTCCATTGATCCGTGCCACAATAGAAGGTATTGAAAATCAAAAGAATCCTGTGAGCATGGAATCTTCTCTTGAAAGCCACCGCATATGTCAAATGATTGTAGAAGATTATGTATAATAAAATATTATGATTAAAAGCGTAAGATTGACGGAAGCCAATCTTATTTTTTTTGAAAAATCGAATTTGCTTTACTTTTATTTTAGAAAGAATATAATACATTCGTATGCCAGAATTTAAGAAAGAATGAGGAGAAAACGAATGTTTTTAAAAAGACTTAGGAGATTACCTCCAGCTGCTAAAATAGTCATTAGTTTTGCAACAGTTATCTTTATAGGGTCGCTTTTATTGACGCTTCCTATTAGCAACCTTGAAAGTTCAGAAACAACTTACTTTGATAATTTATTTACAGCAGTATCCATGGTATGTGTAACGGGTTTGTTTACACTACCCGTAGCAACATCTTTCACGGTGTTTGGACAAATAGTCTGTATTGTGCTCATGCAAATAGGTGGAATTGGGTTAATGACTATTCTTGCAACCTTTATCATGAGAATAGGAAGGAAAATGCGTTTTTCAGATACTATTGCTGTGAAAGAAGCTCTTAACAGAGATGAACTAGGAGATTTCAAAACGTATCTAGCATCTATTATTAAATATACTGCCATTATAGAAGGAACAGGAATGCTTCTTTTAGCGCTTAGATTTGTGCCGGAATTTGGTTTTGCTAGCGGCCTTTTTGTGTCTTTATTCTTAGCTGTCTCAGCATTTTGTAATGCAGGTTTTGATAATTTAGGAGCTTACAGTTTGCAAGAATATGTTCATGATCCTTTAATAAACTTAGTAATTACTACATTAATTATTTTAGGTGGAATTGGTTTTTCAGTTTGGTTTGATGTTACACATAATATTCAATCTATTATAAAAAATAAATGCAAAAGCGGATGGAAACGTTCGTATCGTATGCTGAAAATTCATACACGTTTAGCCATCAATATGACCCTAGGGTTGATTGTCATTGGAACGCTTGTCTTCTTAGTGGTAGAGTGGAACAATCCTAATTCGATCGGTAATTTCACGTTTGGAGAAAAAGTATTGGCTTCCTTTTTCCAAACAGTCACAATGAGAACAGCCGGTTTTGCCACGCTTGATTATGAACTAATTAAACCTTTTTCGTTATTCTTTTTTATCGGTACTATGTTTATTGGTGGATCCCCTGGTGGAGCTGCGGGTGGTATCAAGACCACAACTTTTGCACTAGTAGCATTGTTGGTTATCAGTGAAATCAAAGGTCAAAAACATGTTAACTATTCTCATCATACGATTCCAATAGAAATCATTCGACGCGCAATTGTTATTGTTGCAACATTTTCTCTATTTCTAATAGCTGGTGTAAGTGTGTTGATGTTAGTTGAAGACCAGCCTTTCTTGTACTTGTTGTTTGAAGCTGTATCAGCATTAGCAACAGTAGGAGTCAGCGTGAATTTAACACCAGAGTTATCACATATTAGCCAAGTTGTATTAATGATTTTAATGTTTATTGGTAGAATTGGGCCGATTACGATATTATTGAGTTTAAGTCGAAAAAGTAAAAAAACAAAAGATCAGTTGTATGCAAAGACAACAATTCTAATTGGATAGGAGAACTTGAAAATGGCAGTAAGAACAATCGGTGTATTAGGACTGGGTGTCTTTGGATCATCAATTGCTAAAGAATTAAATGAATTTGATTGTGAGGTTATTGCAATTGATTTAAGTATAGATAATGTTGAACGTGTCGAACCGCATGTAACACAAGCGATACAAGGAAATATCACTGATTTAAATTTTTTAAGAAGTATTGGTTTAGAAAATTGTGATGTAGCCGTTGTGGCAACAGGTACGAGCCTAGAAGCAAGTGTCTTAGCTATAATGAATTGCAAAAAATTAGGTATACCTTCAATTATTGCAAAAGCTAAAAATAAATCGTTCATGGAAGTTCTTTACGAAATTGGCGCTACAAAAGTGATTCGCCCTGAAAAGGAGGCTGGAACCCGTGTAGCAAAAAATGTGTTAAGAAGACATATCACTGATATTGTAGACTTAGATGAAGATTACGCTGTTATCGAATTCAAGCCTCCAGTACGTTGGATCGGAAAAACATTTGATGAACTAGATTTAAGACAAAGATATGAAATCAATATTATTGGAATCAGAAAAGTTAATCAAAAACGAATGGATGTTTCTTTCAGCCCAGATTACCGGATCGAAGAAGGAACAGTTTTGGTAGGGATAGCAGAATCAGAAGTATTTGAACGTTACGATTATTTGAATAAATTAAAATAAGAAACGCTACCTTAGCCTTTTTTGAGACACGTGCTAATGAAATCAATTAAAATAGCCAGATAGGATTTGGACAACCGTTCCGAATCCTATTTTTTTGAAACACATTTCAAATAAAATAACGCCAAATCTTTTAATGGAATACTAATCCAAACTACAAAAAAACAACTGTGCATGGTAAACTAAGTGCATTAAGATAAAATTGTCTTTAGCAAAAGTTAGTTAGTTTTATTATAAAAGTAGAGCAGCAGGCTCAACTAATACGAGAGGGTATTAAACACTATGTCTATTAAAGAATTTAAACAGCACTTTCCAAAACTGATCCTAAAAGAAAATGAACCTTTATCTCTATATACGTACACAAAAACAGGCGGACCAGCTGATGTAGTAGCCTTTCCTAAAACAACTGAAGAAGTAAAAGATGTTGTAGGCTGGGTAAAAAAAGAATCACTGCCGTTAACGGTTTTAGGCAATGCAAGTAACCTGATTGTTAAAGATGGCGGGATACGCGGTGTTGTCATGATATTGACGGAAATGAAACAAATTAAAATTGATAAGAAAAAAATAATCGTTCAAAGCGGGGCACGTTTGATCGATACTTCTTATGCAGCTTATGAAGCTGAACTTACTGGATTGGAATTTGCATGTGGAATCCCCGGTAGTATTGGTGGAGCAGTTTATATGAATGCTGGAGCATATGACGGCGAAGTGAGTGAAGTGATTGAATCTGTTACAGTATTAACTCTTGATGGTGAAATTAAGACATTGGATAATCATGAATTAGAATTTAGTTACCGTCATAGTCGTATCCAAGAAATTCAAGATATCGTTTTAGAAGTTATTTTTCAATTGAAAAAAGGCCACACAGTTGAGATAAAGGAAAGAATGGATAAATTGACCTTCTTAAGAGAATCGAAACAACCTTTAGAATACCCTTCATGTGGAAGTGTTTTTAAACGTCCTACAGGTTACTTTACTGGAAAGCTTATTCAAGAAGCTGGTTTACAAGGTAAGATATGGGGTGGCGCTCAAGTATCGATGAAGCATGCCGGGTTTATCGTAAACATTGATCACGCGACAGCAACAGATTACATTGAATTGATCCAACATATCCAAGAAGTCATTTTAGAAAAGGACGGCGTAAAACTTGTTCCTGAAGTCCGTATCATCGGAGAAGACCAATAAGGTTCATCTGATAAGATAGCATGCCAAATTAAGGAAAAAAATGAAGTATAGTTGATGAAGAGATAAATTGGAAACTCTAGAAGAGAAATCTTCTAGAGTTTTTTTTAGGTAATGCATTAAAAATTTGGACTAAAGCTTTAGAAATATAGTGTAGAGACTTTGCAGAGTAGATTTAATAGTTGAAAAAGGCTAAGAATGTTCGATAGAGGAGTTATAGAGTAGATTTGCTAGCGGAAGGTGCCGAGGAATGTTCAATAGGGGTTCTTTAGAGTAGATTTGCTAACAAAAGGTAACGAGGAATAGTCAGTAGAGATGCTATAGAGTAGATTTGTTAATAAAAGATGACAAAGAATGTTCAGTAAAGGCACAATAGTTCAGATTTGCTATCGAAATTGAACTTACACGAATAAATATAAAATGATCTATTACCTAAGGAGATCAATTGGTTGAAAAGAATCGTATTTAGGTTGAGTTGGGTACGATTTTTTAGTTGCATTTTGAAAAAAAGGATTTATAATAAAAAAGGTCTTAGTAAACATTAAGTTTACCGTAAGTGAACATTAGTGAGTCTTAGTTTACTTCCAGTAAACAAGTTGCTAAAAGGAGAAATTGTATGGAAATTGGAAATCAAATCAAGAACTTAAGAATTCAAAAAAATTTAACACAAGAAGAATTAGCAGAACGTACGAATTTAAGTAAAGGATATATCTCTCAAGTTGAAAGAGATTTAAGTGTTCCGTCAATGGAAGTGTTTTTTGATATTCTAGAGGTATTGGGCTGTAGTCCTAAAGATTTCTTTGATGAAAAGCAAGAAGAACAGCGCGTTGTCTACACAAAAGACGAAATGACGGAATTTGAAGATGATGAAAAAGGGTATAAGATTGAATGGCTCATACCAGAATCGAATGAAAATGAAATGGAACCGATCTTTTTAAAACT
Source organism: Carnobacterium inhibens subsp. inhibens DSM 13024 (assembly GCF_000746825.1). Lineage (NCBI taxonomy): Bacteria > Bacillati > Bacillota > Bacilli > Lactobacillales > Carnobacteriaceae > Carnobacterium > Carnobacterium inhibens. The sequence continues at coordinate 1,045,988 of NZ_JQIV01000006.1, read as the reverse complement.
AAGTGAAAAAGGCCAATTTAAAGAATTTGGCCCTTCTTTATCGGAAACTTTTGGCTATGTATTAGAAGGCGAAGTCTGCATAGAAATTGGTTTGAAACGTTATTTTGCCAAAAAAGGGGAGTCTATTTACTTTCATGCTACCCAAAAACATCAGATCATTAATCATCACAATAATGACAGTCTAGTACTATTAGTTGTTACAGATTCTTATCTTTGATTAAATTGATAAATAGTATAGCTAAAGAAAAATAAATTTTACTATAAGGGAGCAAACAAAATGACAGAAAATGCGATTATTACATTTGAAAATGTAAAAAAACAATACGATGATGATGAACCAGTATTAAGAAATATCAATTTTGAGATTAAACGGGGAAAATTTTATACGTTACTAGGTCCTTCAGGTTGTGGAAAAACGACGATTCTAAATTTAATTGCCGGCTTTACTGAAACGTCAGAAGGAACGATTATGTTAGATGGAAAAAAAGTAAACGATGTTCCTGCTAATAAACGTAAAGTAAATACTGTTTTTCAAGATTATGCGCTATTTCCTCATATGAATGTATTTGAAAATGTAGCTTTTGGATTAAGAATCAAGAAATTAGATAAAAAAACCATCAAAGATAAAGTAGAAAATGTTTTAAAAATGGTTCAATTATCTGGTTATGAGGATCGAGCTATCAGCGAAATGTCTGGTGGACAACGTCAACGAGTTGCTATTGCACGTGCTTTAGTAAATGAACCAGAAGTTTTATTATTAGACGAACCTTTATCTGCATTGGATTTGAAATTGAGAACAGAAATGCAATATGAATTGCGTGAACTGCAACAGCGTTTAGGAATTACTTTTGTATTTGTTACGCATGATCAAGAAGAAGCTTTAGCCATGAGTGATGAAATTTTTGTGATGAAAAACGGAGAGATCATTCAAAGTGGTACACCAGTTGACATTTATGATGAACCAATCAACCGCTATGTGGCAGATTTTATTGGTGAAAGCAACATTGTAAAAGGCACGATGGTTCAAGATTATGAAGTTTCTTTTGTTGGGCATACATTTGAATGTGTAGATGCTGGAATGAAAGCAAATGAAAAAGTCGAAATTGTATTACGACCAGAAGATTTAGCATTAACAACAGTAGAAAAAGGCAAATTAACAGTTAAAGTGGATACTCAATTATTCCGCGGTGTGCATTATGAAATTATTGGATACGATCGCGACAATAATGAATGGATGGTCCATTCGACTAAAAAAGCTGTAGTTGGAAATGAAGTAGGATTGTACTTCGAACCAGAAGACATCCATGTTATGCGATTCAATGAAACGGAACAAGAATTTGATGCACGTCTTGAAAGCTACGAAGAAGACTAGGAGGAGAAAAATGACAAAACAATCTAAAGTGGTTTATTTTATACCCTATGCTTTTTGGTTACTCTTATTTGTTGTTGCTCCTTTAGTTTTAATTGTGTATCAATCATTTTTCACAGTGGAAGGACAATTTACTTTAAGCAATTACCAAGCTTATTTTCAATCCGGTACATACTTAAGAATGACACTAAATTCATTTTGGTATGCGTTTTTGATTACTTTATTTACCTTGCTTATTAGTTACCCAACAGCTTATTTATTGAGTAAAACAAAGCATAAACAATTATGGCTCTTACTGATTATTTTACCAACATGGATTAATTTATTATTAAAAGCCTATGCTTTTATTGGAATTTTTAGTGCAAATGGAACAGTGAATGATTTTCTTTCTTTTATAGGGATAGGAAGACAGCAAATTTTGTTTACAGATCTTAGCTTTCTAGCGGTTGCGACCTATATAGAGATTCCATTTATGATCTTGCCTATCTTTAATGCTCTTGAAGAAATGAATCCTTCTTTTATTCGAGCTAGTCGAGATTTAGGTGCCAATAACTTTGAGACCTTTAGAAGAGTTATTTTTCCTTTGACATTAAATGGCGTGAAAAGCGGAGTCCAAGCAGTCTTTATTCCATCATTATCGCTCTTCATGTTGACGCGTTTAATCGGAGGAAACCGCGTAATCACTTTGGGTACAGCGATTGAACAGCACTTCCTCGTTACACAAAACTGGGGCATGGGTTCAACTATTGGAGTCGTTTTAATTGTGGCTATGGTTCTGATCATGCTCTTTACAGGAGAAAAGAAAAAGAAAGGGGCAATTCGTAAATGAAAAAAGAAAGGTTTAAATGGTCAAATCTTTATCTCATTTTTATCTTCATTGTTTTATATGCGCCAATCGCTTATTTGATTTTTTTCTCCTTTAATGATGGTGGAACAATGAATAGTTTTACCGGTTTTACTTGGGATAATTATAAGGCTGTATTTGAAGATTCACGGCTGATTGGGATTGTTTTAGATACGTTTTTAATTGCATTATTGTCTTCTTTACTAGCCACTATCATTGGTACATTTGGGGCAATAGGGATTTACTTCTTAAAAACCAGAAAAACAAGAAATACACTATTGGGTTTTAATAACATTTTGCTGGTTTCACCAGATGTTATTATTGGAGCAAGTTTTTTGATTTTATTTACCTTTATTGGATTTAGGTTAGGCTTTATGTCTGTGTTATTGTCACATGTAGCTTTCAGTATTCCCATTGTAGTCTTGATGGTATTGCCGAAATTACAAGAAATGAATGATACGATGATTAAAGCTGCACGGGATTTAGGTGCAAATACATGGCAAGTACTAATAAAAGTTATTTTGCCAAGTATCACTCCTGGTATCTTAGCAGGCTATTTTATGGCATTTACTTACTCTCTAGATGATTTCGCAGTAACGTTCTTTGTAACAGGAAATGGATTTTCAACATTAGCTGTAGAGATCTATTCAAGAGCTCGACAAGGAGTGAGCTTGGAAATCAATGCTTTAAGTGCCTTAATGTTTATTTTTGCTCTGATTCTAGTTGTTGGTTACTACTTTATTCAACAACACAATATGACGAAAAAACAAAAAAATAAAAAACGACAACATGCTGAGGCGGTGGGCATGCGATGAAAAAATTAGTTTTAATGGTCTTAGCCATTTTAATAGTTTGTGCAGGGTTATATCTTGGTGCTGATCAACTGGAAAAGGCTCAGGGAATTACAGGAGAAAACAATTTGAATTTGTACAACTGGGGAGATTACATCGATCCAGAATTGATCACTAAGTTTGAAGATGAAACGGGATATAGAGTGACTTATGAAACTTTTGATTCTAATGAAGCGATGTATACCAAAATTGAACAAGGCGGGACGAATTATGATCTAGCCGTTCCTAGTGAATATATGATTGAACGGATGATTGATGAAGATTTAGTGATTGAATTGGATCACTCAAAAATAAAAGGCCTTGAGAATATCAATACTCAATTCTTAGACCAGCCATTTGATCCAGACAACCAATATTCTATTCCTTATTTTTGGGGTACTTTGGGAATCATTTACAATGACAAATTTGTAGAAGAAAATGCGATCCAACATTGGGATGATCTATGGAATCCCAATTTAACAAATGAACTTATGCTGATTGACGGTGCTCGTGAAGTTATCGGTTTGGCATTGAATAGCGAAGGGTATTCATTAAACTCAAAAGATAACGAACAACTAGCTTCGGCAGCTAAAAAGTTAGATAGTTTGACTCCTAATGTAAAAGCTATTGTTGCTGATGAAATCAAAATGTATATGATTCAAGAAGAAGCATCAGTTGCTGTAACGTTTTCTGGCGAAGCTTCAGAAATGTTATGGGAAAATGAAAATCTTCATTACGTTATTCCAAGCGAAGGCTCTAACTTATGGTTTGATAACTTTGTTATTCCTAAAACAGCTAAAAACTTTGAGGCAGCTTATGCGTTTATCAACTTTATGTTAGAACCAGAGAATGCAGCTCAAAACGCAGAATATGTTGGGTATTCCACACCCAATAAAGCAGCATTGGAACTCTTGCCAGCTGAAATAACCGAAGATGAACAATTTTATCCAAACGAAGAAACCATGAAAAATCTAGAAGTATACGAAGATCTAGGATCGCAATACATTGGCATCTACAATGACTACTTCCTAGAATTCAAAATGCATAGAAAATAAGGATGCGGAGTGTCTCGTCTAGCTCCGTAGAAAAACAGGGGAATTCCCGCAAGAGGCTAACGCCTCGAGGGAAATTTCATCTTTTTTCCTAGGAGCTGAGACACGCAGCTCAACTAAAGGATGCGGAACTTCCCGTTCAGACACACAGCGATTTTTAAGAATTGAAAGCAAGAGCATCCCGCGCATTGCGTCAAATCTTGAAAATAGCCCAGTGTCTGGGAAGTGCAGCTCAACTAAAGGATGTGTAGCATACCGCTTAGACTTGACAGAAAAACAAGGAATTCTGTAAGGGATGTTTCATCCCTGCAAGAATTACGTTTTTTCCGAAAGTCTGGTATGCGGAACGACCCCGATAGATACGTACGGTCTCGATTTAATAGAAGTTTGTCCAAATCAGCTGTTTTTCGCATTGGTAAAACTGGAATAGTAATTCTATTCCAGTTTTTTTGTTGTCTATGATCAATAAACCAAGCATTATGCTATACTTATGGAGAATAAAACAGTTAAAAAGGGGAGTAGGAAAGGTGAACTTAAAACAATTAGTTGGAGAAAAGGCAGCAGAATATGTAAAAGAAGGTATGGTCGTTGGATTAGGCACAGGATCGACTGCTTATTATATGGTAGAGGCTCTTGGTAAACGCGTAAAAGAAGGATTATCTATTACGGGAGTAACTACTTCTACTCGTACAAAAGAACATGCTGAAAAACTAGGCATTCCTTTAAAGACTATTGATGAAGTAAAAAAAGTTGATCTAACGATTGACGGTGCAGATGAAATTGATGCACATTATCAAGGAATAAAAGGCGGCGGCGGAGCTCTTTTATTTGAAAAAATCGTTGCGGACTATTCTGATAAAGTGATATGGATCGTTGATGAAAGCAAAATGGTTGAAACGCTAGGCGCATTTCCTTTACCGGTAGAAGTAATGCCTTATGGGAGTCAACAATTAGTACGTATTTTTGAAGAAAAAGGATTCCATCCAACTATGAGAAAAAATGATAAAGAAGAAACTTACTTAACGGACGGCGGTCATTATATTATCGATTTACAAATGGATAAGATAGAAGATCCTAATTCATTAGCTGGCTGGTTAGATAGCCTAACAGGGGTTATGGAGCATGGCTTGTTTTTGAACCGTGTTAACACCATTATTGTGGGGCGTGAATCAGGACTAGAAGTTATAGAAGCTCGTTAATCCATTTGAACTAAAGAAGAAAATAATGCTTTTCTTTTTTAGTTCAAATCAAGCATCTTCTATGGCTAATTGATTTGGCATACATGAGAGAATTGTTAGAATGAACAAGTTATGAAAACGTTTTTTCTGTAGGTGTGATAAAATAAATGAATCAACTTAGATAAAGAGGGGTATACGATAAATGAGAATGGTCGATTTAATTACAAAAAAACAACATGGTAAAGCATTAACAACTGAAGAAATCCAAACAATGATAAAAGAATATACTGTAGGGGAAATTCCAGAATACCAAATGAGTGCAATGTTAATGGCAATTTATTTCAATGATATGGATGATCGTGAAAAAAGTGATTTGACAATGAGTATTGTTCATTCTGGTGAAGAAATTGATTTGTCAGCTATCAAAGGTATAAAAGTAGACAAACACTCAACCGGAGGAGTTGGCGATACTACAACGCTTGTTTTGGCACCTTTAGTGGCAAGTCTAGGTGTTCCAATTGCTAAAATGAGTGGACGCGGCTTAGGTCATACTGGTGGCACGATTGATAAATTAGAATCTATTCCAGGTTTCCACGTAGAATTGACACAAGAAAAATTTATTGAATTGGTAAATGAAAATAAAGTAGCCGTTATTGGGCAATCAGGAAACTTAACACCAGCAGATAAAAAATTATATGCTCTAAGAGATGTGACAGGTACAGTTGACTCAATTCCATTGATCGCAAGTTCAATTATGAGTAAAAAAATTGCTGCTGGAGCAGATGCAATTGTTTTAGATGTGAAAACCGGAGCAGGAGCTTTCATGAAAACAACTGAAGATGCTAGAAAATTAGCTCATGCAATGGTTCAAATCGGAAATCGTGTAGGACGTAATACTATGGCTGTTATTTCTGATATGAGCCAACCACTAGGTTTTGCTATCGGAAATGCATTAGAAGTTAAAGAAGCCATTGATACATTAAATGGTAAAGGACCAGCTGATTTAATGGATTTGTGTTTAACTTTAGGAAGCCAAATGGTTCATTTAGCTGGTATTGGAAAAGATTTAGATGAAGCAAGAAGTTTGTTAGAAGAATCTATTGAAAATGGAAAAGCATTAGAGAAGTTCAAAACGTTTATCGCTTCTCAAGGTGGAGATACGAGCGTTATTGATGATCCAGAATTATTACCTAAAGCAGATTATCAAATAGATGTTTTAGCAAATAAAGATGGCTTTATTTCTGAAATCATAGCAGATGAATTAGGAATTGCGGCTATGATGTTAGGAGCTGGACGTGCTACAAAAGAAAGTGAAATTGATTTAGCTGTTGGAATCGTCTTGCATAAAAAAGTAGGCGACGCTGTTAAAAAGGGCGAAGCATTATTAACGATCCACACGAATCAAGAAGAAGTACCAGAAGTAGAACAAAAGATCTGGGAAGGAATCACAATAGCGGATTCAGCTACGCCGATTCCACTTATTCATGAAGTGATCATCGACTAACCTATTGAGTGAACAAAAAGAGTGTTGAGATTTTTTCTCAACACTCTTTTTGCGCTAATTTTTATTTGGATCTGAAAATAAATAGTGAAGCGTAAAAAGGATGATACCAAAAACACCAATGATTAAAATGATACCCATCAAAGCATGTAAGACAGCCCAAAATCCGCCACTATAGACAGCATTTTTAAGTGCAGGTACAAAATAATACAGTAAAAAATAAATGATGCTAATAAAAAATGAACTGAAGATCAATCTTCTTAACATAATTAGTCATTCCTTTCATAAGCCCTTCAATAAGTTTACATTATCAAAAGTGAAGATGAGATACAATCTAATTTAAGAAAAAATGATTATTTTGTAGTAGTTTAACTACAAAAATAACCATGTAAAATTTAATGATATGATATACTAATTTTTACACGTTCGTTTAGGAGGGAATAAAATGGAAAAACAGGATTGGGTGGATGGATTTAAAGTTAGTTATCCAGTCATTATTAGTTATGTACCATTAGGTTTAGCTGGAGGTATGGTTTTATATGATGCAGGATTTAATGCCCCAACTATTTTGGCAATGAGTTTGCTTGTCTTTGGGGGAGCTGCTCAGTTTATGGCTGCTTCAATGGTAAGTATGGGAGCTTCAGTTTCAGCTATTATAACGATGACGTTCTTTTTAAATTTGCGTCACTTATTAATGAGTTCAAGCATGTCTGGGTTTATTAAGAAACCATCTTTACTATTTACACTGTTTTTCAGCCATACTCTAGCGGACGAATCCTTTGCTATTAATTACAATCAATTTAAAAATCATGAATGGACGGCTAACAAAGCGTTATCCATCAATATATTAGCTTATTTGTCTTGGTCATTAAGTACGCTTGTTGGAGGAATGATCGGAAGTGCTTGGAAAATTGATACGACCATTATAAATTATGTTTTAATTGCTATGTTTATTAGTTTATTAGTCAGTCAATTTGTCTCTAAGTTATATGTTTTTGTAGGATTAGCAGCTGGTGTACTAGCTGTTGTCTTCACGGTATGGTTGCAACATACGATTGCGCTAGTTATTGCTGCAATTCTAGCTTCTTTTATCGGTTATTTTACTGATGAGTATTTAGCAAATAAACAAAAAAATCAACAGAAAGAAGGATTAGAATATGACTAGTCAACAAGTGCAGCTTATCTTTGGAATGGCTCTAGTGACTTATTTGCCTCGTGTCTTACCTATGCTTGTGTTAAGCAATCGGTCCGTTCCAGAGAAAATATCTAAATGGATGTCATTTGTACCGGTATCAATATTTGCAGCGTTGATTTTTTCAGATGTTTTTTTCTGGGAAAGTCAATTCAATGTGAATCCAATCGTTAATATAAAGCTTCTGCCATCCGTTCTTGTATTTATAGTGGCTTATAAAACGAAAAGTCTTTTATGGTCTATGGTACTTGGTATTGCAGCCATTGCTTTAATGGTCTATTTGGTTTAACTCCTCAAAAAAATTATTAAAATTGAAGTGCATAATGATACATTTTTTTTGTAAAAAACGTATACTAAAAGGGAATAAGGATGTTATTGGGAGGAGGAACTAGATTGATTTATAAGTGCGATGAGAAACAACGAGAAGAGTTACTAAATTTTTTATATAAAGAACCAAGTATAAATTTATTTGCTATTGGTGACATTGAAACATATGGTTTTGATCATTTTAATTTAGATGTTTGGGCTTATGTTGATAGTAAAGATACAATCAGTGGAGTACTGGTCCGCTACAAAAATAATGTTATGCCTATTCATGGGAAAGAGTTTGAAGGAATAGACACTTTTATACCTTTGATCCAGAGTTTAACTCCCGTACACATATCTGGTAGTGAGGATGCTATTGCTCAGTATGAAGAAGAATTTGAGAATTATGAAAAAGAAGAATCGTATTTAGCTGAATGCAAAGAGTTGGAGATAGAAAGTCCACTTCTTCAACAAGTTTTGCCTTTATCTAAAGAAGACATCGATTCTTATCTTAATTGTTTAAGAGAAGCAGGGATGGAAAACCTGCCATCAGCAGAAGAGGTTGCTGATGAATTGGAGCGTAACTTAAATGCTATCCAAGTTATCAAAGATGATACAGGTAAGATCGTTTCAACAGGAAGAATTGCAGTTGAAACGAAGCTCTCAGCGATGATCATTGCTGTAGGAACAATTGAAAGCTATCGTAAACAAGGATATGCAACGGCTGTAGTGGCTGCTTTAGTTAATGACTGTATCAGGAATAATAAAACGGCTTGCCTTTTTTATTCTAATCCTGATGCAGGGCGAATGTATCAGCATTTAGGTTTTAAAGATACACAAAAGTGGATCATGTTGAAAAACAACGATTAAATAACGCTATTGAAAAAAGAAGATGAAACAGTCATTTTTATGATTGTCTCATCTTCTTTTTGTGTAGTTAAATTAATTTATTGAAGAACGATTTGCAAAGCTTGATGCGTCAATACGGCGAAGATCGCACCAATCTTTAACTTCGCCTAATAAGATGATATCAGTATTAGTCAATTCGCTGATTGATTTTTTTCCAAGCAGGGTCATAATAGAGGCAATTTGGTTTTTCCAAGCATTCACTTCTAAAACAGTAGCTTCTACTCCTTCTCTTAGAGCCATATGCAAGAAAAGGCCTGAGATACCGACCGCACGGGCACCTAGAGATAAGGATTTAACAATATCTAAAGGATTACGAATCCCACCTGAAGCTAATAATTCAACTTGGTCTATAAAGGGTTGCGCTTCTAATAAAGAAATAACTGTAGATTGGCCCCAACCTTCTAAGTAATCTAATTTTTCACTTTCTCGACGGTAGTTTTCGATTTGAGCAAAGTTTGTTCCACCTTGACCGCTGATGTCAATCGTTTTGACCCCAATTGATGACAACTGCTTTATGGTTTCACGACTCATACCAAAGCCTACTTCCTTAACAATAACAGGCACAGAAACGTTTAGAGCAATTTTTTCTAATTCAGTTAACCAGTTAGAAAAATCACGATCTCCTTCAGGCATAACAATCTCTTGAGGAGAGTTCACATGAATCTGTAGGGCATCAGCTTGAATCAAATCGATTGCCTTTTTAGCATTCTCTAACGTTTGTCCAGTACCTAAGTTGGCAAAAATCTTACCAGTAGGGTTTGTTTCTCTAACGATTGTAAAACTATCTTTAACAGTAGGATCCTTAAGAGCAGCGCTAATGGAACCTGTTGCCATAGCGATACCCGTTTCTCGTGCAATTAAAGCTAATTTTTCATTGACCTTTTTCGTCCAAGTGCTGCCACCGGTTATAGCATTAATGTAAAAAGGAAATTCCATATCTAGTGTAGCAAATGAAGTGGAAAGAGAAGCATCAGCGACACTCATTTCAGGAAAAGAATGATGGACAAAACGGAAAGAATCAAAATCAGACTTTCTAACGTCTTTAGCAAATTTTTCTGCTAAAGAAACATGTTCATTTTTCCGGTTATTCATTGGTTTCATAGTGTGATCCTCCAAAAATTTTTATCCAAAAAAGAAGGACAACTAAGCATCCGTTTTTTTGTAAACATGTAAAGGAAGGTTTGTGATGCCTTCTTTTTCCCAATCTGTAATCAGTGACAATAAACCTTCTTTTCGATTGAAAATCACGATGCCACAATCTCCGCCGCCAGCTCCAGAGGATTTAGCAGCACCATTAAATTCTTCTGCCATTTTGCATAATCTTGATAAAGCAGGTGTTTCAATTGTCACAGAAGTATCTTGGCTCATTTTAAGCAAGAGTTGGCGGTTGTTTCTTATTTGATGTTGGATCTCTTCGACATTTCCTTCTTGAAAAGCTTGAATCATTGTGTTGACACATCGTCTGCTTTCTTCTAAAAAGGTTTCATATGCCATTGCATCTTGTCTTCGTTTAGTGGTTACTTCATCTACTAAATGAGACGTTGATGCCGGTGAACCCGTCCATCCAATAACTAAGCGTAAGTCTTTTGGAGGAGTCAATGGAGTAAACGATAAATGAGGCCACTCCATTTCAATCAATTCTTTCACGTTTTTTTGTTCCTGTTGTTCGGATACCCAATCACGATCGAATGTTGTAAATGCTAACCAACCACCATAAACACTTGCTGCTACATCACCACATGAACCGTTGCTTTTAACAGATAAATGAGCTAAAGCGGCTAATTTAAATACAACATTTTTGTTATCTGTGATGCCATAAAAACGGCATAAAGCCTGAACTGTAGCGACCGTCACAGCGGCGCTTGAGCCTAACCCATATTTTTTACCTTGTGAGCTGTCCAATTCACTATTGACAGTTAAATGATAGAAAGACAATTCTTTTCCTTGTTCTTTCGCGTATTCTTCTGTTAAACGAATAGCTGCTAAAATGTAGTGAAAAGGGTTCTCACGTTTATCAAGCACTAAACGATCATTTTCGCGTTTCCATAGTACAGGAAGATTTCCATATTGAAAAGACGTAATGCTTCCTACGTGTTCAGATTTTTCAAGTGATACGGTAATAAATTGATCAACAGCTACTAATATAGCTGGATGACCTGGTTCAACAACGGCGTATTCGCCCGCAATATATAACTTACCAGGTGCAGAAGCTTCTATCATACTGTAATTCCTCCTAAGTAGTAAAACCTTGTTTTTTTAGCTTGTTAGAGTGTGATTTCTTTTAAATCACTTCCTGGTCCAGAGATAATGAGTTGGTCTTCATTGAAGTAGTCTAAAAAAGCTGTTTTGATCTTTTCACTATCTGATAAACGACAAAGGACTTTGACGTTTGGACCTGCATCCATCGTAAAATAACAAGGAATTCCTTTTTTGCGTAATTGTCTAACTAATTGCATTGCCAACACACTATCAGGTTCCCAGTAAGAGATTGGAGGATTTGCACCTAGCATTGTTCCGTGCATTTTCATACCGTTGCTCTCCGTAATAGCCCCAATTTGTTCAAAATCACGATCGTTAATGGCATTTTTTATGTTCACAAGATCGACAGCGGTACTATCGATCCATCCTTGATAAAAAGGAGAAGTTGCAACTGTCAGTTTCATGCCTTCACGGCTAGACAGTTCTTTTTGTTTCTTATTTACCACAACTACGACCATTCCAATATCCCAATTCGCATCGTCTACTTTAACAGCATAAGAATCGGATGAAGAAGTTCCTTTTTGCCACTCGACAAAGCCACCATAGATACTGCGAGTTGCTGAACCAGACCCTTGTCTTGCAAATATAGACAGTTCTTGTGGAGAGAGGTTTAAACCAGTTGCTAAATTAGCAGCTCCGGCTAGTGCAGCCATCCCAGAAGCAGAAGAAGCTAATCCAGCTGCTGTTGGGACATAATTTGTACTTTTAATTATAGCAGGTGCTTTCATACCGGATTGTTCTCTAAATAAATTTAAGAAGCGGCTAACTTTTTGAGTAGCAGCTTCATCTTGAACACTTTCATTTAAATAAAATGCATCCTTTTCAAGAGAATCATCAAAAGATACTGATGTTTCTGTATAAAAAGCGTCCAGAGTAAGAGACAAACTGCTGCTTGTAGGCAAGATCAATTGGTCATCCCGTTTTCCCCAATATTTAATTAAAGCAATATTTGTATAAGCGCGTACTTTTTTTGCGTTGCTCAATTTAGTCATCTCCTAATTGGTGTGTCCATGTATTTACTGCTCCAGCTTCTAGTAAAGCATTTGAAATGCAGGTTGCAGTTTCTTTGTCGGATGCTAAAGAAATCATGCAGCCGCCACGACCGCCACCGGTCAATTTTGCACCTAATGCTCCATATGTTCTTGCTGTAGTCACTAAATGGTTCAATGTGTCATTGCTTACCCCTAAAGAGGAGAGAATTTCATGAGCTTTACTCATAGCCAAGCCTAATGTTACCGGATCAGTGGATTCTATTGCAACTTTTGATTGTTTTGCTAAGTCGCCTAATTGATGAATAGACCGCATTGTTTTTTCAGAATCTTCTTTATTTAATAGAGCGATGCTAGCAACAGCATCTCTTGTTTGGCCTTTTAATCCGGTGTCTGCCACAATTAAGTAAGCAGGCATAGATAATGGAAAAGGAACGAATGGTTCACCTTTTATATAGTAAAGCGGATGTCTGCCACTTGTCATCGCAGCATCTAAGCCGCTTGGATTTCCATGAGCAATCGTTTCTGAAACGTTTGCTAACAATAGGAGGCGGTCATCTGTTAAAGTGACAGCAAAATAATTAAATAGTGCCCGCACCATCGCAACGGCTACAGCAGCACTCGAACCCATGCCTCTTTCAACCGGGATCGTACTTTTAATGATCACTTTAAAATTCTTTAGTTCTTGTTGTAATTCATTCACTGTAGATTCTACTACAGCCTTTAGATTTTCTAAATGTTTAGGAACTGAAGCCAAGTTGCCTCGGTAATAGACGCAGTCTAATTGAACCGGTCCTTCAGCTGGTATAATAGTCACTTCGATATGTGTGGCAGGAAAAGGAATGGCTATGGCAGGCTCTCCATAAACGACGGAGTGTTCTCCCATTAAAATGATTTTTCCATTTGCAGTTCCCACGGCAGGTTGACTAGTTTTTAACATGTTGTAACTCCTTTATTCCTAGTATATTGAGCTGAATTAAAACTGAGCTATTTTTTCGACTAACCATGGAGCCGCATATAATGTCATAAATTGAATACCGTAATTCATGCCCATTTTGTTTAAGGTCCCACTAGTGATGCCGATTAAGAGAACACCAAAGATATTAATTAAACCCGCATCCATGTAGGCTAATAATAAAATGAAGGAAATAAATAATCCTAAAATAGCTTCATGAGGAATTTTTTGTAAAACAAATTGTGAGATTTTTCCAGCATAACGATTGATCACAATGTAACTGATAAGAGCAGCTAGAATCGAACCAATTAAAATAGCCAAAGTAAATTCACCTTTGCTCAATAGATGGTGCAAATTATGATCAACGGTAAACACTGGCGGGGCGTTAAATAACGGACTTCCAGGACCAATAGCGGTAGGAGACAAAGGGATCCCTAAAGCAATCAAAGGAATAATAATCCCAGAAAGATAAGTGGATTGTGCTAAGGCGCTCATAGTAATAATTGCTGTAGAAGCTTTTTCAACCGGATCTTTTTTCTTATTGGAAACAAATTCACCAAATAGAATAATTAATCCAACCGGACTTAATACAAAAATAAAGTTAGAGAGAAGAGCTGAAAATGATGCTGCCTTAAGCTCACTTTTAGATAATATTTTGAATGGATTGATTGTTTGATGAGCAGATGTACTTTTAGGTAGTGCAATTTTTTTATATTCAGAGGTCAACATTTTTTCACGGCTCTCTTTATTAAACAGTGAGAGAAGGGAAATAATGAGAGGACCGATTGTGATTCCTAGAAAGAATGATGTGGTGATATTGGTGTCTGTTGGTACAACACCAATTCCCCAATATAAATGACGCAACCCTTGAAAAAGCATAGCTAAGGGAAGAATACTGATTAAAGATAATAATTTATTTTTTCCTATTAAAGAAAGGAAAACAGCTCCAATAACAAATAGTAGTGACGAATAAGGCTGAATGATCTCAGCAAAAGGTGTTAATAGGTCAGCCACTAGTAAAGCCACAGGAACAGAGATAATTGTTCCAATCAAGGCACCAGAAGCCATTTTCTTAATTGTGATCTCAGACAGGCCTCGGTTTTTTAAGTATAACGCATGTTCGATCATTGGACTAGAAAGAACACCTCCAGGAAGCCCAACTAAAGCAGTGGGCATTGAATTGGTTAGATTTAACGTAACAATAGCTGAAATAAAAAAAGTGAGAACAATGATGGGTTCTGTTCCAGCCAAAATAATAGCTAATGTGACGGGCATCAAGACAGAGGTTTCATCTGTACCCGGTATAAATCCTATAAAAGTATATAAAACAATGGCTGCAAGAGCAGCTATAACCATTTGAACCAACAATAACATTTCCATATTTTTGTTCTCTCCAATACTTCGTTCTTAATTAACTAGTCTTTTTTTTCGTCTTCAAGTGTAATTACTCTTTTAGGTTTAATAAAAATACTTGAAAGAATAAAACCGATAACGGCTCCAGCTAAACCAAAAAATAGCTGCTTTGTTTTATCATCGCTGGGTGCTAAAAAATAAGCTCCCATAGTAGAACCGCTGGATAAAAGAATAGCGATAATCAATTCTTTTAATTCAACGACATCTCCCCAAATTTCAATTTTTTGTTGTTTACCCTTTTCCATGATGTACTCCTTTTTAGTCTAATATTATTTTATACAAAGATTCTTCATTCTATACCAAAATATATACTACACTATATTTAAGCTAAATGCCTAGTTAAGTTTCTTTTAAGATAGCTTGCTTATACGTTTATAGGAGAATAAAAACTATAAAAAGAAGCATAAATTTGGTACAATAGTTCGGAAGTCTAGGAACTCGGGGGTCTAATAAATATATGAAAGAGTCTGCCACATTTCATATCATTGAGCGTGACGAATGGAAAAAACTTAATAGCGATGGTATTGCACCATTATCCTCAAATGAATTACAAGAGTTGAAAGGGTTAAATGACCAAATTTCGATTACAGACGTTGAAGAGGTTTATATACCGATTGTGCATGTTTTAGATGCATACTTGAAAAATTATGAATACTTGCAAGCTCAAAAAAATAAATTTTTAAAAAAAGAAGTGATTCATAAACCGTATATTATTGGAATCGCTGGAAGTGTGGCTGTTGGAAAAAGTACGACAGCAAGGTTGTTACAAACTATGTTGTCTAGAGTCTATAAAGAAAAATCTGTGGAACTGATCACGACAGATGGCTTTTTATACCCCAATAAAACGTTAGTGGAAAAAAATATTATGAACCGTAAAGGATTTCCAGAAAGTTATGATATGCAGCAATTGATCTCTTTTTTAGGAGATGTGAAAAATGGGAAATCATCGGTTGTTTCACCAGTCTATTCTCATGAGTTTTATGACATTATTGAAGGGGAAGAGCATGTATTAGAACAACCGGATATCCTGATCGTTGAGGGTATAAATGTCTTGCAACTTCCTGCGAATCAACAAATCTATATCAGTGATTTTTTTGATTTCTCTATTTTTGTAGATGCTGAAGCTGCATTAATCGAAAAATGGTATTTAGAACGATTTGGTCTGCTATTAAGTACAGCATTCAAGCAGCCAGGAAATTATTATTCTTCTTATGCTGAAGGGGACCGAGAAGCCGCATTCGAGATGGCTCGCGGAGTGTGGAAAACAGTAAATCTAGAAAATTTAAAAGAGTTCATTTTGCCTACTAAAAATAGAGCAGAATTGATTATTCATAAAACAGATAATCATTACATTGACCAAATTTTATTAAAAAAATATTAGAGTGGTAAGGGATACATAAAAAGTGCGGTTGACCTTGCTTAAAATAGTCGGTAGAATGAAAAAATATAACAAAGAGTTGAAAATAATAGTTTGGGGTGGACTGTGTGGTAATGGTTACAGATTTAACAAATGTTGAAAAAATGATAGTACTAGATTTTGGAAGTCAATACAATCAACTGATTACACGACGTATTCGTGAATTGGGAGTTTATTCTGAATTACTGTCTCATAAAGTGACAGCTGAAGAATTAAAAGACATGAATGCAAAAGGAATCATTTTTTCTGGCGGACCGATGAGTGTATATGATGAAGGATCTTTCTCAGTTGATCCTGAAATCTTTAATTTAGGTATTCCTATTTTAGGAATTTGTTATGGTATGCAATTGATGACAACTGCATTAGGCGGTAGAGTTGAAGGCAGTCAAAATAGAGAATATGGTAAAGCAAGCATCAATATCAATGAACAACAAGCTCCTTTATTTAACTCATTAGCTGAAAATGAAACAGTTTGGATGAGCCATGGAGATTTAGTTACTCAAGTTCCAGAAGGTTTTGTTGTTTCTGCAACTAGCCCACATTGTCCAATTGCATCAATGTTTAACCCACAAAAGAATTTCCATGCAGTTCAATTTCACCCTGAAGTACGTCATTCAGAACACGGAAATGAAATGTTGAAAAATTTTACTTTTGATGTGTGTGGTTGTGAAGGAAACTGGAGCATTGCTGATTTCATTGAATCTGAAATTGCAATTATTCGCGAAACAGTTGGCGATAAGAAAGTATTGCTTGGATTATCAGGCGGAGTAGACTCAAGTGTTGTTGGAGTTCTATTACAAAAAGCAATCGGCGATCAATTGACGTGTATCTTTGTTGACCACGGCTTATTGCGTAAAGGCGAAAGCGAACAAGTAATGGAAAGTTTAGTTGGTAAATTTGGCTTGAACATCATTCGTGTAGATGCGAAAGAACGTTTTATGACTAAATTAGCTGGTGTTAGCGATCCAGAAACAAAACGTAAAATCATCGGAAATGAATTTGTTTATGTCTTTGATGATGAAGCAACAAAACTTGAAGGTGTTGATTTCTTAGCTCAAGGCACGCTTTACACTGACGTGATCGAAAGTGGAACAGATACTGCGCAAACAATTAAATCACATCACAATGTAGGTGGACTTCCTGAAGACATGCAATTCAAATTGATTGAACCATTAAACACTTTATTTAAAGATGAAGTTCGCGAATTAGGAATCCAATTAGGAATGCCTGAAAGCCTAGTATGGCGTCAACCATTCCCAGGTCCTGGTTTAGGAATTCGTGTAATTGGTGAAATAACAGAAGAAAAACTAGAAATCGTTCGCGATAGCGACTACATTCTAAGAGAAGAAATTGCTGCTGCCGGTCTTGACCGTGACATCTGGCAATACTTCACTGTTCTTCCTGGATTCCGCAGTGTCGGAGTAATGGGAGATGGACGTACGTATGACTACACTATCGGAATTCGTGCTGTTACTTCAATTGATGGTATGACAAGTGATTTTGCTCGTATCCCTTGGGATGTATTGCAAAAAATCTCTGTTCGTATCGTAAATGAAGTGAAACACGTTAACCGCATCGTGTATGACATTACGAGCAAGCCGCCAGCAACAATTGAGTGGGAATAGTAACAGGAGAGCTGTAAGCCTTTATACATAAAGGGTTTCAGCTTTTTTTTATTGCACTTTATAAAGAAAAACAAGCAATTAAAATCAATCACTTGTTTTACGTATTTATTCTTCTTGAGAAGATTGGAAAAGTTCATTCAATTTTTCTGCAATTTCATTAGGTGTCATAATTCCTGTATTCATAGCAAGCTTACCTGCTAAAGCCGGACTGAATTCTTGGATTTCTTTCTTTGTAATATCATGCCAAACCGGTAAGATTATTTTTCCCCCATTGGATTCTATTTGAAAAAGAGCTTCTAATTCATAGTTTGTCCAATACTTTTTAATGTAATTTCTAGATAGAATAACTACACCGAATTTAGATTTTTTAAGACCTTTATCAATCTCTGCTCTAATGCTGTCTCCCCATTTTATAGAGATACTGTCATACCAGACTTTCAATCCATAAGTTTCTTGTAGAATATTTGAAAATTCATCACAGAAACTTTCTTTATCTTCCGCCGCATGAGATAGAAAAACATCAAAATCTTCTGCACCATCAGAATTAAATATATTCTCTGAAGATGTTGTAATAGCGGATTGTTCTGTTACTTGTTTTGTCAAATCTAAAATTTGTTTTTCATAAGTACCAAAGACTTTATCTTGCTGTTTAGCTAAAGACTTTGCTTGTGTGGTTTCTATTTTTTGTAGTTTTAATGTTGCGTCGGATAATTTCTTCCTTTTATCAGCTATTTTTTTATTGATGTCAGCTTTATCTGTAAGGATTTTAGATACATCTTTCTGATAGCCCTCTATTTGGCGGTTTTTTGTTCTTAACGTAGAAGCTGATGTGTTTTTTGTGATACTTTTTTGTGTTGCTCCAATTTTCTTAGTTTTATCGGCTTCTTTCTTAACCAAGTCAGCCATCTTTTTTTCCAAAGAAGCTATATCCTTATTTAACTGATTTACTGTTCTTTGTACTTGTTCTGCGCTCATTTACTGACCTCCAATTGATTCCTTTTCTTACATTATAACAAATGAGAAGATACTAGAATACGGTTTTACATCTTACCTAAATTATGCTTTGGTGGGTTTGACTGATTACCACATATCTTATTGGAAATTATGGCAAATATTATCTTTCTTTTAAAGTTGAATCTGATACCGAGAGTTCAAAATGTGTTTATTACGATGTTCTGAAAAAAAGAGATTTATATAGGATAAATTTTTTATTTCATCTTCCAAAGTTTCTCCAATAAGAAAATTAAGGAATAAACTTAATCAATATCATTAAGGTCTAAAGGAGTTTATTAATATACTATTGATTTTAAATATTGAATTTTATTGAGATCTTTATAATTATTTTTTTCAGCTCTATAACTATCTTGGAAAGAAGATGTATATATTTTTAAGTACTGTTCTTCTGAAGGCAAGAAAAATTTAGCTCCATGTTCGGTCTTTAATTCTAACTGATCAACAGAGATACCTGTTGAGTTTGGTAAAGTATTTATTACGCCATACTCAACACTAAATAATCCATTACTAAATTCATGTTCATGGAGATCAATCAGCTGATAGCCTAATTTTTTCATGATAGTACAAATAATAGTCCAATTGTAAATTCGAACATTATCTGGAGCTCCCCATCCTCTAGGATCACCAGGAACGTGTATATCTACATCTCGCGCATTCCAATCTTTTTGAGTCACATACTCTAATCCCAATGATCCCATGAGCAGAGGTGTTATACCTGATTCATTTAACAAAGTAGTTATTTTTAAAAACTCATCAAATTTATTCACCAAAGTATTTCCTCCCATTTTATAAAAGCCGTTAGTTTTAACTTTCAATTTCAAATTGAATGTAGCAATATTTAAATATATTTGTTGTTAAAATTATTTTGCTAGTCTATTGCTTTAAGTGGTTTTATAGTATTATTATAAATAAAAAACAGTCGTATTCATAATAATAAATTTTTGGAGTTTAAAAAAATTTTTTTGAAATTTTATAAAGGAGGAGTTAACATAAGCGTCTATAATTTTTTAGCTACTGACTTTAAATTGCCTATTTTTAATAATGATATTCAATCAGTTAATGATTTGGTAAAACTAGGGTATACTAAAAAAGATATACATAACATTTTTGGTAATATTTTGAATGGCTTAGATATTAATGACGATGAAAAATTTTTTCTTTTTGATAGTAAACAAAAAGAGAACGAGCTGGAAATTTATGAGGATAACCAGAATCCTTTTGCTAGATACTATTCACAAAAGAAGTATATCTATAAGATAGAAAGTCTAAATAGCGAATCCTTATCAACATTGATGAAAGACTTTCTAAATAATATCAAGACAGACTATAAAGAAATAGAATTATGGCATACATGGCTAGATAAATACGAGATGGATGAAGTAGGGTATGAAAAAATCAATTGTTCAAAACTTGCAGTTGATAAGTTAGATGCTTTTTTTGAAACTAATACTTATTTGAATCCCAAAGTAATGAGTATTTACAGACACTAAAAAATGAACAAACAAAAAATGTGAAAGGGGAATGCAAATGATTATCGGAGCCACTAAAAAAGCACAACCTTTATTTTCGAACCTGCCAAGTATAAATGATAAAGAATATGGGAAACAGTTTGCACAAGTCAATCCATTATTTTCATGGCATGCAAATTATATTAATGTAAATCGAAAAAAAAGTTATAATTCTGCTCAATGACCAAACTTATAACCCTATTATTCTGCAAGATATCAATGCACAAAAGAAAAAGCAATTACCTAAGCTAATACCTGAAGCTATTCGGATGACTTTTGATATTGCAGGAATTACAAATGAAAAAAATGATGAGTATTTAAATCTTGCTGGAGGTATCCAAGTAGCTGTTACTTCTAATCGTTCAGTGATGGGAAGCATCAATTTGGTGGCAGAAGAATTAATTAGTCTTAGATTAAATATCAACCAAACGATAAATAGAGAAAAGATGGTTTTTTATAGTAACTATATTCATACAAGATTGTTCAAAAAAGGATATAGGAATAGTGCAGAAGCGTTGCGAGATGCTCTAAACAAACCGTTGAAATTGGAAGAGGTTATTGAAGGGGAACCGTATTCTATTGAAAAGTCTTGGAATTACAGTGAGCTTTCTCAATTAGATGCTTCAACTTTATCCGAGCAGCAATAGGAGAACTATATAGAAAAACTAACTGAAAACAATGAAAAAATGTTAGCAGCTTTTAAAAAGTATATGATAGATGTAAAAGACTTAAGCGGAAAAACCGTAAAACGTCATATCGAACATCTTGATTTTTATCTAAATATTTATTTAGCTGAGTATGAAAAAGTAACTCCTATAAATTCTGTAGAATCAATAGAGAATTTTCTTGGTAATTTTTTTGTACGGAAAAACTTAATGAGTTCACATACATCCCTTAAACAAAATGGTTCAGCTTTGAAAAAACTTTACCAATTTTTATATGATGCTGGTGAAATTTCTAAAATTGAATTTACTGAAATCAATGAGTTCATCAGAACAGGGCTTCAAGAAGGGGAAGAATATTTAAGTTTTATTGATGATGAATCTTGGTTTTAAAATTCAAAATATAGAATGAAAAGGTCTTTTTTAGATGGAATTGGAAAATCATTAGAAAAAAGAGAAACAATCTTCAAAAAACTAGTCAAATCAAATAAATAGAAGAAAAAATAATAAGAAAAAAATATTCTAAATCATTAATTCAAAATTGTATTCATTATAATGATACTTTTGAAGAATTCGTACATGATATAAAAATATTTAATAATTTAGAATCAACATGTTACACTAGGAATAATAAAATTCTACCTGAGATATTTACAAAGTATAATAAATTAAATGAAGATTACTTAAGGGCCGTTTTTTTAAAATTATGGACTACAATTGTAAGAGATAATGAATTCTATAACTCATGGCTAATTAATCATAAGAGTGTTGAATTTAGGTATAAATTGTATTTAATACCTAAAAGAATCAAATTAAATGAATTTATATCAATGAAATATATAGTTGCAGTGACTTTTGAACTGATCTTTGAAATAGATTTGTTTGATGCTTATGCAGTTGTATTGAAAGCTCTGAAAAACGGAAAAAGATTGTTAATTTCATCTAACAATTTCAAGTACATACGGTATATAAATTTGGAGTTAATAAATGTAGACATTTATAATGAAATAAAAATATTGGATAAAAAGAGGAGAGAAAGAAATGAGTGACAATAGAAAAGTTATGTTTTCAGGAATAAAACCAACAGGGGATCCTACATTAGGTAATTATTTAGGTGCAATTAAGAACTGGGTAAGTCTTCAAAATACCTATCAAGGAATTTTTAGTATTGTTGACTTACATGCTATTACAGTTCACCAAAATCCGGAAGATTTGAAGAAAAGAAGTATAGAGATTGCAGCAATATATTTTGCAGCAGGAATTGATCCAAAAGAAAATATAGTTTTTATCCAATCTCATGTACATCAGCATGCAGAAGCTGCATGGTTATTAACATGTAACAGTTATATGGGTGAATTAAATAGAATGACGCAATTCAAGGAAAAGTCATCTAAAAGTGTAAAGGAATCAGTTCCTACAGGTATTTTTGCGTATCCGTTATTAATGGCTGCTGATATATTATTATATGGAGCCGAAGTTGTTCCCGTAGGTAAAGATCAGGTGCAACATGTTGAATTAACAAGAGATTTAGCTAATAGATTTAATAATACATATTCTAACGTATTTAAAATACCAAAGCCTTTTGTGAATACTGGTTCAGCTAAAATATATGATTTACAAGATCCAACAAAAAAGATGTCTAAATCAGAAACTTCAAATCCTAATGGATACATTTTAATTATGGATTCACCAGATATAATTAGAAAAAAAATATCAAAAGCAGTCACAGACTCAATTGGAATTGTAAACTATACTGATGAACAGCCCGGGGTGAAAAATTTAATTGATTTAGTTTGTTGTATAAATGGGAGAGAATCGTCTGAGATAGTTGAGCTATTTAAAGAAAAAGGATACAAAGAATTTAAAGAATATGTTGCGGAAACAATAATTAATGAATTGGAACCTTTACAAAATAAAGTGAAATTTTTATTAGAAGATAAGCATCAAATTGAAAATATTTTAAAAGAAGGTGCCAGAAAAGCATCTGAAATTTCCCAAAAAACATTAGATGAAATGAAAAAGAATATTGGATTCTATAGTATTGGAGAATAAAGTATAGATACTTTTAGAAATTATTTAATAAATTTAACTGTTTAATATGGACTATATGATATTTCACAAGATAAGCATAGCTTGACCACGATCAAATTACTTTTGTAGTAATTGTGCAAACATTGTTTTTCTACTTCCAGAATTGCCTTTTATGATTATTAGTGTTGAGCTTATTAGGTTCTCAAACATCTTTTATTAACCTACAACTATATCATTAACAACAACTGCAGTACATTGAATTCCAGGTTAATGTGACACAATTATTGTACAAAATACATATCCTTGCTACAATGTACCTAACAAATCGAAAGGTTGTGCTTAAATGTACACTATCTAAAACAAATCGTAATTGAAGAAGAAACTTTTTCTGCCAATAGGGTGGGTTTCTTTGCAACGGTTTTTTTAGATACATCATTTAAACAACTTTTTGAATCGGTATAAAGTTGCCATCTATAGGCATGCTAGGATTCTCTCTGTTTAATTGAACTTGACCGACCGTCTGCAGAAACTTGCTGGCGGTCGTTTTTATTTATTAGATAGGAGGAATCAGTATGTTACAAGTGAGAAATTTGACCTTGCACCACTTAATGGATTTAAAAGAAATCATCAAAGACTTGAGTTTTACCGTTAATCCTGGAGAAAAGGTAGCGATTATCGGGGAAGAAGGAAATGGCAAGTCAACATTATTAAAATGGATTCTTGAAGATAAAAGTATCGAATCGTATATTCAAGCAGAAGGGGAATTGGTCAACCAGTTCAGTCGCATGGTTTATTTGCCGCAAACTTTACCGCAAAAATATATAGAATTCACCATTGATCAGTACTTTTTTGGACAAGCAGATGCCATGGATATTGACTATCAAATGCTTTATCAATTAGTAGGGCAACTTGGATTTGATGCTGACCGGCTAACCAGTTCGCAATTGTTAGGAAGTCTATCCGGTGGTGAAAAAATCAAAGTCCAGCTACTAAAAGCACTTTCCACAGATCCTGATTTGTTATTGCTTGACGAGCCTTCCAACGACTTGGATCTTGATACAGTCAAATGGCTAGAGCACTTTATAAAAGCTACACCACTAACGATTGTTTTCATTTCTCATGATGAGTCTTTACTTTCCGCTACAGCGACCAAAGTCATTCAGATTGAGTTATTACGACATAAGACGATCCCAGTTGCAACAGTATCCAATTTACCCTACAAAGAATACATTGAACAAAAAGAAGCACGCTATGAACATCAATCTCAAGTCGCTAATAAGCAGCGCGAAGAACACCAGAATCAAATGGAAAAATACCGGCAAGTTGAAAGTAGTGTGCACCACGCACAAGGAACCATTTCAAGGAAGGATCCAGCTGGAGGACGCTTACTCAAAAAGAAAATGCATGCAGTAAAATCTATGGGAAGACGATTTGAGCGTGAAAAAGAAACCTTTGAAGATATTCCGTTAAAAGCAGATGCCATCTTAGTGAAATTCTCAAACACTAAATCTCTTCCTGCAAATAAGACCATTCTCCATTTGGAAGATGAGAGTGTGAAATTGGGAAATAAAGTTTTAGCTCACTCATTGAATTTGCTAGTTAGAGCTCCTCAAAAAATAGGAATTATCGGGCAAAATGGGGTTGGTAAAAGCACATTACTGAAGCAATTATGGACAGAACTAAGTCAGCGCAAAGATATTTCAGCTGGATACATGCCGCAAAACTATGCTGATTATTTAAGATTGGATGAAACACCAGTTGAATTTCTTAGGGAGATTGGAGACAGTGAAGAACGCACTCAAGTGATGACTTACCTAGGAAGCATGCGGTTTACCACAGATGAAATGCATCATCCAATCCAGTCATTATCAGGAGGACAGCAAGCAAAATTGTTACTACTGAAAATTGATTTATTAGGACAGAATGTATTGCTTTTAGATGAACCTACACGAAACTTCTCGCCGCTCTCGCAACCAGAACTCAGAGAATTATTTGAAAAATTCGAGGGTTCCATCATTACTATTTCACATGACCGGTTGTTTTTAAAAGAAGTTTGTGACCAAGTGTATGAGTTGAAGAAAGATGGATTGGTTAGGGTGGAGATGGAGTAGCTTTTTATGGAAAAATTTCTCTCTCATTGCTTCATTTATCATTTAATAGAGCAACGAGAGAGAAAATAAAAGGAAGGTGAATTATGAAGAAAGAGGAGCTCATAAGAAGCAGACATGAACTTTTAAAAGTGTTAATTCAAAAGGTTCAGATTTTTTCGGGAATAGATGGTATTTTTCTTGGAGGCTCTATAGCGGCACAAAATGAAGACCCTTTTTCAGACATAGATTTAAGAATTTTACTCAAAGAATCATACTCAAAAGATAAGTTTATTCAGCTTTTTATAGATGAACTTAGCGATATATCATTTATTGAAACGGAAACACGTTCTTATGCTGTAATTCATTTTAACAATTTCATAAAATTAGATATTTTTGTTTATAATAAAATAGATTTAACGCCTAGTATTTGGATGCAAAATATACTTATTATTTTTGATAATAAAGGTTATCTAAATACAATGAAAAGTAAATCTGAAAAATTAGTCTATCATATTACACAAAATGAATTTGACGAATTACTTTCTAAATATTTTGCTTTTTTTCATGAACTATATCGACGAAAAGAACGTAAGGAATACAACTACTGTGAGTCATGTACAGTGATGTTAAAGAATATTCTAGTTGCTTTCTGGTATATTGAATTAGGGTATCAATGTAATTCATTAGGGGATTGGAGTAAATATGAAGGGGAAAGATCTATACTAAAAAGTTTTCAGTTGAACTATTTAGATAAATGGACACCAGTTTTAGTTGGTGGAACTGAGATTTTCATGGAATCTATTAATAGGGAGATACTAAAGTCTGCTAAACAAATCGCTAAGAACTACAATCTATACTTTAATGAAAAGCAGTTTAATGAGGTAACTTCAAAAGTTATTTAATTAGAAAGCTATAATATTTCTTAACATAAAAAAATTCGCCAAGTTTAAAACTTGACGAATCTTTTTAAATTAAGAGCCGTTTTTTATTTAACCAAACCAAATGGCACGTTCTCGATCGGCACTTTCTTGCGAGTCAGAAGCATGAACGGTATTTTCAGACAGGCTAAGTCCATAAAGAGCACGAATGGTATTGTCTGGAGATTTACCAGGATCTGTTGTCCCGTTCAATGATCGAACTCGACTGATAGCATTTTCGCCTTCTAATATAAGCACAACTAAAGGGCTTCTTGTAAGATAAGAAACCAATCGACTAAAGAATGGTTTTTCTTTATGCTCTGCATAATGTTTTTCTGCTGCTTCTATAGAAGCTTTTATTAATTTCATATCAAGAATTTTCAAACCATTTCTTTCGTATTCTATTAAAATATTCCCAATTAGGTTTCGCTCTACTGCATCTGGCTTGATCAATACAAGTGTTTTTTCTGTCATGACTAATCATTCCCCCTAGAGTATACTTAACATGATTCTAACATGTTAAGCTTCTTTTAGTATAGAAAAGGGCACTTGATTGAGTGGAAAATTTGAATTTCAATTGATTTTTATTTGTTAATTTACACGCAATGATTTGGTTTGTTTTCTAAAAGAAGAAGAACCTTTTTCATTTTGTTTTTTATAGATTTCGTATATTTGAGCAAGTACCATAGGGTCTTTAATAGTCGTATCCAGAAAATATAGAATAGCATCATTCACTTTGGTATCATGATTATGCTCAATCATATCTTTTAATGTGAAGTTGTAATCATGTAAATTCTCCAACATATGGTGATAATCTTCAATAAACAATCTGAAGTTTTTATTGTCATGTAAAGCTGATTTAGTGATAATATTTTTTTTGTGGAGATTTAAAAAGTATTCTTCTTTTGTTAAAGTTAGATAATTCACAATATTTTCTATATCACGAGATTCTTCATCAGTAAAATTTAAGTTCATCTTAAAATGCCTCCTGTTTTATATATGAAGTTATTGCGGTACAAGAGTACAACACTATTTTAATTTAGTAAAGGTATATACCAAATAATAGTTAAAAATAGGGATAGTTTAATAAAAATGTTATAATTTGTTCAATAATTCGTTACATTTAATGGTTGTTTTTAAGGTAAGGATAGAAATAATGGAGGAGTGAATAAAATGGGATTAATGTTATCAGAAAAAGAGAT
Organism: Carnobacterium inhibens subsp. inhibens DSM 13024; assembly: GCF_000746825.1. Taxonomy (NCBI): domain Bacteria; kingdom Bacillati; phylum Bacillota; class Bacilli; order Lactobacillales; family Carnobacteriaceae; genus Carnobacterium; species Carnobacterium inhibens. The sequence goes on along the minus strand of NZ_JQIV01000006.1, from coordinate 1,018,725 downwards.
ATTAGCTAACTTAGAAGTTAACGGTTTATTGAGTCCAATGACAGAAAGCACAGCAGTGTGGGCACAAATTATGCCTTCTACAGGATCTTTAGTGCTGTTTGGAGCATATGCACAGTTGGCAAAAGGGTCTTATTTTATTTTATGTATGGAACAAGATAAAGTTATTTTATTGCCAGTTCATAAAATAACCGGAAAAATGGATTCAAAAAAAGAACCAATCATCATGACATTTGAAGAATTAGACTCGGTCGAAGTGGGTAAAAATGCTTTATTACACAAGGTAACATTTACAGCGGGCGAACGAGTTATGCCTTTAAAAATAAATAAAGTTGCTGCTGGAACGAAATGGCATAAAGACCATTTAGAAAAAGCGTTAGCTGAAATAGCTAGATGCGAAGCAACTGTGAATCAAAGAAATATGTAGAAGGATAGATAGAAAAAGCAATCAATTCCTAAAAGGAAATGATTGCTTTTTGTTTAGTCTAAATAATATTTTTTGGTTACGATCAATTCTTCATTCAGTTCATAAACGAGAGGTTGGCCAGTTGGAATTTCTAATGCCATGATTTCGTCATCTGATATTTCTTCTAAATACTTGATCAAAGCCCGAATGGAGTTTCCATGAGCAGCGATCAGTACGGTTTTATTATCCAAAATAGCGGGTGCGATATGATCTTCCCAAAAAGGTATCACACGTTCTAAGGTAACCTTTAGACTTTCTCCCATTGGAATGGTTCTTTTTTGAAGATTAGCATAACGACGATCGTTTAATGCAGAGTTTGGATCATCAGGTTTTAATAGAGGAGGCAGTGTATCATACGAACGACGCCAAATTTGAACTTGTTCCGGACCAAATTCTTCGATAGTCGCTTGTTTATTCAAACCTTGTAAAGATCCGTAATGACGTTCATTTAAGCGCCATGATTTTACTTCTGGTACCCATAATTGATCAGATTCTTCTAAGACGATATGGCACGTTTTGATGGCTCTTTTCAAAACAGAAGTAAAAGCAAAATCAAAATTGATGCCGGCATCTTTGATTTTTTGTCCTGCTTTACGTGCTTCTTCATACCCTTGTTCGCTTAAATCAGCATCCATCCACCCAGTAAATTGATTTAATTTATTCCATTCGCTTAATCCATGTCGCACAAAAATTAATTTCAATTTAAACACCACCTTTTTGTAATAGAACACAAGTCTCACTTTTATTTTACTCTTGTTTTTTATAAAAGCTATTCATATGGTTGGCAACTCTTTTTGTTTAACATTGAAGGTATTTTTTTTGGAATAAAGATTTTTGACGCCGAGGGCCGAAAATAGACGCTGGTTTTTTATTGAGCTATACTAACTATAAGACATTCATTCAGTCATGAAAACTATAGGAGGGGTTAGATGTATAACGGGTTAAAAGGTAAAGTTGCGGTGGTTACAGGTGGTTCTAAAGGAATCGGAAATGCCATTGCCAGACGGTTATCTGAAGAAAAAATGAAAGTTGTCATTAACTACCATAGTGATAAAGAAGGCGCTGAAGAAACGGTAGAAGAACTAAAAAAAGCTGGCGGAGAAGCTGTGGCAGTCGAGGCTGATGTCAGTAGTGAAGATGGAGTGAAAGCCTTACTAGATGCAGCTATTTCTAATTTTGGCGATTTAGATGTGTGGATCAACAATGCTGGAATGGAGAATAAAGTATCTACTCATGAGTTAACGTTAGAAGACTGGGATAAAGTGATTAATGTGAACTTGACTGGGGTCTTTCTTGGCTCTAAAGCAGCTTTAAATCATTTCTTAGAAAAGAATAAAAAAGGAACTATCATCAATTTATCTTCCGTTCATGAACGGATTCCTTGGCCAACATTTGCACATTACTCAGCTAGCAAAGGTGGAGTAAAATTGTTCAATGAAACAATTGCATTAGAATACGCGCATAAAGGTATTCGAGTGAATAGTATTGCTCCTGGAGCAATCAACACACCGATCAATGCAGAAAAATTTGAAAATGAAGAAGAAAAAGAAAAGACCTTGAATATGATTCCGATGAACTATATCGGAAAACCGGAAGAAGTTGCCGCAGCTGCGGCTTGGCTGGCTTCTGATGAATCAAGTTATGTAACTGGAACAACACTTTTCGTTGACGGTGGGATGACCTTATATCCTTCTTTTGAAAAAGGGGAAGGTTAAAAAATAGTTTGTTGTCTCATTAAAATTTAGTAGAGAACCTTGAATAATGTTGTTTTTAAGCCAATAAATGGGAGTTTAGTGGTTTAGGAACAGCAACTGTTCAAGGTTTTTTTTGTATATTCTTTTTTATTATTTCTAGTATTATATAAAATGAATACCTTTACAAAATATGGAAAAAGTTATTTTTCATTTTACTAAAAATAGGATTAAAAAGGTGCATATATGAGAATTCTGAATGGTATTATTTCATTAACTAGTTCATTTTTTATGTTTATACTGCTTTACACGTTGCGTTTAGGTGATTATTCAACCTATCATGCATCTTGGTATATTTTCCCCTTCATACTATTAGCTATTTCGATTCGTTGTTTTTTTAACCATTATGTAGATGAAAAAAAATAATGCTTATAATCTGTTTACATCATTAAATAAAACGCAAGTGATTATAAAAAGACTTAGAGTAGCTCATTCTAAGTCTTTTTACGTTCATTATGAAGAACATTAAGAGAAATTTCTCATTTTAAATGCGACAAATTAGACGTCTATTTTGCTGTAAGATATACTAGGTAAGAGACGAACGGATGTAATGTAAGGTTCGATGTACGAAAATGAAAGGTTCGATAAAAATGAAGACAATTACTATATTGATTCCTGCTTATAATGAAGAGGCAGTAATTGACAAGATGTATAAAAAATTAGATGCCGTTTGTGGAGAATTATCTCAATACTCATTTGAATTTTTATTTGTGAATGATGGAAGCAAAGACCGCACGATGGACTATATCAAAGAGTTTAAGAGAAGAGATTCTCGTGTTCAATACGTAGATTTATCACGTAACTTTGGAAAGGAAACAGCCATGTTAGCAGGGTTTGATTATGCTAAGGGAGATGCGGTCATTATTATTGATGCCGACTTGCAGCAGCCGCCAGAAACGTTTGCTGAGATGATTCATTGGTGGGAAGAAGGCTATGATGATGTCTATGCTGTTCGAATAGAACGCGAAGGAGAAACATGGTTTAAGAAATGGACTTCTAATACCTATTACACTCTTTTGCAAAAGGTAGCTAAGGTGAAAGTTTATCCACAAGCTGGAGATTTTAGATTGCTCGATAAAAAATGCATTGTGGCACTAAGACAACTGAGAGAGCATGAGCGCTATACCAAAGGAATGTACGGGTGGATAGGGTTCAAAAAGAAAGAAATCTCTTATATAGCAGAACCTAGAGCAGCTGGTGAAACAAAATGGAAACTATCTGCATTGTTGAATCTAGCACTAAACGGAATTACTTCTTATAGTACGATGCCATTAAGAATCTGGTCTATTATTGGATTCATTATTTCAATGTTTGCCTTTATTTATATGGCTATTGAAATTATTCGAACAGCTTTATTTGGTGCAGAGGTTGCTGGGTATCCTTCGCTGATTGCAGGTATTTTATTTTTAGGTGGAATTCAACTTATTTCACTTGGAATCATCGGAGAATATCTTGGACGTGTGTTTGTAGAAACCAAGGAAAGACCGGTATATTTTATTCAGGAATATTCTGAAAAAGAAAATGAGCAAAAAAATCAAATTCAAGATGAATGGAAGAAAGAGATGGACTTAAAGCATGATGAAAATTAAAGAATTAGTTAATAAGTATGCAGAAGTGATTAGTTATTTGATTTTCGGAGGGTTGACGACTGTCGTCAACATTATTGTTTTTTACTTATTTGATTCTATATTGGATGTGCATTATTTATTCGCAAATGCTATTGCCATTATTGCTTCAATTTTATTTGCCTTTTTTACAAATAAAAAGTATGTGTTTAAATCCTCTACACCAACAGTTAAATTGTGGCTAAAAGAATTTAGTTTGTTTGTTTCTTTTCGCTTATTATCAGCCGTCTTCGATATGGGGAGCATGTGGTTATTGGTTGATGGATTAGAACTAAACACCAATATCGCAAAAATCATTACACAATTTATCGTGGTGGTGCTGAATTATGCCTTTAGCAAATTTTTCATCTTTAAGCAAGGAGAGTGATCAAGTTGTTAAATGCCTTCAGCGATAATTTATTTGAAGAAAGAAAAATCACAAAACGAACTTTTGCTCTCTATACAGGTTTATTTTTAGTAATGATTATTGGAATTTATAGTTATTTTATTGTGTTACAAAAATCGTTTATCTGGGAAGGGGATGGCTATTCTCAGCACTATTTGATTTTTAAAGATTATTTAAGTTCGATAAGAGGCTTTTTAGCTCAACCTTCAGAAGGATTTCAATTTTGGGATTGGTCTATTGGAATGGGCTCAGATTTATTTGCGGCTTATGGTTATTATGTCTTAGGTGATCCCTTTGTGTATTTAGGATTGTTGTTTCCAGCAAGCATGACTGAATTGGCATTCCATGTACTGGTTTTATTGCGCGTCTATTGTATTGGCGCAGCCTTTTTAACCTATTGCCGCCGTATGAATGTTTCCAGCTCAGGGGCTTTGGTGGGCACAATCATGTACACTTTTACGTTCTATGTCATACTAAATGTAACAAGGCATCCCTTTTTCCTGATGCCGATGATCTTTTTCCCGTTATTGTGTCTAGGAATAGAAAAAATCTTGCACAATGAATCAAACTTGTTATTTATTTTTATGATTTTTATTAGTGCGTGCAGCAATTTTTATTTTTTCTACATGTTGAGTGTATTGATTTTTATCTATGCCGTCATTCGTTATTTCCATCTTTATGGAATGAAAAAAATGAAACTACTTTTCCACTATATCTGGAAATCTGTTTACTCTTATTTGATTGGATTATTATTATCAGGCTTTTTGTTTATACCAATCGTTTGGGGTTTTTTACAGTCTTCTAGAGAGCCAGGAAAGTTTGCCAGTGGATTGACCCTATATCCAGTTAAATACTATTTTTCTTTATTCGCAAATTTATTTGTATCGGAACGGTACTTATGGACGGTATTTGGGTTTTCGGCCTTCGTACTATTGTTGATACCTATATTATGGTTAAGACGAAAAACATTTGGATTTATTTCATCTAGTTTAGCATTATTTAGCATCATGCTATTATTGCCAGCGTTTGGATCCATTATGAACGGCTTTGCAGGACCCTATAATCGTTGGACCTTCGTATTGCCAATGTTCTTTTCGTTAGGTGCAGCTATGTTATACAATCAACGATTCCATTTGGAAAAAAAAGAGTTGAAAGCAATGGGTTACATGCTTACTTTGTATAGTTTAGTTATGATTCTGATTGGCAGTGTCATTGGGTTCAGATTAACATACGCCATGCCAATCTTTTTTGCTCTAGTACTCTTCGTTCTTTTAATAGTAGCAAATAAACAACGCGCCGCACAATCGTTGACAATAAAAGGCAAGAAGCTTTATTCAGCAGCTTTATTAGTCTTGATCATGGGGAACTTAGCATACAACGCTATGGATTATTACTATCCATGGGGGCAAGATACACTAAATTTGTCATTGGATTATGGAACCGTTGATGAAGATTATTTAATGACTTTTGATCAACTTGAGCAGGAACTTCCTGAAAGTAAGGATATTTCGCGTATTGGTGTAACAAGCAAAGACAATCATGTGAAAAATCAGATGGTAGGATTAAACCAAATGGGATTGAATTCGTACTTGTCAGTAACAAATGGAGCGATTTCAGACTTTGCTCGATTAATGGAAACAGGACAATTTCAATTGATCCAACCGTTACGAAATGGCTTTGATGATCGCAGGGTAGCGAATAACGTTTTAGGCGTTCGTTACATCATTACTAAAGCTACTAATGAGAAGTACCTGCCGTATGGTTATGATGTGGTCAAAGAAACTGATTCAAATTATATTGTTGCAGAGACGCAAGATTATTTCCCATTTGCTTATGCGAATACAACTTATCTAACAAAAGAGTCAATAAAAAAACTGAATCCGATTGAGAGAGAACTTTTTCTATCTTATGGTGTCATACTGGATTCAGAAAGCGATAAAATAAAAGAGTTAGATGTCTTTAATCAAGAGTTGTCTGTTGATGAAGTGGAACATCAAATTATTTCTGCAGACTCAACAAAAGCAACGGTTGAGCAAAATGAAATCAATGTAATAGAAAATAATGGGACCATCGAATTGGTTCTTGATGATCCAAGTGCAGTACAAAATGCTGAAGTATACGTGTATTTTGAAGGATTAGATTTTACGCCTAAAGTCAGTGACCCATTGACAGGTACACCAACGAGTTATTCTGCTAAAGTAGCATTTGGAGAACAAAAGAAGACGATTTATCAATCGAATCTTTTAAGTTTTAGTTCTTACTTTAAACGCACGAAAATGTTGTTTAATATAGGATATCAAGAAGGAAGTGCTCAAGAGGATACTATTTCCATCCAATTTTCTAAAGCAGGTGAATATAAGATTGAGGATATCACCGTGTTTTCTGTTCCTCTAGATTCCACTTATTCTGACAGAGTAGCTGAAAAAAGAGACCAACAGTTGATGATTGAAACGTTTGATAATCAGACTGTAAGTGGGTCGATAGACCTATCAGAGCCTTCAATTTTAACAACCACTATTCCTTATACAAAAGGGTGGAAAGCAGAAGTGAACGGCGAAAAAGTTGAGACGATCCAAGTAAATGAAGGTTTTATTGGGATTCCATTACAGGCTGGCCCGTCAAATGTGACCTTTACGTATCAAACACCCTTTTTATGTTTAGGAATTGGAGCTTCTTTGCTAGGACTTGTATTGGTGATCTTCAATACATTATTTTGGAACAAGCCAGGTAAAAAAACAACTTAAAAAAGCCTTGGAAGAGAGGATGTTCTCTCTTCCAAGGCTTTTTAGTTTTCTCTTAACGTATGGACACGAAGAATGTGTTCGTATTCTGAAAGATCTTCAACAACAGAAGCGATTGGTTTAGTATCTGGTAAACTAAGTGTGTAGAGGTTGACATAACTGTTATTTTCTTTATTATTTGTATCCACACTATAGTCTAAACCAAGAACATTGATTCTCATACTTTCAAAATAAGTATTTAAAAATTGCTTCGTTTCTTTTCGATTGACATAATAGATTTCAATTCGTTTTGAACTTTGAACGCGAAAGATACGTCTAATGACAAGTAAAACAAGTAATATAATGAGACAGCTGAGTAAAGCTAAAAAGTAGCTGCCCATTCCAATGGCTATACCTAAGCCAGCAATTGTCCAAATTGAAGCAGCTGTAGTTAGTCCGGTAACACTTTTTTTCGTCACAATAATCGTACCGGCACCTAGAAAACCAATACCGCTTATAATTTGCGCAGGCATCCGAGTCATATCCGTATTTAATAGTTGTGTCAAATCTGGATTATTTAAGCCCATCTCAACGGTATTATAAGTAACTTCTAATTGAACTAGTGTCACGATACAGGCTCCAAGACAAACTAATATATGAGTTCTGAGACCAGCATCATGTCCTTTGATCTCACGTTCATAACCAATGGCACTGCCAAATAAAACCGCTAAAATTAAGCGTAAAAAGATTTCACCGTTATCTAATTCAAACATTTAACCACCTTCTTTCTAGACAAATAAATGTAAAATAAAAAGGGTCATTATGAAGTATCAAAGACAAAAATCTCATTTTAAAGCACGATACTAGAAATAATCAATCTGGCAACTCCTGCTAAAAGCATAATATAGATGGGACCAATTTTTGTTTTTTGTAACAAAACTAAACCGATACCAAATAGAATCAAGGAAATCCAATCAATCTCAGCCCATGCAATTGGAAAAGAATCGCTATTAAATAAAGCTGTCAGTAAGATAGATAAACCGGCAGAAGCAATCAAAGCAACAACTGCTGGGCGTAATCCTTTTATCACTCCTTGAACCAACGACAATCCTTTGTATTTATAATATAGGACTGCCAATGATAATACAATGATAACGGATGGTGTGATACACCCTAAAGTAGCAATAAGGGAACCTGGAATTCCAGCTACTTTAGTTCCAACAAAGGTAGAAGCATTTAATGCTATTGGACCAGGAGTCATTTGTGAAATGGTTAAAATATCAATATATTCTGTACTCGTTAGCCACTGATTTTTTTCAATCACTTGTTCTTGTATCAAGGGTAAAGCAGCATATCCGCCACCAAAACTTAAAGCACCAACTTGGAAGAAACTCCAAAATAATTGCAAGTAAATCATTTCTTTAAGCCTCCTTTTGTCAGATGCGTTTCTTTATAAGTCGTGTACGCCCCAATCGCACCACAAATAACTAAAATGATGACGATATTGATAGAAGTAAAAGAAGCTACAAGAAAAGCAAGGATCATAACAATAATAGGCAGGTTTTTTTTGGTTTTAGTGATTCCTTTTGCCATACCGATCACGACATTTACAATAACGGCAGCCACCCCAGCTTGCATACCAAGTAGAACAGCATTTACAATAGAATTATCACGAAAAGCCAAGTAAAAATAGGAAATAATCGTAATAATTATCAGTGGAGGTAAAGAAGTTCCTATTACACTAATAATAGCACCTGGAATACCAGCCATACGGTAACCGATTATAATAGAGGCATTAACAGCGATTGGTCCCGGTGATGATTGAGCAATAGCTACTAAGTCTAACATCTCTTCTTCATTGATCCACTTTAACTCATGTACAAAGCGCTTTTGCATAAGAGGGACAATGACATATCCTCCGCCAAAAGTAAAAGCACTCAAAGTAAAAGTAGACATAAATAATGTCCAATAAAATGATGTATCTTTTTTCATAAGAAACTCCTTTATTTATAAATTTTACTAATCTATCATAAGTATACAATAAATGAGGAGAGAAAAAGAAATAGTAGGCAGGTTTAACTCCATTTTATAAATCATTTTTGGCTGAATGCTCTGCTTTAATTGAAATATTTTGACGTTTCATTCATACTTTAATAAGTTAATTACTTTTTTTTAGTAAGAAAAAAACGATTCTAACCAATATAAGGTAGAGAAAAGTGATAAAAAAAGTTACACTATAAAAGAGAAGCAGAATGTAGGAGAAATGTTATGAATCTATTATTTACACTTAATGAAAATTATTTGCCTCCTCTGTACACGGTTCTTCGTTCGATTTTTTATTCGAATAGTAAAGAAAAGTTTACGGTATATATTATGCACCAAAGCATATCGGAACAAAAACTGGAAGATTTGCAACAATTTATCACTAAAAATGGACATACATTTTGCCCGATTGATTGTAAGAATCTATTTACAGAAGAAATTTTTGTGAATCGGTATTACTCTATAGAAATGTATTATCGCTTACTAGCTCCATTCGTGTTGCCAGCAGAATTGGATCGGGTTTTGTATCTTGACCCTGATATCATTAATTTACGTTCATTTTCATCATTTTATGAACAAGATTTTGAAGGCAAGTTATTTGTAGCGACGACTCATGATTATGCAACCAAATGGATCCAACCTATTAATAATATACGTTTAGGTACATTAGCATCAGAAGATTACTTTAATACGGGTGTCATTCTAATGAATCTTACTTTGATCCGAAAAACAAGAAATCAAGAGGAGATATTTACTGCCATAAAAGTGAATAAGAATCGGTTAGTACTGCCAGATCAGGATATTTTCAATCATTTGTACTGGAACGAAATCAAAGAAGCAGATTGGCAGATCTATAATCTTGACGCGCGTTTTTATTCTCAATTGAATCGTGTTTTTCCTCGAAAGTTTTCTCTGGAGTGGGTAGAACAAAAAGTGGTATTTATCCATTATTGTGGCAAGCATAAACCATGGATAGAAAGAGAATCATACCGTCATAAATTAGGCGGGTACTATCTTTACTTTGAAGAGCCCTCAAGACAAGTGGGGAACTTAGATGGATTAAATGAAAATAAAGAGTAAAACACTTCATTAACTGAAGTGAAGATAGAAAATTACAAAGAAAGCAGGGATTTAGAAAATGAGTAAACATTATGATTATATTGCAATTGGCGGAGGAAGCGGTGGGATTGCTTCTGCTAACCGTGCGGGAATGCATGGGGCAAAAGTTGCTTTGATCGAAGGAAATGCTATTGGCGGAACGTGTGTCAATGTAGGATGTGTACCTAAAAAGGTTATGTGGCATGGCGCTCAAATAATGGATGATATGAAATTGTATGCAGAAGATTACGGCATTTCAATTAAAGATCGCCAATTAAATTTTGAAAAATTAGTAAAAAATAGAGAAGGCTACATCTCACGTCTACACACGATCTATCAAAAAAACTTAAACAACAATAAAGTTGAATTGATAAATGGGTATGCGAAGTTTGTTGATGCACATACGATCAAAGTAAATGGTGAACAATTAACAGCTGATCACTTTTTGATTGCAACAGGTGGACGTCCTGAGTGGCCAAAAATTCCAGGTGCAGAATATGGAATTGATTCAGATGGATTCTTTGAATTAACGGAATTACCTGAACGGGTAGCGATTATTGGTGCAGGTTATATTGCTGTTGAATTAGCAGGTGTATTGCATGGATTGGGTTCAGATACACATTTATTTGTTAGAAAGCATGCTCCATTACGGAACTTCGATTCAATCATTGTTGAAGGACTGGTTGAAACAATGGCTAGAGAAGGAGCAACTTTGCACATCCATTCTGTTCCTAAAGAAGTAATAAAGAATGAAGATGGCACCCTAACGATCCATTTTGAAGATGGTTCTACTCATACAACAGATACACTTATATGGGCAATTGGTCGTCAACCAAATACAAAAGACTTAAACCTTGAAGTAACGGATGTAGAATTAAATGCTGGTGGATACATTAAGGTTGATAAATATCAAAATACAACTGCTAAAAATATTTACGCTATTGGAGATGTGACAGGCCATATTGAATTAACGCCGGTAGCTATAGCTGCTGGACGTCGACTTTCTGAACGCTTATTCAATAATAAACCAAATGCATTTTTGGATTACACTAACATTCCAACAGTTATCTTTAGCCATCCGCCGATTGGAACGATTGGAATGTCGGAAGAAGAAGCAAAAGAAACGTATGGAGAAGAAGACATCAAAGTGTATACGTCTATTTTTACTTCTATGCATAGTTCTATAACGGCTAATCGACAAAAAACATATATGAAATTGGTTTGCCAAGGTGAAAATGAAAAGATTGTTGGTTTGCATGGACTTGGAAAAGGTTTGGACGAAATGGTCCAAGGATTCGCAGTAGCGATTAAGATGGGCGCAACAAAAGCTGATTTTGACAATACAGTAGCGATTCATCCTACTGGATCCGAAGAATTCGTTACAATGACTTAGTTAAGAACTAATAGTATTGAAAGTAAAGTTGGGTTACGGAATAAAAAGTAGCTACAAAAAAAGTTTTGCTCTTCCTAGTGAGAGTGAGACTTTTTTTGTATCACTTTTACGTGAACCCCGTCTTGACGGAAAAGTGGAGGTTATTTTTTACTCACTGATACGTGAAGAGCCGTTTCATGAAAAAGTGACATTAATTTTCTGCTCCACTTATTCGTTGAAGGCCATTTCATAGAAGAGTGGACGTTCTTAACAATCGAAAAAGGAAGATGCTTAAAAGAAAATAGGTAAATCAAAAAAATTTGTTCTTTATTACTTATTAAACTAGGAACTAAAATTAAAAATAAACAAAGAACAGTGCAGAAAAGTTATTTCTGCACTGTTCTTTGTTTATTTATCAGACTTAATCGAATGAAGTTCTAAAAACTATTCGTAATTCCACTCACCGTTACTACTGTAATGAACGACCTCACCATTATCAAAGTGAACATCCATTGTTTGAAGATCATTGTTCCATAAAACTTCTTTAATATTTTCTTTAGTGTATTTAGGAGGATCGTCCAATGTATCCATGTGTTGCGCATAAACGTTGGTCAACCAGCTGATTTGATTTGAATCTAATTCACTGTATCCTTTTACTTGTGTGAAATCCATAATAAATCCCTCCTGTATCTTTTGAATCTATTGTAACGTATCTAAAGAAAAATAAAAAAAGAAAACCCTTTAGTAAAAGAAAATAGACTCTTTCAAAATTATTATGAATATACAGACTGAAAGAGAAAGCGGTTAAGAATTAAAAACAAATAAGAGAAAATACCCATTAAATAGTTAATAATCCTTTATATAACAGTTTTATTAATGTTAAACACGAACAATGAAATGTTTTATTTGACGTAATATCCACTTTGGTGTTGTTTTATAAAAATTTATCTTCTATAATTAACTTGCAATGTTTAGAACCGAATATAATTAAGCGATATGGGCTTTAAGTTTCTACCGGACACCGTAAATGTTCAGACTATTGGTTCTAGATAAACTCAGTTGGTTTATTTAGAGATACATTAGATGCATTGGAGTAACTGTGATTAATTAATTTTTTTGTCATTATATCTTCAATAAAGCAGTTAGGTAGAAAAACTGAAACTCAGTAGATTTAACTATCAAGGTTCACTTTGTAATCCAAAAAAAGTGGGGAAATAGTAAAATGGAAAAGTTTTTTAAATTAAAAGAAAATGGAACGACGGTAGGTACTGAAGTTACAGCAGGGCTAACGACTTTCTTCGCAATGTCTTATATTATTTTTGTCAACCCGGCAATTCTTTCTTTAACAGGTATGCCTACACAAGCAGTTTTCTTATCGACTTTAATAGCTGCTGCTATTGGAACATTAGTAATGGGGCTGTTCGCTAACGTTCCTTATGCACAAGCTCCTGGTATGGGATTAAATGCATTCTTTACGTATACAGTCGTATTTGCTTTAGGATTTTCTTGGCAAGAAGCTTTAGCAATGGTCTTTCTTTGTGGAATATTTAATATATTGATCACCGTAACAAAAATACGTAAAATGATTATTCGTTCTATTCCAGAAAGTCTGCAACACGCTATTAGTGCTGGAATCGGTGTATTTGTTGCTTATATAGGGATCAAAAATTCAGGTTTTCTTCAATTTACTTCAGAACCTGGCAATATCGAAACAATCAACAATGCTCCTTTTGATGCAACAGCCTCTTACTCAGACGGTATTTCGAGTGTCGTAACTGGTGGTGGGATTGTACCTGCGTTAGTTAACTTTACAAGTCCTGGATCTTTATTAGCTTTGATTGGTTTGATTATTACCGTTATTTTATTAGTGAAAAATGTAAAAGGAGCTATTCTGATTGGGATCATTGTTACAACGATTATCGGAATTCCGATGGGCGTGGTAGACGTATCAGTGATATCTAACCCAGCTAATTCATTAGGCAATGCTTTTTCAGAGCTAGGAACGACTTTTGGTGCTGCGTTTGGTAGTGAAGGGATGATTTCTCTATTCAGCAGTGCGTCACGTTTGCCATTAGTTATTATGACCATTTTTGCTTTTAGTTTATCAGATGTATTTGATACAATTGGAACATTTATTGGAACGGGTCGTAAAACTGGAATCTTTAGTGCTGAAGATGAAGTAGCATTAGACAATAGTACTGGTTTTAAAACAAAAATGGATAAAGCCTTATTCGCAGATGCTATCGCAACTTCTGTAGGTGCTATTTTTGGAACATCTAATACAACGACTTTTGTTGAAAGTTCAGCTGGTATTGGTGCCGGCGGAAGAACAGGTTTAACAAGTGTTGTTGTAGCTGTATTATTCCTTTTAACAAGCTTATTCTCACCCCTAGTCGCACTTGTGCCGACTCAAGCAACATCTGCATCTTTAATCTTAGTAGGAGTTATGATGATGTCTTCATTCTTAGAAATTAAATGGGATAATTTAGAAGAAGCTATTCCAGCATTCTTTGCTTCTATTTTTATGGCTTTATCTTATAGTATTTCATATGGGATCGCTGCTGGATTCATTTTCTATGTCATTGTTAAAGTGGTCAAAGGAAAAACAAAAGAAATTCATCCAGTATTATGGATCTCAACATTATTGTTTGTATTGAACTTCTTGATTATGGCGTTTATCTAAAAAGAAAATAGCAACTTTAAGTAAACCATCTTAAACCTAGACAGCAGCATACTGTTGGCGTTTAAGATGGTTTTTTTGTATCATTAAAAGATACTACTCAAGTTGGATCACACAAGTGTTGAATTCTTATATAATAAAAGAAATAAATGACTTAAGAGAAACGGAGCTGGATAAAAGAATGAGTGATTTAAAAGACATATTTTATCGATCGTTAAAAGGAATCAAAGGTTACTTTAAAGCAGAACTAAAATTAGCTGCTCTAACGTTTGTTCTTTTATGTATTGGTTTTTATATTATAGGAATTGATTTCTGGGGAATAAAGGCTTTAGGAATTGCTATTATAGATATTATTCCTGTTTTAGGAAGCGGGATTATCATGATTCCATGGGCACTTATCCATTTCTTTATGGGAAATACAACGATTGCTTGGCAATTAGGACTAGTATATATCGTTATTAATGTGGTTCGACAAATTGCTGAACCGTTTGTTACAGGTAGAGAAATTGGTGTAAGACCGCTTTATACATTTATCTCGACAATTGTTTGTATGCTTATTTTTGGGCCTTTGGGAGCACTGATAGGAGCAGGTGTAGCAATCGTTATAAAAGCTGTTTATGACGTGAAAATGGTTCGTAATAGTGATCCAAGTGAATGGGAATAAAAGCGAATAGGAAACGGAGCTGGGGTCATCCCAACTCCGTTTTTTCTTTATGAAAATTAGTTTTGGTTAAAATAACCAAGAAGGTTAAAGCCGTTATCTTTTGGTTTATAGCCAATATCTACTCTAGCCTGATCAATATCTAAACGTGGGAAAGTGTTATTTGAAATACCATTAACGAGTATGAATGGTTCGTTTAATGTAGCTGTTAAACAACAATCTACAAGGTGGCACATATCCTTGCCTGATAAGTAATTAGACATAGCTTCAGGAGCATCTAATGCTGGAAGTTCGTCTCCTTTAAAATCGCCAATTCGAATTCCTATCGACTCTAGCCCGGTTGTAAAAGCATAATGACTCGCTAGACCTTCCAAATAGACTTTTGACACTCCATATAAATCAGCTGGACGAACGGGGTCATTTGTTGCGACTTGGATATTTTGCGGGTAAGCATCGACAGCATGAATGGAGCTAGCAAAAATAATACGTTTGATCGAATCACTTTTTGCAGCTTCAATATAGAGATTATGTGGAAGCTTGTAATTCAAATCTAAAAGACTATCATAAAACTCCGCATCAGGACTTGGATCCCCCGCTAGTTGAATAACATATTCAATACCCTCTAGCAGTCCTTTCCAGTTATCTAAAACAGATAAATCTAATTCTTTTGTAGTGGTTCCTTTAACAAGTTCTTTATCAGATTTAGAAAAATCAATATCTACTAAGGTTAATTCATGGTTTTTTTTCAAATGAGTGGTTAGTACTTCACCAATCGTTCCTGTTGCACCGGTAATTAAGATTTTAGCCATTGCCCATCCTCCTGATTAATTTAAGTTAAGTTAAAAAGAGTACCACGTTAGCAGTACTCTTTAGGGGGAAACAAAGTTAATTCTTACTTATCGTTCTTATCATTTAAGTCGTCTTTTACTTTACCGACTTTTTTTTGAACTTCGCCTTTGGCTTTTTGAGCTTTACCTTCAGCTTGTTTGCTGCGGTCGTTTGTTGCATCACCATATGAATCTTTAGCTTCACCAACAACCTTGTCTTTAATACCTTTAGCTTTATCTTTCATTCCGTTATCTTTTTCCATGTTCAATTCCTCCTATGAAACTAGATTTTTTTACGGCGATAATTTTTATCCAGCAAATGTGTTGCCGTTCAGCAACAACAGTTGGAGATAAGAATTATCTTACAAATGAAGCATAACTTTTAGAAAAATAAAAATCAACTAATACGCTTTCTTAAAGAAGGAATTTAAGTTTTTAAGAGATATGTGCTAAAATAAAGCTAGAATTAAGTTGGACAAAAAGGAGCCGTTTCATGAAAGTATTGGCAATAGATACTTCTAATCAAGCAATGAGTATTGCAGTAATAGAAGATAGTAAAATTATAGGAGAATTGACTACAAATATTAAACGAAACCATAGCGAACGATTAATGCCGGCTATTGATGAGCTAATGAATGATGTACACTGGAACCCTAGTGAGTTAGATAGAATCGTAGTGGCTAAAGGACCTGGTTCTTATACTGGTTTACGTATTGGTGTAACGATTGCCAAAACATTAGCATGGACGCTAAAAATTGAGTTGGTAGGGATCTCTAGTCTGAAGATGTTGGCTGGAAACTGTGAAATGTCTCCACACTATCTTGTGCCTTTATTCGATGCTCGACGTAAAAATATTTATACCGGTTTGTATCAATGGCAAAATGGGGAATTAATCCAAGTAGAAGCAGATACCCATATTTCAGCAGAAAAGTGGGCTGAATACTTAAGTAAAAAAGAAGGCACTTTTGAATTGATTGGAGAAGACCGTTTCTTATATAAAGACACATTTGAACACTATTTAACGAATCGGGTGTACGAAGCGCCTTTAAAAGATCATCTTCCAAAAGCTGGCGTTTTAGGTCTGTTGGGCTTACATGAAGAACCTGTAGATGCACATACATTTACGCCTGATTACTTGAAATTGGCAGAAGCGGAGGAAAATTGGCGTAAGGAGCATCCAGATCAACTGGAGGAAGCTTATGTTGAAAAAATTTAAGCAATGGTTTAGCGAAACTACCTCGTTTAGCCAAATACCTCTTAATAAGAAGCTGGCTAAGCGTGCACGATTAGAAAAAGACTTCGTTCAGTTGAGTGATGGCTCCTTTTTAACCGTGTCTATTGGATCAGAATCAGATATTTCAGGTATTTTAAAAATTGAGTCGCTTTGTTATAATGGCAAAATACCTTGGAACGAATATGCTTTACAGCATGAAATCAAAAATAACAATAGGGCTATTTATCTAATTGTCCGGCAATCAACTAAGCCTGTTGGTTTCATTGGAGCATGGCTAGTAGAAGAGGAAGCACACATTACAAATGTTGCTGTTATTCCAAATTATCAAAAACAAGGAATTGCGACTTTTATGATTACCGAGTTACAAAAAATAGCCCTGCAAGAAGGCATACAGAAAGTAAGTTTAGAAGTACGTGTTTCAAATAAAAAAGCTCAAAGCTTATACCGTACGCTGGGATTTGAAAATGGGAAAATAAAAGAGAACTACTACAGTGGTGATCGAGAAGATGCCCTGGAAATGAGTAAGTTTTTATAAGGAATGAAACAATGGAAAACCCAAAAATTGTTTTTTTATTTAAACAAAGTGCAATAGTAACTGAAAATGAATTGTTTCAATTAGCTGAAGACAGCTATGTAAACGGAAGTCCATGGTCAATTGAAATGTATAAACAGGAATTAACTGGAACTCATAATGAATACGCAATAGCCTTGTATGAGGGAGAAAAGGTTGGTTTTATTGGATACACTATGCTTTTTGATGAAGCAGAAATAACAACATTCGGTATCATATCCGCCTATAAAAACCAAGGAATTGGTCAACTATTTTTACGATCTTTTATTGATTACTTGAAAGAAAACGAAATCAAGACAGTGTTTTTAGAAGTTCGAGAGCAGAATAAGTCTGCAATTGTTGTATACAAAAAAATCGGTTTTGAAACGATTGCTACACGTAAAAATTATTACCATGATCCGATAGAAAATGCCTTAATCATGCAACTAAGTATAAAATAGTTAAAAATTGTCTTGTTAAAGAGTCTATTAAAGAAAGAGTGAAAGTATGTCTATAGAAAGAAATTTAATTTTAGCGATTGAATCAAGTTGTGATGAAACAAGTGTAGCAGTGGTTGAAGACGGGACAATCGTTCATTCCAATATTGTTGCTTCACAAATAAAAAGCCATATGCGTTTTGGCGGAGTCGTGCCTGAAATTGCTAGTCGTCATCACGTAGAACAAATCACACAATGTATCGAAGAAGCTTTAACAGAAGCAGTGGTGGGTTATGAAGACCTTTCAGCAGTTGCTGTTACGCAAGGACCTGGTTTAGTAGGAGCTCTCTTAATCGGAGTAAACGCAGCTAAAGCTGTTGCCTATGCGCATCATTTGCCATTGATTGCAGTAAATCATATGGCAGGACACATCTATGCAAATCGCTTAATAAAACCACTTATTTTCCCACTTTTAGCTCTTGTAGTTAGTGGAGGACACACTGAGTTGGTTTATATGAAAGAAGATGGAGACTACACGATTATTGGTGAAACCAGAGACGATGCAGCAGGAGAAGCCTACGATAAAATTGGTCGAGTACTGGGACTGCCTTATCCCGGCGGAAAGAAAATTGATGAAATGGCACATTTGGGAGAAGACACGTATCATTTTCCAAGAGCTATGTTAAAAGAAGATAACTATGATTTTAGTTTTAGCGGCTTAAAAAGCTCTTTTATCAATACAGTTCATAATGCGAACCAAAAAGGCGAACCACTAAACAACATTAACTTAGCAGCTAGTTTTCAAGCAAGCGTGATTGAAGTTTTGGTTTCAAAAACACTTAGAGCTGCTAAGGAATACGATGTAAAACAATTGCTTTTAGCAGGAGGAGTAGCTGCGAATAAAGGCTTACGTGATGCTCTTACTAAGTCGATGGCTGAAGAATTGCCAAATGTAGAATTAGCTATTCCACCGCTATCATTGTGTGGGGATAATGCAGCTATGATCGGAGCGGCAGCATATGTCCACTATCAACAAGATCAGTTCACGGATTACGCATTAAATGCTAAACCAGGATTGACATTCAATTAAAAGAAATAATTAGACCATACAAAACTGCATAGAAAAAAACTCATTCTCAATTTTTTCGGAGAATGAGTTTTTTAGATTCTGTAAAAAACAA
The DNA here is from genome assembly GCF_000746825.1 of Carnobacterium inhibens subsp. inhibens DSM 13024. Lineage (NCBI taxonomy): Bacteria > Bacillati > Bacillota > Bacilli > Lactobacillales > Carnobacteriaceae > Carnobacterium > Carnobacterium inhibens. The sequence goes on along the minus strand of NZ_JQIV01000006.1, from coordinate 999,698 downwards.
TGGTGACAGTATGCAAAAAATGAGGTCCTAGTACTTGGGAAAATTTATGTCTATTGATCTGCATTGTGTATCGTTATATGTTCTGCAGCACAACGTAGTTTATAAAAATCGTAAACCAATGGATGTTCTTCTAAAATAGATTCTTGCATGTTGCGTAAAGTTCTTTTACCTACTCTGCGATCTAACATACATAATATTTTTGTTAATATATCCTTCGACTTTAGAGAACGTTCAATTGGCGAATTGAAATAATCTTCTAGAACAGAAAAGAAATCAAATTGTGCATAGATGCCTTCCTTTTTTTGTTGTTCGTATGCGTCTGTCTGGTAGGTTTGGTTCTTAAAAACATCAACAACATTAAAATCATTCAATTGAGTGCGAATAGCCATTTCTTTATAATAGGCTTCTCTTTCAGCAGTTAAGGTGCACATAGTTAACATTTCTACTTTATCAACAGTTAGGACAGCTCTGCCTAACTGGTCATGTGCTTTTCGATAATTAATAACTTGAAAATCTATTCTATTATGCAAAGAATCACACACAAAACTCATTAAATGCTTCTTAGCTTTACTCCACTTTGGATGATAAGACACTAAACTGCCTCCCGCATAATTTGGTAGAATTAATTTTTTATTTAAACGTTTAGCTTATTTTTATTTGGCTTATTGCATTTCTTCTAACTGTAAACTTTTTTCTTCCCATTCACTGACTAAGTTATCCAATCGTTCTTGAGCACCAGTAATTTCTTCATTTAGTTCTTGCACATGTACATGATCTCCGAATACTTCTGGGTCGATCAATTGAGTTTCGCACTGAGTAATGATTGTTTCAACTTCTTCCATTTCTTTTTCAATGACCTCGATACGACGTGTTAATTGACGCAACAACTTTTGTTCTTCTTTATTGATTTCACGAGATGCTTTGACTGTTGGAACAGATTCATCTTTTGTTTTTTCAGCTGATTCCGTCTCAGCAAGCAAACGCAACTCTTCTTGTTCAGCTTTCTTTTCAAGGTAATAATCATAATCACCTAAATAAAGTGTGCTTCCTTCTTCAGAGAGCTCAATGATCGTCGTTGCAATGCGGTTAATAAAGTAACGGTCATGTGAAACAAATAAAAGAGTTCCATCAAAATCAATTAGTGCATTTTCTAAAACTTCTTTACTGTCAATGTCTAAATGGTTTGTCGGTTCATCTAACATTAAGAAATTATTTTTGTTCATAGCTAATTTAGCTAAAGCCAAACGTGCTTTTTCTCCACCACTCAAGGAAGATACTGATTTCTCTACGTCTTCTCCAGAGAATAAGAAACTGCCAAGTATTGAACGAATATCTTTTTCAGGCGTTGTAGGGTGCTCATCCCAAAGTTCTGCCAAAACAGATTTAGTTGAATTTAAGTCGGATTGTTCTTGATCATAGTAGCCCAATGAAACATTTGTACCCAAATGCTTTTCGCCCTGGATCAAAGGAAGTTGATCGATAAGTGATTTTAGCAATGTTGATTTTCCGATTCCGTTTGGTCCGACTAAAGCAATCGAGTCGTATTTTCGAACATCTAATTCAACAGGGCGAGATAGAATGGTTCCATCGTACCCAATCGCACCATTGGATAAAGTTAAAACAACATTGCCACTTTCTTTTTCAGTTTTAAATGAAAAACGAGCAGACTTTTCATCGCCTTGAGGTTTATCGATACGGTCCATTTTTTCTAATTGTTTGCGCCTGCTTTGAGCACGTTTAGTAGTTGACGCACGGACTAAATTACGATTGACGAAATCTTCTAACTTAGCAATTTCGCCTTGTTGTTTCTCAAATTCTTTCCATTCTTGTTCAAGACGAGCGGCTTTTAAATCTAAATATTTTGAATAATTACCTTTATAATGAGTAATCTTTTGACGACTGATCTCATAAACTTCATTCACTACTTTATCTAAAAAGTAGCGGTCATGAGAAACAATCAGTAAGGCACCAGTATACGATTGCAAATAGGTTTCCAGCCAGCTGAGAGTTTCAATATCTAAATGGTTTGTAGGCTCATCAAGAATCAATAAGTCTTTTTTTTCTAATAATAATTTTGCTAATGCTAAGCGTGTTTTTTGTCCACCAGAAAGCTGACTGATCTGTTTAGTATAATCTTCTTCGTAAAAACGAAAACCATGCAGCACAGAACGAATCTCAGATTGATAACCAAACCCATTTTCCTCACGAAAACGATGTTGGATGTGGTCATAGCGATTTAAAGTTGCTGTATAAAGTTCTTCATCAGATAACAAATCAGGGTCACCAAGTTGCTGTTCGATCGAACGCATATCTTTTTCTAGTTGAATGACCAATTCAAAAACGGTCAACATTTCATCCCAAATCGTTCTTTCAGAAGCTAGACCGGTATTTTGTGCTAAGTAGCCAATACTGACTTGCTTTCCTTTGACGATTTTTCCAGCATCCGGTTGTTCAATATCCGCGATCATTTTTAAAAGAGTAGATTTACCTGTACCATTTCTTCCAACTAAGGCAATCCGCGAATGTTCTTGTACTTCTAAATAAATATTTTCAAACAACACATCTGCTCCAAAATAGCGGGCAACGTGTTGTGCTTGTAATAGAATCATAGTCTTGGTCCTCATTTCATCATTCTCATTAGTAGTTTATCATAGATTTGGGCTGAGTGAAATTACAAACCCAAAAAAGCTAACTTTTTAGAAGTGGCTTCACAAGCATTATTGTGAATTTTGACACTAATGTTAAATAGAGATTGGAATGAATGACAAAAATTAATACTAGTAATATACAAAAAAAATGATATAATAAGAACGTTCACTAAAAAAAGATTGTGAAGTAAAATATATAATGATTTGCTTGTGAATTGAACTAGCAAAAAAATTGGAGAAATTAGACTAAAGACTGATGGAGGATAAAAGAATGGTAGAAAAGAAAATACCCAATGCAACGGCTAGGCGATTGCCGATTTATTATCGCTATTTGCGATTCTTACATGATTCCGGAAAAGTACGTGTTTCTTCAACTGAATTGAGTGAGGCTATTAAAGTTGATAGTGCTACAATTCGAAGAGACTTTTCTTATTTTGGAGCCTTAGGCAAAAGAGGATACGGATATGATGTTGAGGATCTAATGAACTTCTTCAGTAAGACACTTAAACAAGATAGATTGACAAATGTAGCTTTAATTGGAGTAGGGAATTTAGGACATGCTTTATTGAATTATAACTTCCATCAAAGCAACAACATGCGAATCAGTGCAGCTTTTGATATCGATCAAGAAATCGTTGGCACTATTTTAAGTGGTGTTCCTATTTATCACATGGACGACATGGTTGAACAACTTAAAGTGCAACAAATTGAAATTGTTATTATTACCATTCCATCATCTGTAGCACAAGCAACGGCTGATCGATTAGTAGAAGCAAATGTAAAAGGTATTTTAAATTTCACCCCATACAGAATTTCTGTACCGGATGATGTAAGAGTCCAAAACGTTGATTTAACAAATGAATTGCAAACATTGATTTATTTCTTAGATCATTACAAACCTACAAAAGATTAAAAAAAAGGAAACAAACCGTTTTTTATGGTTTGTTTCCTTTTTTGATTTTGAAATAAATTTCGAGTATTTTTGTAGCTCTAACAAAATAACTAGTAGAAAACAATACATAAAGGATAGAGAAAAATGTCCAGCCAGAATTGCCTACTGAATCAATAGCAAACCAGATGAATATTCCAGACATCAAGTAAGTAAAAATGATTTGCATTATAAAATTACGTTTATTTATCAAATGAAAAATTCCTTTCTAACATATAGTAATCCCTCATATGAAGTTTACTAACATAACTAATGTGTTCATAGCAATATGAGTAATCATTGGTGCAGCAATATTTTTAGTTTTACTATAGAGAAAACTGAAAACAAAAGCCATACTAGAATAAAGTAAAATATGTCCATCAAGATGCATAAAAGCAAAGAGTAATGCACTGATTACTGCAGCGCCTATAGGCCCTGTAAGATCATATAAGAAACCAAAAATAACTTTTCTAAAAACAAATTCTTCCATGATTGGTCCTAATATAGAAACAATGATAAGATAAATCGGATACTTATCGACGATCAAAAGAATGCTTTGAGTATTCTCCGAAGCTATTGGAAGTCCCAATACTACTATTTCAATAAGATTTGCGAGATACTGAACCAAAAGGACTAAGGGTATTCCAATAATTCCCCAATAGATCACTTTTTTTCTAGGCACAGAGGGAGCTAAAGTCAACGAATTTCGAATGGTTGACTTTCGATTAAGCAGCAGCATAGCAATTGCTCCAATAAAAAAGCTGAAAATTGTTCCATAAATAGCTGCTTCTGTTTGTAAACTTTTTGGAGCTAGCGCAAGAATCACTGCCGGTAAGAATTGAGCAATTAAGTAAAATACGATCATTAAAACAGATGTGTGACGAGTAAGTTTCTTCAACATGACTAAGACCTTCTTTTTTTCGAGATGAACTGTCGTTTCCACAGTTTGGTAAATTGGTTTAATACAACGAATAAAAGCCTCTAAAAGTAAGAAGAGGAAACTTTATTCTATATAATACTAAAAATACTTCGTTTTTCAGTATACCATAAAATGTTGGCAAATGAATACAACAGATAATATGAGCTAGTTTATATTTTAATGGAAAAGAGCTCATTTAAAAAGGAGAAAGAATTGAGATAAAAATTCTTGCATTCTTTTCTATATTTGTTATTATTAAGAAGTGGTTTAGCACTTGGTCTGTTTGAGTGCTAAAATCGAAGAAATAATTTAGATGGAGGGATTTACGTGTTAAAACCATTAGGAGATCGTGTCATTATTGAAGTTGCTAAGGAAGAGGAAAAAACAATCAGCGGGATTGTTTTACCAGGTTCAGCTCAAGAAAAACCTCAAACAGGTTCTGTTATTGCTGTTGGGGAAGGTCGTATTTTAGAAAACGGCTCAAGAGTAGCATTGTCAGTTAACGTTGGCGATACTGTGTTATTTGAAAAATATACTGGAACAGAAGTGAAATATGACGGTAAAGAATATTTAGTGGTAAAAGAGCACGATATCGTTGCAGTCATCGATTAAATAAAACTAAAGCAAAACTACTGAACAAACTAAATTAATGAGGTGAAGGAAAAATGGCAAAAGATATTAAATTTTCTGAAGACGCACGTGCATCAATGTTACGTGGAGTAGATATTTTAGCAGATATTGTTAAAGTAACATTAGGACCCAAAGGAAGAAATGTTGTTTTAGAAAAATCTTTCGGTTCACCACTTATTACAAATGATGGTGTTACAATTGCTAAAGAAATTGAATTAGAAGATCATTTTGAAAATATGGGAGCACAACTTGTTTCAGAAGTTGCCTCTAAAACAAATGATATTGCTGGAGACGGTACAACAACAGCAACTGTTTTAACACAAGCTATTGTTCGCGAAGGATTAAAAAATGTAACTGCTGGAGCTAACCCTGTGGGTATTCGACGCGGGATTGAAATGGCGACAAAAGTGGCTGTAGAAGAATTGCTTGCTATCTCTAAAAAAGTAGATTCAAAAGAATCAATTGCGCAAATTGCTGCTATTTCTTCAGGCAACAATGAAACAGGAGAATTGGTTGCTGAAGCAATGGAACGCGTTGGAACAGATGGCGTTATTACAATTGAAGAATCTAAAGGAATTGAAACAGAATTAGGCGTTGTTGAAGGTATGCAATTTGATCGTGGTTACTTATCTCAATACATGGTAACAGACAACGATAAAATGGAAGCTAACTTAGAAAATCCATACATTTTAATTACGGATAAAAAAATCTCTAATATTCAAGAAATCCTTCCATTATTAGAACAAATTTTACAACAAGGACGTCCATTGTTGATTATTGCTGATGATGTGGATGGAGAAGCTCTTCCTACATTAGTATTAAACAAATTACGTGGAACATTCAATGTTGTTGCTGTTAAAGCTCCAGGATTTGGAGATCGTCGTAAAGCTATGCTTGAAGATATTGCTATCTTAACTGGCGGAACAGTTATTACTGAAGATTTAGGTCTAGAATTGAAAGATACAGCTATTGACCAATTAGGGCATGCAAGCAAAGTTGTTGTAACAAAAGATGCAACAACAATTGTTGAAGGTGCCGGTTCTGCTGAATCTATTTCACACCGTGTATCTTTATTGAAAGCTCAAGCAGCTGAAACAACTTCTGAATTTGATAAAGAAAAATTACAAGAACGTTTAGCTAAACTTTCTGGCGGAGTTGCCGTTATCAAAGTTGGAGCTGCTACTGAAACAGAATTAAAAGAACGAAAATTACGTATTGAAGATGCTCTAAATGCAGCTCGTGCAGCTGTTGAAGAAGGAATCGTTTCCGGTGGTGGAACAGCGTTGATCAATGTTCAACGTAAAGTTTCTGAAATCGAAGCAACTGGCGATGAAGCAACAGGTGTGAAAATCGTGATCCGTGCTCTTGAAGAACCTGTTCGTCAAATCGTAACAAATGCTGGACTTGAAGGTTCTGTTATTGTTGAAAAATTAAAAAGCGTTGATTTAGGCGTAGGATATAACGCGGCTACTGATGAATGGGTAAATATGATCGAAGCTGGAATCATTGACCCAACTAAAGTAACACGTTCTGCTTTACAAAATGCAGCAAGTGTTGCAGCTCTATTGTTAACAACTGAAGCTGTTGTTGCAGATCAACCAAAACCAGATGCTCCAATGGGCGGAATGGGAATGGATCCAGGCATGGGCGGCATGATGTAAATCATTAAACCTGACAAGTAAAAAAGACGTACATTAAAGGAATCCTTTAGTGTACGTCTTTTTTTATAGAATAAAAAAACAGCAGTGTAAGAGGGCTGTACTTTTATTCGAATTCTAAATCTGTCATCATTTCATCTAAGTTTTCAATGGCATCATTCTTTTCAAAAAATTCGACCCATTCTTGATAAGGGTCAGAAGATTTAGCTTTGATCGTGATTTTGAATTTGTCATAAATACTTCTAGCCATATCTGTCCACATACGGTCGACAGCACGTTCTAATTTTGCTTCATTCCACCTTTTTGCAGGTTGTCTTCTGGCGTTTCTTCGTATTTGGTCATCCATAGCTTTTTCAAAAAAGATTCTTTTGCTTCCTAAATTAGCATCTAGATATTCTTCGAACTCTTTAAAAGTCAAATTTATCACCTTTCTACAACTCGTTTTTTAAATCTGTCTACCTAATTCTGTCAATAAATCAAAGAAGCTAATTATAAAATGAATTTATTAAGTTTAATTTCTTCAAACCTTTATAACGTTCTTAAAAGGGATAGTAGGTATCTTTAATCATACCATAAAGCATAAAGCAATAGAAAGGTAACGGAGTTAAAAAAAGATGTTTTTAAATGAGCTAACAATTCGACAAAAGTTCCAGAAATTGATGGGTTTTTCGCATAATGATTTTTAGAGGAGATTTTGTTCTGGAAAATGGTTAAGAATCTGAAGTAGAGCGTGTATAGAGAAGAAATGAGCGACCAAATGTATTGAAAATGTCAGATAGAAGGGTTATAGAGGAGAAAGATTCCTTAAAAGTACTTAAGAATCTGAAGTAGAGCGTGTATAGAGAAGAATTGAGCGACCAAATGTGTTAAGAATGTCGGATAGAAGGGGTATAGAGTAGAAAGCTTCTCAAAAAATGGTTAAGAATCTGAAGTAGAGCGTGTATAGAGAAGAAATGAGCGACCAAATGTGCTAAGAATGTCGGATAGAAGGGGTATAGAGTAGAAAGCTTCTCAAAAAATAGTTAAGAATCTGAAGTAGAGCAGGTATAGAGAAGAATTAAGCGACTAAATGTGCTAAGAATGTCGAATAGAAGGGTTATAGAGTAGAAAGCTTCTCAAAAAATGGTTAAGAATCTGAAGTAAAGCAGGTATAGAGAAGAATTGTGCGACCAAATGTGCTAAGAATGTCGAATAGAAGGGTTATAGAGTAGAAAGTTTCTCAAAAATTAATTAAGAATCTGAAGTAGAGGACTGTTACCTTTTAATAGCCTCAAAAGTTAGTATTAATTCTTAAGTAGATGGTTTTTAATCGGAAAATTTTCGAGGTCGAAAAGTTCTCTATCTTAAAATTCCTTATGGTGGATAAAAATAAGCAGAACCTCCTTGTTTCTACGTACTCTAAGTTATAGAGAAGATTTGCAAAAGCGAGGAGTGCAGGTAATGGCATATAAAGAAAGAGAAAAATCGTCTAGTTTATTAATAATGGAATCTTTAATGAATCGCTCGAATCTGTCGAAAGATGAGCGCAATCGTTATGCTTATTTGGTAAAAGGTTTGGAAGGAGAACAAATCTTAGATCGAAGGACGGAAATGCTTGAATGCGATTGTCTTGTATTGAATGATTTGCTATTGAAAATAAATGGAACAGTAGTTCAAATCGACTCTTTACTAATTACAGCAAATGGTATTTGCATATATGAAGTGAAAAATTATGAAGGCAAATATTTTTATGAAGCGGAAAAACTATATAAATTGTTGACTAAGAGAGAAGTTATGAGTCCGTTGATCCAAATAAATCGTAGTCAGACTTTGCTTCGTCAATTGGTGGAGCAATTGGGATTTAATGTTTCAGTTAATGCTTTTGTTGTGTTTGTAAACCAACAGTTCACCTTATATCAAGCTCCGCCTCAAGAAGAGTTGTTGCTTCCAACTTTGTTAAATGAACATTTTGCAAGAATTAACGGTATCTCAGCTCGGCTGACCAAAAATCATCGGCGTATTGCTGAAGAGTTGAAGTCATTACATATGGAGAGTTCAATTTTCACTGATATCCCAAATTATGAAAGTGAAAAATTAAAAAGGGGAATAACATGTTCTCAATGTGGCGTATTTATGGATGATTTCACTAGAAGTTGGACCTGTACTTGTAAATGTTGCGGTCACGAGGAACTAATATCGGGGATCGTTATTCGTCATGCTGAAGAGTATAAGAGGTTATTTCCAGATCAAAAAATAACCACATCTGTGATCTGCAAATGGTGTGGCAATAAGCTGTCTGCTAAGAGAATTTGGAACATACTTCATCACTATTACCAATCTAAAGGAAAAGGTAGATGGACATATTTTGAGTGAGTAATCAAAACTATAAAAGTTTATTAATAGAAAAATTTGACTTAGAAAGAGTAAAAAAGAATTTCTTGCAAAAAAGGTACAAAGTTACTTTTTAATTATCTAGTCATCCGTCTAGACAGGATAGTTATTAGTGCGATTCTTTTGAGAATAGATAATGGATCATCTTTACAATCTTCAAAAACGTTGCTATAATAATCTTTGTTATGAATAAGCGGCCGTGGCGGAATGGTAGACGCGTTAGCTTGAGGGGCTAGTGGGAGGTTCTCCCGTGGAAGTTCGAATCTTCTCGGCCGCATACGTACAGTACATAGTAAAAAGAAGTAACGTTTGAGAGCATTTCCACTCAAGTGTTACTTCTTTTTTAAGTTGGTTCGTTAATTCATTGAGAAAGCAAATTCAGCAATACTTAAAACTAACGGCATACTGATAAGTGAAAGTAACGTTGATAAGACGACTAAGCGAGCGCCGTATTCATAATCTCCACCATAAAGCTGTGAGAACAAAGCTGTATTGACAGCGATAGGTGCAGAAGTCGCAATCGCTAATACAAAAAAGACTAAGTAGTTATCTAAAGGCAAAAGCCATAATATAGCGATACTGATAAGCGGAGATAAGATTAAAGCTAAAAAGGTGGTCCAATAAGCTCGTCGATGAGTAAAAACATCTGCTAATTTTGATTCTGCTACATAACTGCCTAATAAAATCATAGCTAAAGGTGTATTTAAATCAGAAATAGTATAGAGCGAGTCGCTCATAATAGTGGGCAGTTCGATTTGTAGCAAATAAAAAATCAATCCAACCAGTGAGCCTAAAGAGGCTGGGTTCAAAAAGGAATTTCTTGGAGTAATCAACGATTTATCACCGGAAATGATGTAAATGCCATAAGTCCGTTGTAAAATATTCGTCACTGTACTATAAGCAGATACAAAGAAAACTCCTTCGAAACCAAGAACAGCTTGGACTAATGGAATCCCAATAAATCCTGCATTGGTAAATGTTGTTGCATAACGGTCGGTTCGAGAAGCGTTACGTAAGAAAAAGTAATTAACTATGATACGTGCAGCCATCAATAAAATCGCAATTCCAACAGTCGCTAAAAACCACTTGAATTGAGTAGATTGATAGGGTTGCTGAAACGACATAAATAGAAGTACAGGAGTGATAAAGTTTGCTAACATATTAGCAATTTGTTTAGTGCCAGATGGATTTAAAACATTTCTTTTTACAAGGATATACCCAAAAAAGATCAGGACGAACATGCTACCTAATTGTTGCAAAATAATACTGCTAATAGACAATTGACTTGTATCCCTCCTTATAAAAATAGACTATAAGAAGTATACCGTAAATGATCCTAAAGCAGCAAAAAAATGTTTTTGATTTAAAGCAGTAAGCTCGTGACAAACCAATGATTTAATGCTAGTTTAAATAAGCCAAGAAAATATAGCTGAAAAAGGGTAAAATAGCTAGATGCTTTATTGGGAATTTGAATAGAGGAGCAAAAGTATGAAACATGAAGAGATTGAAGAGCAGTCAACTGTTGAAGAGGTTCGAATTGAAATGGCTACACCTGAAGATGTGGATGAAATTGTGGCTATTTGTACACAAGGGTATGCTTGCACGGCTGCGGCTGTAAAAGATCAGCAAAAAGTACAAGAAAAGGTTGAAGAATATTACAATCCTCAAAGAATCCTTAGTGAAATTGAAGAAGTATCGGCTAAATGGAGCGGTTGGATCGTTGCTCGATTAGATAAAAAAATTATTGGAGTAATTGGTGGAGGAATTGTAGACTCAAAAGTAGGGAAAGTTTTTGTGTTGTATGTCGATGACAGCTATATAAGAAAAGGAATTGGTACACGTTTGGTCAATCATTTGACTCAAATGCAGCAATTGTTAGGAAACAGTACTCAATTGGTCAGTTTCTTTAAATCGAATAAAGAGAATTATGCATTTTACAAAGCGTTGGGATTCACTTATCTTCAAGATATCATTGATAATGAAAATCCAGACTTTACTAGTATTGAAATGATTCGAGATATCTAAAAAGAGTTGGAGGAATTACTTTATGAACATTAAAAAAATTCATCACGTAGCTATTATTGCATCTGACTATCAAAAATCCAAACAATTTTATGCGGAAGTATTAGGCTTTGAAATTATACGCGAAAATTATCGTTCAGAAAGAGATTCTTATAAGTTAGATTTAAAATTAGGAGATAGTGAAATTGAATTGTTTTCTTTTCCTGAACCATCAAAACGACCAACACAACCAGAAGCGGTTGGTTTAAGGCACTTATGTTTTTATGTAGACAATTTTGATGAAACGATTCAAGAGTTAAACCAAAAAGGAATCGAAACAGAGCCAGTACGAGTAGATGAATACACAGGCGGGCGATTCACTTTTTTTAGAGATCCAGATGATTTACCGTTAGAATTACATGAATAACTTATGGTTTGAACTCTTACTGAAATTGTATTAAGATAAAGAAGTACAAATTAGGGTAATGAAAGGATGAAATATATATGGCTAAAAAAATGTTGCACACTTGTATTCGTGTGAAAGATTTAGAAAAATCAATGGACTTTTATACTAAAGTATTAGGGTTTAAAGAGGCTCGACGATTAGATTTTCCAGAACTTAAATTCACATTAGTCTATCTTGCTTTAGAGGGAGACGATTATGAACTAGAATTAACCTATAACTATGACCAAGAAGAACCTTATACACTTGGAAATGGTTACGGACATATTGCAATGGGAGTCGATGATCTAGGAGCAACTCAAGAAGAATATAAAGCTAGTGGTTATGAAGTGACAGATCTAAAAGAGCTTCCTAATAATGCGGCTAATTATTTTTTCGTTACGGATCCAGATGGTTATAAAATCGAAGTCATCCAAAATTAAAAAATAAATAAAGACATAAAGTAGTTAAGAAGAACGACCAGAAAACGAAAAAGAGACTAGGACAAAAGTCCTAGCCTCTTTTTTTAGACTGTTTATTTGGGTTCTGTTAAACCAAAACGGTCAATTAAATTTTCAAGATTCTTTGCATGCCAAGGGGAATCAGGGACTTCTTTAGGGACTTTGTATTTTTTTATCCGATCATCGGTTTCAGTAGCGTTGTTGTATTGAATCATTAGAGAATAGAAGCTAGGTTGTTTTTTAAAATAAATAGATTTAACTTCGATCAAGGGAACCTGAGCATAGTCGCCTTCAATAAGGGTCATAGCATCTTGAGCGATTGGGAGAATAACGAACTCTCTTTCTGCAAAATTGAGAAAGATTTTTTCTGTTTCATTTTTTCCTAGCAAAGCAGCATACCATTTTCGTTTGCGCGTTTTTCTTTCAACCAAAATAGTCTTTCCGCTCTTTGCTTCCAAACCATGACGCTTTAAATAGTCTACAATAACTTCTTCTTTCATAAAAAGACCTCCTTAACATTCAAGCTTTGCCTAGTAATGAGATCAACTATTCTAATGAGTCAACTTCATTATAGAACAGCTCATTTGTTAGTACCAATGATACGCATGGAAAGTGAAAAGAAGGCATTTAAATTAAGGAGTACAGTGAAAAAGTTCGAACTTAATCGTGTCAAATAAAAGTGAATGAAGGTACTGGTAGTGCGATTAAATATAAATAATAGAAAAAGACTTGTGTTTAATGATTACTCATGGTAAAGTATATTCATGCGATGAGTTGACCTCCAATCAGGTGACTTCGGTCATTTCGCTGCGGCGACAAGTGATTGGAACTTTAGACAGGGCACAACCGTACTTATGTACAACTGCAAGATGCAGGTGTTTGGACCCCTCTGTTTTGTGGAATTCAAGGGACCTATTTATGCAAATGAATACTGTCGGAAAAAGTACTGATTTTATCAGTACTTTTTTTTTGTACAAAATTAAAAATGATAAAGAATATGTTACACAAAAAATATCAGTAGTATCCTTTCTCAAAAGTAAGTATATGAGATAACAGAAGGGATAAGGAGGAAGAATACATGATGAAACAACGCTTATATATGATTTCTTTAGATGCCTTTGGAACAAAAGATTTAGAGTATGCACGCACATTGCCAACGTTTAACTATCTATTGAACCGAAGTGCACTAGTAGAGAAAGTAGAAACCGTTTACCCATCCCTAACGTATATGGCGCATACTTCGATCGTAACAGGGGTATACCCAAATAAACATGGTATTACGAATAATACATATACACAACCAAAACGTCAGTCACCAGATTGGCATTGGTATGCTAAAGATATTAAAGTACCAACACTTTTTGATGTTGCTCACAAAGCTGGATATAAAACGGCTTCTTTTTTATGGCCAGTGACAGGTCGAAGCAAAGCAATTAACTATAACCTTACTGAGATATTTGCTAATCAACCTTGGCAATCACAAACTCTTATCTCATTATGGTCTTCTTCACCAAAGTTTATCTTTGATCTGGATCGGAAATTTGGCAAAATGCGTAATGGAATCAATCAACCCGAACTGGATCATTTTTTGACAGCTGGAATTGTTGATACGATTAAGACTAAAAATCCTGATTTAATGGCAATTCACCTAGTCGATTTAGACAGTACAAGACACCATTACGGAGTGGATACGCAAGAATCTAAAGCGGCTATTAGACGGATGGATGAGCATTTGAGCCAAATCGTTACAGCAATGAAAGAACAAGGTATCTTTGAAGAAACCGTATTGGCACTATTCGGAGACCACTATCAATTAGATACCCATACAGTAGTCAGATTGAATCAATTGTTTAAAACAAAAGGGTGGTTAAAAGAAACTAAAGATGGAATGATCAAAGAGTGGGATGTTTTAGCTAAAGGAGCAGATGGGTCTTGTTACATCTATACAAAACCTGGAGTAGATTTAGCAGAAGTGAAACATAGTTTGGCACAATATCCTGAACAAATTGAAACAATCTATACTCAAGAAGAAGCTGGTCATTTAGGAGCCGATGATAATTGCAGCTTTTTAGTTGAAGCAAAAAAAGGGTATTACTTTATCAATGACAGCGATGGTCCTTTCTTAGAAGAGATTAAGGATAATGAAGAAACGACTTTTCACAAAGGAACACATGGATATAGTCCTCAAAAAGAGAACTACGAAACGACATTATTCATTTCAGGTCCAGGAATCAATTCAAACGCACGCATCCCATCAGCACGATTGATTGACGAAGGACCGACCTTTTTACACGCAATGGGATTAACATTCCCACAATCTGTTGATGGAGAGGTTTTAAAAGGATTATTTAATTGAGTGAAAGAAGTGAGCGAATAATGGGAAAAGAAAAAAGGAAATTTAACTATACAAAAATTGAAAAAAGTTGGATTTTACAAGATTGGGCTAACTCAGCTTATTCTATCATGATTACCACAGCTGTTTTTCCTTTGTTTTTTAAAGCTGTAGCTACAGGTGCTGATGTTAGTGCGGCTAATTCAACGGCTTATCTGGGGTACGCCAATTCAATTGGGACATTGGTCGTTTCAATGTTGGCGCCTATATTAGGAGCTATAGCTGATTATAAAGGATATCGGAATCCGATGTTCACTTTAGCGACAGGATTGGGAATTATTGCGACAATTAGTTTTGCATTCATTTCAGATGAAAATTGGCAGTTGTTATTGATCCTTTATGCATTCTCATCGATTGGATTTAGTGCGGCAAATATTTTTTATGATGCCTCATTAGTAGACTCCACAACGCCAAACCGAATGGATCGTATATCAAGTGCTGGTTACGGATGGGGTTATATTGGCAGTTCCATTCCGTTTGTTATTTTTATTATCTTCCAATTAACAGGTATTTTGCCTATTTCGCAAATTGCTCTTATTAAAGGTGGGTTTGTTGCCACAGCTCTATGGTGGTTTGTCTTCACTATTCCTTATTGGAAAAATGTAAAACAGAAAACATACATCGAAAAGCAGCCTCATGTCATTAAAAACAGTTTTTTAAGACTATGGAAAACCATTAAAAATGTTCGTCAACATCGTAATGTATTCTTATTTTTAATCGCGTATTTCTTCTATATTGATGGGGTAGGAACCATCTTCAAAATGGCAACCTCTATTGGTTCAGATGTCGGACTTTCAACAAATGATTTGATTATTGTCATGATGATTACTCAATTAGTGGCTTTTCCTTTCTCTATTTTGTATGGAATACTAGCTGGTCAATTTGGTAATAAAAAAATGATTTACGTTGGGATAGCGACCTATACCTTTATTTGTATTTTCGCTTTAAGTTTAGATTCATTACTGACGTTTATTGTATTAGCCGTTTTAGTAGGAACAGCTCAAGGAGGAGTTCAATCACTTAGTCGTTCGCTATTTGGGCAGTTGATTCCTAAGGAAAATGCAAATGAGTTTTTTGGTTTCTACAATATCTTCGGCAAATTTGCAGCAGTTATTGGCCCGCTTTTAGTAGGGATTACTTCTCAAATAACAGGGAATTCATTAAATGGGGTTTTCGCTTTGATTATTCTTTTCATTATTGGAGGAATAGCACTATACTTTGTGGAAGAACCGCCTTTAATCAAAGAATAAAGTTAAATAAAAGGTTCTGATTCAGTTAATTGTACTGAATCAGAACCTTTTTTAGTATTGCACTTCTAGGGTGATTAAAGTATGATGAGAAAATAGGGATTAAGGGCGTAGAAGCAGAAAGTAGGAGAAAAAGTGAAGAGTATTGATATGCATTGTGATGTACTATATAAGATGCAAAATAGCAAAGGTACGTTAGACTTTAAGGATTCAGATGAATTAGATGTTAATTTGAAACGCTTAAAAGAAGGAGAAGTTAAAGTACAAGCATTTGCCATTTTTATTGAGCCGGACCTTCCTTCAGATAAACAATATGCAGCTGTTTTAGAACAAATTGATTATTACCAAAAAGATATTTTAGGAAAAAATCCTGAGATAAAACAAATCTGGAAATGGGAAGAAATCCAAGAGCTGAAAGATAATGAAATTGGCTCATTTTTGACCTTAGAAGGTGTGTCAGCTATTGGAAATGATCTAAGTAAGTTAGATGAATTGCTAGATGCGGGCGTTTTGTCTGTAGGATTGACGTGGAATCCAGCCAATCTTGCTGCTGATGGCGTCGAAGAACCAAGAGGCGCTGGATTAACGGTATTTGGTTTCGAAATCGTCAAACGATTGAACGAACGAAAAGTTTTTACAGATGTTTCGCATTTAAGTGTGAAGGGTTTTTGGGATGTGATGAAATCTGCTAGTTACCCTATTGCAACGCATTCGAATGTTTTGTCGCTCTGCAGTCATGTACGGAATTTAAACGACGATCAAATCAAAGCGATGATCGAACATGACGCTATGATCCATGTTATTTTTAATCCAACCTTTACTCTTGAAGAAGGCAAATACAAAGAAGTAACGATAGCCGATTTAATTCCTCATATTGAACGATTAGTTGAATTAGGAGCAATGCGAAATATTGGATTTGGCTCAGACTTCGATGGGATAAGTACCCATATCAAACAATTAGCGCATGCGGGAGAAACCCAAAACCTAATTCAGTCGCTTCTTGAAATATTTACTACTGAAGAAGTTGAAGGGTTTGCTTATCAGAATTTTATGGATCATTTGCCAAAATAAAAAGAGTCCAACAGCCATTTTTATGCTGTTGGACTCTTTTTATTGGTTATGATGTGTTATCCTCACAATTATTCTACGATATAAGCATCTTTATAAGTGTACCGAGCGCCAACAGAGTTGATTCCGATTCCTTTAATTTTGGGATTGCGTAACATGGCTTCACCTTTTTGGTAGATTGGAATAAGCGCTGCATCTTCTAAAGCGATTTGATGAGCTTCTAACATATCGTCCCATCTCAAAAGAGGATCGTTAGCGTGGATTTCTTTAGCGTCATTGATCAATTGATCAACTTTGTCATTAGCGTATCCTCCGTTATTATAAGATGACGTACTGTATAGAACATCTAACATGATCATTGGATCGGATACATAGCCGCTCCAACCAGAAGAGATCAAATCAAAATCCCCTGCTGCTGCTTTAGCTAATCTTGCACTGAAAGGAACATTTAACAGCTTGATTTTTACGCCATCTAAATTATTTTGCAATTCTCCTTGTAAATATTCCATGACACGTTTACTTGTTTCATCGTCATCTCCAAGCAACTCAAGTTCAATCGTGTCTACACCTAACTCTTGTTTAGCTTCTTCAACTAAGCGTTGAGCTTCAGTTAAGTTATAGGTATAAAAATCACCAGCTTCTTCAGCAAATTCTACACCAGTTTCAGGATGTTGAACAAAATGATCTGGAACCAATCCAGTGATAGGTAAAGAGCCGTTGTTTAAAATACTAGAAGTCAATTCTTCACGATTGATAGCCAATGCAAGAGCTTTTCTTAATGATTCATTTTTTAAATAAGGATTATCAGTTTGATTAACTTCTAAATAATTGGTTCTAGAAAAATATTCAACGGTATAGCTGGGATCTTCTTGATATTGTTTAGCATATTCACCAGATAATAAGGCATTGTCTACATCGCCTTTTTCATATAAGTTTACTCCGGTAGCAACTTCTTTTATAACTTGGTTTGAAATTTTTGTTAAATCAACATTTTCAGCATCCCAGTAAGTAGGATTCTTCTCGTAGCTCCAATTTTCATCCAACCCATTATCCCAATCGGTTAAAAGAAAAGGCCCATTTGAAAGAGTCGTTTCACTGCTTGTACCATATTGATCTCCTGCTTCTAAAACAAAAGCTTCATTTTGCGGAAAGAATGAAACAAATGACATAAGAGAAGGGAAGTAAGCAATAGGTGTTTCAAGTGTGACTTCAAGTGTTGTATCATCCAAAGCCTTAACTCCCAGTTCTTCAAGTGGCCGTTCACCAGCGATGATTTCAGAAGCATTTTTGATATCTTCAAATAAATAAGAATAGGCTGCTCCAGAAGTTGGATCTACATTTCTACGCCACGAAAATACAAAGTCATGAGCTGTGACTGGATCTCCGTTAGACCACAAAGCATCTTCTCTTAAATGAAATGTGTACGTTAACCCATCATCAGAAATATCTTCACTTTTAGCTAAAGCAGGAATTGGATCATTGTTTTCCCCTAAGCGATAAAGTCCTTCGATAAATTGATTTACACCCGCAAATGTAATATTTTCAGCTACTAAGACACTGTCAGTTGTAGCTAATTCACTTTCGACCGTAAGGTGCATGACTTGCTCTGAAGCAAGTACATCTTCTTGAACGTCTTTTGATTCGTTAGCTGTTTCTTTTTTTGATCCACAAGCACTCAATAGAGCCACTAAACTAAAAAATACTAAACCAGATGTTACTCCTTTTTTATTCATCCTTATTCCCTCCAAAAAAATCATCTTAGATAATTTTTATCTTAACTTGTCAATTCTAATATGAGAAGTAAAAACGTGCAAGTTCTAATAAAAAAGCAGGTATTTTTTAATAAAGCTAAGTTTAGATTCAATTCTTGGAAAGTGAAAAAAGAAACTTGTATACTAACTTATAGAGAATTAAAAATCGGAGGTAATCAGAATGCCGAAAATTGAACGCAAAGAGCACGATATTAATCCAGGTAAAGAAGAAGATATTGAAATAAAGAGTGGACGTTTTCGTTTGTATTTTCAGAACCGTTATACATTGATTTCATTGACGAATGATATATTAACTGGGATTTTTTATATTATTGGTAGTTTAGCCACACTCACGGATATTCCAGATATTTATGGTACTTATCTTTATTTAGTTGGTGGGGTTTTTCTAACGGCTCGTCCTATTCTGAAAATTTTTCATAATATCTTTATCTACGATGATGAAAAACTAGCAAAACAAGAACAAGAAGAACAAGAAGAACAAGAAGAACAAGAAGAACAAGAAGAACAAGAAGAACAAGAAGAACAAGAAGAACAAAGCGACACTAAAGAAGGTAATAAAGATTCAGATGAAGAAGATAACGAATATAATGAAGAGTATTATGGCAAAGATAATGATGAAGAGTACGAAAAAAAAGAAGAAGAACAAGAAGAAAAAAGTAAATAAAGTCAAAGAAAAAGTCGAGCGTTTGTTGCTATTAAACAACAATGTTCGACTTTTTTTATGTTTTTTGACTAGCTCAGAGTCGCTTTCCGTTTGAGTATCCGAAACTTAGTACAACCACCTTAGAATAAACGTCTAATTGAATGGGTCAAACTAAGAGTAGATTCTAAAGTTCCTGCAAGACTTTGCGAGTTTATTATACCGTATTGAAATAAGACATAAAGGCTTTAAGTTAAACCGTAAATCAGGTTCATCCTCAGTTTTCAAACACGTTCTAATCTACCTACACTAAAAATTATAGAACTTTTTTAAGTGTTATTTGACATTATTATGTTTTATTTATTTTTAATTGGAAATATTTTCTTTTAAAAAAAGTTGACGAAAACATTTTCATGATATAGAATGAGATAAATTAGAAAAAGGGGACTGAAGAAAATGAAAACGTTTTTTGAGAAAGCTCAACAATTTGGTAAGTCGTTTATGCTGCCAATCGCAATTTTACCTGCTGCAGGATTACTTTTAGGAATTGGAGGATCGTTATCTAATCCCAACACTATAAGCGCGTATCCTGTTTTAGATGTCGCATGGTTACAAGCGATCTTTACCATCATGAGTAGCGCCGGAAATATTGTTTTTAGTAATTTACCGATTATATTTGCTATTGGGGTTGCTATTGGTTTAGCAAAATCTGATAAAGGTACTGCAGCATTAGCGGCTCTCATTGGTTACTTAGTGATGCATTCGACAATAAATGCTATACTAACCATTACTGGAGAGTTAGTCGTAGACAATCTTGCCGCAGTTGGTCAAGGAAGTACAGTGGGAATCCAAACACTTGAAACAGGAGTTTTTGGTGGAATCATTGTTGGTATATTAGCAAGCTACTTACACAATCGCTTTAATAAAATTGAATTGCCAGCTTATCTAGGTTTCTTTGGTGGTTCTCGTTTTGTTCCTATCATTACTTCTTTTTCAGCTATCCTTTTAGGTGTTGTAATGTACTTTATATGGCCAGTATTCCAAGGCTTGATTACAAATGTAGGAGATGTGGTTAATGCTACTGGATATTTAGGGACCTTTTTATACGGATTTATCTTACGTATGCTTGGGCCAGTTGGACTACACCATATTTTCTATCTTCCTTTTTGGCAAACAGCCGTTGGTGGAACATTGGAAGTTGGAGGAGAACTTGTTCAAGGAACACAAAATATTTTCTTTGCTCAATTAGCTGATCCAGCAACACAAGAGTTCTTCAGTGGAACAGCACGTTTCATGTCAGGACGTTTTATCACTATGATGTTTGGGCTAGTTGGAGCCGCATTTGCGATCTATAAAACAGCTAAACCAGAAAATAAAAAAGTTGTGGGTGGGTTGATGTTATCAGCTGCCTTAACCTCATTTTTAACAGGGATCACAGAACCGCTTGAATTCTCGTTCTTGTTTATAGCACCAGCTCTATATGTTGTACATGCTGTTTTTGATGGGCTTGCATTCATGTTGGCTCATATCTTTGAGATAACGATCGGGCAAACATTTTCTGGTGGATTTATAGACTTTATTCTATTCGGAATCTTACAAGGAAACGAACGAACAAATTGGATAATGGTATTAGTGATAGGAGTAGTTTGGTTCTTCTTATATTACTTCACATTCACGTTCCTAATTACAAAATTCAACTTCCAAACACCAGGTAGAACGGATAAAGTAGAAGTTGCTGGCAATAAAACTAAAGTTGAAGGTCGCGCACTAGATATCATTAATGGTTTAGGTGGCGAAGAAAACTTAGTGAATGTTGATAACTGTGCAACAAGACTTCGTGTGACGGTTAAAGATGATTCTTTAGTAGATGAAGCTTTATTAAAAGAAACTGGAAGCCAAGGACTTATCAAAAGAGGAAATGGGATCCAAGTTGTTTATGGTCCGCAAGTATCTGTTATAAAAAATGAAATTGAAGAATTGTTAGGAGACGAATAAAAAATGAATATGTTGGATAAAGTAAAATCAGAATTAGTTGTTTCATGTCAAGCTTTGGATAATGAACCTTTGCATAGTTCATATATTATGGGAAGAATGGCCATAGCTGCTGAAGAAGGTGGAGCGAAAGGGATCCGTTCAAACTCTAAAGAAGATATCATTGAAATTAAAAAAAACACAGACTTACCGGTTATTGGAATCGTGAAAAGAGACTATGAAGATTCAGAAGTTTTTATTACGGCAACGATGAAAGAAATCGATGAGTTGGCTGAGTCTAAATGTGATATGATTGCACTAGACGCTACTGACCGTATCAGACCAAATGGAGAAACACTAGAGACATTTGTTCAAGCGATCCGTTCTAAATATCCTTCCATTTTATTAATGGCTGATGCATCAACTGTAGAAGAAGTAATAGAAGCAGAAAAAATCGGTTTTGACTGTGTTTCTACTACTTTAATGGGATACACAAAAAAATCTGAAGGTCAAAATATTGCAGACAATGATTTTGAACGCTTGAAAATCATTCTAGATACTGTCAACGTTCCTGTTATTGTTGAAGGTCACATTGATACACCTGAGAAAGCTAAAAGGTGTAAAGAATTAGGTGTTCATTCAATCGTAGTAGGCAGCGCGATTACACGTCCTCAATTGATTACAGCTGGTTTTGTTGAAAAAATGAAAGAAGTAAAATAAAATAAAACTAAAAAGCTAGTAAGAAAAAGGGTATAATTCCCTCTTCTTACTAGCTTTTTTTCTAGTTCAAGTCTAAAGCAGTCAATGTTTTTTTCCGGTTGTCTTTATACGATTCATCTTCTAACAATACATAGCACAATACATCCAAAATAAAATGAATCGGCAATTGGCTGTTAATGAATTGCTCATCAGGAATAGACGTTCTACCAGATGCAAATAATACTTGATCTGCAATTTTTGTTAAAGGTGTATGATTCTGATTGGTGATCACGAAAACAGTGGCTTCTTCTTTTTTTGCTATGGTGCAGGCATCGATGACAGCTTGCGTTTTTCCATAGTTTGAAATAGCAATCATTAAGTCATATTTTTTTAATAGAACAGCATCCATCAACATCATATGCGGATCGGTCACCACGTCAACTATCAGACCCATTCTGACTAAGCGGTATTTCAATTCCATGGCGCTTAATCCTGAATTTCCAACGCCACAAATCAAGATCTTATGGGAATGATGGATTGCTTCTACGAAATCCGCAATTTGTTGCGTTTCAATTAATTGAGACGCAGAATTAATCAACTGTGTGTAGTAGCTGGCAATTTTAACGGGTACTTGTAAAGGAGCAGGAGTACCACCTAGTTCCTGAGATACAAATGTTTTAAATTCACTAAAATTTCGGT
The DNA here is from genome assembly GCF_000746825.1 of Carnobacterium inhibens subsp. inhibens DSM 13024. Lineage (NCBI taxonomy): Bacteria > Bacillati > Bacillota > Bacilli > Lactobacillales > Carnobacteriaceae > Carnobacterium > Carnobacterium inhibens. The sequence continues at coordinate 977,153 of NZ_JQIV01000006.1, read as the reverse complement.
AATTTAATTTCGCACAAAAACGAGAAATGGTAGCATTTGAGGTCTCCGTTAAACGTGAAAGATCCTTGATATTCCACGAATCAATGTCTTCTTTGTGTTCAAGTATAAATGCAGCTACTTGTTTTTCTTTCTTTGATAATAAAGGGTATGTTTGGTTGATCCGATTAGAAAGATTAAGATTGTTTGTCATAAGTAAGATAACCTGCCTCTAAGTCCTTTTTTTAAGGATACCATGTATATTAGATGTTTACAAAAGAGAAATAAATAAAAAAAGTCAAATAGAAGTCTTTTATTATTTCATCTTAGGCGTGTTTTAAAACTAGTTTGTCAAGAGGGAATTCGCCGTTAGATAAACAAAGGCTAAATAAAATGTTGCGAGTTTATCATACTATGTTGCGATAGGCCGACATTGTTTCGAAAATGGTCCGATTCGATAGTGAGAAGGAAAAAGTATGTTGGCTTAATGTAAAATCTCATTTGAGTAGGCGCAATAAGCCTTAATTCGATTAACTCAGAGTGGTTTTCCGTTTGAGTAGAAGTAATAAGTCTTAATTCGATTAACTCAGAGTAATTTTTCATTTGAGCAGATGTAATAAGGCTTCATTCAACTAACTCAGAGTAGTTTTTCATTTGAGTAGATACAATAAGGCTTAATTCGACTAACTCAGAGTCGCTTTCCGTTTGAGTAGATGCAATAAGGCTTTATTCGATTAACTCAGAGCCGTTTTCCATTTGAGTAGATGCAATAAGGCTTCATTCGACAAACTCAGAGACGTAATTCATTTAAGTAGGCGAAACAAATCTTAGTACAACCAGCTTAGAATAAACGTCTAATTGAATGGGTCAAACCTAAGAGTAAATCCTAAAGTTCCTGCAAGACTTTGCGAGTTTATGATACCGTATTGAAATAGGACATAAATGCTTTAAGTTAAACCGTAAATCAGGTTCATCATCAGTTTTCAAACACGACCTAAGAGATAATGCAGAGAAAGTTTATAAACAAATCATTCTTTCTTGCAGCATTGAAATGGTATACTAAATTTGTATTAGAAAAAACGATTTCAACTTAATTTAGAAAGGAACGGTGTTATTTTGAAAAAGTATGATGCGATTATTATTGGATTTGGTCAAGGTGCTCGTACCTTAGCAACTAAGTTAACAGCGAATAAATGGAAAGTAGCATTGATTGAAAAAAATGAATTGATGTATGGCGGTTCTTGTGTCAACATCGGTTGTATCCCTACTAAGATCTTAGAACACGATGCAAGGGAACAAATAGATTATGCTACGGCATTAAAGCGCAAAAATGAGGTAACTCAAAGAAATCGAAATACGGAATTTACAAGTATGCAAAAAAGTGAACAGGTTGATTTGTATACTGGGACAGGTTCATTTAAATCAAACCATGTCATAATCGTCGATTTAGGCGATCAAACGGAAGAACTTGAAGCAGAATATATTTTCATTGGTACTGGTTCAGAAAGTAATTATCCACCAATTGAAGGATTAAAAGAAACAAAAGGAATCTACAATAGTACAGAACTTCAGTCACTGCCTGAAGTACCTAAATCTTTAGGCATTATTGGTGCAGGGAATATTGGGTTAGAATTTGCTTCTATTTATGAAATGTTTGGTTCAAAGGTCACTCTTTTTGAAACGGGCGAACAATTCATGCCAAAAGAAGAGCGAGAAGTAGCAGAAGCTGTTCAACAAGTTCTGGAAGACAAAGAGATCACGATTCAGCTAAATGCAAGAGCGAATAAAGTTTCAAATGAGAAAGACCAAGTTAAGCTTGAAACAGAGGACAATAAGGAATTTTTATTTGATGCTGTTTTAGTCGCTACCGGTCGCAAACCCAATACTGCTTATTTAAATTTGGAGAATACAGAGATTGTTGTTGATGAAAAAGGCGGAATCGAAGTGAATGATTATTTGGAAACCGCTGTTGAACATGTTTTTGCTTTAGGAGATATTAAGGGAGGTTATCAATTTACGTACATCACGATTAATGATGCTAAGTTAATTGCTGATTATGTATTAGGCAAAGGCAATCGTAAACGCTCAGAGCGCCAGCATATCCCTTATTCTATTTTTATAGAGCCGTCATTTGCTCGAGTTGGTTTAACCGAAGCAGAGGCAAAAGAGCAAGGGTACCAAGTGATTACCAACACTGCTCCCGTTAGCGGAACAACTCGCTCAGATGTTATTAATGATACTAGAGGATTGTATAAAGCTGTTGTAAATAAGGAAACAGATGAGATTTTAGGAGTCACTCTTTTCGGTGATCAAGCTCATGAATTGGTGAATCAAGTGAAGATGGCCATGGACAATCATATCCCTTACACTTATTTGAGAGATCAAGTCGTGACACATCCTGTTATGTCTGAGATTTTTTCTACATTATTTGATATGTAAAAAAAAAGACTTCTTTTCACTTTAAATAGTGGAGAGGAGTTTTTTTATATGTAGAAGCAACTATAAAATTTTTGTAACTCTCTTTTGGACAAACAGCAACGAAAAAACCAAAAGTTTGTCTAAAAGGCGAGCAAAAGTGGACAAGTTTTGCGAATTTACTCGTAGACTTGCCCACTAAAGAGAAAATAGGACTAAAAAATTATTTTTATGATTAATATTATTAGAAGTTAATCGGTAATTGATCATGTAGTTTTAAGAGTTCTAATTTGCGTATATCTCTAGGTAAGAAGCAGCGAATATCTTCTTCATTATAGCCGACTAACAGTCTTTTATCGTCTACAAGAATAGGACGACGCATAATTCCTGGATGCTGCTGTATCAGCTTTAAAACTTTTCCTAAAGACATATCTTCTATATCAAGATCTAACTCTCTAAATGCTTGTGAACGCTGTGAAATGATTTCTTTTGTTCCATTTTCAGTCAGTTGTAAGATAGATTTCAGCTCTTCATCGGTTATCTTTTCAGTGAATACATTTTTTTCAGTAAAGGGAATGTCATGTTCTTCTAACCATGATTTGGCTTTGCGACAAGAAGTGCAACTAGCAGATGAATACAATGTAATCATGTAAAACCCTCCTTCTAAAGGTTATTAAATAGTAGTATACTATATCAGCAAACGCAAACGTTTTCAATAGAAAGCTTAAAAGAAACAAAGATAAAAATCAATTATTATGCTTAAAGGAAAAAGAGTAGAAGGATAATAAATTTTTTCAATAAAGTTAGTTATTGTCTATGAAAATGTTGGGTAAAATGTTAAATTTAACTAAATAGATTAAGCGAAAAAAAGAAGACAATAAAGTTGTTTTTACTTTTAAAATAGGAAAGAATGAGGGATGCAAAATTGGATAATGAATTAAAACAAACACCTTTGTTCGGTTATTATAAAAAGAATACTGTTAAACTAATGGATTTTGGAGGATGGGCTTTACCAATTCAGTTTTCAAGTATAGCAGAAGAGCATAAAGGCGTACGTATGAACGCTGGTTTATTTGATGTTTCTCACATGGGAGAGATTGTTGTAAGCGGAAAAAATGCTGGGAAATTTTTAGATTATGTATTAACAAATGATATTTCAAAAGTCACTATTGGCCAAGCTCAATACAACGCTATGGTCTATGAAAATGGTGGGACCATTGATGATTTGATTATCTTTAAATTAAAGGATCAAGAATATTTAGTGACACCAAATGCTTCAAATAGTGATAAAGTCTTTCAATGGATGAATGAGCATAAAATGGAAGATGTTGTTTTGGAAAATAAATCAAACGATATTGGTTTATTGGCTCTTCAAGGTCCTTATGCAGAACAGATTTTACAAAAACTAACAGATGATAACTTAAGTAAACTGAAGTCTTTTCATTTTTCTCAACAGATTACTTTAAAAGGTTTTTCTTCAGTCCTTATTTCAAGAACAGGGTATACTGGTGAAGATGGTTTTGAATTATATGTAAAAGCAAAAGAAACGGAAAAATTATGGAATACCTTGCTTGAAAAAGGCAAAGAAGAAAAGTTACAGCCTTGTGGTTTAGGTGCCCGTGATACGTTGCGTCTAGAAGCCAGTCTTTCTTTATATGGAAATGAACTTTCAGATGAGATCACACCTCTTCAAGGTGGTATTGGTTTTGCGGTTAAAACTAAAAAAGAAGCTGAATTTATTGGTAAAACAGCCTTAGAAAATCAATTGAAAGACGGCGTCGATAAAAAAATCAAAGGCATTCAGTTAATTGGAAAAGGAATCCCGCGTCATGGATATTCTGTTTTTGATGAAACTGGATCAAAAATCGGAGTTGTTACTTCGGGAACAAAATCACCAACGCTAGGAAATAGTATTGCTTTGGCTCTTTTGTCTTCGAAAGAGACTGAGATAGGAAAAACTGTGAAAATCGAGATACGCAATAAGTTAGTAGAGGCTGAAATCGTGGCCCTGCCCTTTTATAAAAAGAAAAAATAAAACTTAATACATTAAAGATGAGGAGTGTTTAACAATGACAGAGGATAGATTATATAGTAAAGAACACGAGTGGATATTGCCATTAGGAGAAAATGCAGTACGAGTAGGAATTACAGATTATGCTGTTAAACAGCTGGGGGATGTCGTATACGTAGAAGTTCCTGAAATGGATGCAGAAGTTTCGATTGGAAGTGAAATGGGAACAGTGGAGTCCATTAAATCAGCTTCTGAAATTTTTGCACCGGTTACAGGAATAATTATTGCTGTTAATACAGAATTAGAAGATGGACCTGAGTTGGTCAATGAATCTCCTTATGAAGAAGGCTGGTTTGCTGAGATTCAGTTAGAAAATTCAGTAGAACTAGAAGGATTATTAAATGAAGAAAGTTATCAAGCTTATGTTGCAGAATTGACAGTTGAAGAGGAGGCATAAGCGATTGAACGAATTCAGATACCTTCCCGATACGGAGCAAGACCAATTAGATATGTTAGAAGCTATGGGAATCGATTCAGTTGATGAATTGTTTTCAGATATCCCAGCAGAGATAAGGTTAACCGAAGATTTACCTATTCCTCAAGCTATACATGAATCAGCATTGACAAAAAAAATGAGACAGTTAGCAGTAAAAAATAAGACGGCCCATGAGTATTCTTTCTTTTTAGGAGCTGGTACATACGATCATTATATTCCAAGTGTAGTAGATCATGTCATCTCTCGTTCAGAGTTTTATACGGCTTATACGCCTTATCAAGCAGAAGCTAGTCAAGGAGAGCTTCAGGCATTGTTTGAATTTCAATCCATGGTGTGTGAATTGACAGGAATGGATGCGGCAAACTCTTCTTTGTATGATGGGTTTACTTCGCTTGGTGAAGCAGCTACTTTAGCTGTAGGAGCAACAAAGCGTTCTAAAATTTTGATTTCTAAAGCCGTCCATCCTCAAGGAAGACAAGTCGTTCAAACAGTTGCAAATGGACAAGAGTATCAATTAGTAGAAATTGATCTAACAAATGACAGTACTAATTTAACATTGTTAGAAGAACAGCTAGACAACGAAACAGCAGCTGTTATTATCCAGTACCCTAACTTTTTAGGTTCGGTTGAGGATTTAGCAGCCATTAAAGAACTTGCTGCAACACAAAAAGCATTGCTTATTGTAATGGCCAATCCTTTAGCTTTAGCATTATTGGAGTCTCCTGGTAATTTAGGAGCGGATATTGTAGTAGGTGATATGCAACCATTGGGATTAGCAATGAATTTTGGCGGTCCACATTGTGGTTATTTTGCAGTCAAGAAAAAATATATCCGAAAAATTCCTGGCCGTATTGTAGGACAAACCACTGATACTGAAGGTAAAAGAGGTTTTGTATTAACGTTACAAGCTCGAGAGCAACACATTCGTCGTGAAAAAGCGACTTCTTATATGAGTTCTAATCAAGCTTTAAATGCACTAGCATCCTCTGTTTTTATGTCTGCTTTAGGCAAAGAAGGGTTGCAAAATATGGCTCAGCTTAATATTGAAAAAGCAGATTATATGGCTAAACAATTGGAAGAAAAAGGGTTTGTCGTAACCAATAAAGCTCCTTTTTTCAATGAGTTTGTTGTGCAATTGCATCAACCTGTAAGCAAGATCAACCAGCAGTTGCTGAAAAAAGGCTATATCGGTGGTTATGATCTAGAACCCGATTATGGATTTGAAAATACCATGTTAATTGCGGTTACTGAACAACGAACCAAAGAAGAAATTGAGCACTTTATTGAGGTAATGGAGGGACTGGATAAATGACTGAATACAATGAATTGATTTTTGAAATAAGTCAACCAGGACGTACAGCATATTCACTTCCTGAAAGTGACGTTCCCTCAATTGATTTAACGGATAAGTTTTCACAACACTTGATTCGCAAAGAACCAGCTGAATTGCCAGAAGTATCTGAACCGCAATTGATGCGTCATTATACTTCTTTATCTAGCAAAAATTTTGGTGTCGATAATGGATTTTATCCATTAGGCTCTTGTACGATGAAGTATAATCCTAAAATCAATGAAGACGTTGCTCGTTATGATGGGTTTGCAGCGATTCACCCATTTCAACCGATTGAAACAGTTCAAGGAGCGTTTCAATTACTGTATGAATTACAGGAAGATCTTCAAGTTATATCCGGGATGGATGCAATTACTTTGCAACCAGCTGCTGGAGCTCAAGGGGAATGGACCGGTTTAATGATGATGAAAGCTTATCATACCAAAAATGGCGATAGATCCACTAGAACAAAAGTATTAGTACCTGATTCTGCTCATGGAACTAATCCTGCTAGTGCACATGCAGCCGGTTTTGATGTAGTTGAAATTCCATCTAATGCCAATGGAACAGTTGATTTAACAGCCTTAAAAGAAAAAGTTGGGCCGGATACTGCAGGATTGATGTTGACGAATCCAAACACATTAGGTATTTTTGAAAAAGATATTGTGGAAATGGCTGAAATCGTACATCAATCCGGTGGACTTGTTTACTATGATGGAGCTAACTTAAACGCTATTTTAGGTCAAACAACGCCGGGTAAAATGGGATTCGATATTGTTCATTTGAATCTACATAAATCTTTTAGCACACCACATGGTGGCGGAGGGCCGGGTTCAGGACCAGTAGGCGTAAAAGAATTTTTGATTCCTTATTTGCCGATTCCAAGAATTGAAAAACAAGAAGGCAGTTACGTATTGAATACAGCCTTCCCAGATTCCATTGGGCGTGTTAAGGGTTACTACGGTAATTTTGGCGTAAACGTTCGTGCGTACACTTACATTCGAACAATGGGTCCAAAAGGGCTCCGTCAAGCCTCTGAGAGTGCCGTAATACATGCTAATTACTTAAGAAAGAAATTAGAACCGTATTTTGAAACACCGTATACTCAATACAGCAAGCATGAATTTGTTTTATCAGGCTCTAGACAGAAAAAATTAGGGGTACCCACAACCAGTATTGCAAAGCGGATCTTAGATTTTGGTTATTATGCACCAACTGTTTATTTCCCACTGATCGTGGAGGAAGCCTTAATGATTGAGCCAACAGATACGGAAACAAAAGAAACACTTGATGCTTTTGCTGATGCGTTGATCCAAATTGCCAAAGAAGTAGTAGAGACACCAGAAATAGTTCTTAATGCTCCTCATACAACTTTTGTAAAACGATTAGATGAAGTAAAAGCTGCAAGACAATTGATTGTTAAGTATACGAAAGAAGTAGAATAAAAGAAGACCAACCTCGAAAAGTTACGAGGTTGGTCTTCTTTTATTTTTATGGTAAAAATGGTATCAATAAAGTGAGGTATTACATTACTTTTGTTGGATTTAAGCGACCATCCGGATCAAAAACTTGTTTGATTTTACGCATATAAGTTAGATAATTTGGATCCGTCATTTTAGCAAGGTAAGGTTTTTTGATAATTCCAATACCATGTTCTGCTGAGGGAAGACCACCTAATGCTTTGATTTTTCCATACATTTTAGTTAAAACATCATCACGTTTTGTTTCCCATTCTTGTTGATCCGTGATTGATCCACGCGCAACACAGGTATGAAGATTTCCATCACCAGCATGTCCAAAACTGATCATACTTAATCCACTTTCAGCTTCTAATTGCTTTGTATATTGGTATAGAGTAGAAAGTTGATTGATAGGAACTGTTTCATCCATGGTTACTTGTTCTGTGTAATTTACGACAGCTGTTAATAGAGAATCACGTAATGACCAGGCTGTTTTTTCCAATTCAGGAGTGTCTAAACTAATGATTTCTAGAACATTATGAGGTTGAACGCTTTGTTTTAATAATTCAATCCGATGCTGGATAACTTCCATATTATCGCCATCTAATGTCATCAAAAGGTAAGATTCACCAAGTTGACTAGGGAAAAGTACACCATTTTCTTTTTCACTTAATTGGATGGTTTCTCTTTCGAAAAATTCAAGTGCTGTTGGATCTACTCCATTTTGTAAAATAGTTAATACAGCATCTGTTGATTCTTTAAGTGTTGGAAAAGCAAGAACTAATGATAGGCTAGCTTTTGGTAAAGGAATCACTTTTAATTTGATTTGAGTAGTAATACCTAAAGTTCCTTCAGAACCAATAAATAGATCTTTCAAATCATAACCAGAACTATTTTTGATGTTGACGCTGCCTAAAGTTAATTCTTCACCAGTGGCTAAGACAACATCTAATTGACGTACATAATCTCTTGTTACACCGTATTTAACAGCTCGCATACCACCAGCATTTGTAGCAATATTTCCACCGATAGAAGAATTTTTAGAACCTGGATCAGGTGGGTAGAAGAAGCCTTTACTTTCTACATACTCTTGAATCTCATGAAGTAATACGCCTGGTTCAACTGTCAAAGTCATTGTTTCTAAATCTAAATCAATAATTTGGTTCATTAGATGTAAATCAATAATTAATTCATTTTGAACAGGAGCAGTTGCTCCAGATAAACCTGTGCCTGCGCCACGAGCAATAATGGATAAATTTTCTTGATTAGCAAATTTTACTAATGCAACGACTTCGGCTTTTGTTTTAGGCAATGCAACACCATAAACGCTTTTTGCATGTCCTACATATTCATCGAATAAGTATTTTTCGGGCACTTCTTCACCTTGAAAAATGCGATTTGAGTCGGTAATGATCTCTTTTAATAACATGAAAAAATCTCCTTTTTATATAAAATGGATAAGTTTTTAGTTTCTTACGTTCATTAGTGTAGCACTTAACGGATAGCAAAAGCAATGAAATTATGGAATGAAACCGTTCGAAAACGTTGTTAAATCAACGATTTTAAAATTGGTATAGGTCAATTAAAAGAAAAAAATAGTGAATTCTTGCTGGAAAAAATTCTGAAATAAACAGCAACACAGATAAAAAGGATTAGAGTTAAAAGACTCAAATCCTTTTTTGCGTACTTAAAGAGTAACGGTAGAATGTTGTTCAATTTCCCTCGCGGTAACTGTAGGAGATAAGAGCATATCTTCTAATAATTGAAGTTGATGAATTTCATAAGTTGTAGGGTGTGTTCCATTTATAGAACCATTGGGATTAAACCAACACGTATCAATTCCAGCATTGATTCCTCCTTGGATATCGGAAGTCAAGGAATCGCCTATGATCAAGGTCTTATCAGCTGTGATTTGAGGGATTTTTTCAAAAACACGATGAAAGAATTCTTTCTTGGGTTTTTGATAGCCAATTTCTTCAGAAATGAAGATGTCTTTGAAATAAGTGGTCAGGCCTGAGTTGTTTAGACGGATGATTTGGGTACGAGCAACCCCATTCGTTACCACATAAAGATCATAATAGTTGGCCAACTTTTGAAGCAGTTGTTCTGCCCCGTCAATCAAGACAGCACTTTGTTCTAAGTATTGTCTGTACAAGTTATCTAAATGAATCCCATTTAATGTTAGGCCAAGTTTTTGAAATAAAGTAGAAAAACGTGTATGTAACAATTCTTCCCGTTTGATTTCTCCTTTTTCAAAAGAAGTCCATAATTGTTGGTTCATTTTTTGGTAGAACTGCTTAATGTCATCTGTTAATGCAACATCATGTTCTTTAAACAATTCTTGTAAAGCGTAGCTTTCAGCTGCTTTAAAATCAAGTAAGGTATCATCAACATCAAATAAAAGGGTCTGGTACTGTTTCAAATGAATAAGCCTCCTTCAGTTAATTGTTCGCACTATTCTTTAAAAGTATACCATTTTTCTTGTACAAAGTTAGAAAGTTTTGCATAATAAAATTATAGATAGTAACCTTAAAGGATGGGATGATATGAAGGAAAAACAAGTTATATTGAATGGAAATAGTTTGGAGATTCTAGAATATTTTAAAAAGAATTTGAAATTCGAACGTTATGAACAATCGACTACATATGGATTTGACTTTGAATATGGAAAAGGATATTTAACTGTATTTGAAAAATACTTTTCTAGAAATGACAGCGTAGCAAGTTTGACCCTTCATATACATCCTTTAGAAAATGAACAAGTTGAATTAATAATGATCGTTTCAGGCAGTGAAACTGGGATTTTTAAAATAGATTGGTGGATAGGTAAATCTATTTTGAAAACAATGAATAAGCTGATAGAGGAATTCAAATAGCTAAACAAATCTTTTCTAAAAGGTATTTTTGCTGGGAATTTCTATTGTTTAACTTTGTTTTTTTATTACTTCTGTTGGAAAAAAAGTTTCGCTCAAAAGTGAATACAAAAATAAGATAAAAGAGAACGAATGTATTCTTTTTATCTTATTTTTGTATTCACTAATTTTTGGTATACTACAAGCTGTAAGTCAAATAGAACAAAAGAAAGGTTTGATGGAATGAGAAAATTTTTCTCATATTGTATAATGGTAATTGTCTTAATCGGGTTTGGTTATTGGCTTGCAAATTCGTCTATTCTAGAGAATACAAAACTTGGCGATACGATTTCTTTAATTGCTGATAAAGCATCAAGTGCAAAAATAGTTGTTATAGAAGAACCTTCAAGTGATCATAGTCAAGAAGCATCAACGAGTGTAGAATTATCCAGTACTAGTGATGATGCAACTGAAGCAGATAAACTAAATAATGAAATTGTTGAAAAACGGGTTTTAGAATTACTGAATGACTTGAGAAAAGAAGTAGGTGTTCCTCAATTAACTTCTAATGATCAATTAAAAAAAGCAGCTAACAAACGAGCAATTGAAACAGAAGAATCTTTTTCTCATACACGCCCTGATGGGAAAGCTACCTTTACTGTTTTAGAAGAACCAGATAGTGAATACTCTTATCAATTAGCAGGAGAAAATTTAGCAATGGGAACCTATTACTTAGACGAAAATGGAATGTCTGAATGGTTATTTGATGGATTAAAAAATAGTCCAGGACATTATGAAAATATGGTTAATAAGGATTTCGAAGAGGTAGGTATTGGGGTTCATTATGATGGCGAAAATCTTTATATTGTACAATTATTTGGAACGCCGTTATGAAACTGCTCGCGAATATGATTTGAAATAACTAGTTGAATAAGCAAACATAAGGTTGGGTCAAATGACTCAATCTTTTTTTGTAACCACAACATGTTGTGGTTGAAAAACGATTACGTCTGTTATATAGTAGTTTTAGGAAGGGAATAGAGTAAAGAAATTTTTTCAACTTTATACATATGGTAAAATGTCTATCTTAAAAGAGTGACATAATTGGAGGAATAAATAGAATGAAAGTTTTTAAATTGGGATTTATAGTAGCAGCAACATTTAGTTTGGCAGCTTGTGGGAACACGACTGTGCAAGACTCAGATTCTTCTGCAGCAAAAAGCAACTCTTTAGTTGAACAGCAAGCAAAAGAGACACTTTCTGTCGTCATGTCATTAGAACAAGATGGAAAAGAAGTTGAAGGTGCAACGCAAGAACTAGAAGTAGAAGAAGGTACTACTGTCTTAGAAGCACTTAAAGGACAGTATGAAGTAATCGAAGAAGATGGATTGATTCTTTCAATCGATGGAATGGAACAAGATGAAGATGCGGGGAAATACTGGTTGTATGAAGTAAATGGTGAACAACCAACTGTAGGAGCCGCAGAATGCGAAATAAAAGATGGAGATCAAGTGAAGTGGTTGTTAAATGCTTTACAATAAACTGAATAGAAAAGTATCTATTCAAAAAATAACCTTACTTGCTTTTATGACTGCGCTTTGTCAAGTTAGTCGGCAATTGTTTCAGTTTCTACCAAATATCCAGCCAGTAACCGTTATTTTAATTATTTTAACGTTAACATTAGGTGTAAATGACACTTTGATTGTAGCGGTCTTATCGATTATTCTATCAAATGTGACACTTGGTATGGGTGTCTGGACGATTGCTCAAATCGTTTCATTTTGTGGAGTTGTTTTAGTTACAGGACTTATCATCAAACCCTTTTTTAATAAAATTCCTTTTGTGTTTATGCTTTGTTATGCCGGTTTTACAGGATATTTGTATGGTTTTTTGATTTCTTTAATTCAAGCTCCATTTTTTGGTATTCAAAATTTTTGGATTTATTATGCTTCTGGAATCCCTTTTGATACCTTACATGCAATAGGAAATAGTGGGTTTTATCTAGTATTAGCGCCAGTTCTGTTTCCTTTATTAGAGAAATTTCTTAATAAGTACTATAAGAATGAACAATAAATAAAAGGCAATAGGGAGCAAGTGTCAAACAACATAAAAAGACAGATGGGTCATTGGTAAAAATGATCCATCTGTCTTTTACGTTAAAATGTATTGTTACATTCCTAAATAAGGAGCTGGGTTAACTCGACTTCCGTTTTTGTACATTTCAAAATGCAAGTGTACGCCCGTAGAAGAACCAGTCGTTCCCATTGTTCCAATTTGTTGCCCTTGAGAAACTTGCTGTCCTGGAGAAACAAGCAAACTTCCAGCAACCATATGTGCATAAAGCGTTTGGAAACCATTGCCGTGATCAATTTTCACATAATATCCCCATCCTGAATCATATCCAGCAATCACAACTGTACCGCTTTTAGAAGCAACAATTGCTCCACCGCCACCAAAATCAATGCCGCCATGCAGTTTGTAATCACCTGTAATCGGGTGCACTCGGTAACCATAAGATGAGGTTGAATATCCGCCACTAGGTCGTATGAAACCTGAATTAGATGATGGTTTTGATTCTTGGACGACCGGTTCTTTTGAAGGACTTGTGTTGCTAGAAGAACTAGGGTTAGTAGTTGAACTGCTGGACTTATTAGTATTTGTTGATTTTTTAATAGAAGAGCTGGCAATTGTTGTTTTTTCTTCAGCAGCTTTTTTAGCCGTTTCTTCTTGGTTAGCTTTTTCTTGAGCTTCAACAGCAGCTAATCTAGCTTCTTCCTCTGCAGCGGCTTTTGCAGCTTCTTGTTCAGCAGCTTTTTGTATGGCTAGTTGTCTGGCTTGTTCTTCTTCAATAATACGTTGACGTTCTTTTTGCATTTCTTCAGATAGTGTACTTGTTTGAGTAGCAATGACTTGCTGCTCTTCAACAAATGTATTTTTCTCTTCTTCCGTCATATCGTATTGAATGGCAACTTGAACGATTTTATCATCGAGTTCAGCTTTTTGAGCAACTAGATTGTTTTTAGATAATTCAATATCAATTTTTATTTCTTCAATGGCCATTTTTTCAGCTTTAGCTTTTGTTTCGTTCATTTCTAATGTAGTTTGATCTTTTTCTTGTTCAATCACAATAGTTTTATTGGCAGTAACCAATTGATTGACGATACCTATACGGCCAACTAAATCTGTAAAACTTTCAGCCGTTAGAAGAAGGCCTATTAAATTAGAAGCATTTCCATCAGTTTGTACAGAGCGAGCTTGATTTTCAAGTTTACCTGTTCGTTGGGCAATTAGTTTTTTTAAAGCTTCAATTTCTATTTTCAATTGTTCAACTTTTGCTTTAGAGTCTTCTAACTTTATTTCTTGCGCATGTAATTTTAGAACTGTATCATCGATTTGAGATTGCAGTGTAGTAATATCTGATTCTAAACTGCTTTTTTCTGTTTCTAGCCCATTTAAGGTTTCATCTTGTTCTTTGATTCTATTATTAAGCTCTGATGATTGTGATTCAAGTTCATTTTTTTTCTGTTCCATTTCTTCCAGTGTATCGGCTTGAGCGATAGTTGGTAAAAATGGTCCAGCAAACATCACCGTAGCTATAATTCCTATGATTGCTCTCTTTTTCAATAATATACCCCCATTAAATCCCCTTGCTTTTTACGTACCTAAAAAGTATAGCATAGATAATGAACAATTGTGGTGTTAGTTGTGTAACAAAAAATAGCAATAGTATTACAGAAAGGCTGTACAGTGAAATAAAGGATAGTATTTCGCTTTTAAAGAATAAAGAGAAATGAGCTGCTGAATTGTAAACGTTCTATTTAATAGATGGAAGTGGTAAACTAGAGGTAGTGATTAAGTAAAATTTGGAAAATAAAGGAGGATAATAGTGGATTATTTAGGTGTGGATATCGGCGGAACTGAAACAAATTATGGATTAATTAATGATCAAGGCGAACTAGGTGAAATAAAAACTAAAAAAACGCCTATGGGTTCATTAACAGAACTTTTGGATTTGATGGAAAAAATCTACAATGAATATGCTGATCAAGTTGAAGGTATGGCTATTAGCATGCCAGGTATTATCCATTCGAAAACCGGGTATGCAGTGCATGGAGGTTCGTTAAAGTATATTAAGAATTTGAATATGATAGAAATGTTGGAAACAAGATGTCAAACGACTATTCATGTAGAAAATGACGGGAAGGCAGCGACACTTGGGGAGTTATGGAAAGGAAATTTAAAAGGTATCCAATATGGCATCATGCTTAATTTAGGTACTGGCATTGGTGGTGGAATAGTAGTGAATGGTGAAGTTTTAAAAGGTCAGCACTTCTCGGCAGGTGAATTTTCTTTTATTAAAACAAATTCAGATAAAAGTAAAGATGCAGATTATATGTTTGGATTTCAAAACGGCATAAAAAAACTGTATCAAAAAATAGGAGAACAGTGTGAATTACCGTCAGAATCAATAAATGGATTTAAGATGTTTGAATTGATTGAAGATGGAAATAAAAAAGCCGCTGCATGTCTAGATGAATATTGTTACACATTAGCTATTCAATTGTTTAATTTACAGACGATAGTAGATCCAGAAAGAATTATTATCAGTGGCGGAATCAGTGGAAATCCATTGTTGATTCAAATGATCAAAGAGAATGTAAAGAAAGTATATGAAGAAGAATTAGGAGAACAGTTATTTATTGTGCCTACAATCATGAAAAGTAAACTCGGAAATAACGGAAATATTATTGGAGCATTATACAATTACAAATTAAATGAGGAATAAGAAGTTTAAAAACTGTCAATACATGTTATAAGATATAACATGTATTGATAGTTTTTTTTATTTATTTTGAATTTAAAAGCTAAAACCCTTGATATAGCCTTTTTGTAATGTTAGATTTTATAACATAAATGAAAAGGGGGATACAATATGTTTTCATCAGCAGATACATTATGGGTATTGGTTGGAACTGTTTTAGTATTTTTTATGCAAGCGGGTTTTGCGATGGTTGAAACGGGATTTACAAGAGCAAAAAATGCAGGAAATATTATTATGAAAAATTTAATGGATTTTGTATTAGGGTCTTTAATGTACTGGATCATTGGATTTGGAGTAATGTTTGGACCAAGTATAGCAGGTTTGATTGGAACACCGGACTTATTTGTACAAGGAAATTACGATACAACGATACCAGGATATGTATTTTTGATGTTTCAAACGGTATTTGCGGCAACTGCGGCTACGATTGTTTCTGGTTCAATGGCAGAAAGAACGAAGTTTAGTGCATACTTAGTTTACACATTGGTTATTTCTACAGTTGTTTATCCTATTTCTGGACATTGGATCTGGGGTGGAGGATGGTTAGCGCAATTAGGATTTGTCGATTTTGCTGGTTCGACAGCTGTTCATATGGTTGGTGGAGTAACAGCTCTAATCGGAGCAAAGCTTGTTGGGGCTAGAATTGGAAAATACGACAAAGATGGAAAAGCAAAAGCTATTCCAGGACATAGTCTAACATTAGGAGCTTTAGGTGTTTTCATTCTTTGGTTTGCTTGGTTTGGATTTAATGGAGCTTCAACGGTCTCTGCCACGGGTGATGAAACATTATCTCTTATTGGAACAATCTTTTTAAATACAAATTTATCCGCAGTAACGGCTACTTTAGTTGCTATGATGATTACATGGACAAAATATGGCAAACCAGATATTTCTATGACGCTAAATGGTTCGCTAGCTGGTTTAGTAGGAATTACAGCTGGATGTGCGATAGTTTCACCATTTGGAGCTGTAGCGATAGGGGCAATTTCTGCTAGTGCGTTAGTCTATGGAATCGAATTTGTCGAAAAGAAAGCTAAAATTGATGATCCAGTAGGTGCTTTCGGTGTTCACGGGATATCAGGTGCATTAGGAACTATCCTAGTAGGTGTTTTTGCAACTGATGGAGGATTGCTGTATGGAGGTGGAGTCAACCTTTTAGGGATTCAATTATTAGGAGTAGGTTCAGTTGTTGCTTGGGTAACGGTCACAATGGTTATTACATTTAAACTCATTGATAAAACAATTGGGTTACGAGTAACAGAAGAAGAAGAAATTGCAGGGATGGATATTTCAGAACATGGATTAGAATCAAGCTACGGTGACTTCGTGACGGTTCCATTTGGTCAAAAACCTGTATTTGGAGGATTGAAATTTGAAAATCAAGAACCTGCCTTAGCTTTAGCCGGAATAGAATCAGTTTCTATAGATAATGATGATACTGATCCAGTCCTTGAATTTCACAGACATTCCGTTAACCCTTTGAGTACAAATAAGAGTAAAGAGGGCGAAATTACCCCATTAATGAAAGTCGATATTATAACGAATGAATCAAAATTTGATGACTTGAAAAAAGATTTAAATACGATTGGTATTACAGGCATGACGGTGACAAAAGTACAAGGTTATGGTATGCAAAAAGGGCATACAGCTTACTACAGAGGGGTAGAAATCGAAGCAGACTTGCTGCCTAAAATACGACTAGAAATAGTTGTGAGCAAGGTACCGGTTTCTCTAGTGACTGAGACAGCTCGAAAATCTTTGTATACCGGTGCTGTCGGTGACGGAAAAATATTTGTCTATAACGTAGAAAATGTCATTCGAGTAAGTTCAGGAGATCAAGGAACAAAAGCTCTGGAGTATGATGATGTGGATAAAGAAGAAGTAAAAGCTTGATATAAAGAAAACCATCAAGAAAGTTCCAAATAGGAACTTTCTTGATGGTTTATTCAGTACGTCTTAAACTAACAGGTTTATCTAAAATTTCTTTGTAGATGATCCCTTTTACATAATCGTTTTGGAAATGAGTTTTCTTAGTTTTAACCACAGCCTGATAACTTGATTTTTTAGTAGAAGTTACCTTATCAATAGGGGTTAATGAAGTTAAATCATTCCTATCAAAAAGCGTCTGACTTTTACTTTTCTTAACGTCATTTTCATTAAATAAAGTTGTTTTTGGAGCAGAAGAAGATCGTACAGGTTCCGCTCTTCTTTTTGCAGCTTCTTGTTGCATACGACGAGACAATTGCTTCGATTGCATCTGTTGATTTCTTTTTTGAGAAGAAGCAGTAGATGATTTGCTAGCATATTTTTGTCTAGTCGTGTTATTTGCTATAAAAGCATCTTTTAAAGATACAGAATCTTTATTTCTTAAATCTGTTCTTTGTTGAAGGTCTCTTTGTCTACTTTGCGATGAAGTGGAATTGTTTCCAATCATTGCAATAAAGAAGCGATATATAGCAGCGATAAATGAAAAAACGGTAGTCCCTATAAGAAATAAAACGACAAGGGCTATTAAAGTATTCATTATCTATCACTTTCTCTCTCAGTAGTATCTGAAATAGAGTTTCTCATTTTAGTATCGGCATTAACATTGTTCATATTGTAATAATCCATTGCACCTAAGTTTCCAGATTTTAAAGCTTCAGCTAATGCTAAAGGTACTTCAGCTTCAGCTTCAACCACGCGAGCACGCATTTTTTGAACTTCAGCGATCATTTCTTGTTCTTGAGCAATCGCCATTGAGCGTCTTTCCTCAGCTTTAGCTTGGGCAATATTTTTATCTGCTTGGGCTTGTTCCATTTGTAAGCTGGCACCAATGTTACGTCCAACATCAATATCCGCAATATCAATGGAAAGAATTTCAAAAGCAGTACCAGAATCTAATCCTTTTCTTAAAACAGTTTTTGAGATAGAGTCTGGATTTTCTAAAACATCTGTATGTCTTGCTGCACTACCAACTGTTGTTACAATACCTTCACCAACACGAGCGATGATTGTTTCTTCACCAGCACCACCGACTAGGCGTTCAATATTCGCACGAACCGTTACTTTTGCACGTGCTTTAACTTCAATACCGTTCATTGCCATTGCAGCAATTTGAGGTGTTTCGATAACTTTAGGATTAACACTGACTTGTACGGCTTCAAAAACATTTCTTCCGGCTAAGTCGATTGCAGCAGCTTGTTTAAATACTAAATCAATATTTGCACGTTGTGCGGCAATTAAAGCATCAATAACTTGGTTGATATCTCCACCAGCTAAATAATGAGCTTCTAATTCATTGATGTCGATATCTAATCCAGCTTTAGTGGCTTTGATCAATGGACGAATGATATCTTGTGGAGCAACTCGTCTTAAACGCATTCCAACAAGTGTTCCTATGTTAACTTTAACACCTGAGAAATAAGCAGTAACCCACAATCCAACGGGTACGAAACGGAAAAATAAGCTGATAACGATAATAACGATAATGGCTATGAATAAAAAGCCAATCCAATTTGTGGGGCTCTCTGCAACTGTTGTCATATTTAATCCACTCTCCTAACAATAATTTTGTATCCTTCTACTTTTGTGACAATAACGGAAACATTTGTGTCTATATGCTCTCCAGTACTTACGACATCTAACTCAGTGTCTTCAAATTGTACTTTTCCAGATGGCCTAAGTGGCGTAGTTGTTTCTCCAGTTTTTCCTAAATAAGCTGAAGCGTCAGTGTTGCTTGAAAACCCGCTTTCTTTATCTAAATTATTTTGAAGGACAAGTTTTTGTAAATGAGTTAACGAGTACCCTCTGCGGATGAGCATAATAAATAAAAATGAAGCAGCAACCACCGCAATACTTAAATCACGTAAAGCTGTACTAAGATCATTATTCGTTAAATAGACACCGCCGATAATTAAAAGAAAACCAATGATACCTGCTACACCAAAGTCAGGTACAAAGACTTCAAATATCAACAAACAAATTCCTAGAATAAAAATTATAATCGGAACCCAATTTTCAAGACTATTTATATAAAAATATCCTCCAAAACTTGCTAATGCCAAAAGTCCTCCTAAAGTAGATTTAGGTGTTAAAGCCGCTATGACTAAACCAATAAATCCAACAGTTAATAAAATTATTTCCAATACATTCACCTCCTCTTTAAGAGCTGTTCCTTTTCCCTAACTAAATCCTCGTTGATTTTAGTTACTCTTATTTTACCATTAGTAACAAGGTTACGCACTTTTAACTCAAAGTTTATTGAATTTTTAGTGTTTTATCAGAAAAACGGCTGTATTTTTATGAAGCTTTTTGCATGTTATAAAAAATAAAAACAATTCAGTATTTAGATTAAACTTGAAAAAAAGATTAAAAACTTTTTTTCAAGTTTAATATTTTTTAGAAGCCACTAACAGCATAACAGTAAGCGTTATCGCAGTTAGGTGGTATAATACGATTAGAAGAATAAATGGACTATTTTTTTAAAAGATAAAAAATTAGGTCGATTAATCAGTGCATACATTGTAAAATGAAAATATGATTAAAATAAAATGAAAAATGAATGCTAGTTAGTTGGGAGTGAATCGAGTGACACATCTATCAATGAGTGAAGAAGTAAAAAAAAAACTTGAAGAAGAATTGTTTTTATTTAATACCGGGGAATATTTCGACAGTTATTTAACGCTAGGATGCAATAGGGATACCTATGAAGGGAACTCAGGATTTCGTTTTACTGTTTGGGCTCCTAATGCGATAAGTATGGCTGTAGTAGGAGATTTTTCCGATTGGGATTTAGGAATCGAAATGGAGAAAATTGGCAAAACGGGTTGTTGGACAGCCTTTAGCGACAAAGCTATAGAAGGACAATGTTATAAATACCGTATAGAACAACCTGATGGAACGGTAAAGTTGAAAATTGATCCTTATGCATTTGAATTTGAAGTAAGACCAAAAGACGCTTCGATTGTAAAGGGTTTACCCGAAAAGAAATGGAAAGATGGGTTATGGTCTGCAAATAAAAAACGATTTTCTATCTATGAACGCCCACTAAACATCTATGAAGTACATCTTAGTTCTTGGAAACACCACGATGATGGATCGTGGTATACAATTCCTGAATTAAAAAACGAATTGATTCCTTATGTTAAAAAAATGGGGTACACACATATTGAATTCATGCCTTTAATGGAACATCCTCTAGACGCTTCTTGGGGGTATCAGTTGACCGGATACTATGCGTTATCTTCTAAATTTGGCACGATGGAAGAGTTTCAAGACTTAGTAGAAGCGGCACACCTAGCAAATATTGGAGTAATCATGGATTGGGTACCAGGCCACTTTAATCGAAATGATTATGGGATGGTTCATTTTGATGGGACCCCTCAATTTGAATACACAGATAAAAATAAAGCTCAAAATAATCGATGGGGAACAATGAACTTTGATTTAGGGAAAGCTCAAGTCCAAAGCTTCTTGACTTCTAATGCACTATATTGGATCGAACAATTTCATTTAGATGGGTTAAGAGTCGATGCCGTATCCAGTATGTTGTACCTTGATTACGATATTGGTGAGTGGACGCCTAATGAAGATGGAAGCAATCACAATAAAGTAGGTGTTGAATTTATTCAAAAACTTAATAAAAAAGTATTTGAACGACATCCTTACACCTTGATGATCGCCGAAGAAAGTACGGCGTGGTCAAAAGTTACGAAACCAGTTCATATGGGAGGGCTAGGTTTCAACTATAAGTGGAATATGGGGTGGATGAATGACACATTGAAATTTTTTGAAATGGATCCATTATCCCGTAAACATCATTTCAATTTAATTACTTTTTCTTTTATGTATGCATTCAATGAAAACTTTATTTTGCCATTCTCGCATGATGAAGTGGTACATGGAAAAAAATCATTGATGCATAAAATGCCAGGTGATCGCTACAACCAATTTGCCAGCTTGCGTACATTAGAAGCTTATATGATGGTTCACCCAGGTAAAAAGCTGAACTTCATGGGGAATGATTATGGTCAATTTCTAGAATGGCGCATACATGAAGGATTGGAATGGCAAAGTGTGAATGACGAAATGAATGCTAAACATTTGCACTTTATGGAATCGTTAAATTTACTGTATAAAAAAGAAAGAGCTTTATGGGAAGTAGATCATCAAGCAGATGGAATCCAAATTTTAGATGCAGATAATGCTTCTGAAACTCTTTTAACGTTTATTCGAAAAGGTAAAAAGCCGCGTGATTTCGTAGTCGTTATTTGTAATTTTGTACCAGTTGAGCGAAAGGGGTATAAGGTAGGAGTTCCTTATGAAGGCATTTATGAAGAGTGTTTAAATACTGAATTGAGCGAATATGGCGGGGTCTGGACAAAAAATCAAGGACCTTTAAAAACGGTTAAAGAAACCACTAACCAGCAGGTCCATACGATTGAATTGATTGTACCGGCAATGAGCGTTTTAATTTTACGACCAAAAAGAATTTTTGGAGTTCCAAAAAATTAATCGATGAAAAGGAGGGTAGAGGAAGGATGGCAAGAAGATTCTTCCGGCAGTACAATGAAAAAAACAGAAACTTTAGCAATGATTTTAGCAGGAGGACAAGGAACAAGGCTTGGAAAATTAACTAAAGATATTGCTAAACCAGCAGTACCTTTTGGAGGTAAGTACAGAATCATTGATTTTGCGTTAAGTAATTGTGCTAATTCTGGGATCAAAAATGTAGGTGTAGTGACTCAATATCAACCTCTGGAATTAAATACCCATGTAGGAAACGGCGAAAGCTGGGGATTGAATACTCATGATGGCGGAGCTACTATTTTGCAACCTTATTCTAGCGTGGATGGAGAAAAATGGTTTAAAGGAACGGCACATGCCATTTACCAAAACATTGATTTTATTGATCGGTATAATCCAGACTATCTTTTAGTTCTTTCAGGAGACCACATCTATAAAATGAATTATCAAAATATGATTGAATTCCATAAAGCTAAAAAAGCAGCTTTAACTGTAGGCGTTATTCCTGTTCCGCTTGATGAAGCCCCTCGCTTTGGAATCATGAATACTGATCAGACAGACCGAATTATTGAATTTGAAGAAAAACCAGCAGAACCTAAGAGTAATTTAGCTTCAATGGGGATTTACATTTTTGACTGGCCAACGCTGAAACGGTATCTAGTGGATAATCATGCTAAGAATCGTACAATGGAAGACTTTGGGAAAGATGTTATTCCAACTTATTTGAGAAATAGTGAAAATGTATTTGCTTATGCCTTTAAAAATTACTGGAAAGATGTTGGAACGATTGAAAGCCTTTGGGAAGCAAATATGGAATTTTTAGACCCGAATCATGCATTAAACATAAGGGACTCTTCATGGAGAGTTTATACACAAAATCCATCTGCTCCACCTCAATTTTTAACCAAAACCTCTAAGGTTGCGGATTCTATGATTGCAGATGGCTGCTATATTGCGGGTGAGATCAAACATTCAATTTTATCATCTAATGTTAAAGTAGGAAAAAATTCTATTATTAAAGATAGCTTGATCATGGCTAACGTAACGATAGGCGAAAATGTGACCATTAATTGTGCCATTGTTGGAGAAAACGCAAAAATTCATGATGGGGCACAAATTATTGGAGATGAAAAAAATATTAACGTAGTGGGATACGCTGAAGAGGTAGGAGGGTTAAAAGATGAAGACTAATCAACAACTATGTGCAGTGTTAAATTTGGATGAATCAGAACCGCAACTGATGCCTCTAACAAAAATAAGAGCAGTAGCAGCTTTACCATTTGGTTCACGGTACCGGCTAATCGATTTTCCTCTTTCTAGTTTATATAGTGCTGAGGTCAATTCTGTTGCAATGTTCGTACGCGGCAGTGCAAGAGCTTTAATGGATCATGTTCGAAGCGGCTATCCTTGGGGAATGGAATCGACTGTGGGTGGCGGATTGTTTATTCATTCTGGAGCAGAAATAAAAGAAGCTTTGGAACGTTTAGAACCAGGACAAATCAGTAGTTACTATCAAGATCAAATAGACTTTGTTAAACATTCTCAAAAAGGGTATGTTGTAGTCATGGGCAGTAAAATGCTTTGTAATGTAGATATTAAAGGTGTTTTAAGAAGTCATATTGAAAGTCAGGCAGACATCACCGTCGTCTATAAAAATGTTTCAAGAGGGTTTTGCTTACCAGATTCTATTGATAATTGTTTATCTTTTGAAGTAGAAGGTGACAGTAAAATCACTGATTTGCTTCCGGCTAATGAGCTTCCAAAAGAAGAAACAAAGATGGCAATTGGCATGGGTATTGCCATTATGAGCAGTGAAACCTTTATTGAATTGACTACAGAAGCAGCTAACAATCGAATCAAAGGAGACATCAATGTTTTAATTAGATATAATTTAAAAAAATACACTGTGCATGGATATGAATATACAGGGTATTTGAAAAATATTGAAACGGTCTCAAGTTATTATGATGCAAACATGGACTTGTTAGATGAAGACAACTACAATGCGTTATTCTACCGCAGCCAGCCAGTTATCACAAAAGTGAAAAATGGTGCACCGACTTATTATTCAAAAGAAGCTAATATCAGTAATTCACAGTTTGCTAGTGACTGCGTAATCAATGGAACTGTTGAAGATTCAGTTGTTTTCCGAAAAGTTGTGATTGAAAAAAATGCAGTCATTAAACGTTCTTTGATCATGCAAGGCAGTAAAGTTGCTGCAGGAGCAGAATTAGATTACGTTATCTTAGATAAAGGTGTAAAAATCGGTCCTGGAGTTAAATTAAGTGGAACTAAAGATGAACCATTAGTGATTGAAAAAGGAAGAGAGATCACAGTAGAAAAGGAGAGCTGAAAAAATGAAAGTTTTATTTGCTGCGGCAGAATGCGCTCCTTTTTTTAAAACAGGAGGGTTAGGGGATGTCGCAGGGGCCTTACCCAAAGAATTGAAAAAACAAGGCGTAGATATACGTGTGGTTTTACCGCTATACGGGACAATGCCGAAAAAATTTAAAGACCAATTAGAAGATGTTGTGCAGTTTGAAGTGAAGGTTGGTTGGAGAAACCAATATTGCGGCGTGAAAAAATTAAAAAAAGATGACGTTATCTATTATTTTATTGATAATCTATATTATTTTGACCGTGAGAGTATTTACGGTTTCGATGATGATGGAGAACGCTTTGCTTATTTTTCCCAGGCCATCTGTGAGATGTTAGAAAAAGTAGATTTTATTCCAGATGTTTTACATGTAAATGATTGGCACACTTCTATTATTCCGGTTTTGTTAAAAGACAAATACCAATGGATCGAAAACTATCGCTCTATCAAAACAATTTTAACAATCCATAATTTACAATTCCAAGGCATTTATGACCAGTTAGTCTTGTCTGATTTGTATGGAATTGGTTATGATGCGTTTCATGAACACGGGCTCAAATACTATGATAAAATCAATTGTTTAAAAGGTGGCATGTTTTACGCCGATCAGATTACAACCGTTAGCCCAACCTATGCAAAAGAAATCCAAACACCTGAATTTGGTGAGAATTTGGATGGTGTATTGCGCTACAACAATTATAAATTGAGCGGTATTTTAAATGGAATTGATTACGAAGTCTTTGATCCTGAACAAGATGATGTCATTCCAGCTCACTTTTCTATTACTGATTTAAAAGGAAAGACCCTCAATAAAACAACATTGCAAGAGCGTGTGGGATTACCGGTGAATGAAAAAGTAGCATTAATGTCTATGGTAAGTCGATTAACCACTCAAAAAGGCTGCGATTTATTGCGAGATAAAATAGAAGAATTGATGCACCGGAATCTACAAATTCTTATATTGGGTACTGGAGAAAAAGAATACGAAGATAGTTTCAGTTATTTCGCTTGGAAATATCCAGAAAAATTTAAAATGATTATTGATTTTGATGTGGCCTTAGCTCAACACATCTATGCCGGAAGTGATTTATTTATTATGCCTTCAGCATTTGAACCATGTGGATTGTCACAACTCAATTCCCTACGCTATGGCACATTGCCGATCGTCCACGAGACAGGAGGATTAAAAGATACAGTCCAATCCTATAATCCAGTTACAGGTGAAGGAACTGGATTCAGTTTTTATGACTTCCGTTCAACGGTTATGGTAGAAACAATTGATCGTGCACTAACGCTCTATTATGATGAACCTAAAAAATGGACATCAGTAGTAAAACAAGCTATGAAAAAAGATTTTAGTTGGGAAAAGTCCACAAAAGAATATAAACAAGTATACACAACATTACTTAAGTCATAATGAAAGAACTTCAACAGGAGTATAAAAATAGACAACTATTCTTATTTTGACTGTTGAAGTTTCTTTTATTCATGCATAATCTGGTCTCAACACTAAAGGATAAAAGAATATGGGGAGAAAAAAATGACATTAACGACTACTGAGTTTAAAACAGAGTTTACGAAAGTCTTTGAAGCACTATATGCCTCGAATATAAAGGACGCCTCTTCTGTTCAACAATACAATGCTTTAGGCAATTTCATAAAAATGTATTCTTCTGAGAACTGGAATCAAACGAACCAACTGTATCTGGATAATCAAGTCAAACAAGTCTACTATTTTTCAATGGAATTTTTACCAGGACGTATGTTGAAAAGCAATTTACTAAATTTAGGTATTTTAGACACAGTTCGAACTGGAATCAAGGAAATGGGATTAGACTTTGAAGAAATTGTAGAATCTGAAGTAGATCCTGCCTTAGGTAATGGTGGATTAGGCCGTCTAGCTTCTTGTTTTATGGATTCGATTGCCTCTCTTGGAATACCGGGAAACGGAAATGGTATCCGTTACCGTTATGGATTATTCCAGCAAAAGTTTGTAGATGGTTATCAAGTTGAGTTGCCTGAAAACTGGTTGCGGAATGGAAATGTTTGGGAAGTTCGAAAAGAAAATAAAGCTGTTACTGTCCGCTTTGGTGGTGAAGTGTACTTGAAAGAGGATGGCAAAAATAAACTGCGTCCGATTTATTCTAATACTCAAAATATTTTAGCAGTACCTTATGATACAGGAATGATTGGTTATGAAAATGATGTCGTCAACAATCTTCGATTATGGTCAGCAGAAATTCCGGTTGAAGAAGAAATAAATTATAAAACAGTCGCGGATCGTGAAGTAGTAAACCAAATCACAGAAGTACTTTACCCAGATGATTCTAATTATGAGGGGCAGCTTCTTCGATTGAGACAAGAATATTTCTTTACATCTGCTGGGATCCAAAGCATTGTTCGTTTCTTTAAAAAGCAGCAACTGCCATGGAGTGAATTTTCCAATAAAATAGCCATTCATGTAAACGACACCCATCCAGCTTTGTGTGTACCTGAATTGATGCGTATTTTATTAGATGAAGAAGGTTTAGGTTGGGAACAAGCTTGGAATATTACAAAACGATCTATCAGTTATACCAATCATACGATTATGCAAGAAGCAATGGAGAAATGGCCTGTTCAGATGGTTCAAGAATTACTGCCTCGTATTTATCAAATTATTGAAGCCATTAATCAACGTCATATCGATAAAAAAGTTCCGTTGTATGGGGAAGAACTAACGTATCGTACAACGATTATTTCAGACGGATACATTAAAATGGCTAATTTAGCGATTATAGGGAGTCACAGTGTAAATGGGGTCGCTCAATTGCATACCGAAATCTTAAAAGAAGAAACATTGCGTGATTTTTATGAAATGTATCCTTCTAAATTTAACAATAAAACAAATGGGATTACGCAAAGACGTTGGCTTCATTTAGCTAATGAGAAATTGACTCATCTGATTGATGAAAAAATTGGTAAAGAGTGGAAGACAAATCCAGCTGAACTTAGACAGTTTAAAGCTTACTCAAAAGATAAAAAAACCCTTAGTTGTTTAGCTGATATCAAGTTAGAAAATAAACAGCGTTTTGCAGCCTATGCAAAAGAAAAATATGCGATTGAACTCGATCCTACAGCATTATTTGACGTACAAATTAAACGACTGCACGCATATAAACGTCAATTATTAAATGCTTTGCATATTTTGGATCGCTATTTGAAAATCAAAGATGATCCTACGGTTGAATTGCAGCCGAGAGTTTTTATTTTTGGGGCAAAAGCAGCACCTAGTTACATTTACGCAAAACAAATCATTAAATTTATTAATGCTTTAGCTCATTTGGTAAATAATGATCCAGATGTAGGCGATAAAATGAAAATCGTATTTGTAGAAAATTATGGGGTTTCCTTAGCAGAATTGATCATACCAGCTGCAGATATCAGTGAACAAATTTCTTTAGCAGGAAAAGAAGCTTCTGGAACAAGCAACATGAAATTGATGCTGAATGGTGCATTGACATTGGCAACCTTAGATGGCGCAAATATTGAGATCAAAGATTTAGTTGGAGAAGAGAATATTTTCTTGTTTGGTCTGACGAATGAAGAAGTCAATCAATTAAACAGAGAAGGTACCTATTCAGCTAAGCGAGTTTTGGATGAAAATGAACGATTAAATAGAGTGTTGGAGTGCCTAATCAATGGGATGATTCCAGATATTGAAGAAGAAGGCAGAGTGATTTATGATTCATTGATCCGATATAATGATGAATATTATGTTTTAAAAGATTTCGATAGTTTTGTTGCAGCGCAAGAAAGAGCAGATGAATTATACCAAGATAAAGAAGCTTGGAATCAAAAGGCATTGATCAATATTGCCAGTTCTGGACCATTTTCTGCTGATTTCACTATTATGAGATATGCTGACGAGATATGGAATGTTAAAGAAAAAGCCATAAAAAACAGATCATTTCTAAAAGGGAACCAACCGATCTAACTGTAATTGAATAACTATTATAAAACTGAGGAAGTAAAATAATGAAATCTATTTATTACAATTCATGGTTAACAGGATACAAAAAACCGTTCGGAGCAGTACCTATTGATGAGACAGTGACGTTCACTATTGTGTGTGAAGGAATGGTCGTTGAATCTGTTTTTCTTATCGTACAAAAAGATTTTGGAGCTACTTTTGAAGTAAAGATGCACACAATGAGTTCCAATTATTACCAAGAATCGTTCCAGCTATCAGAGGGACAGGGATTGTATTATTATTATTTCAAAGTGATTTATCAAGAAGAACACCAACTGAAAACCATTTATTACGGGAATAATCAACGGAGTAGGGGCGGAGAAGGACAGACTTATGAAGAGAAAAAAGAACTAAAACCGTATCAATTAACAAGTTATTTATATGAGGATCGTTCGCCTAAATGGTACCGTGAAGGAGTAGCCTACCATATTTTTGTAGACCGCTTTTATAATGGAAACAAAGATGGAAACGTAATAAATCCAAAGAAAAACTCATTTCTTTATGCGAGTCAAGAAGATTTACCTATGTATATCAAAGACAAAGATGGAGAAATTATCCGTTGGGAATTTTATGGCGGAAACCTAAAAGGAATTATTCAAAAATTGCCTTATTTAAAAGAGTTAGGAATAACTATTTTGTATCTTAGTCCATTATTCGAAGCACGTAGTAATCATAAATATGATACAGGGGATTTTATGAAGATCGATCCTATGTTTGGTGATGAAGAGACATTTAAAAAACTGATAAAAGAAGCTGAGTGTAATGAGATGCACGTTATATTGGATGGTGTATTCAACCATTCAGGAGCAGATAGCCGTTATTTCAATAAATTTGGAACGTATTCTGACAAAGGTGCCTATCAGTCTATGGAAAGTCCTTATTCTAATTGGTACACATTTGAAAATTTCCCGGAAAGTTATCAGTCTTGGTGGGGCGTTAAAGATTTGCCAAAATTAAATACTGAACATCCAGATGTACGTTCCTTTATTTATGAAGACGAGAACAGTGTGATTAGAAACTGGACAAAATTAGGTTTAGGAGGCTGGCGTCTAGATGTAGCAGATGAACTATCAGATGATGTACTAAAAGGAATTCGTCAGGCATTAGAGGAAACGGCCCAAGATGCTGTATTGATTGGAGAAGTTTGGGAAGATGCTTCTAATAAGATCGCTTATGATAAACGTAGACATTATATTGAAGGAGATAGGTTACATGGAGCTATGAATTATCCATTTCGTGATATTATATTAGGTCTTTTACAACATACTCTAACACCTAAAGCAGCAGCTGAAAAATGGATGAGTTTAAAAGAAAATTATCCAGTAGAAGCTTTTAAAAGTAATTTTAATAATATAGGAACTCATGATACTAAGCGTATTTTGACAGCGTTAAATCAGAATAAAGCAAAATTAAAACAAGCAATGACCTTACTCTTTACCTTGCCTGGAGTTCCGTGTCTTTATTATGGGGACGAAGTGGGAGTTGAAGGAAAAGAAGATCCTGATAATCGAAGAATGTATCCTTGGGGAAAAGAAAATCTGGGTATTCAAACAGTTGTAAAAGAGTTAATTGCGATTCGCAATAAAACAACTAGTTTAAAATCAGGGGAATTCTTTCCTTTTTCACAAGGACACTTAATGGGCATCATTAGACTAATAAGTAAAAAAGAATTTGTTATTGTGCTTTTAAATACTTCGGATGAAAGAATAACACTTGAAACTTCTGCTATTTCAGAATGCTATGATTTAGATATCAAGGAATTTCTAAAAGAAAATGAATTGGATTGCTTGTTAATAGAACCAGAAGGAATCATTCTTTTGAAAAAAGAACTCGAACAAGAGTTATCTGCCATATCCATGTAAAAAGAAACAGTCATTAGCTAGTTAGAGCTAATGACTGTTTCTTTTTACATAGTTTACTAAAGAGAATGAAGCTTATTCTAAAATTTAGTTCATGACTTTTGATTCTGTGGATGCTATAATGGAATGTTGGGGCGTGTAAAGAAAGAAACCTTTCTTTTTTGCTATGCAAGCTTTCTAAAAGTATGCAGGCCCATGTCTCCAGATTACTTGTGCTTGAAAAGCACATTAAAAAGGAGAAGAAATAGTGAATTATTTTAAATTGAAAGAAAAGCAAACAAGTGTGAAGCAAGAGATGATTGCAGGGGCTACATCGTTTTTCGCATTATCTTACATCATAATAGTGAATCCATTGATACTAGCTGAGGCAGGTATTCCAGCTGAATTAAGTGTTTTCGGTACCATTCTTGTTTCGGCAATTGGAAGTATTTTAATGGGATTGTGGGGAAATGCTCCATTAGTCCTAACTCCAGGTATGGGAGTGAATGCATTCTTTACGTACACGATCGTTGGTTCAATGGGGCTGTCTTGGCAACAAGCGTTAGCAGTTGTATTTGTTTCTAGTTTGATTTTTATTGGAGTGGGATATACATCGATTAGTAAAATGTTGGTAGATGCTATTCCTGATTCATTAAAACATGGAATCACAGCTGGTATTGGTTTGTTTTTAGTTGTCATTGGTTTAGAAAATGGAGGAATCCTTGTTGATGGAGGAGCTAATTCATTTATTGCTTTAGGTGATCTTTCTCAACCAATCGTATTGATAGCCGTAATAGGTATCTTCTTATCTGGTGTATTATATTTAAGAAATGTACCAGGTAGCTTCTTTATCGGAATCGCTGTGATTACGATCATTTCTTTAATAACCGGCATTCATGAGGTGGGGGATTCTTCCTTTTCATTAAGCAACCTTACAGAATTTCCAGCGATCGTAGGAGCCTTCGATTTTTCAGTGCTCTTTAGTATCCCTTTTATATTAGCTGTATTTTCATTAACAATGATTCTGATTTTTGAATCAATTGGTCTTTTTGAGGGGATGTTGGAAGACAAGACACGTTTTACAAGTGCTTTTAGAGTTAGTGGAATCATGACTCTGGTATCTAGTTTGTTTGGAACAAGTCCAACTATACCAGCAGCTGAAAGTGCATCTGGCATTAAAGCTGGTGGGAAAACAGGCTTAACGGCTGTGACTGCTGGAGTCTTATTTTTACTTTCGTTAGTATTTACACCTTTATTATCTTATATTCCGAATGCGGCATTGTCTCCAGTTATCGTTATTACTGGAGCAATCATGATGGAAAATCTAAAACATATCCCGTTTGATGATTTCAGTGAGTGGTTCCCAGCGTTTTTGATTATAGTCATGATTCCCTTAACATCAAGTATTGTTGATGGATTAGCTTTCGGTTTTGTAGCTTATCCTATTTTTAAATTGGCAAAGGGAGAATTCTTTGCAGTGAAGAAAGCAATGCATGTTGTTTCGTTTCTATTCTTATTAACTATGATTGCCATCTCCTTGATTTGACAATCAGACAAATAGTTGTTGAATGAAATAAAAAAATAAACTAACACCTTTAGCATTGAAAATGTCAAAGGTGTTAGTTTTATTTTTAAACGAATAATAACAGAAAAGCATATCCAAATGACCCAATCAAAAAACTGCCAATACTGCTTTCTTGTTCTTGAGGCAATTCTTCTTTCAGCACATTTAAAATAATACCGCCAGCTATAAAAGCTTGTAAAATGGAAAGGACAAGTTCATTAACTTCGGTCAATACTCCGAGAAGCCAGCCTAAAAGAATTGCTGCAGTTAAAAGAATCCTGCCATATTGATCATAGATCTGTTTATGATCTCTGCGTAAACTCCAATCATTGGTAACGAAATGAACTCCTAAAGCAATAAAATAAAAAAGTAAACCGAAAAGAGTAGTGAATTCTTCTTGTACTAATAAGTATCCAATAATAGCGTTATAGACAAAAAAGGAACTCATATGGATCCAAAATACACCTGAACTAGTATTTTCAAATTGACTGTCTTTTTGAGAAGCTTTTACTAAACGTTCTAGAGAATAGAATAAAACCAAACCTACTAAAGCAATGATATAAATATGATTTTCAAGATATTGCCAAGGACTATTTTCTAATTCTTTAGATAAGACTTGTTGATAATCTTTCAATTCTGGAAGTAACATCACAAAGACATATGAAACAGCTACTCCAGCTGAAAAAGACAAAAATTTACTTCGAGGAACTTTATCCGCAAAACGCATAGACTTAGAAAAAAAGTGAATTAGTGCAAATCCTATTGCACAGATAAAACTTAGCCAAATATACATCATAAACCTCCTTTCTCCTTTAGTTTAACGTATTATAGAAATTTATAAAAAAGAATTGCTTTGGCACATTTCTAGGACAAAAAAGATTCAAATCTCTTTTAGTAAGGAGATTTGAATCCATTGTTTTTAGCTTAATCTAATTTTTTAGCATCCACTTCTGCTAATACTTGTTTGAATAATTCAACAGGTTGCGCTCCGCTGACACCATATTGCTCATCAAAAATAAAAAAAGGGACTCCTTGAATACCGATTTGAGCAGCTTGAGTTTGATCTGAACGAACAGCGTCTAAATAAGCATCTGAAGCTAAGACCTCTCGTGTACGTTCTTCATTTAAACCAATTGTGGTAGCTAAATGAACTAAAAAGTCATCATCATTTAACCATTTTCCTTCAATAAAATAAGCTTTTTTTGCTAATTCCATAAATTCATTTCCTTTGCCTTGCTCTTTAGCAAATTGAAATAAGCGATGAGGCTTTAACGTATTACCATGTTGAATAGCATCATAATGGTAGTTTAGACCAGCATCATTAGCCATTTGTGTTACTTGATGAATCATAGCTTGTGCTTGTTCTGTACCCATTCCTTTATGGTCAGCAAAATAGTCTTTCATTTTACCTTCATATTTTTCAGGTGCTGTAGCATCAAGTTCGTAACTGTGAAATTCAATTTCTATATCTGAGCGATCTTTAATCGCTTCTTCTAAATGGCGTTTTCCAATATAACAAAAGGGACATACAAAATCTGACCATACTTCTATTTTCATCTTTACCACTCCCTATGATGACTGCTTACTAATGATTAGCTTAATGCTAAACGAGATTAATTGTCAAATAATGAAGCTTTTTTTTTAAAAAAGCTTCATAAAAAGCTTGCAAACAAGATTTAGAATGTGTATATTTATTAACAAGTTCTAATATGATTAAAGAATAATTAGAATAAGATGAGTGATCAGGGGGAATTAATGATGGAAAAGAAGAAGTGGTGGAAATCAGGGGCATTATTATTAACAGCAGGTATATTAGTTGCCTGCGGAAATGAAGCAGAAAGTGAAACGAGTAGTTCAAGCTCAAGTGAAGGGAACTTAGCAGAAGAACAAGTATTAAATTTAGTTGAAATTGCTGAACTGCCTACAGGAGATACAGCATTAGCTACAGATACAGTAAGTTTTACTGTTTTTAATAATGTAAACGAAGGCTTATACCGTCTTGACAAGGACAGTCAACCAGTTCCAGCATTAGCTCAAGAAGAAGCTACCGTTAGTGAAGATGGATTAGAATACACCTTTAAATTACGTGAAGATGCAACTTGGTCAAATGGTGATCCTGTAACGGCTAAAGATTTTGTTTATGCTTGGAAAAGAGTTGTTGATCCTGCAACTGCTGCTTCTTATTCATACTTATTTGAAGGAATTAAAAATGCGACAGCTATTATTTCTGAAGGCGCAGATCCTGAAACTTTAGGAGTAGAAGCCATAAGTGATTATGAATTAAAAGTTACAATGGAAACTCCAGTACCTTATTTCGTATCATTAATGGCATTTCCTACATTCTTTCCTCAAAATGAAGCATTTGTAGAAGAGCAAGGAGACAAATATGGAACATCTGCTGAAACAATGGTCTTTAACGGGCCGTTCACATTTACGGAGTGGGATGGTACAAATCTAAACTGGACTTATGAAAAAAATGATGATTATTGGGATGCTGAAAATGTATTCTTAGAACAAATCAATGTGGAAGTTATTAAAGAAACATCAACAGCATTAAACTTATACGATTCTGGCCAAATTGATCGCGTTAATTTAACTGGTGAATTTGCTAAACAATATAAAGATAATGCAGATTACACAGTTGAAACAGAAGCAAGAACCTCTTATCTTCAATTAAATCAAGAACGAGATGGAGAAGAAACATTATTAGCAAATGAAAACTTACGTAAAGCAATTGCAACTTCTTATGATCATGAATTGCTTGTTAATGAAATCTTGGCTAATGGTTCTCAAACAGTAGGAGGGTTAGTGCCTTCTGAATTAGCGTCAAACCCAACATCTGGAGAAGACTTCCGTGCAGAATCAGGAGACTACCTAGCCTTTGATGCAGATGCAGCTAAAGAATACTGGGAAGCAGCTAAAACTGAGCTAGGAACTGATACTATAACGTTAGAGTTACTTGGTGATGATGATGAATCGAATAAAAAAATTGGCGCTTACATGAAAGATCAAATTGAAACGAATCTACCAGGCGTGAAGATCACATTGAAAAATGTTCCATTTAAATCTCGTTTAGAATTGCAAACAAAACAAGATTATGATCTAGCTTTAGGTGGATGGGGAGCTGACTTTGCTGATCCAGTAAACTTCATTGATTTAATGACATCAGAAAGTCCTTATAACCGTTCTAGCTACAGCAATGCTGAATTTGATGAATTGGTAGCTTTATCTAAAGGCGAAAATGCAACGGATGTAGATGCACGTTGGACAAACTTGCTTGATGCAGAAAAAAT
Source organism: Carnobacterium inhibens subsp. inhibens DSM 13024 (assembly GCF_000746825.1). Lineage (NCBI taxonomy): Bacteria > Bacillati > Bacillota > Bacilli > Lactobacillales > Carnobacteriaceae > Carnobacterium > Carnobacterium inhibens. The sequence continues at coordinate 942,200 of NZ_JQIV01000006.1, read as the reverse complement.
CTTATTAGATGAAGCAGGTGTAGCCCCTCTTTTCCAAAGAGCAGCAGCAACATTACAAAAAGAATATGTTAAAGATATTTACAACCACCAAGTTGGAGCTAAATACACTTACAAAAATGCTTATATTGAAGCACACTAAAACGTAAAAAAAGAGTTCTAAACTAAGATTACTAAATCTTTAGTTTAGAACTTTTTTTAACCTCTTTATTCACGGGGTAGAGTACGTAGAAACAATTTTATTTGTTTGGAAATCAAAAAGGATATTGCAGATAAATAGAATAGCTAAAACAAAAATACTTGTAGAAGTATCATTTCCAAGATAAAAGTGAACAAACAAAGAATAGATTATAATTTTTGCAATAAGTTGCAAGCCGAATACCCGTTTTAATTTCTTTATTAATGGAAAAGAATTTTTTTCTCTGATATTTTTTATAATTCTGCGATCATTAACGAGGAAAATACGGACAAATTGATTATCAAAATCATAAGCGCCAAAATAGCGCAAAGCCAATAAATTACCCATCACATAAAAGAAAATCAATCCAATTAAAAGGTATTGAAACAAATGAAGTGCCCCTTTCTAGACAATGAAACTAGTTTAGTATTTAGTATAGCATAATGGTAAAAAAAATGATTTTTAATCCGTAGGCTATTCGGATAGAATATTAAAAAACCATCCATGAGATTACTTTCATGGATGGTTTTTATTCTGTTAAAACAAACAAATAATCTTTTTCGTCAGCATCGTCATAAAAGGACAGTGTGTTATTAGCCTCACGTTTAGCAATTAATTCATAGCCAAAGTGATCAGTAAAGACAAGTTTCTGGTTCGAAACAGATGTGATACTCCCATCAATAGGCAGGTCATTAATAAAAAGCTTTCCTTCTATTGTTATTTTTAAAAACGTATGTGACTGATCTTTTTCCTGACTGGTCCAAGTACCAATATAAAGGGTTAATGGATTCTGAGTAGGAATAGAACGGGTATTTTTTTTCTTAGAAACAGATTTACCTAAGAGACCTGCTGCTACAGAAAAACCTAAAAGATAGTTAATATATCTATGCAATTTCATAATTTGATTTCTCCCATAAATAAGTAATAGAATAAGTGCGATTCAATAAATAAGTTGTTAAACAACAACCTCTATATTATAAGCTTATTTTGCCGAATTAAATAGGGACTAAAGTATTATTTTGATGTCAAAATGATGTTAAATAGATTACTAAAAAGATAAAAAGAATGGATTTACAAAAAGGAGAAGGTTTTTCTCTTAATTTACTATAAAAACTTGATTCTTATTTAAAAACAGTCCAAAATGTAAGAAGACGTATGAGAAGAAAGCTATTTTTTTCATACCTACAAATTGAAATGAAAAAGGATGTTACTTTGATGAACGTGATTAAATTTGGTGGAAGCTCTTTAGCTTCAGGAAGTCAGTTAAAAAAAGTAGTACAAATTGTGAAAGATGATGCTGCTCGAAAAATAGTTGTAGTATCGGCTCCTGGTAAGCGTTCAGCAGAGGACGAAAAAGTGACAGATCTCTTAATCGGTTTTGGTATGAAAGCTCTCGCTGGTCACGATTATAGTTCTGTATTGAGTAAAATCGTAAACCGGTACCAAACAATTGCAGAAGAATTAAGTTTGGGAACAGAAATTATTGGTGAAATAAGACAAAATCTAGATGATTTAATAAATGGAAATAAAGATGAACCAGATTATTATTTAGATGCTTTTAAAGCAAGTGGAGAAAACAATAATGCAAAACTAGTAGCGGCTTATTTTAATAAAGAAGGTGTACCAGCAAGGTATATGAACCCTAAAGAAGCTGGGTTACTTGTAACAAATGAGCCAGGAAATGCACAAGTATTATCAGAAAGCTATGAAGAATTGGCAAAAATGCGCGACAGTGAGGAAGTTATCGTTTTTCCAGGTTTTTTTGGATACACACGTGATGGGAAAGTTTGTACTTTTTCAAGAGGCGGATCAGATATTACTGGATCTATTTTAGCAAATGGAATTCATGCTGATTTATATGAGAATTTTACAGATGTAGATGCTATTTTTACTGCAAATCCTAATGTTGTTGAAAATCCAATTGGAATCAAAGAATTGACTTACCGTGAAATGCGCGAACTTTCGTATGGTGGTTTTTCAGTTTTGCATGATGAAGCTTTACAACCCGCTTTTAAATTAGGGATTCCGGTTCAAATTAAAAATACAAATAACCCTTCTGCTTCAGGTACACGTATCATGAAAGAACGCCAACTATCTGATCAAGGTGTAATAGGGATTGCTAGTTCAAGTGGATTTAGCAGTATTTATATTGATAAATATTTGATGAACCGTGAAATCGGTTTTGGACGTAAGGTATTAGAAATATTAGAGTCAAGAGGAATCAGTTACGAACATATGCCTTCCGGAATTGATAACTTGACCATTATTTTACACAGTGACCAAATGTCTTCAGAAGAAGAACAATCATTATTGGTTCAACTAGAAGAGGAATTGGGTGCAGATAGTGTGAAAGTTGAACACGATATTGCTCTGATCATGATCGTTGGAGAAGGCATGCGTGAAAGGATGTTTACAATGTCTAAAGCAGCTACAGCTTTTTCTGAAAACAACATCAACATTGACATGATTAACCAAGGGGCATCAGAAGTAAGTGTGATGTTTGGGATTCAAGCAAAACATGAAGACTTAGCAGTGAAAGCATTATATGAAGCTTTTTTTGAAAAAAAATAAACGTACGACCAAAAGCACTTTTGGATACATTCATGTTCTAACCTAGGTATTCTGATATCAAAAAAGCTAGGTTAAAAACTAGCCTCATACCAACTTTCAATCTCACTCTTTTTTCATGAAAGAGTGAGATTTTTTTGTTGTGCAAGTGTTACATGAAACCCAGTTTGATGAACAAGTGACGCCCGCAAATCAAAAAACTCATTCTCACTTCTGATGAATAGATCATCAAAAATGAGAATGAGCTTTGGAGTTGGGCATTTGTCCTGATCTATCTAGTATTTTTAACTAAATAAAAGGAAGTAACCAATAACTAGAATACCTAAAATAATTCTATACCAGCCAAAAGCTTTAAAGTCATTATTTTTAATGTATCCCATTAAGAATTTAATAGCGATAACAGATACAACGAACGCAACAATCATACCTGTTAAAAGAATGCCTATTTCTATTCCGGTAAAGTTAAAACCAAACTTAAAGAGTTTAAGGAAACTTGCTCCAAACATAATTGGGATAGAAAGGAAAAATGAATACTCCGTAGCAACGAAACGAGAAGTCCCAATTAGAATAGCACCTAAAATTGTTGCTCCTGAACGAGAAGTACCTGGGATCAATGAAAGAACTTGGAACATCCCAATTAAAAAGGCTGTTTTGTAAGTTAAGTCTTTAAAAGAGTTGACAGAACTTTCCTTGCCTTTATTCCGATTTTCAATAACGATAAATAAAATTCCATAAACGATCAACATAATAGCAACTGTCCAATAATTGTATAAATGATCATTTAACCAGTCATCAAACAGAAAGCCTAATACAGCTGCAGGAAGAACTCCTACAATTACTTTGTACCAGATAGACATAGTATCTTTCTTTTCTTGAGTTGTTTTCTTTGGTGAAAAGGGGTTTAGCTTATGGAAGAAAATCAACACTACTGCCAAAATGGCACCTAATTGGATGACGACAAAAAACATTTCTTTGAATGCTACAGAAGCATCTAAGTTAATAAATTCCTCTACCAAAATCATATGACCTGTGCTGCTAATCGGCAGCCATTCAGTAACACCTTCGACAACTCCTAAAAAAGCAGCTTTCAATAATTCAATAAAAATCATGTTGTTCTCCTTTCAAATCAAAACAGATATGCAAAATACACAAAATTAAGTATACCTAACTTTATTAGAATATCCTATAGTATTTAAATAAAATTAAGGTTTTTTTAGTTATCTACAGAGTTCCTTTAGATAACGATCAACCATTACAGTAAACCTTGGAAAAATTGGATAAGTAAACTGCTGGCAGCGACAAAGAACCATGTAATTAAGCCTAGCAGAACAGGTTTTTTCCCTGTTCTTAAGAGATCTTTTAAGTTAGCTGATAAACCGATAGATCCTAACGCCATGGCGATCATAAAACGTGAAAGCCATTTAGCTCCTGAAATAAAAGTTTCTGGTAAAATACCAGTACTACTGATCAAAGAAGCCACGACAAACCATAAGATAAACCAAGGAAATAATTGTTTTAATGGTACTTTTTCAGCATGTTGCTTTTTTTTGTAAATTTGGATACCAGCTATGATCAATGAAACAGGGATGATCAATGTAGCTCTGGTCAGTTTTACGATCGTAGCGTAATCTCCAGCTGTTTCACTGTAACTATAACCAGCTGCGACAACTGAAGAAGTATCATTAATAGCTGTACCAGCCCATAAACCAAATCCAGCATCAGATAAGTTCATCAAATGACCTAAAAATGGAAAAAGAAAAACAGCTACAACATTAAATAAAAAAATCGTGGAAATAGATAAAGCCACTTCATCCTCTTCGGCCTCGATGATCGGTGAAACAGCTGCAATTGCTGAACCACCACAGATAGCTGTTCCAACAGCTATCAAAGTTTTAGTGTTGAGGGGTATTTTTAACCATTTTCCGATTAAAAAAGCACTAATAAAGGCTACAGCGATCGTAATCAGCGTAACACTTAAAGATGAGAGCCCAGTCGTTCCAATATCTTGAATGGATAAACTAAAGCCTAGCAAAATGATGGAGGCTTGTAAGATTTTTTTTGAAGAAAATTTGATGCCCGGTTGGAAATCAGCTGGAATGCCAAGGGTATTATTTAGTAGCAGCCCTAGAACAATAGCAAATACAGCACTGCCAATAATTGGAAAAACAGTTCCTAATAATGTAGCAATAAGAGCAAGAGCTATTGAAAGAAAAAGTCCTTTGCTTATTTTTTTCATTGATTTTTATCGTCCTTTCTATTTGATACTGTTCAACTATAGCATATTTTTTTAGAAAAATTAAAAAAAGAGTGGTCTGTTTTTAGTTTTCAGAGGTATCATTTGAGAAACAAAAAATTAGATGATACAGTTGCAGTAAGAAAACGGTTTAATTTTGACAAGGAGGATAGGTTCTTATGGATACTACTCAACTTAAGCACTTGCTAGGAGAAATGACAAGAGCTGAAAAAATTGGTCAAATGGTCCAACTTGCAGGCGAATTCTATAAAGAAGAAGACAGCGAAAATACTGGTCCTATGCATGAAATGAATATGACTCCTAAAAAGATGACAGTTAGTGGTTCAGTACTGGGTATTTCTGGAGCAGAAACGCTGATAAATATTCAAAAGGAACATTTAGCAAAAAGTCGATTAGGAATTCCGCTGTTATTTATGGCTGATGTGGTACATGGATATCGAACGATTTTCCCTGTCCCGTTGGCTATGGCTAGTACATGGCAACCCGAATTGGTTGAAGAAAGTGCTAATGTTAGCGCAACAGAAGCAGCCGTTTCAGGGTTGCATGTTACTTTTGCACCAATGGTCGACTTAGTTCGTGATGCCCGTTGGGGTAGAGTAATGGAATCAACGGGAGAAGACCCATACTTAAATCAACTTTATGCACGTGCTTTTGTTAGAGGGTACCAAGGGCAGGATTTAAAAAATGATCCATTCTCTGTTGCAGCCTGTGTCAAGCACTTTGCTGGTTATGGTGCACCTGTAGCTGGGCGAGAATACAATACAGTAGAACTTTCAGAAAGGACATTGAAGGAAATGTATCTTCCAGCTTATCAAGCTGGAATCAGTGAAGGAAGCAAATTAGTAATGACGGCTTTTAATTCACTAGAAGGTGTCCCAGCTACCGCTAATAAGCCTTTAATGCGGGAGACTCTTCGAAAAGAATTAGGTTTTGAAGGAGTTTTGATTTCAGATTGGGCTTCAGTTGGTGAATTGATTCCACATGGAATAGCTAAAGACTTAAAACAAGCCGGAGAACTAGCTATACAAGCTGGAGTAGACATTGAGATGATGACAGGCGGCTATTTAAATTATTTAAATGAATTGATTGATGAAGGCAAAGTTTCTGAAGAACTTTTGAATGAAGCAGTCTGGCGTATCTTGACCTTGAAAAATGAATTGGGTTTATTTGAAAATCCTTACCGTGGTGCAAACAGTGAACTTGAAAATAACTTGGTGTTCAGTAAAGAACATCGAGAAAAAGCTAGAATCGTTGCTGAAGAATCAATTGTTTTATTAAAAAATGAAAAACAGGTCCTTCCATTAACTCACCATCAAAAGGTCGCTTTAATCGTTCCGAAAGATCAATCAAAAGACGTTTTAGGTCCTTGGTCTTGGAAAGGAGAACCTAGTGAAAGTGTATCGGTATATGAAGGTTTGTTAAACCATATCTCAAAAGAAGCTATTGTAGTAAAAACAATAGACCATTCAAAAAATGACAGACCAAAAGACTGGCTAGATGACGTAAGTACTGCTGACGTTATAGTAGCAGCACTTGGCGAATCTTCATATATGAGTGGAGAAGGAGCTAGTCGGAGTAACATTAAATTGCCGGCAGAACAGATTCAAGTGATTAAGGAATTGCGTACCTTAAATAAACCAATCGTTTTAATTTTATTCAATGGCAGACCATTAGATTTAACAGACGTTGTGCAAGATGTGGATAGTATTCTTGAAGCATGGTTTCCAGGAACAGAGGCTGGAACTGCTATAGGAAATATTTTATATGGTACTAAAAATCCAAGTGGGAAACTAACCATGTCATTTCCAAGAGCTGTGGGGCAAGTTCCGCTTTATTATAATCAAGACAATACAGGACGGCCTTTAACGGCTTACAACCAAGAAGACAAGTATCTTTCAAGATATTTAGATGTTGATAATCGGCCTCTTTTTCCATTTGGGTATGGATTAAGTTATACTCAATTCAGTTACAGTCCAATGAAAGTTACTTTATCTAAATCTGAAAGAGAACAGACAGATAAAATCATTGTAGAAACCACGATTACAAATAGTGGAAAAGTAACAGGATCTGAAGTTGTCCAGTTGTATATTCGAGATAAAGTTGGACAAGTCGTTCGTCCAATAAAAGAATTAAAAAGATTTAAAAAAATTTTGTTAGAACCTGGTGAAGTTGCAACTGTTCTATTTGAATTAAATCAACAAGATCTTGAATATGTACACCAAGATTTATCTGTCTCCGTTGAATCAGGAGAATTTGATTTGATGATCGGATCGAATAGTGAAGAGGTAGAAACCACTACAGTTTATTTAGAATTAAAAAAAAATGAATAAAAATGCATAAAATGAGTAATTAGACAACCTTTTATCTTCTCTTTAACAGCACGTTTATGGTATCATTAAGTGCAAACTTCTTATTGTTCACGATAGGAAGTAGACTATAAAATATAGAAAGTAGGAATTGAATATGGGTATGTTTGATTTTTTAAAAAAGGATAGTAAAAAAGATGAAAGTGCTGCAGCAAAATTATTTGCACCTGCAAATGGGACGGTTGTATCTATCGAAGAAGTAGCTGATCCAGTTTTCTCACAAAAAATGATGGGTGATGGATATGCAGTTATTCCAACAGATGGAAAAATTTATTCACCAGTTACTGGTAAAGTTGTTAGCGTATTTCCAACGAAACATGCAGTTGGAATTGAACTTCCTAATGGAGTAGAAATCTTATTGCACATGGGATTAGATACTGTTGAATTAAACGGTGGACCTTTCACTACAGCTGTTTCAGAAGGAGATCAAGTAACACCTGAAACATTGATTTCTACAGTTGACTTAGCTGCTCTAGAAGCTGCTGGAAAAGATAACGCTATGGTTGTTGTATTAACAAACATGGATAAAGTAGCTGATTTCACTTTAAGTGGTAAAGGACAAGCTTCTGCTTCAGCAGAAATTGGAACCCTTACAGCAAAAGCATAAATCTATTTGCAAAAAAAGTTTTAGAGAATTAAAGTTGATAGTTGAACTGCACCCCGAAAGCTAGAGTAGACTCTAACTTTTGGGGTGTATTTGTGTAGTTAAATAGAGTGATGAAAACCTAACTAATACATCTTTTAGTCTAAAATAATTTGCTAGCTTAATCTATCTATAAAAATCTGGGTTTCTTACTGTTACTATGTGCTGAAAAAATTATTTTACTAAATACAACATAAAAATGGCTGTAAAATAGAATGAAAAAGGGTATGCTTATTTATAATTGACTATCCAAATAAAAATTGATAAACAAGCTCGTAAAACGAGAGAGGAAGTATGAAATGTTAACAATCAAAAATTTTAGTAAAACCTATAAAGGAGATAAAAAAGTAGTAGACAATATAAGTCTTATAGTAGAGGAAGGAGATATTTTTGGTTTCATTGGTCATAATGGAGCAGGGAAAAGTACCACAATCAAATCGATAGTTGGTATTCTTGATTATGAAGAAGGAGAAATTTTCATTGACGGTCATTCGCTGAGAACAGACCCGATTTTATGTAAGCAAGTTACTGCCTATATACCAGATAATCCAGATTTATATGAACATATGACAGGTATCCAGTATTTGAATTTTATAGCAGATATTTTTGGTGTTTCTTCAACTGTTCGAGAAGAGAAAATAAAAAAATATGCAGAATCATTTGAAATCACCGGAAATCTCGGAGACCTAATTTCTTCGTATTCGCACGGCATGAAACAAAAACTTGCCATAATCTCCGCTGTAATTCATGAGCCAAAGCTACTTGTATTAGATGAACCTTTTGTTGGTCTGGATCCTAAAGCTGCTGTTGTCCTAAAAAAAATCATGCATGAACTTTGTGCACACGGAAGTTCCGTTTTCTTTTCAACACATGTACTGGATACTGCAGAAAAACTTTGCAATAAAATAGCTATGATCAACCAGGGAAAACTTGTTTTTTCAGGCACTATGGAAGATATGTTGAAAGAGAAAAAAGGCAATTCATTAGAAGAAATCTTCATAGATATTTTGGATCATGAATAATCAAAAAAGAGGAGCACACGTTAAGTTATGAATACTATGGATGTAAAAACAAAACGAAAAAATTTATGTTGGCTTCTTACGAAGAATAGATTAATAGAGCAGCTTGGAATCAATGTTTTTCGTTATGAAAAGGATAAACGTAAAAGAAACAGTAAAATTGCACTGACAGTATCTATTGGTATTATTTTGATTATGCTTATTGCGTATTGTGGTGGAATGGCTTACGGATATGTTTACTTAGGAATGATAGATTTGATTCCAAGTATCGCTTTATTCATTAGCAGCCTGTTCACTTTATCGTTTTCATTGTTTAAATCAAATGGAGAACTTTTTGGCTTTTATGATTATGATCAAGTCATGTCTCTGCCGTTGACGGTAAGAACAATTATTAACAGCCGTTTTTTAAATATGTATATTTGGAACACATTTATTGCATTTATTGTGATGTTTCCAATGGGGATCATTTATATTTTGTTTGAACAACCTGCTTTTATATCTTATCTTATGTGGTTTATTAGCATCTTTTTAGTCAGCTTGATTCCTACAGCTGTTGCGGCTATTTTTGGTGCGGTGGTTACAACGATTTCAGTTAAATTTAAATACACAAGTGCAGTGGCTACATTCCTTTCCATAGCGTTATTAATAGTGTTCATGTTACTTTCCACGAGTGTTGCAACATCGGATATTGGTTTTGGAGAACTTTTTGATTTTCAAACAGGAACGATAAATGCTGACGCATTTTCAACATTAGCTCCTTATATTTCTGATCGAATGAACCAGTTCTATCTACCTACAAAACTTTTCAAGGAAGCAATAGTAGATGGGAAAATCCTTTCTTTTCTGATTTTTGCAGGCATTTCTATAGGTTTATACATGTTGTTGTTATTGCTGTTACCTATAAAGTACAAACAAATCAATACAGCTTTGACTTCACATATAAGCAGGGGAAATTACAAAGTTGGAGTGCTGCAACAAAGTGGGATGCTCTTGGCATTGTATAAAAAAACAATTATGCGTATCTTAAAGTCAACAGTATGTGCCACAAATTTGCTGGTTGGTTGTGTTCTTGCAATTTTATTAGCCGTTATGGTCTTAACTGCTGGACCAGAGAAAATACTGCAGAGCCTTGATTTAGTTGACTATTTTCCTATCGTAAAAAATGTTGCCGGTTATGTCATTGCAGCTATGGTTTCTATGTCCAATACGGCTGCTATTTCACTTGCATTAGAAGGAAAAAACATCTGGTTGATTAAATCATTGCCAATTTCTCCAAAAACACTATATGATAGTTATTTGTTATCCAATCTGACTTTTACCATTCCAACATCGATCGTCTGTTCAATATTGTTTAGCATCGCCTTGAATACTAGCTTTATTGAAACGATTTTGATAATAATCACACCACTTATTTTTTCATTATTTACTGCAGTAGCCGGTATTTTTATTGGAAATAGGATGGCCTATTATGACTGGCAGGATGAAACGCAACTTATTAAGCAGAGCATGATGAACCTAATAGGAATGTTAGGAGGCATGATAATCATTCTATTGTTCGGATTAATAGCTAATATAGGTGTCCTTCCATTCGAAATCAAAACTATTACAGTTAGTATAAATCTAGTCATTTTAATTTTTGCAGTCCTATTGTATTTACATGAATGCAATCGTCCAATAAAACAATAAAATCCAAAAAAAAGAGACACTCAAGAATTTTTTCTTCTTGAGTGTCTCTTTTTAGCTTACTTTGGGCGTACAATAGTAAATTCTTCATTTAATGTAGCGTATTGATTACCCGCAAGTCGCGCAACAGGGTTTAATTGGTCATTTAAAATGTATTCTTTTTCTTGATCAAACACTTTCTCGTCAAAAAAGAAATCTGTTACTCGGATGAAAAAGAAATCCGTTACGATTTCCTCATTTTCATTTTTAATCGGTACATATTGATGCAAGACGCCTTCAAAACGTATTTTAGCTTCTACAATAGAAGGAACCTTTACTGTTACACTATCGACTAATGTTAAACCCGTTTGATCAATTTCACTTTCATCTGGGGAAAGGGGGGCAGAAGTTTGATTCATTTCTTCCACCACAGACTGATCAACAATATGGATGACAGCTTCTTTTTGATCAATGATATTGCGAGCGGTATCTTTTATTGCGCCATCTTTTCTTAAAATAGCAACAGTCAGCAAAGGCAATTCATTTGAAGCAGCGCTAAAAAAGCTGAAAGGAGCTGCATTTACTACAGATCCGTCTTTTGATAATGAGGTGACCCAAGCAATCGGACGTGGGATTACACTGCCGCTTACAAATTTATACTGTTGTTTTTTAGATAATTGTTCTGCTTTATAATGAATCATTATGTGCCACTTCCTAATTAGTTAATGTACACAAGATACAGTAAAGTACCTCATGCTTTTGTTCATTTAAGTATTCTTTTTCGAATACTTTTGTGCTGCGAATTGTATCAATTGGTCGAACAAGTTTTTCAATTTTTTCACGTCGGTCTCTAGATTTAGGAGGCAAAGCTAATGTCTCTCCTAACGTCTCATAACTTTCTTCATCATCAATAAAACCAGGACCATCTGTTGCGAAATCAAATAAAATACCTGGTGAAATACTAGCATATAGCGATTCAAAATAAAAAAGATCAACATATCCTGAGATCGGGTATCAGGAAGGAGTTCATTGTGTTCAACGATTACTTGTGCGCCAATTCCACCTTCACCGACTTCGAACAGGTGGAATTGATTTTCTTTCTTTATTTCTTTAAATTTAAATAAGAGAACTTTTTCCAATACTTCTTTCATAAAATCAAAGTTTTTAACACGCAAAAAGATAGGATCTAAACCTGTAATGGCTGTAATATGGTGAATTCTTTTTAATTCGTTCCTATTGAAAATCCTCCAATTGAGCTTCGATTACGGCTCTTTTATTCTCTAAAAAAATAGGTAGTGCAAGTTTATTTCCCAATGCTTCAATGGGTTCGTCCAAGGTAAAACCAGGAGTCTCAGTGGCTATCTCAATGCGTAACCCATTTGGCTCTTTTACATACAAGCTTTTAAAATAACCACGTTCAATATATTGTTCAATGACGATGTGGTGATGTACTGCTTTTTGATACAATTCCTCAAGTTCTTTAGCGGAAGAGACAGTGTAAGCAATATGATCTATGGATCCTCTTCCCATGCGAGATAATGATGATTTCTTGTTAGAACCAACAAATGTAAGTGCACTTTGTTGTGTATCTTTTAACTGAGAATGCTGATTAGTAGGGGTTAGACCTAAAAACGTTTTAAGGAAAGAGAGAGTTTCATCCGGACGTTTAACGGTAAGTTCGGCTTCAAAAATACCAATAATTTGATTAGATTGTGGAATGTCAGAATGCTTAGTCGCATTTTCAGTAAGAATAATGTCATCTACTTCAATTAATGAAAGTTCCATCTGATCAGGATCTTTAAAAAATAAACGTTGGTTTTCTAAATCTACATGACTCTCGATTGAAAAATGAGCTAAACGAGTTTTCCAATAAGAGAGTGTACCTTTTGGAATCTTTAAGGTTATAGTAGAGAAATAGTTGGTTTCATTATAAGAACGACCAGCTCTTTTTAGCTCAAAAAAGGTTAATAACGTACCAGGGTTGCCTTGGTAGTCTCCATAAAATAAATGGCGAATAGATGTATTTTCTTGATTGACCGTGCTTTTTACAAATCGTAAACCGAGCACAACGGTATAAAAATAGTGATTGGTTTTAGCAGATTTAGTGAAAGCAGAAATATGGTGAAGACCTTTTATCACTTGTTTCATCTCCTTTCAACAAAGTAACTATACCATATCTAAAATCAGCTTACAATAAATAAGTTTAATTAGAGATAAATTAAATAGAGGTAAAATAAAAACCTAGTTGAAAACCGTTATCGGCTTCCAACTAGGTTTTTAAGTTTCTTATTCAAATGCGACGCAAACACATTCTGGAGCATAAACATCTTTTTGTAGCAGAGATAACAGACCTGTTTCAGCATCTCTTTCAAATAGCGTTAGTTTATCTGAATTTTGATGTCCGACTACTACAAATTGTTCAGTTGGATCTAGTGCAAAGTCACGAGGAGTATCTCCTTCAGATGAAATCAACTGAATTCGTTCAATTGTATCTCCAGTTTCATTTATAGAGTAAACTGCAATTGAGTTGTGGCCACGATTTGAAGAGTATAAAAAGCGTCCATCTTCAGTCACACGTACAGCTGACCCGCTGTTAAATGTTGTATGAGATTCTGGAATAGAAGAAACAGTTTGAACCGTTTCAAATGAACCATCTGTCGCATTGTAAGCTAAGACAACAATTTCACTAGTTAGTTCTCCTACAAGGTAAGCAAATTTACCATTTGGATGAAAAACTAAGTGGCGAGGGCCAGTACCTGGATTTGCTTTATAAGTCTGAACTAGATTTAGTTTGCCTTCTTCAGAAACTTGGTAAGTAAAAACATTATCTGTTCCTAGATCACAAGCCACCACATACTTTTTATCCGGAGTAAGATCTAAGTAATGAGCATGAGCTTTTTCTTGATTTTCATGAACGCTTGAGCCTTCATGTTGTTTGACATCAGTTAACGTCAATGAGCCTTTATTGTTTGCTTTATATACAGAAACAAATCCATCATGGTAACTTGTTGTATAAACAAGCGAACGATCCGCATCATAAGCAACGTAACAAGGCGGAGCAGCATTTTCTTCAATTAATTCACTCGTTTTTTCAAAAAAAGTAGTCGTATTTTCATATGTTGTAGCAGGTTTTTTCTTGAAAGCAGCGATTCCGCCACCTTGATCTGTTTTACTAACAGAATAGATGATATCTTTTCCATTTGATAAAGTTAAATAAGTTGGATTGCCTACCTTGGCTACAAGTTTAGCTTCCTCTAAGCGTTTCGTTTCAGTGTTTAATGCGATTTCATAAATACCTTCACTATTTCCTTTAGTATACGTTCCTAGATAGATGGTTTCTTTCATTGTAAAGCCTCCTTGGTTTTATGTAACAGTTTTCAATTTCAAGTATAGCACTAGCTGATTAAAGATTTAAAGTAAAAAGACACTTTTTTTACAAAAAGTGTCTTTTTAAACTTAATGGACGAACGATACAATTGTTAGTTGGTTAGTGAAGTAGGGCAGAAATAGCTTCGTAGATACGTTGAGCGGATTGTGTATCATGATAATAAAGCAAGGCATCTACTTTTTGTTTATTCTTACGAGTAACTTGAAATTGGTTTTGGCCGATTTGATCCAATAGATGAATGAGGCTTTCTTCTGATGTTGTAATTTCACCAGGCAACTCATTTAAGTACGTACAGCTGGAATCAAATGGTTCTTCTGAAGAGTGTGTTTTGATATCCGGTTGATAAAATAAAACCGGTTTTAAAAGAAAGCTAAAATCAAAAGCAATAGGATCGGCATCCGTTATGAATAGTTTGCTATCTTTGATTAATTGCTGAACATCTTCTTGACTTTGTAGCACAACCGTACAATTATTCTCTGTAAATGCTGATAAATAATGCAGCATCGAGGGAGGAAGAGCTACTACGACATCAAGATGGTAATGGTCAACGAAATCTAGGAAAGCTGGATTTTTTAATAAAGAAAGGAAACACAATGCCATATGGGTAATGACGTCAGATTGATAGTGCAAACCAGATTCTTGATTCATCGGAAATAAAAGAATTTGTTGTTTTGTTGCTGAACTTGTTTCTACAGTTAATAACTTATCAAAACGCGGTAAACCGGTAAGTGAAATTTTTTCTTCAGGGAAGTTGAATGTTTCAATAGCGTATCTTTTTTCAGTTTTAGAACTTACCAAAATTAAATCTGCTTTAAAGCGTTTGGTATTGTATTCAAAAGTTGATTTTGCATTGTGTAAGCCGAGTACATTCTTTGGCAAAAGAACCTTTTTAGCACTTAACACATCTAACCATAACGGATTGCGTGTTGGCAAAATAGCATAAGGTTCTTCAGTAGTCACCAGCAATTGAGCCATTGCTAAAGTCCAAATATATTTTTTTGATTTATAGATCAAAAGATGATCTTCACCTAATTCTGCTGCTTTAGCATAATCTGGAGAATGGCTATCGATCACATAGTAAACCTCTTTTTCGGGGTAATTCTGTCTCATATAACGATAAAAATTCCATCCATTATTTCTAGCTTCCATGGGTGTTTCCCCAATGATCCAAATGCTTCGATTACTGTAAAATGGGCGCAAAACTGGGATAAATGGAAGGAGTTCTTTCATGTATTCAAATGATTCCTTTTGAAAGTTCGTTACTGAAAGAATAAAATTATTTGATTGACCAGTGAAATTAGGAGCTAACACCATAGTTTTCTTTCCATAACTATGTGAAAAATAAGTGTAATTTTTTTTCGCATTGGCATCACTAGGATTGGAAACACGGATAACAGTCGGTTCAAAAAGTCCATTTAAGTATAATTCAAAGTATAAATCAAAATCTTCATCGCCGGTTTTGTTCAGAAAGAACTCATGTGCACAATCAGCTAAGTCTAAGTTGATCTGATAGTTGTAAGAATAAAGATGTGTGATGTCTTCTGACTGAATCAGCTGATGGTCTGAATGGATTGTTTGACGATGGCCAAATTTTCTTCCTACCAAAATTGTATCGATTCGATTAATTGGATTTGCTTTCGTCATAATTGTGCCAGTAAGTGTTAAAGTATCTTTTTTTAATTGTACAGAATCTATAGTTGACTGTTTGATATAACGCACACTTCGTACTGGAATGTTGATCGTAAAGCAAAAGCCTTGGGTTATTCGGCTAAAGTAAGGGTAAAGACGGTGGCCGCTATCTTGAACTTCAGTCAGACCATAGGATTCATAATGATCAAAGCGATTAAGAGATAGAGGTTCATCTTTAAAAATTGAGTGACCATCTATTGTATAACGAATAGTAAAATAAAATTCAAAATGTTCTTTTGGATCTACAGGTGCGTATTGCTTAATAAAGGAACGGATATTAACTGAGAAAGAGTGGGCCCCATTAGCGAACTGTGCTTTAAAAGGATATTTTTCTCCTGTTTCTCTATGTAAAATAAAAAACTCTATTAATTCAGCTGAAAGTTCATTTGTTAATGTGACAGTAGTTAGTAAATCATCGTCTTGTTTTTTTAAAACAAATGAGGGATGATGAATCTCTTTGATTTGTTTTTCTGCTTGTTCTATTTTTAAGTTCTGCTCATTAGTAGTAGAATTCATAAAATCCACCTCCATTATTGGGTAGTTTATCTCAATTTATCATACCAGTCTCTCCAACAGGTAGCAAACACTAAAAAGGAATTTTTAAAGCAATGAGTAACTTTTTTTGTTTTTAGCATCTTACTGGAATGGATTAGCTTTTATTAACCTTTAAAAGCAAGAATATGGTAAAATAAAAAAGAATAAAGGAATGAGAAAGGAATGGATAATATGTTAGTTGGAACAGTAACGGCAATTGGAGAAAATGCTATCAGCAAAAAAGATCCTATGATAATTTTATTTGGAGAGCAAGCTACAGATGATATTCGTACCGTAGCTATTATTCAGTCTTTCGAAGAAGATAAAGAAACGACTAAATTAAAACCAGGCAGTACAATTTCTTTCGGTGAAAAAAAATACGTTATTGAAACTGTTGGAAGTTTAGCCAATGAAAATTTAAATACTATTGGTCACGTTACCCTTTCTTTTTCAGAAGTTCCAGAAGATGATCGAATCGAGAGCGGCGTTTACTTATCACCTTATGAATTACCAGAAGTATCGATTGGTACCAAAATTACCTATAACAATTAAAAAGACTATATAGATTGGAGCAAAGGTTATGGGGGAAGAAAAACTAAAAGTAAAAACCAGAGAAACAGTTACCTGGTTTTGGAAATGGGTTTTAAATAATAAAGTAGTTTCCATTTTAATTGTTTCACTTTTAATCTTTCTAAATCTATTTTTATTTTCAAAAGTCGCTCATTTATTTTCACCCATCAGAGATTTTATAAGTATTATTGGACTTCCGGTTATTTTAGCAGGAGTACTGTATTACCTTGTTAATCCATTAGTAGATTGGATGGAACGAAAAAAAATTCCTCGGATGCTCGGGATAGCTTGGATTTTTATTATTATCGGTGCACTGATTGTTTGGGGAATTACAACATTGATTCCAATCATTCAAGAACAAACTTTCAGTATTATAAAAAATTGGCCTATTTATTGGGATAATATCGTGACCCAAATAGATAGTTGGTTACGAAGCGATGTGTTATCTGAATTTCAAACACGATTGTCCGATTTCAATACAAATCTATTATCTAATGTATCAGAACAAGCTAATGGGGTTTTGGATTCAACTTTTGAGAGTATCGGAAGTGTCGTTGGAGCAGTAACAAATATAGTGATTGCTATTATCACGATGCCATTTATTCTTTTTTACTTGTTAAAAGATGGCAAGAGTCTACCGTATCATGTAATGAAAGTAATTCCTTCAAAGATGAGGCTAAGTACGTATAACTTGTTAACTGAGATCAATACACAAATCAGTCAATATATACGCGGCCAACTAGTAGTAGCCTTTTTTGTAGGGTTAATGTTTTGGATTGGGTTTGCTATCATTGGTTTAGAATACGCTGTGACTTTAGGTGTATTGGCCGGTTTTTTAAACTTGATTCCTTACCTTGGATCATTTTTAGCAACTATCCCAGCTATTGTCATTGCTTTAGTGGATTCTCCAAGCATGCTGATCAAAGTACTGATCGTATTTGCTATTGAACAAATGATTGAAGGAAGAGTGATCCAACCGCAAATATTGGGAAGCAATCTAGAAATTCATCCGCTTACGATTATCATAGTTTTACTTTCTGCAGGAAAGATTTTTGGGATTCCAGGAGTTATTCTGGGGATTCCAGGGTACGCTGTCTTAAAAGTAATTGTTGTCCATTTCTTTAAATGGTATAAAGATTATACTGGACTTTATGAGAGTGATGAAAATCCAGCTCCTCCACCGGTTATTATTGTAAATAAAAGTAAAAAAAGCTAATCTTGATAAGAAAACTGTTAGCAGCTGAGGTGTTAAACACCTACAGTTAAATGAATTAAACTACCAACTGGCTGGTATGAAGACGGGATTCAACCGGACTCATACCAGCCAGTTTTCTATTTATTTGACCATTAGGATAGAAGGAGAGGGAATGTGAAATGAAAAGGAAATTTTTTCGTGATTTTTTCTTACTAACAATTCTTAGTTGTTTTTTGACAGGATGCTTTTCAACGTCTATCAGTAAAGAAATCTCCAATTCTTTAGCGATTCAATTGCCATCAGAATCAGAAATCAATTACGAAGATGATCATGGAGGTTTTCATGGAGATGGAGTCACTGTTGCTAATGTCCAGTTTGAAGAAGATGAGGCAGAAACTATTTTATCTCAGATTCAGAACAACAAAGATTGGAAACCTACTCCTCTTTCGGAGAATATCGAACTAGAATTTTATGGCGGCGAAAAAAACGATGTTTATTATATATCTGATTTAGCAGAGAAAAATAATATGCCTGAAATTACAGAGGGTTATTGGATATTTATCGACAGATATGATGGTGAAGATCGAATTACTGAAGGCGAAGAGCTATTTTCTGAGTCTGCTAAAAACTATACAGCAGGAATATACGATAGTAAAAATAAAAAGTTATATTATTTTGAGTATGACAGCTAACTGGATGAAAGCAATAAAACCAGTTTTAAACAAAGGGAACTTTTTTCTAATCCTAATTGAGATGTTGCACCTATTGTGAGATTTTCTGTTACATAAAATGAAAAAAAGTTGTTTTTTTTATAGTGTTCATTAAGGTAGAGAATGCGAGTACTAGTCAAAAAAGAACAAAACTGTTTGCTGATTCTATATCATTTTCTTACTAGATACTTGTAGAGCAAGTTGTTGCTTTTAATTGGATTCGGTTCCTAAAAATTCTAAAGCAAATTCAACATGCCAAGCGACGCCTAGCTTTAAGATATCTTCGTCAAGTTCATAGTGATCATCATGAGGAGCATGAATGGTATTTTTTTCTTCATTGTATATCCCAATGATGCCGTAGACACCGGGAGCTTCTTTCAGATAATAAGAGAAATCTTCAGAATTCATTGCTCTTGGGAACTCTGAAACCTTATTTGAACCAAATACTTTCGTGCCAGCATTAGTAGCTATTTTTGCTAAAGCAGCATCATTTTTTGTTGGAGGTGTGCTCGGCTCGATTGTTACATCAACAGTAATTTCATACATGTCTGCAAAAGCCTTAGCATGGCGCTTAATGGCTGCATGAGTAAGATCACGACTCTCTTCATCAAAGTAGCGCATTGAAATGTCCATTGTTGTTTCTTTTGGAACAATATTGGCTTTTTTTCCGCTTGCAAAGCGTCCAACATTTAGAACAACGGGATTTCTGGAATCAACATTTTTAGCAATGATCTCTTGCAAATCAAGTGCAAATTGAGCAGCAGGAGTGAAGGAATCTTTTCCTAATTGTGGAGTTCCGCCGTGGCCTGATTTACCAGTAAAAGTTACATAAACGGTATCACAGCCAGAAAATAAGTCACCAGCTCCTGAATAAAAGGACCCAGTCGGAATAGTATTGTAATTGTGCATGCCGAATACAGCATCAACTCCGACCATTCCACCATCAGCTACAATTTTTTTAGCTCCTTCAAAGGTTTCCTCTGCTTCTTGGAAGAAGATACGTATTTCTCCATCGAAATTTTCTTTGGATTCATTTAATATTTTTGCTGCTCCCATAGCCATTGTTGTGTGAGCATCATGACCACAAGCATGCATGACACCAGGATTATTGGATTGAAAGTCTAAATTCAAATCTTCATTGATTGGCAATGCATCAATATCGGCACGTAAGGCGACTGTCTTTCCAGGATTTTTCCCTTTGATAGTAGCAATGGTTGAGGTTTTTCCAACTTTTCTATAAGGAATACCATATTCTTCTAATTTAACAATAACTTTATCTTGTGTTTTGAATTCATTCTCACTTAACTCTGGTTCTGAATGAAGTAATCTGCGAAAAGCAATTAATTCTGTTTCTATTTTTGCGGTTTGTTCTAATGCTGTTTCTTTCATAACCTATGCCTTCTTTCTTTATTTTAGTTTAATCCCATTTGTCTTCAGTGTATTCCTTTTCAACAGCTGCTTCAAAAGAAAGGCATTAATAAAAAAGAAGTGTTAATTTGTTGTGCCAACACCGTTTGCCAATTAACACAAAAAGAAAGACCATTATGGCCTTTCTTCTTGTGTATGTTTATAAGAATAAGGATTTAATTTATTAGAATGTTTTTCCTAAAGCAGTAGCTTTTTCTATTCCTTCAGCCATAATATCTGCTGCTTTATCAGGAGCATAATCCATACCTTCAACAAATAATTCTTGGAAATCAGTAATACCGATGTAATTCAGAATTGTTTTCAAATATTGGTTGGCTGGATCTTTTCCGCCATAAACGCCGCCATTTGCTTGAATATGTAAAACTTTTTTATCGCCAGCTAGCCCTACAGCTTCGCCTTTTTCATTGTATTTAAACGTTTTTCCACCAACAGTGATTGTATCCACCCAAGCCTTTAAACGAGCAGGAACATTTAAATTCCATAAAGGATTTGCTATAACAACTTTATCGGCGTTCAAAAAGCCATCCGTATAACCATTAAACAAGGTGATTTTTTGTTGTTTAACTTCAGATAATTCATCAAATGCTGTGCCACTGCCAAGTTCTGACCAAGCTTGTAATAAGTCACGGTCGATGTCTGGAACAGCTAGATCATATAAATTAATATCTTCAATAGTGTCTTCTGAGTGGCTTTCAATATATGATTTTACGAAAGCATTTGTAACTTGCATTGAACGAGAGATTTCTCCGTCTAATGGATGAGCACGAACCACTAATAATTTTGTCATAAATAAAATCCTTCTTTCGATTTTTTTGAGAGCCTTTTCTTAATGGCCTCTGTAGCAATTTTACTAAAGTTATTCTTAAACAGCAAGAAACAAAAATTGTTAATATAACTTGTGTTAGTAATAAAGGTATCAGAAATTTGAAAAAAAACAGGTGGACACATATAATTGATAAACGGTTACAAAAGAACCATTTTAATAAATAAGGCGTATTAAATTGAATACAGTATGAGAATAATGACCAAAGGAGGACAACAAATGCTCAAATTAATAAGGAAACTAAATTATTGGGCTGTTTTGGGTGCTGTCATCTTCATGATCATTCAAGTTATTGGCGATTTGTATCTTCCAACCTTAACAGCAGATATTATTGATAATGGAGTAGCCACAGGAAATGTAGAATACATTATTTCTGTAGGAGTAAAGATGCTGGGCTTTTCTTTTCTTAGTATCTTAGCAGCAATTGCAAATGTTTATTTTGCAGCACAGCAATCGCAACAATTAGGCAAAAAATTACGTAGTGAGATTTACCGAAAAGTCACTTATTTTTCAAATGATGAAATAGATAAGCTAGGGACGTCTTCTTTGCTTACCAGAACAACGAATGATGTGGAACAAATTCAATTGGTCACTATGATGATGTTAAGAATGATGATTATGTCTCCAATCATGCTAATTGGAGCAGGAATACTAGCTTACAATCGCGAGCCGAAACTAGCAGAGATTTTTATTTATGTGATTCCGGCATTGGCTGTTTTTATTGGAATCATTATGTATTTTGCTGTGCCCTATTTCAAATCACTGCAAAAGAAAACGGATCGCCTTAATTTGGTTTTTCGCGAAGGACTAACGGGTATTCGTGTGATTCGTGCATTTAATCGAAATGATTCTGAAACAAAACGCTTTGATGAAGCCAATAAAGACTATGCAGATACTTCTATCAAAGCCCAAACGATCATGAGCTTTATGCTGCCAATTATGACATTGATTATTAGTGCCACCAATATATCGATCATTTGGTTTGGTGGACAGTATATTAGTGTCGGAGGTATGGAAGTTGGAAATTTAGTTACTTTCATGACCTATGCTATGCAAATCTTAATGAGTGTCATGATGTTGGCAATGGTATTTGTATTTATTCCTCGTGGTCAAGTTTCCGCAGCACGTATCAATGAAGTTTTAGCTATGGAAACTATCATAAAAGATCCGGAAAATCCACTCAAGATCCAAAAAGAAAATGTCGGTTCGTTATCCTTTGAGAACGTTTCGTACCGGTATTCAGGAGCAGAAAAATTAGCATTGGAAGGTATTGATTTTGAAGGAAAAAAAGGTGAAGTGATCGCAATTATTGGAGGAACGGGTTCTGGAAAATCGACCATTGCAAATTTAATTACCCGCTTTTACGATATTGAATCAGGAAGTATCAAGATCAACGGTGTAGACATCCGTGAGATGAAACAAACAGATTTGCGTAGTTTTACAGGTTATGCCCCACAAAAAGCATTATTATTTACAGGCACGATTCGTGAAAATCTAAAGTATGGGAAACCAACTGCAACCGATGAAGAAATCTGGCATGCATTAAAAATTGCTCAAGCAGATGATTTTGTCTCAGCATTGCCAAAAGGTTTAGATGCGGTAGTGGAACAGGGTGGAGGGAACTTCTCTGGTGGACAAAAGCAACGATTAAATATTGCTAGAGCCTTAGTAACAAAGGCAGATATTTTAATTTTTGATGATTCTTTCTCTGCACTTGATTTCAAAACCGATGTTGCTTTAAGAAAAGCCTTGATTCCGGAAACGAGAAATTCAGTAGTGGTCATCATTGCTCAACGCATTAGTTCCGTGATAGAAGCAGACACTATCATTGTTTTAGAAGCGGGAAAAATGGTTGGTAAAGGAACACATAAAGAATTGAAACATACAAATGAAACCTACCAAGAGATCATGAGGTCGCAAATGAAAGAGGAGGAGATGTAATGAGTAAGAATAGTAATGCTTCTACTGAATCTCTTCGCAAAATTAAGCCGAAAAACTTTTGGGGGACATTGAAAAGATTGTTAGGATACATGTCTACTCGGTTAATCGCTATAATTACTGTATTTATTTTAGCAATTATAGCAATCGTATTACAGACACAGACGCCAAAAATTCTAGGAGAAGCAACTACAGAAATCTTTAAAGGTGTAGTAGAAGGCACGAAATCAAAGCAAGCTGGACAACCTGTTGATGTTTTGCCGATCGATTTTGAGTTGATTGCGGGTATATTAGCAACGGTTGCTGTTTTTTATATTCTATCTGCCATTTTCAGATACTTCCAGCAATTTACGATGACTCGTGTAGCGCAACGAACCGTATATGACTTACGAAAAGATTTAAAAGATAAGATGAATCGGGTTCCTATGAATTACTACGATACGCATTCAAACGGAGATATTATGTCTCGTGCAGTAAATGATATGGATCAAATTGCCAATACTTTACAGCAAACACTGACTCAATTTGTAAATAGTGTGATTACATTTTTTGCTGTCTTATACATGATGCTGACCATTAACAGTACCTTGACATTAGTCACCATGATTACTGTTCCGATAAGCGCGGTAGTCATTGTATTGATTGCTCCACGCTCACAAAAATCATTTGCAGCTCAACAAAAACGTTTAGGTATTTTAAATAATCAAGTTGAAGAAACGTATGCTGGACATATTGTAGTAAAAACTTATAATCACGAAGAAACAGAAATTTTAACATTTGAAGAAAAAAATGATCAACTTTATCAAGCTTCACGAAAAGCTCAGTTTTTATCTGGTCTCATCATGCCCTTGATGGCTTTTATCCGTAACCTAGGGTATCTAGTTGTTGCAGTTGTAGGTGGAATTTTTGTTGCTAATGGTACAGTGAAGTTAGGAAATGTTCAAGCCATGCTGCAATATTCTAATCAATTCAATCAGCCAATTCGAGAAATGGCTAATTTGATTAATATGATTCAAGCAACGATTGCTTCAGCTGAACGTGTTTTTGAAGTGTTGGATGAAGAAGAAATGACTGATGAACCATCTGCAATTGAACCTATTGTAAATTCACCTTATAAAGTTCAATTTGATCATGTACAATTTGGTTACGGTGGAGAAGATGCACCTTTACTAATGAAAGATTTTAATTTAAACGTTACGGAAGGACAAATGGTCGCGATTGTAGGGCCTACTGGTGCCGGTAAATCAACATTGATTAATCTTCTAGAACGATTTTATGATGTAAGCAGCGGCAGTATCAAAATCGATGGAGTTGATATCCGAGACTATTCAAGAGAAGACATTCGTTCTCATTTTGCTATGGTTTTACAAGACACATGGTTATTTAATGGAACGATTCTTGATAATATTCGTTACGGGAGTGCTGAATATGGCCAAGATGATGAACGTGTTTACAATTCAGCTATAGCCGCTCACGTGGATGACTTTGTACGCAAACTGCCACATGGGTACGAAACGATTCTTAATGAAGAAGCGAGCAACATCTCGTCAGGCCAAAGACAGTTGATTACGATTGCACGTGCTTTCTTGGCTGATCCAGAAATATTGATTCTAGATGAAGCTACTTCAAGTGTAGATACGAGAACAGAAGTATTGATTCAAAAAGCGATGAGAAAGTTGTTGAAGGGCAGAACCAGTTTCGTAGTTGCTCACCGTCTGTCCACTATTCGTGATGCTGACAATATTATTGTAATGGATCATGGAGATGTTATTGAGACCGGAACGCATGACGAATTGATGGCACAAAATGGATTCTATGCTGATTTATATAATAGTCAGTTTGTTCAGCAAGAAGTAAGTTGAGGTTCTTTTTATCTACGAAGAACCGTTGAAATCAACGTACAATACTTTTCTTTTTAAGAGATTCTGCTAAACTAACACTATAGGTATTAAGAAGAGGAGATCTAAAAATGACCCAAATTAAAAGAATCATTACAGGGACGATTGAAGAAAATTGCTATATTCTTTATCAAGAGAAAAAAGCACTGATCGTTGATCCTGGAGATGAATTTGTTTCTATAAAAAAAGAGTTAGACGAATTGAAAGTTACTCCGGTAGCTATCTTGTTGACTCATACCCATTATGATCACATTGGCGCACTGGAAGAAGTAAGAAAAACCTACAGTGTTCCTGTTTATGTTAGTGATCTAGAACAAGCTTGGCTTGCGAATCCGGTCTTGAATCTTTCTATTCATACAGGACATCCATTTACAGCAGAACCTGCTGAATATGAATTTGAATTGTTTAAGACGTATGGTATCGAAGGATTTAAATTTAAAGTAGTACCTACTCCTGGACATTCGCCAGGTGGTGTAAGTTTTATATTTGATGATTTTGTGGTTTCAGGGGATGCTTTATTCAAAGGTAGTGTAGGAAGAACCGATCTAACGGGTAGTGATTCAGAAGCATTGCTAAAAGGGATCAAAGAACAACTCTTTACTCTGTCCGATGACATGCTGGTTTATCCTGGACATGGAGAGAGCACAACGATTGGTGATGAAAAAAGAACTAATCCGTTCTTTTAATGAAGAATAATAACATACACACAAAAAGGTTGAGATTTGATCTCAACCTTTTTGTGTGTATAAAAAAACCACCTTAGCAGGGAATGCTAAGGTGGAAAGGGTAAGGTTTCTTTTTACTTTGGAGGAGTAAAAAAGAAAGTATGAAAAAGTTGGTTTGTTGTTTTGGTATAAATATAGTATAGAATCTAAATATGAAAAAAGTGTGACGAAAAAATAGAAAATAAGTGAAATTTTTCTTTTTGGTAGAATATATCCTCTTATTACGATGAGATGAAGAAAGAATTAGGTGAAAGTCTTGTAAAGAGATGAAAGTTCCTTTATACTTATTAAAAGTAAGTTAATTAAATGATGATATTAATTAAATTAGAAATGAAAAGAGGAATAAGAATATGCCGTTATCAGAGAAAACGATTATTGGAAAAGTAGTATTGAATGTTGAAAATATAGATAACATGAAAAATTTCTATACATCTATTATAGGATTAGAGCTAAAAAATGAAACAGAACAAATTGTTCAATTGGGTGCGTTCGGTGATGAACAAGTCTTATTGGAATTAAAACCAGTTGTACCATTTGGAGAAAAGCCAGCTGCTACTGGGTTATACCATATGGCCTTTTTATTGCCAACTCGTAAAGACTTGGGAGAAATTTTGTATCACCTTTTAGTATCAAAATACCCATTAACTGGTGCAAGTGACCATGGATATAGCGAAGCTCTTTATCTAGACGATCCAGAAGGCAATGGCATTGAAATTTATACAGATAAGCCTAAATCCATGTGGGATATTCGAGAAGATGGACAAATTGCTGGTGTAACAGAACCAATGGATGCAGAAGCTGTGATTGGAGAAGCTAAGCAAGAATTCCAAGGAATGCCTAAAGGAAGCTATATGGGACATGTTCATTTATTCGTTGCAGAATTAGAAGAAACAGAAGCTTTTTACAAAGATATTTTAGGATTTGATTTAAAATTCAAATTCGGTCCTCAAGCAAAATTCTTTGCAGCAGGCGAATACCATCATCAAATTGGAGCGAATGTATGGGCTGGAAGAAATATTCCTGCAGCACAAGAAGGTATAAGAGGTCTAAATTACTTTACGATCCTAGTTTCATCTGCGGATGAATTAGCACAAGTAAAAGAAAAGCTAGATGCAAAAAATTATAGCTATGTATTAGATGAAACAACACAAGCCATTTCGTTGAAAGATACAAATGGCATAGAAATCAAAATTATGGTGGCTTCATAATAAATAATAAGTTGAACCGGCAATGGGTTTGCCGGTTTTTTGTCGTTTATGAGCCGCTAGATAATTGAACTCAGTATAGAAGAAAATGCTTTATTCGATTATAATTAAGAAATAAATATAAAATTGTTTAAAAGAAAAACAGAAAAATTAGAAAGGATAAGAAAATGTATCCCAAAACAAGCATGTTTATTCACCAACTAATAGAAGATAAATTATTGCCAGGCGCAAGTTTTGGTTTTATCAAAAATGATGAACGATTTGACTATCGGGATGGGTTAACTGCAGTTGTACCTTATGCAGAAACTATCCAAGAGGATCAAATTTATGATATTGCCTCTCTAACTAAAGTTTTCTTAACGACAACGATCATTCTACAGTTATGGGAGGAAGGAAAACTAAATCCAAATGACAAAGTTAGCCGTTATTTGCCAGACTTTTCAGCTCAAGAGATAACACTCAAACATCTACTGACACATACTTCTGGAATAGAAGGATATATTCCTAATAGAGATACTTTATCGGCTAGCGAATTGAAACAAGCCATTTTGCATTTGCCTGTTGGAAGTAACTTCGAAAAAGAAGTGAATTACACGGATATCGGTTTTATTTTATTAGGGTTTATTATTGAAACTATTGAAAAAGACAGCTTAGTCAATGTGTTTTCTAAGCGAGTAAGCGGACCGTTAAATTTAATGGATTCCTCTTACCATCCTAGCGACAAACAAAGATGTGCACCAACTGAACTTGATCCAAAAAGAGGATTAATAAAAGGAGAAGTCCATGATCCAAAGGCCAATACGTTAGGTGACCATTGTGGCAGTGCTGGGTTATTTTCAACACTAAACGATTGTTTGACCTTTAGTCAAATGATGTTGAATAAAGGGAAATTAAATGGAAAACGTATTCTTAATGAAACAACTGTGCTATCATTATTAAGTGATTGGACTCCTAATGGCTCCTTGAATCGGTCTTTAGGATGGGATATCAAATCAAAAGGCAATAAAGACTATTTGTTTCATACTGGTTTTACAGGAACCTTTATCTTATTGGATATCTTGGAAAAGGAAGCGTTTGTTTTTTTATCTAATCGCGTCCATCCTACCAATGAGAATAAAGCAGAATACCTTGAGCAACGAGATAAACTAGTAGAGTGCTATTTAACGGAAAAAGAAAAACAAAAGTAATGGATAATTTTAGGAGGAATAATAAGTGATGAATGAACCATTGATCTTAGAACCTGTTTTACAAGAAAAAATTTGGGGTGGAAAAAAACTGAATGAAGTATTTGGTTATGATTTACCGAGCGACAAAACTGGTGAAGCTTGGGCAATTAGTGCTCATCCCAATGGACCAAGTGTAGTAAAAAATGGAGTCTATAAAGGCATGACTTTAGCCGAAGTATGGGACCAGCATCGGGAAGTATTCGGAAACGAAGAAGGAGATGTCTTTCCTTTGTTAACAAAAATATTAGACGCTGCTGAAGACTTGTCGGTCCAAGTTCATCCAGATGACCGTTACGGTATGGAACATGAAGGAGAACTAGGCAAAACAGAGTGCTGGTATGTCATTGATGCTGACGAAGGTGCTGAAATCATTTATGGGCATCATGCTCAAACAAAAGAAGAGTTAGAACAAATGATTCTTGATGGGAAATGGGACGATCTATTACGCCGTATCAAAGTGAAAAAAGGCGACTTTTTCTATGTACCAAGTGGAACAATCCATGCAATTGGCGGTGGGATAACGATTCTTGAAACGCAGCAATCGAGTGATACGACATATCGTGTGTATGATTATGATCGAAAAGATGATCAAGGTAATTTAAGAGAATTGCACGTTAAACAATCCGTTGATGTGACAACTGTTCCGCATGTTGATGCAACTCCTGAAACAAAAACAACAAAACAAAAAGAAGCTAATGTGACGACATTTATCCAAACAGACTTTTTTGACGTTTATAAATGGGAAGTAAACGGTAAAGCAGACTTCCATGCAACTGCACCATATACTCTTGTAAGCGTTCTGGAAGGAAACGGCAAATTAATTGTCGAAGCAGGAGAGTACTCATTAACAAAAGGTACACACTTGATTTTGCCAAACGACATTAAAGAATGGACTATTGAAGGCAAATTAGAAATCATCGCATCAAATTCATAGGATGCGGAGTTCCCCGGTTAGACACGCAGCGATTTTCAAAAATTGAGAGCAAGAGCATCCCGCGCATTGCGCCAATTATAGAAAATGCCTAGTGTTTGGGGAAAGCAGCTCAACTAAAAATAGGATGCGGAGTTCCCCGGTTAGACACGCAGCGATTTTCAAAAATTGAGAGCAATAGCATCCCGCGCATTGCGACAATTATAGAAAATGCCTAGTGTTTGGGGAAAGCAGCTCAACTAAAAATAAGATGCGGAGTTCGACGTCTAGGCTCGGCAGAAAAATAGTTAGTCGCTGTTAGATGTTTCATCTTTACAGTAACTTTAAAAGAGAAGCGAAATTCTAGTAATAGAGCTAGGACATTGATAGTGATTAGCGTTAACCTGGTTCGTAAGTATAGTTAGTATTCATTAGAAGCACCTCTTTCAAATGGATTTGTCGATATTTACAGTATAGGAAAAGCGTATTTTTTTGAACGTCCAGCAAAACAAACTTAAAAAGTCCGTAGATTTGCATGGAAACTGCAAATCTACGGGCTTTTAAAATTTTTGGAAGGACATACATATTTCCCAGACTCTTTCTATTTGAATACTCCGCTGTTATTTTATGTCCACTTCATCATTATTCATATAGATATGTGAGAGAACTTAAGTTAATAGAGTTGTACTCTATATTCCAGAGAGAAAAGACAAAGAATAGCGAGTAAGGGCATTCTATAAAACATTTTAGAAAGAAAAAGATTGGAGAATCTGAAGTAAAGACGTTCTATCTAACATTCCAGAGAGAAAAGAGTCGCGGAATCTGAACTAGAGGTGTTCTATCCCACATTCTAGGAAGAAAAGAGCTGCGGAATCTGATCTAGAGGTATCTCATAAGCAACACATAGGCTAAAGGAAATGTTTTATTAACACTAGAAGGTGAATATTAAAAAAAGAAGCAGAAAAAATGATACATCCATTTTTTCTGCTCTTATTGTTTAATCAAATAATTCTTCTGCTTCTTTAGGGAATCGTTTTTTTACTGCTTCTTTCAAAATACGATCAGTTAATGTTGTATTTCTAACTAATAAGGGACCATGGAAGTATGAACAGTAGGTTTGCTTATAATGAGCACCTTCTGTTTTATCTTCGCCATTATTGCCATAACCCATTTCAACAACACCCAAAGGTTTAACGCCTTCACCAAGAAAAGTACGACCATTATGGTTTTCAAAACCTTTATAGGTTTCGCCAAAATCATCATTTTTGATAACAATATCACCAATAAAGCGATTGTCATCTTGATTCAAGGTGTAGTGGTTCAAAGCACCGATACCGTTGATTCTATTTCCAGCAGCATCTACGTAATAGTGACCCAATAACTGGAAGCCGCCACAAATGCCGACTGTAACACCATCATTTTCGATGTATTCAGTAATAGCCTCTTTTTTAGCTTGGATATCTTTTGAAACAATCCGTTGTTCAAAGTCTTGTCCACCACCGAAGAAAACCAAATCATATTTATCTGCATCAAAAGGGTCATTTAAACTAACGATTTCAATATTAAAGTTGATACCTCTTTTTTTAGCACGGTGTTTTAACATTAATAAGTTGCCGTTATCCCCATAAGTATTTAATAAATCTCCATAAAGATGACAAACATTTAATTCAATCATATTACATACCTCCCTCAATATAGCCTTGGTTTGCTAACTCTTTGCGCAATTGTAAGACAGCTGTATAAGTAGCTAGGACGTATATTTTTTTCGTTGGAGCATTTTTAAAGTTTTTGATGATTTCAGGTATAGTCGGAATAACTTGAAGCTCTTCTTCTGGAATGCCCGCTACTTCTAAACGTGCTGTAATATCTTCTACACGCTCACCACCAACAGTGACTTGTTTGATATCCATTTCTGTTACGATCTCATAATTGGCATCCCAGATCCAACTGACATCTGTTCCATCTGCATAATTAGCATTTAGAATAGAAACAAGCGAGAAAGGTTCAGGAGTTAGTTTGATCATATCTAAAACTTGATTCAACCCAACAGGATTTTTAACTAAGTTGATCGTAATTTCTTTATCATCGATCTGGATGACTTCTTGACGTCCAAAAACGCGTTTTGATGCAGCAAATCCAGCACGAATTTGATCAGTAGAAACATCCAATATACGGCCAACACTATAAGCAGCTAAAGCATTATAAATATTGTATTGTCCGCCGATTTTAATTTCGAAGTCTTCTCCTTCAATTTCAAAACGAGAAGACTCGTGATCCATGTGCGTTAAGTCTGTTAAGCGATATGTTAGGTCAGGACGTTTAAAATCACAATTCGGACAATAATACTTTCCTAAGTTGCTATAAGTTAAGAATTTATAATGCAAAATATTATTGCAGTGAGGGCATAATACGCCATCCGTATTGTAATGAGCTTTTAATTCTCCATCTGGGAGATGATCAAAACCAAAGTAAACACGTTTATTGACGGTTTCTTTTGAATTGAAAATTGGAGCGTCCCCATTGCTCACAATCAAAGCATCAGGAGCTAACGCTGCACCATTCAGCATCATTTGATAAGTGGTATAAATTTCACCATATCGATCCATTTGATCACGGAAAACATTTGTAAAAACAATGGCTTTCGGTTTGATGTATTTTGTTACATGAATCAAACTAGCTTCATCTACTTCAAGAACAGCAGCTTTTTTCTTATTGTTGTTTGTATAAGAATGGTGTTCAAGAAAAGTTGAGATGATTCCTTGCAGCATATTTGCGCCAGTAGGATTTGTAATGATTTCAGGATATTTTTGTTTTAAAACTTGATAAGTCAAAGCCGTTGTCAGTGTTTTACCGTTTGTTCCGGTTACGATAACCACGTCATAATTTCTTGATAAAGTGCCTAATACGGTAGGATCTAATTTTTGTGTCAGTTGACCAGGATAACTACTTCCGCCTTTAAGGAACGTATGAAGCCCCCATTTAGTTGTTTTTCCTACTGCAATGGCAAATGTGCTACGTATACTCAATTGAGTTTCCTCCAATTACTAAAAATACTTTTTTTGCTACTTTGATATTCTAGCACATATTTCTTGTGAAATTGTTAAAATTGCCTAACTTGTTCATTTTTAAAGGCAAATTTAATCTCTTTTCTATCATTCGATGTAAAGAGCATCGTTCATTAATAGGAAGAGAGGCTTCACTTTTACTTTTTTTTAACGTATAATTCATAATGGATTCCTACAAGAGAAATGAGGAAAAACGAGATGGCTCAACTTTTTTTTAAATACGGTGCAATGAACAGTGGAAAGACGATTGAAATTCTAAAAGTAGCATATAATTATGAAGAACAAAACAAACCAGTAGCAATTATGACCAGCGGATTAGATGATCGTGACGAGATTGGTGTAGTATCCAGTCGAATCGGATTGAGACGCGAGGGAATTGCTATATTCGAAGAAACGAATGTTTTTGAAACCATTCAAGCGTTGGACTACGTTCCCGCTTGTGTGTTGATTGATGAATCACAATTTCTAAAGAAAGAACACGTGCTTCAGTTGGCTCATATCGTGGATGAATTAGATATTCCAGTTATGGCATTTGGCTTGAAAAATGATTTTAAAAATGAATTATTTGAGGGATCACAGTATCTGTTACTATACGCGGACAAAATAGAAGAAATGAAAACTATTTGTTGGTATTGCCATAAAAAAGCAACCATGAATATGCGTATGATCGATGGAAAGCCCGTTTATGCTGGAGAACAAATTCAAATAGGGGGAAATGAAAGTTATTTCCCTGTATGTCGTAAACATTACTTCAATCCAATAATAAAGGACGACTTATAGCGTTCTTGGTGTTGTAAAACAAACGACACAATGATGCAGCAGGCTTAGAAGAAAAGGAGAATAACCCATGTTTGATAGATTGGAAAGCGTTGAAGGACGTTATGAAGAATTAAATGAATTATTAAGTGACCCAGAGGTTGTCAGCGATACAAAACGACTAATGAAATTAACGAAAGAAGAAGCAGCTATTCGTGAAACGGTAACTACCTATCGTCGTTACAAAGAAGTCAGTCGAGATATTGCAGACACTGAAGAAATGCTTGGTGAAAAATTAGATGCTGAAATGGCTGAAATGGCAAAAGAAGAATTAAATGATTTAAAGAAAGAAAAAACAGAAATCGAAGAAGCCATGAAAGTCCTTATGTTGCCAAAAGATGAAAATGATGACCGTAATATCATTATGGAAATCAGAGGAGCAGCTGGTGGAGATGAAGCACAATTATTTGCTGGGACTCTATTTAACATGTATCAAAAATACGCTGACGCACAAGGTTGGAAAACTGAAGTCTTAGATGCCAACATTACGGGCATTGGCGGATACAAAGAAATTACCTTAATGATCACTGGAGACAATGTTTATTCTAAGTTGAAGTATGAAAATGGTGCTCACCGAGTACAACGTGTCCCTGCAACAGAATCGCAAGGCCGTATCCATACATCAACAGCAACTGTAGTTGTTATGCCTGAAGCTGAAGAAGTTGAATTAGATTTGCCAGACAAAGATATTCGGACAGATATCTATCACGCAAGTGGAGCCGGCGGACAGCACGTTAATAAAACAGCCTCTGCCGTACGTTTGACTCATTTACCTACAGGAATTGCTGTAGCGATGCAAGATGAACGTTCGCAAATCAAAAACCGCGAGAAAGCGATGAAAGTATTGCGTGCCAGAGTATACGATCATATACAACAAGCGGCTCAAAGTGAATACGATGCTGAACGGAAATCAGCTATTGGAACAGGAGATCGTTCAGAACGAATCCGTACGTACAATTTCCCGCAAAGCCGCGTAACTGATCACCGTATTGGATTGACGATTCAAAAATTAGATCAAATTTTATCTGGTAAATTAGATGAAATTATTGATGCTTTGATTTTGAATGATCAAACAGCCAAAATGGAGCAATTGCAACATGAAGAGTAAGACAACTTATAGAGAAGTCCTGAAATGGGCTTCTTCTTTTTTAGAAACTTGTAAGAGAGAGCCCATTGCTGCAGAACTTTTACTAAGAGAACGCCAAGACTGGTCTAAAACAGACATCATGATGCATTTAAATGATGAAATCCCCTCTGATGTGAAGCATCAATTGTTAAAAGATGTATCCGATCATGGCTCGGGAATTCCGGTCCAGCAGATAGTAGGATATGGATGGTTTTACGATCGTAAGTTTAAAGTGACAAAAGACACGTTAATTCCACGACCTGAAACGGAAGGAATCGTGGATATTTTTTTAAAGGAAACCAGAGCAAATCAAAAATTATCGGTTTTGGATATTGGAACGGGAACAGGGATCATTGGCATTACAATTAAAAAGGAACGTCCGCTTTTTGATGTAACTGCAACCGATCTGTCTTCTAAAGCATTGAAAGTAGCTAAAGAAAATGCGGAGGTTCTAGATGCAGATGTTCGGTTGTTGGAAGGTGATTTAACAGAACCTGTAAAATCAGAAACATTCGATGTCATTATTTCGAATCCGCCTTATATTTCAAATGATGAAGTTCGTTATATGGATGAAAGTGTTTTGCACTATGAACCACATCTTGCTTTATTTGCTGAAAACAATGGGTTAGCTATTTATCAAAGATTAGCTAAAGAGACGCCTGCTATTTTAAATCCAGGCGGTGAAATTTTATTAGAGATTGGCTTTAAGCAAGGAAAAAAAGTTCAAGAACTGTTCCAGTCAGCTTTTCCAACAGCTAATGTGACAATTGAAAAAGATATGAGCGGCAATGATCGACTAATCAGAGTTAAAACAAACTAAATAAAAATAGTTAATTACACCATCAAATGATTTTTTTGAAATGAACGGAGGAATGACTGTGGAGACTATTATCTATCAACCCTCAGAAGTGCTTAAAGCAGCTCTTAAACTAAAACAAGGTGAACTGATTTCTTTTCCTACAGAAACCGTTTATGGATTAGGGGCAGATGCAACGAATGAAGCAGCAGTGAAAAAAGTCTACTCAGCAAAAGGGAGACCAAGTGACAATCCTTTGATCGTACATGTTGCAGCAATAGATGAAGTTGAACAATATATAAAAGAAATGCCAGAAAAGGCTATGAAATTAATGAACGCTTTTTGGCCAGGACCATTAACAATAATTTTTAAAGTTAAAGAAGATGCTTTTGGCCCCACCGTTACGGCTGGATTAGAGAGTGTGGCAATGCGCATGCCTAATAATGAATTAACGTTACAATTGATTCGTGAAACTGGAAAGCCGCTCGTTGGACCGAGTGCGAATACTTCTGGAAAACCAAGTCCGACAACAGCAAAACATGTTTTTCATGATTTAAAAGGAAAAATAGCAGGAGTGTTGGATGATGGGGAAACAGGAGTGGGATTAGAGTCGACTGTTTTGGATATGACAGATGCGGATAGGCCAATGATATTGAGACCGGGAGCAATGACTAAGGAAGATCTAGAGAGCGTCATTGGACCAGTTTTTATAGATAGACATTTGGTTTCAAGTGATGAAGTACCCAAGGCTCCAGGCATGAAATACAAACACTATAGTCCTAATGAGCCTGTGGTCATTGTTGATGGAGAACGTAATTTATGGGAAAAAGCTATTAAGACCTATAAAGAACAAGGAGAAAAAATTGGTCTTTTAGCGAACGAGGCCATTTTAGCTGAGCTTAAAGATGAAGTAAGTGCTGTCTATTCATTGGGTGAAAAAAATAGTATCCAAGAAGCTTCAAAAGGGTTGTACTCAGGATTAAGGTATTTTGAATCTACAGATGCTACATTGATTTTAGCTGAAGCGTATGAACAAATAGGCTTAGGTGAGGCTTATATGAATCGACTTAAAAAAGCAGCCGGTAATCATTTTTTTGAATAAACTTTAAGTAATCCGTAAATATTTATAAAAACTATTGAGGGATGTGGCCATTATGAACAACAAAAATTTTGATAAAGAGTTATTTGATGCAATTGAAAAAGAAAGCACTCGCCAAGAGAGAAATATTGAATTGATTGCCTCAGAAAACTTCGTATCTGAAGCGGTACTTGCAGCTCAAGGAAGCATTTTAACAAACAAATATGCAGAAGGTTACCCTGGTAAACGATACTATGGTGGATGTGAATTTATTGATGTGATAGAAAACTTGGCCATTCTACGTGCGCAAGAACTATTTGGAGCAGAGTATGTAAATGTTCAACCACATTCAGGTTCTAGTGCAAATATGGCAGCTTTCAATGCTTTATTGACCCCGGGAGATAAAGTATTAGGTATGGATTTAACGCACGGTGGTCACTTGACTCATGGTTCTCCGGTAAACTTTAGTGGGAAAACGTATCATTTTGTTTCATATGGTGTAGATAAACAATCGGAAGAAATCGATTACGAAGTTGTGCGTAACTTGGCAGTTGAACATAAACCAAAATTAATCGTAGCTGGAGCGAGTGCTTATTCTCGTAAAATCGATTTTGCACGTTTTAGAGCTATTGCAGATGAAATAGGAGCTTATTTAATGGTCGACATGGCTCATATCGCAGGATTAGTTGCTGCTGGACTACACCAAAACCCAGTCCCTTTTGCAGATGTTGTGACAACGACAACGCATAAAACACTAAGAGGCCCACGAGGTGGGATGATTTTGGCTAAAGAAGAATATCGTAAAGCTTTAAACAGTGCTATTTTCCCGGGTATTCAAGGTGGCCCATTAGAACATGTTATTGCAGCCAAAGCTGTTGCATTTAAAGAAGCTGCTGCTCCAGAGTTTAAAGAGTATGCTGCTCAAATCATTAAAAATGCTAAAGCAATGGAACAAGTGTTGGGTTCGTCAAAAGGTCATTTAATCAGTGGCGGAACAGATAATCATTTATTGTTGTTTGATGTGACAAATTTTGGCTTGAATGGAAAAGAAGCAGAAGTTCTATTAGATAAAGTAGGAATCACGGTAAATAAAAATACGATTCCATTTGAAACGTTAAGCCCGTTTAAAACGAGTGGTATTCGAATTGGAACACCTGCTATCACAACTCGAGGCTTTGATGAAGCTGATTCTAAAAAGGTTGCAGAATTGATCATTGAAACATTAACGGCCAATGGAGAAGAAGACAAGATGAGAGATATTCAAACGCAAGTTTATCAGTTAACAGCTGATCACCCTCTACACCAAACCAACTAAAGTTACAAAGCAACTCATTCAGCAAATAAAGTGCGCTAAAAATAAAGAAAAAACACTAAAATGGTAGCACAATCGGCTAATATCCTTTACAATAGAAATGTTTGAAAAATAATAGTAAATGAGGGCTGAATAAAATGTCGAAAGTTCAAGTTATGGATCATCCATTAATCCAACATAAATTAACCATTCTTCGCGATAAGAATACTGGTACGAAAGATTTTAGAGAAGCAGTTAACGAAATTGCACGTTTAATGGCATTTGAGGTCTCAAGAGATATGCCTTTACAAGATGTGGAAATTGAAACGCCTTTAGTAAAATCTATTCAAAAAGAATTAGCTGGTAAAAAGGTTGCGATTATCCCAATTCTAAGAGCTGGATTAGGTATGGTCGATGGAATGTTAGATTTAATTCCTGCAGCAAAAGTTGGACACGTAGGAATGTACCGTGATCATGAAACTTTAGAACCGGTAGAGTATTTTGTGAAATTACCATCGGATATCAATGAACGTCAATTACTAGTGGTTGACCCAATGCTTGCTACAGGCGGATCAGCTATTGCTGCTATTGATTCATTGAAAAAACGTGGTGCTTCAACCATCAAATTTGTCTGTCTAGTTGCAGCTCCAGAAGGTGTGGAAGCTTTAGAACAAGCACACCCTGATGTAGAAATTTATACAGCAGCATTAGATGAACGCTTAGACGAAAATGGATACATTATACCAGGACTAGGTGACGCTGGAGATCGATTATTTGGAACTCTTTAATCAATAAAGTACGAAGATCCATTTTTTCTGCTGTTTTTATTAAATAATGCAGCTAAAAAGAACGTAAACAAAAGACTAAGTGTCTTCTCTGTTTACGTTCTTTTTTTGTACAGCAAAGATTTTTTTAGTAATTCTAGTGAAAAATAAATAATAAGGATAAAACTCATCTCATTTTTGAAAAGAAAAAGCATAAAAAAATTCCTTTAGAAGACTGAAAAAAGACAAAAATGAGGCGGCTGTATTTTGCGCTCTTAAAAAGAACAGTGAAAGATAGAGGAATGAAATCAAAAAAAAGAGATAAAATGAGGATTAAATGGAAAATAAAGTAAAAGATTAACCAATTTAAAAATTAAAGACATAAATGAGCACCTTAAAATTGTCATTATAAAAAAATGAGAATAACGTAAAGATAAAATTCGGTATTGAACTTTTTAATCATAAGATGCAGAATAGGTAATGGTATTTTTTGAAAACCCTTTGGAAACCGCATAGATTCAACGGATTGTTGAAAAATAGAATTGTTTTTCATTTTCTTTTGTATTTTAAATCGAATGGTGGTATGATAACGAATGCCAGTGAAAAAAAGAGAAATTATTTTTGGATATAGTCAGTATTTTTTACATCGCTAGATAAATGGAAGTGAGTTTAGGCCTAATCCATTTAAATAGGAAAGAAAACTGTTCTATGCTAAAATAGGCATGTGAAATTAGTGAAGATCACATTTTTTCGCAAGACGTGTTTTTCAAATTTTCCTGTTTGCTATTATAGATTTTAATATGGAAAGAGGTGAACGTTGTGGATCACGAAAATCCGATTGTTACATTTTTGGGGTTAGATTTTAATGTCACCAATATGATTGTAACAGTATCAGCGTGCGTGATTGTATTCTTGATTGCGTTTATTTGTACGAGAAATTTACAAATTAAGCCAACAGGTAAGCAGAACTTTATAGAGTGGGTAGTTGATTTTGTTGGAAACATTGCGACAAGTGCAATGTCTAAACAACAAGGTGAGAGGTTTAAGTTATTAGGTTTTACAATTTTAACCTTTGTATTTGTGTCAAATATGATGGGGCTGCCGTTAATTCTTACTGTTGACCATTATCAAATGTGGAAAAGTCCAACTGCTGATCCAGTTATTACGTTGACGTTAGCAGCAATGGTTATTGTTATGACACATTATTTTGGTGTACAAGAACAAGGGGTCAAGAATTACTTTATGAATAGCTTTGTTAGACCAGTTCCATTCTTATTTCCAATTAAGATTTTTGAAGAGTTTACAAACACGTTAACTTTAGCTCTTCGTCTTTATGGAAATATTTATGCCGGGGAGATCTTATTAGGATTGATTGCCTCTTTAGCTCAAAGTAAAGGAGTCTTTACTTGGGTAATTGGTATTCCTTTAGAAATGGCATGGCAAGCCTTCTCCATATTTATCGGAAGTATCCAAGCTTTTGTTTTTACAACACTGACGATGGTATATCTTTCTCATAAAGTTGAACATGAAGAAAGCACAGATCACATTAAAGAAGCATCATAAGTTCGTTAAATTAATATAGGTACCTAAATGGAATAATAAAAAAATACAGCATTATATTTAATAGGAGGAAAATAAATTATGGGTTTAATAGGAGCAGCAATCGCAGTAGCAGGAGCAGCTATTGGAGCAGCACTTGGATCAAGTAAAGTTGTAGCAAAAACAATCGAATCAATCGCACGTCAACCAGAAATGAAAGGTCAATTACAAACATTAATGTATATTGGGGTTGGTTTAGTAGAAGCAATTCCTATCATGGCTGTTGTTATCGCCTTTATCTTAGTTTTCCAATAAAAAACACCAATTAAAATGAAACTTTAAAAATTAACAGGTAGAGATAGCTAAAAACCTCTCTACCTGTTCTTTTAGAGGGTCAGTGAAGTATGGATGAAGGAGTGTGAAAAATGGTTAGTCTATTAGTTGTAGGTCAAATAACAGCTGGTGATTCAATCGTTACGTTGGTCTCGTTTTTACTATTAATGGTGGCATTAAAGATGGTTGCTTGGAAACCTTTAATGGCAATGATGGAAAAACGTGAACAATTGATAGCAGGGAATATTGACGATTCTGAGTTAGCTAAATTAGAAGCAGACCGATTACTTAAAGAACAACAACAACAATTAGAAGATACAAGAACTAAAGCAAGTGCAATTATTGAACAAGCTAGAGATACAGCTGATAAAGTGGAACGAGAACAATTAGCAGCTGCTAAAGTAGAAATAGCTCGTTTGAAAGAAGAAG
Organism: Carnobacterium inhibens subsp. inhibens DSM 13024; assembly: GCF_000746825.1. NCBI lineage: Bacteria > Bacillati > Bacillota > Bacilli > Lactobacillales > Carnobacteriaceae > Carnobacterium > Carnobacterium inhibens. Next base: position 902,037 of record NZ_JQIV01000006.1, on the reverse strand, counting down.
CTAAGAAAACAATAGAATTAGAAAGAAAACAAGCATTAGCTGGTGCACAAAATGATATCAGCCGTCTATCTATGGATATTGCTGAGAAATTAATTGGAAAAGAATTATCTAAAGAAGGGCATGCTGAATTAATAGAAGAGTACATTGAAAGGTTGGCGAATAGTAATGAAATTAAATAGAAATATGAATAATCGCCAAATTGCAGATGTCTTTTATCAAGATTCTAAAGAAAAAGGAACCGTTGACGTTGCATTTGATAATATGATGGATGTTCGCCAAGTTTTAGAAGAAGTTCCTAATTTAGGAAGCATTTTAGTAGACCCGAGGTTAGAAAAATACAAACGGGATCATCTTCTTTCAGATTTGATCAAACAGTTTTCAATTAATACTCAAAGCTTTTTCCATATGCTGTATGACTATAATTTGATTAGTGATATTCGAGATATTGTAAATGAATTTGAAAAAATCTATGATTATAAAAATAGGACGGTAGTTGCTAAAGTCATTACGGCAGTTCAACTAACCGATGATCAAGAGGCACGTTTAATAGACGTTATGAAATTAAAATTAGATGCAAAAAAAGTATTGTTGCATACGATCGTTGATAAGCATGTTCTAGGCGGAGTAGTTATAGAAGCTGAAAGCCAAGTGTATGACGGGAGCATTCGATCTAATTTCGAGGCATTAGAAAAGCAACTGATTCGATAAAGGAAGTTATGAGGTGAGTTATTTATGGGCGTAAAAGCAGAAGAAATTAGTTCACTAATTAAAAAGCAAATTGCAAGTTATCAAAGTGAATTAGTAATAGATGAAGTAGGTACAGTTAGTTACGTAGGTGATGGAATCGCTCGTGCTTATGGATTAGAAAACGCAATGTCAGGAGAACTATTGGAATTTGCTGATGGTACTTTTGGTATGGCACAAAATTTAGAAGTAAATGATGTAGGGATCATCATCCTAGGAGAATTTACTGGTATACGTGAAGGCGATATCGTTAAACGTACTGGTCGAATTATGCAAGTTCCAGTTGGAGAAGCAATGATTGGACGTGTAGTAAATCCTCTTGGACAACCTATTGATGGTTTGGGAGAGATTATTACGACTAAAACTCGACCAATTGAAGCAGAAGCTCCAGGAGTTATGGATCGTCATTCGGTTAATGAACCTTTACAAACAGGGATCAAAGCAATCGATGCATTGGTACCAATTGGTCGTGGACAACGTGAATTAGTTATTGGTGACCGTAAAACAGGGAAAACCAGCTTAGCAATCGACACGATTTTAAATCAAAAAGGCCAAGATACGATTTGTATTTATGTAGCAATTGGTCAAAAAGAATCAACTGTCCGTAATCAAGTAGAAACATTAAGAAGACATGGCGCTATGGATTATACGATCGTTATGACAGCAAGTGCATCTCAACCTGCTCCATTGCTATACATTGCTCCTTATGCTGGATCAGCTCTGGGAGAAGAATTCATGTACAATGGAAAACACGTTTTGATTATCTTTGATGACTTAACGAAACAAGCAGCAGCTTACCGTGAACTGTCGCTCTTATTGCGTCGTCCGCCAGGCCGTGAAGCTTATCCAGGAGACGTATTCTATTTGCATTCTCGCTTATTAGAACGTGCTGCTAAATTGAGTGATAAATTAGGTGGCGGTTCAATGACTGCTATTCCATTTGTTGAAACTCAAGCAGGAGATATCTCTGCGTATATCCCTACAAACGTTATTTCTATTACAGATGGACAAATCTTCTTAGAAAGCGATTTGTTCTACTCTGGTATCCGACCTGCAATTGCAGCTGGATTATCTGTTTCCCGTGTTGGGGGATCTGCTCAAATCAAAGCAATGAAAAAAGTTTCAGGAACTTTGCGTTTAGATTTAGCAAGTTTCCGTGAATTAGAAGCATTTACACAATTCGGTTCAGATCTAGATGCTGCAACTCAAGCTAAATTAAACCGTGGACACCGTACAGTTGAAATTCTAAAACAAGGCTTGCATGAAACAATTGCTGTTGAAAAACAAGTCATGATTTTATATGCTTTAACACATGGTTTCATAGATACAGTTCCAGTAAGTGAATTAGGCCGTTTTGAAGCTCAATTCTATGATTTCTTAGATAATCAGCATAATGAAATTTTAGAAGAAATAGTAGAAACAAAGGATTTGCCAAGAACTGAAAAATTGGATGCTGTCATCAATGAATTCATTACTAATTTTTTCACTAATTATATTGACTCTTCAGCTGATGCAAACAGCGAACAAACCAATTAAAGGCGGTGAAGAATAATGACAGCCTCTTTAAATGAAATTACAAAAAAAATAAGTTCCACAAAAAAGACCAGTCAAATCACGAATGCCATGCAAATGGTATCCGGTGCTAAATTGTCTAAAGCGGAAGATACAGCTGCTGGCTTTCAAGTTTATTCTGAAAAAGTACGAGAGATCGTCACTCACCTAGCGCATAATCAACTTGCTTTAATAGAAAATGAAATGATTGGAACCAATTCTCCATCAAATATCGACTTTCACGATATGTTAGTAGAACGTCCCATTAAGAAAACGGGCTACATCGTTATCAGCTCAGATAAAGGATTAGCTGGCGGGTACAACAGCTCAGTAATCAAATCTACAGTTGATATGATCACTAAAGACCACTCATCTCCAGATGAGTATGTATTTATGGCTGTGGGAGCAACAGCTGCTGATTTTTTTAAAGCCAGAGGAATGAATGTAGCATATGAGCTGAATGATATTAGTGATCAGCCTACATTTGAAGAAGTACGTTCAATTGCGAGAACAGCAACTGAAATGTATAAAAATGAAGTCTTTGATGAGTTGTACGTTTGCTACAATCATCATGTGAACACGATCATGTTCACATACAGAGCTGAAAAAATGCTGCCTCTATCAGACTTAGATGTAACAGAAACAAAAGATTATGAAAAAGATTATATCTATGAACCTTCTAAAGAAGAAATTTTAGATATCATATTGCCTCAATATGCTGAAAGTCTAATATACGGAGCTATTCTAGATGCTAAAGCTGCTGAACATGCAGCCCGTATGACAGCTATGAAAGGCGCAACAGATAACGCAAAAAACATTATTGATGATTTAACGATTCGTTATAATCGTGCACGTCAAGCCGCTATAACGGAAGAAATTACGGAAATCATAAGTGGTGCTTCAGCGTCTAAGTAAGTTAATGGGAGGAAAATCGAATGAGTATTGGTCATATTGTTCAAGTTATAGGACCTGTTGTGGATGTAGAATTTCCAGTAAACGATACTATGCCTGAAATTAATAATGCTCTCATTGTTGAAAAAAACAAGAGTAAGAATGAAACAGTTGTCTTAGAAACGGCTTTATTACTAGGAAATGGTGTTATCAGAACGATTGCAATGCAATCGACTGATGGCTTGCAACGTGGAATGAGCGTTGTTGATACTGAAAAAGCTATCTCAGTACCAGTAGGAGAAGAAACATTAGGGCGTATGTTTAATGTCTTGGGAGAAACAATCGATGAAAAAGAACCGTTTCCAGAGGATGCACAACGTCACCCTATTCACCGTAATGCTCCAGTATTTGATGAATTAAGCAGCAATACTGCTATTCTAGAAACTGGAATTAAAGTTATTGATTTACTAGCACCTTATTTAAAAGGTGGGAAAATTGGATTGTTCGGTGGTGCCGGAGTAGGTAAAACCGTTTTGATCCAAGAGTTGATTCATAACATTGCAGAAGAACATGGTGGGATCTCAGTATTTACCGGTGTTGGTGAACGTACTCGTGAAGGGAATGACTTGTATTTCGAAATGCAAGATTCTGGAGTTATCAAACGTACAGCAATGGTATTCGGTCAAATGAATGAGCCGCCTGGTGCTAGAATGCGTGTAGCATTAACAGGATTAACGATTGCTGAATACTTCCGTGATGAAGTTGGGCAAGATGTACTATTGTTTATTGATAACATTTTCCGATTTACACAAGCTGGTTCTGAAGTATCTGCATTGCTTGGCCGTATGCCATCAGCAGTAGGGTACCAACCAACTTTGGCAACTGAAATGGGTCAATTACAAGAACGAATCACCTCAACAAGTAAAGGATCAATTACTTCTATCCAAGCGATCTATGTACCAGCGGATGACTATACTGACCCAGCGCCAGCAACTGTTTTCGCCCATTTAGATGCAACAACCAACTTGGAACGTAAATTAACTGAACAAGGTATTTATCCAGCGGTAGATCCTTTAGCATCAACTTCTAGTGCTCTATCACCTGAAATTGTTGGGGAAGAACATTATAAAGTAGCTACAGAAGTTCAACAATTGTTGCAACGTTACCGTGAATTGCAAGATATTATTGCGATTCTGGGGATGGATGAATTATCTTCAGATGAAAAAATCGTTGTATCTAGAGCTAGACGTATCCAATTTTTCTTATCTCAAAATTTCCATGTGGCTGAAGCCTTTACTGGTTTGCCTGGTTCATATGTTCCGGTTGAAGAAACAGTACGTGGATTTAAAGAAATCATTGATGGACGTTACGACCATTTACCAGAAGATGCTTTCCGTAATGTAGGAAGAATCGAAGAAGTTGTGGCTAAAGCAGAGTCTATGGGTTACTAGGAGGTAAATGAGATGAGCGAAATGCAAGTGAACATTGTTACACCTGCTGGAATCGTCTACAATCACCGTGCAAAAAGTGTAATTGCAAAAGCGGTGGATGGAGAAATTGGTATTTTAGCAAATCATATACCAATCATTGTACCTCTTACTATCCATGCTGTTCGTGTTCAACGGGTTTCAGTGGATACTGAAGACTGGATTGCTGTAAATGGCGGTGTAATGGAAGTTAGAGACAATGTTTGTTCCATTATTGCAGATAGTGCTGAACGTGCAAGAGATATTGATGTGGAAAGGGCTTTTGAAGCTAAACAACGTGCAGAAGAAGAATTGCACAAAACAGAAGCCATTGAAAATAATAGTCATTCGAAACGTGCAGAGATTTCGTTAAGAAAAGCTGTCAATCGAATTACTGTATCTAAACACAATAAACGCTAATAAAAAAAGTTGAAATAAAGCAGCTGCGCTGTATTTATTTCAACTTTTTTGTTTAAGAATTAAAAATTATACTATATTACAATTTAAAGACACTATAAATATTTTTTTTTCTTCTTTTATGTTAGTATTATAATGAATTAGAAAGGGAGATGGATCAGTAAATGAACTTTTTAGGTGTTCAATCTTTAATTGCTATTATATCTCATTTGTTTTTTATTTTGCTTACCTTTTGGGCATTAAAAGGAATACGCATCGAAAATACGATGAAAAAAAATAATATTGGGCAGGCTCGAGTCCTTTATTTATTTGTGTCTATAGCTATTGGGTATACAGTGAGTACGTTTTTCATTGAATTTATTCTATCTTCACAAAATCTTATCTTCTTATTTTATTAAGAATTAAATAAATTTAGAACAAATCAAATGTTAAGTTTGTACCTTCACATAACTTCATGCTATAATATTAAATGTTGTCTTGTACTATTTACCTCACACAGTTGTGATAAAGGCAATGAAAATTTTGGAGGGATACTACATGGAAAAGATTGTCGTTCGAGGTGGAAAGCACCTAACCGGAACAGTTAAAGTAGAAGGGGCAAAAAATGCCGTATTGCCTATTTTAGCTGCTACAATATTAGCAAGTAAGGGACAAAGTAAATTAACTAATGTTCCAATATTATCTGATGTATTTACTATTAATCAAGTCTTAAGCCATTTAAATTTAACTGTAAACTTTGATCAAACTAAAAAAGAAATTGAAATAGACGCTACAAAAGAATTACATTTTGAAGCTCCGTTTGAATACGTAAGCAAAATGCGTGCATCTATCGTAGTTATGGGACCTTTATTAGCTCGTTTAGGTCATGCAAAGGTTGCTCTTCCAGGTGGTTGTGCAATTGGGACACGTCCAATAGATCTCCATTTAAAAGGATTTGAAGCAATGGGTGCTGAGGTACATATCGAAAATGGATATATCGAAGCATTTGCGGATAGATTAAAAGGAGCTCACATATACTTAGATTTTCCAAGTGTTGGAGCTACACAAAACATTATGATGGCTGCTACACTGGCTGAAGGAACTACTACAATTGAAAACGTTGCTCGGGAACCAGAAATCGTTGATTTAGCAAACTTCTTAAATCGTATGGGAGCTAAGGTCGTTGGTGCTGGCACTGAAAGTATTCGTATCGAAGGTGTAACTGAATTAACAGGTGCAGAACATAGCATTATACCAGACCGTATTGAAGCGGGTACCTTTATGATTGCCGCTGCAGTTACTAAAGGAAATGTCTTTATTGAAGATGCTGTTGCTGAACACAACAAACCTTTAATTTCGAAATTAAAAGAAATGGGTGTTCAATTTGAAGACGAAGATAACGGATTACGTGTTATCGGTCCTGATAAATTAAAAGCTACAGATGTAAAAACAATGCCACATCCCGGTTTTCCAACTGACATGCAAGCACAAATGACGATTGCGCAAGTTTTTGCTGAAGGAACAAGTACAATGAAAGAAACAGTATTTGAAAACCGTTATATGCACATGGAAGAATTGCGTCGCATGAATGCGGAGTTTAAAGTTGAAGGGCAAACACTAGTTATTTACGGACCAACAGAATTACAAGGTGCTGAAGTAGCAGCAACAGATCTTAGAGCAGCAGCTGCTTTGATCATAGCTGGTTTAGTTTCAAAAGGATATACAAGAGTAACACATCTAGAATACCTAGATCGTGGATACTATGAATTCCATAAAAAATTACAAGCTTTAGGCGCAGATGTAGAAAGAATTGATGAAGCAGTAGAAAGTACAATGACCGAAACTGAGTTTGAAGGATTATTTTCTTAAAAAATCGTTTCTAACATTATGCTATTATTAAAAAACTAAGTCTTATAAAGCAAACACTTAAAAGTGGTACTTTATAAGACTTAGTTTTTTATTTTATTATTTTCAGTCTTGCGAGTCAAAAAACTGCAAAGTCTAGACGTTTCGATAGCTTTTTTACATACAATTTATTTATTCTAGAAAAAAATTCACTTGAAACATCAACAAACTAGATCATACGACTATTTTTTTTCACTCTTATATAACTGAACACCAATTGAAGTAATCTTTGAAACGTTAAATTTATTTAAATGTCTTTAATTCAGCGTTTAAGAATGAAACGACTTATGCTATAATAGGAAATTAGATGGCTACTTTATTTTATAAGACAAGTATGCCTATGATGAACGAACAAGAGCTTGAGAGGAGAAACAAGTAATGGCTAGAGATATAGGGATAGATTTAGGTACAGCCAATGTATTGATTCATGTAAAAGGAAAAGGCATAGTTTTAAATGAGCCTTCAGTCGTTGCAATTGATACCACTACAAAACGTGTTTTAGCAGTCGGAGAAGAAGCCTACTTAATGGTTGGACGTACACCCGGAAACATTCGTGCAATTCGTCCATTACAAGGAGGAGTTATTGCTGACTTTGATATAACAGAAGCAATGCTGACTCACTTTATTAATAAATTAAATGTTAAAGGCTTTTTATCAAAACCAAATATTTTGATTTGCTGCCCTACAAATATAACAACAATTGAACAAAAAGCGATTATCGAAGCTGCTGAAAAAAGCGGTGGAAAAAATGTCTTTCTTGAAGAAGAACCTAAAGTAGCTGCAATTGGTGCTGGAATGGATATCTTCCAACCAAGTGGAAATATGGTTATTGATATTGGTGGCGGTACAAGTGATATTGCCGTTCTTTCAATGGGTGGAATTGTAACTAGCCGCTCTCTAAAAGTTGCCGGAGATCAACTAGATAATGAAATTACACAATTTGTCAAAAAAACACATAAATTATTGATTGGTGAACGTACAGCTGAAACAATCAAAAAAGAGATCGGAACAGTTTTCCCTGGTAAAAGAGACGATTCAATGGAGGTTAGAGGCCGCGATATGATTACTGGTTTACCTAGAACCATTACTATCACATCTGATGAAGTCCAAAAAGCAACAGCTGAATCAATGATGATGATCGTTCAACAAGCTAAAGATGTATTGGAACAAACTCCTCCTGAATTATCAGCAGATATCATCGACCGTGGGGTCATTTTAACTGGTGGTGGTGCTTTATTGGATGGTATTGATCAATTATTCGCTGAACAATTGAAAGTTCCTGTCTTTGCTGCTGAACAACCATTAGATTCTGTTGCTTTAGGAACAGGTATCTTATTGGAAAATATGACTAAAAAGAACCGTAAATTTTAGAAAAAGTGAGGTAAACCCATGACTAAGGAAAAAATAGTACTTCAAATAGTCACATTTGTATTAAAGATTCTACTTGTGATTATCTTGATTGCTCTTGCTTTTGTTGTTGGAGCGATGATTGGTTATGGAGTATTAGGCGATGGTAACCCATTTGCTGTTTTTGAAAAAGAAACATGGGTACACATTTTCAGTTACTTTACGAAACCTACAATAGTCAACTAGTTCCATCCCTTGTACGAAATAAAATATTAAACACCCTAATAATTGAATTAAATTCTATTTTTAGGGTGTTTTTTTATCAAAAATTATGATGAAGCAGCTATTTTTTTAGGGGGAGTCTACATATGTCCATTACAGTTGTACGTCGTACTGGTTTAATAGGTACCATACTAAAAATGACGATAAAAATAAATGGTGAAAGAGTTGCAAAAATAGCAAATGGTCAGAAGTTGGAAATGTCTATTCCTAATAATGTTGTGCAAATATGTGTCACGCAATCCGGAGTTAAAAGTAATACCATAGAAGTTAAAGATGGTGAACGAGTTCAAATAAAGTCCAATAAATGGAGTAATAGAATCTATGTTTTATATTATATTATTTTTATTACCGGTCTATTTACTTCGAATTCATTATATAAATCTATTGCTTTATTAGTGATCTTACTGTTAGGTTTTATTTTGTTGTTTATTGTAAATGCTTTTCAACTGACCATTTTAGATGATGAAACAACGATTTAGTGGAAACCCTTTGAAATAGATAGTTTTTAATCTAATAAATAAAAAAGTTCTCTTTTATACTAAACAGCTTAAGAAATAAAACTGTTTACTGTAAAGGAGACTTTTTTTTATTTTTTGATGAATAAGCAATAAAGTAAATCAATAAAAAATGCAGATAGTAAAAAAGAATACACTAAAAAGGAGGAAAAAAAATGAATCAAATAGGTTTGGTTGGACGTTTAGTAAGAGAAGTAGAACTTAAAAAGATAGGAGAAGATAGAGTTGTCATCAACAATACTTTAGCAGTAGCTAAAAGGAGCAAAAAAGAGAATGGTACTCAAGCTGATTTTATTCCTATTGTTGCATGGGGAAACGTGGCAAAATTAATACAGCTTTACTGTGAGAAAGGACATATGATCGGTGTTACAGGAAGAATTCAATCAAGATCATATATCAATAAAGAAGAAGAGACCATTTTTACTGTAGAAATGGTTGTAGAGGAAGTTTATTTCTTACAAAATAAAAAAGCAGAGCCCATTACAGGATAAAAAAACGGAACATATGATGTCACATAGCTGTAACAATTAGGGCTGAACTACTGAAAAACAGAAAAGTAAACGCATAAAATAATTCGGCCTTGTAATATAACATTAATAAAATCTGACATTAGAAAAACAAACTAGTCTATTAAATGAATAAGAAATTAGAAAAGCGTAAAAAATGAAATGCTGTATTAAAGGGGTTCATTCTAATAAGTTGAAAGATTATGAGAAGAATTCTGTATAAATAAGTTAGTTGAATATTCAGAACAATTACTTTTTTATCAATGGAAACGATATTAAAAAATGGTGTGTTACAGTTGTTTAATTCTCAAGTAACCTGCCTCTATTTCGTACGTGATACGATAACATCCGTATTGAATTAGGAGGAAATTATCTAATGAAGAAAACAGTTGTAATAATTATTGCCTTATTTGGATTGGCAGTGGGAACGACACATATTACTAGTGCGTTAGCTGCTCAAAATGAAGTGACATCCAACACATCTAATGGAATAGATTTAATAAATGGAACTAAAAAAGCAACCAACGTTCAGATGCAAAATGGAACAGATGAGTTAATTGCTGACAGGAGTGACAGTCAAACAGTTGTAGAAACTTTAGCAACGACTCTACCATTTGAAGAAAAGATGGTAAAGCCCATTAGTTTAGAAGAGAGGACAGAAAGTCACGACGTAATCGATACTGTTCATTACACCATAAAATCTGGTGATACACTTGAGAACATCGCAACTGCTTTTGAAGTAAAAGTGGAAGAATTGGTAGGATGGAATGAATCTTTATCTGAAGAAACTCATTTACAGATTGGTGATGAAATTAATATAGAAACTGATTTAGATCCTGAAACAATTGATCCGCAAAAAGTTGTATGGGAAAGTGAAGAACAAGTAAAAGAAGAAATCATACTTCCGGAATCACCAGCTACTGAAGAGAACATAGAAGGGTCAGCCCTTAACACCAGTAATGGTGAAGAAACAATAACAGTAGTAGCTACAGCATATAGCCGAAACCAACCTTCATTAACGAATATTACAGCTACAGGAATAGATCTAAGAGAAAATTCTCAAGTCATTGCTGTTGATCCTAATGTGATCCCTTTAGGGTCTAAAGTTTATGTAGAAGGTTATGGAGAAGCGATTGCTGGAGATACTGGAAGTGCCATTATTGGAAACCGAATTGACTTGCACATGGAAAGCATGGATCAATCATTTGCATGGGGTATTCAAGAAGTTGAATTAACTATTTTAAATTAAGAGTGAATAGAATCGCGGCAGTTGCCTTGATTCTATTTTTTTATCTAAACTTCTAGTTTAAAATAAGTATTGTTCTTTTTGAATAAAAGATGAAGAATCAAAGATGATTTTGTAAGTTGCTTTAGTTGCAAGGGGAAAAAGGGTATAATAAAAGAGAGGAATTTTAAAAAGAAAGAAGGCATTTCATGAATATATTAATGATTGAAGACAATCAATCCGTATGCGAAATGATGGAAATGTTTTTCATGAAAGAAGAATGGAAAGCAACTTTTATCCAAGACGGTAAAGAAGGATTAGATACTTTTTTAAAGGATCCTCAAAGCTGGGACTTGATTACGCTTGACTTGAATTTACCAAGCATGGATGGCATGCAGATTTGTCGTGAAATGCGCAAAGTTTCTAAAATGATTCCGATTATCATGTTGACGGCCAAAGACTCTGAAAGCGACCAAGTGATCGGTCTCGAAATTGGAGCCGATGATTATGTAACAAAGCCTTTTAGTCCATTAACACTGATTGCACGCATAAAAGCTTTATATCGTCGCGCAGACTTGTTGCATGATGAATCCGATAAAGTAGACGTTAAAGCTTATGAAGTTGAAACCAAGTACCTTAAAATGGATAAGAGAACACGTGAAGCTATTCTATATGACAAACCAATTGAAAATTTAACACCTAAGGAATTTGAGTTGTTATACACGATGGCTAAGAGTCCTAGACAAGTCTTTTCAAGAGAACAACTTTTGACTATTGTATGGGATTATGAATATTTTGGTGATGAGCGAACAGTAGATGCTCATATAAAAAAATTGCGTCAAAAAATCGATAAAACAGGTCCACAAATCATTCAAACTGTTTGGGGAGTAGGGTATAAATACGATGATTCTGGAGTTACCTCATGAGAATAAATTATTTTTATCAACAGATGTTAGCTTTTTTTGCAGTAGTGATGACAGTTTTGATCATACTTGGGTTTTCATTTTTGCAATTTGCTCGAAGTACTGCTTATCGCAGTACGGAAAAACAATTATTCGGTTATGCTGAAGCTTTAATAGATGAGGACCTACAAACGGATAAAATAGAAAATGGACAAGTTATTTTAAAAAATCAAGGTGTATCGATTTTTGTATTTGATCATACGGATACGATGACTTATCCTAGTACAACTCAAAATTATATAAGTGGTATTTCAGATAGTGACCTAGAAAAATTGAAAAATGGCGAACCTATTACATTAACGCAAAGAAATACAGACTTCTTTGGTAATCAAATCAACACGGCTATTGTTTATCAGCCTTTTTTTACCCAAAGTACAGGTGATTTTTATGGATTTATAGCTGTAAGCGCACCTATTAGCACAATTGAAGCTAATCTAAAAGATATTCGAAATAACCTGTTTAGTGCGTTTATTTTTTCTGTTCTAGGCGCTACAGTGGCAAGTTATTTCTTTGCTAAGTTTCAAGTAAACCGTATCAACCGTATTCGGAGTGCAACACATAAAATAGCAAAAGGTGATTTTAATGTTCACCTTGAAAATAAAGAAATGGATGAATTTGATGATTTAGCAGCTGATTTCAACACTATGGTCGATTCTTTAAAAAGTTCTCAAGAAGAAATCGAGCGTCTAGAAAATCGGCGAAGACAATTTATGGCGGATGCTGCTCATGAAATGCGCACACCTTTAACAACGATTAATGGACTGCTAGAAGGAATCGAGCATGATATGATTCCAGAAAATCAAAAGCAACGCAGTGTTCAATTGATGCAAAATGAAACACGTCGGTTGATTCGTTTAGTGAATGAAAATTTAGATTACGAAAAAATTCGTTCCAATCAAATTAACTTACAAAAACAAACATTTAATGCTTTTGATGCATTAGAAATGATTATTGAACAATTAAAAGGGAAAGCAGAAGCTTCTGGTAATGAATTGCTCTTAAATTGTCCAAAAGATCTGACTTTGTTTGCCGATTATGATCGTTTTTCTCAGATTGTTGTCAATATTGTTCAAAATGCTATTCAATTTACAGAGAACGGAAAAATCAAGGTTACAGGGGAATTTGGCGAAAATAATGAAAGTATTATAAAAATCGCTGATTCTGGTATAGGAATGACGGCTGAAGAAGTTGAAAATATATGGGAACGTTACTATAAAGCTGATATCTCTAGAAAAAATACAAAATATGGTGAGTCTGGACTAGGGTTAGCTATTGTCCAACAACTCGTTAATTTACATGGTGCAAGAGTTTCAGTAGAAAGTATTGCCGGAGAAGGAACAACCTTTACCTTAGTTTTTCCACTAGAATAAAATAAGTCGGAAGTGAGCCACGCGGCTTCACTTCCGTCTTATTTTAGTTAAACTGCTGCTGTAGTTATTTTTAGTGGTTTTCCTAAGCTTAAAATTTTTTCATCAGAAGTAGCAAAAATAAAAGAGCACTCTGTTGTTCTTGCAAAATGGCGAAATAAGAGCAGCCATTCTTGTCTATCGAATGTAGTTTCATGCTTCAACCAATCGTCTATGACGATCACTTTTTTTTGGCTCATAAGTGCTATCTGTAATTGAAGTTGGATGTATTGTTTCATCGACAATGCAGTAAAGGACTGTTTAGCTAAAGATTCAGATATGTTTAGTTCTTCTAACAGTTCATTTACAAGAAAAGCTGTTGTTCGCTTAGGCTGATTTGGTGCTAAGGATAATGCAACCAACATGTTTTCTTTAACCGTTAAATAGTTAATAAACACATCATCAGTAGTTATTAGGCCAGGAAAAGTTCCAGTTTGTGCTTTTACTTGTTTCATTAAAGAAGGTAAACTCATTTGTTCAGTTGAAACCGTATAAATGGTTTTCGGGCTTAGTAGAAAAAGATCTTTTCCAACAACTTCAGATTGATTAAACATCTAAAATCCTCCTTGGTTACTTATGAAATAGATTAAGAGAGTTTGCCTTTAGTTAAGGATAAGACAATATAGGTAGGTATACCAATAACCATACAACTATATAAGTTGATAAACACTACCAGAAATACAGCTTGAAGCGTGTTATTTTCACCAAATTTGTTATTGATTGAATCACCTTTTAAGAAAGGTTTAACATTAAAACGCGTGAAATTTTCATTTTTAGATTCTGATAAAGAAGAGTCTTTTTGACTAGTACTATCAGGTGGATTGGCTTTTACTTCCATTTGTAGAGTCTCTGCTTCAAATTGTGAGGCTTGTTGGACTATCGGAGGAGCAAAGAAACTGTAAAGTACAAATAAAAACAACACAACACTATTTATTAAAATCAGGTGTTCAATGATCAATTGTGCGGTCAGTTTATAAACTCTTTCTCCCATCAAAAGATAGGTGTTGTATTCTTTATGTCTGATCTTACTCACAAACAGCTGAATCAACACGAGACTGATTGTACCTACGCTAGCGATAGCTAAAAAAATAGATTGGTATTTTACTAGATAGTTTTTTGTAATAGATTCTAAGAGTTGAAAGGTTTGGATGTCTAATGATAGTTGCTGGGATTGCAAAGAATTTACAATGGTCGTTAACTGAATGGAAGAGTCAGAAAATTGCTTTATCAACAAAACAACGGCAAAAACAAGAATAAAATAGAGCAAATAGAAACTAAGCATAGAAATCAAAAAGTAAGGATGGTTTTGCAAGTGGCGATAAGCTCGTTTAACAATTGGCAAGGTCAACTCTCCCTTCAACTCAACGGTTCATTTTCTTTATTGTATCGAGTAAATATGAAAAAAATGTGAAGCAATTAGTAAGAGGATATGTTAGTTCAATACTTTATTTATTTCGATCATAATTTAAAAGCTTAGATACATAAAAAGAGCTGAGACAATTGTCTCAGCTCTTTAGTCACTCTTTATTCAGTTAATTCAGTTTCTGCTGGATTCTCTGTCTCAGCTGGTTGTGTTTCATCAACTACACCAGAAGAATCCTGTAGTAGTTCTGGTGCATTTGTATTATATAGATCAACAGTAGACTGGTTACCATTCTGACTATATATACTTGTAGCTTCTGTTCCTGAACCTTCATTTATAGCTTTCATACGAGCTAATTGATCACGGTAGTCATAATCAGCCGGATCAGTCGTAATCATTCCTTCTGGAGTATAGAAACGTAATAAATCACTTGTTAGAATACTATCAGATAAACTTAGTTGTGTGCTGACATCTTCTCTTAACTGTTCAACTTCAGCAAGAACTTCTTCAGCCGGATCTTCTATTAATTCACCCGTCTCGGTATCATAGATACTTGAACCATCAACGGTATATTTAGGACTGACGAAGTTTCCATCACGGAAGGCTACTGTTTGATCATGGTTTTCTGAGAATAAATCTGTTCCAAGTAAGATATTATCTTTTGTTTCAACACCTAATAAGTGGAGAAGAGTAGGCAGGCTATCAACTTGGCCACCGTATTGAGTATTGATTTTTCCATTACCTGTTCCTGGAATATGAATCATATAAGGAACTTTTTGTAACATTGCATTGTCATAACTTGACCATGTTTCAGGATCTTTATCTAATAAAGGAGCTAATGTTTCATTTCTAGAATTAGAAATACCATAATGGTCACCATAAAGAACAATGATCGAATTATCATATAATCCAGCGTCTTTCAGGTAAGCAAAGAATTCTTCAATAGCTTGGTCTAAATAATGAGCTGTTACAAAATAGTTATCAATAGTACTATCACCAGTAGTTGCAGCTGGGAAGTCCACATTTGCTTCATCTAATGGGTAAGGGAAGTGATTAGATACTGTAATAAATTTAGAATAAAACGGTTGAGGCAATTGTTCTAAATATTGAACAGATTCTTTAAAGAATATTTTATCTTTCATTCCATATTCCAATGTATTTTCTTCAGTGAAAGAGTAGTACTCATCATCGAAGAAGTAATCTATGCCCATTGATTTATACGTGTTATCACGATTCCAAAAAGATCCAACATTACCATGGAACATAGCACTTGTATAATTCTTTTCAGAGCCTAAAATTTGTGAAGCGGATTGGAACGTATTGCTTTCACCAACTTGTGTAAAGGCTCCACCTTGGGATAAACCAAATAGGGAATTTTCAAGCAGCATTTCTGAATCTGAAGTTTTTCCTTGTCCGACTTGGTGGAAGAAGTTGCTGAAACTTTGAGTATCATTATCATGGTAAATACTGTTGATAAATGGTGTAACTTCAAGAGATTCGCCAGTTTCAGTTTCTAATTGGTAGTCAATTAAAAATTGTTGGAAACTTTCTAAATGCAAGTAAATGACATTACGGTCTTCAGCAATACCAAACATTTCAGGATTCGCTTCAGCAAAGTGTTCATCAATGTAGTTTATGACACCTTCAATATCAGATTCATCAGCATTTGCTTTTACTTGATTTGCTTGCGCAGTTTGATAGCCATCATAAGCTGTAAAGAAATTCAAACCAAGGTATTTAACAATGTAGTTACGGTCAAATGTACGAGCCAACAGTTGAGGTCGATCACTTTCTGCTAACGTTAAGTTCGCAGCGAAAAGTGTAAATCCAACAATCGTAGCTGCAAAAGCGTACCGTTTCTTGAATGGACGATTATCGATCATCACTTTCTTAGAGGCTAATAATGCAATTAATAAAATGATATCGATTAAATAAAGAAAATCTGTCGTGTGCAATAAAGCAAAGGTACTTGCGCCCAATCCACCAGCAACATTACCAGCGCCTAAAATCGTGCTGACAGAAAGAAAATCAGAAAATTCTCTATAATAGAGAATATTTGAAAAGAATAAAATTGACATTAAAGCATAAACAACTACTAAAGCAATATAGGCTTTTTTGGAACTTTTAAAGTATAGCGCGATAGAAAGTAGAATGATTGTTGTAGCAATTGGATTGATCAATAAGATGAATTGCTGCATGATACCTTCGACGCCAAGAGAAAATTCTGATTGATACCCTATATATGTCTTGATCCAAAATAGGATAACAGCGAGAGAAAAGAACCCCATTCTCGTGTGTAATATTTTTTTTATGTTAGTCACTGTTGAATCCTCCTTAATAAATGGCCACAGTTTGTTTAAGTTAATGAGTTAAATTTCCAATTGTATGAAAATAGTCCATATTAGTACATCATTCATTATTTTACAATTAATTTACAGTATAGTCAATTTTACTCACTTATAACTGCTTATGCTGATCATGCTAATAGCTATTATACCAAGGAAAGATTAAGAAAAGTAAAAATTAAGTAAAATTTAGACTTTTTAAACAAATAAATTTAAGCGAATGCGGTATAATAATTTGCAAGGATAAATGAGGAGGATTTTTTAATGGTATTTTTGCAACCCCTCTTTGAATTAATTGAATCGAAGTTTGGTGAATCAATCAATCACTTTCCGTTAGTAGAATTAATCTTTTATAGCATCGACCAGACCTTGTTTTATTTTATTTTTTGGCTTATTGGCAGAGGAATAGTGCTGGGTCTCAAAAAGAAGAAGAAAAAACCAATAAAATGGCGAAGAGAAGTTGTTTTAAATCTATTTATTTTTTATATTCTTCTTTTGATTCATTTAACGGTCTTTCGTGCAGAAAATTCAATTAATAATGTATCCATAGTGATGCGCCCTTTAAGTGAAATCAACTGGATCCCATTTGTAGAAACAGCTAAATTAACTCAAGGAACAACTTTATTTGATTATTACTATAACTTATATGGGAATATTATTTGGTTTATTCCAATGGGTTTTGGAGCAGCTTATTTAATGAAAAGAAACCACTTTGTTTTAAGATCTCTATTAATTGGAATAGCTGTATCTGTTTTAATAGAATCTCTGCAGTTTATATTCTATACAGGAGTTTCAGATATAGACGATGTTATCTTTAATACAATTGGAACGATCATTGGTATTGGTTTATTTAAAATAAGTCATTGGATATATAAAAAAAGACAAGTAGGAAAACCGCTTGAAAAGGAGTGAGGACCTTTTTGGGCTTCTTGGAAACTAGATTATAATTTTTTTAATATACCTTGACTAGGTACCTATATCCCTTCAGAAACGAATATAGAATGATACAATAGCTCCCCTAAAAAAGGTAGACCGTTTTTCTCGAAGTATTCTCACAACTTTTCCATATCATATAATGATTTTCAGATGTTTATCTTATGGTGAAAAATTTACTTTCTTTAATGATAGATAATTTTGTTATTTTTTTTATATTAAGTATAGTATGACAACTCAAATATAAAAAATAAGCTAAGCAACAATCATACGTTGCTTAGCTTATTTTTTATAACTGTTACTCTACATAAAATTAGCAAGATAGCTATTGTAAAGACCGTCATTATTCAAAAAATAATATAGTCACAGTGATTTATCCAACACTGATTAAATGCAAAATATTCAATAAAATAAGTACTGCAATTACGACAACTAAAAAATAAAAAAATTTGCCTTTTTTTATTTTTTTATCTAATTGTTTAACCATTTTAGGATCTCCTTTCATTAATTCATCTAAGGAAATAGCATAGATCTCACTAATTAAAATAAGACTATTGATATCAGGTAAGTTCCGGCCATTTTCCCAATTTGAAATAGTTTGCCGTGACACATGTATTTTTTCTGCCACTTCTTCTTGTGTCATTTTTAGAGTGTTTCTTCTTTGTTTTAATCTAGTTGCTAATTTCATATTTCATATAATCTCCTTTCATTTACTTTAGTGAATTTCTAGAAGTTTCACTATCAAAAGTATTTATAATACTGAAATTATACTGATAAAAGTATTTTACATCTCAATTAGAGTGGATAGAAAGTATAAAAAATTGAATTAAAATCTAAAAACATAATCAAAAATTTAACAACATTTCGCTGTATTCATTTTCATTGACTCCAAAATAGCATTTTGTGGTTTTCTTAAAATGAGAGTTATGTTAATTATTAAGATTTTTAGTACACAAAAAACAGTAAGACTAAAAATAGATAACCGTTTCTTTTACTTATTTTTTTCATTATGATGTCTGCCATAGCTGATCTACTCATCGACTAATTCATAATCTAATTATCTATTTTATCTATTAAAACTAAAAAAACGCATTGGTTTACATAGCAGCACCTAATAGTTGCTGCTATGTAAACCAATGCGTTCGTTACTTTTTAATTAAAATTAAATATAGTAAAGGTAACAAGTTAAGGAGGATGTAAATTATTATTTTATTAAAAGTCTAATATTTACATAATAGAGTATAAGTAATTTATATGAAGAAAAAGATGCTATTATTTATTGCGTTCAATATTCTTTATTTACTCAAGTAATAAAGTTAAAGATACAGAAGATATCGCAGAAACTATATAGTATTAGCTTTGGTTAAGGGGCTGTATCTATAGGAATAGCAAAAGGAGGAGCCTCTGGAGCCTTTTATTCAAAAAATGAAAATAAAACAACTAAACTAGCTATTTAGGGAAATAAAAATAAGATAAAGTGGTTAGTAAAGTACTATATTGGAGCTAATATCTATCAACGAACCGATACAAAATATACTGGTAGCGTTACTAATCATTATATTAAAATTTAAAACAAATAGAGGGAGGTTGTTGTATGAAGAAAAGAATATCTATACTCATAATAATTTTAATTTTGTTAGTGGTTTTTCTTGTAAATAAATCGGAACAGAAAAAAATCCCCACTTTAGTTAATTTGTCAGGCATTAGCTATGTTTTGACACATGAACCATATAAAAAATCCGTAAACGCTGACGTAGTCTATGTTGTTCAAAAAAAGGTAAATCGATACAGTTATCCAAAAAACAGCTTAGAATCTAACTTTTTAGACGTAGATACAGAGATTTACCTACCAAAAGAAGAAACTGAATCTATAATTTTTTACAAACTAGATGATGGATTATATGTGGCAAGAGAAAATATAGCTGGAAAATAGAAAGCTTGTTGCTTACTATTATAATAATTCAAAAATCTAACCTAAAATTAAGCAAAGTCTCACTTATTTCATCTTCATTGATCCCAATGTAGCGTTTCGTAATTTTTCCGTTGCTGTGAACGAATATTTCCAATAGATTGGCTGCGTCTTTGGTTTTCTCATAATTGTGGTAAACAAACGTCTTTCGCAGCGTGTGCGTGCCGATATTGTCTCTTCCTAACAGCTTAGCGACCTTCAGAAACATTTGATAGACGGTATTCACTTCTAAGTGATTGCCTTTGATGGTGATGCTCTCAAAAAAATTGTTTATTTCTTGTTGGGTGCGTACTGGTTAAACGGTGTAACTCATTTAAAATCCCTCTCTTCTTACAAAAGTGATACATGATTTCGATTAGTATACAACAAAATCATATATTGAAAGGTTGCATAAAAAAATAACCCTGATTTAATAGTATTCTAGATACATGATTTTATACAATTTCATGTGTCTTCATAATCCCTAGACGACAGAGAATAGAAAATTATCTTTATAAAATAATAGGAGAGTGAAATGTGGAGATTAGAGTAGCAAATGACTTAGATTACCCTGCTTTAAGACGTATACACTTAGAATCACGACGTAAAAGCTTTTATTGGATAGATCCAGAGGAAATGTCTTTAAAAGATTTTGATAAACACACTGTAGGAGAATTTATCATTTTAGCAGAAGAAAATTTTGAAATTCTTGGATTTGCTTCGTTACATTTACCAGATAATTTTATACATAACTTATTTATTCATCCTGATTTTTCAGGTAAAGGTATTGGCACCCAATTGATTAATGCCTCTATAAACAAAATGAATAAACCAATAGAGTTGAAGTGTGTATCTGAAAATAAAAAAGCTATGGAATTCTATGAAAATAATGGCTGGAAAAAAGTTGTCGAAGAAGGTAATCCGAATGAAAAGTATTGGGTTATGGTGTATGAATAAATTATAGTCTATTTTATTAAGTTCTTACAGCTATCTAAAATCTTGATTAAATACTATACTTACTGAAGAGAGAAATGATAGCTAAAAAAACTGACACCAGCACAGCACTGGGATCAGTTTTTTATTTAACCCTCTTTTTTTATTGTCTTTGAAATAAGGATTCAAGTTAAATGTTTTTAGCGCATATTAAGGATTTATATCGGTCTATTGTGTATTAATAATTTGGAAAATTCAACTATTTTTTAACACTAGCTCCTTCGTAGAGACGTAGTTATAAAAATTAAAAGAGTGTTGAAATTAAGGTTACTAGAGCTGGACCACCCTGTATAAAAATAATTTTTTTACTACTTGTGACACTACCATATAAAGCAACAATTATAATGTAAACTAGTAGTAATCTTGTGACTTCAAGAGAATTTGGTGATAAAAATACACCATAGAGCAATCCTAACCCAATTAATCCATTATATACTCCTTGGTTTTTGAGTAACACATTAAGTGACTTTTGACTTAATTCTTTCTGATCAATGTTGAATATACGACTTGTCTTGCTAGAAATTGTAATGATTGTTTGAATATACATGATATAAAAAAACTCAATAGCAACAATCACCGTTAAAATAATAGACCATATAGTCATCACTTATCCTCCAAATTCGAAAATTTTTAAGTCAGGTGCTTTTATGCTGTAATCAGCTACTTTACTAATAAAATTTTGTAGTAAAGGATTTTGATTATGGATATCAATTGCAAATTGATCTTTCCAATTTTCTACCATAATGAAGGTATTTCTTTCTTCTAGGGATTCGTAAAGATTGTAGGCTAAACAACCTTCTTCTTTTCTAGTTTCTGAAATTAATTCTTTGGTGTCTGATAGAAAATTCTCGCGTTGATTCCCTTTGATAAAAAATGAGGCATTAATAACTTTCATTTGATCAGCTTCCTCTCTTATTTAAAAGTAGTGAATTCCTTTGCATCCAGTCGAATAGAATTATATCCTTCTTCTAATGCTTTACCAATGGATAGAATCATGACCGGTACATAACGGTCTTTTTTTAATCCAAATGCTTCTGCTAATTTATCGGCTTCAAATCCACCAATAGGGTTCGTATCATATCCATGAGCACGTGCAACAAGCATAAATTGCATAGCAGCTAAACTGGAATCAATTTTTACGACATCATTCATTTCTTCTCTAGTGAAGTTTTTGTAATAAGGGATGATTGCAGCTAATTGTTCATCTCTCACTTTTGGAGACATTTTACCTTCAATTACTGCCTGATTATAAATTACTTCTCCATACTCATAACATTCCATATCTCCAAATATAAGTATCATTGCTGAAGATGTGTCGTTTTGTCTTGTATTGAAACGAATTAATGGTTTCAATTTTTGTTTTTCTTCAGGACTCTCGACGACTACAAAACGCCAAGGCTGCATATTTACTGACGACGGTGCTATAGTTGATTTCTGGATCATTTCAAGCATTTCTTCGTTAGAAATTTTGATACTCTCATCGTACAATCTGATGGATTTTCTATTATAAGCGATATCTGAAAAATCATTATTTATTGTCATTTTTAAACCTCTTCTTTGATTAATTTTTTAAGCAATAGTCGTAATTGTTTCTCTTCTACAGAACTAAGTAGATGATATAAAGGATTTTGTGGTCTATCATGTTCTTTCTCACAGCTTTCAAGATCCATTTTTGCTTTTTCAGTAATTTCTACGAAAATTTCTCGATTATTTTCTTTATTTCTTTCTCGAATCACATATTCTTTTTCTTCTAAAATTTTTAAATGTCTCGTAACAGCAGCACTATCAATATGTAACCTATGCTGTATTTGCTTTTGCGAACATTTTCCTGTTTCTTTAAGAAGCATCATTAATTCATACCTGGTCAAACTAAATCCAGTTACTTCCTCAAATTTGGATGTCATTTCTTGGTTCGCAATCTTTATCTGATAAAGAAGACTACTAAATTCTTTAAGGTTCAAACTATACCTCCTTTTTTTTGTTCTACAATTGACTAGTCAACAATTGACAAGTCAATTGTAAAACAAAAATATCATTTTGTAAATAATAAAAAATAAATATAAACAATTAAAATTCTATTTTTTTAGTTGTGAGAGCCAGCCTAATTGTATTAATTACTTTAACATTGAACGGATTAGTTGCAAATGGAGTTGTTTTTGCTACTCTTTATTTCTGAACAACTAGAATGAAAAATACCTAATCAACAAGATATTATTGAAAATGCAATTATTTTCTTAAGTACTCAATCTAACTAAATAGGTAAAAAAATTAGGCCCATTAAAATTTAATTCTAATTAGCGAAAAAAATCCATAACCTGAATAGGTTATGGATACCCCATATTTTTAAAAAAAATAAAGAACTTTCAAAAAAAGAACCTTGTTAATACAAGGTTCTTGATACACGATTCTATGTAATTTCATGTATCTTTTATGCATTTTTCATTTTTTATCCTTACTTAATTTATTAAATAATCTCGAATAAAGGTACCAATTAAAACAAATACCAAAAAATAATAAAATACCTGGGATCCATAATAAGCTACCGTCACGTTTGGCATATGCAGCATACACAAATCCTAGGAAAATCAGCATTATAATTGCAACCAAATGAACGTATATTTCCATTATTTTCATATCTACATTCTCCTATCCCTATTATTGATAGTTTAAATATACTCTTTAAAAAATGGAATAACCAAATGAACCTTCTTAAATAAGGTTCGGAATACATGATTCTATGGAATTCCATGTATCGTTTCAAATAATTTGCAACTAGTTATTTTTATCTTTAATTAAATAATTGACATAAACAGTTCGACTGTATACAATGCAAGTATATAGTTGAACTGTTTATTTTTTCGTATTTTATTTTAAGAAGGGAATGAACTAAATGAAAAGAAACAAACATTTACCGCTGACAGAAACTGTTTATTATATTCTATTATCTTTATTTGAACCAGCACATGGTTATCTCATTATACAAAAAGTTGAAGACTTGAGTAATGGTGAGGTGAGGATGGCTGCTGGGACATTGTACGGAGCTATCGAAAACTTATTAAAATTGAAGTTCATTAAGCCGGTTGAGAGTGAAGATAAGAGGCGTAAAGTTTATGTCATCACACAAGAAGGGAAAAACATCCTACTTCTTGATTATGAAAGAATGAAACATATCGTAGCTATTACTGAAAAAAATTTGAATCAGGAAGGTGTATGAGTATGAAAAAATTTAAGTTCTTTTTTAATCTTGATAAAGAAGAAAAATGGTTAAATGAAAAATCCGACGAAGGTTGGGAATTATATGACAAAACATGGGATTATAAATTTCGTAAAACAGCACATTTTTCTACTATAAAAATTGATTATCGCACGTTTAAATCAAAAAACGATTTTCAAGATTATAAGACCCTTTTTCAAGATAGCGGATGGGAGCATATTACAGGTAGTAAATCATCAGGAAAACAATATTTCAAAAAAATAGAAAGGAATGCTAGCACAGATATCTTTTCTGATAACTTTTCTAAAGCTGAAAGGTATCATAGAATGGCTCGCGTATGGGTGTCCTTAGCACTAAGTTATATTCCTCTCACTGTTGTTTTATATATGACTAGGATGGTTGATTTCAAAGCATTAATCCATCCAAAATCTTTGTACTACACACCTGGATTATGGGAGAAGACTGGATCTATTTTTTGGAGAGCCTTTTTATTTGAAACTCCTTTTGTATTTCTTAGAGGATTTTTTTGGATACTTTTTCCTATCTTGATTATTTTATATATTGTCTTTGCTATCAAAGCTCATTACCATTATAAAAATGCTATTTCAAAAGATTAATGATAGAAATTATAGTGCAACATTCCGAAATTAAAGAAGGGATCTAATTTCGAAGTGTTGCACTATTTACCTTCACTATCATTAATTTATCGTCTCAATTTTAGTTATTATCTGAAGATCACTATAATGTCTTCTTGTATTCGTACCAAGCAAACAGAATCTTACTAAAACAAGTTTCTTGGTACACCATTCTATATCATTTCATGTGTTAATTTATATTTTTAAATAAACAACTAGGATTGCAAAGTGTGTAACATATATATTGAATAATGTTTTTTATATGTTACACTCTTCCTATAAGGGATAATAAAGGAGGTCAATAGTATTCGTGGATAATAGAATAAAAGTTGCGCGTATTCAGGTTGATTTAACACAGCAACAATTAGCTGAAAAAGTAGACGTCACTCGTCAAACGATTAGTTTAATTGAAAAAGGCAAATATAATCCCTCTTTAAAACTATGTCTTAATATCTGCCACGCAGTCAATAAAACACTAGATGAATTATTCTGGAAAGAAAAGGACTGATATAAAATGAAAAAAATTACAGATGAACGTTTAATATTAAAGAATCTAAAAAATATCAGAAACGCATATGCTATTCAAACTTTAGGTATCTTAGGTATATTGGGTTATGACTGGATTACTAGAGGATCAGAAGCAATGCACGAAAGCCCACTATGGCTTGTTTTTATCATTTCGACTACTGCATTAGCATTATTCTCTATGGACATTAGTGTAGCTCATGAAGCTCGTAAGAAAACTCCTAAAAGAAGCCTCATTATTTCCATTGTTATTATTGCACTTATTTCTATTGCAGTTGGAATTTTTGTACCATTCACAGGTAAATCTGATCCAATAAACGGATTAATCGTAAGCGGAATCTGTTTTATTTGTATTCTTATACCCTATATTTATATTTATTATCTACGTAACAAACAGCAAGATTAGAATATGATTACCTAAAACGAGCCTTAATCTATTAAGCTTCTTGATACACGTTTTTATCTAATTTCATGTATCATAAATTCTTGTTTAAAAAATAAAAATTTAAATATGTTATCTTTAAACAAAATATAACATAAGGAGTGCACTTTATATGGCTTTAACTTTAGTATGTTTCTTGTTTATAATTATTGTTATATCCAAGAATAAGGACAAATATCAAAAGTAAACAGAACATTGTTAAATCTGAGTTCAGCTTACTTGATTCTATCTAGTTTAATGTATTGATACGTCATAATATCTAGAATAAGATACTTATGATACTGAATGCAAATCAAAAAAATTGGAGGAATTATTATGTTTCTAATATTAGGAATTATTGCTATAGTAGCAACTGTTTTAAATCTTTATTTATATAAAGTAGGCAAAGATTATAAATTAGCAATGGCAATGGGATTGTCATTCACAGCACTGACGCTTGTTGCAGGGTACAGCATGATATCCGGTTGGGTAAAGGTAAAAGATTGGGCTGCTTTATTAGATGTAGTACCTACTATGACAACAGTCCTATGGGGTTTAACGATTGTATCGATTTTATTAAATATAATTCCGATCCTTTTAGAGCAAAAAAAATAATTAAAACTAATCAACTATCTGATAAGAGTCTACTAAAATCAACACTTACTAGGTATTGATCTGATTGATTTTTCGCTGTCTATTATAAGTGTCGATTAAAATATTCAGGTTTCCTTACTTAAAAAAACGTGTATATATTCCCTTGAGCTAATAAGGTTTTATATACACGACTTTAAGCAATTTCATGTATTGAAAGAAGTCTAGGTAACACTGTTCATCACCTATTCGTTATCACTTATAACAAATAGGTGATGAATATCATATCATCAGCAAACATCTATGTGCCCATTAATAATTCATTTTTAGTACTTGGTGAAGAAATGAAAGAATGTCTAGAAACGAAATTTCTAATTCTGGCTACTCAACAAGATATTATTGAAAATGCAATTGTTGCACTAAAATTCCAATTAAATTAACTTTATATAAAGAAGAGAGGAACACTTCAATTGAGAACGGCTTTTACCCTTTAAATTATTTGATAATAGAGAAAAATTCACTTTTTGCTTTCTAGCGTTTTAATTAACAAATTTTTTGGTTGGTGGTAAAATCACTTCAAGGAGTGATAGAGATGACAACTATACAAGTAGAACTATTAGATCGTGTTCAAGAACGTTTTGAAGAAACTTTGGACAAAATGACGGTAGAAGAGGCCAATAAAATGCCACATCCTTTACTTAAATCAGTAACTTGGCTCTTTTGGCATACTGCTCGTGAAATTGATATGCAGATTTCTGATCTAAAAGGCGAAGAAGCAATGTATACAAGTAATGGGTGGAATAAACGTTTTGATTTGCCACTCCCAGATGATACGCCCGAATACAAACATACATCAGAGGAAGCTGAACAAGTCACCGTTTCTGACAAAAATCTCTTAAGTGATTATTTAGATGTCAGTATCAAATTAGCAAAGGATTATCTAGATAATTTAAATGAAGATACTTTAGATAAAATCGTTGATGAAAATTGGTCTCCACCAGTAACTCATCAAGCTCGACTTATTTCTATTATTGATGATGCCGTTATGCATTCAGGACAAGCCGTTTATACACGTCGTTTGGTGATTAATGAATAATAGAAAGTGCGATTAATTAACTTTCTCGCTTAATCACAGCTTATTCGTTGTGCATTTAGTTGCGGTACATCAGAAGGCCTATTCGTTGCATGGCTCTTTAGCTCAATGTAATAAACTGAAAAATAAAAAAATGGGACTTCGTGTTATTTTTAGAGAAATACAAGGTAAATTTGAAGTGATTCAAGTTGTTGTTATTGGAAAAAGAGATAAAGAAACCGTCTATAAAATCGCTGAAAATCGTATAAATTAACTAAACAAGAGCTCTAACACTATAATGAAAAGTGTTAGAGCTCTTGTTTTACAATACATGACTTTATGTAATTTCATGTGTTGCAATTTGGTAAACATCTTTAGTTATTTTTTCTAATACTTCTTGACCATTTTCTTTAAGTTTACTTTTTTTATGTAAATTAAGGAGCGAAACCGTAAAAAGTTAAGATGAAAAGGATATATCCTATAGTAATTAGTCCTGTAAATATAACGATAGCTCCAATAATTATCACATATTTCAAAAAAACTAAATAGATATCTGCGTTCATTATTAATTTCCTAAACAGCAGTATCAAAACTGCTCCCAAAGGGATAAATAACAAAAAATACAATGTAGATAAACCATTAAAGTAAATGTTTATTCCTTGATTAGGCAAAGATGTTTTGAAAAATAGAGAAAAGCCTAATAGGAATACAATAAAGATTAAATTGACTACAACAGAGTAAATACGAAACTTTTTTTTGTATTTACTAGGTAATTTAAGGCCAAAAGAGATTAAAACGTGTATTGCAGAGATTACGACTGCAACGACAATATTTAATGGAAACAGCATGTGGATTCTCCTTGTCATATCTAGAAATGGTTGATCCCTCTAAACATGAATTTTTTTATATTTGAATTAATTATATAACAAAAAATACTTTATAAATAGCTGCCAACAGTTTACATGACGCAACTATTGGTTTACATTCATCAAAAAGTAACCATATAATTTAATGATTACTTTTTTGATTTATTTTTACGAATACATGAATCTATGTAATTTCATGTATTCAAGTAACTACACTTGCAAGTCTTTTTTTGTTATGACATTGGTTAATATTCATAAGTAAGATATACTTATTAAAATAAAGGAGGAGATCATTATTTTTATAAGTGCATTAAAAAGTAAGAGAACGTTATGGATATTGTGTTCAATCTTGTTATTTTTTTTACTGCTTAGTTGTTTATATGAGCCTTTATTATCAAATATTTTAACCCTTCGAGTAGAAAAAACACTAATAAATGGAGAAATAAAGTATCCGCCTTTTACCCCTCTTGAAGTTCCGCCATTTGGTACGGATATCATTGGGTTTACTATCTTTGCTAAAATTATTCAAGGATTTAAGTATACTTTTTTTATTGGGTTATTATTAAGTATCGCTCAAATCTTAAGTAGCTTATTTTTAAACATTCTGATTCTTTATAAAGTAGGAACAACGTTTTTACTGCCTGTCTTTTCATATTTTGATAAGCTTTTTACATTGATTCCTAAACCTTTTTTATTGCTGCTATTAATAGGACCTTATTCTGATGCATTATTATTTAATACAGATAACGTTCAACCGGAGGCTAATTGGATGTTTGTGATGATTCAATTGTTCATTTTGTTTCTTATAGGACTCCCTAATTTGGTTAAACTTTATCATGCTGAATTAGCTTTTCTTTTCAAACAAGATTTTTTCCTGGCCAGCCAAACATTAGGTAGTTCTAAATTTAGAACCGTTAAGTATTCTTTTAAACCCCAATTAACGGAGCTTACATTAAATTTATTTTTCAAAATCCTCATACAAAATTTATCTCTTTTTATCTACTTAGCTTATTTTCAATTGTATCTAGGAGGCTCACTAGTAACGCAGTTAGATGCAAGTACTACATATACAGCAACAATATCTAACGAATGGAGCGGGTTGATTGGGCAAAATATTAATCGACTAGCTAGCACACCTTGGACAGTACTCACACCGTTAGCTTTTTATGGCGGACTTATTTTCTTGCTCAATGGAATCAAGCGATCTTTAACTGGAGGGCTGCAAAATCAATCCATTTAGAAAAATGATAAAGCAATCTATTTCACTTATTACACTGCCAATTGGTATTATTTTACTCGTTTGTTTGAGTTATTCGTTACCCTTAACTATGAGAGATACAGGTTTATTAGTGGATACGATTAAAGAAACCTTTGCACAGATTTTTACATATCGCTATTTATCTGAATTAGTCATTATTTATCACCAGACCAACGGTGAATACACGTTTAAATTGATCAGTGCTAGTTTAGTAATAACGTTAGTTTCGCTTATGTTATATAGTTACTATTTTCCAAAATTTAAGAATAAAACGATAACAAAATTTACTAGGTACTTAGAAGATATTGAGAATTTACCTGTGCTTGGTATCGTGTTTTTTATCCACTGGCTTAGCGTAGTTATCTATAAAGAGACTTCCATCTATTTATTTAAAACAGTGGGTACCCCAAGAGAGCCCGCGATAGTTGTCCCCTTAATCATATTAAGTATTTTTCCTATTGTTTTTCTGATTAAATATATGACTCCGTATATCAAAGATGTTTATCAATCCAATTATTTTGTCTTCGCAAAATCGCTGGGGTATCCTAAATATAAACTATTCTTTTCTTATGTCATTCCTAACGTATTACCATTTTTAGAAAACATTATGAAATTTATTTATTTAGAGATGATCACCGTGATGCTTTTTATTGAAATTCAATTCAATACAGGAGGACTATTAACGGGTCTAAGAGATACACAGTTGATACCTTCTAACACTACTAGCCCGCAAGTAATGGTTATCAATTATTTGATTTTATTACTGATTCCGTATTTTCTTATGAGTATTTTGTTTAAAATAATCAAGTTCTTCAATTCAAATAAGTAACTTTATCATAATTTCAAATATCTTTATGCGATTAATGGTATCTATCATTCGATACTTTGAACTAAAAAAATCAGGTACAAAAAAACAATCGAGCTCTTATGAGATCGATTGTTTTTTCCTTTATTTAAAAGGGTTATGGACAGACTATTTCATCTAATTTCATGTGTTGGGAAAAATCCAATTTCTTTATAGGATTTGAAACTTATAAGTATATGTTCAATCATTCAGGTAAGAAATAAACTGAAATACCTGTTTGTTATTTAATTTGAATAGGTATTTTCATGGTGGCTAGTTAAATAATTATCTCTAGTTATTCCATAAAAAAAGGTATCTACCATTTTACCTTTTAATTCATGCGCATCTTTAGTGATATGTTCGAAAGACA
This sequence comes from Carnobacterium inhibens subsp. inhibens DSM 13024, assembly GCF_000746825.1. Classification (NCBI taxonomy): domain Bacteria; kingdom Bacillati; phylum Bacillota; class Bacilli; order Lactobacillales; family Carnobacteriaceae; genus Carnobacterium; species Carnobacterium inhibens. Next base: position 871,463 of record NZ_JQIV01000006.1, on the reverse strand, counting down.
TGCCCACTTTTTTCAATACACTTCCTGAAGCTATATGGCCAGTATCATGGCCAGAAGTAATATGTTCTAAAAGGAGAGTGTTGAAACCAAGAGATAATATTCGTAAGCAGGCTTCTGTTGTTAAGCCTTGTCTCCAATATTTTTTGTTCAACATGTATCCAATTTCGCCTTCATGCTTTTTATCATCTACTCTAAACTCTATCACGCCAATCATTTTATGAACTTCTTTATGTTCTAACGCATAAAAACCTAATGGTGATGTTAAGTAATAATTCGCAATAAACTCTTTTGTTTGATGCAAAGACGTATGTGGATTGAAAATATATCTCATCGTTTCTTCATCGCTAGCATATTCAAAAAAATCTGCGGTATCTTCCAAAGTTAGAGGCCTTAAAATCAAACGCTCTGTTTCTAAAATAGAATTTTCAGCTAGTAATAAAATGCGACTTTTTTGACTTGTCATAATTTCTCCTTCATCTGGTATTTATTTAGTTTATCAATAGGGTAATATTATTTTTAAATTTTATCACAGTTGTGTAATCCTTATAAGAGAATGTATAGATATACTTGGATTTAAAATTGAATATAAGATTGATATTGAAAACTTACAGCGGTCTCGATTTTTCGTCTATATTTCATTAACAGGTAGACGCCTTTATTCATTATTTATGCCCATCGCTTAACTTATGAATCCAATTTTAATTATTAGTTCTTGAAAATCTGGATCTAGGTAGCTTTTTGACCAAATAAGATAGCGCTTTTTGTAATTTTCTTCTTGTTCAGTTAGCTTGAATAAACGGCAAAGTTCAAATACTTGTTCACAGTACACTTTTGCCTCTTCTTCTCTTTTTTGCGTAAAAGCAAAAATCCCCTTATTAAATAAAAAATCTAAATGAGGTTCAATTAATAGGGTATTCTCTAATAGTTTTTTTTCGTAAATAGCAAGAGTTTCTTCTGCATAATCGTAGCGTTTATGTAGAAGAAATGCAGAAAAATTATTTGACAAAATACTAAATAGTAAGTTCATATCTTGTGGAATCGATTGGTATAATCGGCTTTTTTTTATTGCTGTTTTCATTAAAAGATAGGTTGTTTCTACATCAAATACAAAACCAAAAATCTCGTAAATATATAATTCCATTTCTCCCCAGTCTTCCACTTGTATCAAGTAAGAAAGAACTCTCGGTTGATTTAGTGGTTTTTTTTCTTTGTCTAGAACAATAATGCTCTCCACAAACAAAACTATGAAACTCATCCAACTATTCGATGCAGGTTTTTGATTTTTTAAATCAATGACCAACTCTTCAAGTTTGTCATATTTTTTATTATTGACCAAATTCTTTACTCTATTAAAATAGTTCTTTAATTCATTTTCTTCTTCTTGTCTCAATAAGTAAAAATATTCTTCTGGTGAGGTGTTCACATTCGTTAGCAATTCAATAAATGAATCAATTGAGATCATTGATTGTTCATTTTCAAAACGTGATAATTGGGAAATTGATAATGTATTTCCAGCAGCTTCTTTTAGCTTCATGCCTTTTGCTATCCGTATTTTCTTAAATGTTTTGCTATAATTCATACTTTCTCCTAACTTATTGCATATATGCAATTTTTTATTTTGATTAAGTATAGTTCGTTTATACTTTAGATACAAACAAAATAATTGTACATTCAACACAATATCCTTTCATTTAAAACTAGATTTATGCATCATTATGGCCAAATAATTTGTTTTAAGAGAAAGAATAAATAGGGGGAAAACAAATGAAAAAATATATATTACGTTTTTGGAAGCCTAACTTGTTGATTTTTGGCATATTAGTCATCACGAATGTTTGTCTAACTTTAGTGAGTGTAATCATGGCATCATCTTTAAATGCATTAGTTGATCTTAATTTTACATTATTTTTTGAGACACTTTTAGCTAATGCGGTAATTTTTATGATATATTTATTCTTTTCGTATATTCTAATCAATAAAAAAAGCCAAACAAAACAAAAAATGGCTACTGCTATTCGAACGGACGTTACAAAGCGAATGGAACAGACGAGCTACTCAAATTTTCATACAAAACCAGTTGGAACATATGCTTCCTGGCTCAGCAATGACTTAAATACGATTGAAACGGTTGCTTTTGATCAATTTTATACCGTCTTAGGAGGAATAATTAGTGCTGTTAGTTCAATTATTGCTATGTTTATATTTCATTGGTCCATTGTTTTATTGACCCTAGCTGTTACTATTGTAACCATTCTATTACCAATGTTGTACCAGAAAATGCTTAGCTTGGTCTCTTTATTAGTAACTGAAGAAAGCGAACGGTTCTTAAGCAAAGTCACAGACACTCTCAATGGTTTTGATACGTTTTTTTCCTTTAATTTACTAGAAAAAATAACAAAAGATATGGAAGAAGCATCCCTCAAACTAGCTGACGTTAAAAATAAACAAGCTAAAGTAATTGCAAAAGTAGCCTTGTTAGGTACTTTTGGAAATATTGTGGGTCAACTGTCGATTATGGGGCTAACCGGGTACTTAGTCTCTCAATCGATAGTGTCCGTAGGTTCAATCTTGGCAACGGGAGAGTTAGCAGGCACTATCTTTAATACTGTAGGAAATATCAGTCAACAAATTGCTGCCATCCGCTCAGTTGAACCTGTTTTTAAAAAGTTAGAAACAATTGAACCTTCTGTTGAGAAATCCACTGAAAAAATTAAAATAATTGACTCAGGAATTGTTTTAGATAATTTAAGTTATGCATATGATGACAAATTGGTTCTGAATAATTTAGACTTTTCATTTCAGTTAGGTGGAAAATATGCCATCGTTGGTGCAAGTGGTAGCGGAAAGACAACACTATTAAATATTCTAAATGGTAAATTAATGGATTACGATGGTTCAGTCCAATTTGCAGGAAAAGAATTGAGTGTATTATCTGGAAGAGAATTGCGTGAACATATTTTATACATGGATCAAATCCCGTATCTATTTGAAGGAACAGTCCGAGAAAATATCACTTTAGATGAAGATTTTTCCAATGAACAAATCCAACAGGCATTAAAGGCTAGCAATTTAGATGAAGTGGTAAGAAATCTACCTCAAGGAATTGATACAGATATTGGCGATGCTGGTCGTCTACTTTCTGGTGGACAACGACAACGCGTAGCACTCGCTCGTGGTTTGGTTCGTGGCAAAAAAATTATCCTACTAGACGAGGGAACCTCTAGCTTAGATGAAAAGAGTGCGTTAGAAATCGAAAAACAATTGATAGAAAATGAGGAACTAACTGTACTGATGATTACTCATCAACTACGTGAATCGATTCAGAAACAATTAAATCAAGTCATATTGCTTTCATAAACCTATTTAACCTAGTAACTAAATAGGCTAGATATAAACATGTATCTAATATCAATAATCTTTTTTAAATAGTTATGCTACTATAATAAATAACTGTATAATTTTGATTAAGCAAACTACAAGGAAGACTAATTAAAGGTTGATTGAAAAAGTGGACTTTAATTGCCCATGACACTATCTTTAAAGAACCTCACTTCATTCATATGAACCAGTGGCATATAGAGATTTAAACCCAACAAAATAATGAAAGATATAGATTAAAAGGAATCCCAGTTATGTATTAAAATATGCCACAATTTGAAGAGGAGTCAGAATGTTTTATTTAACGTTAGCTATTATATGTAGTGCATCTATTGCTCTAATTTTTAAGTATACAGAAAATTCAAATGCAAACAGATATGTCATAACAAGTGCCAACTACTTTATCGCAGTTGTTATCAGTCTGTTTATGATTTTTTCTAGAAGGTTATTAACTGGTATTACTCGTGAGTTATCTTTTGCTAAAGATTTTTCACTACTATCCAGTAATAATGACCATATGTTATCTCCGTATTCCAGTATCCTTTGGGGATTAATCATTGGAGGCATATTTGGTTGTTTCTTTTTCCTTTCATTTGTATACTACCAAAAAAGCATAAAGGAAAATGGTGTAGGAATTTCAGGCACGTTTGCTAAACTCGGGATATTGATTCCAATGATTTTTTCAATCGTTATATGGAAAGAATTTCCTTCTTCTATTCAATGGGTGGGAATTGGACTATCCCTAGTCTCTATATTAATTGTTAATCTATCACAGAAGTCTCTCGAAAAATTTGATATTAAACCTACCCTTATATTTTTGTTTTTCTTTGGAGGTATGGCAGAGTTTTCAAGTAAGATCTATCAAAAATACGCATTAAATGAGTATAAAGATGTATTCCTCTTTGCATTATTTTTCGTGGCATTCTTATTGAGCATTTTCTATACGTTTAGAGAAAAAGGAATAATAACGAAGAAGGATATTTTAACTGGCTTTGCAGTAGGGATACCCAACTTATTCTCTTCCTATTTTTTAATCCTGTCATTAGCTACTTTGAAAACTTCTGTAGTATTTCCAATTTATAGTGCGGGGAGTATTGTGCTGATCAACATAGGTGGATTTTTAATCTTTAAAGAAAAAATCACTAAAAAGAATCAAGTTGCAATCGTTTTGACTGTAGTAGCTCTTGTGCTTATTAATGTATAAATAAAAAAACCCGTAACTACGTAGTAAATCTTTATGCGATAGTTTGTTAAATTAAAGGAGGTAGGATTTTAAATGAATATTTACACAATAGGTCATTCTACTCATAGTAGTGATGAGTTTAGTTCTTTGCTGAAATCATATGGTATAGAAGCGCTAGTTGATGTACGTTCTTACCCTGGTAGTAATCATATGCCTCAATTTAATAAAGAAAATATAGAAAAATGGTTACCAGAAAGTGGGATTAGTTATCTTCATATGCCTTCATTAGGCGGTAGAAGAAAGAAAAATCATGAAATTGATGAATCATTAGTGAATGGATGGAGAAATACGTCTTTCCAGAACTACGCAGCGTACAGTCTAACGGATGAATATGAAAAAGCAATCAGTGATTTATTAGACCTTCAAAGTAAGAAACGAGTTTGTTACATGTGCTCTGAAAGTGTTCCTTGGAGATGCCACCGCTTGATTATTTCGAATACTTTGGCACTAAAAGGACTACATGTTCACCATATTATGACAGAGAAAAAAACTACTTTACATGAAATTGGTATGTATGGTGCAAAACCGGTTATAGAAGGATCCACACTCATTTATCCAAAGCAATCAGTAGATAATGACAATGAAGAAGGTAAAAGATAAATAATTTGAACCTATACTAAACAAATAGAAGGCTGCTATATGTAGTGGAGTAATGTTGACAGCTTGCTTAGTGGTTCATTCATACTAACCAAAACAAGCGAAAGTCAATAACGAAACATCCGCAGCCATAACGAATCTGAATAAATGGACAAAATGGAACCGGAAAATGCTTGAAAAGAAGTGAATCAAGTGGTTTTCTTATTGGTCTCACAGCTTATTTGAACCATACTTATGGTATACTAAATAAAATAAAAACAAAAAAGGGGTATATAAAATAGTGGAAAAATACAAATTAAAAAGACGAGCAACTCAAATGGTGCGGGATGGTTATCCTGTACTCTTAAAAGAAGATTTCGTCAAAGAACCGATTGAGTCTGAAGGAACGATCGTTGAATTACTAGATGATAATAAAAAATTTGTTGCACGGGCATATCTTGCGAAACAAAATAAAGGTGATGGATGGATCTTAACGTTAAATGAAAACGAAAAAATCGATCAAACTTTCTTTGAACGCTTATTCAAAGAAGCCTTAGCAGAACGAGCTAGTCTAAAAGCAAATGAACAAACAACTGCTTACCGTTTCTTCAATGGTGAAGGAGATGGACTTGGTGGTTTAACGATTGATGTTTATGCGGATTACTATGTATTCTCATGGTACAGTGCTGGTATTTATAAACACCAACAAACAATCTTAAAAGCATTTCTTTCAGCTGTTCCAGATGTTAAAGGAGTATATGAGAAAATAAGATACCAAACGAAAAGAAAACCGGAAACGGACCATATTTACGGCGAAGAAGCACCAGAACCACTTTTAATCAAAGAAAATGGCCTAACATTTGCTACTTATTTAAATGATGGATTGATGACTGGGATTTTCTTAGATCAACGCAATGTCCGTCACAGTATTCTTGAACAGTATTCTATGGATAAAACAGTCTTAAATACATTTAGCTATACTGGAGCTTTTTCAGTTGCTGCAGCAATGGGTGGGGCTAGTCACACTACTAGTGTAGATTTAGCTAACAGAAGTCTAGAAAAAACAAAAGAACAATTTGAAGTAAATGGTTTAGACCCCGAATTACAAACTATCCGAGTAATGGATGTCTTTGATTACTTCAGATATGCGATCCGTAAACAATTAACTTTTGATACGATCGTCGTAGATCCACCAAGTTTTGCTCGTTCGAAAAAGAGAACGTTTAGTGTAGCTAAAGATTACACAGCTTTACTTGAAGATATCATTGATATTACAAATGAAGATGGTGTAATCATAGCTTCAACGAATGCAGCGAATATTTCAACTGAGAAGTTTGAGCAATTCATCGAAAATGCATTTAACAATAAAGGTATGACATATCAAATCTTAGAAAAACATACACTTCCTGAAGATTTTAAAATCAATCCTCATTATCCACAAAGTGACTATTTAAAAGTCTATGTGATAAGAAAAGGGTATTAATTTAATCAACTTATTTAAAAAAAGAAAGCCTGAGAAAAAATGAAAAAAAATAAAGTGCAAAAAACAAATGCGGTCAGACAGTTAGAAAAAAAAAATATTTTTTATAAACTTTATGAATTTCCATGGAGTGATGATCATTTAGGGGCTGAAGCAGTCTCTGAACACTTAGATGTGGCTAAAGAACGAATATACAAAACTTTGGTTATCACAGGTGACAAAACAGGTGTAATAGTAGCTTGTATACCGGGTACCAGCGAACTTGATTTAAAAGCATTAGCTAAAGTTAGCGGCAATAAAAAAGTTGAATTGCTGCCATTAACGAAACTAGAAAAAACAACTGGTTACGTTCGTGGGGGCTGTTCACCAATTGGAATGAAAAAAGATTTTCCAACCTTTATCTCTGTCCAAGCTGAAACGATGGAAAAAATCATTGTTTCAGCAGGAAAAAGAGGTATGCAAATCGAAGTAGATCCAATTGATTTGCAGAAGTTGGTCAAAGCTGAATTTGTACTTATTGAAGCAAAATAAAAATTGAATAAATAGAAAAAAGCTCTAACAAAGATGTTTAATCTTTTGTTAGAGCTTTTTTAGCTTACTTTTAGAAAGTAAGTTGACTTATGATCACTTGAGGTGTAAAGTGAGTATATAAAGTAGGAAGGGGAAACACTATGAGAAATAACACACTCGCTTCATTAACTTGGTTAAGACTCATTCGTTTCGCTAATCAAAGCAATCAATTATCTAATGAATTTTTAAACCGATTTGGTCTGACAAGTGCTCAGTTTGATGTACTTGTACAAATCCAGACTTATCAACCCTTAACACAAATGGAATTAGCCAAAAGAGTTACCGTTACTCAAGGAGGGATCTCCAGAATGTTATCTCGGTTGGAAAAAGAAGGATACGTTACGAGAACGCAGGAATGGAAACAAAAAACCATCAGTCTTTCGTCAAAAGGAACACAAGTATTGGAAAAAGCAATGCCCGAGCAGTTGGCGTTTCAAACTTCTTTATTTGAGGATACTCTAACTAAAGAAGAATTAAAAAGTCTTTATGCCATGTTGACACGATTGCATAAAAGTAGTGAAACAAAAGAATTGCCGCCAAAATAATTTTTTACTAATCAATTGACTAGTCAACTAAAAAGGAGAAATGAGAAATGAAAGAATATCGTATCGATGAAACCAAAGGAATGGAATTTGGATTGTACTCTCTTGGAGATCACATGGGAAATCCCCATACTGGAAAAATGATATCTGCTGAGCAACGCATAGAAAATTTTATTGAAGCCGCTAAATTATCCGAGCAAGCTGGGCTAGATGTTTTTGCACTTGGTGAAAGCCATCAAGAACATTTTACCTCGCAAGCTCATACAGTTATTTTAGGTGCAATAGCTCAAGCTACCAGCAAAATCAAAATAGCTAGTTCTGCAACAGTCTTAAGCGTTTCTGATCCTGTGCGTGTGTACGAAGATTTTGCTACATTAGACTTAATTTCTCATGGAAGAGCAGAGATCGTTGCCGGTAGAGGATCACGTTTAGGTGCATATAGCTTATTAGGTTATGATGTTCGAGATTACGAAGAATTATTTGAAGAAAAATTAGAGTTATTAATGCAGATCAATAATGAAGAAAGCGTAACATGGGAAGGGCAATATCGTGCACCATTAAAAAATGCACAGATTCTTCCGCAACCAAAAAATGGAAAATTACCAATTTGGCGTGCTGTAGGTGGCCCGCCAGCTAGTGCAATAAAAGCTGGATACGCAGGTGTACCAATGATGTTGACAACCCTAGGAGGACCAGCATCAAGTTTTAAAGTTTCGGTTGATGTTTACCGTGAAGCTGCTCAAAGAAGCGGATTTGATCCGAGTACCTTGCCAATTGGTACAACAAGTCTTTTTTATACAGCTGAAAATTCTCAAGATGCCCTTCGAGAATATTATCCGCACATAAATTATGGTATGCAAGCGATCAATGGTGCTGGCTATCCAAAACAACAATTTGCTCAATCTACCGATTACAGAGATGCTTTAATGGTAGGCAGCCCGCAACAAATCATTGAAAAGATGATTTACCAATACGAACTATACGGCCAACAACGCTTCATGGCCCAAATCGATTTCGGCGGAGTCCCATATGATAAAATCCAAAAAAATATCGAACTCATCGCCACCCAAATCCTCCCAGCCATAAAAAAATATACAACTAAATAAAGGATGCTGAACGACCCTGAAAGAAATGCAGTAAAAACAGAAAATCACAGAGAAGATGGTCCATCTTCGGCGGGATTTATCTTTTTTTACAAAGTGTCTGGGGAGTGAAGCTCAACTAAAGGTTGCAAATTTCGTCTAGGCACGTTAGAAAACTAAGTAAGAGGTGAGTATAAATGAAAATAGTAGGAATTTCAGGTTCGAATGTTGGAACGAAAACAAAAACAGCAATGAATTATGTAAAAGCCATCTTAAAAGAAAAATACTCAGAAGTAGAGTTTGAATTAATCGATTTAGCGGAGTATGAAATGGTTTTTAGTGATGGAAGAAATTATTGGGAGTATGAAGGGGATACCAAATACGTTTCTGAAAAGATTATGGCTGCAGATGCGCTTATTATTGGGACACCGACCTTCCAAGCTTCTATTCCAGCCTCTTTAAAAAATCTATTTGATCTATTGCCGGTTAATGCGTTTCGCGACAAAGTAGTAAGTATGATCGGTACTGCTGGAACACCCAAACATTTTCTAATGCTGGAGCAACAGCTAAAACCTATTTTAGCTTACATGAAAGCAACGATCGTTCCAACGTATGTATTTATTGAAGAAAAAGATTTCTATAGAAATAAAATCATCAATGAAGACATTCTTTTCCGAATTGAACGGTTGGTTGAAGATACAATTACGATCAATGACGCGTTTGAGGAAATACGTAAAAAGAAAGATGAAGAATACGGGTTTTAAGATACCAGCGTTAAGAAGATTTTTTAATGGTTGAATTCCCTTAAGAAAATAACCCCCCTTACCTTCCAATATTCTTGGGACGGTAAGGGGGGTTATATTTTTAAGAATAGAGTTTAAACTTCTGAAATAAAGAAGAAGTTTCATTAGTAAATAGTGTTTTAACCAGTAGATATCCTAAAGCAGCTCCCATTGTATTCACTACTATATCAGCGATATCAGCACCACGCCAGCCGCCTAAAAAGTAATTAGTTAAAAATTGGAAGAATTCAATACCAAAACTAATACAGAATCCTAGACCAACGGCTTTAAAAAGAGTTGACTCTTTTTTAAATAAATAATAATAAACGGATAAAGGAGCCAACATCAAGAGGTTGGGCAAAGCAGATAAATCAAGAACGGGGTCAAAATTGATTCGGCTCAACCAGGGAGTTTGATTTGCATACATTCCTGTTTGAATCTGAAAAGGAAAAAAAGTTAAGTAAATGACGGAAAATATGTAGGCAATAAAAGAAAGGACTGTGATTTTTTGATACACGGTAAATGATTTCACTTTAGCAGACCTCATAACGAAAAATAGCGTTAAAAGAACTAATGGGAGGAGAAAAAGACCTGATATGGTTAATTGCATGATAAAAAACCTTCTTTCATATTTAAGTTAGTTAAATTATACTATGCTTTTTGGCTAATAAAATCAGGCTATAGCAGTAGTTTACACTAAGACCTATCCATCAGTAAGAAAGGACAAGGACTATTTCTCTAATTTAAAAATGAGAAAGTAAAATGATTCAAAAAAACCAGGTATTTTTCGATTGAAAATACTTGGTTTTTAGATAAGAATCCTAAACTGAAGTACCGTTAATCTTTAATCGATAAAAAGTAATCGCGGATGTCTTTCCAGTTATTCGCACGAATGTAACGATCCTCTGTTTCGTTTAATGAATTGACAAACAAAATGCCCGTTCCAGAAAAACGTTCTAATTGACGAATAGAATCATCAATCAAATAATCTGTATGAACGATGCTCTTATCGCCACAAAAAATAAAATGCTGAGGATCTATAAAATCAAAATGTTCTTGCAGCCATTCGTACTTTGCAGTAAACGTTTTAGGCACATCCATAGCAGCAGTTGCAATATATAAATCATAATCTTCTGCTAATTCACGTAAGACAGCCTGACTGTCTTTCATTACTGGAGGATTTCTGAAAAAAGCATACGTATTAATTAAAGGATAAAGTTCTTTAATGGTCGTAACCAGATCAAAATTTGGATTCTCTTTTAAATAGTCTTCAACACTATCAAAAGAGAGATTGTATTCCTTTTTGAATAATTCGATAAAACTAATTTCTATATCCACAATAACTTGATCCATATCAATCGCAATTTTCTTTTTCACAAAAAACATCCTTTCACATGTTAGAACTCATTACTTTGTTAAAGCTATCTCAGCAGCATGCATTCCAGCAATACGCCCAGTTATAAAAGCACCGGTAATATTGTAGCCGCCCGTATAGCCATTGTAGTCCAATATTTCGCCTGTAAAAAATAGTCCGCTGGTAAATTTACTTTCCATTGTTTTCGGATTCACTTCTTTAGTATTGATTCCACCACCAGTAACAAAAGCTTTTTCAATTGGTAAAGTACCGTTGGCAGTAAAGCGAAAATCTTTGATGAATTCAATAAATTGAGTTACTTTTTCAGGTGCAGCTTGTTTTAATGGAGCATTTTCATCTAAACCAGCTCTAGACAGTGCAAATAATAAATACCGTTCTGGAACGAGACCTTTTAAAGCATTTTTGGTACTTTTATCTCCATCATCTTTGATCAATTTTTGGAGTTGTTGGGTCAACTCACCTTTTGATACATTTGGAAGGGCATCTAAACTCATAGTGACTTCATCTGTTTTATCGCGTTTCATCGTTTGATGAACAAACATCGAACAACGTAGTACAGCTGGACCAGAGATGCCAAAGTGAGTAAAAATCATATCCATTTGGTGGGTAATCACTTTTTTATTTTTTTTATTCAAAACACTTAGAGCAACATCTCTCAATGAAAGACCTTGTAAAGTTGTGTCTTTTATAAAGGCTTCATCAGAAAGAACAGGAGCTTCGGTAGGGTAAAGAGGCTTGATGGTATGCCCAGCTTTTTTAGCCCATTTGTAGCCATCGCCAGTTGAACCCGTTCTTGGCATAGCGCGACCGCCCGTTGAAACAATGACGCAAGTTGCTGTTAAAGTACGTCCATCTTCTAATTCAACTCCTGTAACTTTTCCTTCATCAAATAGTAAGGTTTCGACAGGAGCTTCTGTATAAATGGCGATTTCTAAACGATCCATGATCGCGATTAAAGCTTCTAAAATAGTTCTGGATTTATCAGTTGTAGGGAACATTCTTCCATGATCTTCTTCTTTTAACGCCACACCATTCGATCTGAAGAAGTCCATAATATCGTAATTATCGTATTGGTGGAAAGCACTATATAAAAAGCGTCCATTTCCAGGGATATGTGCGATAATTTCTTCTTTGTCACGATTATTGGTCACATTGCATCGACCACCACCAGTTACAAGTAGTTTGCGCCCAAGTGTTTTATTTTTTTCAACTACAGCTACAGTTGCGCCATGTTCTGCAGCGGAGATCGCAGCCATCATGCCGCTGGTTCCTCCGCCGACTACTAGTACATCATATTTTGCCATTTCTTTCATTTTCCTCATTTCTATTGATCGTAAACGTTCAAATTTTCTTTCCTTACTTTATCATATTCTAGCAGTTTCTTCCATAAACCTGTAAACTGTTTTAAAGTTGTAAGAACTTTTCTTGTTAAGATAGTGTCGTAGCTGTTATGATGTAGAATGTGGTGAAATAAACTGAAGAGGAAGATGGAAAATATGGAAATTTTAATTGCACTAATACCTGCCATAGCTTGGGGCAGCATTGGATTAGTGAGCAATAAATTAGGTGGAAACTCGTACCAACAAACAGTAGGAATGTCAGCTGGGGCAGTTCTTTTTGCAATAGGTGCTTATTTTGTTTATCAGCCAACAATTGATATGAAAATTGTTTTAGTTGGATTGTTATCAGGAGCTTTGTGGTCGCTAGGTCAAATGCAACAGTTCCAAAGCATGAAGTTTATAGGGGTATCAAATACGCTCCCTATCTCAACAGGATTACAATTAATTGTAAATACACTTGCCGGCGTACTTTTGTTTAGAGAATGGACAAGTACAAGAGACATTATTTTAGGAATTATTGCTATTATTGTTTTGATTTTTGGTGTAACCTTTACGACCGTATCGGATACTAAAGAAAAAACAGACGACTCCAATGGCCAAAAAAAATCTGGAGCAAGAGCTTTGCTTTTTTCTACTCTAGGATATGGATTGTATACAATTACGATAAATGCGGCTGGAGTAGATGCCATAGCGGTTATTTTACCTCAAGCAGTAGGTATGCTGATCGGTTCACTTTTATTCTCAGTAAAACAAGACATAAAGAGCAAATACACACTCCGTAATTTATTAACTGGGTTGTTATGGGCACTGGGAAATATCTTTATGCTGATTTCAATGGAAAAAATCGGATTAGCAATCAGTTTCTCTCTTTCTCAAACAGGAATCATTATTTCTACTTTAGGTAGCATCTGGTTCTTAGGAGAAACTAAAACAAAACGAGAATTCCGTTATATCTTACTAGGATGTATTTTAGTTATCGTTGGTGGTGTTTTATTAGGCTATGTTAAATCATAAGTAAATTCGATGAATGAATAGGATGGTAGTAAATGAATTATTTTAGAAAGAAGCCTTTAGAAACAAGTGAAAAACCATCTAATTTAAAAAGAGAGTTAAAAACCATGGATCTAATTTTATTAGGTCTAGGTGCAATCGTCGGGACAGGGATTTTTGTGATCACAGGAACAGCTGCTGCAGTAACTGCTGGGCCGGCTTTGATTTTATCTTTTGTTATTGCGGCTTTTTCATGTATTTTATCCGCTTTATGTTATGCAGAATTTGCTTCTCGCATTCCCGTTTCAGGCGGAGCTTACTCTTACGCCTATACTGTTTTTGGCGAATTACTTGGCTGGCTAGTCGGGTGGCTGATGATTTGTGAATACCTACTGGCAAATGCTTCAGTAGCTTCAGGCTGGTCGGGGTATATGAATGGCTTTTTAGATGGTATTGGTCTTGGATTGCCCATTGCGTTACGTTCTTCATATAATGCAGAGGCTGGTACGTATATTGATTTAATTGCCATATTGATTACATTCGTGGTGACGTACATCGTGATACAAGGAGCGAAAAAAGCTTTACGCTTAAATAACATTATGGTCATCGTGAAATTTGCTTTGATTGCTTTATTTATGGTGGTTGGTGTTTTCTATGTGAAACCAGAAAACTGGACACCTTTTGCACCATTTGGCTTAAAAGGAGTAGCTTCGGGAGCGGCTGTTGTATTTTTCGCTTTCTTAGGATTTGACGCAGTCAGTACAGCTGCAGAAGAAACGAAGAACCCACGTAGAGATGTTCCAAGAGGGATCATCGGTTCGCTTGGTATTGCAACAGTTTTGTATATCGCAGTGACTTTAGTACTGACAGGTATAGTCCCATATGCACAGCTGAATGTGAAAGATCCTGTTGCTTTTGCCATCCGTTTTATTGGGCAAGATTTCATTGCCGGTATCATCTCTGTAGGAGCAATAGTAACTTTATTAACCGTATTGATTTCAATGACATATGGATTAGGACGTTTAATTTATGCAATTGGAAGAGACGGTTTACTGCCAAAGAAATTGAGTCAAGTTGATACAAAGACAAAAGGTCCTAAATTTGCAACTCAAATAGTTGGTGTGGTTTCAGCTGTTTTAGCAGGAATAGTGCCGCTCAATAAGTTAGCAGAATTAACGAATATCGTAACCCTAATGATATTTGTAATTATTGCTTTAGGGATCATTAAATTGCGCAAAGATTTTGGTGAACCAACAGAAGGCGAATTTAAGGTACCTTTTGTACCTATTTTCCCGATAGTTTCGATTGTCGTTTGTTTGTACCTTATGATACAACTTTCATTATCCGTATGGATAGCATTCGTTATCTGGTTAGTTTTAGGGATACTTGTTTATCTTTCTTATGGATATAAGAACAGTGAATTGAATAAGTAAGTTAAAAGCTAGGAGCAACCTCCTAGCTTTTATTCTAGTAATTTTTACTTAATTGCTGTAAAATCATATGAATTGAGTATTCACTATAAATGCTTTTTACTTACTTTATGTTACACTTGTAAAGAACTATTTTAAGGGAATGAAGGTGCAAACATGTCTTTTGTAGAGATAAAAAATGAATTCAAACGATACAAAATGGGTGAAACCATGATTGCCGCAAATGACGGCATCTCTTTTGAGATTGAACAAGGTGAATTTGCAGTGATCGTTGGACCAAGTGGTGCAGGAAAATCCACAGTTCTAAATATTTTAGGTGGAATGGATTCAGCAGATGAAGGTCAGATACTGGTTGATGGAACAGATATTGCTAAGTTTAATACAAAACAACTCACGCAGTACCGCCGCGATGATGTTGGTTTTGTTTTTCAATTCTATAATTTAGTACCCAATTTAACGGCTACAGAAAATGTAGAATTAGCAGCTGAAATTTCCAGCAAAGCTTTAGATGCTCAACAAGTTTTAAAAGATGTTGGATTAGGTGATCGGTTAGATAATTTTCCAGCACAACTATCTGGAGGAGAACAACAACGGGTAGCAATTGCTAGAGCTTTAGCCAAACAGCCCAAACTTCTTTTATGTGATGAGCCCACTGGAGCTTTAGACTATGAGACTGGGAAACAAGTATTAAAATTATTGCAAGATACATGTAAAAATACGGGCACAACCGTTATTGTCATTACACATAACAAAGCAATTGCACCGATGGCTGATCGAATGATTGAAATAAACAATGCAAAAGTACGCAAGGTGACAATGAATGACAAACCTATGTCTGTAGCAGATATCGAATGGTAAGAGGTGAAAAAAGGTGAAAAAGAAAGCACTATGGAAAGACATTTTCAAAGAGATAGGGCAATCAAAAGCACGTTTTTTGTCTATCTTTGCCATAATTACATTAGGAGTAGCTTTTTTTGCCGGAATTAAAGCAACTGGGCCGGATATGATTGATACCGCAGACCACTATTACAAGGAAACAAAACTAATGGATACAAAAGTAATATCTACCTATGGGCTTAATGATGATGATAAAAAATTATTGGAGAGCATTGAAGGCGCTGATGTAACCATGAGTTACAGCCAAGATGTTATTTTTGAGGATAGTAGTTTGGTCACAAAATTAATGGCTTATTCTTCAGATGAAGCTGCTAAACAAAACAACTATGTTGTGGCATCAGGACGGTTACCGGAAAAGTCTGGCGAAATTGCTTTAGACAATAACAGTAGTATGACCGAAGCTTACAAAATTGGTGATACAATTACTCTTTCTTCAGAAGATGAAGAAACCGATTTGAACGATTCCTTTGCTACGACAACCTATGAAGTCGTTGGTTTTGTGAACAGTCCGCAATTCATTGAAAACTCTGCAAGAGGAACGAGCACGGTGGGCAAAGGAACTTTAGACGGTTTTGCAGTGATTCCTCAAGAAGATTTCAACTCAGAATTTTATACAGAAGCCTATTTATCTTTTGAAAAGAACGATTCACTTGTTTCCTATTCTTCAGAGTATGAAGATGCCGTTGAGAAG
This sequence comes from Carnobacterium inhibens subsp. inhibens DSM 13024, assembly GCF_000746825.1. Lineage (NCBI taxonomy): Bacteria > Bacillati > Bacillota > Bacilli > Lactobacillales > Carnobacteriaceae > Carnobacterium > Carnobacterium inhibens. The sequence continues at coordinate 855,087 of NZ_JQIV01000006.1, read as the reverse complement.
CAAATGGATCAAATCGAAAAAGTAGTTGAACAAAGACCAGAAGAACGATTAGCTGAAATTCGTTCAGAAGCTCAAACTGAGATCGACGACGGACAAGCTGAAATTGATGATGCCAAGCAACAATTGGCAGACGGTCAAAAAGAGTTAGAGGATGCTAAAACTACCTTGGATCAAGGATGGGCAGATTACAATGAAGGAATGGCCACTTTAGAGTCCAAAACAACCGACGCTCAAGCTACAATCGATCAAAAACGTCAAGAACTAGAAAATGGAAAAGCTGAAGTAGCTGCAAATGAAGCAGATCTACAAACAGCTCAAACTCAGCTCATTGATGCTCGAAATAATTTTGAAGCACAAAAAGCAACTGCTGACCAAAATTTAGCTAATGGAGAAACATTTGTTGAAAATGCCAGAGTCATCTTAGCTGTTCCAGTTGAAAGTGTTCCTGTTGAAACTCAAACAAGTATCACTCAGGCAGCAACAGCTATTGATTCTTCACTTGGAGAAGCTTTTACAGGTTACTTTGCTGGAGTGGTTCCAAGCAGTACGGTTTCAGCTGCTTTAGATGGTATAACTGCAACTTTTGAAGAAACAAGAGCACAAATGAGTGCGGCAGAAGCTGAGATAGCAGCTAATGAAGAAAGAGTCAATCAAGGTCTAGCTGATATTGAAGCTGCAAAAACTACTCTTGCAAATGGTGAAGCGCAACTAGTTGAAGGCCAAGAAGAATTGAATCAAGAAAAAGCCAATGGAGAAGCAGAATTAGCTGCAGCTCTTGAAGAACTAGAAACAGGTCAAGCTGATTATGAAGAAGGTTTGGCTGAATTTGAAACAGAATCTGCTAATGCTGAGAAAAAAATAGCAGATGGCGAAGCAGATCTTGCTGATGCTAAACAAGAACTTGAAGGCTTGGAAATGCCCGAATATTACGTGCTCGACCGTTCAACGAATCCAGGATATGGCGAGTTCAGCGATAATGCAGAACGTATTTCGGCTATTGCACAAGTGTTTCCCGTATTCTTTTTCCTTATTGCAGCTTTAGTCAGTTTAACAACAATGACTCGTATGGTAGAAGAAGAACGATTGCAAATTGGGACGTTAAAAGCTTTAGGGTATTCAAATTGGGATATCTCTAAGAAGTTTTTAGTCTATGCTTCAGTAGCCAGTATTTTAGGAACGATTATAGGATTGATTATCGGGTATCAATTGTTTCCACAAGTCATATTTAATGCTTATGGGTCAATGTATAATTTACCATCCGTTCGGATAACGCATTACTTCAGTTATGGAGCGATCTCCTTTATCGTTGCGTTGCTTTGTACGGTAATGTCAGCTTATCTTGCAGTCCGAGTAGCTTTACAAAGTACACCAGCTACATTGATGCGTCCAAAGTCTCCTAAAATAGGGAAACGTATTTTATTAGAACGTATGCCGTTTATTTGGAATCGCTTTGGATTTATTCAAAAAGTAACTGCACGAAATCTTTTCCGTTATAAACAGCGTATGCTAATGACGGTTCTTGGTGTCGCAGGTTGTACGGCATTGATTTTAACTGGATTTGGAATATCGGATTCTATTTCAGATGTATCCAGTCTTCAGTATGGCAAAGTCATGAAATATGACGCTATCGTTGCATTAAATACAGATGCAAGTGATTCTGAAAAAGCTGATTACGATGAAGAATTAGCCAAACAAACAGGCATTAGTGAGTCATTAAAAGTCAATCAAGAAAATTTCACTATTGATGCAGAAGACGTCAATACACAAGATGTGACAGTATTTGCTCCTGAAACAACCGAAAACTTTGAGGATTATGTTTTATTAAATGATCGTACCTCTGGAGAAACTTATTCACTTCCTGAAGAAGGAACGATTATTAATGAAAAACTTGCAGAGCTGCTCGGTGTAGAAAAAGGTGATACCTTGACTTTAACCGATTCAGACAATAAACAAGCAGAAGTAAAAATAAACGAAGTTGTTGAAAATTATACCGGTCATTATGTCTATATGACGAAAGAGTATTATGAAACAACATTTGGCAAGGCACCAGAGTATACAACAGAACTGGTGAACTATGGCAGTGAAAAAGTAGATGAAGAAACTTTAGGAACTACTTTAACAGAACAGCCAAGTGTCTTATCCGTCAACTTTGTCAGTGATGTTAGTGAGTCATTTGAAGAGACAATGGGAAGCTTAGGCATTGTTACCTTGGTGCTGATTGTTTCAGCTGGTCTATTAGCCTTTGTGGTATTGTACAACTTGACCAATATCAACGTCTCTGAACGTATAAGAGAATTATCCACTATCAAGGTACTAGGCTTTTTCGATAAAGAAGTAACCATGTACATTTATCGCGAAAATATTATCCTTACTTTAATGGGAATCGTAGTAGGTTCATTATTAGGCGTTCTGCTTCATAGTTTTGTACTAGGTACAGCAGAAATGGATCAATTAATGTTCAGCCCAACTATCCAACCGTTAAGCTACCTTTACTCAGGGATCATTACTCTCGTGTTTTCAGGAATCGTCATGATCGCCATGCATTACAAACTCAAGGAAGTCGACATGATCGAAGCCCTAAAATCAGTAGATTAAAAACAGGATGCGGAGCGACCCCGGTAGACACACAAATGGACAAATTATTGCTTTTAAAGGATAGTTTGTCCATTTTAGATAGATTTTGTACACGTTTTATTTCTTTTTCCGAAAGGTGGTAGTAGTATGTTAAGGTTAATTAAACCAGATAAAAAATATGAGAAGCCATATAAAGAAATGATGAATGAATGGTATAGTGTGAACGAAAAAATTGTACCTTACAGTATACGAAGATTAGATTATAGAAATTTTGATGATTATTTGAAGGAATTTGAGGAAGAAAAAAAAGGTTGCTTATACGGTGGTGTACCAGCAACTACATTATGGGCATATGATGATGAACGTGAAATTATTGTAGGAGCTGTAAATATCAGACATTGGCTGAATGAAGAACTGCTTAAAAATGGTGGACATATAGGCGATGGAATTAGACCATCGGAGAGAAGAAAAGGTTATGCTACAAAAATAATCAGTTTAGCATTAGAAGAATGCAAAAAAATGTCTATTAAAAGAGTTCTTATGGTCTGTTATAAAGATAATGTAGGATCAGCAAAAAGTATAATTAATAATGGGGGTATTCTTGAAAATGAATTAATGAATGAAGATGGCACTATTGATCAACGTTATTGGATTGACTTAGAAAGATAAACTTAAAAAATGTTATTCTAATCATAAATATGTGAGTAAAACATTGATCTTTAGCAGAGATTAAAAGGGAAATAGGATCGAGACAAACTGTCTCAATCCTATTTTCTTTCTATTAGCTCTAAGCACTAGGGCTGCAGCTTATCGGTTGGTTTTGGCCCGCCAGGTATCAGTCGATTGACTAAGATAGCAATAAACGTTCCAATAAAAGTATCAAGAACTCGCGCCAATGCATAAATGACAGTTTCATCCATTGGTATGGTGAAGTAAATAATTAGAAAAGCAGCGTTTGCTCCTATAATTCCTGCATTGTAATTTGTGAGATCACAAAAAATAATAATAAGAATGACCCCAAGTGGGACGCCAATTAACTCTATCCAAAAAGGCCAACCGGCGAATTGTTGAATCACTACTAACATAGCAGCGAAAATAGCACCAATTGAATTTCCAAGAATTCTAGTTTTTCCAAACTTCAAGCTTGTCTGCCAATCTTCTCGTAAACCAAAAACAGCTGCCAATGCGGCAATCATTGGCAGTTCTCTATCAAGAATATGAAATAAAAGAATGCATAGTCCAACGGCTATTCCTGTTTTTAATGTTCGCATGCCGATTCGGTAATTTCCAATTTTCATTTGTATTCATCACTTTCTATAAGTAGCATGTGGTTTCTGACGTACATGATATACTATCAATAATAGGGGTTAGCAAAGAGAAAGCAAAGAAAAATTTTTAGTTTCTATAGAAGTAGAGTAAGATTAAAGTGAATTTCACAATAAAGGAGTGTACGCATGTCAATTTCTTTAAGAGCAGTAAAAATTGCTTTCGCAACAACTATTGCTATCTTGTTAGCTCAAGCCTTGAATTTGGAATATAGTGTTTCTGCTGGGGTTATTGCCATTTTAAGTGTGTTGGATACAAAAAAATCTTCAGTGACAACAGCTTTGCAAAGAGTGGGTTCTACGATTTTAGCTTTAGGTGTGGCAACCATACTTTTTCAATTAATTGGATTTAATACGATCGTATTTGGCGTGTACCTTCTCACCTACATTCCTTTGGCGTATAAATTAAAAGTAGAAGTAGGCATCGCACCGTGTTCGGTATTGGTTTCTCATTTATTATTAGAGCAAAGTACCTCTATTAGTTGGATTACAAATGAATTTTTATTAATGGTGATAGGAGCAGGAATTGCAATTATTTTTAATTTATATATGCCTTCAAAAGAATCTCAACTCATACATCTGAAAGATGAAATTGAAGAAAAAATGAAACTTGTTCTATTGAATTTTTCTTTAGTATTGAGCAAAGGACAGTCAAATGAAAAAGTAGAACTTTTACTCAAAGAACTTTCTAAGGAGTTAATAAAAGCAGAAAAAATGGCTTATATGGAAGCGAATAATCAATTGCTCAGCCAAACAAGTGACTATATGATTCACTATTTTGATATGCGGCAACAACAAGTAAAAGTATTGGCAGAAATGTCTGTCGATTTAAGTGTCTGTTCTTTACCAACCAAACAAAACCAAATTTTAGCGAGATTATTTCAACAGACTGCAGAACAATTGCATGAAAGTAATCCAGTGATAGACTTAACGAAAGATATTACTTCATTGTTATCAGATTTTAGAGACAGTGCATTGCCAAAGACTCGAGAAGAATTTGAAAATAGAGCTGCTTTATTTGTACTCTTAAATGATTTTACTCGATTTATCCAAATCAAAAAAGATTTTTTTGAACAACAATAGAATGATTGAATTCATCAATATTTTTCTAAACTCATCGATGTTCACTAGATATATATAATTCAAAATACAAGTAGGGACGCTAAAAGAGAAATCTTTTGGTGTCCTTTTTTCATATACAGGTAGAGGCAATAACAAAGAATAGCTCATAGTTTGTAACGTCAGAATGCAATAAGAAATGTCATCTTTAAAATTAGTAAAGTTTTTATTGATTAAATATTCAGAATATTCTATACTAATTACTAACAAATTGTTTTGTTATCGTATTTTAATAAACAGATAAACATCATGAACTTAATAAAACTAACGCAAGGGCGTAAATTGGGGGAAAAGAAAATGAAAAAAAGATTAGTAATGGGGATTGCAGCTCTTTCATTATTGGCTACGGCGTGTAGCGCTACTGGAAGCGGAAGTGATACAGATAAAATCAAAATTGGATCAATGTTTGAAAAAACAGGTGAGGTTTCAGCCTATGGAACTGCTGAAGCAAATGCAGTGAATTTAGCAGTTAAAGAGATTAATGAAAATGGCGGGATCTTAGATAAAGAAATTGATCTAATTGAATACGATACAAAATCAGATACTACTGAGGCGGCTAGTGTAGCAACGAAATTAGCAACTCAAGACGAAGTAGCTGTAATTGTGGGACCAGCAACGACTGGTGCTGTTAAGGCTTCGACTCCTGCAGTAACAAGAGCTGGTGTAAGTCTGGTTACTCCTTCTGGGACAGATGACAGCTTAACTCTTGATGAAAATGGTAACGTACAACCAAATATTTTCCGTACATCATTCCAAGATTCTTTCCAAGGAATTGCCTTAGCAGAATTTGCAACAAACGAATTAGATGCTGAAAAAGCGGTAATCATTGGAGATAGCTCAAGTGATTATGCATTAGGACTAACTAAAGCCTTTAAAGGAGCTTTTGAAGGGGAAATCGTTGCGGAAGAAAACTTCACTGCTGATGATACAGATTTCAATGCAATCTTAACGCGTATCAAGGATCTTGATTTTGAATTCATTTACTTGCCGGGTTACTACAACCAAGCAGGGTTGATCATCAAGCAAGCTCGTGAAATGGGAATTACGCAACCTATCTTAGGTGCAGATGGTTTTGGGAACCAAGCATTGCTTGAATTAGCTGGAGTAGATAATGTCGATAACGTTTATTACTCAGCACATTATTCACCAAATAGTGATGACTCTCAAGTAACAGATTTTATTGCAGCTTATAAAGAAGAGTACGATGTTGAACCAGACATGTTTGCAGCTCTTGCCTATGATACTGTTTATCTAGTAGCTCAAGCGATTGAAGAATCTGGAGAAGCATCTACAGAAGCAATCACTAAAGCATTGGAAGATATTGCTGAATTTGATGGTGTGACAGGTACATTTTCATTTGATGAAGATCACAATCCTGTAAAATCAACTTTAGTGATTGAATTACAAGATGGAGTCGAAGTAGGAAATACAGAAGTTACTCCTTAATGAAGAATCAAACTAAAAGGTGCAAAGCGAGTTTTTGCTTAGCACCTTTTAGTATTTAAAAATGAAAAGAGGTGCCATATTATGGAAGCATTTTTACAACAATTGATTAACGGACTTTCTTTAGGAAGTATTTACGCCTTAATAGCATTAGGATACACCATGGTATATGGCATTATTAAATTAATAAACTTTGCTCATGGAGATATTTATATGGTAGGAGCATTTGTTGGGTATACAGCGATCAATTCTTTACATCTCAGTTTTTTACCGGCACTGATCCTCTCCATGGTTTTTTGTGCCGTTTTGGGAGTAGCAATTGAGAGAATTGCCTACAAACCTTTACGTAATGCTACTCGTGTGGCTGCTTTGATTACAGCTATTGGAATGTCTTATTTATTGCAAAATGGCATGATTTATTTAGTTGGTTCAGAAACAAGAGCTTTCCCGCAAGTGATTAAAAATAAAATATATGAATTTATGGGATTACAAGTTAGTCAAACACAGATTCTGATTTTTGCTACAACAATTATCCTCATGTTAGCTTTACAGCTTATTGTTCAAAAAACAAAAATGGGCAAAGCAATGCGAGCTGTCAGTACGGATGCAGATGCAGCTCGTTTGATGGGTATCAATGTCGATAACGTGATTTCATTTACGTTTGCATTGGGTTCTTCATTAGCAGGCGCAGCAGGAGTTTTAGTCGGGTTGTATTACAACTCGATCGAACCGATGATGGGATATGCTCCAGGGTTGAAAGCCTTTATAGCTGCCGTATTAGGTGGAATAGGTATTATACCTGGAGCGATGTTTGGAGGATTTACAATTGGTATCATTGAAACACTCGTAAGTGGATATGGCGGTTCGCTGATAAAAGATGCCGTAGTTTACTTGATTTTGATTGTTATTCTTATCTTTAAACCATCAGGATTGCTTGGTAAAAATGTAAAAGAGAAAGTGTAGGTGATAAAAATGAAACAATTTAATAAGAAAAATCTTGGTTGGCTCATTTTTATTGCAGCCATTTATATTCTCATTCAACTAGGTACAAGCTTAGGCATTATTAATGCTTTTTATGAAATCACTTTGATGACGATTTTGATCAATGTGATTTTAGCTACAGGTTTAAATTTAATTATTGGTTTTTCAGGACAATTTTCACTAGGGCATGCTGGTTTTATGGCTATTGGGGCTTATTGTACTGGTATTGTCAGTATCAAATACCCGACTGTATTAGGTCTTATTGGTGGAATCTTATTAGGGATCATTATAGCCAGCTTGGTTGCTTTATTAGTGGGCATTCCTACGCTGCGTTTAAAAGGAGATTATCTAGCGATTGCCACTTTAGGTGTTGCAGAAATTATTCGTATTGTCATTTTGAATATGAATGACCTGACAAACGGAGCTGCTGGATTAAGTGGGATTCCTTTTATAGCGAATTGGCAGATCACCTTTGCTTTTATCGTGATTTCTTTAATCGTTATTATGAATTATATTAAAAGCAGTCCAGGAAGAGCCACGATTTCTATTCGTGAAGATGAGATCGCAGCGGAATCTATGGGAATCAATACGACGAAATATAAAATCATCGCTTTTGTTCTAGGGGCAGCATCTGCAGCAATAGCTGGCGGATTGCACGCTTCTTATTTCAGCGTTATCCGACCATCCGATTTTACCTTTATGAAATCTGTTGATATTTTAATCATTGTTGTGTTTGGCGGATTAGGAAGTATGACAGGGAGTGTAGTGGCTGCTATCGTACTTGGTATTTTAAATATTTATTTGCAGCCTTTTGGACAGTTGAGAATGATCATCTATTCAGTTGCCCTAGTTGCGATTATGGTATTTAAACCTTCCGGATTATTGGGAACAAAAGAATTTACCATCTCTGGATTATTAGACCGCAAAAACAAAAAAAGTTCTGTGAAAGAGGGGGAAGCAGAATGAGTTTATTAGAAGTAAAACAGCTGACTAAAAATTTCGGCGGTCTTTCTGCTGTATCAATGGTCAATATGGAATTAGGAGACAATGAACTAGTCGGACTGATTGGACCAAATGGAGCAGGCAAAACAACCCTTTTTAACTTACTGACAGGAGTCTATGAGCCGACTGAAGGGGTTATTGATCTGGAAGTGGACGGGGAAAAAACTTCTTTAATTAAACAAAAAACGTATAACATCACAGCCATGGGGTTAGGAAGAACATTTCAAAATATCCGCTTATTTAAAGATTTGACGGTTTTAGAAAATGTCTTGATCGGGATGCATGAAAAAAATAAAGTTGGCACAATAGCGAGTATCTTCAGAACACCACAATATTATGCAGCAGAAGAAAGCATGCGCAAAGAAGCTATTGAACTTTTAAAACTGTTTAATTTAGAAACTAAAGTAGAAGAATTAGCAAAAAACTTGCCTTATGGGGAACAAAGGCGTCTAGAGATCGTTCGTGCATTGGCAACTAAACCAAAAATCTTGTTTTTAGATGAACCAGCAGCAGGGATGAATCCTCAAGAGACAGCTAATTTGACCTCGTTAATTCGACAAGTCCATAAAGATTTTAAACTTACGATTTTATTGATTGAACATGACATGTCTTTAGTTATGGATGTGTGCGAACGTATTTATGTATTAGAATACGGTAGAATGATTGCTCATGGATCACCTGAGGAAATCAAAAATAACGAAGCAGTTATCAAAGCTTATTTAGGTGGTGAGTAGACATGTTAAAAGTAAAAGATTTATCCGTTTATTATGGTGTTATTCAAGCGACTAAGGAAATTAATTTTGAAGTTAACGAAGGTGAGATCGTTTCTCTTATTGGAGCTAATGGTGCTGGTAAATCAACAGTATTGAAAGCAATATCAGGTTTGCATCGTCCAAAATCGGGTGAAATACTCTTTAAAGATCGTCCAATCCATAAAGATACTACGCGGAAAATCGTCCAATTGGGTATCTCTCAAGTCCCTGAAGGCAGACATGTCTTCAAAGGGATGACTGTAATAGAGAATTTAGAAATGGGCGCTTTTCTAAGAAAAGATAAAAATGAGATCCAAAAAGACTTGAAAATGGTATTTGATCGTTTTCCTATATTAGAAGAACGAAAAAAGCAAGATACAGCAACGTTATCTGGTGGAGAACAACAAATGGTCGCCATGGGAAGAGCCTTAATGTCTAGACCGAAGCTGTTGCTATTGGATGAACCTTCAATGGGATTAGCACCTATATTTATCAAAGAAATTTTCAACATCATTAAAATGATCAACACACAAGGAACGACTGTATTATTGATTGAACAAAATGCAAAAGTAGCTCTAGAAATTGCTAATCGCGGGTACGTATTGGAAACAGGTAAAGTTGTTCAAACAGGTACAGGAAAAGAATTACTAGCAAGTGATGAAGTACAGAAAGCTTATTTGGGAGGTTAGGAAATGGATGTAAAAAGTTATATGACATCACATGTAGTGACCGTTACAGAAAAAACAAAAGTGTTAGAAGCATTGGATATCATGAAAGAAAACGACTTCCACCGTTTGCCAGTAGTGAGAGATGGACGGATGGTTGGGTTAGTCACACAAGAGATCATTCAAGAAAATTCTCCATCTACAGCGACCAGTTTAAGCATTCATGAAATGAATTACTTACTCACAAAGACAACAGTTGGAGATATCATGCATAAAAAAGTTGTTACTATTCATGCCGATGATTTGTTGGAAGAAGCAGCAGCTCGCATGCGTGATCAAGAAGTTAGCGTATTGCCTGTAGTGGAAGAAGAAAATAATATTGTCGGTATTATCACTGATAAAGATATTTTTAGTGCTTTTATTGATGTTATGGGGTACAACAACAGAGGTAGTCGAATCGTAATCGATATTCCAGAAGATCACCCAGGGATTTTAGAAGATATCACGAATATTTTAGCCGAAGCCCAAGTGAGTATCGATCAAATTGCTGTATATAGAAAAAACCATTTCACTCAAATCATTATCCAAATGGATAGCCCAGATTTAAAAGCGGTAAAAGAGATTCTGACCACAAGTGGCTATACTGTAAGTTCAGCTATTTTTAAAGAAGGAAAAAAGCCAGATTAATCGTGAGAAAGTGATTTAACTCATTCATAAATAATAAACTACACCCAAAAATCAGATCTAATTTTTTGGGTGTAGTTTATCTTTCTAAGTGGTGATTTATTCTCCAGTAAAGAAACAATATTTTTACATAAGTGTCTGCTAATTTATAGTTACTGATTATTGTTTGCAGGTAAAATGAATACGGTTTATTTTGAACGATTTTTTAAAAGTGACAGAAATTTGTCTAATTAGATTTCAAATTGGAATAGATATGAAAAGACTAGTGTTAAGCTATTTTTCAACAAATTCAATTTTGGAAAAGATCGTTTACAAAAACCAATTAGACAGCTTTTTTCGGAAAAATTAAGAAAGTATTAAAGTTTGTTTGGACAACTTTAAAAGAGTTTGCTATTCTAAAGGTACATAGTAATTACACAGAGCAAATAAACCTACAATTTTTTGATCAGCAATTATTCACATTCTTTCATAAAATTGCTTTGGAGGGGTAATGCTTGCACATAGTTTGTTGGTTGTGAAATGATTTAGGGTAATCTCCTGAATCATTTTTTTTATTTCATTATTTAGGTCTAAAGGCTTAGTTATTTCTTAAAAACAATCAGGTATACTATACTGGAGTTAAGAAAGAATAAAAATAAAACAGACAAGTCAGAAAAAACTTGTAATGGAGGATTTGGAAATGAATCAATTCAAAAAAATAAGCATAACTACTTTAACAGCAATGAGTTTGATAGGAGCATCTTTAGCAGTCTTGCCGCAATCTGCTAGTGCAACCACAAATGGGATCGACACAACGGTAGTGGATGAAAAATGGGGCAAACCTACTGTTATCTATGGTGGAGGACTATCTGAAAGCCAAATAACAGAAACGGAAAAATTATTAGGAATTGAAAATCCTGAAAATGTGGCTGCAGGAAGTGTAACCGGACAAGATTTGATCAACTATTTGGGTGATGGATCAGGCAATACTTCTAGTATGATTTCTTCTGTTTTAGTGCAAAAACAAGATTCTGGAGAAGGAGTAGATGTTGAAATCGTTACTCCAGAAAATATTAGTCAAATTACGCAAGATCAGTACGCAAATGCAGCAATTACCGCTGGGGTCAAAGATGTGAAAATCGTAGTAGCCAGTATCAGTAAAGTAACGGGCGAAAGTGCTTTGTCAGGTATCTATAAAGCATTTGACGTGAACGGCGAAGAATTAGATCAAGAGCGTATGGAAGTAGCGCAAGATGAATTAGAAACAACTAATGAGATTGCTCAAGAAAATGCTGGGAACGAAGAATTTGATACAGCAAAATTTGATCAAGCAATCATTGAAATCAAACAAAGCTTAGCTGATTTAAAAGAGCAACAAGGTGAATTGGCTACAAAAGAAGATGTTGAACGCATTATTAATGAAGCGTTAGAAAAAAACAACTTACAAAATGCAGTTACTCAAGATCAGATTGATCAATTGATGGCTTTATTTGAAAAATACCAACAAACAAGTGCAATTGATTCTGCTGAAGTAAAAGAACAGTTGAAGAACTTGTCCAATACAGTTCAAGATAAGTTTGGCGACGCTTTGCAACAAGCTGAAGATAGTGGATTGGTAGACAAAGTCGGCAATTTCTTTAGTCAAATATGGAATGCTATCGTAGGGCTGTTTAACTAATAAAGAGAAGAGTAAAAAGCTAATGGCACTGTCCAAACAGGACAGATCATTAGCTTTTTTTGTGTAAAGGTTAAAATAAGGATTATTCAAAGTCGTAATGCAGACCCCAATCTTTTCTTAAAGTATCCATGATCTCCATGACATCATGAGTAAGAGCAAGTGAAGCATCAGAACTATCGGATAAGATCATATTGGTTATATCCGCTATTTCATAATTCATAGCTTGGTTAATATCGCCTGCTTCAATGGTTTCTACAGATCCGTCAGGTTTGGTTAGGATTGCTTTATCTGCTCGTGGGAAATCATTAACCGTAATAAAACCATTTTCGAATGCCACAATGCCCAATTTTGGCATCTTAGCTCTAAAGGTAAGCGAAATTGATGCAATTTCATTTTGATCATTTTTTAATAAAATTCCTGATTGTTCATCAACACCTGTTTCGTAAAAATTCATAGTTGTTAAAACTTCATGTGGTTGACTTGTTAAGAAAAAGCGAGCAAAGGATAAAGCATAAATTCCTATATCCAATAAGGCTCCTCCAGCTAAATCTTTATTGAAAAAGCGGTTGGTTGGATCTTCTTCTTTTAAGCTTCCAAAAGAGACTTGAATCATTTTTAATTTGCCAAGAGAACCATTTTGAGAAATTTCTTTTAGCTTGCGATAAAGCGGCATATGGTAAATAACCATAGCTTCAGCTAAGACTAGCTTTTTTTCTTTTGCTAATGTCATTGCTTGAGTTAACTGATCATTATTCATAGTGATCGCTTTTTCTGATAAAACATGCTTTCCTTGTTCTAAACTTTGTATGATCAAATCAGCATGGTGGCTATGTGGTGTAGCAATGTATACCACATCGATAGCTGGATCAGCTAATAGTGCATCGTAAGAACCATACGATTTTTCAATTCCATATTTCCCAGCAAATTCAGCTGCTTTTTCGTCATTCCGTGAACCAGCCGCATAAAGAACGGCATTCTCCACATCAAATACCTCTGCAAATTCATTCGCAATTTGGCCTAAACCTAAAATACCCCAATTTAATTTTTTCATAAAAAACCTCCTAATTGATATTTAAACGCTGTCAATTGTATTTTACCATTGAAAAACAAATTAGTGAAAGAAGAATGGATGAATGTTCTTTTTTCAGGAAATGAAAGCGTTAAATTTGAAAGTTAACGTAGTAGGTGTAAAATGAAAGTAGCACTTATTCGAATTTATTTATTATTGAAAGGAGAATGATGGATATGCACGAATCATTAGTAGAAATTGTTTTAAGAGCCATCAAAGAACAGTTTGTCAGCGAAAAAGCTTTTTACACCTCCCAATTAGGGATTTCACCACAAAGTTGGGATCGCTGGAAGAAAGGCAATCAAGGGTTAAAACCTGAAAATATGAATAAGATTTCGCGTTTATTTACCGAGTATGAATGGATGTTAGTCCAAAAAGTTTGTCGAAATGCTACATTTTTTCCAGAAGTTAAAGCTAATCCCGTTAATGAATATCTAGCCATTAAATTTCATGTTGCACAAACTTGGGTAAACAGTGGTATGGCTAAACTAGAATTCAAAAGAGAAAATGAAGATCAATTAACTGAGCATCATCGAAAACAAAATACGACGATTCTTAGAATTGAAATTGGTTATGACTTTTGGAGCTACAAAGATATTATTGAATTGCGCTTGCCAGGAGTCATCCAGCAACAAATTAAAACAGACAAGCTAAACTTGTTAGAATGGTTTAATCAAAATATACAGGATACGTAATGTTCCGTTTAGCTCCGTAAAAAAACGGTTAGTTTAGTCTTTCATTTTTTTTCGATCGTTCATGTAAGAGTGAATACTTTTTCTTGCTTCACTTTTTCGTCATGATGGGTGCTATTTTAACCTCAAGTAAAAAAATAAAGACAGTTTAGCCAGGAAATCTACTATACAACCAAAAAAACGTTCATTTTTCGCAAATGAACGTTTTTTTGTTGCTGAAATTCTGATCTAGGCTAATTTTTCTGTTCTTAGTTTATATGGTGATTTTTAAATCACCGGGTTTGAGAAGCTTTAATTTGATCAAAAAAGGCTTGAATAAAAGACTTAACAGAGCTGGCAACACAATGACGATAAACAGATAAGCTAAAGTAGCAGTCATTCCTTGAGAAGATGCCAATCCGAAAATTGAAACAAAGGCACACAATCCCATGCCTGCGATTTCAGCTGAAGCCTCTAAGTTGAAAACTAAGACCCCTATAGGAGCTAAAAGAGCTCCTAATAAGAGTGGAAATAACGCAAGCTTAGGTTGTCGAATAATGTTTCCTGTTTGAAGTTTAGGCGTAATGATCAATTGGCCTAAAAAAGTTCCAGCATCATTGTCTTTAAGACTAAGGAATGCAAATACTGTGAATTGGACACTGCATCCGATCAACGCAGCAGCTCCAGCAGATCCATCTAATTGTAAAGCAAGAGCAATAGCAGCTGATGAAGCTGGCGATAAAATCAGCATGCCAAATCCTAATCCTAAAATCATTGAAGATAGAAGTGGGAAGCCAGCAACAGAGGAAGTGATCAACAAAGAAACCTCATTTAAGATAAAGGCAATAGGAGCAGATAAGGCATAACCTGCTAATCCACTGATCAATATACTGGCAAATGGAACAAGGACCATATTGAATCGTGTTTTATTAAATAAAAATTTGCCAACAAAAATTGCGATTCCAATAGCAACTAAAGCTCCCACGGGCTCACCACTTTTTAAAGAAAGTACACCTTCTGAAAAAGTATAAGCACGACCACCAATGACGCCCGCTGCAGTCGCACTCAGCATAGTTAAAATGTCTGTCTTTAAGTAATAACTGATTCCAATTCCTAAACCTGGAATCAACAGTGTTTTTGTAACTGCACCAATAACACTTAGAACTGTAAACCCTACTAGATCGCCAATACTCTGGATCAATAAACCAATACCAAGTGTTACGACAACTGCTGCAGCGATCCCTTGAGACACTTTGTAAAGTTGATCGGTTAGTGTTTCCTTTTTCATTTCTAAACCTCCAAAAGTCGATTTCCTATTAAAATTATAGTGTATTAATGTTATTATAAAGGAGTAAAAGTAAAAGTACACTATCTTAAAGGACAGCTACCTTTACATGCAATGCAAATTAAGAATGGAGTCTTTAAAAAATGAAAAAAAAAATAGCACTACTACTGATAGCATCTGGTATATTAGGAGGGTGTGAACAATTCAATCCCGAATCAATTTTCCAGTCTAGTACATCCAGCAAAGCTTCTGACACAAGTTCTAGTTCTTCAGTAGAGTCCTTAACTCCAGAAGAAGAGGAAAAATTAGCAGAAGAAGCAGAACATCAAGCAATGTTAGATGAATTGCCAAATGTTTCAACAAATGATTGGAACCTGGAATTGGTCAATAACTGGACAAAAATAGATGAGTCTATTGAAAGACCTTTAAGTGTCTTACCCAATGCTTCACCTTTACTAGTTGACGAACGAATTATTGAGGATTATACTGCGTTGACTGAAGCTGGGAAAAAAGATGGTCACGAAATTATTGCGGTATCCACATATCGTTCTGTTGAATTGCAAACAACAAATTACAACAATAGTATTCAAAAGTATATTGATGAAGGACACTCTCAAGAAGAGGCCGTAAAATTGACAGAAGATTATATTGCTATTCCAGGCGGAAGCGAACACCACACTGGTCTTGCGATTGATGTCATGGACACTGAATGGTTAAATTCCGGAAAAGGACTAATAGCCGAATTTGATGTACAAGAATCTCAGCACTGGTTAGTTGAGCATGCTGCAGATTACGGATTTGTTCTTCGATTCCCTAAAGGAAAAGAAGCGGAGACGGGTATTGAATATGAGTCATGGCATTTTCGGTATGTTGGAAAAGAAAATGCAGCCTATATGAAAAAATATGATTTAGCTTTAGAAGAGTATATTGCTTTGCTGAAAGAAGCAGGAAAATAATTTGGTTTTTTTATGAGAGGAAGAAAAATGTGCCACTTAAGAATCAATCAAAAAAGAAATACAAAAAGAAAAAGCTGAACAGAAGAATAACGCCTAGTTATGTCATGATTGTGCTATTTAGTTTTGTATTTATCTTTCTTGGAACGCTTTATTTCTTAGCGCAAGAGATAACGGAAGATCAAGTGACTCAATATGAACCATTAGAAGAACAAGAATTTATTGTCCAAATTGCCGATTATGCAAAAGTGCTGCAAGATAAATATGGTATCTTACCTAGTATCAGTATTGCTCAAGCAATACTCGAATCAGATTGGGGCACTAGTGAGCTGTCAATAAAAAACAACAACTATTACGGCATCAAAGGCGGCGGAACAGAGCCGACTGTTACGATGACGACCAAAGAATTTGTTGATGGGGAATGGATCGAAGTTAAAGCAGACTTTAGAAAATACGCCTCTTGGCAAGAATCTATGGAAGACCATTCTGAATTGTTTGCGAAAGGAACGACTTGGAATGAAAACCAGTACGCTAAAGTTTTAACAGCCAATGATTACAAAGAAGCTGCATATGCTTTACAAGAAAGCGGCTATGCAACAGATCCAGATTATCCTGGGAAATTGATTCGATTGATCGAACAATACCAATTAGATCAATATGATTAAACCGTGAAGAATAAAAACGAATTTAAAGCTTTCTAAAGTATGCGTCAATTCGATAGACAAAATGAGAGAGTGAGACAAAAAGCGTTTAGACCCGAATCACTGGAACGAATAAGCGCAGTATGGTCATAGACCATCGAGCATTGTTCGCGAAGTGGACGTCGGATCTGCTTCTCGGAGCACGTTTTAGAATGAATATTCGTATAAAAAGAGGAGGCTAGGACTTTTGTCCCAGCCTTTTACTTTAATTAAAAGAAATCGCTTTATTTTTTTGCAGAACGATAGCATTTGCAGGAAACATTCGTTAAAATGAATGATGTACAATTAAATGAAGAGGTGAAAATATGGAAGAGAAAAAAGGTTCTCCAAGCATTACGACTGATTTAAGAAAGCATTATGTCTCCGTCCCGGAAATAATCGATACGGCCAGCGGTATTATTATAAATGGCAAACGATTTCGATCACTTATTTTTACAACCGATATTGCGATTATTATGAATAACGATGCGGATGCTGTTATTGCTGTCTATCCATTTTCACCTCATCCAGCGATCATTCAAGGGATCACTACTGTAGCCAGTATGCCAGTTATTGCGGGAGTTGGCGGAGGTATTACGAATGGACATCGTTCAGCTAACATTGCTTTATTTGCTGAATCACATGGTTGTATTGGAGTTGTATTAAACTCACCTACACCAAAAGAAACAATTCGTGTGGTTGATACGATGGTCGATGTGCCAATCATATCAACTATCGTTTCAGAATACACAGATATTCAAGAAAAACTGGATGCTGGAGCAGATATTTTGAATGTCAGTGGAGCTGCACGAACAGCTCATATTGTGCGTGAGATACGCAAAGAATTTCCGAAAGTTCCGATCATTGCAACCGGTGGGCCAACAGAAGAAAGCATTAAGGAAACAATCGCTGCTGGTGCCAATGCGATTACTTATACACCACCAAGTAACGGAAAATTATTCAGTGAATTAATGAAAAAATACCGCGGTCAAGAAGAAACCAAGTATGAAGAACGACAAGACTTAGAAGAGAAAAAATAATAATTAAAAAGCAGGTGCTAAAATGAAAAATACAAGGAAAAAGAGTGAGAAAAAGCGTCCATTGTGGCTTTTAATTGCAATAATTGTTGCTGTTCTTGCCCTAATCGGTGTAGGAATCATAGGCTATTCAATTTGGGCTGAAGCAAGAGATGAAAAAGCAGCTATGGAAGTGGCTGATTCGTTTATTACAGCTTTAGAAGAACAAGACTATACAGCTATGAGCCAATTGGTTTCTGAAGAATCGCTTACAGCTATTGACTACACAAAAGAATCTATGGCAGAGCGTTATGAGACAGTTTATGGCGGCGTAGGAGCTGCAGAATTAAACGCATCAGATGATATAACAGTCACACAAGATGAGGGCGCTGATCACTATGACCTCTCTTACACGGTGAATATGGAGACAGCGTTAGGAACTTTAGACGAAAAAAAATACGAAACGACACTTTCTAAAACTGATGATGGCTACAAAGTAGACTGGAACACACACCTTATATTTCCAGATATGGAACCAACAGATAAAGTTTCCCTTACAACAACTGTAGGTGAAAGAGGCGATATTTTAGATAAAAACGGCTCACCGCTTGCAACAGAAGGCACTTCTTGGCAAGCTGGAATGCAACCTTCTGCTTTAGGTGAAGGCGATCAACAGACAACAAATTTAGAAAAAATTGCTGAAACATACGATGTTACAGTGGAAGAATTAGAAAGTTTATTAGATCAAGGGTGGGTAACGCCAGATAGCTTTGTTCCTTTTAAAGGAATGCCTCAAGATGCTGAATTGCCGCAAGTTACTGGTGTGGTTTATCAAGAAGTAACGGCACGTACTTATCCTTTAAATGAAGCAGCAGCTCATTTGATTGGGTATGTTGGAGAAGTTTCCGCTGAAGATATCGAAAAAGATCCAACCTTAAGAACTGGAGATGTTATTGGTAAATCTGGACTAGAAGCGACTTATGATGAAAGATTAAGAGGACAAAAAGGCGGACGCATTGAGATATTGACAGATGATGGTGAGCTGAAAATGGTCCTACAAGAAACAGAAGTACAAAATGGGGAAGACATCACATTAACGATCAATGCTGAAATACAACAAGCTGCATATGACCAATTAACGGATCAAAGTGGATCTGCTGTGTTTATGAATCCCATAGACGGAAGTTTATTAGCGTTAGTCAGTACTCCATCTTATGATGCAAACTTAATGTCAAGCGGCATCAGTTCAGAACAGTATCAAGCTTATGTAGATGATCCGATGAGTCCATTTTTAGCGCGTTATGCTGCTGGATATGCACCAGGGTCAACTTTTAAAGTTGTTACAGCAGGAATTGGTTTAGATGCAGGGACCATTATTCCAGAAGAAACACAAGAAATTAGTGGATTATCTTGGCAAAAAGATGAATCATGGGGAGATTATAAAGTTACGCGTGTAAAAGATGTTGCAAGTGTGAATTTAGCGGATGCTTTTGCGTATTCAGATAATATTTATTTTGCACGACAAGCATTAGATATGGGAAGAGACACCTATGAAGCAGGGTTGAAGCAGTATATATTTGGTGAAGATTTGAAGTTGCCGATTGCAATGAATCCAGCACAAATATCCAATAGCGGAACATTAGATTCAGAAGGCATGTTGGCAGATACAGCATTTGGCCAAGGGGAATTGTTGCTTAGCCCAATTCAACAAGCAGTAACGTATACTCCTTTTGCTAATAACGGCAAACTCGTATACCCTAAATTGACTGCTGATCAAGAAACGGCAGAAATAAAACAACCGGTCACTCCGGAATCAGCTGCAATTGTTAAAGAAGACTTAGTTCAAACGGTGCAAAAAGAATACGGTTCTTCACATAAACTAGCTGTTATTGATCAAAAAACAGCAGCCAAAACAGGTACAGCTGAAACAAGAGAATCAGAAACAGAAGGCGAAGATGCTGAAACAAATGGTTTCTTAATGGCTTTTGATGCCGAAAACAGCAGTTACTTGATGGTAGCTATGATTGAAGGAGAATCAAGCGGTGCGGTGATTGATAAGATGTTACCGGTACTGGAAAAAATGGAAGCATACCAGTAAAAAACAACAGTTGAAAATTGTTTTGAAAAATGGTATATTATTTCTACTTTGTAAAAAAACAGAAAAATTTGAAGGAGACAATGATAAATGAATTCAGACCCCGATAGTCAGTCGATGATAGGACAGATATTAATTATCGTTATATTGACCGCAATCAATGCATTTTTCGCATCAGCGGAAATGGCATTTGTATCAATAGATCAAGGAAAAATAAGAGAAAAGGCAGCCAAAGGTGATAAAAAATCGATAACTATCTTGAAGCTGTTGAGTAATTCAGATAATTTCTTAGCGACTATACAAGTAGCCATTACTTTAGCAGGATTCTTTTCAAGTGCATCAGCTGCAACAAGTTTTGCAACTCGCCTCGAACCTTATTTAGCAAGTATTCCAGGTGGGACACAAATAGCAACATTTGTTGTGACGATTGCTCTATCTTATATTACCCTTGTGTTTGGGGAGTTATATCCAAAACAAGTAGCCTTACAAAAAGCCGAAGAAGTTGCTCGTGCTACTTCTGGTACAATTTCAGTCGTTCAAATCATTTTTAAACCATTTGTAAAATTGCTTTCATTTTCAACAAATATTTTAAAAAGACTTACTCCGATAGATTTTACGGAAGAAAAAGAAAAAATGACACGTGATGAATTTCGAGCTTATCTGGAAAACAGCCAAATAGCTGGTGCAATAGATCCAGATGAATTCACTATGTTAAAAGGTATCTTATCAATGGATACTAAAATGGCAAGAGAGATCATGGTTCCTCGTACAGATACATTCATGATCGATTATGAAGATGGAAGTGCAGTAAACATCCCTCAATTGTTGGATATCCCTTATTCACGTGTACCCGTTTACGTTGAGGATAAAGATAGCATTATAGGAATCATCCATGTTAAAAACTTATTGAAAGCTTCTCTTACACATAATCTAGATGAAATCGATCTAAAAGATATTTTGAATAAACCTTTATTTGTCCCTGAAACAATCAACATTGACGATTTATTATATGAATTAAAACGGACGCGTAATCAATTAGCTGTTTTAAATGATGAATATGGTGGAGTAGTCGGAATTGTTACTTTAGAAGATTTATTAGAAGAAATAGTCGGTGATATTGATGATGAATACGACGAAACGTACAATATGATTGAAAAAGTATCTGAAAGTATTTATTTAGTAGATGGTTCGACTCAATTATCAAAATTCAATGAATACTTTGGAACTGAGATTGAATCAAATGATGTGGATTCAATTGCCGGTTATTTCATTACACAATATGGGAATATTCCTCAGCCAGATGACAATGCAAATGTTGAATATCGCAATTACTTGTTAAAAGCTGATAAAGTAGAAGGTTCACGTTTAGTTAGTCTTTATGTAGAACGCTTAAACACAGCTACTGATAATGAAAAAGACGAATTAAATGAAGATTAAGATTGACCTCCAGAAGGTAAATTTCTGGAGGTTTTTTTCGTGCAGCCATAGTTGAGTTGTATAGACTAATGATCAGTAGTTTTTCAATCGGAGATTTTTCGGTAACGAAAAATCCTCTATATTAAATACATATTGTTACAGAAAAACTGCTTAATTTATACTCACTAAGCGAAATAGGCAAAGAATGTCGAATAGGAGCTGCTAAAGCACCTTTTCCTAGTCAAAAGCGTTACATGACATGTAATCTCAGTTGAAATTCACAAAAAGGTACATTGTCTAAATGACAACGTACCTTTTTGTGTTATAAAGAATATTTTTTATTCTTTACTAATGGAAGAATGAGTTGAAGAATTTTCCTCAGCCGGGTTTTCTGACTCAATGATTTCTGGATTAGAAGAAGAGTCTTCCGGTTGTTCTGGCGGGTCTTGTTTGTCAGGAGTTGGTTCAGGTTCTGGTGTTTCTACAGGTTCTGGATTTGATTCAGAAACAGATTCTGAATTATCTGGCTCAGGTACTGACTTTTTAGCAGGTTGTTTAGGAGTAGTTGGTTTGGATGAACTGCTATTGGATGATGAACTTGAACTTTTAGGTGTGTTATTTTCATTAGAATAGGTAGGAGTGTAGCTGCTGGAATCAGTTGGTTCACTACTCTCAAATTCTTCAGTAGAAGGATTACTTTCAACTGATTCTTCAGATTCAGCCACATCTTCGGCCTCTTCAAGTTCTGTTTGATGATCACTTAAGAAAAATAATTCTGAATCAATTCGAGAGACATTGTTTTTATCTTCTAGTTCAGCAGAACTATCTTTTGATTCGACAATAGAAGAATCAACTTCTGCAATAGATGATTTAGATTCAGTAATAGCAAGGCTTTCTGACCATGGTTTTTCTTGATTTGTGCCAATAACAAGCACTACAATAAAAATTCCGAATAAAATACCTAGATACCAATAGTGTTTAATAAGTTCTAGAAAACTTTTATTACGCATGTTAAACTCCTCTCCGAAATCGCTTTAGTTTAATAGTATAACATTCTTTTTAGGAATTCCAGTTTATTATGAAGATTGAAACTCTGATAGCATAAGATAAAAAGGTATTTGAAAATAAAACGAAATATAAAGTTTGATTTATAAGTATCGTTCGTATAAAATAACAATTATAATAATTTATTTAAAATAGATTGACCTCTTATATGGTAAAGCGTATATTGAATTTTATTGGGCATTCATTTTTAGTTCTTTTCCTGTGCTTACGAATCAATAAGTACTGAAGAACTTTTTTATTTTGTACTCAAACTAACAATTGAAAGAAAGGTAGGACTTTATGAAAGAATTAGAAGAACGCATTTTAAAAGACGGCGATGTTTTAGGAGGAGAAGTATTAAAAGTCGATAACTTTTTAAATCACCAAATCGATCCTAAACTTATGCAATCTATGGGGGCTGAATTTGCCAAACATTATGCTGATAAAGGGATCACCAGAATTGTGACAATTGAATCTTCAGGTATTGCACCGGCTGTTTTCGCTGGATTGGCTTTAGATGTTCCAGTGGTATTTGCACGTAAACAAAAAAGTCTAACTTTAAAAGATGATTTGTATTCGACAGATGTATATTCATTTACTAAAAAATCAACGAGCACGATCGTCATTTCTAAAAAGTTTCTAGAAAAAACAGATCGAATATTATTGATTGATGATTTTCTAGCTAACGGTCAAGCAGCTAAAGGATTAATAAAATTATGTAATGAAGCACAAGCTACTGTAGTTGGAATTGGAATCGTTATTGAAAAGTCTTTCCAAATTGGACGCCAATTGCTTGAAGAAGAAAACTATGACGTATACTCCTTAGCTCGTATACGTGCATTTGAAGATGGACAAGTGAAATTTGTAGAAGAACAGTAAATAAACACAAGCTGCTCTAAAAGTAGGATGACTGCTTTTAGAGCAGTTTTATCTCCTTAAGAGTGAAGATCCTAGTTGTTTTTCTTGCTATTTAAATGAATTTTGATAATCTTAGAGAAGAATAAAATTTTTGAACAGGAGTTAGGAGAGGAAAAAATGGAAGTTGATTTGCCTTTTTTACTATTGATCTTTATTATTAATGTCGTTTATATTTCACTAAACACCATTCGTTTTATGCTGACAATGAAAAGTTACCGTCTTGCAGCTTCACTCGTATCTATGGTAGAAGTAACTATTTATGTTGTAGGTTTAGGATTGGTGTTAGATAGTTTAGATAATTACATTAATCTTGCCGTATATGCTTTAGGATATGGAGTCGGAATTGCTCTTGGGATAAAAATTGAAGAGTTTTTAGCTCTTGGATACATTATGGTCACGGCCATTGTTCCAAATGTAGAAACTAAAATGCCTGAAGAATTGCGTGATTTGGGGTATGGAGTGACAACCAGTCTAGCATTTGGTCGAGAAGGAGATCGTATGGTCTTAGAAATTTTGACACCTAGAAAAACAGAACGCAAATTATACAAACAAATTAGTGAAATTGAACCTAAAACATTTATTATTTCTTATGAACCCAAGTACATCAATGGTGGGTTTTGGACAAGAAAAGTAAAAAAACGTCGCAAAGAAATTAGAGACGAGGAACAAATGAATTAAATGGAAACAGAGTTGTTTGAGAGGAATTTTTGAATATCAGAATAGGCAGGAATTTTAGGATGTTCTCAATGACAGATGACAAGATAACTGCTAAACTAAGAATGAATGAATAAAAAAGAATACAAATTGTTTTAGAAGGTAGTGATAATTTTGTCTGATCTAATTAGTCCAGGAAAAATGATTGGAATCATTGGTGGCGGAGAAATAGCTCGAATGATGGCTTTATCTGCTAAAAAAATGGGCTATCGTATTGGTATACTGGATCCCGAAAAAGATTGTCCAGCAGCTCAAGTTTCAGATTGGCAAATAATTGCTCAATATAATAATCAAGAAGCTTTAATGGATTTTGCTATGAAATGTGATGTAGTAACGTATGAATACGACAATATTGATTCAGATTTAATAGTAAAAATGAAAAAGACAGTTTCTGTTCCACAAGGTGCTGATTTGTTATCCATTACACAAGATCGATTGTTAGAGAAAGCTTACTTAGAAGCCAGCAATATTAACTTGGCTCCTTATGCCACGATCGTTACAATTGAGGACATTAAAGGAGCGCTAGATGGTATTGGGTTTCCTTGTGTGTTGAAGACGATCAGTGAACGCCACAATGGTAAAGATCGCTATATTCTTCAAAGTGAAGAAGACATTCCAAAGGCTGCTTACTTATTGAAAATGGGTACTTGCGTATTGGAAGCATGGATACCATTTGAACGTGAACTTTCTGTTATGGTAGCTAGAAACCAAGCGAATGATATCGTGGTTTTTCCAATATCTGAAAATATCCATCGCAATACTATTTTACATGAAAGCATCGTTCCAGCTCGCATCAATCAGTATGTAGAAGAAGAAGTAGAACGGATCGCTCGTGCAGTTGCTGAGAAACTTGAACTAGTAGGGACTTTAGGAATTGAGATGTTCATCACTTCAAGTGGGACACTTTATGTGAATGAATTGATCCCAAGACCCAATCATTCAGGAAATTACAGCAATGAAGCTTGTACATTGTCACAATATGACGCTCATATCCGTGCTATTTGTGGTTTGCCTTTGCCTAAAACCGAACTGATTTCTCCTGCAGTTATGGTAACAGTATTAACGGAACATCAGGAGGCAGCCAATGTTCAAATCCAATTGAAACCGAATTGGAACTTTTATTATTATGGTAAAGAAAATCCGGGCGAAAGCCAAAAGATAGGCCATTTTACAGTATTAACAAAAGATATTGAAAAAACATTAGCCATTATAGCAGATACAGGAATTTGGAAATAAGGAGTTTATAAAATTATGATAGAACGTTACACAAGACCCGAAATGGCGGCCATCTGGTCAGATGAGAATCGCTACAATACATGGTTGGAAGTTGAAATCTTAGCAGTTGAAGCTTGGGCTGAACTAGGAGATATTCCTAAAAAAGATGTTGAAAAAATTCGTGAGCATGCTTCATTTGAAGTAGATCGTATTTTAGAGATAGAAAAAGAAACACGCCACGACGTCGTAGCCTTTACGCGTGCTGTTTCTGAATCTTTAGGAGAAGAACGCAAGTGGGTTCATTATGGATTGACTAGTACAGATGTTGTAGATACAGCTTATGGATACCAATTGAAACAGGTTAATGACGTATTGCGTCAAGATCTTCAAAACTTTTTAGAAATCATTGGTGAAAAAGCTAAAGAACATAAAAATACTGTCATGATGGGTAGAACACATGGGGTACATGCTGAACCAACAACATTTGGTTTGAAGCTAGCTCTTTGGTATTCAGAAATGAAACGCAATATTGAACGTTTTGAACATGCAGCAAAAGGCGTGGAAGCAGGAAAAATCAGCGGAGCAGTAGGAACATTCGCTAATGTCCCAACTTTTGTTGAAAAGTATGTCTGTGAACAATTAGGAACGAGAGCTCAAGAAATATCGACTCAAGTTCTTCCTCGGGACTTGCATGCTGAATATGTCGCTGCAATGTCATTGATAGCAACTAGTATCGAAAAATTTGCTACTGAAATTCGTGGACTGCAAAAATCTGAAACACGCGAAGTTGAAGAATTCTTTGCAAAAGGTCAAAAAGGATCTTCTGCTATGCCGCATAAGCGCAATCCCATTGGGTCTGAAAATGTAACAGGATTGGCTCGTGTGATTAGAGGTCATATGATGACAGCATACGAAAACGTTACATTATGGCATGAACGAGATATTTCTCATTCATCAGCAGAACGCATTATTTTACCTGATTCAACTATTTTGTTGAATTATATGTTAAACCGTTTTGGAACAATCGTTAAAAATCTAACCGTTTTTCCAGAGAATATGAAACGCAATATGGATGCTACTTTTGGTCTGATTTACAGCCAACGTGTATTGCTTAAACTGATTGATAAAGGACTGAGCCGTGAAGCCGCTTATGATCTTATTCAACCGAAAACAGCTATTTCATGGGATGAACAAGTATTATTCCGTCCGTTGCTTGAAGAAGATGCGGAAATCATGTCTGTATTAACTACAGAAGACCTAGATGATGCTTTTGATTATCATTATCATTTGAAAAACGTAGACGAAATTTTCCAAAGAGTTGGATTAGACTAGACTTTTTATAACTTTGGAAAATAAAATAAATAAGTAGAAACAGCATAGGAGGCTTTGTTTGAATCCTATGCTATTTTTATACTCTAAAAAATGAACAGGAGGGAGAAAATGGGAATTGGAAAATTGAAAGTTGTGATTGCCATGTTGTTATTTGGATCGATTGGATTGATGGTAAAAAATATTGAGTTGACTTCAAGCGAAATTGCACTTTATCGGGGAGTTCTTGGGAGTTTATTTCTGTTGATATTCTCTCTCTTCAAGAAAAAAAAGATTTCAATTGCAGTATTAAAAAGTAATGCGGTACCACTGCTCGTTTCGGGGGCTGCTATTGGACTAAATTGGATTTTATTATTTGAAGCGTATAACTATACGACGATTGCTAATGCTACATTAAGTTATTATTTTGCACTAGTTATCGTAATGATCGTTTCGCCGTTTTTATTGAAGGAAAAGTTACTTCCAAGCAAAGTTGTTAGTATTTTGGTGGCTATGTCTGGGATGTTTTTGATCGTAGGAACTGGTGCACAAACAACTGAAACTTACAATCACACAGTAGGAATCGTATATGGCTTAGGAGCAGCTATCTTATATGCGAGCGTGATCTTGATAAACAAATTTTTGAAAAATTTAAGTAGTTTAGAAAGTACCATGATTCAACTGATGGTAGCATCTATCACGTTAGCGCCTTATGTCCTTTTTACAAGAGGATTTAACTTAGGAGCAATCGCGATTCAAACTATCCCTTATCTCATCATTTTAGGAATCGTTCATACTGGATTAGCTTATGTGTTGTATTTTTCAGCAATGCAAACTTTGAAGAGTCAAACAGTTGCTCTTTTAAGCTATATTGATCCTGTTTCAGCGGTAATATTGTCTGCGCTTTTCTTAGGAGAAGCAATGAACGGAGTACAAATCATTGGAGGAGTATTAATATTAGGCTCAACTGTTATTGGTGGGCTAAAATGGCCTAAAAAAGAAACAGCTGTGACAAAAGAAAAATAGAATGACAGTGTTTTTTTATCTATTCAATTATTTAAGGTCCGCTTAAAATAAAGCGGACCTTAGGATGGGGGATCTTTACAGTATAAAACGTAAAGAAAATAGTTTCTGTTTGGTACACCGTTAGTATACCAACCCTATAT
Source organism: Carnobacterium inhibens subsp. inhibens DSM 13024 (assembly GCF_000746825.1). Taxonomy (NCBI): domain Bacteria; kingdom Bacillati; phylum Bacillota; class Bacilli; order Lactobacillales; family Carnobacteriaceae; genus Carnobacterium; species Carnobacterium inhibens. Next base: position 827,335 of record NZ_JQIV01000006.1, on the reverse strand, counting down.
GAATTCTATGTAAATGTTTAATATAAGTTGAGTAAATTTTTCTAATAGATAGGAACTCATAAAAACTTTGTTGTAGAATAGAAAGAGAAACAAACTTGAAGTTAAACAAGATCCATTCTATAATTGGTATATGTATTACGTTGGTATAGGGAAAATTTAAAACAGGTAGGTGGAAAAAATTGTCTAAACCTAAAAAGCTAGTAGAGACAGTTTATCAGTACAGTAAAGATCAGATACTAACCAAACAATGGCTACCTCAAACACATATTACAGAAATTGGACTGTCTAAAAAATTAGGGATTAGTCGAACGCCGATTCGACAAGCTTTTTTAAGGTTAGAAGAAGAAGGATACATAGCAATTGAGCCCAATAAAGGAATCAGAATTTGTGAAAATCAAATTTCTTTGCAAGGATTTCAAGAAAGATTAGAGTTTATGGAGTTAGTACTTATTGATTATCTACATTTTTTACAAATAAAAGAAATTCAATTTGATGCAACTACCTTAGAAGAGATAGTAGATCGATTAAAAAAGCAAGCTTATGTAAGAGAGTTTGAAGTATTTTCATCGATCGAATTTGAGTATTGGAAAAGTCTTTATCGGTATGCCAAAAACACTTACACAACTTCCTTATTTATGGAAATGATACGCAGTATAAACGGTCAGACCAATGAAGAAATAAAAGGCTTTTTACAAATTAGTCAAGCAACAAAAGTAAAACATTTTAACAACATCCTAAGTTTATTAAAAAGTAATAATTATGCCCTAGCCAGAAAAGAAGTACGGATTCTGATCAATCAACTTAGTTTGATTGCTATCCAAGGGATTTAAGTGAATTAACCAGACAAAAAAGATTCCTTTTTAAGAGTCTTTTTTTGTTTTTATGATTCTTCATTTGAAACTGTTCATTTAGTACTCGAGGAGCCACTTTTTATGGTAGAATTATTCTTGAGAAATTATGCAAAACTTTAAAAAGTTTTGATAGACTAGTGGAGTCCAAATCCTATTTTTTTCGTATGAAATGGGATGTTACAAGAAGAGAGGATGTAAAAAAATTGGTATTACGAGATGACTTATTAAATGGAATGAATCCAAGACAAAAAGATGCAGTTGTATGCACACAAGGCCCTCTTTTGATCATGGCTGGAGCAGGTAGTGGAAAAACTCGTGTCTTAACACACCGTATTGCCTATTTGATTGAAGAAAAAAATGTGAATCCTTGGAATATTTTAGCCATTACATTTACAAATAAAGCCGCTAAAGAAATGAAAGAACGGGTAACCCGTCTTATGAAAGAAGGCGGAAGCGATGTTTGGGTCTCAACTTTTCACTCAATGTGTGTGCGTATTTTACGTCGTGACATCGATCGCATCGGTTATACGCGAGCATTTACGATCAGTGATCCAAGTGAACAGCAAACATTGATGAAACGCATCTTAAAAGAACGAAATATCGATCCTAAAAAATATAATCCAAGAGCTATCTTAGGAGAAATCAGCAATGCAAAAAATGAATTGCAGACTCCAGAAGATTACCGTAAAGAAGCTGCAAGCTTTTTTGAAAAAATCGTGGCAGATTGTTACGACGATTACCAAAAAGAGTTGCGAAGAAACCAATCAGTCGATTTTGATGACTTGATCATGTTGACGATTCGCTTATTCAAAGAAAGTCCTGAAACATTAGAGTACTACCAAAATAAATTCCACTATATCCATGTCGATGAATACCAAGATACAAATGAAGCGCAATACACTTTAGTAAATCTATTAGCTGAACGCTTTAAAAATCTATGCGTTGTCGGAGATGCTGACCAAAGTATTTACGGATGGCGTGGGGCAAACATGGAGAATATCTTGAACTTCGAAAAAGATTACCCAGATGCGAATACAGTCTTATTGGAACAAAATTATCGTTCGACTAAGCTGATTTTACAAGCCGCTAATGATGTGATTGGGAATAACTCCAACCGTAAAGTGAAAAAACTTTGGACAGATAACCATGACGGTGAAAAAATCACTTATTATCGTGGGCAATCTGAAGGCGATGAATCACGTTACGTTATTTCTAAGATACAAGAAGAAATGAAAGAAAGTAACTACAATTATGGTGATTTTGCAGTTCTTTACCGCACTAACGCTCAATCCCGTGTGATTGAAGATAGTTTACTAAAATCAAACATTCCCTATAAAATGGTTGGCGGACACAAGTTCTATGATCGTAAAGAAATTAGAGATGTACTGGCGTATCTTCGCTTAATTGCCAATCCTGAAGACAATATGAGTTTTGAACGAATCGTCAATGTGCCCAAACGAGGCATTGGTCCAGGAACAATTGAAAAACTAAGAGCTTCTTCTAATCAATACGAATGGTCTCTTTTAGAAACAGCTTTGAACGTTTCAATCACACCAATTTCTGGTAAAGCAGCTAATGAACTTGAAGGATTTGCTTTCATGATGAAAGATCTGCGTCAAATGCAGGAATTTGTGCCAGTTACCGAACTAGTTCAAGAAGTATTAAAACGCAGCGGATATCAAAAAGCATTAGAATTAGAACGCACAATCGAATCTGAAACACGTCTAGAAAACATTCAAGAATTCTTGACCGTAACGCAACAATTTGAAAAAGAAAATACAGAAGACAAAACCTTATTGACATTCTTAACGGACTTGGCATTGGTTTCTGATTTGGATAATTTAGAAGAAGAACCTCAAAGTGAAGTGACCTTGATGACTCTTCACGCAGCAAAAGGACTAGAATTTCCAATTGTTTTCTTGATTGGTCTGGAAGAAGGTATTTTCCCATTGTCTCGTTCGATGATGGAAGAAGATCAATTAGAAGAAGAACGCCGTTTAGCCTATGTCGGGATCACACGTGCAGAGAAAAAATTGTATATTACAAATGCTTATTCACGGGTTTTATATGGCCGTACTCAAAGCAACTCTGCCTCTCGATTTATCAATGAAATCACGGATGAAGTTTTAGAACTAGGCAATCAACAAAATATTAATACGCCATTTAGCCGTTCAACAACCAGTTCTATGCAACGCAATCAAGCAACTAGAGCTACTAGCCAAGTGTACAAAGCTCCAGTGACAAGTAAAACGTCAAGCGGCGCTGACAAATTAGGATGGAATGTCGGAGATAAAGCCGTTCATAAAAAATGGGGTGTTGGTACAGTCGTCAAAGTTACCGGTACAGCAAATGACCTCCAACTTGATATAGCATTTAAAGAACAAGGCATAAAACGCCTCCTAGCAGCATTTGCACCAATAGAAAAACAAGGTGCGGAAAACGACGCTTAGGCTCGACAGAAAAACATTTAGACGCTGTTGGATGTTTCATCTTTACAGCGACTTCAAGAGAGAAGCGTAGCGACGTTCTAGAAATTCTGTAAGGGATGTTTCATCCCTGCAAGAATTACGTTTTTTCCGAGAGACTGTCGTTTGCAGCTCAACTTACAGGATGCGTAGAGACTCTGAAAGACACACAGTAAAAACAGAAAATCACAGAGAAGATGTTTCATCTTCGGCGGGATTTATCTTTTTTACAAAGTGTCTGGGTCTTGCAGCTCAACTAAAAAATGCGTAACTTCCCGTTAATCTACTAATAAGAAAATATAAAATGATCAGAGGAAAGGAATTAGGGGTATGCCTACACAAGATTTTGAATCTGCGAAACAAAGAGTATTTGATTTGCGAACGTTATTAGATAAATACAGTTATGAATATTATGTAAAGGATAATCCATCTATTCCAGACTCAGACTATGACAAGCTGTATCATGAACTCGTAGCTTTGGAAGAAGAATTTCCAGACTTAGTCAGTAATGACTCTCCCACTCAGCGTGTTGGAGGAACGATTTTACCTGGATTTGAAAAAGTTGTTCATGAAGCACCTATGTTAAGCTTAGGAAATGCCTTTAACGAAGGAGACCTACTTGATTTTGATCGACGCATCAAAAAACTAACGGATCAACCCTTCACCTATATTTGTGAATTGAAAATTGATGGATTAGCAGTGTCGTTAAAGTACGAAAATGGGAAACTTGTACGTGCAGCAACACGTGGAGACGGATCTGTTGGAGAAAATGTGACCCAAAATGTACGTACGATCAAATCTGTTCCCTTACGTTTGAAACAACCTTATTCTATTGAAGTTCGAGGCGAATGTTATATGCCTAAAGATTCCTTTATCAAATTGAATCAAGAACGAGAAGAAAACGGAGAAGCTATTTTTGCAAATCCACGTAATGCCGCAGCAGGCGGGTTGCGTAATCTTGATCCAAAACAAACAGCCAAACGGAATTTAAATACCTTTTTATATACGGTAGGCGATTTTGGTGAACTAACTGCTGCCAGTCAAGAAGATGCACTCAATCAATTAGATGGCTTAGGGCTTCGCACCAATCACGACCGTAGAGTATTTCAAACGATTGAAGAAGTATGGCAGTACACGCAGGAATTTCAAGAAAAAAGATCTGATTTGCCTTATGAGATCGATGGAATTGTGATTAAAGTAAATGAGTTTGAAGTTCAAGAAAAAGTTGGGTTTACAGTAAAAGCTCCACGATGGGCGATTGCCTATAAATTTCCTGCTGAAGAAGCTCATACTATCATACGCGATATTGAATGGTCAGTTGGACGAACAGGTGTCGTTACACCAACCGCTATCATGGACCCAGTTCAGTTAGCTGGGACAACCGTTCAACGCGCAAGTTTGCATAACGAAGATTTGATACATGAACGAGACATTCGATTGCTAGATACTGTTGTCGTTCATAAAGCTGGAGACATTATTCCAGAAGTGACTCGTGTCGTGTTGGATGAACGTCCTTCAGACAGCCAACCCTACGAAATTCCTACTCATTGCCCAGCTTGTGACAGTGAACTGATCCATTTAGAAGAAGAAGTAGCTTTGCGTTGCATGAACCCTAAATGCCCGGCTCAAATTACAGAAGGACTTTCTCATTTTGTTTCTCGAAACGCTATGAATATTGATGGATTAGGCATCAAGGTTTTATTGCAAATGTTTGAAAAAGAAATGGTGCATGATGTAGCTGATCTTTACACATTAACGTTCGATCAACTCGTTACATTAGATAAAATTAAAGAAAAGTCAGCTAACAATTTACTAACAGCCATTGATGCTAGCCGTAGCAATTCATTAGAAAGATTATTGTTTGGCCTAGGCATCCGACATGTAGGAGCAAAAGCGGCTAAATTAATTGCCGAACGTTTTGAGACGATTGAAGCTGTACAACAAGCAGAAAAAGAAGCCATCATTTCTATAGAAGGTATCGGAGAAATTATTGCCGAAAGTGTGGTAGCCTACTTTAGCTTGCCGGAAGTAACAGAATTGATCCAAGAATTGAAAAGCAGTCAAGTCAATATGACGTATTTAGGAAAGAAAAAAGAAGAAGTAGCGACAGTCGATTCTTACTTCAATGGAAAAACAGTCGTGTTAACAGGTAAATTGACTCATTTTACGCGAGAAGAAGCTAAAGAACGCATTGCAAATCTTGGGGGAAATGTTACAGGAAGCGTTTCTAAGAAAACAGATTTTATCGTTGCTGGAGAAGAAGCGGGTAGTAAATTAACAAAAGCAGAATCATTGAATATCCCAATTTGGGATGAAGATCAGTTATTGGAAACATTAGAAGGAGAGGAATAACTAAATGAACAAAAAAGCAATTGCTTTAATGGCTGCTTGTGCATTTTTGTTGAGTGCTTGTCAATCAGATGAGCCTGAAACAAAAGAAACAGAATCAGTTGGTGAGGAAACAGAAACAACAAGCCAATTATCAGGTGACTATTATAGTGCGATTATTACGGATGGAACGTATAAAACTAGTTTAAATAGAGGGGTCACATTAGGGTTAAATTCAACAGTAAACTTGAAAGCATTTGAAACAGGCTTGATGGAATTGTCGCAAGAGCATTTTTCACCAGATTCTTATTACTTTCAAGAGGGACAGTATATTACTACTGAAACAACTAATAATTGGTTGAATCGTGTAAGCGAAGATAATCCAGATGGGTTGAATCCTGAAGATAATGGAAAAGTAGAACCCGATGAACGAAACCCCATTTATTTAAACTCATTGTTAGAGCAGGATTACATGGTTCAAACAGATGATGGTTTTAAACTAGGCGGTATCTCTATCGGTCTAGCAATGAATAGTGTCGATTATTATAAAAAAGTACAATTTGGTGCCGAATCTGAAACAAAAATCTCTCAAGATAAGTTAGTAGAAGAAGGCAAAAAAATGGCTGATAAGATCGTTCAACATTTGCGCGAAACAGAAGGTGTTGGCGATATTCCAATCGTTGTAGGAATCTTTGAACAGTCTACAAAAGATAATTTAGCTGGTGGTGTTTACATTACTCAAGCTCAAAGTGATGACGGATCGACGAGTTTAACAGATTGGGAAACCATCAATCAAAAGAAAGTTATTTTTCCAACCAGCGGAGAAAGCAACGAATTATCCAGTTTTGAAAACTTTAAAGCTGAGATTGAAAGTTTCTTCCCTAATTTAAGCGGAGTAACGGCAGAAGCACTTTACACAGACGATCAAATTATGAATATGAAAGTATCCATCAATACACAATTTTATGGAGAAAGTGAAATTATTGCTTTTACTCAGCACGTTTCTGAAAAAGCATCTTCTTATCTAATGCCAAATATTCCAATTGAGATCACGATAAAATCGATTAACGGAACCGAAGCTTTCTTAGCTCGAGAAGCAGGAGAAACCCAATTCTACACCCATGTATTTGATTAGGATGCGGAGCACGCCGTTTAGAATTGACAGAAATCTTTGTTTTTTCCGAAAGTCTGGTGTGCGCAGCTCAACTAAAAAAAACAGGACGTAAAGTGACTCGTTGATCGTTATTAAGAAAATAAAAGTCGAAGTCTTCCATTTTTTTGGGAGGCTTTTATTTTTCTTGGAGAGATTTACCTCAATCATTTTTGTATTGATTATTAATCAAAAATTTTATTAGTGTGAATATCTTATAAATTAACAGTATAAAAACAAAATACTATTAGAAAAATAAAAAAAGACCTGTCATGACAAGTTTATATAAGCGCTTACGCAAAATGGTGAATTTTGTGGAGGGATAGAAGTTCGTTCGTTATTAACGCCTAATAGTACAGCTTTGGTTGACCCATTAAAAACTACATGTGTGGTTAATAAATTAATACAATAAAATAAGAATGTGGCTAGGACAATATTTCCTAGCCACATTCTTTTACATTAACTCATGAACAAAAAATGACGTTACTTCTCGCATCGTGTTTGTTTTTACCAAATGCACTTCGTCTTCGTCCGTAAAGTGAATATTGGACAAATCCTTTTGTTCTTCTGCAAAATCAGCAGCGTGTTGATACGGCACAATTTGATCTTGTTTCCCATGCCAGATAAATAATGGTCGGCCTTTTAAAGTTTCTGGGTGTAACGACAAATCATAATTTGGGATCCAGTTCAATAATTCATAATAATCCTGTGGCAAGTATCGGTTTAATCTTTCGGCATGTTCTACAATGCGTTCTTGATAAGCTAGTAATTTGGGCGAACCCATCAAGCAAGCTGCTGCTTTAATTTCAGGATGATGGGTCAATAAGGCACATGTCGTTATGCCGCCCATCGATGTTCCACCAACCCCAATCGCGTCATCCACAAAACCAATCTTACGAAAGTAATCAATGATAAAGCTGAATTCAAATAAATTCGTTTGAATACTTTGCCAAAAAGTTAAAGAAGGGATTTTTGAAACTGGCTGCTTTCTCGCCCCATGGTTCATGGCATCAGGTAACAGTACCCGAAACCCTTGGTGTGCTAAATAGCGTGCTTGAGTCAAATTCAATTCTTTTGATGATTGCCAACCATGGTAATAAATGATCAACGGCAACAGATCGTTTCGCTGTTTCCTTGGTACGACTTCCAGTAAAGGTATAGTTCCTAATGTTCTTTTTCGAATGGTTATTTCCACTTTATCCACCTCAAAGCTATCCTATCAAACTATTGTTACGAAGTGAAGCGAATTTAAATGAGATTTAAGATACAGCATATAAGTGGTTTATGGTATTATAGTAAGGGAGTTTGAACTAAGAGAATTTATTCAAAGAAAGCGAGTGAACAAACCGATGGCTATTACTGAAGAGGACGTAAAACACGTCGCAAAATTAGCAAAACTAGAAATTAGTGATAAAGGTATTGCCCATTTCACAGAGCAAATGGATGCAATCATAGATATGGTTGAACATTTAGATGAGTTAGATACTGAAAATGTACCAGTAATGGTTCATGGCTTGCGTACTTACAATGTGATGCGTGAAGATAAAGCCGTTCAAGGAACAGATCGTGACTTGTTGTTTAAGAACGTTAAAGAAGAAAAAGACGGCTTAATTAAAGTTCCTGCAATAATGGACAATGGGGAGGCAGGAGCATAATATGAAAATAGCAGATTACTCAATAGAAGAATTGCATGAGTTACTTGTAAAAAAAGAAGTAACCGCTCAAGAAGTAATAAAAGCTGTATTTGAACGCATCAATGAAACAGAAGAAAAAATTGGAGCTTTCATTACATTGACCGAAGAAGAAGCTCTTGAACAAGCGCGTAAAGTAGATGAAGAAGGTATTGATCCTGCAAATATTCTTTCAGGAATTCCAATCGGGATCAAAGATAATATCGTAACTGAAGGTACACGCACAACAGCAGCTAGTAAAATTTTGGAAGACTTTGTGCCAATTTATGACGCAACAGTGACGAAAAAAGTAAAAGAAGCAAACATGATCTCAGTTGGGAAACTAAACATGGATGAATTCGCTATGGGAGGAAGTACAGAGACTTCTTATTACAAATTAACTCACAACCCATGGAATCTTGATAAAGTACCAGGTGGTTCTTCAGGCGGTTCTGCAGCAGCAGTAGCAGCAGGTCAAATCCCTGTTTCTTTAGGTACAGATACGGGTGGATCAATTCGTCAGCCAGCAGCATTTAACGGAATCGTTGGAATGAAACCAACTTACGGCCGTGTGTCACGTTTTGGTTTGATTGCTTTTGGATCAAGTTTGGACCAAATTGGGCCATTTACACGCACTGTTAAAGATAATGCATTAGTATTAAATGCTATCAGCGGACATGATGTGAATGACTCTATGAGTTATGAAGGAGAAGTTCCAGACTTTGCTTCTGATATCGAAGCTGGCGTTAAAGGAATGAAAATCGGTGTTCCAACAGAATACTTGAATGAAAAAGGCTTGGAAGAAGGCGTGAAAGAAGCTGTTCTTAAAGCTATCGAAACTTTTAAATCATTAGGGGCTACTGTTGAAGAAGTGAGTTTGCCGCATTCAAAATATGGTGTACCGGCTTACTATATCATCGCGTCTTCTGAAGCTTCTTCAAACTTGCAACGTTTTGACGGCGTTCGCTATGGTTACCGTTCTCCAGAAGCTAAAACACTTGAAGAAGTTTTCGTGAAATCACGTACAGAAGGTTTTGGAATGGAAGTCAAACGTCGTATCATGCTTGGAACGTTCTCATTAAGTTCAGGATTTTATGATGCTCACTTTAAAAAAGCTGGACAAACTAGAACGTTGATCAGACAAGACTTTGATAACGTGTTTAAAGAGTACGATTTGATTTTAGGACCAACAACACCAACTACAGCCTTTGGAATTGGCGAGCAAATCGATGATCCAATTGCAATGTACCTAAGCGATATTTTAACAGTACCCGTTAATTTAGCAGGCGTACCGGCTATCTCTATTCCTTGCGGTTTCTCAAATGATCTGCCAGTTGGTCTGCAATTGATCGGAAAACATTTCGATGAGCAAACGATTTATAAAGCGGCTTACGCTTTTGAACAAGCAACTGACTTTCATAAAGAAAAACCAAATTTGTAGGAGGAGAGAATCGATATGAACTTTGAAACAGTAATCGGACTAGAAGTCCACGTAGAATTAAAAACCGACTCAAAAATGTTCTCACCTGCTCCAGCTCACTTTGGTGCAGAACCAAACACAAATACAAACGTTATCGACTGGGGTTACCCAGGCGTTTTACCCGTTATCAATAAAGGCGCGATTGAATTTGGGATGAAAGCTGCTATGGCTTTGAATTGTGAAATTTCACAAGATACTAAATTTGACCGTAAAAACTATTTTTATCCGGATAATCCAAAAGCTTACCAAATTTCACAATATGACCAACCGATCGGACATGATGGCTGGATCGAGATCGAAGTGGATGGCAAGAAAAAGAAAATCCGCATCGAACGTGTTCATTTAGAAGAAGATGCTGGGAAAAATACGCATGGAACAGACGGCTATTCTTACGTTGACTTGAACCGTCAAGGAACGCCATTGATCGAAATCGTATCAGAAGCAGATATGCGTTCACCTGAAGAAGCGTATGCTTATTTAGAAGCTATTAAGCAAATCGTCCAATACACAGGGGTTAGTGATGTGAAAATGGAAGAAGGCTCAATGCGTTGTGATGCCAATATTTCTATCCGTCCAATCGGACAAGAAAAATTTGGAACAAAAACAGAATTGAAAAACTTAAATTCATTTAACTTTGTCCGTCGCGGATTGGCATTTGAAGAAAAACGCCAAGAAAAAGTTCTTTTATCTGGCGGAGTGATCCAACAAGAAACAAGACGTTACGATGAAACAACTGGAGACACTCTTTTGATGCGTGTCAAAGAAGGTTCGAGCGATTACCGTTATTTCCCTGAACCGGATCTGCCAAATATCATAATTGATGAAGCCTGGATCGAACGTGTGAAAGCTACTATTCCAGAAATGCCTAAAGATCGCCGTATCCGTTACATCAGCGAATTAGGATTGCCGGAATATGATGCAATGGTCTTGACTGCTACAAAAGAAATGTCTGATTTCTTTGAAGGCACATTAGCCAATGGAGCAGATGCAAAACAAGCGTCTAACTGGTTGATGGGTGAAGTTTCAGCTTATTTGAACAGTGAAAAACTAGAATTACATGAGACTAAACTGACTCCTGAAAACCTTGCGGGTATGATCAAATTAATAGCAGATGGAACAATCAGTTCAAAAATGGCTAAAAAAGTATTCCGCGAATTGATCCTAAATGGTGGAGACGCTCAAGGAGTTGTTGAAGCAAACGGATGGGTTCAATTAAGCGATCCAGCTAAATTATTACCGATCATCAATGATATCTTAGATAAAAATGCACAATCCATTGAAGATTTCAAAAACGGAAAAGACCGTGCTGTTGGTTTCTTAGTTGGACAAATTATGAAAGCAACAAAAGGACAAGCTAATCCAGGAATCGTAAATAAACTATTAAATGATGAGTTGAGTAAACGCTAAGAGTTGGTGTGAAAGTAAAGGAGTAGTTTTATGCGAGCAAGAGTGATTTATAATCCCACTTCGGGTCGTGAAATCGTAAAAAAACATCTAGTAGAAATCTTTCAAATTTATGAAGAAGCAGGATATGAAACGAGTGCCTATGCGACAACTCCAGAACCCAATTCTGCTCGAAATGAAGCAGAAAGAGCAGCAAAGGCTGGTTTTGAATTGATCGTAGCTGCTGGTGGAGATGGAACGATCAATGAAGTCGTAAACGGAATTGCTGGTTTGGAAAAAAGACCCAAACTGGCAATCATCCCTGCTGGAACAACGAATGATTATGCTAGAGCATTACACATCCCGAGAAATAATTTAGTCGAAGCAGCAAAAGTGATTCAAAAAGAGCAGTCTTTTTTCATGGATGTTGGAGAAGCTATAATGGGAGAAGACTTGTCTTATTTCATTAATATCGGTGGTGGCGGACAGTTAACAGAGTTAACCTATGACGTACCGTCACAATTAAAATCAGTATTTGGTTACTTAGCTTATTTTGTTAAAGGGGCAGAAGTGTTGCCGCGTATGAAACCAATCCCGATGCACATTGAATACGATGATGGAATATTTGAAGGAGAAGCCACGATGTTTTTAGTGGCTCTTACCAATTCCATTGGCGGATTTGAGCAAATTGCACCTGACGCATTATTGGATGATGGCAAATTCACGTTGATCATCGTAAAAACCTCCAATTTGGCGGATATGATGTATTTAGTGGCCCAAGTCTTGAATGGTGGAAAACACATTACGAATTCAAAAATTTTATACAAAAAAACAAGTAAAATTTTCGCACGTCCAGGCAATACATCTAAAATGATGATTAATTTGGATGGGGAATATGGTGGCGATGCACCTGTTACTTTTACAAACTTGCATCAACACATCGAAATCATTGCGTCAACGGATGATATTCAAAAAGCTGTTGATAAAAAAGATGAAAATGCCGAAAATGTAGAAGATGCCTTTATTAAAGAAGTGGAAGAATTGACGAACACCGATATCAATGGTGACGGTGAAATTCATTCTTCAAAAAAAGAAGCTCATGAGAAATAATGAGAAAACTTTGAAATGAGCAAGATTTTCTGTATAATAAAGAGTCAGTACCCAATCTTTTAGTTTTAAGATTTGGAAGGAACCAATTCAATGAAATGAAAAAGGTTCATACTAATAGTGTAGATTAGAATCATTAGATAATAACGTCTTTTTAATCCCATCCCGTTTAGCCGGTTGAGTCAGGAACACTCCCAGTTAAGTGGATGATAGAAAGTATCAAATATCTGGCGTACTAACTGACAAGGAGTGTGACAAAAAGTTATTAGAACCGAATATTCTGTAAAAAGAATGACGGTTGCGCTTTTTGAAACACGTTTAACTGATAAACAAATGACATGAAACAAGGTCAACGAAGGGAGCTTTTTTATGAAAGCAGATAAAGTAGTACCAGTTAAAAAGAATGAAAAACACACCGTTAAAATTGAAGACTTAACACATGAGGGTATGGGGGTAGCAAGAATCCAAGGCTATTCACTATTTATTGAAAATGCCTTACCTGGTGAACAAGTAGAAGTTAAAATTCATAAAACAGGGAAATCTTTTGGTTATGCAAAAGTATTAAACCGTTTGAACTCAAGTGAAGACCGTGTAGTCATCCAAGATGAAAATTATACACGTGTAGGTATTACGCCATTGCAACACATGAGATACCCAGCACAATTAAACTTTAAAAAACAACAAGTTATGAACAGTATGCAACGCATCGCAAAATTACCAGAAGTACCAGTATATGACACGATTGGAATGGCTAATCCATCAGGTTACCGTAACAAAGCGCAAATACCTGTACGTAAAATCAATGACAAATTGACAACTGGATTTTTCCGTAAAAATAGCCATGAAGTGATCCCAATGGAAAACTTCTACATCCAAGATCCTAAAATTGATGAAACGATTATCGCTGTCCGTGATATCATGCGTGAATATGGCGTTAAACCATACAACGAAAATGAAAACACTGGGAACTTGCGTCACATTATTGTTCGTCGTGGCTATTACACTGGAGAAATTATGATTGTGTTAGTAACGAGAACAGCTAAATTGTTCCCAACAAGCAAAATCATTCCAGACATTCTTGAAGCTATTCCAGAAGTTGTCAGCATTGTACAAAATGTTAACCCTAAACATACAAACGTAATTATGGGTGACGATGCTATTGTTTTATATGGCGAAGACAAATATAGAGATACATTGCTAGGCAACACTTTTGAGATTTCTCATCGTTCATTCTACCAAGTGAACCCACAACAAACAGAGAAATTGTATCAAACAGTTTTAGATTTTGCTGAATTAACAGGTGAAGAAACTGTTATCGATGCTTATAGTGGAATTGGTACGATTGCATTAACATTAGCTAAAAATGCTAAACATGTTTATGGAATTGAAATAATTGAACCAGCAGTAGAAAATGCTAAAGCAAATGCGGAACTAAACAATATTGAAAATGTAACATTTGAAGCAGGAGCTGCTGAAGAAGTTATGGTTCAATGGAGTGAAGAAGGACGCACAGCTGACTTACTAGTTGTTGACCCTCCACGTAAAGGTCTTGAAAAAGAATTTACTGAGGCAGTTATTGCAATGCAACCAACAAAAATGGTTTACGTTAGTTGTAACCCTGCAACATTAGCACGTGACTTAGCTTTACTTACAGAAGGTGGCTATACAGTTAAAAAAGTTCAACCCGTTGACCTTTTCCCTCAAACCACTCATGTGGAAAGTGTTGCTTTACTCGTTCGCAACTAAACATTATTAGAAACCAAACAACCCATTCTAACGGATGGGTTGTTTTTTTGCACTATAAGGTTCCTTTTCTAATCTAGAGCATCCATGAATGGATCCACTCTTTCGTGTAATAGTGTTATACGAAAGAGTGAGCTTCAAAAATGTCGTCACTTTTACGTCAAAGGAGCAATCACGAAAGAGTGAACATAAAAAGGTCTCACGCTTTCGTAAGGTTTTAGAATTAGACGAGAATCAGCTAATTTTATTTTCTAATATGAACGATAGCAGTCAAACTTAAGTAGAATCCAGTTGTTAACTCTACAAAAAAAGTGCCATAGAGATGTAAAGTTGCATAAATTGAATAGCTATATCCGATGTGAAAACCTGCCAAAAGTACAATTAATATCACTGTCCAGATAATCGAGATCCATTTGGTAAATGTATCTGATTTATCCGAGTATACCGTTAAACGATAAGCAATCATCGCCATAGCAAAACCAACTAAAACCCAGCTTAAACTAATGAACCAAAATGCTTGTATATTATAGGTTCGAGCAGTAAAAGTTAAAGCATAGTTGATGAACATGGGAATGAAAACAATCGTGAATGCAGGAAAGAGCAGAACAAGTAAAGGATTTAGAAGTTGTCTTTTTTTCATAGGTGTACCTCCGTTTTTTTAAAAGTTAGTATATAATGAATCAATTCGTTAATCCTTATTTGTCATATGTATAAGTTTAAAGAAAGACACTTTAAAGAATAATCTTAGCGAAGGTTATTAAATCGATGATTAATCCCACAGAAAATAAGAATAGCAAAAAATATCTAACAAATAAGTAAAAATCAGGATAGTCTTCTTTATTTTGCTTCAAATCATAAAGACCTGTTGCAACTGCAAAAATAAAAATAAGTGGATTGACGTCACTCTCGTAATTACCGGATAAATAGATGTATGTAATATAGATGTTGATAAGAGTAAGAAAAAAAGTTCTTCGTTTATAATTTTCCACCTTTTTGAATTTCCCTCCTTCTGAGGCTGTGTGGGTAAATAACATTAGTAGTTTTTCAATTTTTTGAATAAGCTAATTATCTCTTATTTTTACCTAAAATAATAGAACGTATTCATTTACAATTAGCAACTAGTGGTTGCAGGTAATTATTATATATCGTTCAACTATATAGTTGATATGTACAGTCGGACGATATATACTATTCATATTCAGTTGAACTGTATATGAAGGAGTAGAAAAATGAAAAGACATAAGCTATTACCATTAAGTGAAACTATGCATCTTATATTACTCGCGTTAAGAGAACCGCTACACGGGTATGCTATTATGCAAAAAATAGAAGAGATGAGTTCTGGCAATGTGAGGATAGCTGCTGGAACATTGTATGGTGCTTTAGATAATTTGGTGAAACAAGATTGGATCGAACCTTATCCATCTGAAGATCCTAGACGTAAAATTTATCTTATTACGCCACATGGTTTAGGAATTCTTGAAATTGAAAAAAAACGACTAGAGGAAATGATTCGCTTATATTAGGGAGGATAGAAAAATGAAAAAAATACGTATATTTTTGGATATTGAAAAAGAATTGGATTGGTTGAAAGAAATGGACTTAAAGGGATGGGAATGTACAAACGTCAATGCTTTAGGTGTTTTTTCTTTTAGCAAAAAGGATAGCATTACGAAACATTATCAAATTGACTTTCAGGAGTTTCCACGTAAGAGTAAGTTTGAAGACTATGTAAAATTTCACGAAGAATTTAATTGGAAATTAATTGGTGGATCATGGACGAGCGGTAAGTATTATTGGCAAAGTAACGCGACTGATAACGAAAGTCTTTTTTCTGATAACTCATCTGAGAGGCATTTTTATCGTAGGGCACTTAATCAATACCTATCTTTAACAGTAGTATTTACTGTACTCTACTTTATTGTGAACCACAGTATAGATATCTCTATTGTTAATTGGCGTGATGCTTTTTATACTCCAGGTTTGTGGGAAACATCGGGTAGCTTATTTTTGAAGAAGTTTTTATTTGAATTACCATTTGCTTGTATGCGTTTAGGATTTCACCTAATTATTTTAGTACTTGCGGTGTATAATTTAGTTATTATGACAAAAATCCAAAGTAAATTAAGTGAATTAAATAAAAAACTATAAATAAACTTAGCCCCATATTTTTGAATAAACTAAATGAGCAGAGGTTCATGAAATGGAAAAAGTAATGGCCTATCATTCAAAGGAATAGTTTTTCGATTTTATGAAGAACAAATTTAAAATAGTAGCTATAAACCCCATAATGATAGTAATGCAACTACTAGTTGCTACGATGTAAACTAGCACGTTCTTTCATATAAGAGCCTTTTCATAGATAATTTAAAGAGTAATAAGCTTTTTATGGAATGTTCTATGGGGGAGTTTAAGATGAAGAAAATTACGAAATCTACTACTTATCAATTATTATCTACAGTCGTTTTTGGCATTGCGATTTTTGCAATAGTACATCAGAAAATTGCCTTAGGGTATGTACTAATTTTTATTGGATACTGTTTGCTTCGAAAATCTGATTTTGAAAAATAAAAGATTTCTTAAGGAGAAAAAAATGAAAAAAATGCTAATTATTCCTTTTTGTTTAGTTATTTTGATGGGCTGTGGAATTAAAAAAGACACAAATATTCAAGAAATTGATCCTGTGTCATCCATCGAACCAATTTCGGATCGGCCAGGAGAGGTAACTGTGGTGAGTGAAGTTTCGGAACTAACTTATGCTATTTTTAATTCGGTTAGTTCAATAGCTAAAGCTGAAATATATGAAGATGGAGATAAATTAACAATTTCATTTACAGATACAGCTCTACTTGAAGAAACAGAAGATAAGTCTACACCGCTATATTATAAAGTTGAAGTTGATCCAGAATATCAGCATGAATATTTGATCGTATTAGTTAATGGCGAAGATGCTGTGTTAAATAGCCTTATATTACAATAAACAGTTAGAAATAAATAGAGTTAAGGTACTTTTACATAAAGATGGAATGTTTTTTAAGATAGCAGGATAAACATATTTATCTAGGAGAGTAGACGTATGACAATAAGAAAAAAGAAATTCCTAGCACTTTTTATATGGATGGTAATAATTTTTGCATTTGATAGTTTAAGCAATCATTATTCGCTTTTAAATCCTCTACGGCCCTTTGGTTTTCCTATTTTTTTAATGGGAGTTATGTTTACAAAAGATTACATAAATAAGAAAGAGCTAAAGGAGAAGAAATTATGAATAACAAATTTGAACGGACAATGTTAAGGTTGATAATTTGGGTAGGGATAATTGGAGCTATAGTGATGGTATTGCTTGGGCTACTTGGCATTATGATGTGGTTTGCAGCTTAGATTTGCTATTGAAATTATTCGTATAAGGAACTTAATGTATAATTAAAAAAGGCGTATACTACAGACCTAGTATACGTCCTTTTTTAGCAGGAAATAGTATCTAAAATAAACAAATACATATAGAGTTGAAATGTAGACCAATTAGTTGGTTAGATTAATTCAATACGAAGAAGTTAAAAAAGTTATCTAATGAATAATTAGGCTAATGGTAAAAAATTTTGGTATATTGTTAAAGTAGATAGTAAACATAATGTAGATGAATAAAAAGGGAGCTAAAGTATGATTAAACCGTTTGCTTTAAAAAATGGAGATAGAGTAGCTATCGTCAGTCTATCAAGAGGGATTTTAGGTGAAGAAACTTGTGCACACCAACTAGAATTGGGTGAAAAACGTTTGGAATCACTAGGACTGAAACCTGTCTTTATGCCGAATGCGCTTAAAGGATTAGACTACCTTAGTGACCATCCTGAAGCACGAGCACAAGATTTAAAAGATGCTTTTCAAGATCCAACGATTAAAGGAATAATAGCAGCAATTGGAGGCGATGATACTTATCGTTTGCTGCCTTATTTATTGGAGGATGAAAATTTTATAACCAATGTACAAGAAAACCCTAAATTATTTACCGGATTTTCTGATACGACAATAAACCATTTAATGTTTTATAAATTAGGAATGGTTTCCTTTTATGGCCCTAGTTTTATTACGGATATCGCTGAATTAGCTAATGGGTTGCTGCCTTACACAAAAGAGTTTTTACAAGGTTATCTAGAAGGGTATGAACAGCGAGAAATTCGTTCTAGCAGGTTATGGTATGAAGAACGCACCGATTTTTCTAAGCAAGCCTTAGGACAAGATCGTATGCAGCATGATGAAACGCACGGTTATGAAGTTTTACAAGGAACAGGAATAGTTTCAGGCACATTACTTGGTGGTTGCGTAGAAAGTCTTTATGATATATTGGTTGGAGAGCGTTACCCAGATGAAGCAGAGATTTGTAAAAAATATCAATTATTTCCTTCATTAAATGAATGGGAAGGGAAAATAGTATTTTTAGAAACAAGTGAAGAAAAACCAGCTCCTGATATATTAAAAAAAATGTTGGAAACATTAAAGGAAACAGGTATTTTTTCTGTTGTTAATGGTCTGATCATTGGGAAACCCCAAGACGAAGTTTATTACGAAGAATATAAAACCATTTACTCAGAAGTGATTGATGATGTGGAATTGCCAATTTTATATAATGTTAATTTTGGTCACGCGTACCCTAGATGTGCTTTGCCTTATGGGACAAAAGCGACAATTGATTTAGATGAAAAAATGATTTTTATAGATGAATCACCTTTTCAAACTGTTGAATAAACAAAACGGCTAAAAAGTACAGTATTGAAGCTAAGATTGACAAATTAAAGAATTATACCGTATTCTAGAACTATAAAAAAGTGGAGCGTTACGAAGAAGGAGCTAGAGGATGCGGTTAGATAAATTATTGTTTGAAACAGGATTTGGTTCACGTCGAACAGTAAAACGATTGATTAAAAGCAAGCAAGTTGAAGTGAATGGAAAAACCATACTGGTTGATAATTTGAATGTGGACCCAGAACTCCAAGAAGTGAAAGTAGCTGGAGAACGAATCCACTATCAACCCCATGTCTATTATATGTTGCATAAGCCAAATGGTGTAGTAAGTGCCGTAACAGATGATAACAATCAAACTGTTATCGATTTGATTGATCCTTCTCAACGTGTTGCGGGATTGTTTCCAGTAGGGCGTTTAGATAAAGATACAGAGGGATTATTGTTGCTGACAAATAATGGTCAACTAGGGTATCAATTGTTGATTCCTAAAAAAGAAGTCACAAAAAGTTATGAAGCGATTGTAAACGAAAGGGTCACAAGTGAAGACAAAGCAGCATTTGCAAAAGGAATTGTTTTTGATGGAGGCATAAAATGCAAGCCAGCTAAACTAACCATACTAAGTAGTAGCAATAATGAAAGTAGAGTGTTGTTAGAGATCAGTGAAGGCAAATTTCATCAAGTAAAGAAAATGTTTTTATCGGTAGGAAAAAAGGTCACTTATCTTAAGAGATTGTCGATGGGGCCGTTAGAACTCGATGAAACATTACCTGTAGGATCTTATCGACCTTTGCATTTAGAAGAACTAACAGCATTAAGACCGTATTTCAAATGAGATTTTAGTCTAGTTTGGACAAACAAGCTCGATTCAACACCAGTTTGTCCACTTTTAGAATAATTTTAACTAAATCACTTACTTTCAGAATAAAACGGGTTTAAAGGAGATGAATTATGGTTATCTTAGGCATGAAAGTATCATTTCTCATTTACAATTCCTACTCTTTAAAAGATAAGCGCAGTGTGATAAAAAGTATCATAAAAAAAACGCATAACAAATTCAACGTGAGTATCTCTGAAGTTGGTGCTCATGATACGTTAAACCAAGGAGTACTAGGGATTGCCGTTGTGAGCAATAATCGCAAACTGTGCCAACAGACATTAGACCTAGTTTTGAAAGAAATCGAAGACAATGGTGAAGTAGAGATTCACTCCATTGAACGAGAAGAACTGTAAAAAAATAAACCAGAGAAGCCATTAGAGCTTGTCTGGTTTATTTTTTATTTAGTCTTCTTCCATTGGAAACGGTGTTTCTGCTCGTACGTTTAAGTACTCATCACGGAAAGGATGGTCTGACTCACTTTGCCATGGTTTGACATGTCCACTATAGTGAATCAAAGCTGGTTCATTACGTGCTTCAGTGTATTCTAGATTACCAATTTTTGTTGGGTGTTTTTTTTCCTTCGTAATGATATAGGCTTGAGCATTCCATCTAGGATGGAGCACCAACCAGCGGTCATGTAAAATAGCATTCAATGCATCTTGGTCATGGAATCTTAACTCATCTGAATTTTCAGTAGCAAATTTTAATACTTGCTCCGATATTTTTTCTGCTCGCCATTTTTCAATATCAATAATCATCATACCAGAATTGAAGTAAGTATTTGATTCGGCATCAATTTCCATTGCATCTAAACGTGCATGGAACCCAGCATCTTCAACAGCTGCTAACAAGTTATCGCCTAAATCGATATTCCAGATGTCCTCGATATCTTCTTTAGCAATAATATCGCAATCTAAATAAATGACTCGCTTGATATCTGTGTGTTTAAAATAATTAGGAATCGCAATTCTAAAGTAAGCTGTTGTAGGTATCCGATCACTTTCTACCATATCCTCAAATTTAACTGTATCAATCTGCAAATAACTGATTGAAGCATTGTACTCATTTATCATACGGTTTAAACTATCTTTAGAAGTTAATGAAATATTGTCATCAATAACATAAAAGTTAACTTTTGTTTCGTCTTTTTTAGTTTTTAAAATAGATAAGAATAATGTAGCTAAGTGAGGAACAAAGCCATCATCTGTAGCTGAAACAATTGTAATTTCTGGATCAATCATGTTGGTTTTCTCCTTCTATATACAAAATGACTAAATAACTGTCTTTTTTTGTACTGGTTGATGTGTAATAAGTGACTTAATCATAATCTTTTGCTAGTAAAGAATCAAACAAAAAGCCTAAAGGCGTATTTTGGATAATTAAAAATAAATAAGCTATTTTGAAAACGAGTGTGTGGTAAAAGAGTTTGAATGCTAGTATACTGATGGTGAAAATGATTAAAGCGTATAACAAAAAGAAGTTTTTTTACATAAAAAGGAGGTGTGGATAATGGCTGTTGGAGTACAATCAATTTTTATAAATTTACCGGTTAAGGATCTAACAAAGTCTATTGAATTTTTCAAAGCACTTGGTTTTGATTTTGATGAACAGTTTAAAGACGATAAGGGAGCAAGCCTGATTATCACCGAATCCATTTACGTAATGCTGCTTACTGAAGAATTTTTCTCTAGTTTTACCCACCAAAAAATTACGGACACATCAATAGAAAATGAAGTGATCACTGCTTTACAGGTTGAATCAAAAGATGCAGTAGATGAACTAGTAAACAAAGCAATTGAAAATGGCGCAGAAGACAAGACAACGAAATTGAGTGAAGAAGAAGAGGCTATGATGTATTACCGTCGCTTTAAAGATTTAGATGGACACTTATGGGAAGTCATGTATATGGATATGAGTGCAATGGGAGCCTAAAGTTTTGGGTAAAGACATGAGAACGATGTTTCTTATGTCCTTTTTGTCTATTTTACGAATAGATTTAAATAAGGTAGAATAAGAGTAACCAATAGTAAAAATATAGGAGTTTGAATAATGACAGAATTACATAGCATGCTGATTAAAGGGAAGCCTCAAACAGATTTAGAAAAAGGTTTGCTAGCTTATAAAAAAGAACAGTTGCTTCAAATCGCTGTGCAACAGCAACTATCCGTTAGAAAAAGTTACACAAAAATGAAGATTGTAGAACAATTAAAACCGGTTATTGTTAAACAGGCCGTAGATTTTTTTGCACAATTAGATGGTCATAAAAAGGAAAAACTAATTGATTTAGTAAAGGAATCAGCAACATCTGTCTCTAACGAAACAGTCATGCAGTTTCAATCGAGTATTGAATCAGGCTATGTATTTGCTTATTTAGCAAATGGTACAATAACGCTTATCTTGCCAAATGAACTTGTTTCTTCTATTAAACAAGATACAAAACCAGTTATAAATTATCCGCAAGCAGAAACGCAACCACTATTTTTAAGACAAATGAAAAATGCCCAAAAAATATATGGCACATATGACGTCCATCATTTGGTCTCAGTATGGAATTCTTATTTTGCTCCAACAATGACTATTGAAGAAGCGACGCAATTGATTGAAACCGTTCAGTAGAATGAACTAATGAAGTTAAAATGATTCATTGGGGGAGTTAGAATGGCTGAAAATAAAATGCAAGAAACAACAGAGAATGTGATGGACTTTGTAGAAAAAATCGAAGACGGTAACAAACGTCAAGATACGTATCGGTTGATTCAGTTATTTAATGAAGAAACAGGAAGTGCACCTAAAATGTGGGGAACAACTATTATCGGTTTTGGCCGTTACCATTATAAATATGCTAGTGGACATGAAGGGGATGCGGCTCCAGTTGGTTTTTCTCCTAGAAAAGCGCAGTTCAGTATTTACCTCTCACAACCTGATAATGAAAAAAGGGCTCTTCAGTTAACGAGATTAGGCAAACACAAAATGGGAAAAGGCTGTTTGTACATTAAAAAGTTAGCTGATATTGATGAATCCGTCCTAAAAGAACTAGTCCAGGATAGTGTAAGTTATATTAAAGAAACGTATCCGGACTCAAAATAACCAGAAGAGTAAGGAAAAGAAGGTCAATTTGGTAAATTTAATTAGATAAGGTGAGATAAAGTGACGAAATTAATTATTGATACAACCTGTGATCGCAATGTAGAAATGGAACAGCAATACGATTTTGAGGTTATTCCTCTTAGCATAACATTAGATGATAAAACTTATTTGGATGGTGAAGAAATCACTGTTGATGCTGTTTATGAAGCGATGCGAGCAGGAAAAGTACCAAAAACTTCTCAAATTTCATATGGATCCTTAACAAAAGTATTAGATAAAGGAATCCAAGAAAATGAAGATATGATTTATCTGTCTTTTTCATCAAAAATGTCTGGTACCTATCAATTTGCTTATCAGATTATTGAAGACTATAAAGAAAAGTACCCTGAGCGAAAAATTAAGTTGATTGATTCAAGGGGCGGAGCCGGTGGTGGAGCACTTATTGCGTTACAAGCATTAAAAATGATTGAGGCTGGAAGACCTTTTGAAGAGATCGTGCACCAAATGGAATGGAACATTGATCACGTCTTTTATCGATTCACACTAAGAGATCTTAATTGGCTGGTAAAAGGTGGGCGTGTTAATAAAACGACAGGTTACGTTGGAACAGCGTTGAATATTAAACCTTATTTGATTATCAATGATGGGTTTATCCAATTAAGCAAACTTGTTCGTGGAGAGAAAAAAATCTATAAAAAGTTGATTGAAGAGGTAAAGAATGGTGTAGGAGATTTTACTGATCAAACCATTGGCATTAGCCACGGGGATGATGAAGAGACCGCAAAAAAAATAGAAACCATGATTAAAGAAGCCTTACCAAATTGCCAAACTCAAGTCTTTAGGATTGGGGCAGTACTTGGTTCTCATATCGGAGTCGGTGGAATTGGGGTCTTTTATTTTGATGAAAGACCAGATTGGTACCAAAATTAAAAAAGAAAAAGGATGTGAGATAAAAAATCTCGCCCCTTTTTCTTTTGTTTTAAAGTACATGCTGTGAGCGTTTGAACTGACTCTTCAAGAAGATAAAAGTTACAATAAAGGCTAAAAATTCAGCTATTGGGACAGCTGAGTAGATGCCATAGAGTCCGAAAATAGGAGACAAAATAAGAACTAAAGGAATTAAAAAGATGATTTGACGGGCTAAATTTAAGAAGCTTGCCAACTGCACTTTTCCAACTGCTTGAAAGTAACTCGCCCAAACAATTTGGATTCCTACCAGTGGGAATGCAATGGTCCAGATTCGAATGGCTTTTATTCCCAATGAGACGACTTCTGGTTCTTGATTAAATAGGGAAATAACAAATACAGGGAAGAATTGAAAGAGAAGGAAACCTGTTGTGCTGATGATTCCGCCAATAATGCTTCCTGTTTTTAACGCTTCTTTTACACGATCTATACGTTCTGCTCCGGTATTGTAACTGATAATCGGTTGCAATCCTTGAACTAATCCGGAAACCATCATAATGATCAAAGTTGTTGCGCTTGTTATAATACCGGCAACTGAGATAGCAATATCTCCTCCGTAAGCCACTAAACTTGCGTTGATAACAATATTTAGTACACTATTCGCAATCTGTAACAAGAAAGCAGGTACGCCAGTAGTCAAAATGTCCTTTACGTATGCAGCTTTTAGTTTCATATTTTTAACAACCAATTGAATATTGGCTTTTGGCCCTAAGAAATAAACAAGCTGCCACACCATTGAAAGAAACTGACCTCCGATTGTAGCATAAGCTGCTCCTTTCATTCCCCAACCAAGCTGAACAATAAAGATGTAGTCAAAGACAATGTTGAAGCCGGCACCAATCATCATACTGATCATCGAATTACGCGGGTTTCCATCTGCTCTTGAGAAATTATTCAATGCCATAGCGACACTTTGGAAAACTGCTCCAAATAAAATAACACTTAAATAATCAGTAGCGTAGGGAAGAACAGCATTACTCGCACCAAGTATACGTAAAATAGGTTCAATAAAAATATTGCCCAAAATCATAAAAAGAAGTCCCGCAATAATAGCTAAAGTTACACCGTTACCTAAAAAAAACTTGGCCTTTTCATTTTCCTTTCTTCCTAAACTAATCGAGAAACGTGTGGATCCTCCAACACCAACCATTAATGCAAATGCAAGTAAGACTAAGGTGACAGGATAAGTAATGGAAACAGCTGCTAATCCTAATGAACCTAATTCGGGATCATTTCCAATAAATATGCGGTCCACAATATTGTAAATGGCATTAACCAACATTCCTATGATTGCAGGTATTGAAAATTCTACTAATAATTTAGGAATAGACTCTGTTTCAAGCCGATTTTTTTTAATAATCATACACCTCTTTTTATCTATTATAGTAGAAACGTTACTTGTTAAAATATAACAATGTTGTTTAGTGAAGTCAATGGTTAAAGCCTTATAGATACTGATAGAATAGGTATTCAAACTTGTTTTCTCAAGAAGTAATGAATTAGATAATGCATATTATTTTGTTAAAAAATAGACATCCGCTATACTAGTAATTGTAAAGCAAAACATTATAAAAAAGAGGAGATGTTAAGTATGAACAATGTATCAGATTCATTTAATTCGGGACTACATTCATTTTTTGATTTTCTGCCGACGCTACTAGGAGCTGTCTTGCTATTATTGCTAGCTTGGATTATCGCTACATTAGTTAAGAAAGCTGTTCAAAAAGGGTTGAAAGCAGCCGGATTTGGCAGACTATTAACCAAATGGGGTGTAACGAATTCACAAGAACAAGCCGACAAAACCATCGACTCCCTATCACAAGTCCTTTATTTCTTAGTATGGTTATTATTCTTACCTGGTATTTTAGGTATGTTGGGATTAGATGCGGTCGCTCGACCAATCTCTAATATGTTTGACACGGCGTTGAATTTCTTGCCTAACTTATTCGCTGCAGTAGTGATTATTGCTATTGGCGTATTCGTTGCTCGTTTTGTTAAAAATTTAGTTTACAATTTAGCTGTAACTTTAAATATCGATAAATGGGTATCGAAGTTTACAAGTTCTAGTTCAGAAAAACCAGCTACACCTTCTGCAGGACAAAAGAGTACAATGGCTAAAGTATTAGGAAACATTGTTTACATTGTTATCTTGATTCCAATCGTAACGATTGCTTTAGAAACATTAAATATTGATTCCATTTCTCGTCCAATCGTAGAAGTATTGAACCAAATTTTAGCTGCTATTCCAAATATTATTGTAGCGATCATCTTATTAGCTGTAGGAATCGTTATTGCTAAATTTGTTGGTGAAATGTTGACTGACTTACTTTCAAGCTCAGGTATCAATAATTTAACAAAATACGTTAAAAACTTAGGTAATATGAACTTTGACTTAGCTAAAATTATTGGTCAAATCGTTGCTGTAGTTATCGGCGTGTTCTTCCTAGTTGAAGCATTAAATGTCTTAAACTTAGAAGTCTTAAACACTATTGGTTCAGCAATCATCGCTTACTTGCCATTAGTCCTTAGTGCATTAGTTATTTTAGGAATCGGTGTTGTAGGTGGAACGGTACTTGGAGGATTCATTTCAAAATCAACTGGGAATAAATTTGCCGGCGAAACGTTGAAATACATTTTAATTGTTTTATCTGTCTTTATGGCATTAGATCAATTAAAATTTGCTACAAGTATTGTTAACTTAGCCTTTATCTTGATCTTAGGTGCTTTGTCTGTTGCCTTTGCTATTGCATTTGGTGTCGGTGGACGTGACTTTGCTAAAAGCCAATTGGCTAAATTAGATAAAAAAATGGATAAAGAAAATAAATAAACAAATAATCAAGGTCCTACTTTATAAGACCTTAATGAAAAAAGTCGGGCTTCTAACTTAAGAAGTCCGGCTTTTTTTGTCTATTTATCTAGTCTACAGCCACTCTTTTTCAATATATAGATTCAACGTGTAGGAATACAGATTTTATTTTTAGTCAATTTTATGGTACAATTTATTATGGGTAGTAAAGTGGGTGCTTGCATGAGTGGTTGATGAAAGCAAAAAACTTTCATGTTAAACGAATAGATAAAAGGACGGCAAATCATCTTTTTGTTTTCTTCAGCAATTCTCATTAAGTAAAGACGGAACTACCAAAATTAGGAAGGATGTGTCGTTTATTTGAATATACTTACAGAAAAATTTAAAGAAGTGTTGCTCTCAGTTTTACCAATTGTTGCAATCGTTTTGATATTGCATTTTACCATAGCGCCACTTGAAACGAATTTATTACTGCGTTTCTTATTAGGTGCTTTATTTGTAGTAATAGGACTAGCAATTTTCTTATTAGGAACGGATATAGGGATCACCCCGATCGGGACCAATCTAGGAAAAGGAATTGCTAAAAGTAATAAGGTTTGGATTGTTGCTGTGGCGGGGATCGTGTTAGGCTTCTTTATTTCAATAGCTGAACCTGATCTGCATATTTTAGCAAATCAAATCTCAGACGTAACAGGAGGACTCATCAATAACTCAAGTATACTGATTTATGTTTCGATCGGGATTGCAATTATGATGACCATTGGTTTGTTACGGATCGTGTTTAATATTCCTTTATACAAATTATTAACAGGAATTTATTTTGTTATTTTTATTCTTTCATTATTTACATCAAATGAATTTTTAGCCATCGCCTTTGACGCTTCTGGAGCGACTACAGGTGCTTTAACTGTTCCGTTTATGTTGGCTTTAGCTTTAGGTGTATCGAATTTGAAAAAAAATGGAAAAGCATCTGAAAAAGACAGTTTTGGATTAGTAGCCGTTTCTTCTTCAGGAGCCATTATTGCAGTTATGATGATGAACATACTTGGCGGACAAGATGAACTTTCAGGAAGTTTAGCAGTCGATTTAAGCGGTTCTGAATCGGTTATCGCACCATTTCTTCATCATTTTCCTACGATTACAAAAGAAATCTTAATTGCTTTAGTACCAATTATTTCCATTTTCTTACTATACCAAGTCTTTTTCTTAAAATTATCGAAAAGAAAGTTAGTTAAGATTTTAAAAGGTGCCTTATATGTTTTCATTGGTTTAGTTATTTTCTTAGTTGGAGTAAATGCTGGTTTCATGGAAGTTGGAAGTGTGGTAGGATATACTGTAGCGGCATTGGACAATAGCCTATATGTCTTGATCGTTGCTTTTGTACTAGGAATCGTAACCATATTAGCTGAACCAGCTGTATATGTGTTGACGCATCAAATTGAAGATGTAACAAATGGATATGTTAAGAGAAAAGTTGTACTAACAGCTCTATCTATTGGTGTCGGTTTAGCCGTTCTTTTATCAATGATTCGTATCTTAGTTCCTGGTTTACAACTATGGCACTTTATCTTACCAGGTTACATTGTAGCTATTGGATTAATGTATGTCACGCCTAAAATGTTTGTCGGAATGGCATTTGATGCTGGTGGTGTAGCTTCTGGACCAATGACAGCCACGTTCATTTTAGCGTTTGTTCAAGGAGCAGCTGAATCGATTGAAGGTGCTAACGTCTTGTTAGACGGATTTGGTATGATCGCAATGGTGGCAATGATGCCGATTATTACATTAGAAATACTTGGTTTGTTATTCAAAATCAAATCTCGTAAAGGAGGACTCCAATCGAATGAGTAATACGATTATAGAGGGAATGGACTTTGATATGCTGTTCTTAGTAGTCAATAATGGAACAGGGAGCAGAGCCCTTCAAATTGCAAAAAAATGCGGTATATCAGGCGGAACCGTTTTTCGAGGATTGGGAACAGCCTCTAATTCAGCATTGAAATTCTTTGGAGTAGAAGATGTCAAAAAAGAAATATTAATTATGGCAGCACGCAAAGAAACAGCTGAAGAAGCATTAGATACTTTAACTGAAAAATTACAATTGAAAAAAAGAAATCGTGGAATCGCCTTTACGATTCCTTTAGCAAATTTATTAGGAAACCGAAATTGCGTCTATAATCAAGATGCTCACAGCAGAAAGGTTGAGGATATTATGCATCAAGCTATATTTACGATTGTCGATCGTGGCCAAGCAGAAGAAGTGATCGATGCTGCTGTTGCAGCTGGATCTCAAGGAGGAACAGTTATCAACGCTCGTGGTTCCGGCAGCCATGAAACAAGTAGATTGTTTTCAATGGATATTGAACCAGAAAAAGAGGTTGTCATGATCCTTACCGAGCAACACACCACAGATGCTGTAGTAGCATCCATCAGCAACGCCATGAAAATCGAACAACCCGGAAACGGTGTACTCTT
Organism: Carnobacterium inhibens subsp. inhibens DSM 13024; assembly: GCF_000746825.1. Classification (NCBI taxonomy): domain Bacteria; kingdom Bacillati; phylum Bacillota; class Bacilli; order Lactobacillales; family Carnobacteriaceae; genus Carnobacterium; species Carnobacterium inhibens. The sequence continues at coordinate 798,207 of NZ_JQIV01000006.1, read as the reverse complement.
CACAATTGATGTATCAAACACAAGAGGATTATTCTAAAGATTGCTCTCATCTTGTTAGTCCAAAAAAAGATAAAGTTCCCTTAAACAGCTAAGGCTGAAAACGGAATTTTATCTTTTTTAGTTTATTTCTGTCATTTTTACTAAACAGTGGACAAACAAGAGCAATTTTAGAAGATGATTGTCCATTAATAATAAACCGGTTAGCAGCAATTTAATTTGATGATTAAAATAATTCTTTTGCTCTTTTACCATGTAAAAGGTAAGTAAATTGAAATTAAGCTTTATCTACGTTAAAATAATGAATATCAATCGAATTGATAATCAAAAAATAGACAATGGGTAAGTCACTACAAATAAAGGCATCTTGTAATAATCATGATTTATATGAGAAGGCTTACAATAATTGTAGGAGGATTTATAAATTAAACAATGAAGGAACGATTTGCATCGTTTATGCTTATGGATCTGATACTTTAGAGGTCTTAATTACTACAGCTATTAGTAACGTAACAGAACATGAGTTGCAAGCAATAGATGGGGAAAATCAGTTGATTCAAAAGAATGCTAAAGTGAATGTAGAAAGATGTAACAAGAAAGGAATACACACTCATGAGCCTTAATGAAAAAGAAAAGTTAATTTTAGAATCTATTCGTGATAACCCTTTTATACCGCAACAAGAATTAGCTGATACTATTGGCTTATCTCGTTCAGCTACAGCTAATCTTATTTCAGGGCTTGTTAAAAAAGATTATTTATTAGGAAAAGCATATGTATTAAATGAAGAAGAACCAATCATTTGTATTGGCGGAGCAAATATTGATCGTCGCTATTTGGTAAAAGATAAGATGATTCAAGGGACGTCTCATAATGTGCAATCACGTACCAATGTTGGAGGTGTAGCACGCAACGTTGCTGAAAATTTAGGACGGTTAGAAGAAAAAGTGATGCTGTTTTCTGTTACGGGAAATGATACAGAATGGAAGATGATTGAAAATCAATCGGAACATTTTATGAATCTTAAAGCTGTTGATAGAATTGAAGGCTGTCCTACTGGAACGTTTATGGAAGTCATAGATATGAATGGAGAAATGGTTTTAGGCTTAGCTGAAGTGGATATTTTTGATAAAATGACGCCTGAATGGCTCAGTAAGCACCTTTCTGTGTTAAAGCGTTCAAAATATATCATTGCTGATTTGAATTGTCCGAAAGATACCATAGAGTTTTTAAAGAGTTTTGCTACTAAATACAATATTCCAATTGCATTAATGACCGTCTCCGTCCAGCGTCTAAACAATTTGCCGGATTATTTAGGTGGGATAAAGGTGTTGGTCACGAAACACAATGAAACAGCAGCTTACTTTGATATGGAAGTCGAAACGGATGAGGATTTAAAGGATGCTGTAAAAAAATGGTTAGGTAAAGGTACAGAACACGTTATTATTTCTAAAGGAAGCACTAAAATTGCTTATGGAAGTCAAGAAGACGGTGTTCAGATTTTTAATTATTCAAGTGAACAAGATGATCGCTATAATTGGGGAATGAATGAAGCCTTTTGTGCTGGATTAGTCTATAGTCGTTTACAAGATAAGTCGATTCCTGAGAGTATCACTGTTGGCTTAACGAATGCTTTTCAAACATCTCAATCCATTTATGTTGTCCGACCTAATTTATCCAAGAATCAATTACAAAATGAATATAATGCATGTTTAGTAGATAAAACTTTTTATGATTAATTCATGATTTTTGTTTGGCCATAAAGGAAATACGATAGATTTAATAAGTGAGATATGCTATCTTTAATGAAAACGTGAAGATAGCGAGGAAATTTAAAAATGAAGATAGTAAAATATATTGGAAATACAATAGTGTTAGTTGCAGTTCTTATTTTTGTCGTAATCGCCGGAATTAGCTTCTTTTCTGCACCAGATAGTAGCGGGTTATTTGGGTATAAAGGCTACACTGTAGTAAGTGGAAGTATGGAACCTAAAATATCAGTTGGAGATTTCATTATTGTTGAAATAGGGCCCTATGATGATATTGAAACCGGAGATGTTGTAACTTTCGAATACAATACAGAAATCGTTACACATAGAGTAATGGATAAGACAGAAGAAGGATTAGTTACAAAAGGGGACGCAAACAATATCCAAGATCAAGGATTTGTAGCAGAAGAATCTTATATTGGGATTCAAAAATTGCTTATTCCTTATTTTGGATACGTTATTACCTTCTTACAAAAACCGATTGCTTTTGCTCTTGTTGTTGCTTTAATGGGCGTATATCTCATTTATCTTTATCTCCATCCGACAAAAGAGGAAGAAATAAAAGAGTAATTTTAAATAAACAAGTGTTTGTTTATTGGTATATCAGTAAATTGTCACAAATTAGACAAAAAAATATTTATGCATTAGAAAGCGTAATTAATAAATAGATAGTGGATAAAATAGTCCGCTACCTATTTATTTTTTTTGTTTTTTTTATTTTTTTTTAGTTTAGTAAGAAAAAATTAGAAATTAATTCAACTAAAAAGAAAATGGAATTGCATCAAAATTTATAAATAATACTAAAAATAGCTTTTTTTTTATAAAAAGACATTTTTAAATTCCAAAAGATACGCAATCGACCTTTTTTATGCAATAAATATTCACTATATACTTTTTATCTAAAAACAAATGTTGCTTTATTGTTTAAAATTACATTTGTTCTTATACATAAAGATAACAATATAATTATAAATGCCATTCTAATGCAATTTGTTTGATTATCAAACCTTATCTTAAAGGTTCTGAAAAATGAACAAATGTTACATCTTAGAAGATGTATATTTATAGTGTTGAATAAAAATGATATAATTTGACTTCTTTTTTTTCTAAGACTATAGTTACGGATGTTGGGAACAAATAAAAAATTAAAGAAATAATGGAGGAGAAAATAAAATGAAAAAAGAATCGGCAAGCAGAAGGAAAAAGTTACCATTATTACTAGGAGCCTTATTAATCATCAGTGTGGCAGCATACGGGACACGAGCTTACTTTTCAGATAGTGCTACACAACAAGCAAACATTGAATTGGAATTAGGAGACGTAGAAATTTCAACAGATAAAACAAAAGAGTGGAAATATACTCCTTTAGAAACTGGAATTAATTTAGATGCAACAGAAGCTAAAAATAAAAAATTAGGTAAATCAAAACAAGACGCTAACGTGGTTTATACTAATGTACGTCCAGGGGATTCATTTACAAGAGAGTATGTTATTGAAAATACAGGGTCTCTAGATGTTAAAGTAGGATTGGAGTACAGTGGTCAATTAGTACAATCTCCTCTACCTATTAAGTTAGAAGGAGCAGAGATAAATGTACCTAATATTAAGGTTGAAGATACACCTTTCCTAATTTCTATTAGTGGACTACAAACAAACTTTACTCTTAAACCAAAAGGAACAGAAAAATATACTGTTACAATCACTGTAGATGAACAGGCAAATAACGATTTTAATATTAATAACAAAAAATCAGCTGACTTAGATAAATTCACATCTGATTTTCTTGAAGAAACTCTAAGTATAAAAGCTGTTCAAACAAATGCGGATAATGCTACATTAGTAGATTAATAGTTAGCGAATAATATTAGAAAAAATATATTTTGAAGCAAACTGTTAGGCACGACGTCTAATCGTTTGCTTCAGAATTTTTTACTATATAAAATAAATTGTGTGAAGGGGATAGTAATGGGAAAACTAAAAACGATATTATGTATGTTAACCAAAATTAGTTTACTTTGTTTTGCTTTCTTTGTGCTATTCCCTTCATTACAGGTACAAGCCGTTTTTAGTGATACGGCTAATATAAACATGGGGATCAAACTAGAGCTGGGAACAGTAAGTTTAGCTGCAGAGGATACCAATATTATTAACCCTGTGAGTTTCACTGAAGGTGGTCCCATCTTAATCGCTTCAAGTAAATTGGTAAATGATGGTAATCTGTCTGGGAAACTTGCTTATAAGATTGATGTGACAAAAGAGAATAAGCCACTGACAGCCGATGAATTAAATGATACGGAAATTTCAATTAATTTTGGAACCCTAGCGAATAAAGTAGAAGCAACTGCAACAACTTTAAATACTAATAGTTTTACTTTTGTAAAAAATTCGAGCGGTAGTGATGTCTTTATTGAACCTGATTCTGTAGGTAAAGTTCCAGTAACTGTTTCCTACAAAAATAGTACTTCTACTAAACAAGAAAAGTTGAAAATTAAAGCTACATTTAGATTGATCCAATCGAATGCTTCAAATGCGGATGCTAATATGTTTTTGGATGAAATAATGTTAGAAAATAGTATTTTGTTAGTTCCGAAAGTTATTGAAGAAAAAAGTTATTGGCCAGATAAAAGTACATTTACTAATAAAACTAGTAACAATAAAGTTACTTATAGCTTAGAAAAAATGGAAATGGTATTTAGCGAAGTTTACAATCCAAAAAATTATCCTATTAAAGAAATAAAAAATTTAAATAAAGCAGTATTATATATACAGTTACCAATTGAAGAAGAATTAAAAACAACAGATTATAAAACAGGGAAACAAATTGATACTTTTAAGTTTTATAGCAGAACTCCAAATGCCACAGGTAAAGTTAATGTTGAAAGTATAGAACTAGATGAAAAAAATCATGGTTATAAAGTGACGTTTAGTCTATTAGATTCTTATGATTCTTCTGATCCTAATAAGGTGCAGGAATATAAGAATAAACTTAATTATCAATTACATCAACAATTCGGATTGGAAAAATATACTTTTAATGGTTATGATGATGGATATTATGACACATATGCTGAGATAGGTATTGATAATGACAATTATGCTAGCCGATTAGTTCTAAGTAGTGACATTCCGAATGAAACAGATGCATGGAATTATGAACAAAAAATAATTCCGTTATCAGCGGCGGAAAAAACGATTACCATAAAACAATTAAATAAAAATTCAAATTGGGTATACAAAAGTGAATTTAAAGACGTTCGATTTACTGAAGAAACTCTCGAATTTGAAGTGAAAGAGAAAGATTCTAAACTAGTGGACTATTCTTTAATTTCTAAGAATGCATTTTCTCTAAAGTTAAATCCGGGTGGAAATAGTAATGAGGCTACCTTAAATGTAATAATTACTGGGGATACAAAAAATACATTGATCATTTCCAGAAAATTAGAATTGCAGAATTATTTAGTGAAAATAAAGTCAGCTAAGATATCTTCAACAACTGAAGAAACTAAACAACAAACAAATTCTGAAGAAAAGATAAAAGAACCCAGTTCAATGATTGACAGCACCGTGCCAAATGGTCAAGTTATTGAAGAACCTATTGATGGAGATGATCAAGAAGAAGTAGAAGAAGTAGAAGAAGTTGTTGATTCTTCATCAGCTGACAGCGATGCTGAAATAAAGGAAGAAACTGTACCAATTGAAAATTCGGATCAATCTACATCTGAAGAAAAAATAAGTGATGAACAGATAAACGAATAAAATAAAATACAATAAGTCCTTACCTTTAAAACAAAGATAAGAACTTCATCTAAGAGAACTAGGAAACTAGTTCTCTTTTTTTTGCCTTTTTTTAAAATAATCCTTAACTAATGAAATTTTATGCCGATTAATTATATAAGAAGACAATTTTTTGAAAGATTAGTTTAAATGATAAAATTAAAATGTAAGGGCTTTATATAATAAAAACAGAATCTTTATACAACATTTACACAAACAAAACGTGACAAAAGCAACGAAAAGTAGTAAATTTATTGTATGAAAATAGATTAAAATTGAATAATAGGAAGTGGTGTTTTTTATGAGAAATCCAACTGTTCAACCTCATACAACTAAAAAGAACGCAGCGCATCCTCGTTTAAATTCAGTTGTCCTTTTTGGTTTAGCCTTATTATTACTCATTTACATTCTTCATCCTGCTTATACTAGAATAGTAGATGATGTAATCAGCACCTATCGTACTACTTTTCCATCAGAACAAATGGAGAAGAAAGATACACTTCAGGTTATCGGTGATTCTGCCAGCTCTGAAAAAGAGATAGTAGAAGAAGCAAAAGCTTTGAAACAGGAAAAGCACCAAGAAGTGACAATTTTAACCTATTATGATTCTAATTTACCTTCTGAAGAATCCAATTCTGCAAGAGAAATAAAATATAAAGCTGAAACAACTGATGAAGGAGTAAAAATTAAGAATTTTTATTCTAATAAAAATGTGGCTCCGGATACGACGTTATCTAGTCAATGGGACGTTAGCGAGAATAATTTTGATTTAGTCAGTGGCGTTCTTACAATTGAATTAATGATTGAAGAAAAGTTGAGTCCGGAATCGATTATAGCTCAATCAAGAGGATTGATCGAATTACTTATGACGTATAATGCTGAGAAAGAAATCCACTCTATTGAACTTGAAATGAAAAGTGGTAAGGAAAATTATTCATTTAATTCTAAGGAAGCAGACACATTAGTAAGTACAAAGATAGTATATACAAACTAAATACAATAAAATTAAAATTCCAGTTCTGTATAAATTAGAACTGGAGTTTTTTTGAAAAGTTCCTTTCTTTGGTAACCGTTTTAATAAGAAAACTATGATACAATAAGGCTAGATTATTAAAAGGAACGCATAGAAGCAATTAGATTTAGTTTGGTCAAGGAGGAATACACATGTCAGGATGGGCAATAGTTGGTGTGATCGTAGCAATTGTATGTGTCATCATTCTTTATTTATACTTACAAAACACACAACTACAACGAACAGAGATCGAAATAAAATTACCCTTTACAGAAAAAAAACTAAGTGGCACGAAAATTATTCACTTATCTGATTTTCATCTGCCACGTCAAGGAGTGTCTATCAAGAGACTAATTGAAAAAGTTGCAAATGAGAAACCAGATATGATTGCATTAACAGGTGATTTAATTGACGTACGAGATGACTTTCCTCAAGAACAGTTGGAGTCTTTGTGTCGTGCTTTAGTCGATATCGCGCCAACTTTTGCGGTCACAGGAAATCATGACCTTGGTTCGGGTCATTTACAAAAGTGGGAAACAACACTAACTTCTGTTGGTGTCAGAGTATTGATTGATGAAGCGGAGTGGTTGCCAGTCGGTGATGATGGAATAGTCGTGATGGGATTATCCGAAAAAGAAGACTTTGAGGCTACTCCAAAACCAATTTTAAGAGGAGTGACGATCCCTGAACCTTTGCGCACAAAACCACGTATTTTATTAGCGCACCGTCCAGAATTGTTTGAAGAGTATTTAATGGATTTAACACGTGTTCCTGCCCTTACACTTAGTGGGCATGCTCACGGTGGGCAAGTGAGAGTACCTTTCTTAGGCGGCTTGTTTGCCCCAGGACAAGGCAAATTTCCGACCTATACCAGCGGAATTTATTATGATCCTGAAATGCCTGCTTATCGTATGATGGTCAGTCGTGGAATTGGAAACTCGACTTTCCCATTTCGGGTCAATAATCGTCCAGAAATGATCGTCATTATCTTACATTAATAAATAAAGTAATGATCAAATAGAAGACAAGATCGGAAGGACTGTAATAGGTCCTTCCAATCTTGTTTTTTTATTTTTGTAAGTGTTTTCTTTTGAAGTTTAGGTCACTCTTGTTTAAACTAAAGGTAATAAAGTTTAGGAGGCGGATAACTATGGTAGTAAGCTTATTAGACAGAATGGCATTAAACAACGGATACACGATTCCAGGAATTGGTTTAGGAACAAGTGGAATGAAAGGCCAAGAAGCTGAAGATGCAGTTTTCTCAGCTATTATGAAAGGTTATCGTTTGATTGACACAGCTTCAATGTATGATAATGAAGAAGACGTAGGACGCGGAATTAATCGTGCTGTCAGCTCAGGTGTTTCACGAGATGAAATTTTTGTTGTAACTAAAATCTGGAAAACGGATGCTGGGTTTGATAATGCTATCCAATCTTTTGAAGCAAGTTTAGAACGGTTAAATCAACCTTATGTAGACTTATTGTTGATTCATTGGCCGGATAAAGATGACGCTGTAAACTTAGATACATGGAGAGCTTTAGAAGATATCTATGAATCTAACAGAGCAAGATCAATTGGTGTATCTAACTTTAGCAGAGGCGATTTGGCTGAACTATTAAAAGAAGCAAAAGTACGTCCAGCAATTAACCAGTTTGAAGTTTATCCAGGTAACCCAAATCAAGACTTAAACGACTATTGTGATTCTGAAAATATTGTAACGATGGCATACAGCCCATTGAAAAGAGGAAATGTCAGCAAAGAACGCCATTTAACAACGATTGGCGAAAAGTATGGCAAGACGCCTTCGCAAGTAGCTTTACGCTGGGATATCCAACGAGACGTTATTCCAATTCCAAAATCTAGCAACAAAGATCGGATCCAAGAAAATGCTGAAGTCTTTGACTTTGTATTATCAGATGAAGATATGAATACGATTAATGGTTTAGATAAACAAAATAGAGACCGAAATCCGAATGGAATGGTTCGTTCTGGAGATGTAAAAGGACGGACAAGTCGCGAAAACAGACAAGGACGTCGGTAAAAAGTAAAAGGCCAACCACTACAAAATAATTAACTAAATAAAAGAATAACTGACACCATATAGTGTGAATAACCTTTAAACCAATGGATAAAATGCTTTTTAAAGCATTGATTATTCATTGGTTTTTTTGCAAAGATAAAAGATGGATACCAAAGTAACATCAATCGAAATAAGAAAGCAGCAACTTGCCAAATACGTATTCTTGTTTCAATTAGAGAAAGGAATATGGTATGATAAAAGAAAAAACGGTTGCACTAAAAGTGTAAACGATTTATTAGGTGGGGTTGAAATGGTGTTAAACTTAGGAATAATTGGAACAAATTGGATCACAAACCAATTTGTGGATGCTGCAATAGCTACACAAGAATATCAAATGGTAGGGGTTTATTCTAGATCGATCGAAAAAGCAAAAGCTTTTGGCGAACCGTATCATGCAACTGTTTTTGAAACAAGTCTGGAAGCTTTTGCAACCAACACAGATATTGATGTCGTATATATTGCTTCTCCAAATAGCATGCATTACGAACAAGCGGTGACTTTAATGAAAGCCGGTAAGCATGTTATTGTTGAAAAACCTATTTTCTCTAATCCACGCGAATGGACTGCGGCAATTAAAGTAGCTGAAGAAAATAATGTCTTTATTTTTGAAGCAGCTCGCCATGTTCACGAAGAAAACTTCAAAATTGTAAAAGAAGAAGTTAAATCGATTGAAAACCTACAAGGCGCAACTTTTGCTTATATGAAATATTCGTCTCGTTATGATGCTGTTTTAAATGGCGAAGAACCTAATATTTTCTCACTAAACTTTTCTGGTGGAGCTTTAGCTGATTTAGGGATTTATCCACTATATGCCGCTATCTCATGGTTTGGTGTGCCAGAAAGCAGCCATTATTTCTGTACAAAAATTGCTACAGGAGTAGATGGGAAAGGGACGATCATCTTACGCTATAAAGGGTTTGACGTCACTATTCTTGCTGGGAAAATTGTTAACTCTTATTTACCAGCTGAGATTTATGGATTAAACAAAACGTTGTCGATGGACAGCATTGAATCTATCAATACAATTGAAGTGATTGATCGCAAAACAAAATTGAAAGAAAGTATTGCTCAAAGTGCTTCTGAAAATCCAATGGAGGATGAAGCGAAAGATTTTGCAGATGTTATCAATTTTCCTGATGATGCAGCTAAACAAGCAGAATACAAAGAATGGTTGACGCTAAGCCAACAAGTAAATCAAGTCATGACCGATTTGCGTAAAGATGCCGGTATTGTTTTTGCAGCAGACGAAAAATAAACGGAACAAAACTAGAGTTGAGACAAAAGTCTCAGCTCTTTTTTAATTATCTAAGAGAGTTCTACCGTTCAAAATAAAAAAATTCTTTTAGTTTTTGATTAAATAAGATAAGTGGTAACGGAAAAGTTAGCTGAAACAAGATAAATTTGTTATGATAGACGATGACAGCAAGCAACCTGTACCAAAAGAAACGAGGACTTAATTATGTTAATAGAAAATAGTTTACCCGCATTTAAACAGCATTGGGAAGAATTAGCTTATTCAGAACCTTCTGCTATTCAAGAAAAAGTATATGAACCTTTAAAAACAGGCAAAGATGTGGTGGGTATTTCGCCAACTGGAACTGGTAAAACAGTCGCGTATACTCTTCCAGCACTCGAACAAGTTGAGCCAAAAGCAGGTTTACAACTTGTTATTTTGACACCCTCACAAGAATTATCGATCCAAGTCGGGGAAGTCGTGCAAGAATGGGCAAGCCAAATCGGACTAACTAGTCAAACCATTATTGGTGGAGCAAATTTAAAACGTCAAATCGATAAATTAAAAGAAAAACCTGAGATTATTGTAGGTACTCCAGGTCGGATCTTTGAAATTTCGGAAACCAAAAAGCTAAAATTACATGCTGTAAAAACAGTTATTTTGGATGAAGCGGATCAATTATTGCAACAGGAACAATTAGCAACGGTGAGAAAGTTAGTCAATAAAATGCCTGGCCAACGTCAAATGGGATTCTTTTCAGCAACGAGCAATGAATTGATGCAAGAACTAGCCAAGTGGTTTAATGTAGAACCATTATGGATCGATGCAACAGAGGAAGACCGTTCTAAAGGTGAAGTTCTTCATGCCTACATTGAGACTCCTACACGTAAACGAGTAGAGACACTTAGACGATTGACGCACATGAAAGACTTTAGAGGATTAGTTTTTGTTAACAATGTAGCCAACTTGACATTGGCATTTGAAAAACTGACTTATGAAGGTATCTCAGTAGCTGTATTGCATGGAGAAAAATACAAAACCGAACGTCGACAAGCTTTGCAACAGTTTCGTGATGGAAAAATCAAGTTGTTGTTAACGACCGATGTTGGATCTAGAGGATTAGATATTCAAGATCTACCCTATGTTATTCAATACGATGTTCCGCAAACAAAAGAAAGTTACATTCACCGTTCGGGCCGTACTGCTCGTATGGGGAAAACTGGTACTGTTTTGACTTTAGTAAATGAACGAGAATTGAGAGAGTTTAAAAAATTGATTTCTTTATTAGAAATTACATTGACACCAGTGTATCTGTACGGAGGAGACATTGTTAAAGAACGTCCTTTGGCAGAAGAATCCCCCGTGAAAACTGAAACTGAAAAACCGACTAATAAACCGACTAATAAACCGAAAAAAACAGTTAAACCTCAGACAGAAAAACTAAGTAAAGTAATTGAAGAACCAGTTAAGAAAAAGAAAAAGCACCGCAAAAAAGTGGATAAAAATAAAGGTGCACGAAGAAAAACAAAAAATAAAGAAACAGACTAGAAAAACGAGAGTGAGACAAAAAGCGTTTAGACCCGAATCACTGGAACGAATAAGCGCAGTATGGTCATCGACCATCGAGCATTGTTCGCGAAGTGGACGTCGGGTCTACTCTTTTTATAGTTTAGGTTTATAAGATATCACTTGGTATTTTCCAACCAGCATCTAAGTATTCTTGAGAGGTAACGGGGTAAAAAACAACCGTGCTATTGGTAGATTTTAAAATGTATAATCCATCTTTTTTAACAAGCTCTAATGTTAATTGGTACGTTTCATCCGTACTTTCAAGGTTGGAATTAGGGGTGTACAGTTTTAAAGTTAAGGTAGAGCCTTCAATCGTATAATCTTTAATCTCACTGGCTCCCAGAGTCGTTCCCCACTCGCCAGGAACAAATAAATCATCCGTAATGGCGACAGTATATTTGCCGATATCGGATTGAATCGGTTCTGATTCTTTAGAATCAAAAGTAGCCCAGTACCCTTTGAAATCATCAAAAGTGATTATTCCATCATCTTTTTTTTCGTCGGATGATTCAATCGGCATAGCTAAGGCAGAACTTGATAGAGAAGAAGACTTTTCTTTTTGATCCGAACTAGAGATATCTGCAGTTGGTGATGCTGTCTCTTTCCCACAGCCTGTGATAATCAATAAGAATAGTAAGAGCGTGAACAGAAAGCCAGAGTGGAATAACAGAGAATAATGGCTCATTTTTAATTTATTCATTAAATAGACCTCATTTCGTTTTGAACCAATATTTATAGTGTAAGTGTAACAAGATTTAATTAAGAAACAAAGGAATATGCTGGTGAACAAAGCTTTCTGTTTAGTAGCGACTGGGGTATCGAATCATTATTTTTTGTAGAATAACACACTCTGGAATAAAGAAGAAGCATTATCGTTAAATAACTATCGAAATAAGTGTAAAAAGTTGACAGTCGTTTTTATTTTGTTGAAAATAGAATTGTAAAGGATTACAAAAATAGTTACACACTAGTTGTAGGATCAAATAAAGTGAGGATGAGAAAGCATGCTGAAAAACGGATTGTTTATGATGACAATTGGGTTTATTGCTGTGATACTAGGCCTGACAAGTTTAGATGAACACCGTATCATTATTTTAGGTATTGGTATCTTGCTAATTGTCTTAGGATTTATTTTATACAATACAGCTGAAAAGAAAGAAGATTAGTTAGCAAAAAGAACGTCAACTAAAGAATATGCGGGGGTGCGGATAGAATGTTGGCAGAAATACAGCAATTAAATGATGAAACGGTGGTTGAGTTTCATCGTGACTTTTCCTATCCTGTCTCAAAAGTATGGAGAATATTAACGGATAATGACCAGTTAGCAAAATGGTTCAGTGAACTAAAGATACAAGAGTTAACTGAAGGCGGAAAACTAGTATTTGATATGGGAAATGGGACATACGAAGAGATGACGATTACTGAAGTGAAAGTCCCAACTGTATGGGAATTTACATGGGATAAAAGTTTGGTTCGTTTTAATTTAAGTGAAAATCCAAACGGAACCCATTTAGTTTTAAAAGAATATATTAAAGTTGTGACAGAACATACGGCACGTGACGTTGCTGGCTGGCATGTTTGTTTAGATGTGATAGAAAAGGTATTAAAAGATGAGCCAGTTCAGAACCGAAAAGAAGAGTGGGATAAAGTCTATCCTGAATATAAAAAGAAACTGGAAGCCTAGCAAACGAAAATCTTTGAGAAAAGAAAAGTCCCTTTTTAGGGACTTTTTTTAGGTTTCAGACCAATCATCACTTTTGAACCATTTAGGTGTAGATAAAATAGAAATATGACGAATCGATTCTAGTTCTACAACCACATAGTCAGAGTCTGTTCGAATATAAATCAAGTTGTCTTCAAATCCACTCACGGTGCCAGTAATATCATCTTTGTAAAGACCGTTTTCTAGAATATCTGTTTGGAGCATCACAGACAGCTTTTTTGAAAAAGCATGGCTCAAACATTCAGAGATATCTTCTACTGTTTGCTTTACCTTTGGCTCATTAACCTTGTGGCGAATAGTCGCATGTTTCTTTTGTAACTCTGCATGGTCGGAGAGGATGAATCCTTGCCACTTGGCCATTTTTCGATCTTGATAGCCTTGTTGAGCAGGAATGAATCCTTTTTCAGGCTGTTCTTGAAAGTCTTTTACCATGTCTACCAACTCCTATAGTGTTTCTTTTCATTATACGAACAAACGTTCTTTTAGTAAAGGCGAACAGATTAATAAAAAAGTTATTGACAGCAAAGTGTATGAACCATATAATACAGAAATGGTGTATTAAGCAACTCATACACTTTTTTGTTTATAGCGTATTAAGTAAGTAGTACAGTTTGGAAAATAAAATTAGGAGGCTGTTATGAAGGTAAATTTCAATAAGCGAGACCCACTTTATGAACAAGTTGTGCGTCACTTTAAAGAAGAAATTGCAGCAGGAAATTTAATCCCAGGTCAAGAAGTTCCATCTAGACGAGAACTAGCAAGTCAATTAACTATTAATCCAAATACAGCTCAACGGGCATATAAAGAAATGGAGGAACAAAAGTTGATTTATACAGAAAGCAATTTGCCAAGCAAAATTACAGAAGACCCATGTATATTAGAAAAGGTCCAGAATGAATTATTGGAAGAAGCTGTTTCTTCTTTCGTAACTGCCATTCGTCCAATTCAACTGCCGCTTGATAAAGTTATTGGATTGCTAAAAGAAAAATATGAAGATAGTGTACTTGAAGAAAAGGAGGAGAAAAATGATTGAAGTAAGAGGGATAACGAAAAAATTTGGCCGAAAAAAAGTGTTAAAAGGAATCTCGTTTACTGCTAATAAAGGGGAAATCACCTGCATTATAGGAATCAATGGTGTTGGGAAAACGACGATCTTGAACGGAATCATGAATCTGACACCGATGAATAGCGGCGAGATTCTGATTGATGGAGAGAAAATCACAAAAAACAGCTATGAAAAAATGACTTATATCCCTGATACAATGACAATGTTGCCAGGTTTCAGAATCGAACAAGCTATGCAATTCATGCAAGATTTTTATCAGTCATGGAACCAAGAACGAGCTGATGAACTATTAAGCTTTTTCAAATTAACCAAAGAAGATAAAATCTCTTCACTATCTAAAGGAAACACAGCTAAAGTTAACTTGATGTTGGGCTTAGCTTTGGATGTTGACTACTTATTAATGGATGAGCCTTTTTCAGGAATTGATATCTTTAGCAGAGAACAAATAGCCAATGTCTTTACAAGTCATCTAATTGAAGACCGCGGAGTAATTATCACGACACATGAAATCAATGATATTGAACATTTGATTGATAAAGTGGTCTTGATCAATGAAGGACAAGTATTGAGAGAATTTAATGCAGAGCAAGTCCGTGAAGAAGAAGGTAAGTCCGTTGTGGATGTAATGAGAGAGGTGTTCCAACCATGAAAAATTATTTAAAATTGGTAAACTTTGAATTTAACCGTTGTATTAAACTTTATTCCGTCTTGATCGGGTTGACTATTGTATCGCAGATCATTGCTGTTTTTGTGGAGTCGAGACAATATTTGAGCATGGTGAATCAAGAAGTCTATCTAAATAAAATTCCCAAAGAAGCTTTTTTAAGCGAAACGGGTGGAATGAGCATGTTTTGGGTAGTAAATAATGGTTTGTTTTTAGTACCGATTCTTATTTGTATCTCAGCGATTTTATTTTATAGTTTCTACATTTGGTATGTTGAGTGGATGGGTAAGAATTCTTTTATCTATCGCTTATTGACTCTTCCAACATCACGAATGGCTATTTTTTGGTCTAAATTAACAACAATTGCTTTAATGATTTTTGGATTGGTTTCCGTTCAATTGATTTTATTGGTAGCGGAAAGTCAGCTATTAAAGGCATTGATCTCAGATGAGTTTAGAATTGATTTATCGATCCAAAAAATAAGCCAATTATCCTTTTACCTTTCCGTTCTTATGCCAAAAACATTTTTGGACTTTCTGACTTACTATGGTATTGGATTTATTTTACTCTTTTTACTATTTACCGCTATTTTATTCGAAAGAAGCTTTCGATTTAAAGGAGCAGCAATCGGTATTGGCTATGGTATTGGTTTATTCTTTATCTTTTTAGCACCCGTTATGGCTAGAGACTTATTTAATTTTAATAAGCTTTATCCAAATGAAATCATGTTCCTAGAATTTATTTTAGGAATACTTGTCATAGCAATAAGCTGTTGGACGAGCCGCTACTTATTGAATAAAAAAGTAACCGTATAAAAGGAGGCGAAAAAAACTATGAAACGTTATGTAAAATTAATCATTATTGCAATAGTCATTTTATTATCCATTGGAGTCTATTATATTCAACCTATGTTCAGTGCGGATGAGAGACCCGAATTCAAGATCATAGCGAATAGCGGGGATGAAACATTGAGTGAAAATATGGTCTTAAAGGGTTATTACTCAGAGAATGTGATGTTAGGAATGGGAATCGGGGATGACCTAAAAATCACATCAAAAGGGACCACCTATTATTCAGAGAGTACGAATAGTTTTCAATCACAGACCAGTGAAAGTGACTATGAAAAAATAAATCAATTGCAAGAGGATTACCGAAGCTTTATGCGCGGTAAAGAACCAAGTTTAGCAAACTTTTTTGAAGATGACACACTATTAGCTTATGCAGAATTGACCACCAATAATTATTCTTCTGTCACAGAAGATGAAGAGTTTAAAATCGAAGTGCTAAACAAGAAAACAAATAAAGAATCATCATTTTCAGTAGACCTTCCTAAAGGCACAAACTATTCTTATATGTATATAGAAGATATAGAAGTAGCGAATAACCAATTGATTATTGTCACAAACGGGTATTCTTTAAACAATGAAAACGAGCAGGATGAGCACCACTTTTATTCCATCAGTCTGCCGAACGAAAAAATTGAAAAAGATGAAAGTCTGCAACTGGACCTAGTAAATCTAGACGGTAAACAAATTCAATATGTTGAATTATTGAGCGGAATGAACACGGTTCAGACATCAAAATTTTTGGTGTACCGTGTAGAAATCGGTGATGAACAATCAGAAACAGAACTGTATGAAGATCAAGAGATCTATGAAACTACTTACGAATTGATTGGTGTAAATATAGAAACTGGTGAACAGTTTTTGATTGATCTGTCAGATGAAGTAGGAAACCAAGCATTAAGTAGTGCTTTTTCAATAGAAAAGGATATCCTTTACTTTTACAAAAAAAATAAAGAAACCATAACGATCTATACTTACTCTTTAGAGCAAAAAGAATTAAGAGAAATGGAAACAGCTGAATTATCTGAAGCTCAAAAAACAGCTCTAAAAGAAGAAATAACACTATCTGTTCATAACGGGACGGCTTTCTTCGTAAACAATGATAAAATAAAAGGGAAAGATCAACAAATTATGGCTTTTGACCTTGAATCAGGTAAAGCCGTTTTTGAAGGAGCTTTAATAGAAACCAAAAAACAATCCGCTACAAATTCGGAACTGTACCTTTATGAAGTGAATTTTCAAGAATAATAGACACTAAAAAGAATGACCTCTTTTCCAAAGTTGAACTTGGAAAAGAGGTCATTGTTTTTTTAATTTGATTGTACTAATAAAATGATCCTAGAGAGATTTGAACTCCCGACCTAACGTTTAGGAAACGTTTGCTCTATCCACCTGAGCTATAGGACCTTTTTAACACAGGTTCTATTTTCTCATAATTTAAAATAAATGTCTAGGAGGAATAAAAAAGCAATCGTTTTGTTTTGGACCACAATCCTTAATCAACAAGTTCATCTTTAGGTATACGGCCAAATACGGGTAATTTAAAAACATTACGATCCAACACGAAGATATCAGCCAATTGTTGTGCCATTTCAGCAAGTGCTGAAACATAGGATGTTGCATCCCATTCAACTAGATAACCATATATCCCATTCGCAACATAGGCACCAAGAAGATCTTGATACTTTGGAGAGTACGGTGTAGCCGACAAAAAGTTGTTAATTAAAAAATCTTTTAAAAGTGCAGAGAAATGCATTTGGAAATTTAAGAAGCCAACTGAATGAATGGCTAAATGGAAAAACCGGCGATGTTCATAAATAACGGCAAACAGAGCATCAGACAAAGGAACGGTTTGTAACTGAGAGTAGTCGATTTGTTGGTAGTTATCTTGTAATACAACAGCTAAGTAATCTAAGAACTGGTCTTGTATTTCTTTTAGAATATCTTCTTTGTAGGCATAGTGTTTATAAAAAGTTCCTCTATTAACTCCAGCTTTATTGACGATGTCTGTAATTGTGATCGTTTTAAACTCATTTTCTTTTAACAATTCAATAAACGCTTCAGATATAGCTTTTTTACTTCGCATAATGCGTATATCGACTACTTCTTTTTCTGACATAATGGTTCCTCCTGCAATAATCCAGCAACTTGTATTTACAAATAGTATACAGTAAATGAAAAGCGAAAAGCTAAAAGAGACTGAAATAATAAGTGAACAATTGGTGACAATGTAGCGATATGTCACTATTTGTTCAAGAAATGCCTGTTGAAGAGGCATATTTTGTCCGAAATTGAACTGAAATGATTATAAATGTACCAAGAGAGAAAAAGTTACAAAAAAGTACGTAGAAATAAAAAAACATGTGCTATAATTAGATGGAATAAATAAAGCGGTTAATATTTTTAAGGGGTTGAAAGGAACGTATGGGTATAAAGAATCTAGTTAAAAAATGGATTGGGGTCCAAGTCAAGGAAACGACTTCAGCGGATGTAGCAGTTCTGGAAAGAAGTGAAACCGTTTTTTTAGAGAAGGATAAAAAGCTTAATGAGCAAATAGAGTATGCTGCAATCTTTAATATGATCCAACAAGAAGTTGCATTGACTGGTATCGTATTATCTTCCCAATATGATGAAGAATTAGCTAGTGATGTGGTTAAAGTAGAAGTGAGTGGCATTCCGGTTGTCATTACTCGTGAAGAGTTAGGTTGTACGCCACATAATCTCCCTTTGATGCGTTACGTGGGTGAAACGATTCAATTCCAACTAATCGAAGCCAATGAAGCAAACGGTTTGGTGATGGGTTCTGCCAAAAAGATAAAAGAGAAAGAATTCGACAAACTCTATCAAGAGCTTAAAGATGGAAAACAATTTCAAGCGAAAGTGACTAAGATTTTGCGTTATGGCGCGTATTGTGTGATTGGAGATATCTCTGTTCAAATGTTGAATAAAGACTTTGCTGAAGACCACACCACAATCGGAGATGTTTTAGAAATAGGGGATACCATCGATGTGCGATTCAAACGAATTACTGAAAATAAAAATTTAAGAGTCGAACCTCTTGTAAGATACAAAAACGGAGTATCCGTTTCATTAACCGAACTGGAACCAAACCAAGTGGTATTAGGAACGGTTAGAAGTGTAAAAAAATGGGGAATCTTTGTAAGAATTGCACCAAATTTAGATGCGTTGTGTTCAATTCCTTCTCACCTAGCAGTAAGAGAAGGCGATAAAGTTTCTTTTAGAATCACACAAGTGTTAAAAGAAGAAAAACGAGTCCGTGGAAAAATCGTCCGTTTAATAAAGAAAGATTAAAAAATACATAATAAAATAGAGGAGGTGAGACTATATTGTCTTATCGTCTCTATTTTTCTGTTCAACTGAAATGTATTCTTAAATATAGTCCTGATAAATATTTTTAAAAGAATAAAAGCAGCATTTGCGACAAAAATTGATGTCACTCTTTCGTGAATAGACTCTACACGAAAGAGTGAGATCTAAAATGAAGTGAACCCATCATTTTAGATAAAAAACCCAATAAGAAAAAAGCTCACTCAGCCATAATCAAAAGAATATGGCTGAGTGAGCTCAATTTTTTTTATTTGTCCAAATACTCATCATAGTTGGCATGACTAAAAGTTAATTCACACCAAACTATAATATTAAGCCCAATCACCATTACGGAAAACAGGAACTTTAGTACCATCTTTACGGATTCCATCTACATCCATTTTGTCAGAACCAATCATGAAGTCGACATGGACAGTTGAACGATTTAATCCAGCTGCTTTTAATTCTTCTTCAGTCATTTCTGTTCCGCCAATTAAGCTAAAGGCATAAGCAGAACCTAAAGCTAAGTGATTTGATGCATTTTCGTCGAATAAAGTATTGTAGAATACGATACCTGATTGAGAAATAGGAGAAGGATCTGGAACTAAAGCAACTTCGCCTAAACGTGCAGAACCTTCGTCTGTTGCGACTAAATTTTTCAAGACATCTTCGCCTTGTTCAGCAGTTACATTGACAACTTTTCCGTCTTTAAACGTAAATTCCATATTTAAGATCGTATTTCCAGCATAGCTTAATGGTTTAGTACTGCGAACCACACCGTCAACGCGATTAGCGTCAGGGGCCGTGAAGACTTCTTCAGTGGGCATATTTGCCATGAAACGTTCGCCACGAACGTTATCACTACCGGCGCC
Organism: Carnobacterium inhibens subsp. inhibens DSM 13024; assembly: GCF_000746825.1. Classification (NCBI taxonomy): domain Bacteria; kingdom Bacillati; phylum Bacillota; class Bacilli; order Lactobacillales; family Carnobacteriaceae; genus Carnobacterium; species Carnobacterium inhibens. The sequence continues at coordinate 778,277 of NZ_JQIV01000006.1, read as the reverse complement.
TTCCCAACGGTGACCTTCAGGTAAACCAACCGTTAAATCAGTACCAGGAGCTGTGTAGTGCAAGGCTACAAATTGTTCTTTGTTTAATTCGTCAGCTTTTTCATTTAATGTGATATCCTTTTTAGCCCATGATTCAACAGGATCAGCATCATAAAGACTAACAGCTTTGAAGATGGCATCCCATAAAGCATCAACCTGTTCTTCTTCAGTTTCTAAATTAGGGAATACTTTTGCAGCCCATTTAGCACCAGCAGCTGCAGCAACTGTCCAACTCACTTTATTTGCTTGAGTTGCTTTACGTTGTTCGCTTAAAGCAATGCCAGCTGCAGATTGATAAGCAGCAATTTTGTCGCTGTCCACACCAGATAGTGCATCTGGATCTGAAGAACGAACACTGATGCGACTAGCACCTTTAGCAAGTTGATCTAATGATTCATCGATTTTATATTGAGGAATATTAGTTAAGCGTTCTTGGGGCGTTCCAATAAATTGTTCACGATTGACAACGTCATCTGCCCATTTCACGATAACTTCTGACGCACCTAATGCGTAAGCTTCTTTTGTAATCAAACGAGCCAATGGAGCTTGGTCTACATCGATTTGCAAGACAACTGTGTGTCCTTTTGTAACATTTACACCCGATTTAACTAATAAATGAGCGTATTTTTGTAAATTTTCTTCAAAGTTTGGCAATACCATAATCTTTTCCTCCTAATATACGAAATGAGGTTGGAACAAAAGGAACTAAAACAGAAAACGAGTTGTCTAGTTAGTTTGGTTTCAAACTCTTACTAAACAATAATAGCATACGAAAGAAAGAGAAACAATTTTACTAAAAGTCTTTTTTAAATTAAAAATAAAAAAAGAATTGACAATAGTTTGGCTGCGTGTCTCTTATCCTTTTTCTGAAGATAAAGAACAACTAGACCAATTTTGTTCGGGAAACACTTAATATATACGCAGTAATTTTTGTAAGACAAAAGTGTTCTCTTTTAATCACAATAGTGATAAAATAAATTAAGGAATATTGGAGAGAGAATCCGGATAACATAAAAGCAGTATTGTTTTTAAAGGGTAAGGATAAAAATAATATTACTTGATATTGGAATCAATTTCTAAATGAGGATGGCCAGTTATTCGTAAAAAAAGAAGTCAAAAACTGTTGGTTGTTATGATAAAAGATTTCAGGAGATAAAGATGCCCTATCCTAATCGATGGTAAAAGAGACCGAAGAGGTGAGTTGAAATGGCCAGAAAAAAGACAATTTTAAAATCACAAATTCTTGAAACAGCTTATCAAGTTGTGAAAACAGAAGGATTTGAAGGTTTTACAGCGCGGAATATTGCTAAAAAGATGGATTGCTCAACACAACCCATTTATTTAGAATTTAAAAATATGGATGACTTAAAACAAGAACTTGTTGAAAAGATAAAAACGTATATAGATGAAACAATCTATAAAAATGAACGAACAGAAGACCCTTTACTCAATATGTGTTTAAATTATGTTTATTTTGCAAAAAATGAACCCATCTTTTTTAAAGCACTTTTCTTTGAGTCTCAACTAGACCCTGATCAAATGCATAAGATTTCATTAGACATGATGATGGGAATTTTTAAGGAACTTGAAGGAACGAAAGAGTTGTCAAAAGCTGAAAAAACAAAACTGTTTAAAAATATTTGGATCACGGTTCACGGTACAGCTGTATTGATCGCCCAAGGGTTCTTGAAGTTTCATGAAAAAGATGTAATGGATTACATCGAACAAACATTAAAACAACACATGCCTAATTACAAAGCATAATAAAAAAGCCCTTATCTCCTGATAAGGGTTTTTTTATTGTCTAAGCTAGAGATTCAACTTTTTCAACTAATGCTTTTGCAAAAGCTTTAAAGTTTTCTATGTCTTCATCATTAGCATCTAAATCGACTTTTACGCTTTCAGTACCTTCTATAGCACCGATTGAAGCCAATTTATCAGAAAAATCATCTACGGATTGGCAGAACTTATCGTAAAAATGGTCTCCTGAACCGAATGTTCCAAAAACTTTTCCAGTTAAATCAATTTCACTGAGTTCTTCATAAAAATCAACGAATTCATCCGGTAAATTTGCATCATTTCCATAAGTGTAAGTACCTATAATACAGATATCTACATCAAGAAAATCCTCTGGTTCAGCTTGCATACACTCAACTGTTTCAACGTCCACATCTAAATCTACCAAAGCTTTTTCTACAATATCTGCACATTCTTCTGTGTTGCCGGTTAAACTTGCAAAGACAATTAAGGCTTTTGTCATTTTACATCTCATCCTTTTCTGTGCGTGTGTGTTTCCTTAGCAAAGTATACCAAAGGAATGGTAAGTTCTGCAATGGAATATAAGAGATTACTAACTGGATAATAGGTTTTATGCATGAATGAATGTTTCATAAAGTGCTAAAGTAGCATCATAGAATTTTTTGAGAGAAAATTGAGTAGAAGCTAATTGGTAAACTAACTCACCTTTAGTCTCTAGCGTTCCATTTTCCCATTCATCATAAGCTTCATTGAGAGTTTCTGTTAAAGATTCAATAGATCCAGCGGGGACACACCAACCATATTGTTTATCTGGAACTAAAAGGGAAATATCCCCAACATTTGTAGCGATAAAAGGAACTTTTTGATTGGCAGATTCCAACAACACCATCGGGAAACCTTCGTTATAGGAGGCTAATAGTGTCAAATCTGAGTTTTTAATCGTTTCGTCTACTAGAGGTTTATTTAAAAAACCTAAAAAATGAACACGGTCTTGCATATTAAGTTGCTGAACTTTTTTTTCAAGAGCAGATCTTAATTCTCCATCTCCTACTAAGTTTAGTGTAAAGTCTGAAAATTTGGCCGCATCTAAGCTTTCGAGTAAAAGCTCATGCCCTTTAATAGGGTGCAGACGAGCAACACATGTTAAAGTAAATTGCTTATTTGTTTTTGTTGCTTTAACCAGAGGAGAGCCAAATTGGAGACCGTTATAAATCACCGTTATCTTTTCTTTATTGATGCCTAAATCGCATAAAGGTTTTATCAAGCTGTCAGTCACAACGATTAAATGATCTGCTTTTTTTAAGCTGGCTAAATTAAGTTGAGTGAATACGTATCCTTTTACCCCTCTATTCATAAAATCAAGCGTAGGGTCACTGTGAACTGTAGTAAGCCATAGAGCTGGTACTTTTTTATGAATAAGAGAAAAGATAAGATTTGCACGTGCACCATGTGTATGTACAATATCAAAAGAATGGTCATTAATAAATTGAGCCAACCGTTTCAAAATAGATAAATCATAACGGGACTGTTGTTTGAGCGTGTGTACAGTTATTCCTAGTTTTTTAGCTTCCTCAGCAATAATTCCTTCTTCCAAAACAAGCAGTTCCGCAACAGATGGATCAAATTGAGAAAGCAGGGATAAGATATGATTTTTTCCACCACCATCTTCTAACCCAGCATTGATGTGTAAGACTTTCATAACGAAATAACCTCATTTGTGTTTGATTTTTATCATTAAACTAGTAAAAAACTGAACAGAATTTGTTCAGCTTTTTAGACTAATGTTTAGATACTTGTTTTTTTTCATTTTTTACTTCACGTAAGAAGCGAGGCAAAGCCATCATACGCTTTATTCTAAAGGGTTGTTTAATCAAACGATACAACCATTCAATGTTTAACTTGATAAAGATTTTTGGTGCACGTTTTGATTTTCCAGAAAGAACGTCAAAACTACCGCCAACACCCATTAACAAACCTGTTGAAGCAGTCCTCATATACTGGTGGATCCATTGTTCTTGCTTTGGATAGCCTATAGCAACGAACACTATATCTGGTTGAGTTGCTTGAACCGCTTCAATGACCGCAGAATCAGAAAAATCAAAATAACCATTTCGTGACCCAACTAGATTGATAGAAGGGTAAAGCTTCTTAACTTTAGCAACTGTGCTTTGCAAGACATCTTCTTTTGCACCTAATAGGTAAACACGACTGCCTTGTTGATTCGCTTCATCCAACAAAGCCAACATTAAATCGTACCCAGCTACTCGTTCAACAATTGGAGTACCTAACATTTTTGATCCTTTGATAATACCGATTCCATCCGCAATGACGTAATCCGCTTCTTTTATAAGCGACATATAATTGGGATCTTTTTTTGCGTACATGACAATTTCAGGGTTGGCAGTAACCACAAAAGATTTTTTTTTGTGGTCGATACGCGCCATTAATTCTTTGAGAAAGGCTTCTTTTGTTTTATTGTCAAAAGTTACACCTAAGACAGATACTTTTTTATGCTCCATAATTGCTAACCATCCTTAACCCCTTTTACTAAATATAACCATTTTACTTATCATACCATTGAACTAGCAGAGAGATAAAGCAAAGCTTTCTAATTTTTTTATTAATACAGAATATTTTACGTAAGTCTATTTTGAATGCATCAAAAATACTTTAGGTACTTTAGAGTGGAAACGTACCAATTCACCGCTAGTAGGGTGGATCAAAGCTAAAGTAGTGGCATGAAGGCCCAAGCGTTTTAACGGGTTCGTAGAAGCACCGTATTTTTTATCACCAGCTACAGGATGACCAATTGATTCCATGTGTACGCGAATTTGATTTTTACGTCCTGTTTCTAATTGAGCTTCTAATAAAGTAAATTCATCATTAGAACGAATTTTTTTGTAATGCGTGATGGCTAACTTTCCGCCATTATCATACGTACTTGAATGAACTTTCATTGCTTTACTACTTTCCACTAACCATGTTTTGATGGTTCCTTTTTCCTCAGTAACAACGCCTTCAACTAATACAGTATAAATTCGTTCCTTAACGATGTCTTTCCAATTTTCTTGCATAGCATCTTTGATTTTTTCAGTTTTTGCAAAAACCATTACACCTGAAGTGTCGCGGTCTAAACGGTGAACAATGTAGATACGGTTGTTAGGGTTGTCTTGTTTGACGTAGTTGATCAACTGACGATGAGCAGTCAATTCTTGAGCAAATTTAGCTGCAATCGATAATAGACCAGCTTCTTTATCAATGACAATGATTGCATCATCTTCATACACAATAGTCATTCCAATCAATGCGGTTTCTTTGATCGCCGCTTTGTTAGATTGAATCGCCACAACTTGACCAGGAAGCAAAGCATGATTGTGTTGCTTTACCATCTTTCCTTCGACCATCACTTGACCTCTCGTTAAAGTAGATTTTACAGAATTACGACTTGCGTTTTTCATGACACTTAATAAAAAAGGCAATAATTCTATTGCTTCAGTTACGGTATAAAGATTGTTATTGGTATTTTTTTTAGGGGTATACTTCGTTTTGTTATTCATTAAACCACTCGCTCTCATTAGTTGTTCTCTAGTGAAGTATAACGGAAAACGAAAGAAAAATAACCCTAAAGTCACAATTTTTCGAAGAGAATAGCCTATAGTTCGTTTCCAACTCACTTAATTATGAGAGAAAGGGCCTCCATTTTAATCAATAGGAAGAATGGTTCACAAATGGATAAATTAAGCTTATAATAGAAAAGAAGAGAGAATAATAAATGAGTAAGACTAAATAGAAAAGAGGAACAAAATTGATCACACTAAAATCACAACGTGAAATTGATGCAATGGATGAATCAGGAACATTACTGGCAAATGCACATATTGCCTTGAGAGAGATTATCAAACCGGGTGTCACGAGCTGGGAAATTAACGAATTTATGCAAAGTTATATCGAGGAACATGGCGGCATTGCTGAACAAATTGGATTTGAAGGCTATGAATATGCTACTTGCGTCAGCGTCAATGATGAAATTTGTCATGGATTCCCTAGTAAAAAAGAAGTATTGAAGAACGGCGACTTGATTAAAGTTGATACGGTTGTTAATTTAAAAGGTGCAATGTCAGATTCTTGCTGGAGTTATATTGTTGGTGAAGGAACTCCTGAAACCGAAAAATTGATGGAAGTCACTAAAAAAGCTCTTTATTTAGGAATCGAACAAGCACAAGTGGGAAATCGTATTGGGGATATCGGTCATGCAATCCAAACCTATGTTGAAGGGGAAGGTTTTTCTGTAGTTCGTGAGTTTATTGGACACGGAATTGGACCTACCATGCACGAAGCACCATCTGTTCCGCATTATGGAGAAGCTGGAAAAGGTCTTCGCTTAAAAGAAGGTATGGTTATCACGATTGAACCTATGGTCAACACAGGAACGTGGAAATCTAAGATGGATGACAATGGTTGGACAGCTCGTACTAAAGACGGCGGAATCAGTTGCCAATTTGAACATACATTAGCGATTACTAAAGAGGGTCCAAGAATCTTAACAGAACAAAAAGCTTAATTAAAAGTGAATTGAGTAAACTTAAAAATTAAAAAAGTAGGTTGAACACCAACTATGTATTCGTTGATGTTCAACCTACTTTTTTTAATGGTATACTAATAATAGAAAATTAGTTCATGAAAAGGAGGAAGTCTATGAAAGAAAGAGTTTTGTATGCTGATATTCTGCGTGTAGCAGCTACTTTTTTAGTAATTACCATTCATATTGCTTCACGTGATTTTAGTTTATATGAAATGGATTCCTATCAATGGCAAGTATTAAATATCTTTGACAGTTTTGCACGTATGAGTGTACCGCTATTTTTTATGTTGAGTGGAGTCTTTTTTTTAGATCCTAAGCGAGAATTTTCGATAAAAAAGTTATATAAAAAAAATCTTTTTCGATTAGTAACAGCTTTTATCTTCTGGTCAGCCTTATATGCAATGATTTTTACATGGAATGAATACCGGACATTCAATGCAGAAGTATGGGGAGTAATGGTTGAAGCATTTAAAGAAGGGCATTACCATTTGTGGTTTCTTTTTCGAATGATTGAAATTTATGTCATGATTCCTTTTCTGCGAAAGATTGCTGAAGATAAAAAAATCATCCTCTATCTTGTGACGTTTTGTTTTTATATTGGATTTATTTTACCTTCCTATAATGAATTTCCAGTTAGTTCGACTGTAACGTTTGTTGAAAGAGGAGTTAACCTAGATATCACATTTGGCTATGTTGGGTACTTTTTTATTGGCTATTATTTAGCGCATTACGATTTGAAAAAATGGATGAAAACAGGCATCTATCTATTAGGAGTGGCTGGATTGATCAGTACAATTATGATCACAAGTGTTGAGTCGCTTAAACAAGGCGAACATTATGATGTTCCTTATGAATATCTAACTCCAAATGTATTTTTTACTAGTTTAGCAGCTTTTTTATTGGCAAAAGAGAGATTACAAAGTAAGAACTTTTCAACTACATTTAAACGTGTTCTTTCAGAATTTTCAACTTATTCATTTGGCATTTATTTGGTTCATGTGCTGATTATATTTCTAGTATGGAAAGCGAACTTGAATACACTGTTTACTACTCCGATTCTATCTGTCCCACTATTAACCTTAGCTATTTTTTTAATCAGTTACGTTTGTGTAAAAGCAATGTCAAAAATACCTTTTGTCAAACGATTTATTTTATAAGACTTAGTCTATACAATAAATTGTTTGTTTTTTTTTGCCAAATGAGTATAATGGTGTTTGGTTTGAAAAAGGAGTTTAATCATGGCGGAAAATAGTCATATAGCTAAATTAGAAGTAAAAAAAGAAAAAACAAAAAGAGTAGCAGTAAAGTTTAGTAGAATTTTGATCCAAAAATATCAGGAAGCTGAGGTTTGGAGTTCAGGAGCCATTATTAGTTATTACATTTTATTATCCGTTTTTCCTATTATTATTGTGGTTGGAAATATATTGCCATATTTGAATATAGATGTAGCGCAATTGTTGCCTTATATAGAAAATGCTATACCAACTTATTTATTTGATCAAGTTGAACATTTGTTAACGAGCTGGTTTACACAAAGTAGCGGAGGAGTTCTATCTATTGCAGTAATTGGAGCGCTTTGGTCAGCCAGTCGAGGAATGAACGCGATGCAGGTGAGCATGAATAAAGCCTATGGAGTAGAACCGAGAAGAAATATCATTATGATACGGTTGTTTTCATTGATTTTAACGACGATGATGATTCTATTAATTATGGTATTAGTAATCATTTTTGGGTTTGGACAGTTAATATTGGAAAAGATTACACCGATAGTTGAATTACCTACTATCCTTATTGAGACATTTCAAAGTTTAAAATGGCCGGTTACGATGAGTGTGCTATTTGTCATTTTCTGTTTGTTATATTATTTTGTACCACATGCAAAAATAGCGTTTAAAAGGGTTCTTCCGGGAGCGGCATTTTCAACAATAGGCTGGATGTTAGTTTCTCAATTATTTGCTATTTATGTTGAATTCTTTGCTTTGGGGACAAAAAGTTACGGGACGATTGGAACATTTATGATCCTGCTGATTTGGTTACAGGTTATAGGTGCCCTAATGACTGCAGGTGCAGTGATTAATGCCGCTCTTGAAGTTTATCAAACTGGCTCTATCAATGAAGCTGCGCCACTTCGTGCAGAAAGATACATTCGAGCTAAAGTAAAAGGTTATTTTTAGATAATTCAAAAGAGTGCTAAAACCAGTCAACTGGTTTTAGCACTCTTTTATTGTTTATTCGTATCCGTTTGGATTGTTTTCTTGCCATTTCCATGAATCACGACACATATCTTCAAGTGTATGTTCTGCTTTCCAGCCAAGTTCTTTAGCTGCTTTTGAAGCATCTGAGTAGCAAGTGGCAATATCGCCAGGACGTCTATCAGTAATGGTATAAGCTACCTTTTTACCTGTAGCTTTTTCAAAGTTCTTAACTACATCTAATACACTGTACCCTTTTGCAGTTCCAATGTTGTAAGCTTCAATACCTTTTGTAGAAAGTACCTTTTCAACAGCTTTTAAATGCCCTTTAGCTAAATCAACCACATGAATGTAATCACGCACACCAGTGCCATCTTCAGTGTCATAGTCGCCGCCGAATACACTTAACTGCTCACGTTTGCCTACAGCTACTTGTGTGATGTAAGGCATCAAGTTATTCGGGATACCATTTGGATCTTCGCCGATTCGTCCACTTTCATGAGCGCCGATTGGATTGAAGTACCGCAACAATGCAATGCTCCAAGAAGAATCTGCAACATAAACATCTTGTAGAATTTGTTCGATCATCATCTTAGTTGTCCCATATGGATTAGTTGTGCTTAACGGTAAGTCTTCTGTTAATGGAGAAACATTAGTCATTCCATAAACGGTTGCAGAAGAACTGAAGACCAATTTTTTAACATTATATTTTTCCATTAGTTCGGCTAAAACAAATGTACTGGTTAAGTTGTTGTGGTAGTATTTCAACGGTTCGCTCACAGATTCTCCAACTGCTTTGTAACCAGCAAAGTGAATAACAGCTTCTATCGTATGTTTTTTGAAAACAGCTTCTAATGCTTCTTTATCTAATACGTCTACTTCATAAAAAGAAAACGATTTTCCAGTAATTTCTTTAATTCGATTTAACACTTCTGGTTTGCTGTTTGAAAAATCATCAACGATGACAACTTCATGTCCAGCATTTAATAATTCTACAGTTGTGTGGCTGCCGATATAACCGGCTCCGCCTGTTACTAATATAGCCATATGCTTATCCCTCATTTTTTTAATTTTTTTGTATTGTCAATAGTTCTATCTAACAAGGTTAAGTCTACTCATTAGAGTAAAATAAGTCAACGCTAATCAAGTTGGAAAACTTTAAAATTTCATTATAAATTTGAAGAAAATACTCTTTAGGAAACTGTAATGTTTCAGGCAATCGAGTGTGCTATAATAGGAAAGTCATTGTTTAATGAAGATAAGAGGGATAGAACTATGAATAAAGTATCAATTATTATGCCAATTTACAATGTTGCTGAGCAGCTAGAAAAAGCAATTCAGTGTGCATTAAATCAAACGTATAAAAACATAGAAATTATTTTAGTGAATGATGGATCGACTGATGAATCAGGAGCAATATGTGACCGTTACGGATTAAAAGATATTCGTATAATCGTGATCCATCAAAAAAATGCTGGTTCTGGATTTGCCCGAAATGCAGGATTAGATAGGGCTACTGGTGAGTATATTTATTTCGCTGATCCTGATGATTATTTTGAAGCAAACTTAATTGAAGAAAACGTTGCAAAAGCAGAAGAAACAGCTGCTGACATGGTCGTTTTTGGATATATTGATGAAGTAATAGATAAAGAAGGCAAGGTCACAAAAACAGAAAAAATACCCAAATTAAATGGACTTATAGTAAAAGAAGATTTTAGAAATGAATTTAGAAAACATTATGCATTATCTCCATATGCTTTATGGAATAAGTTGTACAAACATGATTTTCTAAAAAAACATCCTATTCGGTTTACAAATCAAAAAGTAGGCCAAGACGCGTTATTCAATCAAGCAGTTGGCTTAGATGTAGAAACGGTTTTTTACCATCAAAAAACCTATTACCATTATGTCTTTCGTGAAGGCTCTGCTGTCAATCGTTACCGCAAAGAGCGCTTTTATTATGAATACAATATTGCGAATCAATTTGAAGAGTGGATGGTCTATTGGAAGAAATCAGAAGAGTTCCACGATTTAATCAACCAGCACTATTGGGGAGCAATGTACTTAGAACTAAGCAATTTAGCTTGGGAAGATTGTCCTTTAACAAGTCTTGCAAAAGAGGAACGGGTCGAAGAACTGATGGAAAACCCTAGAATTAATCAAGCTATTGCTAAAATAGAAATAGAAAAGGAAAAAAATTCATTTGTAAAAGTATTGATATTACTATTAAGGTATAACAAATATACAGCTGCGTTAAAATTGATGCAGACGAGAGTCACGATAGGAAAGAAATTTCAGAAAAGTTTCAAAGTCATTAAAAAAGCTTTTGGGTAAATCATTAAAAATGAAGGAGTTGATGGATCATCATGGGAATGGCCGATGAGTTTAAAAAAGGCATTTTTTACAGTGCGATTGGGAAATATTCCAATGTTGTGATTCAGCTATTGGTTACCGCAGTCTTATCAAGAATATTAACTCCGCAAGAGTATGGAATAGTCGCTGTTGTAAATGTCTTTTTGGTTTTCTTTCAAATGCTGGCTGATTTTGGAATTGGTCCAGCTATTATTCAAAATAAATCTTTATCAAAACAGGAAATCAATAGTATTTTTGGATTTTCTCTCTATTTAGCTTTATTTTTAGGAATCATTTTTGTATTTCTAGGTTACCCAATCAGTGCTTTTTACAATAACGAGGTATACAAACCAATTAGTATGGTATTAGCGGTGTGTGTGTTCTTTTATGGTATTTTAGTCGTTCCGCAATCAATGTTATTGAGAGATAAAAAATTTAGTACTGTAAACATTGTAACAGTGTTAGCCAATATTGCATCAGGTGTTGTATCTATTGTACTAGCTATAAATGGCTTTAGTTACTATTCATTAATCATTAGTAATACCGTAAAAGCTGCATTATTATTTATTATTTTTTATGTCAAAACAAATTTAACGATTCGTCTAAAAATAGATAAAGACCCCTTGAAAAAGATTTTTAGTTTCTCAAAGAACCAATTTTTATTTAACTTTATTAATTATTTTTCTAGAAATTTAGACAGCATGTTGATTGGTCGCTATTTCTCAGCTAGTTCTTTAGCTTTTTATGACAAAGCCTATCAAGTGTCTTTATATCCTAATCAGATTTTGACAAATGTGATTTCTCCAGTTATTCAACCGATTATGTCTGATTATGAAACAAATCTAGACAAAATAAAATCAGTTTACTTAAAAATTACCACTATTTTAGCGACAATTGGATTGCCACTGTCTATATTTTTAGTTTTTAATTCTAGTGACATTATTTTGTTTTTGTTTGGGGACCAATGGGGCGGAAGCGTTGTAACCTTCCAGATTTTAGCCGTATCTGTCTGGATTCAAATGATATCAAGCAGTACGGGAGCCATTTTTCAATCGGCTAATCGAACAGATTTGTTATTGCTTTCTGGGATTTTGTCTGCAGTTGTGACCGTAACAGCTATTTTTGTAGGTGTTTTTGCTGGAAAAATAGAATATGTAGCTTTAATGGTTATAATGGCTTTTTCAATAAACTTCATTCAAACGAATTACTTATTGATGTATCGTTTATTTAAATCAAACTTTATTGAGGTCGGAAAAGCATTAGTCAAACCAGCTATTATGGCTGCTATACAAGTTTTATTTTTCTTGATCGTACCTCAATTTCCTTTTTCGAATTTCATGAATCTTGTGATTAATGGAATAGCCTTTTTACTCTTATTTGTTATAGGATTAATGATTACCGGACAAATGAAACTAATAAAAGAAGTCATTAAAAAGAAATAAGCATGATACAGGTTTGGAAAGGAAGAGTAAGATGCAGATACACCCAGTCGTTTCAGTCATTGTACCTGTTTACAATGTTGAACTGTATATAGAAGAGTGTTTAGATTCTATAATAAAACAGAGTTACCAAGAATTGCAGATTATTATAGTTGATGATGGAAGTACAGATACAAGCAAACAAAAAGTGAAACCTTATTTATCAGACACTAGAGTTCAATTTATTGAACAAGCAAATAAAGGCCTTTCAGGGGCTCGAAATACTGGATTAGCAGCAGCAATTGGAAAGTATATATTATTTGTGGATTCTGACGACTATCTAGAGTTATCGACTATTGAAGAATTAGTTAAGTTAACAGAAGAAAAACAAACAGATCTTATAAGGTTTAATGGCAGAGCATTCTTAGATGAATTGAACGAACCGATTGAACAAAACAACTATGATTTTAGCCAACGATTGCAAGAAGGAAGAGAATATATACAGGATCGTTTTGAAGCGAATCGTCGCACATTTGTGTCTCCTGTATATCTGTATATGGTGAAAAGAGAAGTCTTAGTAGAAAATGCTCTTTCTTTTTATGAAGGAATTTTACATGAGGATGAGTTGTTTACCACTCAAATATTTTTGAATAGTAGTTCTATGTTGTATGTTAATGCTTTTTATTATAATAGAAGATACCGTGAAAATTCGATTATGACGAATCAAAGTCCAGAAAGATTGCAGCGAACTTTTGATTCCTATTTGATTATCTATCAAGAACTCGAAAAATTATATTTGAAAAAAGAATATTCTAAAGAACAAAAAAAATTGATTAAAAGACAAATGATCTCCATTTATTCAGGTTTGCAGAATAGCAACATAAGCAATAATAAAAAAGAAAATGCTTTAAAAAAACTAAAAGGGATAACTAGAATAGACAAAATTTATATTTTTATACAAAAGTTGAGAAGTGCAAGACAGAATAACAAAGGGTAAATTATCTATTTAATAAGGAATAGATAATTTTGGGAGGCTAAGGTTATGAGGAAAATAAGAGTATTGACAATATTTGGGACTAGACCAGAAGCCATAAAAATGGCTCCGGTTGTAAAAGAACTTAATAATCAATCAAATCGATTTGAATCTATTGTAGCAGTAACGGCTCAGCACCGTGAAATGTTAGATCAAGTATTACATACGTTCAATATTTCTCCAGATTATGATTTAGATGTTATGAAAGAAAATCAAACGTTGTCGGAAATTACATCGAATGTATTGATCGGTTTAGACAAAGTTATGAAAGAAGTTAAGCCGGACATTGTTTTAGTTCATGGAGATACGACAACTACATTTGCTGCCAGTGTTTCTGCTTATTACAATCAAATCAAAGTAGGCCATGTTGAAGCAGGCCTTCGTACTTGGGATAAATATTCTCCTTTTCCAGAAGAATTAAATCGCCAATTAACAGATGTGATTGCTGATGTTTATTTTGCACCTACAATTGAAAGTAAAATGAATTTATTAAAAGAAAATCACCCAGAAGAAAAAATTTTTATTACAGGAAATACAGCAATTGATGCGTTAAAAGAAACAATTACAGAAGATTATCATCACCATGTGTTAGATAAAGTTTCTTCTACCAGCAAACTTGTTCTAGTAACCATGCATCGTCGTGAAAATCAGGGCAAACCGATGGAACAAGTATTCAAAGCTATACGGCAAGTAGTAGATGAACAGGATGACGTTGAAATTGTTTTTCCAGTTCATCTAAATCCGATTGTTCAAGAAGCTGCTGAACGAATTTTAGGGCAACACCCTAGAATTCATTTAATTGCTCCACTTGAAGTCATGGATTTTCATAATTTAGCTGCTAAGAGCTATATGATCATGACGGATTCAGGTGGTGTCCAAGAAGAGGCGCCTTCACTAGGGGTGCCTGTTTTAGTGCTTAGAGATACAACTGAAAGACCTGAAGGAGTAGCAGCAGGAACGCTTAAATTAGTAGGTACTCAATCGGAAACGATTCTAAAAGAAATGACAAATCTTTTAACAAATAAAGATGAACATGAAAAGATGGCAAAAGCTAAAAATCCTTATGGAGATGGAGTGGCTAGCAAAAGAATTTTAGATTCTATAGCTTATTTATTAAAAACAACAAATGAAATGCCAAGTTCTTTTACTGCGGTTAAAGATAAATAAGCTATGTGAAAGTAGGAAATCCTGTGGAACCAGAAACAATAATAGATAAATGGGTAATATTCAATGATAAATATAAAACAATTTGGATGTATATCATTCTTATCAGCGTGGGAATAGCTTCTACTGTAGCAGATTGGATGGTTGGAATATTCTCGCTGAGCGATTTTATCTTTGGATTTATATTAATTTGCTTAATCATAAGTAATAACTACAGAATAACCGTTAAGCAAATTATTGGGATTTTAATTTTATTAGGAATCCTATCAGCTAATATAGTAGTTAATTATTATAATAATGATTTGTTTGTCCTGAAAACTGGAATTGCAGCATTAATAAAAGTTGCTTATTATGCTGTTGTACTTGTAGGTTGTTACAATCTTATTAAAAATAGAAAGCAAGAAAAGAGACTGTTAAAAATAATAAATGTTATTGCTATTTTAGTTAGTATAATAGGTATTTATATAACTTTAGCTATCTATTTAAATGGTAAGTTGCCATATGAATTTTTTTGGAAATTTACGCGTACCGATGCAACGAGTTATCTCTATGATGGAATTGAGCATCTGTATCGAACCAGAAGTATTTTTTCTGAGCCTTCTTATTTAGGGTATTACTTAAATATTGTACTTGGTATGAATTATTTTAATAAATGGGATATAAAAATAAATAAATACATTAGTCTCTTTATCACTGTGACAATCATATTAACCTTTTCATATAGTTCTATAGCTGTTATGTTGGTTATTCAAGTATTACACTTTTTTACTTTAACAAATTTAAAAAAAATAAGGTTTAATTGGTTTTACTTATTGTGCTTGATAGCCTTGATTATAGTTATAAGTTTATTTTGGGATATTATACAAGTAACAATAATAGACAGAACAATGTCCATTTTAGATGGAACGGACTACTCAACCAGAGGAAGGTTATTAGAGAGTTGGCAATATGTGAATCATGAACATATTTTTATGGGTAACGGAATTGGACATACACCCTCTATTTGGAATATATATGCTTATATCTTATCAGACGTAGGATTAATAGTTTTTTTGTTATTCTGCCTGTTAACGATATTTATTGTAGTATCAAATGCTAAACTAGGTATTCTATTCATTTGTTTGAATTTTCAAAAAGGTGGGTATTTGTCGCCTGAATTTTGGCTTTTTCTACTAATGATAGTCATTTTTATGGGTAATGGATATTTTAAAAAAGATAAAGTAGGGATTTTTAATAAAATAAATTAAAACATTTGGTATATTGGACAGTTTTGTTTATGGTAAGAAATTATGGTACTATAAATTGATTGTAAATAGTGAAATAGAATTGTTATTGGGAGGAAATATCATGAACCAGGAAGAAAAGTTTAGCAAAACAAAAAAAGTTGTAATAGGAATAATAGATATTGTTCTGTTGCATCTTTCTATGTTGCTTTCTTTTTATCTAAAATTTGGAAATTTAGTTCCAGATAGAAATTACGAAACATATAAAAATTCATTTATTTTTATTGTGATAACATTTATCATTTTAAATATTTTATTTGGCATATACATCTTATACAATAAATCGTTGACTGACTTCTTGTATATTACAATTATTGTCCAGGTAATTTTGACATTGGCAATTATGGTGGTTACTTTTGCTGGGAGATGGTTTGCTTTTCCTAGATCAGTGCTGCTTATCAACTTAGTAGTTAGTATAGTTGTTTTATTTGTCTGGCGAGTCATTGTATTTAAGGTATACGAAAAAATGAGTGGAAGCAAAAAAGTAATGGTTGTCGGCTTTGAAGAAGATGTAAAGTCTGCGGTATATAACTTTGAGAATTCAAAAAGTAAACGCCATGTAGTTACTTTTGCCGTTATATCAAATTATTTTGAAAATGTTAAGGCATCTTTAGATAAAGTTGATATAGTATACCTCGCAAGTAGAATAGATGAAAAAGAAAAAATGGAAATTTACGAATTGCTAATGGAAAGTGACAAAAAATTATTTTTAAATACTAGTTTTGAAAATTTAGTTTTAGTTAACCCTAATATTATGAATATTGAAGATGAAAGTATTATTGAGGTTTCTCAATTTAAAATACCTTCAGAAGATGGAGCAATAAAAAGGATAGTCGATATTTTGTTTTCTCTGTTGTTAATTGTTATAACTTCACCATTTATGCTCATAACAGCTATTCTAGTGAAATTAACCTCAAAAGGACCAGTCTTTTATAAACAAATAAGAATAACCCAAGATGGAGAAGAGTTTCCTATATTTAAATTTAGAACGATGAGTGCAACAGCCGAAAAAGATACTGGCCCTGTACTTGCTACATCTAATGATGCAAGAATAACACCACTTGGAAAATATTTAAGAGCACTTAGAATCGATGAATTGCCACAGTTGTTTAATGTATTAAAAGGAGACATGTCTGTTGTAGGACCTAGACCAGAAAGACCATTTTTTGTAGACCAGTTTAAAAAGGAAAATCCTTACTATTATTTAAGACACAATGTTAGAGCAGGAATTACTGGATATGCACAAGTTTATGGGAAGTATGCAACTGATTTCAATAGTAAATTGAATTTTGATTTACTTTATATTAAAAAATATTCTCTACTATTAGACATTAAAATAATGTTGCAAACAATAAAAATTTTATTCGATAAAGTATCTTCTAAAGGATTAGAAGAAGAAAATGAAATTGGCACAAATTATGTTATTCCAGACAATGTCAAAATCATAAAATAACTACCAAATTTTTCTCCTCTTTACTATTGTTTATATAAAGTAAACAATAAGCATAGAATTATGCATAGGGTAAGAGAAAAAAGAGAATTGATATGATATAATTGACTGGATATATTTAATGGTATTCAAAATGCTAGAATCTTATATAAGATAGAGGAGAGAGAAAAATGACAGTATTAGTAACAGGAGCAGATGGTTTTATTGGAAGCCACCTTGTAGAAGAATTAGTTAAAAAAGGAGAAAAGGTAAGAGCTTTTGCCTATTATAATTCATTTAATTCATGGGGATGGTTAGATAGTTTACCTAAAGAAATATTAAGTCAAATTGATGTTTTTACAGGTGACATCCGTGATCCAAATGGCGTAAGAGAAGCAATGAAAGGCGTTGATACGGTTTATCATTTAGCAGCATTGATTGCTATTCCGTTTAGTTACCATTCACCAGATTCATACGTAGACACGAATATTAAAGGAACGCTAAATGTATTACAAGCTGCGAGAGATTTAGGTACTAGCCGTATTCTTGTAACGTCTACGTCAGAAGTTTATGGAACAGCTCAATATGTGCCAATTGATGAAAACCATCCTTTCCAAGGGCAATCTCCTTATTCAGCTACAAAAATTGGAGCAGACCGTATTGCTGAGTCCTTTTATAGAAGCTTTAATATGCCGGTTACAATTGTTCGCCCATTTAATACCTATGGTCCAAGACAATCTGCTCGAGCAGTTATTCCAACGATTATTACCCAATTATTGGCAGGAAAAGAAGAAATCAAGTTAGGTTCTTTAACTCCAACACGTGATTTTAACTATGTAAAAGATACTGCTAATGGTTTTATTACATTAGCTAAAGCTGAAAATACAATTGGAGAAGAAATAAATATTGCAACACAACAAGAGATTTCTATTGGTGAATTAGCAAATGAAATGATTCGCCAAATCAACCCTAATGCAAAAATTATTACAGATGACGTAAGATTACGTCCTGAAAAAAGTGAAGTTAACCGTCTTTTAGGATCTAATGAAAAAATTATGCGTCTAACAGATTGGAAACCAAATTATACACTTGAACAAGGATTAGCTGAAACAATTGAATTTTTAAAGAACAACATGGATAGCTACAAAACAGATATTTATAATATATAGGAGGCTTTCGATATGGAAAGAAAATTTATCCCATTATCTGTACCAAATATTAAAGGTAATGAATTAAAGTACGTCACTGAAGCAGTAAAAGATGAGTGGGTTTCTACTGGCGGAAGTTATATTGAAATGTTTGAAAAAAATGTTGCAGAATATGTTCATGTTGAAAAAACAGTGGCAGTCCAAAGTGGAACAGCAGGATTGCATTTAGCATTGATTCAAAGCGGAGTAGGTTTAGGCGATGAAGTATTAACTGCAACATTAACTTTTATTGCAGCAGTTAATCCTGTACGCTATGTCGGAGCGGAACCAGTTTTTATGGACTGCGATGATTCATTATGTCTAGATCCGATTAAAGTGGAACAGTTTATTGAAGATGAATGTACTTTTGAAAATGGTAAATTGATAAATAACCATTCTAATCGCCAGATAAAAGCTATTTTAGGGGTACATGTTTTTGGAAATTTACTAGACATGGAAAAATTAGTGAAAATAGCTGAAAAATATAACCTTAAGCTGATTGAAGATGCTACAGAAGCATTAGGCTCATATTATACAAGTGGTTTATATAAAGGCCAATTTGCTGGAACAATAGGAGACTTTGGTGTGTTTTCTTTTAATGGAAATAAAATTATGACAACCGGTGGCGGGGGTATGATTTTAGCTAAAAATAAAGAAGACTTAGAGTATGTTCGTTATCTGTCAACACAAGCAAAAGATGATACATTAAATTTCATCCATGGCGATATTGGTTATAATTACCGTATGACTAATTTGCAAGCTGCTCTTGGAGTGGGACAATTAGAACGTTTAGAAGAATTTATTGAAACAAAAAGAACAAATTATAACCTGTATAAAGAACTTTTTGAAAGCAATGAAAAAGTTGAATTGATGGATTTTAATCAAAATATACGCCCTAATTATTGGTTTTATGCTTTAAATATTAAAGAGAATCCTGATATTCAAGATATTATTCAAAAGTTACAAGCTGAAAAAATTCAAACTCGTCCTATTTGGGGCTTGATTCATGAACAAAAACCTTACCAAAAAGCTCAAGCCTATAAAATTGAAAAAGCAGAATATTATGTTAATCATATTTTAAACATCCCTTGTAGTTCAAACCTTGATCAAGAAGAAGTACGATATGTAACGGAATGCTTAAATGAAGTGCTATGAGTGGGAGGATACTATGGAAATAAATGATTTTATTGTTTCAGAACAAACAACGATTAAAGAAGCAATGGAACAAATGGATAAAAATGCTCGAAAGATTATCTATATAACGAAGGATAATAAGTTAGTAGGTTCGTTATCGGATGGCGATATAAGAAGATTTATTTTAAAAGATAAGTCGATTCAAGATCTAGTTATAGAAGCTATGAATACTAACCCGATATGTATTTTAAAGAGTGAAGCGAATAATGGTGTGAAAGAAATGGAAGAGATGAAAGTTGATTCTCTTCCTATATTAAATGAGGACCATTCTATTCGAAATATCATGTTTAATTCTAGTGAATTAGTACAAGGTAAAAAAATTAATCCTCCAGTTGTCATTATGGCAGGTGGAAAAGGAACGAGACTTTATCCGTATACTAAAATTTTACCTAAACCGCTAATTCCTATTGGAGATACTCCGATTATGGAAAGAATTATTGATAAATTTCATAATTATGGCTGTTCAAATTTTGTTGTAAGCGTAAATTACAAAAAAAATATGATTAAGAGTTATTTTAACGAAGAAGAAAGAGAGTATCATCTTACTTTCGTAGAAGAAGACAAGCCTTTAGGTACGGGCGGAAGCTTATCTTTAATGAGAGACTATCTAAATGAAACATTTTTTGTATCTAATTGTGATATTTTAGTAGACACTGATTATACAGACGTAATGGATTTTCATCAAAAAAACAAAAATGATATCACATTCGTAGCTTCCCTTAAAAATACTCAAATTCCTTATGGTGTTTTAAAATTAGATAAAGATGGTCTACTTGAAAGTACAGTTGAAAAACCTGAATATAGTCATTTGATTAATACAGGAATGTATTTAATGGAGCCACAAGTATTAGATTTTGTTCCTAATAATGAATTCGCAGATTTACCAGATGTTATTATGAAAGCAAAAGACGCTGGGTTTAAAGTAGGCGTATTTCCAGTAAGTGAAAACTCTTGGTTGGATATGGGACAGATCAAAGAAATGGAAAATATGATCGATAGTTTGGGTGTTAGATAAATGGAAAAAATACTTTTGATTGGTGGCGGCGGACACTGCGAAAGTGTGATTGATTCTATTCTAGAATCCTCTTCTTTTGATATTATCGGTATATTAGATACACCAGAAAAAGTTGGAGAAACAATAGGTGGAATTCCAATTGTCGGTGTAGATGAAGACTTGCAAGGGTGGCGAGATAAAGGTGTTCAAAATGCCTTTATTACTTTAGGAAGTATTGGGAATACTCAATTACGACAAAAATTGTTCCAAAAAGCTAAAGACCTTGGTTTCTTTTTTCCAGTTGTAAAAGATAAAACGGCAATTGTTTCTAATAAAATAAATATAAATGAAGGTACATTTATTGGTAAAGGTGCAATTGTAAATGCATCTGTGAAAATCGGTAAATTAGCTATCATTAACTCTGGTGCTATCGTGGAACATGGTAGCACCATTGGTGATTATTGCCATTTAGCACCTGGGGCAACCCTTAGCGGAAACGTAAGTATAGGTAAATCGACTCATATTGGAACCAATACTACTATTATTCAAGGTGTTAAAATAGGAGAAGATACAATAATTGGTGCAGGAAGTGTAGTTATTCGTAATATAGGAAGCTTTAAAAAAGCTTATGGGAATCCATGTAAGGAGGCAACTAATGAATAAAGTTTTTATTATAGCAGAAGCAGGAGTTAATCATAATGGCAGTATTGAGCTTGCCAAACAGTTAATCGAAAAAGGTGCAGAAGCTGGTGTGGATGCTGTTAAATTTCAAAGTTTTAAAGCCAGTAAATTAGTAACAGTAAACGCTGAGAAAGCGGATTATCAAATAGCTAATACTGGTAATAATGACGAAAATCAGTACGATATGATAAAAAAACTAGAATTAGATTATGATAAGCATCAAGAATTAATGGATTATGCTATCAGTAAAAATGTTATGTTTTTATCTTCTGCATTTGATTTGGAGAGTATCGATTTATTAGTGGATTTAGATCTTAGTGTGTTCAAAATTCCTTCTGGTGAAATTACTAATCTGCCATATCTAAGAAAAATTGCACTGACAAAAAAACCGGTTATTTTATCTACTGGTATGGCAACTTTAGGAGAAATAGAAGAAGCATTAGAGGTATTAAAGAATAATGGAACTACGGACGTTACTATACTTCATTGCAATACAGAATATCCAACTCCTATGTCTGATGTAAATCTTACGGCTATGAATACCATGAAAGATGCGTTTAAAGTAAAAGTAGGCTATTCAGATCATACATTAGGAATTGAAGTTCCGATAGCAGCTGTAGCACTTGGAGCTGTAGTGATTGAAAAACATTTTACATTAGACAAGACAATGGAAGGTCCAGATCATAAAGCAAGCCTTGAACCAGATGAGCTAAAACAAATGGTTAAAAGTATACGTAATATTGAAAAAGCTTTAGGAACGGGTGTTAAAACACCTACAGACTCTGAAAGAAAAAATAAACCTATTGCGCGTAAAAGTATTGTCGCAAAAGCACCTATTAGTATAGGTGAAATTTTTTCAGAAGAAAATTTAGAAATCAAACGTCCAGGAACTGGAATTTCACCTATGTTATGGGATGAAATCATTGGATCAAAAGCGACTAAAGATTATCAAGCAGATGAGTTGATTGAGAGATGAAAAAGATTTGTGTAGTAACAGGAACAAGAGCTGAATATGGTCTATTGATGCCTCTTCTTGAACAAATAAAACAAGCTAAAAATTTAGAATTACAATTACTGGTTACAGGTATGCATTTATCTCCAGAATTTGGTTTGACCTATAAATTGATTGAAGCAGATGGATACACCATCAATGAAAAAGTAGATATCTTATTAAGTTCTGATACACCTGTTGGGATTTCAAAATCAATGGGGCTTGGAATGATTGGCTTTTCTGAAAGCTTTGAACGTTTGCAACCTGATATGGTGGTACTGCTTGGAGATCGTTATGAAACTTTTGTAGCTGCAACAGCAGCCTCGGTCGCTCGTATTCCGATTGCTCATTTACATGGTGGAGAAACAACGGAAGGTGCTTTTGATGAAGCATTTAGACATGCCATTACTAAAATGAGTTGGTTGCATTTTACAAGTGCTGAAGAATACAGAAATAGAGTCATTCAATTAGGAGAAACTCCTGATCGCGTGTTTAATGTTGGAGCAATTGGGATTGAAAATATTAGGAAAATGCCTTTAATGAATAAAAGTGAATTAGAAGCTAGCTTAGATACGGAATTTAAAGAAAGATTATTACTTGTGACTTTTCATCCTGTTACTCTAGAAGATGCGACTTCTGAGGTTCAGTTTAAAAATCTTTTAAATGCATTAGAGACAATAGAAAATGCAACTATTATCTTTACAAAAGCCAATTCTGATACAGATGGTCGAATCATTAATGAAATGATTGATGACTATACAAATAAACATTTAGATAATACTCTTTCATTTGTATCTATGGGACAACTACGTTACCTTAGTGCGATGAAACTAGCTTCAGCTGTTATTGGCAATTCATCAAGCGGAATTATCGAAGCTCCATCCTTTAAAATTCCTACAGTTAATATTGGTGACCGACAAAAGGGTAGAATGCAAGCTCAATCTGTTATTAATTGTGAACCACAAGAAGAATCAATTAAAGAAGCTATTTCATTAGCTTTATCAGACTCTTTTAAAAGTAGTATCCAGTTAATGTCTAATCCATATGGTGATGGAAGAGTTACCGATAAAATAATGGAAGTCATTCAGAAATCTCTTTCTAAAGAAATATCGCTGAAAAAAACTTTTTATACTATTTAATTCTAAGATATAAATAATCTGGGTAAAAGAAGTGTATTTTATATAACTTCTTTTACCCAATTATCTTGTGAATTTCAATAGCTAGTTATATAGAATACTAAAAAAGCGGAGTGAAATCGAATTATGACGCATCAAGAAATAAAAAAAACAGTAAAACAATAGGTAAACTATTTTTTTTGATCTCTTTATTATCAATTTTAATTATAGGCAAACTTTTTTTTGACTTATCTATTATTAATTTTTCTTTGTTTTTGTTGTATATAGCTTTATATATTTATTCTCCTGGAAAAATAATATTTAAAATACTAAAAATAGAAAATTTTAGTAATATGATAGAAGAAGTAATGGCCTTTTTTTTAGGGGTATTTTTGATTATTATCCAGTATTACATCTTTTCATTTTTCAATAGTTTATTTTTAATCAAGTATTTTGTACCAGTTCTATTAGTGGCTAGGCTAATTTATTTAGTAGTGCAAAAGAAGCCCATTTATAAATCAAAAGATAATAATACATTAGATGCAGGCACCTATTTATTTATGGGAGTAAATATTTTTATATCTGCTATATTTACACTGTTTGCTTTTCCAAAACCAACAGTTGTTTCAAATGCAGTCATTAATCAAGATATAGGTTGGCATATGGGTAATGTCAACATTCTTTCTAGCGGCAGTAACATGGATTCAAGAGTATATGGCATTAAATTTCTTTATCATTACTTTTCAGATTTATTCTATGCTATTGCAAAGTATATTTTTGGCTTTAGTGCGTATGAATTAATTGTCCAATTTCAATTTATTGTAATTGGAACAATAGTGACTATTTCGACTATTGCTTTTTTTAAAACGGTTTTTAAAGATAAAAAAAATCTAGCTTACTTTGCTGCTTTTGTACTTTTTTATGTACCAACAGTTGCTAATGGTTATTACAATAACATTTTTTATCATATATTCACCAATGTTAATGCAATGGCACTTACTTTTCCAGTCGTATTGATTACATTGTTAACAATAAAAAATAGTTTAGAAATTAAAGGAAACAAACAAAATATTTTATTAATGTTTATTTTTATATTTCTGTTAGCAGGATTAAAAGGACCAATTGCGCTAATAATTCTAGTTGCTTTATTTGCTTTAACTATTGCAATGTTAATTCAGAAAAAAAGTAATTTATTTTGGTTGAAATTGTTAATGGTTACTGCCGTTTCTTATGCTATTATTCACTTTACACTCTTAAGTCAAGGAAGTGATTTAGTAGAAATCGGTATGAATTCTGCTTTTGATGTTATTACTTCTACTTCTTTATTTCCAGGTGGGTTGAATAATCCCGATAGCAACTTTTTCATAAGATTTACTTATGTTATCCCTCATTTTGTACTTGCTGTCTTTTTCTTTTCGATTCCTTATTTATGGAGTTTAATAAGAAATGCTTATCAATTAGTAACCAAACAATACATATCTTTGTTTGAGCAATTCTGCCTTATTTTTTCGATAATATCTCTTGGAGCCTACTATATAATTAGGCATTCGGGTTATTCGCAGATGTATTTTCTTTTTGGTGCCCTTCCAATTATTTATTATTTAGGAGGAAAAGAAGTAGAGAAGCTATTAGTAAAAAATACTGATAAAGAATTTAAAGTGATTTTTATAATTACTATTTCTTTATTCTTTATCCGACCAGTACTTGGAACAGTTGATACTATTATTGAAAAATTAGAAGAGAGCTATTCTAATTTTCAAAATGAACAAGAAGATTATTTCAATAGTAGTATCAGTGCTTTAGAATACGAAGGTATGATGTGGTTAAAAGATAATACTACTAGTAAAGATTTATTAGCTACTAACAGACACAACGATAATAATCTTTTTTTCTTATATAGCGCCTATTCTGATAGGAGTTTTTATATAGAAGGTTCTGATTATGCTAAAAACAGCGGTTTAAAACCCGAAAGAGCACAAGAAATGTTAGAAGAAAATGATTTGTTGTTTTCCGAAGAATATCAAAATAAACATAATCTAGCGATACAATTGAATTTGGATTATATTGTACAATATAAAAAACAACAAACAAATGATGTATTTAGTAAGGAAAGTGGTTTTCAACAATGCTTTGAAAATAATGATATAAGTATTTTCAAAGTATTAAAGTAATTAAAAAAACAGTGTAGATAAATAAACTGAAAGAAGCGATATAAAATGGAAAATACCTTATATATGGTGATCCCTTGTTACAATGAAAAAGAGGTATTAAATGAAACAGCATCTAGATTAAAAGAGATCTATTTAAAACTAATAAAAAGTAATAAAATTAATAAAAAAAGTAAAATTGTCTTTGTTAATGATGGTTCAAAAGATACAACTTGGGAAATTATAGAAGATTTGCATAGAAGCGATAAATTATTTAGTGGTATAAATTTAAGTAGAAATAAAGGACACCAAAATGCTCTCTTAGCTGGATTATTAACAGTAAAAGATTATTCTGATATGGTTATTTCCATGGACGCGGATTTACAAGATGATATAAATGCAATTGAAAAGATGGTCGATAAATATTTAGAAGGATACGATATTGTTTATGGGGTTCGAAGTAAACGTGAGACAGATACCTTTTTTAAACGTGTTACAGCAGAGAGTTATTATAAAGCGTTAAACTTTATTGGTGGAGAAGTAATTTATAATCATGCTGACTATAGATTAATGAGCAAACGAACAGTTGAAGAATTAGCTAAATACAAAGAAGTTAACCTCTTTTTAAGAGGAGTTGTTCCTATGCTAGGCTTTTCTTCTACTACTGTTTCTTATGAACGCAATGAAAGATTAGCAGGAGAAAGTAAATATCCTTTGAAAAAAATGTTATCTTTTGCTTTAGAAGGAATAACTTCTTTAAGTATAAAACCAATTAGAATAATTTCGGGATTAGGTGTTTTAATATTTTTAGTAAGTATATTGATGTTGATTTACATTATTGTACGCCATCAAATGGGAGACACCATAACAGGATGGGCAAGTGTAGCCGTGTCTGTTTGGGCTATTGGTGGTCTAATGCTCTTGTCTATAGGAATTGTAGGCGAGTATATCGGGAAAATTTATTTAGAGACAAAACAACGCCCTAAATTCATTATCAAAGAATTTATAAATGATCCTAATGAATGAGTGCAAACAAATACATGATAACATTACAAAATGATAGTCCTTAGTTTGCTAGTAAAAGTTTTTATTTTGATTTAATTAATGTCGTTTGAAGAATCTTTTCAAATGTACTACAGTAGTATATTTGAAAGAAATTGTTCTATTCATTAATTAAAGGTATATTTAATACTGAATTTATAATACAATTATAGTAGTTGCGAATAGAAAAAATCTATTCACAACTACTATTTTTACAAGAAAACAAGAAGGAGAATGTAATTTAATGAAGAAAAGTTACAAAGCTGCATTGGTTTTAAGTATAGTGGGTATTGGTGTTATTGGTCTATATCAACCGACAGATACAGTAGAAGCTGCATTAGACTATAGTATATTACAAAGAAGTACATATCCAAAAGTCAATACATATATTAAGCAACAAAATTTATGGATCCCAAAGATAACTCAACAGGTTACTCAGTTTCCAAAATTTGATTATCGCAATGGTAATGGTCAAGCAGAAGGAATTGTCATCCATGAAACAGCAAATAAAAATTCAACTATTGCTGGTGAAATAGCATATATGAAACAAAATTATGAGAATGCTTTCGTTCATGCATTTGTTGATAAAGATAATATTATTCAAATTCACCCTGCTGATTATGCTGTTTGGGGTGCAGGAAAACAAGCTAATCCACGTTTTTATCAGATTGAATTAGTCGAACACAATACATTTCATCAGTTTGCTCAATCAGTAAATAATGACGCTTTTCTGATTGCTAATATGTTGCATTATTTTGATTTAGCACCCTCAAGAGCTACTAAAGAAGGATCAGGAACTGTATGGACGCATGATGAAGTTTCCCGCTATTTAGGCGGAACAAACCACACAGATCCAGTGGGCTATTTTGCTCAGTGGGGATATACAGTAGCCGAATTTTACAGTCTAATTGTTGAAAAATATAATGCAATGCCAAATCAAGTATACCAAGAAGAAGATATGGTTGGAGCATATGCGTTACCTGTGGATCCACATAACTATGGAGTTTGGAGTTCAGCTATAAATGGTACAAAAGTAACTAATTTATCTAATTACTCCAACCAATACATTTATATTCAAAAAAGAGTTAGAACTAATGCTGGCGATTGGTATCTAATTGGCAAAGATGGAAAAGATATAGGTTGGGTCAGTGCAGATGGCGTGCAATTATCTTCAATTTCAAGTACACCAGACAAAGATGCTTACAACTATGGGGTTTGGAGTAACTATATTGGTGGAACACGAGTAGCAGGTTTATCCAGTTATTCTGGGAAAACTATTGAAGTGACAAATGAAAAATATGTGAATGGTTCGCCATGGGTACAATTTGCAGTAGATGGAAAAGTAATCGGTTGGGTAGCTAAAGATGGGGTTGCTATTGGATCAAAACCTCAAGAAGTACCACAACCCGTTGATTTGACAGGTATGCCAGTAGCTAATGCCTATAATTATGGTATTTGGACTGATTATAATGGAGGATCACTGGTTAATGGCTTAAATGTATATTCTGATCAGATCGTTAATATTGTAAGTACTGTTAAAGATGCAAACGGAAATGAAAAAATACAAATTGCAGTTAATGGAAAAGCAATTGGTTGGGTAGCTAAAGAAGCTGTTGATACGAATATTAGACCAGTTAATTATGCTGGAATAGCAACGACAGACGCTTATAATTATGGTGTGTGGAGTAATTACACGGGAAGCAACAATAAACGTGTAGGCAGCTTAAATGATTATGTTAATAAACAATTAACCATAACAAAAGAAGCGACCTTACCAGACGGCTCTAAATGGGTGGAATTCTCAGTAGACGGAAAAGTAATCGGCTGGGTAGGCGAAAAAGGAATTGATACAAGCATTATTCCAGTAAACTACATTGCAATGCCAGTAACAGATGCTTATAACTATGGTGTGTGGAGCAGTTACACAGGAAGCAACAATAAACGTGTAGGCAGCTTAAATGATTACGTTAATAAACAATTAACCATAACAAAAGAAGCGACCTTACCAGACGGCTCTAAATGGGTGGAATTCTCAGTAGACGGAAAAGTAATCGGCTGGGTAGGCGAAAAAGGAATTGATACAAGTATTATTCCAGTAAACTACACTGCAATGCCAGTAGCAGACGCTTATAACTATGGTGTGTGGAGCAATTACACAGGAAGCAACAATAAACGTGTAGGCAGCTTAAATGATTATGTTAATAAACAATTAACCATAACAAAAGAAGCGACCTTACCAGACGGCTCTAAATGGGTGGAATTCTCAGTAGACGGAAAAGTAATCGGCTGGGTAGGCGAAAAAGGAATTGATACAAATATTATTCCAGTAAACTACACTGCAATGCCAGTAACAGATGCTTATAACTATGGTGTGTGGAGCAGTTACACAGGAAGCAACAATAAGCGTGTAGGCAGCTTAAATGATTATGTTAATAAACAATTAACCATAACAAAAGAAGCAACTTTACCAGACGGCTCTAAATGGGTGGAATTCTCAGTAAACGGAAAAGTAATCGGCTGGGTAGGACAAAAAGGAATTACCTTGAATAAAGCTAAAGCAGCAATGATGCCTATTCAGGAAAAAACTGAAACGGCTGATGTAGTTACTGTAGAAAACATCAATGGAACTCCTGTTGCTGAATCTAGCGACTATGGTATTTGGGATAGTTATCAACCTGATAGCACTAAAGTTGGAGAGTTATCTTTCTATACCAATAAAATAGTAACTGTAACGCAAAAGGCTATATTTGAGGATGGAAAAGAGTGGTTTGAAATTTCTGTAAATGGTAATATCATTGGATGGGTATCAAAAACAGGAATTGATATTGTAGATAATACTGAAAACCAAACTTCTGAGGAAACAGTTGTTGAGTCTGAAACTCAAGAACTAATTGAACCAGAAGATACTGAAGCAAGTACAGTAATTACTGGCGTTCCTGTAAAGGAAGCTGATCAATTTGAAATTAAAGACGGTTATTCTGATGATAGTAATGTTATTGGAGAGTTAGCAGACTATATTAGTGAAGAATTTGTTGTTACACAAAAAGTTAAATTAAAAGATCAAACTGAATGGTTTGAAATTACTCTTGATAATAAGAGTATTGGGTGGGTACAAAGTGAAGCATTAGAAATAAAATAAGTTTCATATTTATTTTATTTGATTGTATGTACCAAATTTCAATAGTATAAACAAAAAAAGTTTTTAGATGGAATCTTCCTCTAAAAACTTTTTTGTTTATTTTATGAAAAGAATTGGAGTATTTAAGAAGTAGCACTAGTGATACCCTATTAATTATCTAGTAGTCAATAGTGCTTGAAAATATGTAAGGGATATACATTTTTCTCAGTAGAATATATCAGAAAAAATAATACAAAATTAATAAATGAATGTTAAAATTACTTTTGACGTTAATGAGTGTATAAATTTATGGTATAATATTTTTCGGTGTACTTAATAGTAGAGAACTTAAAATAAATAGATTAGGAGAATTTGTTTTACTTGAAAATTTTTTACATAAAAACTTATTCTTTAATAAAAACCATACTAAATAGAGTGTTTATTAGTGTAATAAGTATAGAGATATGAAATGAGGGTAAGGAATTATGTTGTTGAGTGTAATAATGCCCGTTTATAATGTTGAAAAAACATTGAGTAGGGCTATTGAAAGTATCTTAAACCAATCTTTTAGCAACTTAGAATTAATATTGGTGAACGATGGTTCAACAGACAAAAGTAGTGAGATTTGTGAAGAATATGCCTTGAAAGATAAGCGCATCAGTATTATTAACAAAATAAACGGAGGATTATCATCAGCCCGTAACGAAGGACTCAAAAATACTAAAGGCGACTTTGTTACATTTATTGACAGTGATGATTATTTAGATCTTAATACTTATCAGCTATTTTATGAAAAATTATTAAAAGAAAAGATAGATCTTTATATTTTTAATGTTTGTCGTATTCGAAACAATAAAGAAGAGATATTAGATAGTATAGAAAAAAAGGTTGAAGGTTCTGAAGAAATAATAAAAAGTTTTTTCATGTATAAAGGAATCGATTTTTACGCTTGGAATAAGATTTATAAAAAGGAACTGTTTGATGGATTAATATACCCAGAGAATACATTGTATGAGGATATAGTGACTAGTTATAGAGTAGTACAGCGTGCCCAAAAAGCTTATGTGACAGATAAAGTAGGATACTACTATATAGATAATCCTGAAAGTATAGTTAATAGTCAATTTAATCCTAAACAATACGATAATGTTTCGCAACGCGAGATACTATTAAATAACATTTTAAAAGATTATCCCAACTTGAGCCTGTACGCTCTGGATAAATTATTAGATGGTTTTTTATCTACTGGGTATAAGATTGGTTCATCCATAAAAAATGAAACAACAAGTAAATATCTTAAATTGATAAGAAAAGATATCGCGGAAAATAAAAAGTTAATGAAAAAAAATCCATTATCAAGTAAAGCTAAGTTAATTGCATTAAAATTACTTGAAGTAAATATAAACGTCTACACCTTTTTATATCGTAAAGTATTAAAGAAATAATGAAAATGAATTAAATGAATGGACTGATAAAAATGCCTTTCTTTAGTATTGTTATGCCAGTGTATAATTCTGAAAATAGTGTAGCTAAAACAATTGATAGTGTTTTAAACCAAGACTTTAAAAATTTTGAGTTTATTATCGTCAATGACGGATCGACGGATAAGACACTAAGCATACTTAAAGGATACAGTAATATGGATGACAGAATTTTGGTAAAAACAATAGAAAATTCTGGGCCAGGAAAAGCTCGAAATAGTGGAATTGAAGAAGCATCTGGAGAATTTTTATTTTTATTAGATGCTGATGATCAATTGGCAAAAGATACACTATCTTCTTATTATAATGATTTAGAAAAGGACGATTATGATTTAATTATATCGTCTTATTTATTACAAGTTATGGATAAGGACATTCTTTTGTCTGAAAAGAAAATTGGAGCAGCATATCAAGAAATAAAAGATCATGAATTGTTTTTAGATAATATCTATTCTTTAATGAATAAACAACTTATGTATGTGGTATGGAACAAAATATATAAGTTATCAATCATCAAAGAGGAAAATATAAGATTTCGAAATTATAGCAGTTGCGAAGATAGATTATTTAATATAGATTATTTTCATCATGTTGAAAATTGCTTAGTTACTGATAAAATAATGTATCAATATTCTTTTGATGGAAAAAAAAGTTTGACCAACAAATTTCTTGTGAACAAATTTGATACTTTTGTTGAATTTAGAAGATCTTTGTTAGCACTAACTCTAAAAAATAAGCAAGGTACAGAAGCCTTATTTTTAAAAGGTGTGATGTCTTGTATTATTCCAGTTCATTCAAAAGACTGTTCTTTAAGTTTTAAAGAGAAAATAAACTATATAAAAAATATATTGAATAGTAAAGATGTTATAGAAGCTTGCAATGACTCTTTAACCGACTCGCCGATAAGAAAATTAACTAAGCTATTATTTAAAAGTAAACTTACACTGCTTAATTATTTTTCCTCAATGATGATGTATTATTTAAGTGTACTGTCGCCAAGAATGATTGAGAAAATAAAACAAAGTTTTTAAAGTGTAGATGTGATAGCTATAAAAGATAAACGATTTAGGAGAAAAATGAAATGAATGAAGAAAAAATATGTTATTTAATACTTGCGTATAATGATCCAGAGAATTTATATCGTTTAATAAATCGATTAAACGACCGTGCGGATTTTTATATTCATATTGATAAAAAATCTGAAATCAAAGAATTCACTACTCTTTTTGAGGACTATCCTAATGTCACTTTTATCAAAGATCGTGTAAAAGTTTACTGGGGTGGTTTTTCAATTGTGCAAGCTGAATTGAATTTAGTAGAAACTGCTTTAAGTAAGAATAATTCTTATATGCGTTACGTTTTATTGTCTGGTTCAGATTATCCAATTAAAGATACAAAAGAAATCCACCGTTTCTTTGAGCAAAACAAAGATACAGAATTTATTAGAGGTATAAATTTAGACGAATTAGAGAATAAAGAACTATTTGGTCTGCATATAGATTTATGGCAAAAACATGATTATCCTTGGATTAATAAAGCAAATACGAAGTCTTTTAAACTATTTCGTGCTGCTATTAATAGGGTATTGCGTAAATTTCCTCTACCAAAATCTATTCGACATCATAAATTCGATTTGTATCACGGATCTCAATGGTGGGCATTAACTGAAAATTGTTTAAGAGAACTACTTGATACTTATCATTCTAATGAACGTGATTATTTGAATTTTAAGATTGGCTTTGCATCAGACGAAAAATTTTTCCATACACTATTTTTTAATTCATCCTATGCGAGCAGAAACCAAGTTAATGGACCAGACCAACCAATTGCTGTAAAAGATAGAACAGAAACATCAATGCAAACCTCATTACTGGCTAATATTCATATAATTGATAAATCAATGACAAAGTGGTTTAGTTATAAAGATTTTGATGAAATTATAGCAAGTGATAAATTATTTGTTCGTAAGGTTAGCACAGAAAAATCTGAAAAACTACTGGATGCCATTGATCAGCATATTTTAGGAAATGAGGTAAAAGCAAATGAACAAATTGAATAAAACAATTTTTAATAGAGATCTTTTTAGAATAGTAAACTTGGTGGTTTTTATTTTTTATTTTGTTCCAAGTGATTTTAATCTAGAAAATATACCCATGAAAATAACATTTGCATGGGGAATATTTATTTTAATAAAAGATTTCTTTACTGAAAGAACAATGTTTAAAATGCCTTATTGGTATGTTTTACTAGCACTAGGGGCTTCTTATCTGATTTCAGTTGTACTAAATTACCCTTATAATTTTATGGATTCAGTTTATAATTGGATCTATCTTGTCACTACCTTATTCTTGTTTTATCCTATTGATTACAAACAGAAAGATGAAGCTATCAAACGGAACTATTCATTTTTTATAGATATTTTTGTTAGTATTGTATGTGTTCTATCATTTATTTCAGTTTTTCTTTTTATATTTGATATAGCTTATACAGTTCCAACTGGAACTGTAGGTATAATAGCAAGACAGGGTTTTACTGAGAGTCGTCTATTTGGATTGTACACTAGTCCAAACGTAGGAGCATTATTTGGCTTTCTTTCAATTGTTCTGTCAGTAGTTAATAATATCCTGAAAAGAGGAAACTGGAAAAGTTTTTCATGGCTATATATTGTTAACTTAGTTGTCCAGTATCTGTTTTATATTTTAGCATCTTCACGCGGAACACAATTAACGGCAAATATGTTTTTTATCATTTTATTTGTATTATTATCTTTACAAGTGATTTTAACAAAAAAAGAAGTTGCTAAAAGACTTAAAAATATTTTTGTGTATTTTATATTAAGTTTTCTTGCTTTAAATGTAGTGACGGTTGTTATTGAATCAGGATTGAGTTATGTCCCTGGAACGGTAACAAGTATTGTAGATATAGAAGAAGCCTTTACGAAAGATAATTCTTCGGGTGAAACGACAAAAAAAGATAGTAAAAAGAATGGCTTTAAAGTTGAAAAGGTAGATATTCAGCATTCTGAAGAAGGAGCGGAAGTGTCATCCGGTAGATTATCAATTTGGACAGCAGGATTAACAGCTATGAAACAAAGTCCTTTATTTGGTTTAGCAGATGCTGATTTATACCGAAATGGAGATACTACAAAACAAATTGATGAGAATCTTTTATCAGAGTTAGATAAAAAGGAATTGAAAAGAGCCCATGGTAACATGCATAATACGTATGTAGCTGTTTTAGTAAAATCAGGGATTGTAGGATTCGTTATTCTAGGCACGTTTATGGTTCTTATTTTGAAAGATAATGTTATTTACGTATTTAATATAAAAGAAAAAATGGATGAACCATTAAATCAAGTGTTTTTAATATTGTTGAGTTTGATTTTGGCACTATTATTTGAAGACTTAGTAGAAAATCATTTGATCTTTAATAATCGAGATGTTACTAGTTTGATTTTTTGGTATACACTTGGCTTTATGCCATTTTTGCGACTGCATCAACAAAAAGAAATTGTGATGGTGAAATAAGTATGATTGCTTTTATAGCTTGGACTCCCCTTCATGTAATGAACATTATTAATACAAAAGTAAATTTTTTTTCTTCAGAAAAAAGTGATTTGTACATTTATGGAGAATTTTCTAATTCTAAACAACTTTATGAATCAATAAAGAAACAAAAATTATTTACGAATGTTTTTTATATTGAACCAGATAAAATAGGAAGTAAGTATACAAGAATTCTCAATCTTATAATCAATAAAAACAATTTTATTGATTATAAAGAGCAATATAGTCAACTATTTATTCAAGGCGAGAATTACTTTTCAAAGATTATTTACGGTCAATCAAAGAAGAAAAATCCGCAGTTAATCTTGAATTACATTGAAGATGGTTTAGGAGCTTATGTAGGTTCAAAAGTTTTAGACATAACCAATAAAAAAAATAAAGTTATTGATTTTTTTAATCCATATTCTATTTTTAAAAGTAAATTATCAAATTGTTTTGTATATGAACCTGATTTAGTCGAAGTTAAAGAAGATGCCAATTATCATACGCTAAAAAAATTAA
This sequence comes from Carnobacterium inhibens subsp. inhibens DSM 13024, assembly GCF_000746825.1. Lineage (NCBI taxonomy): Bacteria > Bacillati > Bacillota > Bacilli > Lactobacillales > Carnobacteriaceae > Carnobacterium > Carnobacterium inhibens. Next base: position 743,011 of record NZ_JQIV01000006.1, on the reverse strand, counting down.
CTGATTCTAATCAAGCTACTTCTATTATAAAAAAAATATTTGGATTAAAATCTCAAAAAGATATTTTCCCGGGAACACTACTGTATTTAGATCAACCGTTAGAATCTGATCAATTTAAAGTTAATGAGAAAATGATATTTGATGAAGTATCTAATTTAGCCCCCCAAAAAGATTTTTGGATTAAATTACATCCAAGGTCTAATAAAAATAAGTATAAAGATTTTCAAGTTATTGAGACTTCATTACCATGGGAGCTTTACTTTTTAAATTATGACTTTAGTGATACTACCATTATATCACCAGTTTCAACAGCGGCTTTTAGTCCTAAGTTGATGATGGGAATATACTCGCCAGTAGTGCTATTGCCAAAAATGATCAAAACCCAACAACCAAGTGTGGGTGAGGATGATCGGACTTTAAAAATGCTTGATAGTATTATCTTTTTTTCTGAAAAGTTTAGTCATTTAGATATAGGTAAGAGTTACTTGCCAGAAACAATAGATGATTTAAAATTAATAATAAAAAATAATTAATTTTTAGGAAGCAAAAAGTTAGGAGTAAATAATTTTGAAATATATAGATAAACTAAAAACTAGTTCATTATTAAAGTCTAGCTTTTGGTATACAATTGGAAACTTTTTTGTGAAGGGTATTTCATTTCTGACAATTCCTATTTTTACTAATGTTATGACAGTTGAAGAATATGGTTTAGTAAATAACTTTACAGCCATTGCATCAATTGTCACTTTATTCATTGGCTTAAGTCTAAATGGAGCTATAAACAATGCAAACTTTGAATTTAAAGAAGATATAAAAGGGTTTATGTCATCTGTTTTATTTCTTTCGACCATTAGTTTAGCCATTTTTTTATTGATAGGAAATAGTTTGTACTTCATTAAAGATAGTTATTTTGATCTTTCACAGGTGATTTTTAATATTATGGTTTTATATAGTTATGGAAATTTTTTGATTTCCTATTTATCTGCCTATTTTACTATTAATGTCGCTTATTTTAAGTTTCTAGCACTCTCTATCAGTAGTACGATACTAAATATAGGGGTATCCCTTATTTTTATGTTTACTATTCTTGATAACAATCATTATCTGGCAAGAGTTGTTGGTGGAACAGTAGCCTTAACATTTATAGGCTCAATCATTTATATTGCAATTATGATTAAAGGGAAAACACTAATAAAAAAAGAGTATTGGGTATTTGCATTAAAAATTTGTATACCATTGATTCCTCATTCTTTGGCAAATGTCCTATTAAGCCAATTTGACCGTGTAATGATTAATACGTATTCAGGAGCTTTTGATGCCGGTATCTATTCTTATATTTATAACTTGGGTGTAGTCCTAAATGTTGTATGGTTATCAACAAATAATGCATGGGTGCCTTGGTTTTATGGGAAAATGGCTGCCGGTGAGGAAAAAGGTATTAAAAAAACAGCAAATTACTATACCATATTATTTGGAGCAGTAACATTAATTAGCATGTTAGTCTTGATTGATGTTGCAAAGATTATGGCTCCTAGTGAATACTTAGAAGGAATTCCTTTGATTATTCCTATCTTATTAGCTTACTACTTTCAATTCTTATATAGTTTTCCTGTTAATGCAGAATTCTTTGAAAAGAAAACAAGTTATATTGCAATTGGGACAGTTATGAGTGCTTTAGTGAATGTTGTACTGAATGTCATCTTTATACCTAAATATGGTTATATAGCAGCAGGGTATACAACAGTTTTCACTTACTTCTTATTGTTTATTTTCCATTATAACCTTGCAAAAAGGTTTATTGGAAAACAACTCTTTGATACAAAAGTGATTACATTAGTTTCAACAATTGTTGTAGGAATGTCTTTTATTCTATACTTTTTAACAGACTATACACTTATTCGTTATGGAATTGTTGCTGTACTGAGTGCGGTCTTATACTTTAGCTTTAAGAAAGTTAACTTTAAGAAATAAACAGGAGATTTGAAAGGAGAACGCATATGAAAATTGGTGTAATTGGTTTAGGCTCAATGGGAAAGAGAAGACTTCGTTTGATGACAGAATTCTTTCCAGAAATAACCTTAATTGGAGTAGATTCTCGTAAGGATCGACAAGACGAAGTGAAAGACCTTTTCAATATACAAACTTATGAAAGTTTACAAGAAGCAGTAAGAGAAGGACAGATTGAAGCTGTATGTATCTGTACTTCTCCCATTAGCCATGAAAGTATTATTTTAGAAGCTTTAAAAACAAACTTGCATGTTTTTACGGAAATTAATTTATTGAATCATTATTATGAAGAAGCGATGCAATTAGCAAAAGAAAAGAACTTACATCTATATCTTTCTTCAACTTTTCTTCATCGACGTGAAATTAAATTGTTTGAAGAAGCTGTAAAGAAAGATCCAAAAGTGACATATCGCTATCATGTGGGTCAATACTTGCCAGATTGGCATCCTTGGGAGTCTTATAAAGACTTCTTCGTAGCCAACAAGAAAACGAATGGTTGTCGTGAAATTTTTGCTATTGAACTCCCTTGGATTTCAAAAGTTTTTGGAGATATTGAATCTTTTGAAATTCAAAAACAAAAAATTAGTTCCTTGGAAATAGATTATCCAGATAATTACGCATTAGTAGTGAAGCACCATTCAGGAATTATTGGTACTTTGAATGTGAATATTTTATCTCGAGTTGCGAAACGGGATTTAGATATCATTGGAGAACAAACACAAATTTCATGGAATGGTTCACCAGACGGGTTGTACCAGTGGGATGAAGCAACTAAAGAGATGACCAAAAAAGACTTGTATACCGGTTACATGGATAATCAAAATTATTCTAAAACCATTATTGAAGATGCTTATCTAGAAGAAATAAAAGAATATATCGCGCTATTGAAAGGCGAAATAACGACAACATTGTATTCATTTAAGAAAGATCAAGCTATTATTGAACTGATTAATCAGTTTGAAGGTGATTTAGCATGAAGGTGATTTTCTTTGGACTTGGTTCTATAGGACAAAAGCATTATCGAAACCTACAAATGATTTGTAAAGAAAGAGATATTCCACTCGATGTATCTGCTTATCGTTCAAGAAAAGCAGAACACGAAACGCCTTCAGATATTCATATGATTTATGAAACAAATGAAATTGCAGACGATTACGATGTTGCTTTTATTACGAATCCCACTTCACTACATTTGGAAACACTCCATATGATTAAAAATAAGGCGAAATATTTCTTTGTGGAAAAACCCATTTTTGAAATATCTTATGCTGTTGATGAGTTTATTGAAAATAAAGAAGCCTATTACATTGCTGCTCCTTTAAGATATAAAAGTATCATGACAGAGTTAAAGAAATTTATTGAAGATAAGCAAGTATACAATGCACGCGTTATTTGCTCATCCTATCTTCCTGAGTGGCGTAAGGATGATTATAAAAAAAGTTATTCTGCTGACCCTAATCTTGGTGGCGGAATTGAGCTAGACTGCATTCATGAGTTGGACTATGTCATCAGCCTATTTGGTTTTCCCACTGAAACGAAGGCGATGTATGCAAAAAAATCGCATTTAGAAATTAAGTCTAATGATTCTGCAGCTTATTTACTAGATTATGACGATAAAATAGTTGAAGTACATTTAGATTATTATGGTCAATTCTCACAACGAAAAATTGAGATCATTACAGATGATGATTTAATAGTCTGCGATTTTCTTGAAAATAGTTTAACATCTAAACGTACAGGAGAGTTCATTCAAGTAAAAGAAGATCCTAATCAAATGTATCTAAATGAATTAACTTATTTTATTGACAATGTAATGACTAGTAAAGAAAATAATAACAATATCGTTCATGCAAATGAAGTGTTAAAAATTGCTAAGGAGACAAATTAAATGAATATCTTATTTACCATTTGTGGTAGAGCAGGCTCTAAAGGATTAGCTAGTAAAAACCTAAAAACGTTTCATGGTTATCCTTTAATTGCGTATACTTTAGCTGCGATAGATTTATTTAAAAAACGTTCTGATTATGAAGTAGATGTAGCACTAAACACAGATAGCAACCGATTGAAAAACATGATTGCAGAGTACCCTGAAGTTTTAATTATTGAACGTAAAGAAGAACATGCTACAGATACTGCTGGGAAAATGTCCGTTATTCGTAATTCTTACCAAGAAGCAAAACGAATACAATCAAAAGAATACGATTATGTCATTGATTTAGATTTGACCTCTCCTTTAAGAACGGTAGAAGATATCTTCAACTTAATTAAGAAGAAAAAAACATTTCCTGAATTGGATGTGGTATTCTCTGTCGTTGAATCTAGAAGAAATCCTTACTTTAATATGGTTAAAGAAGAAGGGGAGTCTGTTTCATTAGTAAATGCATCTGCGTTCACCTCAAGACAAGAGGCACCTATCATCTATGATATGAATGCTTCAATGTACCTCTATGATCCAAATTTTTTACAAGACAATGAATATATTTTTAATGGCAAATGTGGAGTTATACAAATGAAAGATTATATGGTTTTAGATATTGATTCTGAAGAGGACTTTAAATGGATGGAATATATTTATTTGAAACTGTTAAAAGAAGAAATAGGTATCCAAGATATTTATAACCATATACCTAAAATGATGATCTTTTCTGAAGAATAGTTTCAATTTGTGAACAATTGGTTAACAAAACAAAAAATATTTCTTTTAAAAAGGAGAAAACTAAAAGTTGTTTTTAGTTTTCTCCTTTTTTTTTGGTATAGTTGAATGTAGAAAAGAAAAGGGGAGTAATAAAAAGAATGAAAAAATTTGAATTTGTAACCTTGTTTAGTGCTTTAGCTTTATTTACAACTTTATCCATTGATCCATCTAATACATACGCTTTAGAAAATAATGAGGATTCGACTAACAATGTAACTGTTTATAGCAATGAGAAATCAATTTACATAAATCCTGTCTATAAGGATGCTCAAACTGTGACTGGAATTGCGGCTCCAAATCAAAAAGTAGTAGTGGAGAGTGAAACTGAATATGAAATCAGTGGCATTACTAATGATGTGGGTGAATTCTCTTTGAATATTCCGTTACAAGAAGAAGGAGCAAAATTAATAGTAACCCTTCTAGATGATACAAATGAAATAGTAAGCAAAAAGGATATTGTTGTAACTTCAGATGTTCCAACAGAAGTAGAATCCCAAGAAAAAGATCTTTTAAATCGTTTTACAATAGGTGAGGTAACGCCAACTAATATTACAGGGAAAACTGATCCAAATACAGAAGTTAGTGTAGTACTAGAAAACGGAGAAGTGATTCAAGGATTAGCCACTACCGATGGAAATTTTAATATCTCTATTCCAACCCAACAAATTGGATCTAAACTAATCATTAATGCCATAGAAAATCAATCTTTAGAAGTATTTGTAGAAGCGGATAATTCAAAAGATTTAACTGAAGAAATACCCGCTATCATAGAAGAAGTTATTTTAGAACAACCACAAATAGAACCGTTATACATAGATAGCAGAGTTATCAAAGGTAAAACAATACCTAATGTTGATTTAACTATTGAATTAAATGATGGCAGTGTCATAAATGAGAAAGTGAAGAGTAATGGGATTTTTGAAATAAACATAGCTAATTTATCTAAAAGTAAAACTATTTCAGTAAAAATAAACAATGAAGCGGGTCATGAAAGCGAACTTCTTATTGTAGCAATAAATGCAAGAGAAATCCCCGTAGTTGAAGAAATCAAAAAAGAACAATTACCTGAACTTATTGTTCCAAAAAAAGAAGAAGTAGCCAAAGTAACGGATAGCCAAGTACCACTTAAAGCAACCTTAAAAGCTAAAGCAGTAGTCAAAAATGGTACTACCTATTACTATATAAAAGGTAAGGACACACTGAGTTCTGTAGCGAAAAAATACAATGTCTCAGTACAACAACTGATAGAATGGAATGCTATAGCAAATCCTAATGTAATTAAACAAGGTACGATCATAAGTATTAATGGGAAAAACGTTTTAGGTTCATATAATAAAGAAAATAAACAGTTTTCTACTTCATCAGAATTCGTAGCCTATATTGCAGAGTATGCTAAAAAAGCTGCTTATAATGGAAATGGAAAAGATTTATACGCATCCGTAATGACTGCTCAAAGTGTTTTAGAAAGCGGATATGGGAAAAGTCATTTAGCTCTTTCTGGAAATAACCTATTTGGGGTAAAAGGATCGTACAATGGGTATTCTATAATTATGGAGACCTGGGAAGAAGTAAATGGAAAAGTTGTTACCATTGATGATTACTTTAGAGTGTATCCCACTTTTCTTGAATCATTATTAGATAATGCAAATAAATTGAGAAACGGTGTATCCTGGAATGGCAATTATTACAATGGAGCGTGGGTTGAAAATACAACTAACCATACAGACGCAACAAGTTGGCTAACGAGTCGTTATGCGACAGATTCATCATATAATAAAAAGTTGAATTCAATTATAGAAAACTTTAATTTAACACAATACGATAAAACAAAACTTTATACACCTATGGTTACAAAAAATGTAGCCTACAAAGGCAAATTATTAAATAAAGATGAATCTATTTATTCAGAACCTCTAGGGAAACCAGGTTATAAAACAATTGGCAATACTAAATCTTACTATGGAAAAGAAATTCAAGTATTTAAAGAAACTAGCGATGGTTTATATGCTCTAATTACTTATAACGGAAAAGAAATAGGATGGATCAGCACAAAAAGTATCAGAGTGACCTCTACTAAAGCGACACCTACTGAAGAAGCATATAATTATGGAGTTTGGAGTAGTCCTACTAATGGAAAAAGAGTAACGGGATTATCTGCTTATTTTGGTAAGTCGATAGAAGTAATTGGTGAAAAAAATGTCAATGGCACAATATGGGTCCAATTTACTTATAACGATAAGGTAGTAGGATGGGTTTCAAAAGCAGGAATAGCTATCGGTCTTAATCCTAATCAAGTTCCCCAAGCTACTAATTTATATGGTACACCGGTCTCTAATGCTTATGATTATGGAATTTGGAGTCAGTATAATGGTGGTTCAAAGGTTACAGGACTAGCTACATACTCTAATAAAGAAATTCAAATTACAAAATCTGTAGTTGATTTAGCTGGGAATGAAAAAGTACAGTTATCTATTAATGGAAAAGTAATAGGCTGGGTAGCGAAACAAGCGATTGAATTTGGAGTTAAACCAGTTAATTATACAGCTATGACTGTACCAGATGCATATAATTATGGAGTATGGAGTGATTACAAAGGAAATAATAAGAGAGTAGCTGGCTTGAACGATTATTCTGGTAGTCAATTAAAAGTTGTTAAAGAGGCTACAGTGTCAGGAATTAAGTGGATCCAGTTTTCAGCTAATAACAAAATAATCGGCTGGGTATCAGCAGCTGGAATCGATACAAACGTTAAACCTGTAAGCTATACAGGAATGCCAATGCCAGATGCGTATAATTATGGAGTATGGAATGATTATAAAGGCGACAATAAACGAGTAGCGGGCCTAAACAATTATGTTGATCAACAATTAAAAGTAATAAAAGAAACAAAAGCAGCAAACGGCACAAAATGGGTTCAGTTTTCAGCGAATAACAAAGTAATAGGTTGGGTATCAGCAACTGGAATCGATACAAACATAGTTCCTGTAAGTTATACAGGAATGCCAATGCCAGATGCGTATAATTATGGAGTGTGGAATGATTATAAAGGCAATAACAAACGAGTAGCGGGTCTAAACAACTATGCGGGACAACAATTAAAAGTAATAAAAGAAACAAAAGCAGCAAACGGCTCAAAGTGGGTTCAGTTTTCAGCGAATGGAAAAATAATCGGCTGGGTATCTGCCGCTGGAATTGATACAAAGGTAGTACCAGTGAGTTATACAGGAATGCCTGTATCAGATGCGCATAATTATGGAGTATGGAGCTATTATAAAGGTAGTAACAAACGGGTAGCTGGCTTAAATGAATATGTTGGAAAACAACTAAAGGTAGTGAATGAAGCAAAATTACCAAATGGAACAAAATGGGTACAATTCTCAGCGAATGGAAAAGTAATTGGTTGGGTATCCGTCGCTGGAATCAATTAAGTTTCTGCAAAAAAAATAAATTAGTATAACTTTTATTGTATTTATTTAACAAAATAACAAGCTAGATAAAATTTATGGTAAACTATACTTTGTTGCCGTATGAATTATTTTTGGTAACTGTCTTGAAATTTGAAATGTAGCAAAAATTATGTTTTCAATAATATAAAAGAGGATGATAAAACATGGCACAATCAAGATCTGAAATAAGAAGTCCAAAAAAGAAACCAAAGAAAAAAAGAAAAGGTTTAAAGATTTTTCTGATTATTGTATTAGTACTGTTTATTGTGCTAGGTCTTTTTATTTGGAAAATCTATAGTGATGTAGCTGGTACAACAGAAAAAATTTATAAAGATGTTGAAACAGAAGAAGTTCGTGAAGATGCGGTTGATATAAGTAAGAAAGATCCGTTTTCCATTCTGTTATTAGGTGTAGATACCGGAGATTTAGGTAGAACAGAGCAAGGTCGTTCAGACACGATGATGGTTATGACAGTGAATCCTAATACAGATAAAACTACAATTGTCAGCATTCCTCGTGACACACGTACTGAAATTGTTGGTCATGGAACAACTGATAAAATCAACCATGCCTATGCATTTGGTGGAACAGCTATGTCAGTGAATACGGTTCAAAACATGTTAAATATACCAATTGATTACTATGTTGAAGTTAATATGCAAGGCCTTCAGGATGTCGTTAACGCTGTAGGGGGAGTGCAAGTAACTAGTCCACTAACATTCTCTTCGGAGGGTTATAATTTTACAGAGGGTGTTTCTGCTTCCTTAGATGGGAAAGCTGCACTTGCTTATTCTAGAATGCGTTATGAAGATCCTGCTGGAGATAATGGCCGCCAAGAAAGACAAAGACAAATTATACAAGCAACTGTTGAAAAAGTAGCTTCATTATCTACTATTTCAAATTATCAAGATATTTTAGGTTCATTAGAAAATAATATGCAAACGAATCTTGAATTTGACGATATGGTAAAAATATTTAATAATTATCGTTCAGCTGCTGGAAATATTCAACAAGAGCAACTTGAAGCTTCTGGTACTACAATTGATGGTATATATTATGGTATTGCTTCAGATGAAGAATTAAATAGAGTTACAGGGTTGTTGAAAGAACAATTGGAATTAAATTAATCAAAAAGACACTAGAAGTTTTACCTAGTGTCTTTTTGTTCTAACCGAATTCATTTTATATATCGAAGTTTCAGTATATAGCGGACTAATTGTTTTTATAGCAGTAATCTGCTATTATTAATTTGTTAGTTTGAATTTTCTTTTTTTATTTAAGATAAAAGTTAAAGGAGTAGTCAATTTGAAAATTACAGTAGTTGGAACTGGTTATGTCGGATTATCCAATGCGGTTCTATTGGCGCAACAAAATGAAGTTACAGCATTAGAAATCATTGAAGAAAAAGTTGAACTAATAAACAATAAAAAATCGCCCATAGTAGACAAAGAAATTGAAGAATATTTATCAACAAAAGTATTGAATTTAACTGCCACAACGGATAAAAAAACTGCGTACAAAGATGCTAAGTATGTTATCATTGCCACACCTACTAACTATGATGATAAAAAAATCACTTTGATACTTCTACCGTAGAAAGTGTAATTGAAGATATCTTAGAATATAATTCGGAAGCTACAATGATTATAAAATCAACTGTACCAGTAGGCTATACTAAAGAAACAAGAGAAAAGTATGGTGTAGACAACATTATTTTTGCTCCAGAATTTTTGCGTGAAGGAAAAGCGCTTTACGATAATCTTTATCCATCGCGCATTATTGTAGGTGAACAGACAGAAGAAGCTAAAGCTTATGCAAATTTATTAGTAGAAGCAGCAATTAAAGAAAATATTGACGTTTTATTCATGAATTCAACAGAAGCAGAAGCAGTTAAGTTGTTTTCAAATACTTACTTAGCCTTGCGTGTAGCTTATTTTAATGAATTAGATACGTATGCAGAAGTTAGAGGATTAGATACAAAATCAATCGTTGAAGGTGTAGGTTTAGATCCAAGAATTGGGACACATTATAACAATCCTTCATTCGGATATGGTGGGTATTGCTTACCAAAAGACACTAAACAACTACTTGCTAACTATGAAGATGTACCAAATAATATTATTGGTGCGATTGTAGATGCAAACCGTACACGTAAAGATCATGTAGCAAATATGATCTTAAAACGCGATCCAAAAATAGTCGGAATCTATCGATTGACTATGAAAACAGATTCAGATAACTTTAGAGCTTCATCTACACAAGGGATTATGAAACGTATCAAGGCAAAAGGAATTGAAGTAGTGGTTTATGAACCCGTTTTAAAAGATCAGACATTCTATAATTCAAAAGTGATTCGTAATTTCGATGAATTTAAAAAGGTTTCAGATGTGATTGTTTCAAATCGACTAGCTGAAGAATTAATGGATGTACAAGAAAAAGTTTATACGAGAGATTTGTTCCATACAGACTAATAATTGATGGGAATATAATAATGGAGGTAATGAATATGTCAAAAGTAAGAAAAGCTGTTATACCCGCAGCAGGATTAGGGACTCGATTTTTACCAGCTACGAAGGCTACAGCGAAAGAAATGTTACCGATTGTAGATAAACCAACAATTCAGTTTATTATTGAAGAAGCGATTGATTCAGGAATTGAAGAAATTTTAATCGTTACTGGAAGAAGCAAACGATCAATTGAAGATCATTTTGATTCTAACTTTGAATTAGAACAAAATCTACAAGAAAAAGAAAAGTTCGAATTATTAAAATTAATTGAAAGTACTACAAAGATTAAATTGCATTTTGTGCGTCAGTCGTACCCTAAAGGATTGGGAGATGCGGTTTTACATGGTAAAAGTTTTGTAGGAAATGAACCCTTTATTGTATTGCTTGGTGACGACTTGATGGTTGATGAAATTCCATTGACGAAACAATTAATGAATCATTACGATGAAACTCAATCTTCAGTGTTGGCTACAATGCGTGTTCCACATAAAGACACATCTAAGTATGGAATTATCGATATTGATGGAGAAGTTTCTAAAGATTTATATAAAGTTAATCACTTTGTTGAAAAACCAAAACCAGATGATGCTCCTAGTGATTTAGCGATTATTGGTCGGTATCTATTAATACCTGAGATTTTTGAAGTATTAGAAAATCAAGAACCAGGTGCTGGAAACGAAGTACAATTAACGGATGCTATTGAAACGCTTAATAAAACACAACAAGTTTTAGCCCATGAATTCAAAGGGAAACGTTATGATGTTGGGGACAAATTTGGTTATATGATGACAAATATCGAATATGGACTTGAACATAAAGAGATTAAAGATAATTTAAAAGAATATATTATTAAATTAAGTAAAGAATTAGATGGTAGGTTATAATTTCAGAAATAAAGAGCTAATAGTATGCTCTTTATTTTTTTATAGATTACAAATAAATAATAAAATGATAGAAAATTATTAAAGAAATAAAATAAAAAAAACATTTTTTTGTCACAATTAAGTTCACAAAGAAAATTCGTATGGTATACTAATTAAAGTTATAAAAAATTTAATATTGATTTAATAAAAAAGGTATAAGCAGGAGGAAAACATGGAAGAAGAAATAAGTTTGACAGAATTATTTAGTACATTAAAAAAACGCTTGTCAATGATCATGAGTTTAGGTCTGATTGGTTTGATTGTAGCGGCTGGCTTTACATTTTTTATTGCAACTCCACAGTATAATGCTACAACTCAAATATTGGTAAATCGGACAACAGAATCTGCGGAAGGACTTCAACTTACTGATATCAATACTAACGTGCAGATGATCAATACATATAAAGACATTATAAAAGGTCCAGTTATATTAAATGAAGTTCGCGAAACTTTAGGAACAAATTTAACAGCAACTGAATTATCAAATAAAGTTGAAATTACAACGCAAGAAAATTCACAAGTTTTTTCATTAACAGTAACTGATGAAAGTCCATACGAAGCCACAGATATTGCAAACGCGGTTGCTAATACTTTCCAAAGTGAAATAGGGAATATTATGAATGTAAAAAATGTGACCATTATTTCTGAAGCAGTACCTAATACCAATCAAATTTCTCCAAATAATTTATTAAATTTAGTGATTGGTTTACTTATTGGATTAATGATAGGTGTAGGGATTGCATTTTTATTAGAATTTATGGATAAAACAGTCAGAGATGAGCGGTTCATTACAGAAAATTTAGGCTGGTCAGTACTGGGAAATGTTTCTGAAATGTCAAATGATGAATTACATGCTGAAGTAAAAGTTAAACGACCAGAATTAAATTCTAGAAGAACGAAAAGTAGAGTATAAAAGAGGTGAGAGAAGTGTTTAATAAAAAGAAGAAACAAATAGAAACAAATGAACGACCTAGTTTAGTAACTTTAACAAGACCAAGTTCAGTCATTGCAGAGCAATTCAGAACGATCCGTACAAACATTCAATTTTCAATGGTAGATAAAAATCTGAAAACACTCGTTATTACTTCAGCTGGCCCAGGAGCAGGAAAGTCAACGATATCAGCTAATTTAGCAGTTACATTTGCCATGCAAGGAAAAAAAGTTTTGATTGTCGATGCTGATATGCGTAAACCGACAGTTCACAAAACATTTCGATTACCAAATCGTGATGGATTGACAACTTTATTGACAGAAAAAGAAGTTGAAATCAAAAATATTGCTCATCATTTGGATACCGAAGGACTATTTATTATTACAAGTGGCGTTATTCCGCCTAATCCATCTGAACTATTAGCATCTAATCGAATGAATCAACTAATGACAGAATTTGAAGAGTTATTTGATCTGATTATCTTTGATATGCCACCAGTTATTGCGGTTACAGATGCCCAAGTAATGGCAAGTAAAGCTGATGGTACTATCTTTGTGGTTAATAAGAATGGTGCAGACAAAGAAATGGTGACGAAATCAAAAGAATTACTAGAAAAAGTAAAAGCAAATGTTATTGGTGTAGTGTTCAATAGAGTGGAATTGAAAGGTGATAATAATTATTATTACTATGGGGAAAGTGAGTGAATGTGATGATGAACTCACTTTATCATCACTTCTTTTAAATTAGTTCCGCAACTAAATAATTAGAGGGTTCTTAGCAATAGACATCCTTTCTTTGCTAAGAAGGTCACTTTTTTCTTAGGTACAGTATAAAAAAATAAATAATGTATACATTATTTATTTTTTTATATACTAACTTGTTGAAATTTTACAGGAGAAACTAAATAATCGAGCTATTTCAGTTAAAATAAAATCATAATAAAAAGTACATATATTAGGAGATTTATTTAGAAAATATCTCTTTGAAAAAAATTAGTTCATAAATACAAATATTATTTACTAATCTATATTTTCTATGAATACGATTCTACATTTTACGTAAGCTTTAATTTGAAATATTTAAAGCTAATACAATAAAAAAACTAAATTCACAAAACTTTTTTATTGTATTTTAAAGGAGGAGTTCAGAAAAATTATGAGTAGGAAAATAAAAAAAAGTATTCTGATTGGATTTGATAGTCTTTCTATATTGACATCAGGATGGATAGCATATTTCTTTTTAGATCCTTATATTGCACTTACAGTTCAATCATTTACTACAACTTTAGGATTAACAATCATTATTTATCTAATCTTTGCAACTCAATACAAGTTATTTTCTAAGATTAATCGCTATACAAGTATACGTGAATCTCTAGCTGTAGTAGCTTGTGTTTCTTTTTCATTTATTGCTTCTGGACTTATTTCTGTAGTGTTGTTACAGACAGTAAGTTTTAGGTTTATTGTATTGACTTATATCTTTTCATTAGCAAGTATAGTTGGAAGTAGAATTCTGTGGCGTATCTTTAATGAACACCAATATAAGAAGTTACATGGACACTTAGTTGAACAACAAATCAGAACACTTGTTGTAGGTGCTGGTAATGGTGGCAGTGTTTTTATACGTAGCTTAAAACGCAACCCTAGTGATGTAAAAGTTGTTGGAATTGTTGATGATGATTTTTCGAAATTAAAAACGTTGATGTATGAAGTACCTATAATCGGAAATATAAAGGATATTCCTGAACTGGTGAAAAAATATAGAGCTCAGCAAATTACAATTGCCATCCCTTCTTTAAAACCAAAAGAGTATGAAAGAATATTAGATATTTGTAATCAAGCGGAGATCACGGTTAATCAAATGCCTTCTATAGAAGACGTTTTACAAGGGAAATTATCTGTTAGTCAATTTAGAGAAATTGATGTTGTAGATTTATTAGGACGGGATGAAGTCAAATTAGACATGCAAAAAATTTCTACAAAGCTTTCTGGTAAAACAGTATTAGTGAGTGGCGCAGGAGGGTCAATTGGCTCAGAGATTTGTCGTCAAATTGCAAGATTCTCACCAAAAAAAATTATTTTGTTAGGACATGGTGAGAACTCTATTTATCAAATTAATAAAGAACTAAATAATAAGTACACTGGACAAATTGAAATTGTTCCTATAATTGCAGATATTCAAGATCGTAATAGAATTTTTGAAGTTATGCAACAATACATACCAGATCGTGTTTATCATGCTGCAGCTCATAAGCATGTACCCATGATGGAATACAATCCAAGAGAAGCCGTTAAAAATAATATATATGGTACTAAAAATATGGCTGAAGCTGCTAAGGCAGCAGGAGTAAATAGTTTTGTCATGATTTCAACTGATAAAGCCGTGAATCCTCCGAATATTATGGGAGCAACTAAGCGTGTTGCTGAAATGATTGTTACTGGACTAAATGAACCAGGAAACACAAAATTTGCAGCAGTGCGATTTGGCAATGTCTTAGGCAGCCGTGGAAGTGTTGTGCCTTTATTTAAGGAACAAATTAAAAGTGGTGGACCGGTTACTGTGACTGACTTTCGCATGACTCGTTACTTCATGACAATACCAGAAGCTAGTCGGTTAGTTATTCAAGCTGGAGCCTTGGCTCAAGGTGGAGAGATTTTTATACTGGATATGGGAGAACCTGTTAAAATTGTTGATTTAGCTAAAAAAGTGGTCAAACTTAGCGGATTTACAGAAAATGAAATTCCTATCCTTGAAACGGGTATTAGACCTGGAGAAAAACTTTACGAAGAATTATTAGTAGATAGCGAACAATCTGATCAACAAGTGTATGAAAAAATATTTGTTGGCAAAGTAACAGACAAACCATTAAGCAATGTTATGGAATTTGTATATACCTTAGATGACTGTAGCAGTGAAGAACTTAAAGAACGTTTGATTGGATTCGCAAACGAGAAGTCAGAAAAAAAAACTGTTCAGCACTTCCAAAACAAAAAGGAAGGAGTTAATACTGATGTACAAGAAAATGTTCAAACGAGTTATTGATGTCGTATTGACATTAATTGGTCTAATCATATTATCTCCAATATTTTTACTTATCGCTTTAGCTATTAAATTGGATTCAAAAGGGCCGATTTTTTTCAAGCAAAAAAGAGTTGGGAAAAATAAAGTATTGTTTATGATTTATAAATTTAGGACTATGAAAGTAGATACCCCAAGTGATGCACCCACTCATTTATTGAAGAAGCCAGATTTTTTTATTACAAAAGCAGGTAAATTTTTAAGGAAAACAAGTTTAGATGAATTACCTCAATTGATTAATATCCTTAAAGGTGAAATGAGTATCATTGGTCCAAGACCAGCTTTGTGGAATCAATATGATTTAGTAAATGAACGCGATAAATTCCATGCTAATGATATTTATCCAGGGCTAACCGGTTGGGCTCAAATCAATGGACGGGATGAACTTCCTATTCAAAAAAAAGCAGTTTTAGATGGTGAATACATGAAGAATATAAGTTTTCTATTTGATGTGAAATGCTTTATTGGCACTATTATTAGCGTGGTAAAAAATGATGGTGTTGTCGAAGGTGGAACGGGATCACTGAAGAATCGCGAGGCAATGAAAAATGACTAAAAAAATTTTAATAACCGGTAAAAATAGCTATGTTGGAAATCAACTAGCTGAATGGCTGAATAAAGAATCAGAGAAATATGAAGTTATTAAAGTATCTGTGCGAGATAATAAATGGAAAGAAATTGATTTTTCAATTTTTGATGTTGTTGTACATGTTGCTGGAATTGCTCACCAAGATACAAAAGTCAATCAAGAAGACTTGTATTACAAAATCAATACTGATTTAACGATTGAACTCGCAAATAAAGCAAAATCAAGCGGCGTCAAACAGTTTATTTTCATGAGTAGCATGATTGTTTATGGAGCAAGTAGTAAAATTGGCGAAACAAAGGTAATAACTAGAGAGACTATACCTGAACCGATTAATTTTTATGGTAATAGCAAACTTTTAGCAGAAAAGGGAATATTACCGTTACAATCAGATAATTTTGAGATTGCTATTATACGTCCGCCAATGATTTATGGTAAAGGATCAAAGGGGAATTATCCATTATTGGCTAAGTTTGCGAAAATATCTCCTGTTTTTCCAGATATTGATAATCAAAGAAGTATGTTGTATATTGATAATTTAACAGAATTTATTCGATTAGTAATTGATAATGAAGAAAAAGGAATTTATTTCCCTCAAAATAAAGAATACGTAAAAACTGCTGAAATGGTTCAAGTGATTGCAGAAAGTACAGGAAAAAAATTCATGCTAGTTAAATACTTTAATTCTCTTATGACTAACTTGGGTAAACATTCAACTATAATCAATAAAGTTTTTGGAAGTTTTGTATATGATCTAGAATTATCTGATTACAAAGAAAATTATAGAGTTAAAGATTTAAGGGAATCGATAAAAAATACGGAACCTTAGGAGGGATTATATGCAAAAACATATTTTGGTCATCTCACAATATTTTTTTCCTGAGCAATTTCGTATTAATGATATGTGTGAAGAGTGGATAGCTCGTGGATATAAGGTTACGGTTGTAACAGGAATACCTAACTACCCAGCCGGAAAATTTTTTGACGGGTATGGATTATTTATCAAAAAAAGAGAAAGATACAAAGGAATTGACATTATTCGTCTGCCTATCATTCCTAGAGGTAATAACTCTATTATGTTATTCTTAAATTATCTTTCATTTGTGATGTCTGGTTTTTTTTGGCAATTATTTACTAAAATCAAAGCAGATCGAGTATTTATATTTGAAGTTTCTCCCATGACACAAGCTTTACCTGGAGTATGGTATGGAAAAAAAAGAAAGATTCCTTGTTATTTGTACGTGACTGATCTTTGGCCAGAGAATGTTGAAATCGCTGGAGGTATAAATAATAAATATATTCTTAATGCTATAGGGTTTATGGTGGATTATATTTATAAAAAATGTGATCGTATTTTCACATCATCAGAAAGTTTTATTCAAGCAATTAGTGATCGAGGAGTTAACAAAAACAAAATTGAATTTTGGCCACAGTATGCAGAAAGTTACTATAAACCATTGAAAAAAACTTCTGTTAGTGTACCAGAAATACCACTTGATGGAAGATTTAATATTATATTTGCAGGTAATATTGGTTTTGCTCAAGGTCTCAATATACTTCCTGAAGTAGCAAAACTTTTAAAAGAAGGAGGAACGAAAGTAAGGTTCAATATTGTTGGAGATGGTCGTTTTAAAAATATTTTGAAAGACAAAGTTAATGAATGTGGAGTAGCCGAATCATTTAACTTCATAGATAAACAACCCCAAAAGCGAATTCCTGAATTTATGGCTGTAAGTGACGCTAGTTTAATAAGCTTATCAAAGAGTAAAGTTTTTTCTATCACGTTGCCTGCTAAAATGCAATCTTGCTTAGCATGTGGTATTCCAATTATAGCATCAGCTGATGGAGAAATTCAAAAAGTCATTAATAAAGCCAAAGCTGGTG
The DNA here is from genome assembly GCF_000746825.1 of Carnobacterium inhibens subsp. inhibens DSM 13024. Lineage (NCBI taxonomy): Bacteria > Bacillati > Bacillota > Bacilli > Lactobacillales > Carnobacteriaceae > Carnobacterium > Carnobacterium inhibens. The sequence continues at coordinate 724,954 of NZ_JQIV01000006.1, read as the reverse complement.
TATGTAGTGGTGCAGGGGATGTAGTGAATTTAGTTGAAAATATTAAATTCCTTGTTCAATTACCTGTTGAAGAACATAAAAAAATGTCGAAAAATGCTGTTAATTATTATAATGAAAATTTTAATAAAGAGATACTTTTAAATCGTTTAGATAAATGGTTTAGCAAATAAAAATTGATAGGAGATTATATATATGTTTAAAGATAAAACGCTTTTAATTACAGGAGGCACTGGTTCTTTTGGGAATGCAGTTATGAAGAGATTTTTACATACAAATGTTAAAGAAATACGTATTTTTTCTCGTGATGAAAAAAAACAAGATGATATGAGAAGAATTTACAAAGATGAAAAATTAAAATTTTATATTGGTGATGTTAGAGACTTAGCTAGTGTGAAAAATGCGATGCATGATGTTGACTATGTCTTTCATGCAGCAGCATTAAAGCAAGTTCCCTCTTGTGAATTTTTCCCTCTTGAAGCTGTAAAAACTAATATCATGGGAACAGATAATGTAGTTACTGGTGCAATAGAAATGGGGATAAAAAAAGTTATTTGTTTATCAACTGATAAGGCTGCATATCCAATTAACGCGATGGGTATTTCAAAAGCAATGATGGAAAAAGTATTTGTTGCTAAATCAAAAACTGTGAATCCAGAAAATACATTAATTTGTGGTACAAGGTATGGAAATGTAATGGCTTCAAGAGGTTCTGTAATCCCATTATTTATTGATCAAATAAAAAATGGACAGCCTTTGACAGTAACTGATCCTAAGATGACTCGTTTTTTGATGAGTCTTGAAGAAGCAGTAGAATTAGTTGTTTTTGCCTTTGAAAATGCTGAAGCTGGGGACATTATGGTCCAAAAAGCACCAGCTTCTACAATAGGTGATTTAGCTCAAGCAGTGAAAGAATTATTTAATGTAGATAGTGAAATTAAGACAATTGGTACTCGTCATGGAGAAAAATTATATGAAACACTTTTAACAAAAGAAGAGCATGTAGTGTCCAAAGATATGGGTGGTTTTTATAGAGTTCCAGCTGACAAGAGAGAGTTGAATTATGATAAATACTTTGTAGAAGGAAATGAGCACATACAAAAAACTGAAGATTATAATTCGCATAATACAGAACGATTAAATGTAGAACAAGTTAAAGAGAAGTTACTCAAAATTGATTATATTCAAGAAGAATTAAAGAGATGGGAGAGTAGATAATGAAGGTATTGGTTTTAGGTGGTTCGGGCATGGCAGGTCACACTATTTCCGTTTATTTTAAAGAAGCGGGATATGACGTAACTGTATTTACTCGTAATAAAGTATTTTTTTGTAAAGATATTAATGGAGACATTACTGATTTTAACAGATTAAAGAAAATTTTAAATGAAGGTAATTATGATGCAGTAATAAATGCCATTGGTATTCTTAATCAAGATGCTGAGGATAATAAATCCACAGCAGTTTTATTAAATAGTTATTTGCCTCACTTCTTAAGCGATGTAACAAAAAAAATGAAAACACGCGTTATTCATATGAGTACAGATTGTGTATTTTCCGGAAAAACAGGTGGTTATACAGAATATGATTTTAAAGATGGCAAAACTTTTTATGATAGATCAAAAGCCCTAGGCGAACTTGAAAATGATAAAGATTTGACATTTAGAAACTCTATTATTGGTCCAGATATGAATGAAGAAGGTATTGGTTTATTCAATTGGTTTATGAAGCAAGAATATCAAACTAATGGGTACACAAAAGCCATATGGACAGGAGTTACTACATTGACACTAGCTAAAGCTATGGAGCAAGCGTTAAAAGAAAATCTAACTGGAGTATATAATCTTGTTAACAATGAAATAATAAGTAAATATAACTTAATTAAGTTATTTAATAAGTATTTTAAGGGAAATGAAATAGATATTCTTCCAAGCGAGCAACTTTCCTTGGATAAATCCTTAATTAACAGTAGAAAGGATTTTAATTTCCAAGTACCTGACTATGAAACCATGGTGAAAGAAATGAAACAGTGGGTGTATACACATAAAGAATTTTACCCCCACTACTTTAAATAGGAGGAAAAATATGAAAAAATTAAAATTAATGACTATTGTAGGGACACGTCCGGAAATAATTAAGCTTTCTGAAGTTATAAAAAAGAGTGATAAATACTTTAATCATATACTTGTTCATACTGGGCAAAATTATGATTTTGCTTTAAATGAAGTTTTTTTTAAAAATCTAGGTATAAGAAAACCAGATCATTATCTAAATGTTGTGGGAGATAATTTAGGTCAAACGATGGGAAATGTTCTAGCTAAATCATATGAGATATTAGTAAAGGAACAGCCAGATGCCTTACTGGTATTAGGTGATACGAACTCATGTTTGAGTGTTATTTCAGCTAAAAGACTTAAGATACCCATTTTTCATATGGAAGCAGGTAATAGATGTTTTGATGAAAATTTACCCGAAGAAATAAATAGAAGAATTGTTGACCATACTAGTGATGTTAATCTTTGTTATACAGAACATGCTAGAAATTATTTAAACTGGGAAGGTGTTTCTAAAGAGAGAACCTATGTGATTGGATCACCAATGGCAGAAATATTAAAGATAAATGCAAATAAAATAAATAATAGTAAAGTACTTGAAACTTTATCTTTAAAAAAAGGGAAATATATATTACTTTCAGCGCATAGAGAAGAAAATATAGATAATGAAGATAATTTTATAGCTTTAATGGAAGCTGTAAATTCAATGGCAGAAAATTATAATCTTCCTATTATTTATAGTACTCATCCAAGAAGTAAAAAGTTTATAGAGCAAAGAAATTTTAAGTTTCATTCAAATGTAAGAAGTTTACAACCCTTTGACTTTGCTGATTATAATCATCTTCAACAAAATGCGTTTTGTGTTGTATCTGATAGTGGTACAATTGCAGAAGAAGCATCATACTTCAAATTCCCTGCAGTATCTGTAAGAACCAGTACAGAGCGACCTGAAGCTTTTGATAAAGGAAATATGGTAATTGGTAGTATTACAACAGAACAGGTCCTTCAAGCAGTTGACATGGCGGTAGAAATGAATTTACATGGTGATATTGGGGAAGATGTTCCAAACTATATTGATGAAAATGTAAGTACAAAAGTTATTAAATTAATTCAGAGTTATACAGGAGTGGTTAATAAAATGGTATGGAGAAAATCATAATAAACTTAAATGATAATACTGAAAAGTAAGGTGAGAATGTATTAATGGAAAACAAAAAAACGATGGAATCCAAAGTATATATTCATAGAAATATTCTTGTTTTTCCTATGTTAATGGTTCAAATGTACTTAATAGTAGTAGTAATATTGTATAGATTAGGACCATGGGAGTGGCCCACTCATAGACCAGTTTTATTTTATTTTCTAATATTTCTTTTCCAACTTTTTTTTGGAATAGGTTATTTAATTGGGATAAAAAAAGAAATATCTATAAAAAAACTTGAAAAAAAGAATATAAAAAAAATTTTATCATTTATGATAGTTATCAATTTGATTTATACTATTTTTAATTTTATGCATACAGTTGGACTTAGCTCGTTCTCAATTAGCACAGTACTAGAATCTTTTGTTAATGGTATTCAAAATCCTTCAAGTCAATATCAAATGAAATTTAATGCAGATAAATTTGGTGGTTCTTATTTTACATATTTTTCTGTACTAACTTCTCCAATTATGTGGCCTACTTTGCCACTATCTTTTTATTATTTTAAAAGTCTTGATTTAAAATATAAAATTATTGTAGTTTTTAGTTTATTTTTTGAATTAGCTAGATGGGTAGCAACTGGAACAAGCAAAGGAATCATCGATTTAATTGTTATTTTATTGGTGGTGATAGTTACAAAACATATGCGTAGTAGAATTATTGATAATAGAAAAAAATTTTTTGATTTAAAAAAATATAGATTTAGCATTATTATGGTAATAATGCTTGTTATAGGAATGCTGTTTTTTTCTAATAATGTTGGTGACAGAGTAAATCAGAATTGGTCGGATTATAGTAGCGGTAATGGTAATGTTACTATAAATCATGATTCTTTTTTAATGAAATTAACCCCTGACAATTTAAAACCTACGTTAATTTATTTGACATCATATTTGACTCAGGGATATTATGCTTTTTCTTTAGCCTTAGACTTAAAGTTTCAACCTATGTTTGGTATTGGCAATTCTATGTTTCTAATAGAAAATATTAATGAGTTATTTGGATTAAATTTATATGAACAAACGTATCAATATAGAATGAGTATTTTTGGATGGGATCCATATGTTAATTGGCATAGTTTTTATGTGTGGGTTGCAAATGATGTTCATTTCTTTGGTGTAATCATAATTATGTTTTTAATAGGATACTTATTTGGAATAACATATAAAAATGTGTTAGTAAATAACGATTCAATAGCACTGATATTACTTTGTTTGACAACATTAATAATTATATATATTCCAGCTAATAACCAAGTATTATCTTACCCTACAACTTTTATAACATTTTGGGTCTTATTGTTTTATTGGAACTTTAGAAAAAAATATAAATTTGTTTAAAAAAAGAATTAATATTTTGATTAGGAAAAGGTGATAACATTGAAAATAGTTTTTATAACAAATAGTTATTACCCATATTTTTCAGCTATAGGGAAATGTATTTATAACCTTGTAACTGAAATGAAAAATGAGCATGAGGTAATAGTATTATCTAATATGAACATGAGTGGCTTATCTGAGGAGGATATATTTGATGGTCACAAAGTAATGAGAGTAAGAACTAAAGATATGAAACAAAGAGATGAAATTAATAAATTTAATCATAATGACAAATTATTTATAAATACTATAAACTCAGTAAAGATGCTAACATTGAGAACATTAGATTATCTTAAAATAATTAGTGGAAGTACAACTATCCAAAAATCATTAACAAAAGAATACTTACGAGTTTTATCTAGCTTAAAAAATGTTGATATAATAATACCTACTTGTTATCCATTTGAGGCAATTATTGCTTCTCAAACTTACAAAAAAAAATATAACAAAAATATTAAGGTTATTCCACTATTGTTTGATAAATATAGCGATAGTCCTACTCTACACAGAAATAATTTAAATAAAAATCTAAAGTATAAAAAACATTTAGCACTAGAAGAAGAAATAATTAAAGATGCTGAAAAAGTTTTTTATGTTGATTCTTGGATTGATCATATGGAAAATCATTTTAGTAAATTCAGTGAAAAGCTTGTGCATATTGAACATCCTTTAATTATAAATTATGCTCCAAAATTACTTGATAAAAAAATAGAAAGTAATAGCAATTTTATTGATATTATATACACTGGTGTACTTGACAAAAAAGTAAGGCCTCCTTTCAAAACTTTAAAAATTATTTCTAAGATATTAGAAAAAAATAAAAAATTCAGATTTCATTTTTATGTTCTTGGAAATTGTGATAAGGAACTTAATGAATATCATATAAAGTATCCACAAAACATTTTCAATCATGGTCAAGTTCAAAGTGATATCGCATTGTCCAAAATTATGGAAAGTAATATTCTTCTATCAATTGGCAATACTGATGTTTCACTAATTCCAAGTAAAATATTTGAATACATGTCGTGCGGTAAACCTATAATTCATTTCTATACTTCAGAAGAAGATAGAATAATTTCGTTACTTAAAGAATATAATCTGGGTTACTGTGTAAAACAGGATGAAGGTAGTAATGAATATAAAATCAATCAAATAATTAATTTTTTTGAAGTGAATAAAGCTAATAATGTTTCTTTTGACGAAGTTGAGCAAATTTTTTTTAAAGCAACCCCTAAATTCATCAGTGAAAAAATAATAGATAGTATTATAAATTAAATTTTTACTTGTTATTAAAGATATGTTAAGGTGGTAAAAAAATGGATATAAGTGTTATTATACCTTTTTACAATAAAGTAGAGTGGTTATATGATGCAATTAACAGTATTAATGAAAAAGATAATTTATCATTTGAAATTATTATTGTTGATGATGGGTCTAAGGAAAAAATAGATCTCAATAAAATAATTAGAAATAAAAAGCATATAAAAATAATTAGACAAACTAATCAAGGTCCTGGGAAAGCCAGAAATAACGGCATTTCTAAAGCAGTAGGAGATTATATTGCATTTCTTGATTCAGATGATTTATTTGTAAATGATAAATTAAGTATTCAATTAGAGTTTATGAGGAAATATGATTTTACATGGTCACATAGTTCATATTTTAAATTTTATGAAAATGGAAAAAAAGAGTTAGTAGATAATAGAAATTATGATGGAATGATTTTTCCAGATTGTTTTGCGTATAATCCTATTGCAACACCTACCGTTATGGTTAAAAGAATGGCATTAGAAAATCCCAAGAAAAGATTTTCAGAAAAAATGAGATTTGGACAAGATGGTTTTTTGTGGAGTCAGCTTGCAGCTTATTATTCAGTGGGTGTAATACCTGAGGCATTGTCTCAGGTTAGAATGCGAGGAACTAATGCAACTTTAAAGGCAAAAAACCATTTATATGTGAAATCTAAAATGTATAGTTATATGAAGCAAAGTGACAAATACTATAATGGAAGAAAAATACCATTATTATTAAAAATTATTTTTGCGATTTCAGATTTTAATTATAGTATTTTAGAATTATTTCCTCATCAATATTTGGATAAACCTTATATGGAAAAAATATCTAGATTTTTATATGCATTTCCATACTTTGTATTAAGAATTTATAGGCATAAAAATATTAGTTTATAACAAATATTTATCTTTTAACTAGAAAAATAAAAATGAAAGAGGTAAAATTAATGAATTTATATTATGATTTATTTAATAAAAAAGAAAAAATTGCAATTGTTGGATTAGGTTATGTTGGAATGCCACTTGCAGTTGCGTTTGCAAAAAAAGTGGATGTAATAGGTTTTGATCTTAATGAAAAAAAAATTGAGTTATACAAGTCTGGCATAGATCCAACTAATGAAGTAGGTGATAATGTAATAAAGGAAACTACCGTTAAGTTTACTTCTGAAGAAAATAGTTTAAAAGAAGCTAAATTTCATATTATTGCAGTACCAACACCAATTAATTCAGATAAAACACCTAACCTTTCACCAGTTGAAGGGGCAAGTAAGTTAGTTGGGCGAAACTTAGTTAAAGGTTCCTTTGTTGTTTATGAATCTACTGTATATCCTGGTGTTACTGAGGATATATGCATCCCAATATTGGAAAAAGAATCTGGATTAAAATGTGGTATTGATTTTAAGGTAGGCTACTCTCCAGAACGCATTAATCCTGGTGATAAAGTACATAAATTAGAAAATATTATTAAAATAGTTTCTGGAATAGATGACGAAAGTCTTGATGAGATTGCAAAAGTATATGAGTTAATAATCGAAGCTGGTGTCCATAGAGCTGGTTCAATTAAAGTAGCAGAAGCTGCTAAAGTAGTGGAAAATAGTCAACGTGATATTAACATTGCTTTTATGAATGAGCTTGCAATGGTATTTGACCGTATGGAAATTGATACAAAAGAAGTTATAGATGCAATGAATACTAAATGGAATGCTCTTGAATTTTATCCTGGTCTTGTTGGTGGACATTGTATTGGTATTGACCCATATTACTTTATTTATGAAGCAGAAAAGTTAGGGTATCATAGTCAAATAATTTTATCAGGCAGAAAAATTAACGATGGTATGGGTAAATTTGTTGCTGAAGCAATAATAAAAAAACTTATCTTAGCTAATAAAGTTGTTAGAAAATCTAAAGTTGTTATATTTGGTATGACTTTTAAGGAAAATACGCCTGATACTAGAAACTCAAAAGTAGTGGATATTATTGATAATCTTAAAGAGTATGGAATCAATCCAATTATTGTTGATCCTGAAGCTGATGCTGATGAAGCAAGACAAGAATACGGTATTGATTTAATAGATATTAAAGATGTTAAAGATATTGATTGCTTAGTATTGGCAGTTGCACATGATGCATTTAAAAATATGAGTTGGGAAAAAATAGATTCATTGTATGGTGATTTTGAAAATGAGAACAAAATTTTAATTGACACCAAGAGTATTTTGGATAAAAAAGAACTTAAAGAAAAAGGTTATAGTTACTGGTCATTGTAATTAATAAAATTTTATGAAGTAATGATTGTAAAATAATATAATGTGAGAGGGTATGATATTGGGAAATAAAGCAACACTTTTTTTAAAAAACTTCTCTTATACAATTATTTCTAATTTAATTTCTTTAATTATTTCAACGCTTGTTGTTTTAATTATTCCTAAAATCTTAGGCATAGAAGAGTATGGATATTGGCAGTTATACATATTCTACTCTTCTTATGTTGGTTTCTTGCATTTGGGTTGGAGTGATGGTATTTATTTGAGATATGGTGGAGAAAATTACAATGCTCTAGATAAGAAAACTTTCTCCTCACAATTTTATTTAATGATTTGTTTTCAATTATTAATTGCAATGATAATTTCAATAGCATCTGTTATGATGATTACAAATAGTGATAAAGTATTTATTTTTAATATGGTAGCACTAAATTTGTTTATAGTTAATGTACTTTCAATTCTTTTACTAACACTTCAAGCAACCAATCGTATTAAGTACTATGCCCATATTAACATTTTAAGTAGGGTATCATACATAATGTTAATTTTGATGTTCTTATTTTTAGGAATAAGAGAATATAAAATCATGATTTTTGCAGATTTGATAGGGAAAATTATATCTTTAATTTATGCAATATATATTTGTAAAGATATTGTATTTCACAAACTTAATTCTTTCGTTGTTGGTATAACTGAAGCAATAGAAAATATTAGTGTAGGAATAAAATTAATGTTTGCAAATATTGCAAGCATGTTGATTATTGGAGTTGTTCGATTCGGTATCGAGTATTCATGGGATGTTGCAACGTTCGGGAAAATTTCACTTACGCTTAGTGTTTCAAATCTATTAATGATATTTATTAATGCAATTGGAATTGTTATTTTTCCGATTTTAAGAAAACTTAATCAAGAATCTTTGCCCGAATTGTATTCTGTTATTAAAGATTTACTTATGACAATATTATTTGGAATTTTATTGTTATACTTTCCTATAAAGGTAATGTTATCAAATTGGTTACCAAATTATGCAGATAGTTTAACTTATATGGCATTACTTTTTCCAATAAGTATCTACGAAGGGAAAATGGGTCTCCTTATTAATACCTATTTAAAAACTTTAAGAAAAGAAAAGTATATGATGCTGATTAATATTATAATTTTATTAATTAGTATAGTTGCTACATTATTTACTACTATAATTTTTAAAAATCTTAATGCTGCGATACTAACAATTTTAGTAGTCATTTCAATACGAAGTATAGTTGCTGAATTGTATTTGTCTAAAATATTAGGAGTAAAAGTAACCAAAGACATTTTCTATGAAATTATACTAACTATATTGTTTGTCTTAATTGGATGGCAATTACCAGCAATGGCTGGATTCCTAATATATTTAATAGCAATTTCTTTTTATCTATTGCTAAAAAAGAATGATATTTTATTGTCCTTTAATCGTATTAAAAAATATATTTATAATTAAATTAAAGAAATGAGGACAAATAACATATTACAATTACGATAATGAAATTATTGAATTTGGAAGGTTACAGTAGTGACCATTTGTTTATTAAATTATATGATTGGAATTATTAAAAGGATTACTGTTGATGGTAGCAAACATTTTATATTAACAAAGCTAATATAAATTATTCAGCAAAAAAAATAGTATTATTTTACTCTCTGATAGGATGAAATTCACTTAAATAGGCTGTACAATAAATGATGGTAGTGAGAAAATCTCATTAACGTCATTTGTTTTTGTCTAAATAAAAAATTAATTTTCCTGTATAATTAAATTCATAACAACTAATCCAGAGGTGGAACTCACTTGTTTACAACAAATGAGTTGCATTTTTCCGACTTACTATCGCTCTTAGTATAAGGCAAGAGAATTGACTTTTACGGACAAATTAACGATGGTAAAAACTCAAGTCTTAGGAAAGACATAAGATGCTCAGTCTATCAAAATTTTTTAGATAATGTAGACAGTTATTAACTTTAAAACCATAGAGTAATGAAAAAGGTACCTGTGAAACAGATTTAGGATATGAGGTATTTAAGCTTAAAAAAACTAATATTAAGTTACTGAATTATCAAATAAATTACTTAGTTAAGTTAGTTTTGATAAAGCAGTTGATAAAAAAGGATATTCTGTTACACAAAACACTATTTAGAAAAGCTAGCTGGTCTTACACTAATAGTTTATTCTGAAAGCTTTTATTATGATTATATTGATATGAGTTCCAGATTTACGATCAACTTGTTAATGGATTTAATCATATTTGAATATGTTAAGTAAAAAAAGTAAAAGAATGTTAACGTTTGAAATTGATGGATCTCCTTACATTAAATGTAACTCTTTTCGAATCAACGAAAACGCTCGCTATATAAATTATAAAACATTAACTTAGAGTTATAAATATATAGTAAAGGAGATAAGAAGATGGGAAAAGGTAAGGGGAGTTTATGGTAATTTTTTCAAGGATTATGAAAGACTTTTATGTTTCCAGTAGCATTATTTGCATTTATGGGTCTGATTTTAGGGATTTGGATTTCATTTACCAGTGCTACAACAATAGAGAGCATGCCTTTTTTTAGGTTTCTTTCAACGATTAGTGGTTTTGCTTTTACTTATTTGCCTGTGTTGTTTGCGATGGACATTCCTTTAGGATTAGCTAGACACCATAAAGGGGTTGCGGCTTTTTTAGGATTAGTTGGTTACATCATTATGAATTTATCCATTAATTTTTATCTAACCCTGAAGCTTTGAGAGAAGCTGGACAAGTTATGGTAATGGGAATTCAAACTCTTGAAATGGGTGTACTTGGAGGGATTATTGTTGGGATCATAGTCTCATCATTGCACAAACATTTTTCTGAGATTCAGCTTCCTGACACTTTTGCATTTTTTGGAGGAGCTAGATTCGTTCCAATCATTACTTCAATCGTTTTAGATGTAGTAGGTTTGTTATTGCCTTTAATTTGACCTATATTCGGTGCAGCGATTACTGGAATCGGAAACTTGATTCAAAGATCAGGAGTTTTTGGTCCATTCCTCTTTGGAGCTGGAGAAAGGCTTTTACTGCCAAAAGGCTTGCATCACATACTTGTTTCAATGATTAGATTTACAGAAGCTGGTGGGACACAAATTGTTGATGGAAATACGGTCTTAGGCGCTCTAAATATATTTTATGCTCAGTTACAAAATGGCATGGACATTAGTCCAAGTGCTACAGCATTTTTACCGCAAGGTAAAATGGCAACCTTCATGTTTGGTTTGCCAGCTGTTGCTTTAGCGATGTATAAAACAGCTAGACCAGAAAAGAGATCTAAGAGTAAAGGATTGTTGATTTCAGGAGTTCTAGCAACTTTTGTCACAGGGATTACTGAACCAATTGAGTTCTTATTTTTATTTGTCTCACCACTTCTTTACTTGTTCCATGTGATTATGACTGGTTTAGGATTTATGGTGATGGCTTTATTGACTGTGAAAATTGGAAATTCAGATGGTGGTATTTTAGATTTTTTGATTTTTGGAGTTTTGCAAGGATCTGAAACGAAATGGTATTTAGTCCTAAACCAATTGTAGGGACAGCTGAAAAATTAACAAATATTGCTATTTGTACATCGACTAGTAAAACATTTAATACTTCTGGGTTGATAGGATCCTAGGCGTTGATCCCAGATATGGAATTGCAAAATGATTTTTAGACATACTAAAAAATAGAGATGGATTATCTTCAGCCAGCATAATGGGAATAGAAAGGTCATAGCTGGGTACAATGACTGCCAAGAATGGGTGGATGGATTAAATACGTACATTACTGAAAATATGAATTTTACTTTTGATTACTTGAAACAAAACATTCCAGAAATCAAATTTACTATTCCAGAATCAACATTTCTAGCTTGGCTTGATAAGCGGACTTCCTTTTAATATGAATGAGATTCAGCAAGCATTAGTTATTATTGGTGCAATCGCTATTATGGAGGGCTCGATTTATGGAGAAGAAGGACAATATTTTTTGAGGATGAATTTAGGTTGTTCAAGTGAGAAATTAAAAGATGGTCTAGAATGGTTAAAGAACTCGGTTGATCAGCTAAAGAATGATGCAAATATATTAAAATAATAAGAAATATATTAAATGAATAATAAATTAGTAAAAGTACATTAGAGAGTCAATCAACTCACTAATGTACTTTTAGTTTGTTATGAAAAAGGGGAGCGTCAATAATTTTGTGTAAATAAATCGTCCTTCTGCAAAATAATTAGTTACTCAGTAAACATTGAAACTAATGTATCGGTTACTTGTTGGAAACCTTTATGGCTTCTGTTTAGAAATTTTTGATTGTATGTATCAAAAATGCTGACTAGAAAGCGTTCTAGGGATTCTTCATTTTGAAACTGCTCTTTTCTGCGGCTGTACTTTTTAATTTGCTTATTGAAAGACTCGATTAGATTGGTTGAGTAAATGGTTCTACGAATACTGGGTGGAAACTCATAAAAAGTCAATAAATCTTGGTTTTCTATGAGTGACTGCGTCACTTTAGGATAATTTTTCTTCCATTTCTCAATCATACAGGATAAGAATGTATTCGCTTCTTCCTTTGAGTTAGCTTGATAAACAGCCTTAAAGTCATCACAGATTTCTTTTCGGTCTTTGACACGTACTTTATGAGCAATATTACGAGATACATGGATACAACAATGCTGATATTTTGCTTTAGGATAAATTTGTTGGATGGTATCTTTCATGCCTTTTAAGCCATCCGTAATAAAAAGCAAGACTTCTTGAACTCCTCTGGAGTTAATATCCTGTAGCAGCTCATTCCAAACGTATGTTGATTCAGTCGGAGCAATCGCATAACTCAGTACTTCTTTAGTGCCGTCTTCTCGTATACCAATGGCAATATAAATCGCTTCTTTGGATACGGTTTGGCGTTTTAATGGAATATATAAGTAGCGTCCATAAAAATAGCGACGTACTTATCATTTAAGGCTCTGGATTTAAAGGCGTTTACTTCTTCAGTCAGAACTTTAGTCATGTTGGACATGGTTTGTGGAGTATAGTGATGCCCATACATTTTTTCGATTAAATCAGCAATTTCAGACATCGTAACACCTTTTTCGAATAAATGGATAATAGTGGTTTCCAATGTATCGTTTGTTCTTTTGTAGGCTGGTAAAGTTTGTTGTTTAAACTCACCATTACGATCTCTAGGTATTTCCAATGTTAATTCACCATATTCGGTTTTGATTGATCGAAAGTAAGAACCGTTTCTCGAATTACCTGAATTAAAACCAGTGCGATCATATTTTTCGTAATCTAAAAAAGCCGTTAATTCAGTCCGTAGGAGTGTGTTTATCGCTTTTTCTAAGTGCGAACGGAATAATTCATTTAAATCGCCTTTATTGACTAGAGTTTGCACAATTTCTGTAGTAAAATCATTCATAGGGAAGTCCTCTTTTCTGTGAATTGGTTGTCGTTAACTTTATTCTACAGAAGGGACTTCCTTTTTTGTATGAATTTTTTCATTTACACAAAATATTTTACACTCTCTGAAAAAGCACAACAGCCTAAAAGTTTAATATATTTTTTTCATAACTTTTTATATTAATGAATATAAATTAAATAACACTATTAATATTTAGTTGTATGTGACCGATATAAATAATGACGGTATAAATTCACTATGAAAATCAATTTTTAAGAAATAGGTAAATTAATATTACATACAATGTTTTTTGAAAAATTAAATGAAAGGAAGTTAATTTTAAGTTGATTTAAAGTTAGGATAAAGGACATTTCATAATCAATGATAGCTATAACTTGAAAAATTTTCATTTTATATTCGTTTATTAAAATACATTAATTTTGGAGGAATAAAAGAATGAAGTATTGTTCAAACTGTGGAAAAGAAGTAAAAGAGGGTTCAAAATTTTGTAATAGTTGTGGTGCAATTACAGCTACTGAAGGGGTACCAAATCAACAAGTTGATTCATCTAAAAGCGAACAAGTAATTAACTTAAGTTCTATCAATATAGATAAAGAAAAACTTTCAAAAATGTCAAATGGCTATTTTTCGTATTTTAAAACTACTTTAGTAAAACCCTCAGAAAGTTTTCATGAAACAGCATCTATCAATGGTGTGATTCATTTTGTGTTACTTAGTTTAATACAAGTAATAAGCTTATGGTTTCTATCATTAGATAGCTATAGTTATCAATATGTTTCAATCGATTTTGGAACTCTTTTAGGATTATTAATTGCTTTAGTTCTATTTAATTTCCTTTCTGTGTTTGTTGTACATGGTGTGAAAAAAGTTGCTTATAAATCTAATGATTCTTTTCTTGCAACAACTACACAATATGGAGGTTTTTTTACTGCTCTAATAGTCCTACAAGGAATTATCCTGATTCTTTCACTTATTTCAAGTGAAGAGTTTGCAGTTCTTATAAGTATTCTATATCTGCTATCGCTTGTCGTTTCGGTTTTCGCATTTGTAAACTATATTTACAAAAGTGAGACACTCGTAAAAATAGATAAGTATTATATTGGAATCATAGCTGCCTTAGTATTATTTATTGTCTGGTTTATAGTTGCTAGAATCGGTGCAGCCGCAATGATGACAATAGTAGAAGATATTGTTATGGATTCTTTATTTTAGGTTGATTTAAGGGAGAGTATAAAAATGATATGTGAAAAATGTAGTTGTGTAAATGAAGATAGTGCGAAGTTTTGTGAAAAATGTGGCCATTTATTAGGAACTGAACCATCAAATAAACAAAAAGGTGAGGAAGTTCATGTATCCGGAAAAACTAGTAATAAAGTCGATTTATCTAAAGTTACAACAAAAATAAAAAAATTCACGAAAGTACAAAAAATTGGAATTATTGTTATTACTGTAATTATTCTTTTACTTGCCGGAGGATTTGCTTTTGCTAAAAATTATTATTCAAAAGAAAACCAAGTAAATCGCTATATTGAAATAATTAATACTGGAGATGCAACAAAGATTGCGAAAGCTATCTCTACTGAAGACTTGAATTTTGAGTTGATAGAAGAAAATTTACAACCTTATGCGGATTACGTAAAGGAAGATAAAGAATATGTACATTTGTTATCCACTCGTATGAAAAATGAATATGAATCTGAAGATCCTTCTTATGATATATATTTGAAAAAAGATGGTAAAGATTTATTATTTTTTAATCACTACGAAATGATGATTAATCCTGTTTATGCGGAATTAAGTACTAATATGGAAGAAGCAGTGATTACGTTAAATGGGAATGAAATTGGAACAGCCGATCGTTCAGAATATACACAAAAAGTCGGACCGCTGTCTCCTGGAAGATATACGTTTGTATCATCTATCGAACAGTATGGTTCACCATTGGTAAATGAACAAGAGGTTTTCTTTAGCGGTGAAGATGGTATGAATTATGTTGATCTATCTCTATCCGGTGTGAATATTGATGTTACTTCGAACCTAACAGATGGCATAGTTTATTTGAACGACAAGCAAATTGGTCAATTAGAAGAAGGCGAAGGATCGTTTGGTCCTCTTTCTTGGAATGAGAATAGTTATCTAAGTATCAAAAAAGAATTTACTAATGAAACACTTGAATCTGCTCAATTTGAACTTCTGGACTATGATGAGAGCTATTACATCGATTTGGTATTAGTGGATGAGTATGCAGCTCAGGAATTTATGTATACAATCTATCAATTGACCGAAAATTTATCTTATTATGGTGATGAATATGACGACTCGTATAAAGAAGAGCTAGCAGAGTGGATGGTTGATGGTGAACAGAATGAGATCTATCAAACGCTCTATAGTAACGCAATAAAAAGCTATGATGATGAAACTATATCGTCTGTGCTTTATAACACGGAGGTTAAAGAAGTACAGCAAGTTGATGCATATGAATATGAAGTTACTTATGATTTAACAGTTGATACTAGTTATTCTTATGATTCAGATAAAGAAGATTTTGAAGAAGTCATTCCATTTAAAGCAACTGTCGTAATGATAGAATCAGATGAATATGAAGATGATTATGATGCGCTATTAAAAACATTGGAAGTACAATAAAACTTAAAGGGGTAATATAAAATGTATAGTCAATTATCTAATGAAGAAAAAATGTTAGTAAACTCAGAAGTTGCTAATAATAAAAAAAGTGTTGGAGTTTCGTACCTTCTTTGGTTTTTCTTAAGTTCTTTAGGGATACATAGAATGTATTTAGGACGAAAAGGTAGTGGAATTACGTTACTGGTATTAAGTGTGCTAGGTTGGATAACACTTGCGTTTTTCATAGGCTGGATATTTTTACTGGTAGTGGGTGTATGGGTACTTGTAGATGCTTTCTTATTACCGGGTATAGTAAAAAAAGCAAATGATGATTTGACAGAAGAATATGCTAAAAAGGCCTTAGCTGGCAGAGCCTAAACGGATCATTAAGAAAGATTGTTGCAAAGAATAGAATAAATAATTAATTCATTTCTTAAATGGAAATGATACAAAAAAGTGATAGGTATTTGGAGACATCTCTTATTATAAATTTTTATAACTTTATAGTAAGAGATGATTCAAATTAAATATAACCAATAAAAATTCAAATCTTGAAGATGCAAATGATTTAATTTAGAAGTGAATTACATAGTAAAGGTTAAAAAAGAACTGAATTCTCGTTCTAAATAATATACATAATAACCTGAATGATTCTTACTATTCATAAAATGCTATTTTTAAAATTTATCTGAATTATTCTACTAAATTGGAGGAATTATATTGAAAAAAATATGTTTATTAGGTTCTTGTTTATTATCGTTGAGCCTTTTTTTTGGTTGTAGTAATCATGATAATTTAAACACTATCGACAACACTAAGAGTACAAATAGTTCACAGATTACAGAATCGACGACCTCAAACACGACCTCTTTCAAAGAAAAAATAGAGAATAAAAGTGAGCCAATGAATTTAGAGAAGATTACTCAATTTGATTATGAGCATCTCTCTGGTGAATGGAGACAAGTAGCAAAATCAAAAAATGGCGATATGGAAGATAATTGGACTATTGACGATCTAAACGATACTCTGACTATAAAGGGGAATAAAATCTCAGCTAAAATACATTTTGATGAAAATACAACACCTATCATATTAGAAGGGGATTCACTAACATTTAGAAATGAAATATATAAAGTGGTTTTCCAAAAAAGAGAAGATAGAGATGAACAGCTACGTACTGCTAGCGATTCCAATACTGTAGATTTGTCCTTTACTCCGAAAAATAATGTGATTAAATATGGTGGTTGGGGACTTACACCAAATACAGTAAACCCCTTAAAAGAAACAATAAGTGTACATTGGACTGAAAATTATGGTAGTGATGATTCAAAAGAATCTTTTGGGTATACAGCACTCTTTCAGCGAGAGAATATTTCTCCAAAAGATATTAATAAAGAAGAAGTTGCTAGAGATATCATTTCCACAGAGGACGTACAAAAATATATAGATGCGTATAATGAATTTTCACTGAAAGGCAATCCAATGCCACCAGAGCAGCGTGGAAGTGCACCATTGTCAGACGAGTTTCTTGAAGAAGTCGGGCTTTCAGCAGAAAAATATTACGAAATAATGTGGGGCGTGTACGACTACTACGGAAACGCTTATAATCAAGGTCTAGTTACAGAAGATTTAAACAACTTTGGAATAAGTCAAGCCCACAAGAAGTTGAAAGAAGGATATTATGGCTCTAACTCCGATAAAACAGCCCAATATGTTACAAAAGATCATGTATTAGACTATGTAAATAAATATGTTAAAGAGACTACTGGCTGGGAACTTGAATATCCAGAAGTAGAAATAATTGATACTGAATATTATAAAGTATACTTTTATGCCAAAGATCCTAGCCTTACTCAAATAGAAGGGTATTTTAAAGTAACAACAGAAGGTATGGTTTCTAGATACTCCAATATGGGAAGCAGGCTTACGATTCCAGAGCAAGTAAATTTACCGTAAAAACTAATATTTACTAATTAGCGGAGTTATTAAGAGGAATGACTGTGTTTCTTGAAGACTATATTAAAAACGAAAAAAATTTTCGCTTTCTGAATTTTTAGAATTGACTGTAATCCACTTCTAAAATTTAACTACCTTTCAGATGATGAAAACAAACGAATGTGTGTATGTAACAACTACCAATTGGGAAATTTCGGAATACTCCCAAAAAAAGGCGGGATAAATCCTCTTCGTGCGCAAGCTCCATATTACGATTATTTCAACAGCTTCATAATATGAGCTGAATGATTATTATAATGACGAACTAGACTGCATAGACGATAAGTTAAAAGAAGCAATCTTTTTAAATAAAGATTATTTTAATAGATTCTCTAATTAGATAGATTGTATTATTTGAGAAGAAGAGACAGTGCACAAGAAAATGCAGAAAACAATCGGCTGGTCGAACAATATAAAGCCGATGAAGCAATGGATGAGCAACAGACTTATGAAGAACACTTCAAAGAGCTGAAGCGATATAACGACCAAATAGAAGAAGATAAACGTCATTACAGATATTGATTTCGCTGGTCTCTCTATAAACTCACAGTCAATTGATGGTACGTTTATTTTTCTTATGAAATCTTCCTTTTATCGAATATTCTCACAAATTTTAGAAGTATGAATTATTCAGGATAATAGATTTTAATTAATAAAGAGGAGAATCTGTTCCAAGAATGTATTTTAATTTAAAAACCTTGATAGTATTGAGACCTCTTAAATAGTGGAATCTGTACTATTTTTTTTGGCAAAAATAAACTTAAGACCTTCTAACCGTTAATTTCCGCCTGCATGAAATTTTCCTTTCATATGTTATACTAATTGAAAACACATTGACGAGGAGTAATAGCATGAAAGTAGTTATTATAGGAGCTTCTTTTGCTGGGGTAGCAGCGGCTTTAGAAGTACGAAAAAAATATTCTGATGCAGAAATTATTTTGCTGGAAAAGCAGACTACTTTAGGTTACATTCCGAATGGACTGCATTTGTACTGGGAAAACAAAATTTCTGACTTAGATGCAGCTTACTTCATCACGAAAGAACAATTGGAAAAGCAAAACATCCATTGCTATTTAGAAGTGTCTGTTGAAAAGATCCACACGGTACATAAATCAGTCGACTATATATACGATGAGAAAGAAGCGACGATCACTTATGACAAGTTGATTATTGCAACGGGTTCGAGCCAGCTGTCGCAAAAAATAAGCGGCAGTGGTGGCGAAAGTGTCTTAAAGTACAAACGGCATCATGAAGCCAAAGCTGCACTAGCCAAAGTTGAAGCTAGCCAAAGTGTAGCTATTATTGGAGCTGGCCAAGTTGGAGTAGAAGCAGCCGATTTGCTGAGCCAGCAGCAAAAGCAAGTCACGTTGATTGAAAGCATGGACTATGTGTTATTCAAGTATTTTGATCAAGACATGATTCAGCCGTTGCAGCAGAAAATGCTGGAAAAGGGAATCGATTTGCGTTTGAACAAAACAGTTTCTTCTATTGAAGCTGAAGTAGATCAACAGGCAACGATTCGATTTGGAAATGAAGCAGTTACGAGTGATACTGTTATTTTAGGTGTGAATGTGAGACCGGACTTGCACTTTTTAGATGAACACATTAGGCTTCACATGGATCAAACGATTGCAGTTGATCGCTATATGCGTACATCGGTGGAAGATGTCTTTGCCGTTGGGGATTGCATCCAACTGACTTTTGGAGAAGACGACGAAACGGTGTACATTCCGCTCGTGAATAACGCCGTCCGGACAGGAGTTGTGGCGGCTGCTAATCTTATTCAACCAGAGATGGCTTTCAAAGGTTCCTTGCGCACAATTGGAACTTCCATATTTGAGTACTACATTGCCAGCACCGGCATAACAGAAGCCGAAAGTTTGTTTACGGGTCAAACGGTTAAGGCTTATCGTCAAGAAGTGCGCTTAACCAGTCTGCTGGATTCTGATATTGTAACGATTAAATGGATATACGATGAAATCAGCCATGTCTTACTTGGCGCTCAACTGATTTCGACTTCGAATATGTTAGAAAAAATCAATACATTGGCGTTGGCTATTCAAACGAAACAAACTTTGGAAGATTTGCAGCAAAAAGATTATTTCTTCCATCCCGCATATTCCCAAATGATTTCAGCCACCAATTTTAATTCGTGGCAAGAAGTGAGGGATGACGAAAATGAAAGTTGAACACTTCCTTGAGAAAAATGAAGTCAGAGAAGTCACGATTTTTAAACAACTCGTGTTGAATGGCGGAAAACTTTCTTATGTGGAAATGCTGGATTATTTGGCTGTCGCTAAAGCTTCACTTGATAAAGATTTGGAATCTATCTCGTTCCGGATTCAATCGCTTGCAGATCAAGTGAGTGTCAGCTATGACGGACAGTACATTTTCTTAACCATGAGCGATGAATTTTCTTTGCAGCAAATTTATCAGCTCTATTTGAGCCAGTCAGTCAAAGTGAAGCTGATCAGTTTTTTATTTGAACATCAAGAATTTTCAATTATTCAGTTGGCACAACAGCTGATGATCAGCGACTCATCTTTATTTCGTAAAATTAAAGAATTGAACAGCTATTTGAAAGAATTTGGTATCAAGATCCGTAATGGAAAATTGCATGGGGAAGAGTTGAATATTCGCTATTTCTACTTTCAATTTTACAGCTATATCGAAGAAAAAGAAGCTCTTGTCGTTTCGCATTCTGATAAGCAAATCACTCAAATGGTGCAAGCTATGGAAAGTTTTCTGCACGTCACGATTGAACCAGAAAACAGACAACGTCTCAATGTTTGGATGCTCATTAGTAAAAACCGTGTCCATTTTAAAGAGAAGAAATACACACACTTGCGTGAACAAATGCAACCCTATTTAGAAGATCCGTTGCACCAAAAAATCCGCCTTATGGTCTTGCGGTACTTCAGCCGCTATTCGATTGAAGTCGATGAAGAAGAAGCCATGCTGCACTTTGCCTTTTTACTGGCTTTCCCCATACTGAATGAACACGATTTTCATGAGTACACATTGGAGCGTGACCGTCGTGCACCTATTGCGACATTGGATACGTACGTCGTGGAAACCATTATTATTCATTACAAGTTTCGCAGACTGCCTTACATGGTGGAGCGCGATATGTATTATCATCTTTCTCATATTCACACAAAGTTGTATTTCTTCCAAGGCGATATCGAAGTTTATGATTATGAAGAAATGCTATCCAAAGAGAAACAGTTTACTGGTAGGAACTTGGTTTCATTTGCACATACCTTACTGTCCATCAGTACAGATAAATTCGGGATCAATAAAGCAGAAGAAAATAGTCTGGTGAAAATGGAACTGCTGAAATACATTAGTTTACTGGCTATTATTTCCTTTAAGATGACGACCATTATACAAATAGGGATTGATTTAAAAATGGAAAGCATTTATACCGAAACGCTGAATCAGCTGCTCATACTAAATATGCGCCATATTAACGGCATACATGTAGAAGCCTGTCAGCCCAATAAAGTGTACGATCTCATTCTTACTAATGAGCAACCGACCCAAAAGGACCGCTATGGTGATGCCCAAGTATATGTCCTCTCTGAAATTTTGTCATCCTTCGATATGGAAAATATCCAAAGAATTGTGCAACAGTTAAATGTCTAATGTAAGAGTTAAAATACTTTAAAAGCTGGAAAAAAAGTATTTGTCTGCCTTAAGTGTAAGTTATAAAGATACTTAAGGTCCTTAAAATAGGATTAGGCACCTTATCTCTCAAAATCCCTTCAACATATAGTAGGTAAATCCATTTTATATACCTTAACGTTACCTTTTATGATGAATTGCGGTACGTAACGTCCTAAATAAAAAAATAACCATCTAAAAGTGATGTGCTCACTATGGATGGTTATTTGTGCTTAGAAATAATAGGAGCCCTTGCCTGTACTTGCTGCCTTATAGTCTTTTTGCAAGACAGAACGAATCCTCCTTGCAGCACAAACACCGCCGCACCAATTATAGATGGCAGCTGTCGTCAGTTTTCTATCTGGAAATAATCGTTTATACTCCAACACGTGCCTTGAAATTAGAGTTGAAACTCGTTCATTATTTCCGCAGGCTTTGCATGTGCAGAATATACTTCTAGGCTCAATCTCCGGTATGAATTGCTCGCATTCTAAGCAAATGATGCCTTTTTTACATTCCTTATAAGTATATTCCGGCACACCATTTAAATAAGGTTTTGTTTGAGCAGACAGTTCGCATAATGTTTTAGCGAGAAGAAAGTGTTTTGGTGAAAGAGCTTCTAACCGTGCAGTTAAATTTCTGAAATGCTTTGGGAAAGTTGCACGTACCAAAGTTTTTTGTATATTTTTTACATCGTATAACATAAATTCAGGGTGCACAAACGCTACAAAAGGTTTGATGGGTAGTTTCATTTGATGAGTTTCTAATAAGCTTTGCAACAATGAAGTATGCCGATTGATTCTTTCTGTAGGGCTATGGAAGGAGTTCCCAGATAGGGTAGATACCAGAAATCCATCGTTGTATATATATTCCCCACCATAATTTTTTATTTCATAAAGCAAAATTTCTTGAGCAGTGATGATCAATGCATCAATTTGAAAGTCAGTGCTGCCGATTGCTAGTGGTAGATCATTCAAAACGAGACAATCACATGTTAGTCCAGTTGTCAGTGTATCGAAGTAACACTCACCTTGATAACCTTTTACTTGGTTCTGGTACTCATTGCAGCTTTCTTGAGAAAACTTAATCCGATTTTTCAAATACTCCAGTATAAGTAACTTGTCAGACTTTTCACGTTTTTTATAAATCATTATTTTGCACACTCCTTTTTATATGAATATCCGCAAAAAATTACTTTCTAGTTTTTCGTGCCTGCAAATGTAATTTCGTTTATTATAAATTGACTTTTACATACTGATTAGATCATTTCGGGCGCAGCCGAAATGCAACTAATGTAAAATTATCTCAATAAATGGATTTATGAACCTTAACGATAGAATGTTTCTATTGTTGCGGACTTAAAAAGGGGTTTATGGACTTTATTCGTTAATTTGGCTGATAGGTAAGGTGCATACCCTGTTGTTAAGGACCATAAGTTAGTTAGTTTAGACTGGATAAGGTTCTTAATTACTAAGTTTATTCGACCTAATCCAACCAATCCAAAAAGCACAAAATTTAAAAACCTCTCAAAAAATTGCAAAAGCCAAAAAAAGATGACATTTTTTCACTAAGAAAAACGGTTACAATAAGTACATGAAGAAATAGAAATCGCTTGCAAAAGCTTAGGAGGAAATTTAACATGACAGAGAAAAAATACATTATGGCTATCGATCAAGGAACAACAAGTTCAAGAGCAATTATTTACGATAAGAAAACAAATACGATTGGGAGCTCACAAAAAGAGTTTACGCAAATTTTCCCACAAAGTGGTTGGGTAGAACACAATCCAAATGAAATCTGGAATTCAGTACAATCTGTAATTGCTGGAGCATTTATTGAATCCGGTGTCAAACCAGAAGAAATTGCTGCAATTGGGATCACAAACCAACGTGAAACAACGATTATCTGGGATAAAAAAACAGGACGTCCGATTTACAATGCGATTGTTTGGCAATCACGCCAATCAGCACCGATTGCTTCTAAATTAAATGAAGATGGATATTCTGAAATGATTCATGAAAAAACAGGATTGATTATTGACTCTTATTTCTCAGCTACTAAAATTCGCTGGATCCTTGACCATGTAGAAGGCGCACAAGAACGCGCTGAAAAAGGTGAGTTGATGTTTGGAACGGTGGACACATGGTTAGTATGGAAATTAACGGGTGGAGATTCATTCGTTACGGATTATTCAAATGCCAGCCGTACAATGTTATTCAATATTCATAAATTAGAATGGGATCAAGAAATCTTAGACTTATTGAATATTCCAAGCGTTATGATGCCAGAAGTGAAGTCCAACTCAGAAGTTTACGGAAACACAACGAACTACCATTTCTATGGAGCGAATATTCCTATCTCAGGAATGGCTGGAGACCAACAAGCTGCTTTATTTGGTCAAATGGCTTTTGAACCTGGAATGGTGAAAAACACTTACGGTACGGGTTCATTTATCGTCATGAATACAGGTGAAAAACCACAATTGTCAGAAAATAATTTGTTAACAACGATTGGGTATGGAATCAATGGCAAAATTTACTATGCTTTAGAAGGAAGTATTTTTGTATCCGGTTCTTCAATCCAATGGTTGCGTGACGGATTAAAAATGATTGAAAATTCAGCTGACTCAGAAGCACTTGCTAAAGCGTCTAAAAACGACAACGAAGTATTTGTGGTACCAGCCTTCACTGGACTTGGAGCACCTTACTGGGATTCAGATGCACGTGGATCTGTCTTTGGGTTGAACCGTGGAACGACTAAAGAAGACTTTGTTAAAGCAACTTTACAATCTATTGCTTACCAATCACGCGATGTTATTGATACAATGAACAAAGACGCAGGTATTGATATTCCATTGTTGAAAGTAGATGGCGGAGCTGCAAATAACGACTGGTTATTGCAATTCCAAGCAGATATCTTAGGCACAAAAGTCCAACGTGCACACAACTTAGAAACGACTGCTTTAGGTGCAGCTTACTTAGCTGGTTTAGCTGTTGGATTCTGGGAAAGTATGGACGAAATCAAAGACATGTACGAAGAAGGCGGTATCTTCGAGCCACAAATGTCAGATGCAGAGCGCGAAAAATTATACAAAAACTGGAAATTAGCTGTTAAAGCTACACAAGTGTTTAAACCAGAAGCTTAAAAGGAGGAAACGATTTATGGTTTTTTCAATTGAACGAAGAAAACAAGATATTAAAGCTTTAAAAGAAGAAACATTGGACGTTTTAATTATTGGTGGAGGAATCACAGGTGCTGGGACTGCTTTGCAAGCCAGCGCTTCTGGTCTTAAAACAGGGCTTGTGGAGATGCAAGACTTTGCTGAAGGAACCTCTTCACGCTCAACGAAATTAGTTCACGGAGGATTGCGCTATTTGAAAAACTTCGATGTTGAAGTTGTAGCGGATACGGTTCAAGAACGTGCTGTCGTTCAAGGAATCGCACCACACATTCCCAAAGCTGACCCAATGATTTTGCCAATCTATGACGAACCTGGTTCTACGTTCTCTATGTTCTCTTTAAAAGTAGCAATGGATCTATACGATCAATTAGCTAGTGTTACTGGAACAAAATATGCGAATTACACATTAACAAAAGAGGAAGTTCTAGAACGCGAACCACAACTAAAAAGTGAAGGTTTATTAGGTGCAGGAGTTTACTTGGACTACCGCAACAACGATGCTCGTTTAGTGATTGAGAACATCAAACGTGCTGCTGCAGATGGCGGACACATGGTCAGCCGTATGAAAGTTGTCAATATCTTACATGATGAAAACAATAAAGCTAGTGGAGCAACAGTAGAAGATTTGCTAACGGGTGAAACATTTGACATCAAAGCTCGAGTTATCTTGAATTCAACTGGTCCTTGGTCGGATACGATTCGCCAAATGGATGCTAAATTAGACGCTGTACCACAAATGCGCCCTACAAAAGGGGTTCACTTAGTTGTAGACAGCAAGAAATTATACGTTCCACAACCAACTTATTTCGACACAGGAAAAAATGATGGCCGTATGGTATTCGTGATTCCTCGTGAAGAAAAAACATATTTTGGAACAACAGATACAGATTACAAAGGCGATTTTGCACATCCAACCGTTGACCAAGAAGACGTCGATTATTTATTAGAAGTCGTTAATAACCGTTACCCTTCAGCTGATATTAAGCTTGACGATATCGAATCAAGTTGGGCAGGATTGCGTCCGTTGATTTCATCAAATGGCGGATCTGACTACAACGGAGGGAACAGTAAACCAATCAAAGACGAAAGTTTTGATAAAGTGATTTCTACGATCGAGCAATTCCAAAAAGGGAAAGTTGACCGTTATACTGTAGAAGACGTATTGAAAAACATCGAAACAGGCAATTCAGAATCAGAAGATAACCCTTCAGCGATTTCTCGTGGAAGTGCGTTGGATATTGATGAAGATGGCTTGATTACAGTAGCGGGTGGGAAGTTGACAGACTACCGTAAGATGGCTATCGGCGCAATGAAGGCTGTGATTGAAATCTTAGAAAACAACTTCAACATCTCTTACGAATTGATTGATTCTGCTAAATACCCCGTATCTGGTGGAGAAATCAACCCGCAAGAAGTGGATGAAGAAACCGAAAAATTAGCACAATTAGGTATTGAAAAAGGCTTGATTGAATCTGAAGCAACTTACCTTGCTCACTTATACGGGTCAAACGCGCCGAAAGTATTTGCTTTAATTGATGAAATCGAACAAATCGAAGGATTAACATTGGCAGATACCGCAAGTTTACGGTATGCTATGGATGAAGAGATGGCGTTAACACCAGCGGACTTCTTAATCCGTCGCACAAATCACATGTTGTTTATGCGCGACACTTTAGATGGTATAATAGAACCAGTGATTGCTGAAATGGCCCGCTATTATGGCTGGACAGATGAAGCAAAAGCTGCTCACACTGTGAAATTAAACACTGCAATTGCAGAGTCTGATTTAAAAAAATTAAAAGGAGATGGAAATAGATGAGTGGAGATATGTTACAAATTTTCAGCGAGTTCTTAGGAACGATGATGCTAGTGTTGCTTGGAGACGGAGTATGTGCTGCCGTTAACTTGAAAAAAAGTAAAGCTGAAGCATCAGGATGGGTTGTCATTGCACTTGGATGGGGAGCAGCCGTAACGATCGCAGTATATGTTGCAGGATCTATGGGACCAGCACATTTGAACCCAGCTGTAACACTTGGTATGGCTATTATTGGTAATTTTGATTGGGCATTAGTATTGCCGTTTATTATTGCACAAGTACTTGGAGGTATTTTGGGAGCTGTTCTAGTATGGTTAACTTATATGCCACACTTTAAAGAAACAAAAGACCAAGGTAATATTTTAGGTACTTTTGCAACAGGTCCAGCTATTCGTAACACTGTTGGCAACGTAATGTCAGAAGTTATCGGTACATTCGTATTGGTATTTGCACTTATGATGTTTGGTAAAAACACATTTACTGATGGATTAAACCCATTAGTAGTTGGGGTCTTAATTCTTTCAATTGGTCTTTCTCTTGGAGGATCAACAGGGTACGCAATCAACCCTGCACGTGACTTAGGTCCGCGTATTGCGCATCAATTGTTACCTATCGCAAACAAAGGAAACTCTGACTGGGGTTACTCTTGGATTCCAATAGTAGCACCAATGATTGGTGGAGCTATCGCTGCATTCCTTTATATAGCAATTACTTAAATTATAATCAGCAAGAAGCCTTACGTTTCTACAACTAGTTTGTAGAGATGTGAGGCTATTTTTTTGAAAAACAGTTAAGAAGTTAACCTAGAGATTTCTTTTCTATAGAGAGTCTTCTTTATTAAGAAAAAAATAAGAAGAACTGGACCATCTAGTTTTTTTTAAAAGTTTGATTTATAATGAGCTATAATTTAAGTGAGCAAAACTAAAGGAGAATAATACATGATTGATTTACATTGCCATATTTTACCAGGTATAGATGATGGGGCAAAAGATATGGAAGATTCTATGGACATGGCGCGCGAAGCTGTAGCCGAAGGAATCACACATATTTTAGCGTCACCCCATTATAAAAATGGACATTGGGATAATGAAAAACAAGATATTTTGAGCTTAGTCGATGAAGTGCAGCAAGAACTAGATGCCAGAGGGATTCCACTAACTATTTTCCCTGGACAAGAAGTTCGCATCAATGGAGAATTTTTTGAAGATATTGAAGAAGATAAACTCCAATTTATTGATGAAGGAAACCAGTACATTTTAATTGAGTTTCCGACACCAACGATTCCTCAATATGCTGAAACACTCTTTTTTGAAATGCAAAGAGAGGGCATCACACCGATCATCGTTCATCCAGAACGGAATCATGCGATATTGAAAGATCCTAATAAATTGTTATCGTTTGTTGAAAAAGGAGCTTTGGCGCAACTAACAGCTGCTAGTTACACTGGAGGATTCGGCAAAGAGATCCAAAAAATCAGTAAGCAATTGATTGAAGCAAATTTAGTGCATTATATTGCTTCGGATGCACACAATGTCGGTTCACGTTCTTTTCATATGAAAGAGGCTTATCAAAAATTAGAAAAAGAGTTCGGTCCTGAAAAAGCTTCCGAATACCATCAAGTCACTAAAGACTTGATCAACGGGGAACCCATTTATACTGCAACACCTCAACCAATAAAAAAAGCTAAATTTTTAGGGTTATTTTAGTGGGGAAATTATAGATTTAAGAATAATAGTTCAGTAGCCAAAAAAAGCGGTTATTGCATTTGATGTAATGAGCGTTTTTTTGGTACGTTTAGGGAAATGCAGTGCTATGAGCAAACTGAAATTTCATTTAAAAGCAAATAAGTTAGGGTTGTAGGCTATTGTTTAAAAAAAACAACTATCTAAAGAGTCGGAAATTTGCCTTATTTTAAGATAGTAAATCATGGTATACTGCATTCATTAATAAGGTGGAGGATTCGATTATGAAACAAAAAAAGAAACTACATCAAAAGAATTCAACATTTGGAATAGTGATTTTGTTAATGGCTATTTTTATTATCTTTTTTAATATTACCAAAGAAAATCATACTTTAGCTCAGAAGAATGAAAATTATAAATTATCAGATACATATCGGAATGAAAGCTTGTTAGACCGTGCGATGTTTGTGACTGAACGCGATGACGAGGTAACAATCGCTGTTCTAGGCAGCAGTGTAACGTTTGGGAAAGGTGCTACTGAAGATCAACCTGTGTGGGGTGATTTACTGGAAGCTGGTCTAAATGAGATGGATGGAATTATTGCTAAAGTAATCAATCATGGGTATAGCGGATATAGTACTGCTGATCTGATTTCAAGGGAAAAAATTGAGGCAGTTATTAAAGATAATCCGGATATCATTATTTTTGAATTGTGTTTGATCAATAATAATCGCTATCCGCAGAATGATATCAATCAAACAAAACTAGATATTCAATGGATCATGGATCGTTTCAGTGAGGAGCTGCCCGATACTTTAGTTATACTGCAAACAGCAAATCCTACTATTTACAATGATGTATTCTTGGAAGATGGTAAAGTAACTTATGATCAATACAATAATGAGATCGCTGAATACGTCAAAGCACAACAATGGCCATTTATTGATACCTATCATTTGATGCAAAATAAAATGGAAGTCCAAAATCTTTCAATTGAAGAAATGTTGGACGATAATGTCCATCCCAATGGAGTTGGCTATAACCTGTGGTTTGAATTGTTGAAAGAACGATTGAATATGCCGGTGAAGGAACTTCATTAAGAATAAAAGAGTAACCCAAAGAGACAGCCATTTTTATGGCTGCTTTTTTAGTTTAAGCGTTCATTTATTTCTAGCATCTGTTATGTGTAGTATGATCAATTGCATATTCATCAAATGAAATGTTTCTTCATCAGGCAATACCATCCTTTTGTCCAAAGCTTCTATGGCACGCAAATAGTTCGATTTGTTCCGCTTTTTGATTACTATCATAAAGTTCGCCTCCTCTTTATTTAAAGTACGCAAAAAATAAGAGGACAATTCAAGGGTTCATAAACTATAACTAGATAGTGAATCTGTATGTGGACTTAATTTATCAAGGTATATCTTCTATTTTTTAATAATTGTAAAGTAAATTGGTTATTTTGGTTTTTTTATTTCAATTTATCGTTATTTATATTGAAATAAAATTCCGGTTAAGCTATACTCTATTGAAAGGGGATACATATTTAGTATAGAGGCTTTGATAAGGAGGGTAGCAATAAAAGAATATGATGAAATAAATTTGAAGCTAGATAGATAAATACTAAAGTACCCTTAACAAAAATTCAATTCAATTCGATAATAGGAGGAAAAAAGATGAAAGTTATCATGGTTTGTTCTGGTGGAATGTCAAGTGCAATCGTGGTTAAAGCAATTAAAGCGGAAGCTGCAAAACAGGATTTTGATTTGGATATGATCGCAGTAGGGTCTGGAGCAGTGGAAGATGAATTAAAAGATGGCGACTACAAATTGTTATTGGTAGCACCTCAAGTAAAACACCAATATGCAACATTTGAAAAATACGCAAATGAAAACGGTGTCCCAATTGATAAAGTTGAACCAATGGGCTATACACCAATTGGAGCGCCAAAAACATTAGAGTTGATTAAAAAGTACCGTTAATTTTTTACTTGATTCATGCATTTGTTTATTATTATAGATTGTAAAAGGAGAGTAAATATGACGAATTTTCTGAATTGGCTTGAAACAAAATTCATGCCGCCTTTAGCTAAGTTATCGGAACAAAAACATTTAAAAGCCATCCGTGATGGGGTTATCTCGACATTATCTTTAATTATTATTGGGTGTTTCTTCTTAGTTATTGGAAATCCACCAATCGCGTCTTGGGCTGAAGCAATTGCACCGTATGCAGCACAAATTGCGATTCCGTTCCGTATCACAACTGGTCTAATGTCATTATATGCAGCTTATGGTATGGGGTATAGTTTATCAAAATCTTATAAGTTAGATGGAGTTTCCGGTGGGGTTCTTTCGTTAGCAACCTTTTTAATGTTAACGGTTCCAGTGAACGTTGATGCCTCCCTTCCTGAAGGCGAAGCAATTGGTTGGGTTCTGCCAATGGGAAATCTTGGTGGATCAGGAATGTTTTCAGCTATTTTAGCCATGGTTTTTGCAGTTGAAGTGCTACGTTTATTTAAGCAAAAAAACTTAATGCTTAAAATGCCAGAACAAGTACCAGAATCAGTTGCCAGAAGTTTTGAAGCATTGATCCCAGGTACATTTGTGATTGTCTTTGTTTGGATTATCCGCGTCTTGCTTGGATTTGACATCAACCAAATTCTGATTAATATCTTTACACCATTAAACAATATTTTAGGAAATAATTTATTAGGTGTTTTGCTGCCAGTAGTCTTGATCACCATGTTATGGGCAGCTGGAGTGCACGGTGTCAGTGTTATTGGTTCAATCGTGCGTCCAATGTGGCTAGTTATGCTTGAAGCAAATGGTCAAGCGTTGGTTAGTGGAACACCTGGTAATGAATTGCCGTATATCGCACCTGAACAATTCTACCAATGGTTAGTATGGATCGGTGGATCTGGTGCAACACTATCGTTATGTATTTTATTGTTGTTTACCAAATCAGCTTATTTAAAACAAGTTGGACGTTTTTCAATTATTCCGTCTATCTTTAATATCAATGAACCATTGATTTTTGGAACACCGATCGTAATGAATCCGATCTTAGCGATTCCATTCGTAGTTGCTCCATCAGTGACAACTACGATCAGTTATTTTGCAGTGAAATTCGGGGTCATTAACGGTTTCTCAGTAAATGCTCCGTGGACTTTGCCAGCTCCAATTGGTGCATTTTTATCAGCTGGAAATGACTGGAAAGCTGCAGCTTTAGTTATGATCAATATGACGATTGCTGCTTTGATTTACTATCCATTCGTTAAAGTTTACGATAAGAAAATGGTAGAAGAAGAACATTCGGAAATGGCAGAAAAAAATAATCTGCAAACAGATACAGTAGCGGGTTAATACGCTATAGAATAAGGATAAACTATTAGAAATGTGGTTGGGACTTTTGTCTCAGCCCTTTCTTAGTTTAATAAAAGGAGGAACCATAAGTGAGAATTGCACTCATTATTTTTCTAATCATTTTTGTATTAGCAGGTGTTAAGTTGGTCGGTTTCTTACAGAAAAAAAACATCTATATTAATCGATGGATCTTTGGGTTTTCGGCTTTCTTAGTCGTTTTGATTCCAACGATTCTCTTTCAAAATTTGCCAACAGCAGTAAATTACGGATTGTATTTGTTATCAGGACTTTGCGCGATCATGTTTTTTGAAACAGGTCGTATTATGATTGAAAAGAACCAAGTAAAAGGTGTCATTCGTGCTAGTCAATTTCCAAAAAAGAAAACGAAATAAGCTTATTGGATTTTCGTTTATCAATAATTAAAGAAGGTGAACAGAAATGCTAGACTACCGTAAGATACGAGAAGATGAAATCCATCAAATGGTCGCTATCAGAGATTACTGTTTTCGCAATCACTATACTGGACAAACGTTGGAAGACTTTCTTCACTGGGCTAAAGTCAGCAACTCTATTGGAGCATTTAATGGAGAATCATTAGCCGGGCAAGTCATGGCGTTTCCACTAGAAATAGCTATCCATGGACAGCTGTTCCCAATGGGCGGCATTTCATTTGTGGCTACTTATCCTGAGTACCGTAATGAGGGTGTGATGAAACAATTATTGATGCGAGTATTAGAAGAGATGCGTGCTCAAGGACAATTGGTATCCGTTTTAGGACCTTTTTCCGTTTCTTTTTACCGTCATTTTGGCTGGGATCTTTTTTTTGATAAAGTACAGTACAAGTTTCCCTCTCATCTATTTTCAATGAAAAAAGGCGATATGGGGAACATTGAACGCTTCAATTATAAGGAGAATCGTGAACAACTAGCTCGTGTAAAAGAAGTGTACCAAACGTATGCCCTTAAAACGAATGGGCTGATGATTCGCAATGAAGAATGGTGGAAACGTCTTGAAATGAGACAGCCGGATGCTTTATTTGCCTTAAGTATCGACAAGAATGGACAGCCTCAAGGCTTTATCCGTTACGTGATGAACGACTTGACTTTTGAAGTGTTGGATCAGATTGCACTTAATGTGTCAGCCGAACAAGCTTTATGGGAATTCATCCGAGTCCATCGTTCAAACTTTACAGAAGTCATCGGTACATCAGCTGTTCATCAATCATTTGGCAGTCAATGGGATGAACCCCAATTCAAAAAAGAAGTCGTGCACGATACAATGATTCGGATTGTAGACGTTGAGCGCTTTTTAGCCGCTTATCCTTTTCAAGCGTTAACCAAGCGGCTGTATCTGAAAGTGACGGATGTTTTTGCTCCATGGAACCAAGGGATTTATGCCATTGATTCTCAAAGTGTTGTTAAGGTGAATGAGCAAGAAGTTGCACGAGAAAACTGTCTGGAGATGGATATTGCAAGTCTGTCCTCTTATCTAGCAGGCTACCATGAATTGAACTGGTACCATTATCACGAAAAAGTTATTGCTTCAGAGTGTGTTTTAAACGAATGGGATCGAGTTGTTCCCAAAGAGCAGCCGCAATTTTATGGGCATTTTTAATTTTAAAGAAAAGAGGAAATTAGAATGAGAAGATTAGGCATTTCAGTTTATCCAAACCATAGTTCAGTTCCAGAAATCAGAGAGTATATTGATTTGGCCGCACGTTACAATTTCAAACGAGTGTTCACATGTTTGTTATCGGTAGAAGGGGATAAAGAAACGATCGTCCAAGAGTTCACAGATGTGATTATGCATGCAAAAGAAAAAGGCATGGAAGTGATTGCGGATGTCAGTCCAAAAGTATTTGGCGAACTCGGAATCAGTTACAATGACTTGACGTTTTTCAAAGAAATCGGTGCAGATGGTATTCGTTTAGATATGGGCTTTACTGGGAATGAAGAATCGATTATGACTTTTAATCCGCAAGGCTTAAAAATTGAATTGAATATCAGCAGTGGAACAAAGTACTTAGACAATATTATGAGCTATCAAGCCAATGCGGCTAATTTAATGGGGTGTCACAATTTTTACCCACACCGCTACACGGGTTTGAATTATGATCATTTTATCGAAACGAGTAAGCAATACAAAGAACATGGGCTAGTAACGGCTGCTTTTGTGAATTCACCATCTGCTCACATTGGTCCTTGGCCGGTAGATGAAGGGTTATGTACATTGGATATGCACCGAGAATGGCCGATCGACGTGCAAGCCAAGCATTTGTGGGCTACTGAAGTGATCGATGATGTGATTATTGCCAATGCTTTTGCAAGTGAAGCAGAACTTCAAGCATTGAGTAAATTGAATCCTTACCAATTAACACTGACATGCGAATTAGAAGCAGACGTTCCTGAATTGGAAGCAAAAATCGTTACAGAAGAATTTCACTTTAACCGTGGAGACGTATCGGACTATGTGATCCGTTCGACGCAAAGCCGTGTGAAATATAAAGGGCATGAATTTGTTCCGTTCAACACACCGGACATGAAAAAAGGCGACATTATTATCGAAACTTCTTTATATGCGCATTATGCCGGTGAATTACAAGTAGCTTTGCAGCCAATGAAAAACTCCGGGAAATCTAATGTTGTCGGACATGTGCTAGAAGAAGAGCAATTTTTACTGGATTATTTAAAACCGTGGCAAAAATTTCAATTTAGCTTAAAAATCAACTAAAGGAGATGAAGTAAATGGAAGACTTAGAAATGATCATTTTTGATATTATTGGGCATGGGGGAAATGCTCGTGCGTTAGCGTATGAAGCTTTAGAAAAAGCTCGTGCTGGTTCATATGAAGAATGCGACCAATTAATGGAAGAGTGCAAAAAAGAAATGAATCTGGCTCACAATACCCAAACGAAATTGGTTCAAGATGAGATTCGCGGAGAAGACATCAAAATCAGCTTGCTGTTGATTCATGCGCAAGACCAATTGATGACGTCAATGGCGGAACAAACCTTAATCATGCAAATGATCGAGATGCAAAAAGAATTGAATGCTCTAAAAAAATAATCGAGGTGATAAAATGGCCTTTGCAGTCGGAATCATGTCAGGCACATCATTAGATGGAGTCGATGCAGCACTCGTGGAGATTCATGGAACGAATACCGATACAACTGTTCAATTGATGGAATTTGCAACACTTCCATTAGGCACTGAAATAGTCAAAAAAATCAAAGAGGTCTTATCGATCGAAACGTCTTCAGTCGATAAAATCTGCAGTTTGAATGTGGAGTTAGGATATGTCTTTAGTGAAGCCGTTAAAGCTGTTTGTGAGAAAGCAGACTTCCCACTTGAACAAGTTGATTTTGTCGCTTCACATGGTCAAACAATTTACCATTTGCCAGTTCCTAGATCTCATCAGTTAGCTTCTACTTTGCAAATTGGGGAGTCATCAGTTATCGCGGAAGAAACTAAAACAATGGTCGTATCCGATTTTAGAACACGAGACATGGCCGTAAATGGTCAAGGTGCTCCAATTGTGCCGTATTCTGAATTTGTCTTATATCGAGACGCTGAACGGACACGTTTATTGCAAAATATTGGTGGCATCGGCAACGTGACGGTAATCCCTGCTGGAGCGCAAATGGAAGATGTTCTTGCGTTTGATACAGGACCTGGGAATATGATTATTGATGAATTGTGCCAGCACTTTTATCAAGAAAATTACGATAATAATGGTGAGCATGCGGCTATTGGGAAAGTAGATCAAGCCTTGCTAAGTGAAATGATGGCTCATCCGTATATTGAAAGACCGTACCCTAAAACAACCGGACGAGAAGATTTTGGTGTGGAGTATACTGCTGCTTTGATTGAAAAATGGAAAAATACGGTAGCGCCAGATGATTTTATTGCAACAGCTACTCAATTTACTGCGCAGTCCATTGTAGTAAATATTCGTGACTTTATGGATCACCAGTCGGATTTGATTATTGGTGGAGGAGGAAGTTACAATCCTGTTTTGGTTCAGATGATTAAAGAACAATTGCCGGGTAAAACAGTCCTTATCCAGGAAGAAGTAGGCTTTTCTTCTGAAGCTAAAGAAGCGGTTGCGATGACTATATTAGCGAACCAGACCATTCATCATTTGCCAAGCAATGTGCCAAGTGCCACAGGGGCGACAAAACCCGTCATATTAGGAAAAATAACGTATGCTCATTAGATTGCTTTCTTTTGAAAATTCCTGTATCTTTTGATTATACGAGGTGAAACAGCATGATTAGAAATAATATTTTAGGTCGAATTAAAAGTGTCCTTGATGATCTTCCTAATTCTGAAAGGAAAATCGGCGAGTACATTCTTACAAATCCTGAAGAAACAATCAAAATGACAACTGCTCAACTGGGAACAGCTGCAGAATCGAATTCGACCGCTGTTATTCGTTTGTGCAACCGTATTGGAGTTAATGGGTTCACCAAACTCAAAGTCGATTTATCCGCAGAAATCGTATCCATAGATGAATCGGGTTATGCAGAAATAGAAGCGGAAGAAACTATCAGCGATA
This sequence comes from Carnobacterium inhibens subsp. inhibens DSM 13024, assembly GCF_000746825.1. Classification (NCBI taxonomy): domain Bacteria; kingdom Bacillati; phylum Bacillota; class Bacilli; order Lactobacillales; family Carnobacteriaceae; genus Carnobacterium; species Carnobacterium inhibens. The sequence continues at coordinate 688,430 of NZ_JQIV01000006.1, read as the reverse complement.
TTAAAAGTAAACTATTGGCTAATGCTTTTAAATCAATGGAAGAAACCAGTGCATTGATGAATGAGTTTGACATTGAGCGTGTCGTTGAACTGATTGAAGCAGCTTCTATCGTTTATGTGTATGGTGTAGGGAATTCGCGTATTATCGCTGAAAATATGGTTCAGAAATGGAGTAGAGTAGGCAAAATAGTTGTCTGCCCTACCGATAATCATCAATTGGTATCGATGCTAGGAGCGGCTCCAAAAAATGCACTTTTTTTTGGCATCTCCAATTCAGGAGAAACGAAAGAAATTATCGAACTCATCAAACTAGCCAAAAAAAGTTCCTTAAAAACCATTGGGCTGACCCAATTCGGTCAAAATAGTCTAGCGAATAAAGCTGACTATACGATACAAACTGTAAAAACAATTGAGACAGACAATCAGTTTATTTCGAGCTCGCTACATGCACAACTCATTGCGATAGATGTTCTATTTTACGCATTCTTGTCTAAAAATTATATAACTAGTACTGAGAGAATTAAACAATCAAGAGAAGAAATGGATCAGTATAAGAATAGATAGGAATGTTAGTAATTTCATAAAGTTAATTAGTGGATACTTAAGAGGAAATCTTAGGTATTCTTTTTTTGATTAAATTTAAATCGTTTAGCTTAGAACATACAATTATTTTTAAGTCATCTATTAGTTTGGGATTTGTCTTTCTTAGAGGGTAAGTTATACTAATAATGAATCTGATATAATAAAAGATTTTATTATACTAGTATTAAAAACAGTCTAAACGGTAGTATTAATGCGTAAAAAAACATGGAAATAGGAGATTTGTTATGAAAAAACGTGAATTTGTAGTCCAAGATATATTAAGTAAAATTTATCAAGAACATTATTCAGATGGTAAGTTGCCTACGCAAAGAAGTTTAGCTATTCAATATGAAGTTTCACGATATACGATACAAGAAGCTATCAATAGCTTAAGTGATATTGGCGTAGTTCAAGTCGTTCAAGGGTCAGGAACATTTATCCGCAAAGATGCTAAACAAAATCCTTTGATTTATAACTCTTTGACAAGAAATTCCTATGATAGAATCAGTTCAAAAATAGTTTTTTTGGAAAAGCAACCTGCTTTAGAAGAAGACCGACAAATTTTTGAATTAGATGACGAACAATTTGTTTGGGTCTTTCAGCGTATTCGAATAGTAAACTATAAAATAACACAAATTGAGACATCAAAATTACCGGTTTCACTTTTTCCTGATTTAACTTCTAGCATTGTTGAAGACTCTATCCAAAAATATGTACAGCAATCAGGATATGATATTTCACATTATATAACGAGTTACACTCCCGTTTTAATCACTAAGAAACAATCTGAATTATTGCTTTGCAAGAAAGGTACTCCAGCAATGAAAATTATTAACCGTGGTATTTTGAAAACTGGACAAGTTTATGAATACAGTGAAGTAACAGCTATTGATTATACATGCACTTATATTATTCCCTTTAATAAGGAAAGCCATCAGACTAGACAAAATGACTGATTGAAAAAGACCCTACCACATATTATTTATATATGTAGTAGGGTCTTTTCTAGTATTTGATTAAGGAGTAACGATTGTGCCATCAGGTGTACGACTTTGTGTCCATTCATGAGGTCGATAGACAATTGGATACTCTTCAGCTAATTCTTCATTGAAATCAACACCGATCCCAGGTTTATCAATAGGATAAAAGTAGCCTTTTTCAGCTACTGGTACATGTGAAAAGAGGCTAGCTGTATTTTCAGGAATTACTATATTTTCTTGTACAGCAGCATTATGAAGATGGATGTTTAAGTGTGTATTTACAGCAATACCAATTGGAGTAATATCAGATGGAGTATGCCAAGCCATCCGGATTCCCATAGCATCACAAAAATGTGCCAACTTAATAGCAGGTGTGATTCCACCTAGTTGTGAGACATGTGCACGCATATAATCTATTTCACGGTTCTTAACGAGAGACTGCCATTCCATTGGGTTATTAAATAATTCGCCGGTAGCAATTGGAGTAGATGATTGAGAACGAATTTGTTTTAACCATTCATTTTGATCAGGTGGTAATAGATCTTCTAAAAAAAATAAATTAAATTCTTCAGATTTTTTAGCAAATTGAACTGCTTGATTTGGATAAAGACGTTCGTGGACATCATGGAGCATTTGGAATGAGTTGCCATATTTATTTCGAATAGCAGCAAACATTTTCAAGGTTGTATCCATGTATTGGTATTGATCAAAATAAGAACCTTCAGAGGTGTTTTTAGGCGTATTCAATTCAGTAGCTGGCCCGCCATAAAAACCTAGTTGACAACGGATGTATTGGTAACCTTCTGAAAGGATACTGTCGATTTCTCCGTAGAGATCATCTAAATTGTCTGCCACTGCATGTGTATAACTGGCAATAGCATCTCTAGATTTTCCACCTAATAATTGATAAAGTGGCATATCACATAATTTTCCTTTAATATCCCAAAGAGCCATATCTATTCCTGAAATGGCATTATTAATTACTGGTCCGTTTCTCCAATAAGAGTTAACCGTCATCATTTGCCACAAATCTTCAATATTATTAGCATCTTTACCGATTAGTAGAGGTTTTAAATACTCGTCAACCATGCCCTTAACCGCTAATGGGCGTTGTTGGAAAGTTGCACAACCATAACCAATGACTCCTCTATTTGTTTCTACTTTTACTACTACTAAATTATGGCGATCTGGTTTGATGGTATAGCTTTTGATATCTGTGATTATCGTTGGTTTCATGTTCAAACCTCTTTTCCTTTTTTTAAGACTACATGTATATTGAAACATGTAATAGGAGCGACTGTCAATTTGGTATGAAAAGATGGAGGTATATGAATAAAAACCAGTCCAATAATAAAATGAAAACCTAAAAACGCTGTTATATCAAAGGATTACTCTGCTTTTTCCGTATTTAGGACTGTTTTTATAATTTAGCATATTGTGCTATTATTCAAGTTGTAAACGGAAACAAAAAATAAACAGAGAAAAAGGGTGGGGAATCAAATGAAAAAAGAAGACGTTGCAAAACAAATCATTCAACATGTCGGCGGCGAAGCAAATATAAATAATGCATGGCATTGTATGACTCGTTTAAGATTTAATCTTAAAGATAAAGAAAAGGTAAACTATAAAGAACTAGAAAAGATACCTGGTGTAGTAGGTACAAAATTTCAAAGCGATCAATTGCAAATCGTTATCGGGACAAATGTAGCTGATTATTATGAAATATTAGCTAAAGAGTTAGGTATCGAAAATGAATCAGATAGCAACGATAATCAACAAAGTGAGAAAAAAGGATTAGTATCTTTATTCATGGACACGGTTTCTGGTGTTTTTGGGCCAATAGTACCAGCTATTGCAGGTGCTGGTATGATAAAAGGATTGATGGCTGGTCTGGTTGCTTTGAATGTTATTTCTAATGAAACACCAACTTTTCAAGTAATTGACATGTTAGCTAGTGGAGTATTTACGTTCTTACCATTTTTTGTAGCAGCTTCTGCAGCACGTATTTTTAAAACCAATCAATACCTAGCCATTGCAATTGCTGCAACATTACAATTTCCAACAATGACTGCAGCTGCAGCATCAGGCGAAATCTCAAGCTTTATGCTTTTCGGCATCCTTCCTGTACCCGTATTTAACTATGCCGGAACGGTCATTCCTATCATTTTTGCTGTTTTAGCACTAAGTTATATTTATCGGTGGGTTGACAAAGTTTTACCAGAAATTTTACGTACTGTATTTACACCAACGATTTCATTATTTGTTGGAGGATTAATTGCTTTAACGGTAATAGGGCCTATCGGAATTCATGCTGGTAATCTGCTTGCTGCTGGAGTGAGTTGGTTGTTTACTATTTCGCCAATTTTAGCCGGTGTGGTAGTTGGATTGATCAGACCCATCGCTATTCTTACAGGCTTACATCATGCTATGACACCAATTGCGTTGCAAAACTTTGCTAATCAAGGTTACGACATGTTAATGCCAATGATGTTTATGGCTAATATGGCTATAACAGGTGCAACGGTTGCTTTATATAAAAAAGTTCAAACAAAAGAAGAAAAATCGATTATCTTATCAGCAGCATTTTCAGGATTGTTAGGTATTACTGAGCCTGCTTTATTCGGGGTATTAACAAAGTATAAAAAAGCGTTTCTTGCAGCGACTATTGGTAGTGCAATTTCTTCTGCTTTCATAAGTTTCTTTGGAGTAAGAATTTATGGATATATTTTATCAAGTATTTTCAGTCTACCAGCTTATATTGGTCAATATTTTATTTATGCAGTGTTAGGAATTATTATTGCAATCGGAGTTTCGTTTGCCATTACTAGTTTTTTAGTACCAAAACAAACAATAGAGGAAAGTTCAAACGAAGTTCAATTGAGTGCCGTTACGGATGGCTTGTATGTTCCTTTAGAAGATGTAAATGATGATGTATTTTCAACAAAAATGATTGGTGACGGTTATGCTATGAAATCTACATCAGGAGATATTTATTCACCTGTTTCTGGTACAGTTAAAACAATTTTTCCAACGAAACATGCGGTTGGTCTAGTAACAGAAAATGGACTTGAAATTCTTGTTCATATGGGAATTGATACAATGAGTTTAAATGGAGAAGCATTTGATATTTTTGTCAAAGTAGGAGAATCTGTAACACCTAAGACAAAAATTGCTCATATTAATTTAGAAAAAATTAAACAAGCTCAAAAAGATGATACGATCATTGTTGTTGTCACTAATATGGACAAAGTTCAAAGATTATCAGGTGAAAGTAATCTGGAAGGTGAACATCTTGCAGGAAGTACTTTAGGAAATGCTATTTTATCTTAAGTAGTAAGAGATCATAATTTTTTTAAGGAGTTTTAAGAATGAAAAAGATGAATATTTTACAACGAATAGAAGAAGCAGGAGTCATAGCTGTTCTTAGAGGTGAAACGAAAGAAGAAGTTTTAAAAACGAGTCACGCGGTTATTAAGGGCGGAATTAGAAGTATAGAATTAACCTTTACTGTTCCAGAAGCTAATGAAATCATAAAAGAATTGGCTGAGGATTACAAAGACCATGATGATGTGGTTATTGGAGCTGGAACAGTACTAGATGCAACAACAGCTCGCTTAGCCATTATGGCTGGTGCTCAATATATTGTGAGTCCGAGCTTTAACCCAGCTACTGCAGAAATGTGTAACCTTTATCAAATTCCTTACCTACCAGGATGCATGACCATCACTGAGATGGAAACAGCACTTAAAAGCGGTGTTGATATTGTCAAACTATTCCCTGGAAGCGTGTATGGTCCTAGTGTGGTTAAAGCATTTAAAGCTCCATTGCCTTATTTAAATATCATGCCTACAGGTGGAGTCAGCATAGACAATATGGCAGATTGGTTCAATGAAGGCGTAGTGGCTGTCGGAGTTGGCGGGAACTTATTAGAGCCAGTAAAAACCGGAGATTTTGATAAAGTGACAGATCTAGCAGCACAATATATGGATAAATACTACGAAATAAAGGGACAAAGATAATATGGGGAAAGTTGTAACTTTGGGAGAAATCATGATGCGGCTCTCAACAAATCCTGGAGAACGATTAGCACATGCACAACAACTTGATGTTTGTTATGGAGGAGGAGAAGCGAATGTAGCCATTTCGCTTGCCAACTATGGTCATGAAGTAGCCTTTGCCAGCAAAGTTCCCAATAATATTTTAGGCCAATCCGTTAAAAAATTTCTGAATAGTTATGGAGTATTCACTACACATCTGCTTTTTGGTGGTCAACGTTTAGGATTGTATTATATGGAAGCTGGAGTAGGTAAGCGGTCCGCAAATGTGATTTACGATCGAGCGGGTTCTAGTTTTGGTGATATGAAAAAAATTGAGTGGGATTTAGATGCTCTTTTCGAAGGCGTCGATTTATTTCATATTTCTGGAATTACTTCTGCACTTTCGAAAGAATGGAAGAAGCTGACAATGAACTTAATCAAAGCTGCTAAGAAGGCAGGTGTTAAGATTAGTTTTGATATCAATTACCGTTCTAAATTGTGGAGTTTAGAGGAAGCAAGGGAAATAATCAAACTGATTTTGCCGTATGTAGATTATTGTTCAGCTGGAGATATGGATGCCAGGTATCTTCTGAATATTTCTGAGAACAGTGAAAATAAGGATATCAAAAATGAAATGATTTATTATTATCAAGAAATGCAAAAACTATTCCCTAATATTGAAGTTTTTTACTCAACCAAAAGAATCATTCATTCAGCAACTAAAAACGATTTGACCGGTAATTTATGGATAGATAAAAAATATTATGAGTCTGATTGTCATCATATAAATCCTATTATAGACCGTATAGGAGGTGGAGACGCCTTTTCTGGTGGCGTTTTGCATGGTCTTCTATGCCAAAATGATCCTCAAACGATTATAAATTTTGCTGCAGCAGCATCTGCATTGAAACATACGGTCCAAGGAGATTGTAATCAATTTAGTGTTTCTGAAGTAAACAGTTTTTTAGAGACAGGATCTGGAAAGATAAATCGTTGAGATCAATATTTAGTTATAGGATAGATTAATAATTAATACAGAATTTTCAGTTGCAACAAATTAAACAATAAATGACCATTGTTTAATTTGTTGCAACACAGCAATGGACATTTATGAATACTTATCATTTGATACAAATTGATAATATCCATCCAGATAGCGTAGATTATAGAATCTCATTTGAACTATTAAATGAATGGCTGAATGTTTTCGCTGAAAATGTTACATTAATATTATACAGAACACAAAAAGGCAGTCACTTTTGGCTGCCTTTTTGAGTTTTTTCAGTTTGGTTGATTGAACATGGAAATTAAATTATTTTATCTAATTCAGTTCTAACTGTAGTAACTTCAGGCCCAATTACAACTTGAACATGGTTACCTTTCATCAATACCCCTTTAGCTCCTGTTTGAAGAATCTTTTCTTTATTGACTATAGATGAGTCTAAAACGTCAATACGTAATCTAGTAATACAATTATCTACATTATCTATATTTTCTTGTCCACCTAAAAATTCTAATACTTTTTTTGCCATGTAAGCATGATTGCTGTGAGATAACTTATATGATTTTTCTTCATCTGTTACTTCATCACTGATTGTTTCAGGAGCTATTTGTCCAATAATTGGAACTTGTTTATATTTAATCACAAAGTAAAATGTGAAATAATATAGTAAGAAAAATATAATTCCAATTGGAATGACCCATAATGGATTATCAGCTATCCCGAAGTTTGCAAGATAATCAATCACACTTGCGCCCCATGAAAACCCAAGACGTACATTAAACAAATAAAGAATAGCACCTGCTAAACCAGTATATACGGCATGGATAAAGTAAAGTAGAGGAGATGTAAATAAGAAAGTAAATTCAATGGGTTCTGTAATACCAGTTAAAAAGGAAGTACCAGTTCCAGAACTCATCAATGTTTTAGTTTGGTTTTTGTCATATCTAGCTGCCTTGTAAATTGCTAATGCAATAGCTGGAACACCGAACATCATCACTAAGTAGAATCCGCCAATGAAGTAACCCGCTGTTGGATCACCGTTTAAGAAACGTGTAATCTCTCCATGCACTACCTCTCCAGAAGCAGTAGTGTAAGATCCCATACCAAAATAAATATACGTATTTAAAACATGATGAAGTCCAATAGGAATCAAAGCTCGATTAAAGAATCCGAATAAGAAAATTCCAATCGCACCCAATCCCATTAAAGTTTGGGCAAATGTATCGATTCCACTTTGAGCAAATGGCCACACTATTGTTAACAGCCAAGCAATAGGTAACATAACTATAATGATCATTGTAATAGGAAATTTCTCGCCGGAAAAGAATGCTAACATGTCTGGCAACTTAGTATCTTTAAATCTATTGAATATTGCTGCAGCTACTAAACCAGCTAGAATCCCACCAAAAACGTTCATGCTTTGTTCTGGAGCAACTAGAGCGAAGGCTTCTTTTAAAATAATGATTGCTAGATAACCTACTAGTGCGGGAATTCCTTTGTTTTTCCCTTTGGACAAACCAATGGCAATACCAATGGCAATCAATTCATCCATTCTAGTGATAATAGAACCAGCTGCTTGAAAAATTGGAATATTCAATAAATCTGGTGCAGTTAAACGAAATAAAATACCTGCGATAGGCATAGCAACGATGGGAAGCAATAACGAACGACCTAATTTTTGCATAAAAGTATTCATTGATGATACTCCTCTCTAAATGCTTTCGAATGTTGTCAGCTCAATAGTTTTATGGTTGGAAAAAAGAGTCTTGATTCTTGGATGCGTCAATAACTCTAATTCTTCTGTTCTAGGATAAGTATAAGATGAATGATTCAATAAAAACTTATCTATAAAAGCAGGATGGCACATGAGTTCAACTGAATTGTATTCTTCAAATACCTTTTCTAAAGTTTCGGAGCTTTGAATAACGGTTTCCATGGTATAGATAAAACCATCCGTTGTTCTTCTATTAGAATCTGTGTTAGTAAAGTTGTTTCTGACTGGTAAATGGTATTCATCCGCTAATTTTAAATAAATGGCGTTAAAATCACCAAAAAGATTTGCATGATGATGAGTATCTACATGTGTGGGTTTAATACCAGTAGCTAGAATTTTTTCGATTTGTGCTTTCCATTCATCATAAATTTCTTGTTCATCAATGATAAACGAGCCTTTATAATAAGCTTGATTACGAAAATTCCCGTCTACATCAATGATGGTTTTTAAGTTTGATAAGACAGGTTTTCCGGTTGTCAGTGCCAAGTGGATTCCAATACCAAGGTCAGGATATTGTTCGTGTAGATTAAGTGCTTGTTCAAATCCGGGCATATTGGCCATCATTGTTGTTGAAGTAAGAACTCCTTCTTTATGAGCTTCTATAATTCCATAATTGACCCCAGCAGAGTAGCCAAAATCATCTGCGTTGATTATCAGTTTTTTCATAAAATAGTCAATTCCTCCTTTAGTAATTTAATATTCGTTTTTTTATTGATTAAGCAAAATTTGGCCAGTAATCTTTATTGGCTTCTAATAAGTCATTTAAGATATCATTTGCTATATTAGCATTTACCACTGTTCGATTAAGGGTTAGTGCTTGTAATAATTTTAGTCGGCTGCCTTCAAAATAAGCATCAACGGTTAATTTTTCATAGGCATATTGGCTTTCCATCAGACCTTTATAAAAGGTGCCAATTTCTCCTACTTGAATTGGTTTAACACCATTGCTAGTAATGAGAGCGGGAACTTCAATAATGGCTTCTTTTGGGATATTTGGAATCGTTCCATTATTTTTAGTCATTACAATAAATTTTTCATTTTTGTTATAAGCAAATGACTCAGCTATTTTAACCATATAAACGCCATGAACATCGCCTTCTAGTTTTTCATCTGCTATTGTTTGACGAGCTGAAATGCGTTCACACATTTCAAAGACTTCTTTAGCTCTTCCACCAATTACTTGGCTAGCTCGTGTGTATTTAGGATTTTCTTTTTCAACCATTTTTTTAGGGTAAAGGTAGTATTGCAAATAAGTATTAGGAATATATTCAGGGAAATCTCGTAAAGTTTGTTCAACTTGTTTGAAAGTTGCAATCCAAGAAGGATCCTCAGCTATTTCCGATTCAGGTTGGAGACCTTCTGATAGAATTTTATTCTTTATTTCGTCAGTTAAGTTGTGTCCCTCTGTATCATAGATATCAGTAAACCAGCCAAAATGATTTAGGCCAAAGTATCCTGGATCCAAGTCCCATACGCTTCTGTTGATTAGGGTAGCTAATCCATTCATAATTGAAATTGGCATATCGCAAATATTGATCAGACGATGATCTTCAGGGAAAACACGTTTCAATGCTTCAGCAACGATTGCAGCTGGATTTGTATAATTTAGTATCCATGCGTCTTTAGAATAAAATCGAATATCTTCTACTAGTTCAATCATATCTTTAATGGATCTTAAACCATAAGCCATTCCACCAGGACCACAGGTTTCTTGACCGACTATTCCATGTGATAGAGGGATTTCTTCATCTTTTATTCGCATTTCAAGACCGCCTGTACGGATTTGTACAAAAATAAAATCTTTATCTTTATAAGCTGTTTCTTTATCACTGGTTACAATAAATTCTTCCAAGTCTGGATATTTTTCTTTAATAACAACTTTACTGGCTTCAGCAACTTTCTGTTGGCGTTCAATATCAGTGTCATAAAAAGTAATACTGGCTAAAGGAAAGTTATCTTTTTCAGAAATCAGGCTCATTAACAATCCTAAAGTATATGTGCTCCCTCCACCGGCTATCGTTAAATGTTGTTTTTCCATATAAACACTCCTTTTTTTGTAAACGCTTTTAATTAACAATACAACTATAATACAACTTTAAAAAAGTTGCAACATTTTTATAAAATTTGTATTATAAAGTTATAAGGAAGGTGAGTAATATAAAACCTAAATCACATTTATATTTAGAAATTGCCAAAGATATAAAAGAGAAAATTCAACAAGGTAAATTCCTGCCTGGCGATCCAATCCCTTCTGAAAATCTCTTATCTAAAGAATATTCTGTTAGTCGTGTGACGATTAGAAAAGCTATTGAAAATCTTGTAGAAACGAATTTAGTTGAAAAAAAACATGGTAGTGGAACCTATGTAAAAGAGAAGTCCTATGAGCACAAACTTTATTCTTTAAAAAGTTTTACAGAAGATATGGAAAGTAGTGGAGAAAAAGTCAGAAGTGAAATTTTAAGATATGAAATTATTGAAGCTCCTAAAAAAGTTGCTTACCAATTGAATAGAGAGGAAAATGTTAAAGTTTATTTTATTAGAAGGAAAAGGTTAGCAAATGAAAAAGCGCTAGTAGTAGAAGATACGTATTTGCCGATTGAACTATTTCCTGATTTGACTTATGAAACGATGATGCATTCAAAATATAAATTTATTGAAAGTCACCAGCACTACAAGATTAAAGAAAGCCAACAAATATTTTTACCTATCTTACCTAATAATGACATTAGAAAAATACTAGCTATTGATGATAACGTACCTATACTAAAACTGGAATCTACTGGTTTATTGACCAACGGGTTGTACTTTGAATACTCAGAAGTTTACTTTAAAAGTGAGGATTACAACTTTACCATTACGGCTAAAAGAGAGTAATGGAAGAATTTTAATCGTAAAAGAATAGCACGCTTTATCTAAATTGATATGACAGCTACTGAAAAAATGAAGAAATGGACCAATAAAAAAAAGATAACAAAGTTTATAATTCCATAAATTTAGTTAGTGGATACTTAAGACGAGATTTTAAGTATTCTTTTTTACATTTAATATTTTTTATTTTTATTATTTTAAGTTATGATGAGTTAGATAGAATAGTTATATAAATGTTATGTAGGTTTTATTAAGATAGGAAATTATTTTTACTAATAAGTAAATTAAACATAGGAGAGTGAGAAAGTTTGTCAGAGGCTAATCTCTTTTTTAAGAAATTATTGGTTAAACGAAAAGAATTGAGTACATTAGAATCTCAAGTATTAGAATACATGTTGAAATACCCAAATAAAGTATCAGAACTAAACATAGAGGACTTTGCTAACACTATCTATGTATCGACTGCTACTGTTAGCCGTACATGTAAGAAATTAGGTTTTAAAGGTTACCAACAATTAAAATATGCTTTAGATCAGTACAAAGGAACAAAAGAAGAGAAACATCAGGAAAAACAAGGAGTTGGAGAAATAGCTAGACACATTAGCCGTTTTAAAAACGAAATGAATCAAACGGTGAATGCTTTAAATACAGAAAATATAATACAAGCAGTTGATTTATTAAATGCTAGCCAATTAGTGGAGTTTTTTGGTGTAGGAGCGTCTTTTTCATTTTGCAGTGAGGCTGCAAGAAAGCTGACATTTGCAGGGAAAATAGCTTCTGCTAGAAATGACTGGGATGAGTTAAGAGCGGTTGCTAATCATTTAAAGCCAACAGATATTGCTATTTTAATATCTCATAGTGGTGAAACCCTACACCTGATAGAATATGCTACTATTTTAAAACAGAGGCGTGTACCATTGATTCTTTTAACAGGTACGCAAGGTAGTCAAATAGAATCTTTTGCTGATTTAACCCTTATGGCTTATTCAGAAAGTCATTATTACGATGAAATTGATATGAGTTCTAGATTTACTCTTAACTTGTTAATGGATCTAGTAATCATTGAGTACATCAAGCAACACAACAAATAAATAGTTACTTTTTGTATATCCTTACATTCCTTGTAACACTTTTCAAAAATTATGTAAACGCTTGCTAGAGGCGTGACGAAAAGGTATCTTGAAGATACAAAAGAGTAAGGGAGAGAAAATAATGAAAAAGGGTAAGGGAAGTTTTTGGGAGTTTTTTCAAGGATTGGGCAAAACATTCATGTTGCCGGTCGCTTTATTAGCGTTTATGGGATTGATGTTGGGAATAGGCAGCTCATTTACAAGTGCAACGACTCTTGAAATTATGCCTTTTCTTAACAATGAGTATTTGCAAATATTCTTCCGTTTTTTATCTACTATAGGCGGATTTGCTTTTACGTATTTACCTGTCTTGTTTGCAATGGCGATTCCTTTAGGATTAGCCCGCTATGATAAAGGAGTAGCAGCGTTTTCTGGACTAGTTGGATACATCATCATGAACTTATCCATTAATTTTTATCTAACTGAAGCCAATATCTTGGCTGATCCAAAATTTTTGAGAGAAGCAGGGCAAGGAATGGTTATGGGCATCCAAACGATTGAAATGGGTGTTCTAGGTGGGATTATTGTAGGTATTGTTGTTTCATCGCTACATAAACGGTTCTCTGAAATCCAATTGCCAGATGCATTCGCGTTTTTTGGTGGAGCTAGGTTTGTGCCAATCATTACATCTTTAGTTTTAAGTATAGTTGGTTTGCTATTGCCAATGATCTGGCCAATATTTGGAGCAGCAATTACAGGTATTGGAAATCTGATTCAAAGTGCTGGAAGCTTTGGCCCATTCTTGTTTGGTGCTGGAGAAAGACTGTTATTACCAACTGGGTTGCATCATATTCTAGTATCGATGATTCGATTTACAGAAGCTGGTGGAACACAAATTGTTGATGGAAATACTGTCTCGGGAGCATTAAATATTTTCTATGCTCAATTGCAAGAAGGACTTCCAATCAGTGCAGATGCTACCGCTTTTCTATCACAAGGGAAAATGCCGACCTTTATGTTTGGTCTGCCTGCTGCTGCATTAGCCATGTATAAAACAGCTAGACCAGAAAATAGATCGGCAATTAAAGGATTATTAATTTCTGGTGTTTTAGCAACTTTTGTAACCGGGATTACCGAACCGATTGAATTCTTATTCTTATTTGTTTCTCCATTATTGTACTTATTCCATGTGATTATGACTGGATTAGGTTTTATGGTAATGGCTTTACTGAACGTTAAAATTGGAAATACCGATGGTGGAATTTTAGACTTCCTTATTTTTGGCGTATTACAAGGAAACCAAACAAAGTGGTATTTGGTCTTGTTAGTAGGAGCAGCTTGGTTTGCTATCTATTACTTCGTATTTAAATTTGCTATTGAGAGATTTAACTTAAAAACACCAGGAAGAGAACTCGTTAATAAAGACAACACAAATTATTCAGAAGAAGAGTTAGGCCATAAGAAAAAAGGGAAATATGATGCTCCTGTTATTCTATCTGCTTTAGGTGGTACTGAAAATATAGCTTCATTGGACAATTGCGTTACTCGGTTAAGGTTAGTGGTTCATAATATGGATGAAGTTGATGAAGAAGTATTAAAGGCTAATGGAGCATTGGGAGTGATGAAATTAGACGATCAGAATCTTCAAGTCATCATCGGAACTCAAGTAGCTTCATTAAAAAACCAATTAGAACGATTAATCTAACGAAAAGGGTGCGGTAGTGTTGGAAAAAAATGTATTTAATGAATTGATTGACAGGAAAGGAACGTACTGTACGCAGTGGGATTATATAGAAGACCGTTTTGGGGTAAATGATTTATTGCCCTTTACTATTTCTGATATGGATTTTGCTGTCCCTGACGTTATTAATAACGCGCTAAAAAAGAGAGAGTCTCATCCAATATACGGCTATACTAGATGGAACCATATTGATTTTAAACAATCAATTGTCTCATGGTATAAAGAACGATTTGCAACCCAAGTTGATTTAGATTGGATCGTCTATTCACCTTCTGTCATTTATACTATCTCACGCTTAATTGAATTAAAATCGGAGGTAGGAGAACAAGTAGTCATTCAAACACCAGCCTATGATGCTTTTTTTAAAACAATTCGCACGAATAAACGAGAGATAGCAGAAAATCCGCTTCACTATATTAACGGAATTTATTCAATAGATTTTGACGATTTAGAGCAAAAATTAGCTGATGAAAAAACTACGATTTTCTTATTGTGCAGCCCTCAGAATCCAACAGGTAGAGTTTGGACAAAAGAAGAGTTGACTAAAATGATTGAGTTATGTGATCGTTACCATGTATTCTTGATTTCCGATGAGATTCATATGGATATTGTTCGAGAAACTTATCAACATCTTCCAGTTGTTTCAGTGCCAACAAAATTTGAACAAATAGCTATCTGTTCTTCCGCAAGTAAAACGTTTAATACTTCGGGTCTGATAGGTTCCTATGCATTGATACCAGATAAAAGATTGCAAGAAGATTTTTTAGAAGTATTGAAAAATAGAGATGGTTTGTCATCTGCGAGCATTATGGGTATTGAAAGCATCATGGCAGGTTATAGCAGTGGGCAAAATTGGGTAGACGAATTGAATGAGTATATTTCAAGTAATCTAACTGTCGTAGCTAATTACTTAAAATTACAGATTCCAGAAATTAAGTTTACCATCCCAGAATCAACATTCTTAGCCTGGATCGATATCAGTGGATTGCCTTTCGAGATGGAAGATCTGCAACAGGCTCTTATCGAAATTGGAGAAGTTGCTATTATGGACGGATCAATCTATGGAGTACAAGGAAAAGACTTCCTTCGGATGAATATCGGTTGTCCGCGAAAGAAAGTAATGGATGGTTTAGAAGGGTTAAAAAAAGCTGTGGATTATTTGAAAATGAATAAAAACAACAGTTGATAAAGAATAGAAAGGCAAGTCATTTCAGAAACAATTTTTCAGTTTGATACAATTTAAAAAGTTAGAAAAACACTTAAGAATGAATCTTAAGTGTTTTTCATTGAATCCTTTATTTTTATTCTACTCAACTTAAGGTATGATTAGTAAGGAATGAAATAAGAAATGTGGAGGAAATAGAATTAATGGTAGCACTTATAGGAATGTTATTTGTTATGTATATACTAGTATTTGGAATAATCATTTTCATGAACTATTTGGATTTTAATGATTCAAATTATCAACGCGCAAGTAATCATACTTTTTGGCAAACTTTCTTTGATAAAGGAAACATGGGTGAATACAATATATATCGGACTCTTGAAAAAATAAAAGGGACAAAATTAATATTGACGAATCTTTATATTCCTAAAGAGGATGGTAGTACGACCGAAATTGATTTGGTTATGATAACAAAATATGGATTTTTTGTTATTGAATCAAAAAATTATAGCGGATGGATATTTGGAGATGAAAAACATCGTAATTGGACTCAGACTTTTCCAAATAAAAAGAAGTTCAAATTTTTTAATCCTATTTGGCAAAATAAAGGTCACATTAAAGCTTTGCAAGAAGCTTTAGATATTACTGATGAATCATTGATGCAGTCTTTTATTATTTTCAGTAATAATTGTGAACTAAAGAAAATAACCGTTACGAGTTCAAATGTGAGTGTGGGAAAAAGAAATCAGCTAAAAGCATTACTTAAAAGAGAATTACAAAATACTTCACCAAAGCTAACAACAGAGGATATAAAATACTATTTCCAAATACTTAAACCCTTTATGCATGCTGATGATGAAACAAAGCAATTACATATTGAAACAATCAAAGGAAAACTAAGTAAATTGTAAGAGGTATAAAAGGAAGTATATCTAAAATCCAGAAAAGTGGACAAAGAAACACAGAAAATAATCTTATTTATTCAAGATGTCAACTAGTTTAAATCTATTTGGTGAGTGTTCCATTCGTACCAATCCCAAAGTTGTGATATGATTTACTTGAAGACAGAACTATTGGAGGAAAGACAATGGAAATGACACTATATCGTACAATCAATGTAAAAAGCCCTGAAAAAATCATTACGCTGAAAAAGCCTTATGAATCAAAAGATGTTCCTCAAAAAGGCGATTTGATTAAAGATTCAATGTTTGTGGATCCAGCTAAAATTGAAGTGATTTCAGTTGATAAAAATGAAGATACGTATGATATTCATTTGAGGCCAGTAGAAATTAGTTATGCAACCGATGAACACAACAAGAATATGGTAAATGCATATAAAGCTAATGGCTGGGAAAGTGATTCTTATTAAAAATGAAGTAAAGGCTGCCTAACTCAAAGTTAGTTCAGCCTTTTTCAATTACCTAAATTTTTATTGCTATAGAAAAATCTGGAACCGTTTCTCAAGAAGAGAAGCGGCTTTTTTACTGTCCCAAAAAGCACAAAACTGGACAAGTTCTGTGGATTTACTCGCTATCTTGTCCATTACCGCTGATAATGTAAATTAAATGCATTTTTTATTCCAAATCAGTCTCAACTGATTAAAATCTCAGTTTTCACATTATCTTTAGGGTTGCTTGAATAGAGATTAAAGAAGTTCTCTGGGTCTTTTTCAAGCAATGCTTTTAAATCATGTTTATTCAAACTATCTAAAATATGAATGGCTCTGTCAATGAGTCCTGGTTCAGATGTATCACCGGTTTTAGTCATACAAACTTCTTTTCGGACCAACGAAATAGCCAACATGACCGAGCAGTCGTTTTGTGAGCTTTCTGTCTCCATTTGCTTAATATAGAATAAAGCTTGTTCGTATTTTTTATCTATCATCAGCAAATTGGTCACATGCAGTAAAAAACTGATTTTTAAAGTGATCGTTTCTTCAATATTTGGGTATTGAGCTAAATTTGACAAGGCCCGATCTGTTAAGCGAGAGGCAGTTTCACTGTCAAATAAATACAAAATGCTATTCATGATATGCAATTCTGCTAAGTACCAATTATCCAACGTCTCCATGCGTTTCCAGACTTGCTTTGCATAATCCTTCGCTTTTGTTAAGTCGTGTTCATCTAATAAAACAATGTACCCACGACAAGCGTCAAGAATATCCATTGTCAATTGGTCGTAACGCTTCCGTACTAATTCTTCGCCCTTTTCAATAATCTCATCGAGCAATTCACGAGTTGGTTTTTTTTCTAATTGTTTAAATAAATAGAGAATGGTTTCTTTTTGTCCTAATTCACAATCATTTAAGATATAGATAAATTCGTCGTGTGTCATATCCATATGATCCAGTATAGCAAGATACTTGGAAAGAGTAGGTGTGATATCATCATTTTCAAACTTTGTGTAAGTTGAACGAGCCATAGTATCATCCGAAATCTCTTTTTGGGTATACCCCTTATTTTCTCTGATTTTTTTTAAAGTCGAACCAATTGGAACATGTATGTCAGACATTTGACAGCCTCCTAATAATAGCATAGTTATTATGATAACCTTTTGTAATAATCCAGTTTGTAACAGGTATAATAAAGCAGTAAACAAACTCGTTTAACTAAAGATATAAGCGTATAAATAATTAAAAACGGTTATTTTTTATAAAAGAACCGGGAAGTAGGGAAAGAATATTACAAATGAAAATCAGCTAGACAAACTAGCAGTCCATAAACAAGTAAAATATATTTATGTGGTTATAGGAAGAGACGAGACGATTCAACTAGATGTAGAGGAATCGGATGTTCTAGTCAACGCTGATGGCGTCTTGGACTGTCCCATAGATACTGTATTGCGCAAAAATAATTATACGTTTGATGATTTAAATAGTTGGCTAGCTAAAGAAATACAATTTATTATGATTAAAAATGATGTGGAGCAGATTATTCATCGTATTTTTTTAAATATGAATCTCTGAATGATTTCAAGTTATTCTAGCATAAATAAACACAAATAAGATTAAAAATTCATAAAATATGATTGGGAATTTGTAAATATGAACAATTTATGACAAATAAAAAAAGGCTGCTCTTTCTAAAATTAAAAGCGTTATTTGTCTGTTAAAAAACAATGCTGTAATGAATATTTTTTTAAGGGTAAGTGAATAATTATGCATAAAATAAGGAGCTAATCATAAGCAGTAAGGAATGTAATTAATTGAAGAATCTGACAAAGAGAGGGCTGTTCTAGTTTTAGGAACGCTCTTTTTTTTGTGAATGCAAAATTGTTTTTTTAAGGTGATAGAAATTAAAAGAATAGAAGAATGTTGCTCTTTTTTAATCGTTTGTTCTGTCAGCTATTCTTTTTCTCTTTTTGCGATGCTACAGTAGAAAAGGAGCATTAACAGAAATGAGGGAGCAAAGTGGAAACTATAAATCGAATAAAAGACGGCTTGTATTATGCACAACAATTACGCGAGAAAAAACTGTCTTCTAAAGAATTAATTGAAGAATCTTTTCGAATCATTGAAAAAGAAAATCCGTTGTTGAACGCTGTGACACATACGAGAAAAGAAAAAGCGTTGGCTGAAGCAGAGTCACGTAATTTTTCCAATCAAGTGTATGGCGGCGTACCGATTTTATTAAAAGGATTGGGTCAATCGTTAGTAGGGGAGCCCAATACATCTGGATCAAAGTTATTAAAAAACACGGTCGCTCAAACTACAAGTCATTATGTAACGGCATTACAAAAAGCAGGATTTGTGGTGATTGGTCAAACGAATGTCCCTGAATTTGCTTTTAAAAATATTACGGAGCCCGAACTGTACGGACCAGCCCGCAATCCATGGAATCCTGATCATACTCCAGGCGGTTCGAGCGGTGGTGCTTCAGCAAGTGTGGCTGCTGGAATGGTCCCGATTGCTGGGGCAAGTGATGGCGGGGGTTCGATTCGCATCCCAGCGTCTTTCACTGGATTAATTGGTTTGAAACCGACTCGCGGCCGTACACCGATTGGGCCGGGAGTTGGCAGAAGCTGGCAAGGAGCTTCAATCAGTTTTGCTTTAACAAAATCGATGCGTGATACAGCAGCGATGTTAGACGCTTTACAAGTTATTCAACCAGCTGCAGCTTTTCAAACGCCTTTATTTGAAGCCGGGTATTTAAAAATACTTCATAACGCGCAACCGAAAACCTTTCGCATAGCTTTTTCGCTTGAATCTCCGATCCATTCTGCTGTAAGCCAAGAAGCTAAACAAGCCGTGTTAAAAACAGTTAAGTGGCTAGAAGCGAATGGGCATCAAGTAATCGAGAAAACGCCAGAAATTGACGGAATTCAATTGATGGAATCGTATTACATGATGAATTCAGGTGAAACAACAGCGATGATGGAAGGGATTGAAAAAAGTTTGCAGCGGTCATTGACGATTGACGACATGGAATTGGTCACCTGGGTACTGTATAATGCAGGGAAATCTATTTCAGCCGCCAGCTATTCTAATACCTTAACGACTTGGGATCAAGCAGCTGAAGTGATGGCAAACTTCAATGAATCCTATGATTTGTACTTGACTCCAGCTACTGCAGAAGCTGCTCCAAAAGTTGGTGTTCAATGGCAAGACGAAGCCACTATTGACCGAATGCGTCGCATTCACGAATTCTCAACAGCCCAACAACAGCAAATTGTTTGGGACATGTTTGACAAAAGTCTGCCGATTACGCCGTTTGGCATGCAAGCTAATTTAACGGGTCAACCTTCGATTAGTCTGCCAGTCCATTTAACCAAGACTGGTTTACCATTAGGTGTGCAATTTACCGCTCCTAAAGGCAGAGAAGACTGGTTGCTAATGATTGGGCGAGCATTGGAAGCAGATGGACAATTTATTTAATGAATGAAACTGAGATGAAAATCTCAGTTTTTCTTTATATATGTATACGAATATTTATTCTAAAACGTGCTCCAAAAAGCAAACCCGACGTCCACTTCGCGAACAATGCTCGATGGTCGATGACCATACCGCGCTTATTCGTTCCAGTTGCCCTAGCTCTTGTGGCTTTAGCCGCTTAGAGATAAGGTATGCGTTAGAAGATTCGGGTCTAACCGCTTTTGTCCCACTCTTTTTCTATGTCTATTTGGTGTCAAATGCGTCAAAAAGATTGATTAACTTTTTGAATGCGTTAAACTAGCTAAGGGATCAAGAGACTACATAAAGAATGGAAGATACTTAAAAATGAAAAAAAGGTTCATGCACATACTTTTAGTATTAGGCTTAATGCTACTGGTGAATTATGGCAACCAAACTGTTTGGGCTGCTCCGTCTGAAGAAATAGAAAGCACTCCAGCAATTGAAAATGAAAAAGAAGAAGCGGATACAGAAAATACACTTATTGTGAGTGACAAAGTGATTGTTGAACCAAAAAAAGCACAATTTGGAGAACAAGTGACTTTCGGCTTAACTCTTTTGGAAGAACCAGCTTTTGAAACGATTGTATTAAACTATTACTCGGATGAAACAAAAGCTGAAAAAGAAGTAACGTTAACTTATGATAGTGAAACACAGTGTTATACAGGTCAATTAGAAAGTGGCTCAACATCTGTCGGTCAATGGCAGTTGATACAAGCGATCGGGATGAATCAAGAGAGTGAACCACTCATTTTAGAAACGATTCCTTTAATGAATGAGGATCAAGAGCTAAAGCAAAGTGATTTTGAAGTTCTTGCGCACCCTTCTGCCTTACTGGATCTTTCCTCAATCAAATTTGAACCAAAAGACGTTAAAGTTGGTGAGAAGCTCCAGTTTAGTTTAAAGACAAATGAAAATACAGTAGTGACAAATGGGGCTGTCGTTTTTCGCTCAATAGCTTCTATAGATGAAGAAGGCAATCATGCGCAACTCACGCTTCAATTAATGTATAACGAAGAAACGAAAGCTTATGAAGGTGAATCTTCCAGCTTCACCAATGAAATGATAGGTGAGTGGGTGATTGATTCTATTCAAGCCACAGATGGCAAAGGTAATCCGTTCATATTATACAATCAATTTGTAATCGAACACGATAGAGCGAACGTACAAGTCCAAATTGATGAACTGAAAAAACAACTAGCTGAAGCACAAAGTGTAGATGAATTGGATGAGCTTGAACAACAAAAACAAATTAATCAATTAACTGAAAACATCCAGCAGTTGGAAAAGTCAAAGGACAGTAAAGAGAAGTTACTTCAAGCCGATCTTTCACTTGGAGACTTTACAGTGGTAGAACAACCGATAGAAGAAGACACTAGACCCATTGAGGAAGAAGTTCCAGTAAAGAATCAAGAAGAACAAGTAGGGAAAAAAGATTCAGACCTTCCATTGGTAAAACCATTTGCACCCAAGAAGCAAAGAGATGATTTATTAGAAACAAATGTGCTAGATGATGTATTAAAAAAAGAACAGAAGCCAAACGATAATAGTGAAAAAAAGACAGCAGCAAATGAATCAATCCAATCAATGGAATCTTCTCCTAAAGCCGAAGAAAAAAACAGTCAAGAAGAGTCAGAATCGACGATCTTTTCCAATGGAACGTTGCTGATCGTAGTTGCGGCTTTTGTTCTGATCAATGGATTTATCTTTAAATTTTAAACCGAGCTCTTTTGCCTTCAAACTTTCTGATAAAAGAAAGTTTGAAGGTTTTTTTGTCGTGTTTGCTTCATTGCTGGTTTTACACAAACTAAGTAAGCTATACGTGTACAAGGCCTTGTAACACCATTTGAAGGGTTTGAAACTAATGATTAGAACATTAAGCGAAGACAACGAAAGAGCTTTTTTCGATCAACATGCCGGAATCGTCCATGGAGTTTTGAAGAAATTAGGAGTAAGTCGAATGCACTCAGATTACGATGATTTTGTGCAGCAAGGTTTATTAAAGTTAGTAGAAGCTTATGAAGCCTTTCCGCAAGATCTGGAACATGCTGAATTTTTGTATCAGTTTACCGGATTTGCTTATAAAAAAGTACAGTGGCATATGCTCGATTTGTTAAGAAAACAGCAACGAAAGTGGGCAAATGAAATGTCTTGGCCAGAAGATCTAGAAAAAAATCAACCAGATACGCATGCACCTTTTGAACAATCTTACCAAGAAATGGATCTATTGAAAGAAATGCTGCCGTTATTAACCAAAAATGAACAAGCTTATTTATTAGACGCGGTCGTCTATCGTTTATCGGTTACAGAGATCGCAAAAAAACAAGGTGTTAGCCGCAAAACAGTCTACCAATGGAAGAAAAGAGTGGCGGAAAAGCTGTCCCACTTTTTACTTATTTTAAAAGACTGAAAAAAACGCTTAGACCAAATTTTTGGTCTAAGCGTTTTTGTTTAATCTTTAGGAAAGGATGGATTGTTTGTTAGGGTACCTCTAAAATGATCTCTAACTTCATCAAGGTAAGGATTTTCTTCTCCCAGAACTTTAACGAGAATATCTTGTGCTTTGTAATTGGATAAAAAGACCATAACTTTATCTAATGAAAAAAAGACGGAAGTAAAAGTAGGGTTCTTCAGGCGTCTCTGGACAACATTTAGTTCTTCCGAAAAGTAAGGCGCAAGGGTATGACCGTAATTGCTGAGCAGTTCATCGACCACTGCATGCAGAAGATGCGTAAGGACAGCTGAACGCTCTACTTGATCATAAAAACTATGAGCTGAAACGATAAGCTGCAATTCATGATGATTTCTAAAGGTTACTTGCATACAATTTTCTTTTTTATCTTCAACAGCTGAGAGAATGTGGTGCAGTCCATACCAACTGGTTGAGTCATTGGCGGCTCCTTTTTCAGGCACAAATATTTCGTCACCAGAAACAAAAGGACAGCGGTGATGAAAGCCTAAACTTTTTCCAATATGCTGAATATAGGTGTAATCTAAGGGCTTTTGACTGAAGTATCGGTTCATGATGGTACGTGATTCTTCTTTTGTTTTTAAAGGCGGCTCATCTAGTTGGAAAACAATAGTATTAAACGGCGTTTCTTGAACATCTCGAATATCTTTTATGTAAAATGATTTTGCATTTAATAATATATGTGTTTGCTCAAAAGCAATGGCGAGTGAAGATGAAAGACTATGATCTGTAATGGATAATGGATCGATTGTATTTCGATACCAAGTCGTTTTGTAAGAGTACTGTGATTCACAAACTTCGTCTAAATAATAAGCAGGTTTCTTTGAGGGTATGGTATTATTAAATTGAAAATAACCGTTTCGCCACTTGCTGTAATACGTTAGATATTGATTGCGTTCAAAATCTTCTTTCATTCTTCTGTCCCCATTCCATTAAGCTATTTGTTAAAAAACTAACATATTAACATTGTAATCGTTTTCATATCGTGCAGCACTTAGATTCTCATCTTTATAATTAATTTATTATCGTTTTTTAATTCCTTTCCTTTAATTGCAATTTAAGATTGAAAACGATTTAAAATGAACAAGAAAGATATTTTTACAAATTTTTCTCGGTGTCGTATACTCAATTAAACGAGATCAATGTAAAAGTAAAATTTGGTTGCTACATAACTATAGATACAAGGAGGCTTTATTTATGCAAAAAATTGTTCCTCATTTTTGGTATGACAAAGAGGCTGGAGAAGCAGCAGAACTCTACACGTCTTTATTCGAGCAGTCTTCTATTGATAGTAAGACAAGAATTTACGATACTCCTTCAGGAACTGCGGAAACAGTAACGATGACAATTGCTGGTCAATCCTTTATGTCTATATCAGCTGGACCATTTTTTAAATTTACACCGTTGATATCCCTTCAAGTAATGTGCAGTACGTTAGCAGAAGTCAATCGGTTATGGCAACAATTGTCAAAGGGCGGCAATGTTCTTATGCCGCTTGAAGCCTATCCTTTTAGTGAAAAATATGGCTGGACAGAAGATAAATATGGTCTTTCATGGCAAATTATTTATTTGCCCGATCAACCGATTGCGCAAAAAATCACTCCTTCCATATTGTTTACAGACGAACAATATGGAAAAGCTAAAGCAGCCATGGAATTTTATACCACTGTATTTCCTAATGCTGCGATTGATGGATTTGACTACTATGCTGAGGATGATCCGCAAGGGCAAGGCGGAAAAGTCCAATATGGCTTATTTAATCTTGAAGGACAGAATTTCGTCGCAATGGATAGCGGAATAACACATGATTATAAATTTAACGAATCCGTTTCGTTTATTGTAAACTGCGAGACGCAAAAAGAAATTGATTACTACTGGGACAAACTATCTTATGTACCTGAAGCGGAGCAATGTGGATGGTTAAAGGATAAATTTGGTGTATCGTGGCAAATTGTCCCAGCTAATATGAATGAGTTGATGAGCACAAAAGATACGGAGCAACTGAATCGTGTAACACAGGCTTTTCTTAAAATGAAAAAGTTTGATATCGCTGAATTAAAAAGAGCGACTGAAGAGGAATAATCATCCTAATTTAAAACATGAGATTAGATAGTGGTTAAAAAGGAGTTGGAACTAATGAGAAAAATCATTATGAATTTAGCAATGAGCCTAGATGGTTTTATCGCTAATGAAGATGGCAGCTTCGATTGGATAAAAGGATATGAGGACAGTTCATTAAACACAGATAATCCTTATAATTATGAAATGCTTTTAGAGGATATCGACATTGTAGTAATGGGAAAAAGATGCTACGAGCAAGATATGCATTTGGAATTTGCAGATATAACGGTTTACGTAGCAACCCATTCGAGCATTTCTGACTACGACAACCTCAAGTTTTGCAGCAGTGAAATCGTTGAAGTAATAAAAGAAGAACAGCAAAAGCCAGGAAAAGATATTATGTTATTTGGCGGTGGTCAACTGATCGATGCATTTTTAAAAGCGGATTGTATTGATGAATACATTATTGGGTTGATACCAGTGATTTTAGGAAAAGGCAGGCCTTTATTTTATGGCGGCCACCCTCCAATTGAACTTAAATTAGAAGAGTATATGATAGATAATGGAATTGTTATTTTAAGATATGTAAACAGGTGAAGTTAATGATATGAAAAGACATTCAAAAAAGTAATTGAATGTCTTTTTGCTGCCGTCCATGCTAAAAACTGAACCAATGACTTATTTAATCGGTTTAGAAAATAGGACCTTCCAATAATGGGTAAATTAGGTATAATAATGGGAATAGATTAAAAAACAAAATTCTTTTATGTAAAACGCTTGCATAATTTTTATTGAGGTGCTATTATTTGTATGTAATCGGTTCCACATTAGTTCAGAAGGGTGAGTGAAAACATGACAACGATAAAAGAAGTAGCCAAATTGGCCGGCGTATCGGTAGCGACTGTTTCAAGAGCATTGAATAATAGTGGCTATGTCAGTGAAGAAGCTCGAAAAAAAGTAGAATCAGCTGTAAAAGAGCTGAACTTTTATCCTAATGAAGTGGCACGGTCGTTGTACCAAAAGAAATCAAAATTAATAGGCTTATTGTTACCGGATATTGCTAACCCATTTTTTCCTTTGATTGCTAAAGGGGTAGAAGATGGCGTTAATCAACGAGGTTATAGCTTATTGTTAGGCAATGTCGAAGATGACCTTGAAAAAGAAAAAGATTACTTAAAGATCTTCGCACAAAACAATATAGCGGGAGTCATTTCAGCCGTTCAAGGTGATATAAAAGATCTCCAAAATATGCCTTTTGTGTTATTAGACAGAGTAGAAAGTGATCAAAATTTCTCAGTTCATTCAGATGATTATACAGGCGGAATGATGGCTGCAGAAGCAATTGTTTCCAGGGATCCCAAAGAAATCGTCATTATGGTAGGACCAAAAGAAGTACCGAGTTCAGCTGTTCGTTTAGCTGGAAATCAAAAAGTTTTAACAGACCATCAATTAGACTATCAGATATTTCAAACGTCTAGTTTCAAATTGGAATTAGCCGAACAGACTGCTGAACAATTTTTTGACACATACCCAAACGTTGATAGCGTCATTGCTTCTAATGATGTCTATGCTATGGCTGTGATGAAAGAAGCTTTAAAAAGAGGTCATCGTATTCCCGAAGATGTTCAAATCATTGGGTATGATGATATGCCTTTTAGCAGAATGATGTATCCGGGATTGGCTACTATTGCTCAACCGGCTTATGAAATTGGGTATAGAGGTGCAAAGCTTTTATGTGATATTCTTGAAAAAGGATTTGTTGAAGTGAGTCGTATCCAATTACCTGTAACATTAAAAATTAGAGAATCAGTAAGAAAGAAGGATGAAGATGAGTAAAATTACCGTAATCGGAAGCATCTCTACAGATTTTGTAGTGACAGCTGATAAAAGACCAGAAGTTGGGGAAACCATCACCGGAAAGGAATTTAATACGACCTTTGGCGGTAAAGGAGCTAACCAAGCAGTTGCAAGTGCTCGTTTAGGTGGAGACGTTTATATGGCGGGAACCGTTGGAACAGATATTTTTGCAACCGAACTATTGGCAAATCTTTCAACAAATAATATTCATGTAGACTATGTGGAACCCGTTACACATGTTCCATCTGGATCAGCTCATATCACGATCGTTGAGGGAGATAACAGCATCGTGTACATTCCTGGAGCGAATAATGCCATCGGTACCAAAAGAATTGAAGGGTTAAGCGAACTGATTAAAACAAGCACGATCGTTGTCGTTCAAAATGAATTGCCGCAAGAAGTGGTAGACCAAATTATTGAAATGTGCTACGAATTTAGCGTAAAGGTAATCTATAATCCAGCTCCTGCTAGAAAAGTTAACCAAAGTGTATTAGAAAAAGCAACGTATCTAACACCTAATGAAAGTGAATTTAAATTGCTTTTCCCAGAACTAACGATTTCTGAAGGACTAGCAAAATATCCGAATCAGTTGATCATAACGATGGGATCTAAGGGTGTCTATTATCATGATGGTACGAGTGAAAAACAGATTTCTTCTTATACCGTTACACCAGTCGACACAACAGGTGCCGGAGATACATTTAACGGCGCATTTGCAGTGGCGCTTACAGCAGGGTTGGATTTGGAATCCAGTATTCGATTCGGAAATTTAGCTGCATCATTATCCATCAAAAAATTTGGTGCTCAAGGTGGAATGCCTTCATTAATAGAAATGAAAGAGAGTGAACATTATGAAAAAACATGGCATATTGAATAGTGAGATTGCAAAAGTATTAACAGACTTAGGTCACACGGATAAAATCGCGATTGGAGATGCGGGTTTACCTGTACCGGATGGTGTGAAAAAAATTGATTTAGCATTGACGTTGTCTGAACCTGCTTTTATCTCTGTCTTACAAGTTGTCTTAAGTGATATGAAAGTAGAAGCGGTCGTATTAGCGGAAGAGATCAAAGAACAAAATGCCGGCCAACTTGCAGCAGTAAAAGCAGAGTTAACGGAAAATGAACGTATTTCTTACGTTAGCCATGAAGAGTTTAAAGAACAATTAAAAGATGTAAAAGCAGTTATTCGCACAGGTGAGGCAACACCTTATTCCAATATAATCTTGCAATCGGGTGTTTTATTTTAGGAGGTGTGTCAGATGGAAGTGAAAATGACAGGCATAAAAAAAAGTTTTGGCAACAATTCAGTTCTAAGAGGAGTGGACTTCGATATTCAAGCTGGCGAAGTTCATGCACTGATGGGAGAAAATGGGGCCGGTAAATCTACACTAATGAATATTTTGACTGGACTGCATAAAGCAGATGCTGGTGAAATTAGAATCAATGGAGAAAATAAACGTTTTGAGAATCCTAAAGAAGCAGAAGAACACGGAGTAAGTTTTATTCACCAAGAAATGAATACTTGGCCAGAAATGACGGTATTGGAGAATTTATTTATTGGGAAAGAGCTTAAAAATAAAATGGGATGGATCAATACCAAAGAAATGAGAGCGCTTGCTGATGCGACGTTCGAAGAGTTGGGGGTCCATATTGATTTAGATACAGATGTCAAAACACTCTCAGTTGGTCAACAGCAAATGATCGAAATTGCCAAATCATTGATGACCAATGCGCAAGTCATCATTATGGATGAACCGACAGCTGCGTTAACTGAAAGAGAGATTGATGTGTTGTTCGGTATTATAGCGACATTGAAAAAGAAGAAAGTAGCCATTATTTATATCTCTCACCGAATGGAAGAGATTTTTAAAATCAGTGACCGTATCACCGTAATGCGCGATGGAGTATCGATCGACACGTCCATGACTAAAAAAACTACCAATGATGAAGTGGTACGCAAAATGGTTGGTCGTGATTTGGAAGATTATTACCCAACCAAGCATTCTAAAATTGGAGAAGTTGTATTTGAAACAAAAGGTTTGTCGCAAGAAAATCGATTTGAAAATATTTCCTTTACTGTGAAATCAGGCGAAATCGTTGGTTTTTCAGGTTTAATGGGTGCTGGAAGAACAGAAATCATGCGTAGCCTGTTTGGAATCGATGAACTAGAACAAGGTGAAATTTATCTTGAAGGTGAAAAAATAACTATTAAGAATCCAAGTATGGCTATTCAACAAGGCATCGGTTTCTTAACAGAAAACCGAAAAGAAGAAGGGTTGATCTTAGATTATTCAATTCGCGATAACATCAGCTTACCTTCGATCGACGGATTTAGTAAAAAAGGTTTGATCGATACAAAAGCAGAAGCAGATTTTGCACAACTGTTAATGGAACGTTTGCACGTTAAAGCAGAAGATCAATTTGACAGTGTCTCTAGTTTGTCAGGCGGAAATCAACAAAAAGTGGTATTAGCAAAATGGATCGGTATCGGATCAAAAGTCTTGATCTTGGATGAACCAACTCGAGGTGTGGACGTCGGAGCGAAACGTGAGATTTATCAATTGATGAATGAATTAGCTGATAGAGGCGTAGCCATCATCATGGTTTCAAGTGATTTACCTGAAATTCTTGGGGTAAGTGACCGAATCATTGTGGTTCATGAAGGACATATCGCAGGAGAATTAAGCAAAACAGAAGCAACCGAAGAAAAAATAATGAAACTCGCAACGGGAGGGTACTAATATGTTAGAAACGAATGCAATCAAAACTGAAAAGAAAAAAGGAAGCCCGAAAGATTACCTCGGTAAATTAGGACCATTATTGGCACTTATCGTATTAGTCATCTTAGTTAGTATCGTAAATCCAAGTTTCATCGCTCCAACCAATTTACTAAACTTATTAAGACAAGTATCAACGAATGCATTGATTGCTTTTGGGATGACATTTGTCATTATCACAGGCGGAATCGATCTATCTGTTGGTTCAACATTAGCATTAAGCAGTGCATTAATGGCTGGAACGATCGCTGCAGGCATGGATCCATTGCTGGCAATGATTTTAAGTTTAGTCGTTGGAACGGTTTTTGGAGCAGTCAACGGTTTGTTGATCACCAAAGGAAACATGGCTCCATTTATCGCAACACTTGCAACAATGACGATTTACCGTGGGTTGACATTGGTTTATACAAACGGAAATCCAATTACTGGAATTGGTGACAGCTTTATTTTCAAATTTGTTGGACGTGGCTATTTATTTGGTATCCCATTCCCAGTTGTCTTGATGATTGTGAGTTTTATCTTACTGTATATCCTGTTACACAAAATGACGTTTGGTAGAAAAACTTTTGCGATAGGAGGGAACGAAAAAGCATCATTTATTGCGGGTATCAAAAATGATCGTATCAAAATAGGTATCTATG
The DNA here is from genome assembly GCF_000746825.1 of Carnobacterium inhibens subsp. inhibens DSM 13024. Taxonomy (NCBI): domain Bacteria; kingdom Bacillati; phylum Bacillota; class Bacilli; order Lactobacillales; family Carnobacteriaceae; genus Carnobacterium; species Carnobacterium inhibens. Next base: position 658,514 of record NZ_JQIV01000006.1, on the reverse strand, counting down.
CTTTATCTGGTTTGATGGCTTCTCTAGCAGGGATCATTATTACCTCTCGATTGGACTCTGCACAACCAACAGCTGGTACATCTTATGAAATGGATGCCATTGCTTCTGTAGTATTAGGTGGAACAAGTTTATCTGGTGGACGCGGAAGATTAGTTGGAACCCTGATTGGGGCTTTGATTATTGGTACATTGAATAATGGAATGAATTTATTAGGTATATCAAGTTTCTACCAACAAGTCGTTAAGGGTATTGTAATCATTATTGCCGTTTTACTAGACAGAAAAAACAAAAAATAGGAGGAATTACGATTATGAAAAAAATGGTTGGATTAGCAACAGCAGCAGTGTTATTTTTAGCAGGATGTGGGGCAGCAACTTTAGAAGGCGAAAATACTACTGAAAGTGGCCCAGTTGAAGAAAAAGAAACCTCAGAATTGGTCGTAGGTGTCTCGATTTCTACACTGAATAATCCGTTTTTTGTTTCACTAGAACAAGGAATTACTGATTTGGCAGATGAACAAGGCACTAAAGTGAAAAGTGTTGACGCTCAAGATGATACAGCAAAACAAACAAATGACGTGGATGATTTGATCCAACAAGGCGTAGATATTTTATTGATCAACCCAGTGGATTCAGCTGCGATTACACCAGCCGTTGAATCAGCAAATGCTGCAGGTATCCCCGTTATTACGATCGACCGTTCAAGTGATGGCGGAGAAGTGGTTACATTAGTGGCTTCAGATAATGTTGAAGGTGGAGAAATGGCTGCTGAATACATCGAAAAAATTTCAGGAACTGATGCAAACACGGTTCAATTAGAAGGTGTACCAGGAGCATCAGCTACGCGAGAACGTGGCGAAGGGTTCACGAATATAGCAGAAGAGTCATTGACGGTATTAGATAGTCAAACAGCTAACTTTGACCGCGCAGAAGGATTAACCGTTATGGAAAATATGTTGCAATCTAATCCAGACATCCAAGCTGTTTTTGCCCAAAACGATGAAATGGCTTTAGGAGCAATTGAAGCGATTCAATCTGCTGGAAAAACAGGTGAGATCCAAGTTGTCGGTTTTGATGGGACAGAAGATGGCATCAAAGCTGTTGAAGATGGCAAATTAAGTGCAACAGTTGCTCAACAACCAGAAGAAATGGGTAAACTTGCTATGCAAGCTGCCTTCGATTACTTCTCTGGCGAAACGATTGAAGAATACATTGCTTCACCATTAGAATTAGTTACAAACGAAGAGTAGGATAAAGGAAAAGTTTTGAGGCTATTGTCTCAAAGGTTTTTCTTTTTAAAATGCTCGTCCTTAAGTCACAATTGCGATTACTTCAATGAACGGATAAGATTTCATGACTCGTTGTGGATTTCGCAGATGACTACTCGAATCGGTATCTTTCATAAGGTTTTGCAGTAGCCGAAGGAAGAAGTTGAAAAGCGGAAAATAATCCTATCGCTATTTAATTATAATGGAAGATAGGCCTAGCCTTTTTATAAAATGATTGATACTATTAAAGAACTAGAGAGTGAAAAGTCAAGCTTATTAAATAGTGGGAGGTACAATGATGGGTGTTATTTCTGGTCAAATCAATTCTTCAGAATTAGGATTCACGATTTCTTATAAAGCTATTCTGCCAGAGGAACGAACAGGACCATATCCCGTTTTGTACCTCTTACATGGATTATCAGATAATGATTCCAGTTGGCTGTATAACTCTTCAATAGCACGTTATGCATCGCAATACAATTTGGCTATTTTCATGCCTCAAGTTCATGTGAGCTACTATACTGACATGCATATGGGTCCGAATTACTGGAGTTTTTTAACAAAAGAATTTCCTCGGAAAATGAAAAATTTATTTAATATCTCTCATAATAGTGAAGAGACCTTTGTTGCGGGGCTGTCAATGGGTGGCTACGGCGCAATAAAATGGGGATTAACGTATCCAGATGAAGTAGGGGGAGTTGCTGCTCTGTCAGCTGCTGTAGATCCTTATAGGATATGGCAAGATGACCCGGGTAGAGACAAGCTTTTTAAACCGGCATTTGGATCAAAAGAGTCGTTTGTAGGATCCGAAAATGACTTATACGCTTTGCTAAAACAAGTAAAAAAAGAAACTAATCAACCGACCATTTTACAAATTTGCGGTACGGAAGATTCTCTTTATGCAGATAATTTAAAATTTGAAGAGGCTCTCCAAGAAACCTCTATCGACTATGCGTTTATTGAAAAACCTGGAGACCATAATTGGGCATTTTGGGACCAAGAAATACAAGTTGTATTGAAATGGATTCAAGAAATAATAGCAAAAAAAAGAAGTTGAGAAAATCTCAGCTTCTTTTTTTTGCTGCATATAGAATTTTATTAAGATGTGTTGTAAAATTAGTTCGCCGAGAGGAAAACACCCGCTCAACGTAGGTTTTCATTTGAGTAGATACAAAGAGCGTTCATTCGTTTAACTCAGAACTGTTTTCCTTTTGAGTAGATAGAATGAGCGCTAATTCGTTTAACTCAGAACCGTTTTCCATTTGAGTAGACAGAATTAGCCGTAATTTGACTAACTCAAACCCGATTTCCGTTTGAGTAGGTACAAAGAGCGTTCATTCGTTTAACTCAGAACCAATTTTCATTCGAGTAGATACAAAGAGCGTTCATTCGTTTAACTCAGAACCGATTTCCGTTTGAGTAGATACAATGAGCATTAATTCGTTCAACTCAAACCCAATTTCCATTTGAGTTGAAACAATAAGTCTTAATTCGACTAATTCAAAACCGCTTTTCTTTTATTATACTAAAAAATTAGGGTAGTCATCAGTTTCCAAACATGTCCTAACTGAAAGCATTATTTGATTGAATTTCATAGTGCTTATCTGTATACTTGAAAAATCATATTAGGCGAAAAAAGGTATGGAATACCTGTTGGACATAAAGGATGTATGGAAATGATTCTTGAAAATAAAAAATTAAAAAAAGGCTTGTCTTGGTTGGCCGTATTGTTATGGATGGGTTTGATTTTTTATTTTTCTCATCAAGTTCAACAACAATCTTGGAATTTAAGTCACACAGTATTGGGTATCAGTGTACAAGTTATTAAAATTGCTCAAGTTCTCATAGTGATTGGTTTGGCTGGTTTTGTTCTTATTAAATTAAAAAAACGAGGTATAACGATTGGCATAAAAGAATTAGTACTTATTCTCATCGCAGCTTATTTGTTATATACATTGTCTATTGAATTGCGACATATGCTTGTTCCACCAGATTTGCATCATTTTATCCGAAAAAATGCTCACTTTTTTATTTATTTGGTATTAGGCGTTTTAGTAAAAGTAGCTTTAATGAATAGTGGTGTAACGGGTTTTAAAGCAATTGGAATTGGGTTAGGCATTTGTGTCGGTTACGCTTTTTCAGACGAGATCCATCAATTAATAGTACCAGGCAGAGGCGGTCAGTTAAGTGATGTAGTGATCGACAGTTGCGGCTCAGGGCTAGGAATGATGTTGCAGATCTTATTCGTTAAACTGCTATTAAAAAGAAATCACAACAAGGTTTCAGAAAATGATTAAAAATAGATATAAAAAATAAGCTCGGCGAGATGCCAAGCTTATTTTTTTGTGAGAGTTTGTCTACTTTACAGCAAATGATCAATTTGGTTCCAATTATTTAAAGTAAATTGACCTTTTTCATACCCTAATTCAGAGATACTTGTGTTAGCCAACGGTTCTTTTGAACGAAGATCCTTTAAGTCAGTTCCGATCAATGACAAAAGTGTAGTCGTCCAGGTGATGCTGTGTCCCACAAATAAAAGATCGCGATCAGGAAATTGTTCGATAGAACGAAAGATCGCTCTGCTTCCTCTAGCAATCAGTTCTTGGTAGGTCTCTCCTTTAAATGCACTAGGATCGTATAAATCTGGACGTTGACGTAAATTATAAAAAGTATCGGGAGAAGTTTTTTGCCAATGTGGAATAAATGCTCCTTCCCAAGAACCATAACCGAATTCCTTTAAATCATCTGTGTATTGAACCTTAAAGTCTTGCTCGAATTGAGAAGTAATCAATCGAGTAGTTTCGACGACTCGTTCTTGTGGACTAGCGATAATCTGTTTAAGGTTATATTGTTTAAGGTGTTGACCTGTTTTTTTCGCATCTTCCAAACTCTGTGGCAATAATGGAGAATCAATATCTCCTCCTTGAACACGATTAGCTAAATTAAATTCAGTCATACCATGGCGGACAAAAAATAAACGTTGCATAAAAGACCTCCTGTATTAAAATATAATTTCATTTTAACATAAATAAAGTGTTAGAAACGGGCATATTTGGAATAGTTTTTTTGGGAAAATAAAATAAATTAGCTGAAAAAATATTAGTTTATGTAAAGGTATACATAATTTTTCCTTTTTAAATGAAGGTGTTAACTGTGTTTAGTTATCATTGGTCTATTTTTAATAAAAATTAAAGAAAGTATTGAAATTTTATTTTAAAGTGTTATGATTAGTCATGTCATTAAAACGATTTCAAAGGAGTGGTGATATGTTTGGTGTATCTGTCTTTCTTGGAGATGAGTTAACAATTGAAACAAAAAACTATCTGCAGACGATGAAAGACAGCGGATTTGAAGGAGTATTTACTTCTATGCATATTCCTGAAGACGATGCGTCTCAATACGTAACTAGAGTGAAGACGTTAGGTCAATGGACGCAAGAACTAGGTATGCAATTAATGGTCGATATTTCAGGGGAAGCTTTGAATAAAATCGGGTTTTCATTTGACCGGCCTGAAGAAATGCTGGCTATTGGAATTACAGGTTTAAGAATGGACTATCATATAACAAATCAAATTAGTGCTAAAGTCAGTCGTTCAATGACAGTTGCTCTTAATGCGAGTACCATTACTCAAGAAGATATCGATGAATTAAAGCAATACAATGCAAATTTTCAACAAATGGAAGCATGGCATAATTATTATCCGCGTCCTGAAACTGGATTAGATAAAGAGTTGTTTATTCGTAAAAATCACTGGTTGAAAACACTAGGTTTTAACGTAATGGCTTTTGTTCCAGGTAATGAAATATTACGAGGCCCATTGTTTTGTCAGCTGCCAACGTTAGAAAAACAGCGTGGAGTTCATCCTTTAGCTAGTGCAATTGAATTATTAAATGAGTGTGAAGTAGACGATGTTTACATTGGGGATCCAACGATCGATGACAGAACGAAACAGCAATTTTTTTATTATATTAAAAAGAAAACGTTATTATTTTCAATTAAAGAAATACAAGGTTCTGATTATTTACCTGTCATCGTAGGAAAACACCAAAATCGTTGGGATGCTGCTAGAGACGTGATCCGCAGTGCTGATGCACGTTTTAGAACGATTCCGACTATCGAACCACAACACATTCAAGAAAGAGTAAAAGGAAGCGTTACAGTAGATAATCGTCTATATGGACGTTATATGGGAGAAATCCAAGTGGTCAAACAACCGTTACCTAAAGATAAAAAAGTAACAGTTGTGGCACATGTTATCCCGGAAGATCTTACTTTGATCGACTGGTGCCAAGAAGGTCAATTATTTGAACTTCAACCGATACAAGACAATGAAAGAGGTTAAGAAAATGAATTTAGACAAATTAACAACCGAAACAAGAAATACGCAAACAATGAACTTAGACGAGCTTTCAGCAAGCGAAGTGATGACTTTAATGAATCAAGAAGATCAAAAAGTTGCAATAGCAGTTGAAAAAGAATTGCCTATGATCACAAAAGTTGTAGAAACGATCACGGAATCATTCAGTAAAGGCGGCCGTTTAATTTATATGGGTGCTGGAACAAGCGGACGTTTAGGAGTTTTAGATGCAGCTGAGTGTGTACCAACATTTAGTGTGGATCCAAGTATGGTACAAGGATTGATTGCAGGCGGAATGAAAGCTATGACCGTTGCAGTTGAAGGAGCAGAAGATTCAAAAACACTTGGAGCAGAAGATCTAGAAGCCATCCAATTAACAGATAAAGATGTGGTTGTAGGAATCGCAGCAAGCGGACGTACACCTTACGTTATTGGCGGATTAGAATACGCAACAAGCGTTGGAGCAAAAACAGCGACTATCTCATGCAACAAAGATGCTAAGATCAGTCAATTTGCCCAAATGCCCATTGAAGTAGATGCTGGTCCTGAAGTATTGACAGGTTCTACAAGATTAAAAGCTGGAACTGCTCAAAAATTGATTTTAAATATGCTGTCAACTGGGGCTATGATCGGTTCTGGAAAAGTGTATCAAAACTTAATGGTGGATGTTAAACCATCAAATGAAAAATTAGAAGAACGTTCAAAACGCATTATCATGCAAGCAACAGATTGTACGTATGAAGAAGCTAGTGAAACATTTGAAGCTGCTGATCACCAAGTAAAATTGGCAATCGTTATGATCTTAACGCATTCAAATAAAGAAACAGCAACTCAAAAATTAACAGAAGCTAAAGGGTTCATTCGTGAAACTTTAGCATAAAACTAGGAGGGTAAAAAGATGGCTGAAACAAAAGAGCAACGCATGGCTAGACAGATATATGAACAAGTTGGAGGTATGGGTAACGTTGATTCTGTTATTCACTGTATGACTCGTGTTCGTATGGATATCAAAGATAACGATAAAGTAAACTTTGATGGCTTGAAAAAGATTGACGGAGTTATGGGTGTTGTAGAAGATGATACCTTACAAGTCGTTGTTGGACCTGGTACAGTAAACAAAGTTGCGAACCAAATGGTAAGCATGGCAGGTGTTCGTTTAGGCGATAAAATTCCAGCTGGAAAATCAACGGCAACTGCATCAAATTCTGGTCGTTCTGAAGCGGAAAAACAAGCAGCTGCAAATAAAGCTGAATTGAAAAAGAAAAACAATACACCATTCAAACGTTTATTGAAAGACATTGCAAATATCTTTGTTCCACTGATCCCTGCATTTGTTGGAGCAGGAATTATCGGTGGAATCGCATCAATTTTCCAAAATATGATTACTGCTGGAACGATTACTGGAGAAAACTGGGTAACAATCGTTTTAGTCTTGAACATCATTAAAAGTGGATTGTTTGCTTACCTGAACGTATATGTAGGGATCAATGCTGCTAAAGTATTTGGTGCTACTGAAGGTCTTGGTGGGGTTATTGCTGGTGTGATTTATCTTCCAGGTATGTTGGTTGACGCACCATTAACAAATATCTTTACGGGTGACCCATTGTCTGCTGGACAAGGCGGAATTATCGGCGTTATCTTAGCGGTTTACCTATTGTCATTAGTAGAAAAGAACTTACGCAAAGTTATTCCAGATTCAATTGATATTATTGTGACACCAACAATCTCTTTATTAGTGATTGGATTGATCACTATCTTCTTGATCATGCCAATTGCAGGTGCAATCTCAACTAGTTTAGTTGGAGCTATTACTTGGGTACTAAATGTCGGTGGAGCATTTGCTGGATTTGTTTTAGGCGCATTGTTCTTACCAATGGTTATGTTTGGTTTACACCAAGTCTTAACACCAATTCATATTGAAATGATTGCTTCTCAAGGTATGACATTATTATTACCAATTTTAGCAATGGCTGGAGCTGGACAAGTTGGAGCTTCGATTGCATTGTGGGTTAAATGTCGTAAAAACAAACAATTAACAAACATGATCAAAGGTTCATTGCCAGTAGGTATTTTAGGAATTGGTGAACCATTGATTTATGCAGTAACATTACCTTTAGGTCGCCCATTCATTACTGCTTGTATTGGTGGCGGTATCGGTGGTGCTGTTATCGGATTATTTGGTGGAATTGGCGCAACAGCTATTGGACCAAGTGGATTAGCTTTGATTCCATTAATTGCTAACGGCAAATGGTGGGGCTATGTAGTAGGATTATTAGCAGCTTATGCTGGTGGATTCTTAGCTACTTACTTCTTTGGTGTTCCGAAATCAGCAATGGAACCAACTGAATTAGTTGGTTATGATTCAGATGAATTTGATGCTGACAGTATTGTTGGCTAAATCGATTTATACATTGTAAAATAACAGTAGCATTTAAAAAGGCATGTGAGTCTAACGATTTGCATGCCTTTTTTATCTATAAAGAAAAAAATCGAATCATTTTTAATAACTATGGAGGTTGCATGTTATGCAGAACAATGTCTTACTAATTATCAGAGAAAAAATGGCTGCTTTGCCGCAATCAGAAAAAAAGATAGCTGAAACGATTCTTAAAGACCCGGTAATGGTTATCCAAATGAGTGCAACTGATCTGGCAGCTGAAGCTGGATCTAGTTCAGCAGCGGTGATTCGTTTTTGCCGATCAATTGGTGTGAAAGGTTTTACGGAATTGAAATTACAATTATCGGCAGATTCGCAAGGCATCAAAGATAATTTATATACGGATATTTTGTCAGAAGAAAATTTGGAGCAAGTAAAAAAGAAAATGCTGATCAATACAAACCATCTTTTTAAAGAAACCAATAACGTATTGGATACAAAACAAATTGAACGCGTGTCTGAATTGCTGCATGAAAGTTCTGTTATCTATCTATATGGTTTAGGTGCTTCTCATATCGTGGCATCTGATATTCAACAAAAATTTAGTCGAATGGGTAAAATGGTCGTTTGTTCGCTTGATCAACATTTGTTGGTCACGTCAATGGCAGTTGCTGGCAAGAACGCGGTGTTTTTTGGTGTTTCAAACAGTGGTGAAAAAAAAGAAGTTCTGGCTTTAATGATCATGGCTAAAGAACTTGGATTGCATACAGTGTCGCTCACAAGTAATACTGAAAATGCTCTAAGTCTTGAAGCGGATGTTGCATTGAAAACAGCTTTTGCCCATGAAGCTCCTTTAAGAAGTGGCGCAACAATTTCATTATTAACTCAAATGTATGCTGTCGATATCTTATTTTATGATTATGCTTCTAAGCACTACGATCTAACTGTATCGAACTTAGAAAAATCAAAAACGGCTATAGTTCAGTACAATAAAAAATTTGATTAAAAGCTGGATAAAGAAGAATGAAAACCTGTAGCTAACTTAGAAGGTTTTCATTCTTTTTAGTGTTGTTTTAGTGTATAAGTTCTATAGGGAAAATATGCAATGGAACAACACTACAGATTTTTCAGAAATCGTGGTATGATAAAAGCAGATAAGTCGTTTGTATGTGATTGCAACATAGGGAGTGTGTCTATAGTGAAGAAAAGAAAAATCTCAACTTATTTCAGTGTTTATATAAATGAAAAAGAAGTCGTCATCCACTATGCGAACACAAAAGAACTTGCTCAAGAGTTTTTATTTAAACTAGAAGAAGATGCAGAGCGATTTTATCAGTCTTGTTTAGATATTGAAAAATCAATTGAAAATTTGTCAGCGTCTAAACAAGAAGTCACACACAATCAATGGGTAAAACAAACATTGAAAGACGTAGATTACGAATACGTTGAGTATTGATGATGTAGCTGTTGAGAAGGAATAGGTTATTGGAGGAGAAAGATTTGATCAAGTTAATCGCAATCGATATGGATGGTACATTATTAAATGAACACCATTTGGTAACAGAAGAAGTAAAACAAGCCATTAAAAAAGCTAGTGAAGCAGGAATCAAAATCGTTTTATGTACTGGCAGACCAGTGCATGCTGTTTATGATTACTTTAAAGAATTGGATTTACCGCAAGATGAAGAGGATTATGTGATTTCCTTAAATGGGACGGTTGTTCAGAAAACAACCGATTGGGAAATTGTTTACTCACATCAATTAGATCATAGTCAACTGAAAAGAGCAGAGAAGCTTATTGAACCGTTTAAAATGAATTTTACTTATTTTGATGAAAAAAATTATTATTATACTGGCGAAGCAACTGAAATGTTGCAATTTGATGCTGATTTATTGGGAATGGAAGCTATTCATTTGCCATTAGAAGAGTTGTCACCAGAATTAACGATTTTTAAAGCTATGTATGTAGCAGAGGAAGCTGAATTAAATCATTTGACTGCTTCTATGCCAGCATTTATTGCTGAAAACTTTTATCCAATCAGGAGTTTGTCTTATGTTTTCGAATTATTGCCTCAAGGAGCAAATAAAGGCGAAGCTTTGACAGGATTAGCCACTAAACTTGGATTTACAAAAGAGGAAGTAATGGCTATTGGAGACGGAGAAAATGATATTGATATGATGAAAGCAGCAGGTACAAGTGTCGCAATGGGAAATGCAGTAGATTCTATTAAACAAATTGCCAAACACGTATCAAAATCAAATCAAGAAGACGGAGTAGCGCACGCTATTTACGAATGGGCCTTGAAATAAGCCGTATATAAAACTTTTTCTACAGTAGTGGAAGAAACATATGGATTTTCCTTTCTAGTAAGTTGTGGCGACTTTACTCTAACTGAAAAGTTCATATGTTTCTTTTTTTGCGCAAAAAAAGACGTGAACAACTTTTTGTCTGCACCAAAAGTTTTGTAGCCATTTTTATATACGTTCGTCTACAATAAATCAATCTATAAGAGCTGTACATTTCTAAATTGGATCGTAGCTTCAGGAACGTACTGATTAATCGTATCATTTGATAGGGCTTTCTAAAAGCCTTATACTAAATGTGGATCAAAAATCTTAGGAGGGATAATATGCAAGAACAATTAGTAAAGATTTCAGAAAAAATGTTTGAATGCCAACGTGTATGTAATGAATGTTTTGATGCATGCCTAAAGGAAGATCATGTTCAAATGATGGCCGAATGCATTCGTTTAGATAGAGAGTGTGCAGACATCTGTGCTTTTGCTGCAACGGCTATTACCCGAGAAAGTTCTTTATCTGCTGATTTGATTGCTTTGTGCGCAACGATCTGTCAAGCTTGCGGAAAAGAATGTGAAAAACACGATCATGATCATTGTCAAAGATGTGCAAAAGTTTGTTTAGAATGTGCAGAACTTTGTCGCAGCTATACGTAATCCAATCATTTTCTATATCATTTTAGCAATTTGTGCAGCTCTAAGTACCTATACTATAGGTGATTTAAAGAGAGCTGTGCATATTTTTTTTACATAAAATTAAGTACCCGTTCAAATTAGGCGGTCCTGTAACAGGTAATCGTCCAGAAGGAAAACTGGCAGAAGGTCGTTGGAAGTTGTTCCGTTATTTCTGAAAACAGTGGATGGAGATAAGGAAGTATTAATAAAAAGACAAATGAATTTAACCTTTTTAAAACACATCAAACAGCGGCTTAAAAAGTGAAGGTTTTGGACATTTAAGGTAAAATATGAGTGAAGAAGGAAAACCATAACGCTTTGAAGAAAGGAGGACTCGTTATGCTATCAATTGTTGTTCCTGTATATAACGTTGATAAAGTATTAAGGCATTGTTTGAATAGTTTGAGGTTTCAATCTTATCGTAATATTGAAATTATATTAGTTAATGGTGAATCTACAGATATGAGTGCTGCTATATGTGAACGTTTTGCTCGGATCGACTCACGGTTTAAAGTGCTTCATAAAAAGGCAAGAGGTCTTTGCGAAGCATTAAATATAGGGTTGCTTTCTGCCAAAGGAGAATATATCAGCTTTGTAGATCCAGTTGATCGTATTGATGGTCTGATGTTTGAAAAATTACTTTTGACTATTATTCGGAATAATGCAGATATGGTCATTGCAAATCATGGAGAAGAATTGATTGAAGAAGACATGGATTTATTCAATTCTGCTCAAGCGGTCGTCTGGACAAAAGAGACTGCTTTACGAAAGATTACGGAACAATTTCAGCTCAAAAGTTTTTTATGTAACAAACTTTATTCAATAGAATTATTCAGAAGCAATCCAGTTCTAGAATTTGACTTGAATTTTGATCTATTTGGAGATTACTTAATGGCGGTCCAATGTATTTTGAAAAGTGAAAAAATTATGTATGATCCTAATTTACATTACCATTATTTAGCTTATAAACATGCCTCTTTTTTTAATGATCTCACAAAAGAAAAGCTTTCCGGACCTAAAGCACTGCTTAAAATCATTGATTTGACAGAAGAAATGAGTCATTTCAATGTTTCAGTTATAAAAGATCTTTACATCAATTACTCTATCCAACTGCTAATGCATCTTCTAAACGAACAGGAGAAAAATACACGCCACCTCAAAGAAGCAAAACAAAATCTCTATCACTTTTCCTTGAATGAACTTACAAATTATAAAATTATATTCTCATGTATGATGGCTCGGAAAATGACTTTTATCTATTTTTATTTTTGGAAATTAAAGCACGCTAAACTAAATTAATTAAATTATACACTAAGTTTTCGCATTCCTTTCCAATTTAACGGTTTTAAAATGTGTTCTCTTTGAATTAAATTCACATACTTTAGTATTTTCACTTGGAATATTCTTACGTTTCAAGTAAAATAGGAATGTGAAGCTATCTATTAGCTTTAAAAAAAGTGTGTAGATAAAAATGAAAAGGAGTTGACCTATTTTGGCAACTAATCAAAAAGAAACCGTTATAATTGGAGCAGGTCCAGGAGGCTATGTTGCAGCAATCAGAGCATCACAATTAGGACAAAAAGTAACAATTATTGAAAAAGAATACATCGGTGGAGTTTGTTTGAATGTCGGATGTATCCCTTCTAAAGCATTGATCACTGCTGGACATCATTTTCATAATGCACAACATTCTGAAACTTTTGGGATCACAACTTCAAATGTTACGTTGGATATCACAAAAATGCAACAATGGAAAGATACTAAAGTAGTAAACATGTTGACTCGCGGAGTTGAAGGTTTATTGAAAAAAAATAAAGTAGAAATCATTCGTGGAACAGCTACTTTTACGGATAAAAATCATTTAATAGTTGAAACTAAAGATGGATCTCAAGATCTTGAATTTAAAAATGTTGTTATTGCAACAGGTAGTTCACCATTAGCCGTTCCAGAAGTCCCATTTGGCGGACGTGTTGTGGATACAACTGGCGGATTGAATATTACTGAACTTCCAAAACGTTTAGTGATTGTAGGCGGCGGATATGTTGCGACTCAATTAGCATTTGCATTTAACAATTTTGGTTCTAAAGTAACGATTCTTGAAAAAGAAGATAGCATCATCAACTTCTTTGATAAAGATATGGTTAAATTAGTTAAGAAAAGTTACGCAGAAAAAGGCGTTGACGTTATTGAAGGCGTAAATATCACTAAATCTGCTCAAACCGATGATACTGTAACAGTCACTTATGAAAAAGACGGTAAAGAAGAATCAATCGAATCTGACTATGTTCTGGTTTCTGTAGGCCGCGTGCCTAACACATCTAAATTGAATTTAGAAGCTGTTGGCGTTAAATTATTAGAAAACGGCAGAATCGATGTTGATGAATCATTAAGAACAGGTGTTGAAGGGGTTTATGCTATCGGAGATATTACTCCAGGACCAGCATTTGCTCATAAAGCTAGCCATGACGCAAAAATTGTAGCAGAAGTTATTTCTGGTAAAGACTCTATTGTGAATTACAAAACGATGCCGGTTGCTGCTTATACAGAGCCTGAAATTGCGACAGTAGGATTAGCTGCTGATGAAGTAAAAGGCAACAAAGAGTACAAAGTAAGCAAATTCTCATTAGCTGGGAATGGTCGTGCTTTGTCATTAGATGCGAATGAAGGATTTGTTCGTATGATCACTGAAGAAAAAACAGGCAAAGTTGTTGGAGCTCAAGTTATTGGAGTAAGTGCTGGGGACGTTATTGCTGAATTAGCATTAGCTATCGAATTAGGTATGGTTGCTGAAGATATTTCATTAACGATCCACGCGCATCCATCTCTTGGAGAAGCCGTAATGGATACAGCTGAATTAGCTATGGGATTACCTATCCACATGTAAAATGATAAACTAAGAGCTTGAAGGTAAAGGATTTCCTTTACTTTCAAGCTTTTTTGTATTTAAATAATTATAAGATTAAAAGGTACATGACGAGTAGTATTGACGCTTCAAAAGAAATAAAAATCGATCGGAGAAGATTAAGGGGGATATGATGTCTGAAAAACCAAAAATGGCTTATCCTGTAAAATGGACCGGCTTAAAACCAGCGCGTTTTCGTAAATACAAATCTTGGATCAATTCAGTTAAGCCTGGAATTTGCGGTACTTATGTCAGTGCTGTTTTACTTCATGATGCTTTCAATCAAAAGTATACTATCGATTTGCAGAAAGAAAATGTGGTCAATGGATTACAAAACCTTGTTGAGGATACATTTGCTTATAAAGGGACCTATGTTTGGGATTTATGGTATGGGTTGAAATGGGTGTTAAAAGACAATGCTGATTTTAAAGTCAAGATGCATCTTATTCCGGAACGTAAAGTCATATCTTTATTAGATAGAAAAAATCCGATTCCAATTGCAGTGGGAACAACAAAATTATTTGGAAGTTCTTATAAGAATCACTGGGTGGTTGTCTATGCCTATGGATATAATGAGGAAAATAAATTATTTTTTAAAGCCTATGATAATCATGGACGATACACCGCTATTCTACCGGCTTCTCAAACGATCGGATGCGTATGGATAGAAACTGTCTAACAGTTGTACTGGATCATTCGATAAAAAGTAGAATAAGGAGAACTGATGTATTACGTAATTTAAATACAAAAAAACAATCATTGCAATTTTCGCAATGATTGTTTTTTTTAATGGAGTTTTATTCAACAGTAACACTTTTAGCTAGGTTTCTTGGTTTATCAACATCGTTTCCACGGTGTAAGCTAGTGTAGTAAGCAATCAATTGAGTTGGGATCACACTAACCAAAGGCGTTAACAAGTTGTGTACTTTTGGTAAAACATAAGCATCTCCAGGTTGGTTAAGCCCATCTAAAGAGATAATCATGCTGTGTGCACCACGAGAGATTACTTCTTGTGCATTTCCACGAGTATGTCCAGCAGTTGCTTCATCAGTAATGATAGAAATAACTGGAGTGCCTTCTTCGATCAAGGCAATCGTACCATGTTTTAATTCACCGGCTGCAAAGCCTTCTGTTTGAACATAAGAGACCTCTTTCAATTTAAGTGCAGCTTCCATTACAACATAGTAATCAATGCTGCGTCCGATGTAAAAGGCATTACGACTAATGCTTAAGTGCGTAACAGATAATTGTTCGAATATTTCTTTTTCATCAATAATCGATTCAATTGCTGAAGCTGCAATACCTAATTCATGTGCCATATCTACATTTAGTTCAAGACCTTTTTTGCGTCCTACAAGTTCACCAAGGATAGCAAGAACCGCAATTTGTGCTGTGTAAGCTTTTGTTGACGCAACAGCGATTTCTGGACCAGCATGTAATAATAAAGTATATTTTGCTTCTCTTGAAAGAGTAGAACCTGGTACGTTAGTTAATGTTAGAGAAGGGTACTTCAAGTCATTAACTTTAACCAATACTTGACGGCTGTCAGCTGTTTCACCACTTTGAGATAAGAAAATGAAGAATGGTTTTGCAGTTAGTAATGGAGTATTGTAGCCAAATTCACTAGATAAATGCACTTCAGTTGGAATGTTTGTCAAGTTTTCAATAATTTGTTTTCCGACCCATCCAGCGTTGTAACTTGTTCCACAAGCAATGATGTAAATGCGGTCACTAGCTATCATTTCTTCAAGAATAGTAGAATCGATTTCTAGTTCGCCATCGTCATTTTGGTAGTTTTGTACAATTTTACGCATAACAGCTGGCTGTTCATCAATTTCTTTTGCCATGTAGTGAGGGTAAGTACCTTTGCTTAAATCATTTGCATCTAATAATGCAGTGTATGAAGCGCGAGTGATCACATCACCAGCTAATGTTTCAATTTTAATATCATCCACTGTTAAAGTAGCAATTTCGCCATCCATCAGTTCGACAAATTGATTTGTTTCTTTAATCATTGCCATGGCATCGCTACAGATAACATTAAAACCATCACCTCTACCTAAAAGTAGGGGACTTTTATTTTTTGCTGCATACACAACATCAGGGTTTTCATTGTCGATCAAAGCTAAAGCGTAAGATCCTTTTAATGCAACGATTGCTTTTTTAAAAGCATCGATTGTTTCTAAACCTTCTTCTTCAACATACCAAGCGATCAATTGAACAATGATCTCAGTATCAGTATCGCTATGCAAAGTTGTATCTGTTAAAAAAGCATCTCTTACAGCATTGTAGTTTTCGATTACGCCATTGTGAACGAGGTTAAAACGACCGCTGTTTGATTGATGAGGATGTGCGTTTTCTACACTTGGAACTCCATGAGTTGCCCAACGTGTGTGCCCAATACCTGTTTTTGCAGGAACGTTATGGTCTACTTTTTCTCTTAAAGCAGCGATACGTCCTTTTTCTTTAAATAAATGACCTTCATCTTGATCATCCATTACATAAATACCAGCTGAATCATATCCGCGGTATTCTAACATTTCAAGTCCTTGTAATAAAATATCTTTTGCATCTTGTCTTCCAATATAGCCTACGATTCCGCACATGTTTAAATTCCCACTTTCTTTTTCTTAATAGATTTCATTGAAACGTTAACTTTTTTAGTTTAAGTATTAGGATGAAAATTTCTTTCTTAGATACATTTCTTTGCGTATATTTAAAATTGGTATATACCCTAAAAAAGTTAATAATCAGTTACGCAGGTTAATAATAAAGGATTGAAAAAATAAAGTCAACGTTTTTTTGAAAAGTGGTATATTG
The DNA here is from genome assembly GCF_000746825.1 of Carnobacterium inhibens subsp. inhibens DSM 13024. Classification (NCBI taxonomy): domain Bacteria; kingdom Bacillati; phylum Bacillota; class Bacilli; order Lactobacillales; family Carnobacteriaceae; genus Carnobacterium; species Carnobacterium inhibens. Next base: position 641,818 of record NZ_JQIV01000006.1, on the reverse strand, counting down.
GTCTATATCAGTTGGGATACATGCCTTAATTAGAGCGAGCTTTATTAGTGGGTACATAAGTTTTTCGATAAGAGTGACTTTGACACAAAGTGTCGTGACAAACTCATCACTACACTTTATTGTAATCGGATACAACCCGCGGTAAACTTAATTTAACAAAAAAGTAAGAGGAGGAGTTACCGTGGAACAAACAGAAAAAAAGGGAGCGAAAGCTACCGTTCAACGCATAGGAAGTTATCTTAGTGGTATGGTTATGCCAAATATTGGTGCTTTTATTGCTTGGGGAATTATTACAGCATTGTTCATTGAGAAAGGCTGGTTTCCAAATGCAGATTTAGCTACAATGGTCGATCCCATGCTTAAATATTTATTGCCAACCTTGATTGGATATACAGGCGGAAGCATGGTATATGGGCAACGTGGAGCCGTTGTTGGGGCAATTGCAACGATGGGAGTTATCGTAGGATCAAGTGTTCCAATGTTTATTGGAGCTATGGCTTTAGGGCCTTTAGGCGGATACTTAGTGAAGAAATTTGATGATATCTTTAGAGATAAAATCAGAGCTGGATTTGAAATGTTAGTTAACAACTTTTCAAGTGGAATTATTGGATTTATTTTAGCTATTTTTGCATTTTATGCGGTAGGACCTTTTGTAACAACTTTAACAGACGCACTTGCAAGTGGAGTTGACTGGGTCGTTAATGCCGGACTATTACCTCTAGCAAATATTTTCATCGAACCTGCAAAAATCTTATTTTTGAATAACGCTATCAACCATGGTATATTGACACCATTAGGGATTGAACAGGCTGCCGAAACTGGGAAATCAATTCTTTTCTTACTTGAAGCTAATCCAGGACCTGGTTTAGGTTTATTGCTAGCTTACTCATTCTTTGGAAAAGGGGCTGCTAAATCATCTGCTCCAGGTGCAGTTCTGATTCATTTGATTGGTGGGATTCATGAAATTTACTTCCCATACGTATTAATGAAACCTATGTTATTTCTTTCTGTAATAGCAGGTGGGATTGCTGGTACTTTTACTAATACGATTTTAAATTCAGGTTTAGTAGCAGCAGCTTCTCCAGGATCTATTCTTGCTATCTTAGCAATGACACCAAGAGGAAGTTATATCAGTGTTATCTTAGGGGTTATCGTTGCAGCAGCAGTTTCCTTCTTAGTTGCTATGGTGATTCTTAAATCAGATAAATCAGAAGTTGCAATTGAAGAGGACAACTTCTCAGCAAAAGTTCAAGAAACACAATCACTAAAAGCTGAATCAAAAGGAGCAAACAAAGGAACAACAGCTCCAACAACTCAAGCAGTTGTAACAGATGATACTGCAGTTGTAGGTCAAAAAGACGTTAAAAAAATTATCTTTGCTTGTGATGCAGGTATGGGATCTAGTGCAATGGGAGCTTCCATTATGCGTAAAAAAGTAAAAGATGCAGGATTGGATATTTCAGTAACCAACTCAGCTATCAATAATTTAACGGATGAAGACGGCTTATTAGTGATTACGCAAAAAGAATTAACACCTCGTGCAAAACAAAAAACACCAAATGCAACACAAGTTTCAGTTGATAATTTCTTGAATAGTCCTAAATATGAAGAAATTGTTGAAACATTAAGAAACCAATCATAAGCATCTTATCTAGACAATAAGATGCACATAACAAAGGGATAAAAGCGGTGAGTGCTGATTCACTGCTTTTATCTGTTTAAATTTTGTCTAGAAACGAGATGAAAGAATTGTATATTTCCAAAAGGGAAAAAGAGATTATTGAAATCTTGCTTGAACAAAAAAACGGCGTCACTTTAGATTATTTAAGTGATGAGTTAAAGGTTAGCAATCGGACGATTTACAGAGAACTTTCCAGTCTTGAAAGCACGTTGGCTAAGTATCAAGTCAAATTGATACGAGAAGCAGATATTGGCTACCGTCTTGTCGGAAAGCCGGGTTCATTTAAAGAATTACAGCAGCAATTATCTGCTTCTCCAGAAGAGTTAACGGCTCAACAACGGCAAAGTGCTTTAGTGATCAAGCTATTGATGCAAGAAAAAGAAGTTAAAATGGAATCCCTTGCCATGGACCTTCAAGTCAGTGTTAGTACGATTCAAGCAGATTTAGTTTCTATTGAAGAAGTGTTTAAAGCGTACAAAATTGATATCGAGAGAAAAAAAGCTAAAGGCATACAAGCAATTGCTACTGAAAGCAGCCGTCGCTTGATTATTAGTGGATTGATTCATAGTGAAATCAATGAATATGATTTCTTCCAACTAATGGAAAGCGAAACTAAAAGCGACGCTAAAGAGTGGGAGACTGGTCAAAATCCATTTTTGAAACAATTAAATAAAGAAGATCTATACCATGTATATGCCGTGGTTAAGCAATTCGGCCAGCATTATTTTGAAGAAGTGACAGATAGTCAATTGCAGCGTTTAGTTATTTTGCTATGTGTTTCGATTATGAGATTACGTGAAGGGCATCAAATTCATTCTTTTAAAGCCTCTACTTTGTTAGCGGATAGCGATCAAACGAAAAGTATCGAAACGGCAACCGCTATTTATGATTTTATGCAAAAACTATATGGGATAGCCATAACGAAGGAAGAAATTCAATTTTTAGGACTCCAAATCCAAGGGCTGAATGTCCCGCTGCGTAATGAATTTCTCTCAGAAGAGTATGATACGGACTTAGGCTATAAAGTAAGAGAGTTGATTCGTTTGGTTTCGAATGAATTGGATTGGAATTTCAATCAAGATGAGACTCTTTTTCATGACCTTTTGGCGCATATTTCAGCTGCTATTAAACGAGCAATCGCACCTATGCCCGAAAGTAACAACCCTTTGTTAGATAAAATTCTGACTCATTATAGCGAGTTGAGCTTTTCTGTTAAAGAAAATTTAACACATGTTTTTCCAACGATTCATTTTTTACCGAATGAAATTGTTTATATTGTGATTCATTTCGCTTCAGCATATGAAAGACAACCTAAAGTACAAGAATTAAAAGCTTTGGTTATTTGTTCAAGTGGAGTGGGAACGGCAAAAATATTGGAAAGCCGCATTCGCAAATATATTCCAGAGATAACCGTCATTGAAATTTCTAGAATATCTAAGCTGCATCGGATCGATTTTGATGAATACGATTTGATTTTATCTACGATCTTTTTACAAGGATTTGAAACAGAATACAAAGTTGTGACCCCATTGTTGATGGATAACGAAATCAAGAGTATCCAATTGTACGTTCGTCAAATTATTTCTGAAAAGAAAAAGATAAAAGAGAAAAAAGAAAAGAACATTCTTACAAATCAAAAAGATGAATCAGAATTCAAAGAATTCTATCAAAAAATGTCGATTGCAAATGAGATCTTGGAAAATTTCAATGTGCATCAAACGGTTGGAACAAAGGAATTAAAACCCATTATTTCAGCTATCTGCAAAAGTTTGGAAGACGATATTTTAATAGATAGTGACCATATAGTTTATAAATTGATGGATCGAATGGAATTAGCTCCTATTGGACTTCCTAATACAAATATGGCATTGTTTCATTGTATCGATCCAACTATTAAACAATCGTTTTTTTCAATTTATGAATTGCCAAAATCTATTGAAGTACTTGGGATCGATCGGAATCCAATACAGATGCAGCGGATTTTAATGATGTTGGGTCCAGATCCATTAAGCGAGAACTCGCAAGAAATTTTAGGTTCGATCAGTTCAGCGATTGTTGAAAGTGATTTGACAATGGAAATCTTTAATTCAGGTTCGAAGCAATTGTTAAACAATTATTTAAGCAGCATCTTTTTAGAAAAATTAAAAAAATAAAAATTAAGGAGAGAATCATTTATGGGTATTTTAGAAGAAAACAGCATTAAATTAAATCAAGCATTTAACACAAAAGAAGAGGCAATTCGTGCGGCTGGTCAAGTATTAGTAGGAGGCCAATATGTAGAAGAAGGATATATTGCTGAAATGTTGAAGCGTGAAGAGAATGTATCAACGTATATGGGAAATTTTATTGCTATCCCACATGGTACAGAAAATTCAAAAGATTTAATCAATCAATCAGGCATTTCAGTTATTCAAATTCCTGGAGGGATAGATTTTGGTACTCCTGAAGAAGAAAAATTGGTAACCGTTGTTTTTGGAATTGCAGGGGTAGGCGATGAACATCTTGATATCCTTTCAAAAATAGCAGTTTATTGTTCAGAAGTTGAAAATGTTGTTAAGTTGGCAGATGCTTCATCTGAACGAGAAATCAAAGAATTATTAGAAGGGATTGAATAATATGTTAGCCATTCATTTTGGTGGAGGAAATATTGGTCGAGGATTTATCGGAGAAGTTTTGAATAAAAATGGCTTTGAAATTGCTTTTGTTGATGTAAATAAAGAAATTATCGATGCATTAAATGATAAACACGAATATACGATTGAATTGGCTCAAGAAGGCACACCTCAAATAAAAGTAAACAATGTCTATGGAATCAATAATGGAACTCATCCAGAAGAAGTAGTAGCATCATTTGAAAAGGCTGAACTTATAACAACGGCTATCGGTCCTAAAATTCTACCCTATATTGCACCATTAATCGCTAAAGGAATTCAAAAAAGAAAAGCTGCTCAATCAACTCAGCCGATTGATGTTGTTGCGTGTGAAAATATGATTGGGGGAAGTACATTCCTTAAAGAAGAAGTGTTAAAACATTTAGAAAAAGAAGACATGGACTACGTTGAACAATACATTGGATTTCCTGATGCTGCAGTTGATCGTATCGTTCCTTTACAGTCTCATGAAGATAAGTTATTTGTATCTGTTGAAGGGTACAAAGAGTGGGTCATTGATGAGTCTAAATTGAAAAATACTGATTTGCGTTTAAAAGGCGTCCATTATGCACCTAACTTAGAACCTTTTATTGAAAGAAAATTATTTACCGTAAACACTGGGCACGCAACTACAGCCTATGTAGGGAAATTTGAAGGATACAAAACGATCGATGAAGCTTTAAAAGATGATAAAGTAAAAGAACAAGTTGAAAATGTTTTAGCTGAAACAGGAGCTTTGATGGTCGAAAAATGGCAATTCAATGCTGAAGATCATAAAGCATATATCACTAAAATTCTATCTCGCTTTGTCAATCCTTATATATCAGACGATATAACTCGTGTAGCGAGAACCCCAATACGTAAACTTGGTTATGATGAACGATTCATACGTCCAATCAGAGAAGCAAATGAAAGAGGACTTGAAACAACATATTTAGTCAAAACAGTTGCCAAAGCTCTCTTGTATCGAGATTCGAATGATGAGGAAAGCCAACAATTAGAAAAATTGTTACAAAATAAATCAGTTGAAGAAGTAATTCGTGAAGTAACACAATTAAAAGACGAGACAGTGATTGATAGAATTGCTAAAGAATACAAACAGTTAGCACAATAAAAAAAATCAGTTGAGCATTTGCTCAGCTGATTTTTTTATCCAACGCATTTTTCATTTCGAACTTCGGCTAATTTTTCTGTAATCATTTCCATGACTTTTTCAGCATCTGCTAAATTTTCTAAATCATATTGGTTAATATCAATAACTAGAGTTGCACTTTTATCGTAAGAATTGAACCAGTTATCATATTGACTATGAAGATGGGTGTAATAGTCTAGTAACCCATTGTTTCCTTCGATTTGTTCAAAGGTACGACCGCGTTTTTCAATTCTATTTAATACAGTATCCAAAGAACCGCGTAAGTAAATCAAAAGATCTGGAGATTTTTTAGGCATATTGTCAAGTTCTTCCATCATATTGTCTAATAAATCCAAGTAAGTATCCATCTCAGCATCACTCATATTTCCTTCTTCATAATTGATGCGAGTAAACAATGCATCTTCATAAATAGAACGATCCAATACATTGTTCTCATGTTTGAAAGCTGCTTTTATACTTCTGAATCGTGTATTTAAAAAATAAATTTGTAATGAAAAAGCCCAACGTTCTGGATCTTTATAAAATTTTTCCAAAATCCGATTGTCATCCACACTTTCGTAGAAAGCCTCACTTCCTAATGCTTCTGAAATAAATTTTGTGTAGGTACTTTTACCAGCACCAATCATACCAGCTAAAACGATCACAGCTTTATTTTCCCCTTTCATGAACGGCCACACTCCTATCAAAGACCGATGTCTTCTTCTTTTGCGAATTCTAGTATACCATATTTGGAATGACTAAATAATTTATTTTTAAATGAAAATGGAGAGAATTAGTTAAATAACTTTTGATAGGTTAGTGGACCAACGATGCCATCAGATAAAAGTTTAGAGCTGGTTTGAAATTCTTTAGTTGCTTGTACCGTTTTAGGTCCAAAAGACTGATCGGGTGTGCCAACGATCAAGAAATTTTTTCCTAATAAGAAAGCTTGGACCACATAAACATCCCATCCATTCGAATTGATTTTTAGTGTTCGTAGTTTACTAGCCGTTTTAGGACCCCAATAACCATCTACTTCAGAACCCGTTGTTTTTTGAATCCACTTAATTAATTCTCTTTTGGTTAAAGTGTCAAATAATCCAGTCTGTGGAATGCCAATAGTGTGTTGGACTGCCTTTATTCGATCAGTTTGAGTGAACATTAATCCTTTGTTATTATCTAATGAAATAATGAGTTTTTGGCCAATTTTTATTGTCTCAGAGGATAAGCGATTAGCAGTTTTTAACCACGTAAGAGTGGTCTGGTATTTTTTTGAAATACTCCATAAAGAATCTCCTTTCACAACAGTATAGTAGAGACCGCTTTCGTGAGCAGGAAGGGGAGGTATGTCCGTTTTTGTAGGGCTTGAAGATAAGTCTTTAGAAAATTGATCTAGAGAGACACCATAGTGCATTAGGTAAGCATCTGGGTCAGAGTGAGTTGTGCCGCCTAAATTTTTTGAAACCCAATGATGTGTTTTTATGCCTTTCGCATTAAGATCTGTGCCCGTATTTAACCTACAAGGGATTCCCGCTTCACCAGCTAACTTTCGCAAAAGCCAGATATAAGCTTGGTAATCTTTTTGGAAACAGTCTGGATTTGACGTTCGAGCCAATTCGACTTGAGCATAAGCATGAGGATTAGCATATTTACCAGCACCATATTGCATTTTTCCTACTTGAGCAATTTGGATGATTCGGCCTCCGCCTCCGATCCAATGACTCGTAAAAGCTCCATTGTTAGCCGCTTGTCGCGTCATATAAGCAATCTCATTTTCTAAAGAAAGTGGACCGGTATTGTTGGCGTTTCCTGACTCGTGAGCAATGATAATACTTTGGCTGGTTAACTTTTTTTGTGAAAGAGGGATGAGTTGTTTTTCAATCAAATAGTTCATTTTTTTCCTCCTATAGAAAAATGAAAGAAGCGGAGCAGAAATACTGCGCCGCTTCTTTTCAATGAATGGTCTTTTATTCTACTTCAAAAATGTCTTCTACAACGCGTTCAACATAACGAGCTCCTACAACAGTTGCGTATGGGTTGGCTCCTTCTAGTTGAAACATATTCAATGAAATGATGGAATTCATTGCTTGCTGAGCTTTTTCAGTCGTTAAATTATGAATGGGGTCTTTAACGCTCATTGCTTTTGTCTTTCCTAAACTTGTACCGAACCTTAATTCCAATGATTTTGCCATATTATTTTCCTCCTTTAGTAGATAAGTTGTGAAAGATCAATTTTTTTTAACGAGTATAGGTATACTCTTCAACCATAACCGTTTGTAGATAAGGGAAAGTAGTTAGAGATTCTAATGCAAGGGTAAAGCCTTCTACTTGCTCAGGTGTAACATTGTTAATCGTGTTAGAATAACTGCGTTTCAGTGTCTTTTCGTTTGCAGCATCTTCAAAATGTACTTCAATTGACCCCTTTGTCCATTCTTTTTGCATTCTATATTCCTCCTTATGAAATAAGTTGTTGTGTAAGTTTTTGTCATGACATCTTACACCTCTAATAACGTTGAGCAGTAAAAGAGTGTTACCCATAAAAATTTAAATAGAATAATGATAAAATAGCCATCTAGACCAATTTGAATTCTAAAGGTTAGAAGATAAATTTAAACAGCCATACAATAGATGATGATGGAATAAATTTTACTATAGGTATAATGACCAAACTGAAAAGTAAGTTCAAAATAAAAAATAGTTTCTCTTGCAGGATGAAAGCAGTTTCTGTAGAATAAAAATAAATAGTGTTTTTTAATTAAAAGGCTTTAAAAAAATCAGTTAAGGATTATATTAATGATAAAAAGGAGTTTATTATGAATCTTAGGAAACTTGTCCAAGCCTATATTTTAAATCAAAAAGTTGGTAGCCCAATTTTTATTTCTGATATCATGGACCACATTGCTCAATATAATGATGAACAAAAACCTTGTACTCAAGTAAGGAAAAATGTGAATGTTATTTTGATGCGAATGGTAAATGAAGGCAAATGCTTAAAGCGTTTTGGAGCGGGTGTATACTATCGCGATGAAGTTATTAATACAGAAAAAAACGGGATAGATAGTATGGAATTGATTAAACGAACGTATATAAAAGATAAAAAAGGGTTGGTATTTGGCTATTTAACCGGTGAAATTTTCATGTATCAAATAAAGTTACTGGCAGATAGACCATGTGAGGTCGTTATTGCTACTAATGCAAAAAGAAATGCAATCTGTGAAATAGAGGATATAAACTTTAAATTGATCAATCCTCCTACAACAGTTTCAACTGAAAATTTCCGATACTTACAAGTGTTAGACCTTATCAAAAATGATTTGGCAAAGGGAAGCAATTTGCAGTATGAATATGCACTTAGCCACTTTATGAATAAATACCTACTAGAGGAAGCTAAGCTGGTGGCGTTAGCTGTAGAATACTATAGTCAAAAAGTTGTTCTTAAAGTAGCGGATTTTATCAGCAACAAAGTCTACTTAGATGAACAAAAAGAAGGGATCATTATTACAATAGATACTATAAATCCAAAAGAAATCAGTGAATCCATCGCAAAAGAGGTATCTGAAAGTGAGTAAAATGATAAAGAATAGTAGATAAGAAAAGCCAGAAAATCTTCTGGCTTTTCTTATACATTGACACATGATAAAATATTCATATGAAAACAAAATTGATTTACGTCTTAAGATAGGAGGACTAAAAAATGAAACAGTACGCAGTGCAAGGATTACATTGTGCCAATTGCGCTAAAAAGTTAGAAGCTCAACTGCAGCAATTAAAAAATGGCGAGATGATTCGATTGAATTATTCTACCAATCGAATTTATCTTCCAGATGAAATAGATCTAGATGTAGTAAAAAGAATTTTATTAGCAGATAAGATTCAAATCTTATCTGAGCAACAGGAGTTGATTGAAAACAAATCAGACCATCATCACGTTGCGGATCTCACGGGAAGTAATGGAGCAATAAAGAATATAAAAACCGTTTTTATTTTAAATTTAACTTTTTCATTAGCTGAATTTATTTTTGGAGTGTTATTTAATAGTGCAGCGATTTTATCAGATGCTGTGCACGACTTAGGTGATTCTTTATCCGTAGGATTAGCATGGGTATTTCAAAAAGTCTCCGTTAAAGAAGCAAATGAACGGTATAGTTTTGGACATAGACGATTCTCACTATTAGGGGCTCTAATTACTTCGGTCATCTTAATAGGCGGTTCTATTTTAGTCATTGTTAACAGTGTTCCATTACTGATTAATCCTCAACCGGTTAATTCGCGGGGAATGTTTTGGCTGTCAATTGTAGCAATCGCAATCAACGGCTATGCTGCTTGGTTGATTAGCAAAGGGACTTCAAAAAATGAAAAAGTTCTAAATTTGCATATGCTTGAAGATGTATTAGGTTGGGTTGGTGTGTTAATGGTTAGTATTGTTTTGACTTTTAGCAACTGGTTTATTTTAGATCCAATCTTATCTATTTTGATTGCTGGATACATTTTATCAAAAGCTATTCCCAATCTACTTGAAAATGCCTCTATCTTTTTAGAAGCTGTACCAAGAGGAGTAGATATAAAAGAATTGGAAAGAAAAATAAAACAACTGTCAAATGTACATGCTGTTTCTCATTTTCATATATGGTCAATAGATGGAGAAGAAAACGCATTAGCCATTACAGTATATAGTGATACAAAAGACAGCAAAGAACAGGAACGAATCAAAGAAGAGATACGTTATTTAATAAAGGATGCCAATGTAACACATTCGACTATTGAAATCGTTGTAGATGAAGAATTTTTTATCCAATAAAATGGAAAAACTCAATTCATACCGTGAATAAAGGCTTCTTCTTTGCTTGAGATATTAAATTTTGCTATCATAAAGATACATTAAGGATGTATGAAATAATCTTAACACTAGCAACTTTGAAGATAAGAGGATGACTTTCAGCATTACTAATACGAAATGGAGCGTGAATTCAAATGGATAGAAGAGTTGAAGGAACTTACACAACAAAAGAAGAAACAGTAAGTGCAGTAGAACGATTAATCAATGAAGGTTACGTGGCTGAAGAGATCGTTATTGTAACAAATGAAAAACATGAAAATGAATTAGAAGATCTAACGATGGTTGAAGTCGATTCGGTTGATCCAGGAGAAGGAATGTCACTTTGGGAAAAATTAAAAGAATCATTTAGTTTTGGTCGTTACAATTCTGAAGAAGCTTCTAGCCCATTTGAAGAATACGGTATCGCAGAAGATTCTGGAGAACACTACACAGAAGCGTTAGAAAATGGCGAAATTGTTATTTTAGTTAACAGTGCTGGTCCGTCAAATTCTCAACAGTTATCTCAAGTAAATCAAGAAGTTCTAAATGGAACAAACACTGATGAGAGTGCAGCAGAAGCAAACATAGCAAAAGATCCGGTTAAAGCTCCAACTAAAGAAAAAACGGATGCTGTCCCTGGTGAAGGAGAACAATTTGACCCGACTAAGGCTCAATCTTCAAGAGAAGACATTGAAGGAAATCCTGTTACAGCTCCAGATAAGGAAAATATGGATACAGCTACAGAAGGATCAATTAGTCCTAATACAGTAAACGAAAAGCAAACAGATAGTAAAAACGCTCCAACATCGAATGAAGTAAACGGCTCTTCTCTTGAATCAGATCCTGAGTTAACTGGAGATGAATCGACAGTCATTGCTGAAAATGAAGGACATGTATATCCTGACAATATCAGTAAAGGTGTAGTGGATGGCGGAAGTTCTTCACTTGATCCAACTCATATAAATGGGTCTGGAAAATCAGAAGAAACGAAGCCAGAGCAAAATTCTGAACAACTTGAAAGTGATGCTTATTATAGTGATAACTATGAAGAAGCAGGCGGAAAGTCTATTCAAAAAGATGAGGAAGAAAAATAATCGAAATAACGGAAAACAGAGGTTGGGACAATAGTTCCAGCCTCTGTTTTGTGTTCTGACCCTTTTTTAACTACGTATTTAACGTGAGCTTTGCCTAAGTTTCAGATCAGGTAACAAGCGTTAATTGGAAGCAAGTTCTACGCTGTAATCCAAACTAGGACAAGGCTTCTTATTTGTATTCGTTTTCTTAAGTTGATATGCTAGTTGTGTAGAAAAAATCAAGGAGGGAATAACCATGACAACTAATGAAAATGAAACTCAAAAGCCTAAAAAAGATTACTTGATCAATGATGATAGTGGGAACATGAATCCTGAACCGCAAACGGAAGATCCTAATTATAAAGCAGCGGGTAAGTTGGAAGGCAAGACTGCTATTATTACAGGCGGGGACAGTGGAATCGGTCAAGCTGTAGCCATTGCTTTTGCAAAAGAAGGTGCAGATGTAGCTATCGGCTATTTGGAATCTGAGGACGATGCGAATTACACGAAAAATCGAATTGAAAAGATCGGGCGCAAAGCTTTAGTATTCAAAGGTGATGTAGGTCAAGAATCATATGCACAAGAAGTTGTTTCTAAAGTAATGGAAGAATGGGGTCATTTAGATATTCTCGTCAATAATGCAGGAGAACAACACGTTCAAGAAAAAATTGGCGATATAACAGAGGAGCAATTGGACCGGACATTTAGAACCAATATTTTTAGTCAGTTCTATTTTGTTAAAGCAGCAATGCCACACTTGTCTCAAGGAGCGGCTATCATCAATACGACATCTATTACTGCTTACCGTGGAAGTGAACATTTACTTGATTACTCAGCTACTAAAGGGGCAATTACTGCTTTTACAAGGTCACTTTCACAAAATAGTGAAGTAATCGATAAAAAAATTCGTGTAAACGGGGTAGCACCAGGTCCAATATGGACTCCACTTATACCCGCAACATTTACAGAGGAACAATTAGAGAGCTGGGGCAAAGGCGGAGCAATTGAACGTGCCGGTCAAGCCTACGAATTGGCACCAACATATGTCTATCTAGCAAGTACAGATTCTAGTTATGTTTCTGGTCAAGTTTTACATGTTAATGGTGGAGTAGTCATAAATGGCTAAAATTGATTCTTAACTTTCGTTAAATTGCAACTAAATGAGCTTTAGAGTTCATTTCAAGTCGTCTATTTTGATAACTTATTTTTCATTTGTTAAAGTTAGTTATAGGAAATAGTAAATCGTTATGTAAAGTCGATAATCATAAAAGGGAGTGTTAAGTATGAGTAAAGTAGTCGTTGGTTCATTTTCAAATGTACAAGAAACATCAGCCTGTGTAGAACAATTATTAGCACAAGGTCATTCTAGTGACAGTATAAAAATTGTTACAACTAATCAAAACTTTTCAGCAATTAAAGAGCAATCAGGTGTAGAAGTAAACAAAGTTTCAACTGAACAAGATGATGAAAAATCTGCTTGGGACAAACTTAAAGATATGTTTGCTGATACAGACGCAGACGATAATGCACAATTAGAAAAATTCGGAGTTGATTCGACTAGTGCAGCTCAATATGCTGATTCTTTGAAAGCTGGAGAATACATTGTACTTTCAGATGAAACCACCGGATCAAATTCAAGTAATCAAGTGACACAAGAACCTAAGGAAACATCAAACCAAGTTGTGGGACAAGCTGGTGAGGGAGTACGTGTAGAAAAAAATGCTTCTCAACCAACAGATGATGATACTTTAGCTAATGATGGCGATGATCGCTTAAATAATGCAGAAGTACCACTAGAAACTAATTTTCCAGATACGGAAAGTTTAAACGAAGATACAAAAGTACAATCAGGTTTAACAGAAACTATTGTACCTGAAACGATTGAGGAAGATGATTTAATGGCAGACTCGATTAGAAATGAAGAAAATCCTAGATTGCAAGACAATCAAGAGGACGACTTTACGAATGGTGCTTTTAGCAAAGAACAAGATCGAAGAGACGATACTAGAGACGTGGTGACTCCTCCTATTGATCCATTAAATCATCAAGAGTACGATCCTAATGACAATCCATTACAAGGAACGCCTCCAACAGGTTCAGTACCAAAAGATGAACCAACTGGGCCAAGTTCACAAAACCAAGAAGAGTTAGATTTACCTAATTTTGATGGTAGCACATTATCTGGCCAACCAAGAAATGATCCAAAAAGAGATTTTCCAAATTAAAAAATAAAAAAAGAAGCGGCTCCGACTTAGGTCAGTGCCGCTTTTGTTATGCATCTACTTATGTAATACTGGTTTTTCGAACGTGTGTTTGTATTCGGTTTATGCTATAATAGAAAGACTGAGGCAGGAGTGTGAGTCTATGATAAATGGAAAAGAGAGTAAAAAGCAGGCATCTTCAACATCAACATTGCCTAAGATTACAAAAATTGAAGCGCAGAAACGAAAAGGACGCTACAATATTTATTTAGATGAAGAATATGCTTTTCCTGTTGATGAAGCTATTTTAATTAAACATATTTTGCACAAAGGGATGGAAATTTCAAAGACCTTCCGGCAGCAATTAGAAATAGAAGATGGCTACCGTAAAGCTTATACGAGAGCACTAGTATATCTGAATTATTCTTTGCGCTCAATAAAAGAAATTAAAGATGATTTGATTGCCCATGAGTTTACTGGTGAAACAGCTGATCAAGTGATTGAACAATTAAAAGAACAAGGCTACTTAAATGATTTAATGTATGCTGAAAGTTATACAAGAACCGCTGCAAATGTTAGCGGAAAGGGGCCTTACGTGATAAAAAGAGAATTGAAAAAACGTGGAGTTAAAGAGGAAACAATCGAAGAAGCGATGGAACAGTATCCATTTGATCAAATGGTGGAAAATGGTGTTGCGCTAGCAGAAAAAGTTATGCGTCGCTCCTCACAACATTCTTCAAGAGAGACAAGCAATAAAATCCGTCAAAATTTGATGCAAAAAGGATTTCAATCAGATGTGATCACTCAAGTATTGGAGCAGATCACAACCGAAAAAGAAGATGACGATGAATATGATGCATTAAAAACACAAGGTGATAAAATTTGGCGTAAACAATCCAAATTAACGGGATCTAAAAAGATTCAAAAAGTTAAAAGTGCCTTGTTTCAAAAAGGTTTTGCAGGAGATTTAATCACGCAGTATATCAATGAAAAAGAAATGGAAGAAGAGGACGAATGACAGAAATAGAATCGAAGATAGATGAAAAAGAGCAAAAAATACTTCATGGTATACCCATGTGGCCACAAGAAAAAATCAATCGGTTTAGAGAAACGCTTTTAAGTTGGTATGATATTGAAAAACGAGATCTGCCTTGGCGTAAAAATAATGATCCTTACCGTATTTGGGTTTCTGAGATCATGCTGCAACAAACAAGGGTAGATACGGTTATCCCTTATTACTTGAATTTCATGAATAATTTCCCAACGATAGAAGCATTAGCAAATGCGCATGAAGATGTGTTGTTAAAAGCTTGGGAAGGGTTAGGCTATTATTCACGAGTTCGTAATATGCAAAAAGCAGCCCAACAAATCATGGAAGATTACGATGGCGAAATGCCTAAAGACCCTAAAGAAATCAGTAAATTAAAAGGAATCGGACCCTATACTACTGGAGCAATCGCAAGTATGGCTTTTGGTTTGCCAGAACCTGCAGTTGACGGAAATGTTATGCGCGTATTGAGTCGCTTATTTGAAATTGATGCCGATATTGCTAAACCGGGCAACCGCAAAATTTTTGAAGCTATTATGCGAGAACTGATTGATCCCTATAAACCAGGCGATTTTAATCAAGCATTTATGGACTTGGGTTCAAGTATTTGTACACCTAAAAATTACCATCCTGAATTAAGCCCGGTTAAAGAATTTAATCAATCGTATCAAAATGGAACATGGGATAAATACCCTGTAAAAAGTAAAAAGAAAAAAGCCAAACCAGTTTATTATGTAGGGGCGATCATTAAAAATGCAGAGGGTGCATTTTTGCTAGAAAAGAGGCCAGAAAATGGATTGCTGGCTAATATGTGGACCTTTCCTTTAATTGAAGAAGAATCTGTCACTCATGAAGCAGAAATTAAAAAGGGAACCTTAACTGGAGTAACTGATGAAAATAAAACAGAACAGGTTATAAAAAATGTAATGGCTGAGCTAGAGGCAAAATATGCCGTCAAGCCAACGTTAATGGAGCAACCATTTGATGAAGTTCAACATATTTTTAGTCATTTAAAATGGTTTGTAGCTGTCTATTATGGACAGGTAGTAAAAGAAGAAGAGCCTATGTTCATTCCTGAAAATTGTTATTGGGTGCATCCTTCTGATTTTGACCACTATACATTTCCCGGTCCACAAACAAAAATGTGGCAAAGTTATCTTTCTAAGTTTAATCACAACTAATTCGAAAAAGTACCCATTCATTTTTTCAGTATTTATTGAAAAAATGAGTGGGTTTTTGTGTGAATAAAGGAATCTTGCTCTTAAATCAATTTTTTCTCATTTTTTTTTCATTATTTATTTGGTTTTATACTATAAAGATTAAGAGTTGTGATATAATAAATACGAGTCGAGTGCTTAGGCATTCTCTGGTTTATTATTTACTAATTTCTTGCGATTTTATGCGAGAAAAAGAAAGTTGGGTTAGGGATGCATATTCCAAAAGAAGGAGAATACATCACGATCCAAAGCTATAAACATGATGGCAGTTTACATCGCACGTGGAGAGATACAATGGTACTTAAGACAAGTGATCAATCGTTAATCGGAGTAAATGATCATACTCTAGTAACGGAATCGGATGGCCGAAGATGGCTAACTCGAGAACCAGCGATTGTTTATTTCCATAAGCATTATTGGTTCAATATCATTGCAATGATAAGAGATAATGGTGTTTCTTACTATTGTAATCTTGCTTCGCCTTACACACTAGATGAAGAAGGTTTGAAGTATATTGATTATGATTTAGATATCAAAGTCTTTCCTGATGGCGAAAAACGCTTATTGGATGTAGATGAGTATGAAGATCATAGCAAAAAGTGGAGTTACCCTGATGATATTGACCATATATTAAAAGAAAACGTGAAAATCTTAGTAGATTGGATCAATGAAGAAAAAGGTCCTTTCTCAAAAGAGTATGTTGACATATGGTACAAACGCTATCAACAGTTATCACTTAAGCAATGAGCTTATACTGGATAAGATGAGAGCAAGTTCTCTTGAATGAGTAAAAGGGGTAAGAGGTTCCAAATCTTTGGAGCCTCTTTATTCTTTACTAAAAAGGGTAGTGAATCTTATCGAATATATGGTAAACTGTTGAAAGATGACGTACAGAAGAAGTCAATAAAAAACAAAGTTTGATTTTAAGGAGTGAATAAATATGTCTAAAAAAGGCGGATTTGCTATTGTTCTGCTGGTTATTTTAGCATCTGGAGTGATCCTTTTCGGAATGAATTATTCTAAAAAGCAGCAAAAAGAATTAATGGCTGTTTCAGAACAAACAGACCAACAAGAACTAGGAAGTACGAAAGAAGATACAGCAGAACAGTTGGCTAACTATGAAAATAGTCGTCAAGAAATGTCTGTAATGGATTACATAAAGTATGTCAGCTTGGTAAAAGAAGAAGAAGTTTCAGTAAGTTTTTATGGAGATATCGCTGAAGAAGAACAATGGATCTCTGAAGCAGAACAATACATAAATGAACAAGCGAATAAAACGATAAAAGTAAATCGTTTGGTAAATCCTGATTATGATTCTTATAAACTGATCAGTGAAAATAAAGTAGTGGAACTCGCAGAAACAAAACCTGATGTTATTTTCTTTCAATTACCAGCTTATGCTGATCAAAAGTTAGACATTAGTTTGGTTGACTCTAGTGAATATTTAGCTATGAATTATGAAGCTATTAAAGATGCTTTACCTGAATCTTTAGTTGTGTTTATTTCTCCAAATCCAAGCAGCAGCGAAAAAGGGAACAATAATTCAAGAACACTTGACTACACTTCTTATTTAAATGAAATGTTGTCGACCATTCAAGACAACGGATGGATCAGTTTTGATCTTCATGAACGTTATCTGGAAAAATTAGAAGCGGATGGTGTAGCTTTAGAAAGCACATTATCAGAAAATGGAAGAACATTGAATACTGAGGGAACGGATCTATATAGTACATTATTCGAAGAGTCGCTCGATCAAAAAATAGATACTACGAGCGGAATGTAAAAAAACTGCAAAAAAAGAGAAGCAATGAATTCAATCATTGCTTCTCTTTTTTGTTTGGATTGAGTACTATTATTGTTCAACGTGCTCAATATTTGAAATTTCAGTATCAGGATTCCAATCGTTTCCTTTATAGCTGCTGACTAAGATATTTAAGTGCTCTAAATGTTCTTCATATTTTAAAATACTAGACATGATATGAATAACGGCATTGCTTTGGCCATAATCGTCATGCATATATTCTTCTAAACTTGCTTCATCAAAGAAAGATTGCATAAACTCTTTTCGAAGTGGTGCTTTATATGAAATGAAATTTACGCTGTCGGGTGAAACACGTCCATTAAATTTTAGCAATATTTGTTCGTGCGCCGTTAACAATGTTTCTAGACGTTCACGTATCAGAATACGCAAATCTTTTGGAAAATGGTTGAATGAGTTTTCGTAACTATGAAATGTGTGCGATAAATTATAAGCTTCTTTCGTAGTCTCAATAATTTGTCTGTAAACAACAACTTTACGCAATTTTTGTACACGGTCTTTTTTTCTTGTGAGCAGACCTTCATCTTTAAACAGGGAAAGGTATACATCCATACGATTCAACTCTGACTTGATCCATTTCAGGTCCTTTTTTAGAACAGGATATTGGCTGTTTTTCCGAACACTGGCACGTAGAAATTTCATGATCTCAGTAGTTGAATAGTCTGTAACGTGGTACAATTTTTCTTCGTATTTAGGCGGGAACAAAATAGTATTCACCAAAAATGCGATAAAAACTCCCATAATTGTAGCAGCCACCCTTATAGTGGCATAAAGAATAAAGTTATCTTCAGTCGTCTGCATGATAACAATCAACGTAACTGTAGCTAAGCCAATCACACTGCTAAGATTCATCTTGTTTAATATAGCGATCAAGACACAAGCGGCAACTCCTACAATGATAAAATGATTTCCCAATGTCAGTGTTATGCAGATCGCAACTAATGCACCAATCAAGTTAGCTATAATACGATCTTTCAGTGTTTTTATAGATTGCTTGACAGAAGGCTGCAAAGCAAAAATTGCTGAAATCGCAGCTAAAACACTGCCTGATGGAAAATTGAATAATAAAGGAATAGCTAAGGAAAGAGCTACCGCTATCCCTGTTTTGAGCGTTCGTGCTCCGATTCTCATAAATTAAGTTCACTCCGTTTATTGATAGTTGTACTTCAATGATAAACTCTTTGCCTAGAATAAGCAAAGAGTTTAGCGTAAATAGTCTGAAAATTGAGAGAATAAGAAAAAGGGCAACTTTAAGGATTAAACTAATTTAGAAAATGCTCTATCTATAGCACATTTTGTTTCATCTATGTCCTCTTGAGTATGCATGATAGTCAAAAACCAAGCTTCATATTTACTTGGAGCTAAATTGATACCTTCATCTAACATCGCTTTAAAGAATTTTCCGAAACGCTCGGTATCTGTATTTTCTGCATCAGCATAATCCTCGATTGGATGTTCTGAAAAGTAGACTGTCAATGATCCGCCAATTTGGTTAACCACAGTAGGAATATCGTATTTTTCTCCCGCTTCTAATAAAGCTTCTTTTAACTGAACAGCAAAATCAGCCATTCTTTCGTAAATACCAGGTTCTTGTAAAACCTCTAGACAGGCAATTCCAGCTTGCATGGAAAGAGGATTTCCAGCCATTGTTCCGGCTTGGTAAGCGGGTCCAAGAGGAGCTACAGTATCCATAATACGAGTTGGTCCACCATATGCTCCGATAGGCAATCCGCCACCAATTGATTTGCCAAAGGCAGTTAAATCAGGAACGACACCTAACATATCTTGAGCCGCACCATAATGGAAACGGAAATTCGTGATTACTTCATCGTAAATCACCAATGCTCCATATTCATGTGTAATTTCATTGACTGCTTCTAAAAATCCTGGTTTTGGAGCAACCATCCCGAAGTTTCCGACAATCGGTTCAACCAAAACAGCTGCTACTTGATCTCCCCATTTTTCCATAACCGCTTTATAGGATTCAACGTCATTGTACGGTACAGTAATGACTTCTTTAGATGTTCCTTTTGTGATGCCGCCAGAATCTGTGGTTCCTAAAGTAGCTGGTCCGCTGCCTGCTTCAACCAATACAAGGTCGAAGTGACCATGGTATTGACCTGTGAATTTTACAATCAATTCACGTTCTGTATACGCTCGTGCGACTCGAACCGTTGTCATAACGGCTTCAGTTCCAGAATTGGTAAAACGCACTTTATCCATTGAGGGAATAGCTTCCGTCAGCATTTTTGCAAAAATGACTTCATGTTCTGTAGGAGTCCCGAATAAAACACCTGTATCTGCAGCATGTTTAATCGCTTTTACAATATGTGGATGATTGAATCCTGTAATAATAGGACCATATGCGGCTAAGTAATCGATGTAACGATTTCCGTCAACATCATATAAATAAGCTCCATCTCCATGATCCATCGTGACAGGATTTCCTCCGCCAACACCTTTAAATGAACGACTGGGACTATTGACTCCTCCTACAATGACTTTATTTGCTTCTAAAGCTAAGCGGTCACTTTGAGTATGGTTTAACATAAATAATTGCCTCCTTAAAAAAGTAAAATCATTACTATTGTAAAACTCTTATCTTATAAGTGCAATCTTTCCTGTAAGGAAAGGACTAGGATTTATTTGCAAAGTTTGAACAGAAAAGTTATTATTAAAATGTAAACACTTATTATAAGATGATAATAAGTATTAAGTGATAATTAAATTTTATATCAGTTTATAAACAAATTTTAGCTAATTGATTTTGAGAGGAGGAGAAAGATGACTTCAAATCATTTAGTAGCCCAGTCGATTGAAAAATTAAAAAGAGCCCATATCCGTATCACACCACAACGTTATGGAATATTAGAATATCTAATTGAAAATGATAATCATCCAACAGCTGATGAAATCTATCAGGCTTTAGCCTCAAGATTTCCTAATATGAGTGTTGCTACCGTTTATAATAATTTACGCTTATTTACTAAAGTTGGTTTTGTAGACGAGATGAATTATGGCGATGCTTCAAGCCGATTTGATTTTACATCTGCACAACATTACCATGCAATCTGTGAGATTTGTGGTAGAATCGAAGATCTTTATTACCCTGGATTAGAAGATATCGGTGAAGTAACAACGAATTTAACGGGTTTTGAAGTGAAGCGTCATAGATTAGAAATTTATGGAATTTGCCCTGAATGTCAACAAAAGAGAGATGAAACAACTCATTCTACATTTCCTGTATAAGGATAGAATAGTTACTGAAAAATCACCTGATAAGGGTGATTTTTTATTCGCATATAGTTTTTAAAAATAGGAGCTAGATTGATATAAAAATGGATTCTCTATACTATGGATACTAAAGTGTACGAACTAGAAGTTATAAAGTATATAAATTATGTGAAAGGAGCATCTAATGTCAACCCTCAATGATGTTGCTAAAAAAGCAAATGTATCAAAAATGACTGTATCAAGAGTAATCAATCATCCTGAGCAGGTTACAGATGAGTTGAAAGTACTTGTATTTGAAGCGATGGAAGAACTCAACTATCGACCAAATGTTGCTGCGAAAGCATTAGTAAACAATCGCACGCAAGTTATTAAACTATTTATCCTGGAAGAAATGGACACAACTGAACCGTATTATATGCATTTATTAACTGGAATCGCGAGAGAGCTAGACAATCGACATTATTCTTTACAATTGGTCACTAAAAACAACTTTGACATTGGATCCTGTGATGGGTACATTATGTGCGGCATGCGTGAAAATGATTACGAATGGATCAGTGGAGCCACAAAACCGGTTGTATTATTTGGTGAAAATCGACACGGATATGATTTTGTTGATTCAAATAATAAAGAAGGTATCGCATGTGCTACTCAATATGGAATCGATTTAGGTTATAAAAAGATTATTTATATTGGAATCGATGTAAAAGAACCTTTTGAATATTCAAGAGAGAATGGATACATATCTACAATTCAAAAAAATAAATTGGATCCAGAGATTCGACGATTTGAAAACCGCTCACGTTATGCAGCTGATTTTATTAAAGAAAACTGGAATATTTTTGAACCTAGCACACTATTTATTTGCAGCTCAGATCGCTTAGCTATAGGGATACAACGGGGGATCCTTAGCATGGGCGGAGAAATCCCTTCTGATTTTGGGATCATTGGACATGATGGTGTGTTTTTGGATCAAATTGCATTTCCGCAATTGACTACTGTAAAACAGCCTGTTATCAAAATGGGTGAAGCTTGTGCTAAAATGATACTAAATAAAATTGAAAAGAAAAATGCTTCTCAAGGGGAATTGTTTTTCACACCTGAGCTTATTGTAAGAGGAACAACCACTGAACAATAAATCTTGTTGATATTAAAATTTAGATATGAGAGTAGGATCACCATGACTAAAGCTATGATTATCGTAAATCCTTCTTCAGGTGCAGAAGAGTCTGAGAACTATACTGAACAATTAAAAGAACAATTAAAAGCAGTTGCTTCTGAATTTGGCATCAAAAAAACCAAAAAATCAGGAGATGCTAAAGAATTTGCTGAAGAAGCTGCTTTAAATGATTATGAAGCTGTTTTTGTTTTGGGAGGAGATGGGACTGTTAGTGAGGCGGTGAATGGTTTGATGTTACATGAGTCTAAACTGCCATTAGGAATCATTCCGCTTGGAACGGTCAATAATGTTGCTCGAGCTATAGGTATTCCAATGAATCCGGAAAAGGCTATCGATTCATTAGAACAATTAACCGTTCAGCAAATCGATGTAGGAAAGTTGAATGACCGGTATTTTATCAGTTCGACTTCCGTTGGTCCTATACCTGAGTCCGTTCAAGAAGTAGATGTCGATATGAAAACAAAATTTGGCGTATTTGCTTATTTGATAGAAGGCATCAAGGCATTAAGAAATGATGAAACCTATACTTTTGAATTAGATATTGACGGAGAAAAATGGACAGCCGAGTACAGCCTGCTCTTGATTGCTATGAGTAACTTTGTCGGTGGTGTAGGTACAATTATTCCTGAAGCAGCTATCGATGACGGCTTGATTCATTTAGTTACATTAAAGGAAACGACTGCTAAAGAAAAATTAAGCTTAGTGCCCGAATTGTTTCAAAACAAAGAATACACGAAAGATCAATTGGAACATCGCTCTTTTAAAAAAGCAAAAATACGTTTGTTGGAAGATATAGATAAGGAAATAAATTGTACAGTTGACGGCGACAAAGGCCAGACCTTCCCTCTAGAAATAGAAGTATTGCCACAAGCTTTATCTGTTTTTGCCTAATTATTAATAATAGCCCTATAGCAGTTGTCGGGAATAATGTTATTCCTCAACTATTATAGGGTTATTTTTTTGTTTTATTCTGCGGGAGCGTTAAGAAGACGAATCTCTCTTTCTATCCGACATTCTTCGTCGAATTTTGTTAGAGAATCTGAACTATAGCGTGTCTATTCGACATTCTTAGCTAAATTTTGTTAAGGAATCTGAACTATAGAGTGTCTATCTAACATTCCAACTCAGATTTTGTTAAGGAATATGAAGTACGGTGCATCTATCTGACATTTCAACTCGAATTTTATTAGAAAATCTACACTATAGTGCGTCTATTCGACATTATTACTCAAATATTGTTAAAGAACCTGAACTATAGAGTGTCTATTCACCATTTCACGCCATTTTTTTTACCGAATTATGAACTAGGCAGCTTTGCGATAGCAGCAAACACTATTTAGTAAAGTATGGAAAACTTTTCGGTAACGAAAAGTCTCCGATCTTCTTTATGTAGAACCTTAAAACCTCCAGAAGTATAAAAATTCTGGAGGTTTTTTTAGTGCTATTTATTATTAGAAAAGCTCTTTATCTAGGTGTTGCGATTGCGTGAGATTGTAAGCCAACTTCATAAAATTGATCCATATCGTCTTTAGGAACCATACTTCCCCCGGTTGCCCAAGCAATATGTGTAGCTTGATCCATTTTGTCTGTTAAATCATGTTTTTCTAAATAAGATTTGCCTTCTTCAGATCGGCATAATCGTAAAGCACCCGGTACACCAGCTAAAGCTGCAGGCTCTAAATAAATTTTTTCTTTGTCAATGAGAGCACTCAACAAGCGATTTGTTTCAAAGTCATCAATAGTATAAGAACCGCTAAAGAAATGTTTCATTATATTCGCTACTAGTTTTGAAGTTCGAGGAACGGCTAAACCATCAGCAACGGTTAGTCCGTCTAAACCAAAATCTTTAACAGATACTTGATCGAATTTTCCAGTCATCAAACCCATTGTCATGGACGGAACGTGAGTTGGTTCAGCAAAGAAACAATGCACATTATCACCATAGATTTGTTTTAATCCGAAACTAATTCCGCCTGGTGAACCACCGATGCCACAAGGCAAATAAACAAATAAAGGATGATTTTCATCTACAAGGATATTTTCTTGTTCTAATTGTTTTTGCAAACGATTGGCTGCAACTGTATAACCTAAAAACAATTCAATGGAATGTTCATCATCAACATAATAACTCATTGGATCTAAATCGGATTGTTCGCGTCCTTTTTTTACTGCGTTTGTAAAATCTGATTCGTGCTCAATAACTGTTACCCCACGAAAACGCAATAAATCTTTTTTCCACTGTTTGGCTTCTACAGACATATGTACTGTCACGTCAAAGCCTAACATAGCGCCAACTGTTCCTACACTGATGCCGAGATTTCCAGTCGTTCCTACAGCAATTTTGTAATTTGAAAAAAAGGTTTTAAAGGCTTCCGTTGCAAATAGTGAATAGTCCTCATTCCAGCTTTTCAATAAGCCATGTTCTAAAGCTAATGTTTCAGCATGTTTCAATACTTCATAGATCGCTCCACGAGCTTTTATTGTTCCAGCAATCGGTAAGGTATCGTCTCTTTTTAATAAAAAGGTACCAGGTATTGAAGAATGGTAAACCGTTTCAAGGTACTCTTTCATAGAAGGAATAGAGGATAAAGGTGATTCAATGATCCCTTTAGATACTTCAGTTTCTGGAAAATCAATTCTTAAATAAGCAGCAAATCGGTTTAAGCGTGCTTCTGCATCATTGATATTCTCTTTTGTATAGGGTACTAATTTTGAAGCCTCTTCAAAAGGCAATTTAGCCGAGTTAATCCAAAAGATTTCTTTTAATGAAAGAATGTCTTTTAATTGGGGAATTTCTTTTTCCCATGCATCAACAGTTTTACCTGCAATACTCATACTTGTCATTATCCTACCTCTTTCTATATAGGCGTACGCCTATTGTAATTACTCAAAGATTACCATTTTTAATGGTTAAAATCTAGATTCATTCTTATTTCTAAGATGTTTATTAGAATAGGCTAACTTTAATGCTTTCTTAAAACAAAGTAATAATCATAAAAGTGGCAATCTTTTTTTTGTTTCCATACAATAATGGTGATCAGCTTCTATAAATGAATAGAGGAGTGAGTGTAATGAAAGAAACAGATTGGTGGAAAGAATCAATTTTTTATCAAGTTTACCCAAGGAGTTTTAAAGACACAAATGGAGATGGCCTTGGAGATCTTAAAGGGCTGATTCAACAATTAGATTACATTCAACAATTAGGCGTTACCGCCATTTGGCTTAACCCAATTTTTACATCTCCACAAGTTGATAATGGATACGATGTATCAGACTATTATACGATCGATCCAATTTTTGGAACAGTAGAAGATGCTATTGAATTGATTGAACAAGCACATAAAAGAGAGCTGAAAGTTATTTTTGATTTAGTGGTCAATCATACTTCTGATCAGCATGTTTGGTTCCAAGAAGCGTTAAAAGGACCAGAAAATCCGTATCGTGATTTTTATATTTGGGAAGATGCACGAAAAGGTGGTCATTTGCCAAATAACTGGGTCTCTGTTTTTGGAGGTTCAGTATGGGAAAAGGAACCGGTTGGAGATCAGTATTATTTTCATCTATTTAAAAAAGAAATGCCGGATTTAAATTGGGATAATCCAGAAGTTGAAAAAGCAATCTTAGATGTTGGGAAATTTTGGTTGGACCATGGAGTAGATGGTTTTCGTCTAGATGCATTTATTCATATGGATAAGGCTGATGATTTTTATCAAGTAGAAATGGAAAATGGACAAGAATTAGTATCTGCTCAAAAAATCAATGCTTTTTTGCCTAATATCAAAAACTACGTTCAAAATTTATCAATGGATCTGCGAAAAGTAAAAAAGGATATTTTTATTTTAGGCGAAGCGGCTTCAGCAGATGTAGACCTAGCATTCCAATACACGCATCCTGAAAATGATATGTGCAATGCCGTGGTTTCCTTTCTTATTTTTCCTGAAGATGAGACGATGAAAGATCCGCGATTGCCATTCAATATGCAATCAAGTCGATTAAATAAAAAGGCTTTTAAAGAGGTAATGTCAGCTTGGCAAGATAAAATGGATCCGTTTGGTGGTCCTGTATTGTATTGGAACAACCACGATATGCCTAGAGTAGTTTCGCGCTTTGGAAATGTCGAACAGTTTAGAGACAATAGCAGTAAAATGCTGGCAACTTTAATGTATCTACAAAAAGGAATTCCATTTATTTTCAATGGCGAAGAGATTGGTATGCGCAATTTGCACTATAACGATCGGAATCATTTTGACACGCCAGGAGCTGTTCCTTTTTACGAGAAAGCAAAGCAATTAGGCTATTCTGAAGAACACATTCTAAAAGAATTAAATCATACTGGACGAGATGTTAGTCGAGGAGCTATGCAATGGGATAATGCAACATTTGCTGGTTTTTCAACTGTCGAACCATGGAGCGGAGTAAATGTGGAAGAAAAGTACAATGTAGCAGCTCAACAAAAAGATCCAAAAAGTATCTTAATGTATTATCAAACATTACTGAAATTGAAAAAAACACCTTTATTTATAAATGGCTCATTTACTTTACATGAGACCAAAGATACCCTTTATGTTTATGAAAGAACTTATGAAGGCCAGCGTGCGATTGTTTGTTGTAATTTATCGGACACCGAAGAACACATTCAAGAGGATGGGATTTCAAAATCTGGTTGGAAAGTCATACTGCAGAATGAAGGCAATTCAATTGATAAAGATGCGATCACATTTGCTCCATATGGGACCATTGTATTTGCTTATGATGCCCAGCCTGAAAATGAATGATTAAAAAGGTGATCAATGAAGTTGTTACCGGTAACAACCGATTTTTAATTGTAAGTGCTTTCTGGATTCTGTAAGCTATTGAGTGAAAAGGAATTTAGCACAATTAAAGGTGGGTTGAGTAAAATGCAAGAAAAGTGGTGGGAGAACACAGTTGTGTATCAGATATACCCTAAAAGTTTTCAAGACACAAACGACGATGGAGTCGGTGATTTAAAAGGAATCATTCAACGATTGGATTATATCCAATCAATTGGAGTAAATATGATTTGGTTGAATCCAATTTTTGTTTCCCCTCAGGTGGATAACGGATATGATGTTGCAAATTATTATGCTATTGATGATCAATTTGGCACGATGTTGGATATGGAAAAGTTGATTGAAGAAGCTCATGAACGAGGCATCAAAGTCATGCTTGATTTTGTATTGAATCATACCTCAGATCAACATCCTTGGTTTCAAGAAGCTTTAAAAGGGCCAGATAACTTATACCGAGATTATTATATTTGGCATGAACCAGTAAAAAATCGTTCAGTACCCAATAATTGGGGTTCTTTTTTTGGTGGTTCTGTTTGGGAAAAAGAACCGCTTGGAGACTCTTTTTACTTTCATTTGTTTGCAAAAGAAATGCCGGATCTAAACTGGGAAAATCCTGAAGTCCGATTGGCAATGGCTGATTGTGCTGATTTTTGGCTAAAAAAAGGAATCGATGCTTTGAGATTGGATGCCTTTATTCATGTTGACAAACAAGCCGGTTTTCCTGATGTAGATATAGCAAATCCTAATGATATTGTTTTGGCAGAGAACTATTACGCTAATTTGCCAAAAACGATGGATTACATGAAAGAGTTTAGTCAGCGTATTCGCAAAGATCATCCAGATGTGTTTCTAGTAGGAGAAGCGGCATCCGCAAGTATTGAATTGGCAAAAAACTATACAGATCCTATCAATGAAGTTTGTGACAGTGTTATCACTTTTCGTTACTTTCCAGAAACAGAACAGACAAAAGATAAACGGCTGCCATTAAATTTGCAACATGGAAAGCTCGATCTAATAAAATTCAAACAGACTATGGCGCAATGGCAAGAAGAACTAGCAACAGTTGGCGGACCTGTGTTGTATTGGAACAATCATGATATGGCTCGTGCCGTTTCACGTTTTGGAGATGATAAACAGTACCGGGACAATAGCAGTAAGATGTTATCCACATTGATGTATTTACAAAAAGGGATTCCTTTCTTGCTAAATGGCGAAGAAATTGGAATGAAAAATTTAGTCATTGAAACAATAGAACAATTTGCTTTGCCTGGAGCAGATTTATTTTATGAAACGGCACTTGAATTAGGTTACTCAAAAGAATTTGCTTTAAAACACTTAAATGCGCGAAGCAAAGATGTAAGTAGAGGAGCCATGCAATGGGACGATTCAACTTATGCGGGATTCTCAAAGCAGTTTCCTTGGAGTGGCGTTAATCAAGAAGAAAAATACAATGTGATGGATCAAGAAACTGATGAAACCAGCATTTTGCAGTATTACAGAGCTGTATTAAAGTTGAAGCAAGAACCGTTATTTATTGAAGGGAAGTACAAACTTTTAGAAAGCAGTGTTGAAACGTATTGCTATGAACGCACGTTAGGGAAATCTAAAGCAGTCGTTTGCTGCAATATGACAGAAAAAAATCAAGTCGTTTCTATAAAAGACCTGATCACACAACCTTATACCATTAAATTAACAAATGAAGGAAATAGTATACAAGAGGAATCTCTAAACTTAAGTCCATATGGAACAATGGTTATCTCTATGTAGTAATGTTTACTACTATAATAAATGAAGACAACAATTAATGAAAAGAGGAAAAATAACATGGAAACAGCAGCAATTTACCACAGACCTGATAGCGAGTATGCTTATTTATATGAGGTTGATAACTTTCATATCCGTCTAAGAACAAAAAAGGGAGATGCAAAACAAGTTAGTTTGATCAGTGGGGATCCTTATTCTCATGGAACAGAAAAATGGTTTAAGAAAGACAAACCTATGAAATTAACAGCGAGTACGGATATCCATGATTATTGGATGATTGAAACATATGAAAAAACAAAGCGCATTGCTTATTGCTTCCATGTAGAAGGTTTTGATGAAAGCGAAGTACTTTATGGCGATCGCGGGGTATTTCCATTTACAGATGAATACTTAGAAGACGCGAATACCTTTTTTAGAATGCCGTACTTACATGAGATCGATCAAGTTAAAACGCCGGAATGGGTAAAAGAAACGGTATGGTACCAGATCTTCCCAGAACGTTTTGCTAATGGGGATAAGAAAAATGATCCAGAAGGTACATTGCCATGGGGCAGCAAAGAAAATCCAGGACGTGATGATTTTTATGGCGGCGACTTACAAGGTGTCATCGATCATTTGGATTATTTAGTTGATTTAGGAATCAATGGTATTTATTTCTGTCCACTTTTTAAAGCTAAATCAAATCATAAATACGATACGATTGACTATTTGGATATCGATCCTGATTTTGGAGATAAAGAACTTTTTAAAACATTGGTTCAAGAAGCACATAAACGTGGTATTCGAGTCATGCTGGATGCTGTCTTTAATCATCTAGGAATGGATTCCATGCAGTGGCAAGATGTTTTAGAAAACCAAGAAAACTCTCGTTACAAAGACTGGTTCCATATCAATGAATTTCCTGTTCAATCATTAGCAGATTTATCCGTTGAAGAACTAGAAAATGTCAACGAGCTAAGTTATGACACTTTTGCATTTACAGGACATATGCCAAAATTAAATACTCGTAATCTTGAAGTTCAAGAATTTTTATTAGACGTTACCACTTATTGGATCAATCAGTTTGACATTGATGCATGGCGCTTAGACGTTGCAAATGAAGTCGATCATCATTTTTGGAAGAAATTCCATCAAGCTTCTATTGATTTAAAAGAGGACTTTTATATTTTAGGTGAAATTTGGCATTCTTCGCAAAGTTGGCTGCAAGGTGATGAGTTCCACGCGGTCATGAACTATGCGTATACTGAAACCATTCAAAGTTTCTTTATGAAAGAAAATATATCCGCAAGTAAAATGGTGGCCGGATTGAATGAACAATTAATGTTGTACCGCAAACAAACCAATGAAGTGATGTTCAACATGCTAGATTCTCATGATACAGCACGTTTATTGACAATCAGCAATAATAATAAACAGTTAGCCAAAGCAGGGCTAGCATTTGTCTTCACTCAACATGGTTCGCCATGTATTTATTACGGTACTGAAATCGGGATGGATGGACACAATGATCCTGATTGCCGTAAATGCATGATCTGGGAAGAGGAAAAACAAGATAGCAATATGCTTGATTTCACTAAAGATTTGATTGCTTTTAGAAAGAACAATCAAGGTCTGCTAAGTTATGGAGAAATTGACTGGTTTGATATTCGTGATGATGAAAAAGTAGTTGGTTTCAAAAGGAAATTTGGTAATGAAGAGATTATTTGCTACTTTAACCAAGGTGAAAAAGACTTAGAGTTAGTTTTAGAACAAAAACCAGAAAGCTTGCTTAAAAATTTAGCTTATTCAGATAATAAATTATTATCGATCAAACAAAATGGATTTGCTATCTACAAAGCTTAACTAAAAATGATACAGGCGCTTATCTGAAAAGATTGAGCGTCTTTTTTCGCTATCAAATGGTAACGTTTGCAAAAGAATGCTGGTTGTATGATAATAAAGTTACATCAGAATAAGGAGGAGATCGTGTGGAAAAGAAAGAGTGGAAAAGAGGATTTATTGGTTTGGTATCTATGAGTGCCCTGTTGTTGGCAGCTTGTGGAAATGGAGAAGAGTCGAACGAAACAGGGTCGACCAGTGATGATGGAGAATCAACCACATTAACTATTGATGTGGATCCAAGGTATAGCGATTATGTTAATGAAATTATTCCAGCTTTTGAAGAAGAGCACAATGTAAAGATTGAAATTTCTGAGCGTGATATGTTTGATGGAATGGACGCTTTGCCATTAGACGGTCCTGCTGAGATCGGTTCGGATATACTTATTGCTCCTTATGATAGAGTAGGTACTTTGAGTCAGCAAGGACATTTAGCGGAAGTCACCTTGCCTGATGATGAGCGTTATGATGAAATGGATCAACGACAAGTGACTCTTGATGGAAAAGTTTATGGCGCACCATTTGTCATCGAGTCCTTAGTGATGTATTACAACAAAGACTTAATTGAACAAGCACCAGAAACATTTGATGATCTTGAAGCCTTATCTGAAGATGACACATATGCATTTGAAAACGAAGAAGGAAAGAACACCGCATTTTTAGCTAACTGGACAACGGCTTATCAATATATAGGTCTATTATCTGGTTATGGTGGGTATGTATTTGGCGAGAATGGAACAGATCCGTCAGATATCGGACTGAATTCACCTGAATCAGTTGAAGGCATCACATATATCACCGATTGGTACCAAAATGTTTGGCCGCAAGGAATGTTGGATGCAACGAGTTCAGAGAACTTTATGAATGAATTGTTTACCAGTGGAAAAACAGCAGCGGTCATCAATGGACCATGGGGTGCGAGTGGTTATGAAGAAGCCGGTATAAATTATGGTGTTTCAACGATCCCTACATTACCAAATGGAGAAGAGTATGAACCCTTTGCTGGTGGGGTAGCATGGGTCATCAGTAAATATTCCAAAAATCCTGAGTTAGCTCAAGAGTGGTTGGATTATGTAACAAATGCCGAAAACAGTGAAACATTGTATGAATTGACTTCGGAGATTCCAGCTAATCAAGAAGCTAGAACAACGGTCAGTGAAACTGGAAGTGAATTGTCTAAAGCCGTGATTGAACAATTTGATTCAGCTGTTCCAATGCCGAATATCCCAGAGATGACTGAAGTGTGGACTGGAGCAGAAACGATGATTTTTGATGCAGCTTCAGGTAATAAATCTCCTCAACAAGCGGCAGATGATGCTGTTCAATTTATTGAAGAAAATATTGAACAGAAGTATCAAAATTAAAAAGTCTTCTAATTGAAAATAAAAAATGCCGTTTATAAGAAATAATTATGAACGGCATTTTTTTTAAATGGTTGGATAAATCCCTTGAATGAATCCCTTGAATGAATCCTGTTACCGGTAACATACGGAAAACGTTTGCAGAAAGCGTTCTTATGCCTGATAATAAGGATGTAATCAAAAATAACTCATATTTGAGGGGGATAAATAAAATGAAGAAGACCGGTTGGAAAAAATATCTTTTAGGTTTGGTGTCTGCTAGTGCGTTGGTTCTTGCAGCTTGTGGAAGTGGGGAAGAAGCGACAGACAGCAGTTCAACATCTGGTGGAGATGAAGCTGAAAGCTCAACTTTACAAATTTCTGTTGATCAAGGCTACGTTGACTATGTAGAAGAGATCAAAGGGGCTTTTGAAGAAGAACACGGGGTTAAGATTGAAGTAACAGAACGTGATATGTTTGAACAATTAGAAGCATTGCCACTTGATGGTCCATCTGGAAATGCTCCAGATATCATGATGTCATCTTATGACCGAATGGGTTCTTTAGGACAACAAGGACATATCGCTGAAGTAACATTAGGAAATGATGCTCAATATAATGAAACAGATAAAGCTCAAGTTACTTTAGATGGAAAAATCTATGGAGCACCTGCTGTTATTGAAACATTAGTATTGTATTACAATACAGATCTATTAGAAGAAGCTCCAACGACTTTTGCAGATTTGGAAGAATTAGCTAAAGATGAACGTTTTGCTTTTGATGGAGAAGAAGGAAAAAACACAGGATTCTTAGCTAAATGGACTGACTTTTACTTTACGTATGGTTTAGTTTCGGGTTATGGCGGATACATCTTTGGTGAAGATGGAACTGACCCAACTGATATTGGACTAAACAATGAAGGTGCTGTTGAAGCTATTGAATATGCTACTGATTGGTTCAAAAATACATGGCCACAAGGTATGCAAGATGTAACAAGTTCTGATGCTTTTATCACAGATCAATACTTAAACGGTAAAGTTGGCGCATTCATTGGCGGACCTTGGCAAGCAGCTAGCTTAAAAGATGCTGGTGTAAATTACGGCGTTACAACTATCCCAACATTGAACAATGGCGAAGCATATGAAGCATTTGGTGGTGGAAAAGGATGGGTTGTCAGCAACTATTCTGAAAACAAAGATGTTGCTCAAGAATGGTTAGACTATGTGACAAATACTGAAAACCAAAACAAATTCTATGACGATACAAATGAAGTTCCTGCAAACCAAGACTCACGTGTCTATGCTACTGAGCAAGATGATGAATTGACAACAGCTGTAATCAATCAATACAAAGATGCACAACCAATGCCAAACATTCCTGAAATGGCTGAAGTTTGGACAGGTGCTGAAAACATGTTATTCGATGCAGCATCAGGAAACAAAACACCTAAAGAATCAGCTGATGATTCTGCTAAATTGATTAAAGAATCAATCGAACAAAAATACACAAATTAATTACTAAAAAATGAACAGATTTCGGCAGAGAATGTAGTTGTTCTCTGCCGAAAAATGTTAAAAGAAAAGGGAGGAGTTTAAAATGTCTTCTCAGACAAAACCTCAGAATATTAAAAATGAAAAAAAAGCAATGTTGTATTCAATTATCCCAGGACTAGGTCAATTTTATAACGGACAACGGTTCAAAGGGATCGTCTTTTTAGCTATCTTAGTCGCATTTGTTGTCGAGATGATTGTTTTTGGTTTTGATGCGTTTAACGGACTAATAACTTTAGGAAGTACTCCTATTGAAGATCATTCACTATTTATTATGATTGAAGGCACACTCCAACTCATTATAACAGTCATTTTCTTAGCCTTTTACGGTTTAAATATCTATGACGCTAAGCGCGTAGCAACCATTTGGAATAGAGGGCAAAAAGTTAATACTACACTTAAAGAAGTGATGTGGAATGTCTATAATGCAGGATTTCCTTATCTGCTGATCATACCAGCATACTTAATGATGGCCTTTACGATTATTTTCCCAGTGTTGGTTACATTATTTATGGCTTTTACAAATTACGACTTTTACCATATTCCTCCAGCTAATTTAATTGACTGGATTGGATTAAAAAACTTCGTGAATATTTTCTTCTTGAGCACATATCGTGATGCATTTACATCTGTTTTCAGTTGGACAATCATTTGGACATTTAGTGCGACAACACTGCAAATTATTATTGGAATCTTTACAGCTGTTATCGCTAACCAGTCATTTATTAAAGGAAAACGATTCTTTGGAGTTATTTTCTTATTACCATGGGCTGTACCAGCATTTATTACTATTTTATCGTTCTCAAATATTTTTAATGACAGTATCGGAGCCATTAATACTCAAGTTATTCCGTTATTGAATAATATTCCATTTGTAGAAATCGGGCGAATTGCGTGGAAAACAAATGCATTTTGGTCTAAGACAGCGATCATTATGATCCAAGGTTGGTTAGGGTTCCCGTATATCTACGTCATGACAACGAGTATCTTACAATCTATTCCTGAAGATTTATACGAAGCTGCAAAAATTGATGGTGCTAGTGCATTTCAACGGTTCAGAGAAATTACCATGCCAATGGTATTCATGGTAGCTGCTCCAACCTTTATTACGCAATACACCGGAAACTTTAACAACTTTTCAATGATCTACCTCTTCAATAATGGTGGGCCGGGAAGTGTAGGTGGTGGAGCAGGAGCTACGGATATCTTGATTTCATGGATCTATAAATTAACGACTGGAACTTCACCGCAATATTCTATGGCTGCTGCGATCACGTTGATCATTTCAGCTTTGGTTATCACTGTTTCCTTGTTAATCTTCAAGAAAACAAATGCATTTAATATGGAGGATGCATAATATGGGGAAATTTGTTAAATCACAAAAAACTTCTCGTTTCTTTAGTCAATTCTTTACGTATGTCTACATGATCTTATTGTCGATCATCATTATTTATCCATTGCTGATCACAGCTAGTTCAGCCTTTAAATCAGGGAACATAACGGCCTTTTCTTTAGACTTAAATGCGGAATGGACGTTAGCAAACTTTACTCGTTTATTTCAAGAGACACTTTACGGCACTTGGTATAAAAATACTTTAATTGTCGCTGTAGCTACAATGGTGATCCAAGTAGGCATTGTTACAATCGCTGGATATGCTTATAGCCGTTACAATTTTATGGGACGAAAGAAAAGTTTGATGTTTTTCTTAGTTATCCAAATGGTTCCTACTATGGCAGCTTTAACAGCATTTTATGTTATGGCCTTATTATTAGGCGCTTTAGACCAATTTTGGTTCTTGACCATGTTATATATTGGTGGTGGAATTCCAATGAACACTTGGTTAATGAAAGGATATTTTGATACAGTACCAAAAGATTTGGATGAATCAGCTAAACTAGATGGAGCAGGACATTTTAGAATTTTCTGGCAAATCGTTCTTCCACTTGTCAGACCTATGATTGCGGTTCAAGCACTATGGGCATTTATGACACCATTTGGTGATTACATGCTAGCTAGATTCTTATTAAGAAGCCCTGAAAAAATTACGGTTGCTGTAGGGTTGCAAACATTTATCAGCAATCCGCAAGACCAAAAAGTTGCTTTATTCGCAGCAGGCGCAATCTTGATTGCAGTTCCAATTTCAATCTTATTCTTCTTGTTGCAAAAGAATTTTGTCTCTGGCTTAACCACTGGAGGAACAAAAGGATAAGCATAAAGAGCTAAAACTAGTTAAAGAAAAGAAGTGAACCTATGAAAACAGATGCATTTCCGTTAAATTATTTTAAAAGTATTTGGTCGCCAACAAAAAGTTTCAAAAATCGTCATCAATTAAACTGGTTTCATATTTTTATTGTTTTGCTATTTGTTAACAGTTTATTGATGATACCCGTGTCATTAAATTACATGGAAATGGATACTTACCCTGTAGAAGGAACGTTGCCAAACTCGTTTGGTTTAATTGATGAGACTGACGTATTAAATCTGCAAGAAGGCACATACGAGAACGGTACGTTAGATTTACCGTCTTCGTTTGTCCGTACTTCTGATAAAGGAACGGTTGCTGGCTTGTTGTCAGATACAGAGATGGAACAAGCATTGGATGCGGAAAACGCACTGGTTTTCCAAAAAGATGCAATGATCATTAAAGAAGGCGATCAAACAGTAAGCACTGTTCCTTACACGAAAGATTTTGATTTATCAAAAGTAACTAACGTCAATGGTGTAAAAGAATCTCTTTCAAGACAATGGTTTATAAAAAATAGAGGATATGTAGTTGCTACGTTGATGTTTTTAGTATTCAGCATTACATTTGTTAGTACAATCTTTCTAACTTTTGGATCTGCTGTCTTCCTCTATTTAACAAAAAAAAGTGACTATTCTTCTATTAAAACATACAAAGAATCAGTTAACTTTATATCGAATTGTATGGGACTACCAACTTTAATCGCTTTAATCATTGGGTTGATTCAATTCGATATTGTTGTGATGCTGATGATCCAATCAGTAGGATTAGTAGTCATGTTATTGCTTGCCTTCTATCAAACAAGGTACAACGATGAAGCAAAAAAGTTTAAAGTAAAAAAGTCACTGGGGGTAAGGGTACATGATTAAGCGTTTATTCGATGTTGATCCTTGGAAAGTAAAATCAACGAAATTAGATAAAGCTGATAAAAGATTACAAGAAAGTTTAACTTCTATTGGAAATGGGTATATGGGGATGCGTGGAAACTTTGAAGAGGGATATTCAGGGGATTTTCACCTAGGAACGTATCTAGCAGGTGTCTGGTTTCCAGACAAAACTAGAGTCGGTTGGTGGAAAAACGGCTATCCAGAATACTTCGGAAAAGTGATCAATGCAACAAACTTCATTCCAGTCGAATTAATGGTTAATGACCGCAAAGTTGATCTCGCACTAGATGAGGTAAAAGAGTATGAAATTGAATTAGATATGAAAAAAGGAATTTTGTATCGTTCATATACTTGGGTTGAAGGAGAAACAGAGATTCGTTTCACTTTTAAACGCTTTGTTAGTATAGCATTAAAAGAATTGGCCGTCATCGAAGTCACCGCTGAAGTTATAAAAGGTGACGCTGTCATTGTATTTATCCCTAAAATGGATGGAAACGTGACAAATGAAGACAGCAATTATGAAGAAAATTTTTGGTTGGAAATGAAACGTGTTTCAGGAGAAAAGAGTAGTTTAACGACTAAAACGATTGAAAATCCGTTTGGCGTAGAACAATTTACTGTAACCACTATGATGCAAAATGTAACTGAAAACATTGAAAATAAAGAGTTTTCTGAAGGCTTTATGCAAGTTGAAGAAAAAATCACCTACGCGTTGAAAGCTGGTGAAAAAGCGAAAGTCACTAAATTTGTCAGCGTATTGACTAGTCGTGATGTTCAACCGGAAAATCAGGAAGCAATGGCTGCAGCTATCTTAGATCAAGCAATTGAACTAGGTGCAGAACAAGTAGAAGCTCAGCATGTAGCTCTTTGGGAAGAACGCTGGCGCAAAGCGGATGTAGTGATTGAAGGAGATGCTGAAAGTCAGCAAGGTATCCGTTTTAATATTTTCCAATTGTTTTCTACTTATTATGGAGAAGATAATCGTTTAAATATCGGACCAAAAGGATTTACTGGAGAGAAATATGGCGGAGCAACCTATTGGGATACAGAGGCATTTATTTTGCCGATGTACCTATCTATAGCAGATGAATCTGTTTCAGAGCAATTGTTGACTTACCGACATAATCAGCTTCCAGGTGCATTTCATAATGCTAAACAACAAGGCCTTCAAGGAGCCTTGTATCCGATGGTTACGTTTAACGGAATCGAAAGCCATAATGAATGGGAAATTACATTTGAGGAAATTCACCGTAATGGTACGATTGCTTATGCTATCTATAATTACACAAACTATACCGGTGATGAAGCTTTCCTAAGCACAAAAGGTATTGAGATGTTAGTAGCTATATCACGTTTCTGGGCTGATCGCGTGCATTATTCTAAACGCAACGGTCAATATATGATCCATGGCGTTACTGGTCCAAATGAATATGAGAATAATATCAATAATAACTGGTATACAAATACTATGGCAGCTTGGACATTGCGTTATACTTTGGAAAGTCTTGAAAAAATCTCATCTATAGTGGCAAATGAATTATATGTAACAGATGAAGAAAAGAATAAGTGGAGAGACATCATTGAAAAGATGTACTACCCTCACGATGAAGAATTAAATGTCTTTGTTCAACATGATACATTTTTAGATAAAGAAATCCTGACAACTGATGATCTTGATCCAGCTGAAAGACCAATAAATCAAAACTGGTCTTGGGATAAGATTTTACGTTCTTGTTTTATCAAACAAGCGGATGTCTTGCAAGGTATATACTATTTGAACGATGAGTTTACGTTAGAAGAAAAAGAAGCCAACTTTAATTTCTATGAGCCAATGACGGTTCATGAATCTTCACTTTCTGCATCCATCCACGCTATTTTAGCAGCAGAACTTGGCAAAAAAGAAAAAGCGGTTGAATTGTATGCACGTACGGCTCGTTTAGATTTAGACAACTACAACAATGACACAGAAGACGGGTTACACATTACTTCTATGAGTGGCGGATGGTTAGCTATCGTTCAAGGTTTTGCAGGTATGCGTACGGTTAATAACCGCTTATCCTTTAATCCATTCTGTCCAGAAAACTGGGATGGGTATACTTTCATGATTAAATATCGTGAACGTCTGTTGCATGTCTGTGTAACTCAAGTATCTGTAAGTGTACGTTTAGAAGAAGGCGAACCAATTGAATTGACACTATATGATAAAGAAATGGTGTTGACCAATGAAGTTCACAGTTCACTTTCTTTTTCTTAAACAATTAAATAAATGAACAGTGAGTTTAAATGACTATGAATAGGAGGAAGCTATCAAATCGATAAATTCATTTGATAGCTTTTCTTATTGCTAAAAAAGGAGAAGGTTACTATGATTAAAGGATTTATATTTGATTTAGACGGTGTGCTAACAGATACAGCGGAATACCATTACCTAGCCTGGAAAAAGTTGGCTGATAGATTAGGTATTCAATTAGATCGTAAAATGAATGAGCAATTAAAAGGAATCAGTCGAATGGATTCGCTTGATCGCATTTTAGCGATAGGCAATCAAATGGATCGTTACACGCTTGAAGAAAAAGAAAAGCTGGCAGATGAAAAAAATGAGGATTATAAAGAACTGATATTAGAGGTCACGCCAAATGATCTATTGCCTGGAATAGCGAATTTATTAGCGGATCTAAGAGCGAAAGATATCCGATTAGCATTAGCATCTGCTAGTAAAAATGGTCCTGTCATAATGGAAAGATTAGGTATTGCGGATATGTTTGATACTGTGGTCGATCCTGCAACTTTGGCAAAGGGAAAACCAGACCCGGAAATTTTTATTAAAGGTGCCCAACAGTTAAAGTTAAAACCAATCGAATGTGTTGGAGTAGAAGATGCTCAAGCTGGAATAGAATCAATCAATGCAGCAGGAATCTTTTCAGTCGGAGTTGGAACAAAAGAAATGATGAAAGAAGCCGATTATGCAGTAACGAGTACCCAAGAATTGAAATTGGAAGAAATACTAAAAAGAGCAAATCAATAAGGAGGATTCAATTTGGAAAAAAAATGGTGGCATAGTTCAGTAGTTTATCAAATTTATCCAAGAAGTTTTCAAGATAGCAATGGAGATGGAGTAGGCGACATTCAAGGTATAATCCAACGATTGGATTATTTAGCCGATTTAGGTATTGATGCTATATGGTTGAGTCCCGTTTATCAATCGCCAAATGACGATAATGGATACGACATTAGTGATTATCAGGCTATTTCTTCAGAATTCGGAACGATGGACGATATGGAAGAACTGATTAACGAAGCAAATAAATTGAATATCCGTATTGTTATGGACTTAGTGGTCAATCATACATCAGATGAACACGCTTGGTTTATTGAATCATCTAAAAGTAAAGATAATGACTACCGCGATTACTATATTTGGCGCGATGCTCAAAATAATGATGTTCCCAATGAGTTGAAATCTATTTTCAGCGGTTCAGCTTGGGAATTAGACGAGCAAACGAATCAATATTATCTGCATCTTTATAGTAAGAAACAACCAGATTTAAATTGGGAGAACCCAAAAGTCCGTAATGAAATTTGGGAAATGATGAATTTTTGGTTGGATAAGGGTATCGGCGGATTCCGAATGGACGTGATTGACCTAATTGGAAAAGTTCCAGATGAACTGATTACGGGTAACGGTCCTATGCTTCATACTTATCTTCAAGAAATGCATCAGGAAACCTTTGGGAAATTAGATGTTTTGACTGTTGGAGAAACATGGGGAGTAACAACTGAGGATGCTAAATTGTATTCAGCTTCTGAAAGAAATGAGTTGTCAATGGTGTTCCAATTCGAACACATAAGTCTTGATGAACAACCGGGAAAACCAAAATGGGACACTCAACCATTAGATTTCATTAAATTAAAGCAAGTTTTTACCAAATGGCAATTGGCTCTTGATGGAGATGGTTGGAATAGTTTGTTTTGGAACAATCACGATATTCCACGAATCGTATCTAGTTGGGGCAATGATAGCCCTCAATATCGAAGAGTATCTGCAAAAATGTTTGCAACGTTTTTACATTTTCTAAAAGGAACGCCTTATATCTATCAAGGAGAAGAAATTGGGTTAACGAATACACCGATTTCTTCTATAGATGAAGCAAATGATATTGAAAGTCTCAATATGTATAAAGAACGATTGAACGAAGGATACAATAAAAAAGATATTATCCAATCTATTAACAAAAAAGGTCGCGATAATGCGAGACGTCCTATACCATGGGATGATTCTTTGAATGGCGGATTTACCACAGGGACGCCATGGTTGGCGCTCAACCCTAACTATAAAGAATTGAATGTAAAAGAAGATCGACAAAACAAAGAATCTATTTTCAACTATTACAAAGAACTTATTCGTTTAAGAAAAGAACATGACCTTATTGTATGGGGTTCATATAAAGAATTATTGCCGAATGATCCTCAACTTTTCGTTTATGAAAGAAGTTACCAAGATGAAACTTGGCTGATTATTATTAATTTTTATGAGAAAGCAACAATTTATAAGAATCAAGATCAGAAAGTTGATACGATTATTATTAGTAATTATTCGGATAGCGGAAAGAATTTAGAACAGTTAAGTCTAAGACCATTTGAATCAGTGGTGTATAAATTGGACTAAGAACATAAAAGGCGAATGAAAAAAGCGAACGAAAACACTTTTTTATTTATGAAAGTTCCGAACTTAAGATCGTTATGAATATATATACGTATTTTGTTTTTTCGTAAATAAAAAAATGTTCGCTTTTTTGTTTTTTATGTAAAGAATGTAAAGATTATGGTTGACCAAAACAAATAGACTTGTTATAGTAAATGGTGTTGAAAGCATCATCGTAGTAACGATGCTAACAATTTTCCGAAAAATAATTAAATAATTTGTTTGACAGCATATGACAAATTGTGTTAATCTATTAGATGTCGCTAAGGCGATGTGAAAAGTAATAAATTGAATAAATATTCAATTTATTTAAAAAAAAGCTTGACGAACAAAAAAAACTGTTGTAAGATATAGAAGTTGTCACGAACAGTTGCAACAAGCTTTAGACCTTTGAAAACTAAACAAAGTAAGACGAACCAAATGTGAGGGTGACTCAGCAGTGCTGAGTCAACAGTAACAAATATAGTGAATAATTATTCGCTAGCAATCAATAATGAGCTTCAAGCATCATTTTATATGAGAGTTTGATCCTGGCTCAGGACGAACGCTGGCGGCATGCCTAATACATGCAAGTCGAACGCTTTTGTTTCACCGGGTGCTTGCACCCACCGAGACAAAAGAGTGGCGGACGGGTGAGTAACACGTGGGTAACCTGCCCATAAGAGGGGGATAACATCCGGAAACGGATGCTAATACCGCATATTTCCAATTGTCTCCTGACAGATGGAAAAAAGGTGGCTTCGGCTACCGCTTATGGATGGACCCGCGGCGTATTAGCTAGTTGGTGAGGTAATGGCTCACCAAGGCGATGATACGTAGCCGACCTGAGAGGGTGATCGGCCACACTGGGACTGAGACACGGCCCAGACTCCTACGGGAGGCAGCAGTAGGGAATCTTCCGCAATGGACGAAAGTCTGACGGAGCAATGCCGCGTGAGTGAAGAAGGTTTTCGGATCGTAAAACTCTGTTGTTAGAGAAGAACAAGGATGAGAGTAACTGCTCATCCCCTGACGGTATCTAACCAGAAAGCCACGGCTAACTACGTGCCAGCAGCCGCGGTAATACGTAGGTGGCAAGCGTTGTCCGGATTTATTGGGCGTAAAGCGAGCGCAGGCGGTTCTTTAAGTCTGATGTGAAAGCCCCCGGCTCAACCGGGGAGGGTCATTGGAAACTGGAGAACTTGAGTGCAGAAGAGGAGAGTGGAATTCCACGTGTAGCGGTGAAATGCGTAGATATGTGGAGGAACACCAGTGGCGAAGGCGACTCTCTGGTCTGTAACTGACGCTGAGGCTCGAAAGCGTGGGGAGCAAACAGGATTAGATACCCTGGTAGTCCACGCCGTAAACGATGAGTGCTAAGTGTTGGAGGGTTTCCGCCCTTCAGTGCTGCAGCTAACGCATTAAGCACTCCGCCTGGGGAGTACGACCGCAAGGTTGAAACTCAAAGGAATTGACGGGGACCCGCACAAGCGGTGGAGCATGTGGTTTAATTCGAAGCAACGCGAAGAACCTTACCAGGTCTTGACATCCTTTGACAATCCTAGAGATAGGACTTTCCCTTCGGGGACAAAGTGACAGGTGGTGCATGGTTGTCGTCAGCTCGTGTCGTGAGATGTTGGGTTAAGTCCCGCAACGAGCGCAACCCCTATTATTAGTTGCCAGCATTCAGTTGGGCACTCTAGTGAGACTGCCGGTGATAAACCGGAGGAAGGTGGGGATGACGTCAAATCATCATGCCCCTTATGACCTGGGCTACACACGTGCTACAATGGATGGTACAACGAGTCGCAAGGTCGCGAGGCCAAGCTAATCTCTTAAAGCCATTCTCAGTTCGGATTGCAGGCTGCAACTCGCCTGCATGAAGCCGGAATCGCTAGTAATCGCGGATCAGCACGCCGCGGTGAATACGTTCCCGGGTCTTGTACACACCGCCCGTCACACCACGAGAGTTTGTAACACCCGAAGTCGGTGAGGTAACCCTTTTGGGAGCCAGCCGCCTAAGGTGGGACAGATAATTGGGGTGAAGTCGTAACAAGGTAGCCGTATCGGAAGGTGCGGCTGGATCACCTCCTTTCTAAGGAATATAACGGAAACCCCACATTCGTACTTACTTTGTTTAGTTTTGAGAGGTCTAATCTTCTCAATAAATAGATGTTGTTCTTTGAAAACTGGATAAAGTTAAAAATTGTAATTCAAGTAAGAAACCAGAAACACACCGAAAAGTTTTAAAAATGAGTTTTTTAAGGTTCTCATCGTAAGATGAGTATTGAACATTAACGATTAACCATAGGTTAAGTTAATAAGGGCGCACGGTGAATGCCTTGGCACTAGGAGCCGATGAAGGACGGGACTAACGCCGATATGCTTTGGGGAGCTGTAAGTAAGCTTTGATCCAAAGATTTCCGAATGGGGGAACCCAGCATCTTTGATAGGATGTTACTGCTAACTGAATACATAGGTTAGTAGAGGTA
The DNA here is from genome assembly GCF_000746825.1 of Carnobacterium inhibens subsp. inhibens DSM 13024. Taxonomy (NCBI): domain Bacteria; kingdom Bacillati; phylum Bacillota; class Bacilli; order Lactobacillales; family Carnobacteriaceae; genus Carnobacterium; species Carnobacterium inhibens. The sequence continues at coordinate 598,120 of NZ_JQIV01000006.1, read as the reverse complement.
GACGCAGAGAACTGAAACATCTAAGTACCTGCAGGAAGAGAAAGAAAAATCGATTCCCTGAGTAGCGGCGAGCGAAACGGGAATAGCCCAAACCAGAAAGCTTGCTTTCTGGGGTTGTAGGACTGAACACATAGAGTCATAAATGGATTTGGTAGGAGAAGCGACCTGGAAAGGTCTGCCGAAGAAGGTAAAAGCCCTGTATCCGAAACCACATCCACTCTGATCAGTATCCTGAGTACGGCGGAACACGAGAAATTCCGTCGGAATCCGGGAGGACCATCTCCCAAGGCTAAATACTCCCTAGTGACCGATAGTGAACCAGTACCGTGAGGGAAAGGTGAAAAGAACCTCGGAAGAGGAGTGAAATAGCCCCTGAAACCGTGTGCCTACAAATAGTTAAAGCCCGTTAATGGGTGATAGCGTGCCTTTTGTAGAATGAACCGGCGAGTTACGATCCCATGCGAGGTTAAGTTGATGAGACGGAGCCGTAGCGAAAGCGAGTCTGAATAGGGCGAATGAGTATGTGGTCGTAGACCCGAAACCAAGTGATCTACCCATGTCCAGGTTGAAGGTGCGGTAATACGCACTGGAGGACCGAACCCACGTATGTTGAAAAATGCGGGGATGAGGTGTGGGTAGCGGAGAAATTCCAATCGAACTTGGAGATAGCTGGTTCTCTCCGAAATAGCTTTAGGGCTAGCCTCGGAATTAGAATCATGGAGGTAGAGCAACTGTTTGGACTAGGGGCCCTTCTCGGGTTACCGAATTCAGATAAACTCCGAATGCCATTGATTTATATCCGGGAGTCAGACTGCGAGTGATAAGATCCGTAGTCGAAAGGGAAACAGCCCAGACCACCAGCTAAGGTCCCAAAGTTTATGTTAAGTGGAAAAGGATGTGGAGTTGCTTAGACAACTAGGATGTTGGCTCAGAAGCAGCCATCATTTAAAGAGTGCGTAATAGCTCACTAGTCGAGTGACCCTGCGCCGAAAATTTACCGGGGCTAAACATAACACCGAAGCTGTGGATAGAACCATTGGTTCTATGGTAGGAGAGCGTTCTAAGGGCGTTGAAGCTAGATCGTGAGGACTAGTGGAGCGCTTAGAAGTGAGAATGCCGGTATGAGTAGCGAAAGACGGGTGAGAATCCCGTCCACCGAATGACTAAGGTTTCCTGGGGAAGGCTCGTCCTCCCAGGGTTAGTCGGGACCTAAGTCGAGGCCGAATGGCGTAGACGATGGACAACAGGTTGAGATTCCTGTACCAGTTTGTTTTGTTTGAACAATGGAGGGACACAGTAGGCTAAGGAATACGCGCTGTTGGATATGCGCGTCCAAGCAACAAGTTTTGAAGTGAGTCAAATGCTTGCTTCTTTAAGAACAAGTTGTGATGGGGAGGGAAATTAAGTACCGAAGTTCCCGATGTCACACTGTCAAGAAAAGCTTCTAGTTAGAAACAAACTGCCCGTACCGCAAACCGACACAGGTAGTCGAGGAGAGAATCCTAAGGTGTGCGAGAGAACTCTCGTTAAGGAACTCGGCAAAATGACCCCGTAACTTCGGGAGAAGGGGTGCTGACCAATTGGTCAGCCGCAGTGAATAGGCCCAGGCGACTGTTTATCAAAAACACAGGTCTCTGCAAAATCGTAAGATGACGTATAGGGGCTGACGCCTGCCCGGTGCTGGAAGGTTAAGAGGATGGGTTAGCTCTCGGGCGAAGCTCAGAATTGAAGCCCCAGTAAACGGCGGCCGTAACTATAACGGTCCTAAGGTAGCGAAATTCCTTGTCGGGTAAGTTCCGACCCGCACGAAAGGCGTAACGATCTGGGCACTGTCTCAACGAGAGACTCGGTGAAATTATAGTACCTGTGAAGATGCAGGTTACCCGCGACAGGACGGAAAGACCCCATGGAGCTTTACTGCAGTTTGATATTGAGTGTTTGTACAGCTTGTACAGGATAGGTAGGAGCCATTGAAGCCAGGACGCCAGTCTTGGTGGAGGCGTTGGTGGGATACTACCCTTGCTGTATGACCACTCTAACCCACAGCCCTTATCGGGCTGGGAGACAGTGTCTGACGGGCAGTTTGACTGGGGCGGTCGCCTCCTAAAGTGTAACGGAGGCGCCCAAAGGTTCCCTCAGAATGGTTGGAAATCATTCGTAGAGTGTAAAGGCATAAGGGAGCTTGACTGCGAGACCTACAAGTCGAGCAGGGACGAAAGTCGGGCTTAGTGATCCGGTGGTTCCGCATGGAAGGGCCATCGCTCAACGGATAAAAGCTACCCTGGGGATAACAGGCTTATCTCCCCCAAGAGTCCACATCGACGGGGAGGTTTGGCACCTCGATGTCGGCTCATCGCATCCTGGGGCTGTAGTCGGTCCCAAGGGTTGGGCTGTTCGCCCATTAAAGCGGTACGCGAGCTGGGTTCAGAACGTCGTGAGACAGTTCGGTCCCTATCCGTCGCGGGCGTAGGAAATTTGAGAGGAGCTGTCCTTAGTACGAGAGGACCGGGATGGACACACCTCTGGTGTACCAGTTGTTCTGCCAAGGGCATTGCTGGGTAGCTATGTGTGGACGGGATAAACGCTGAAAGCATCTAAGCGTGAAGCCCCCCTCAAGATGAGATTTCCCATCACGTAAGTGAGTAAGACCCCTGAGAGATGATCAGGTTGATAGGTTGGAAGTGGAAGTCTAGCGATAGATGGAGCGGACCAATACTAATCGGTCGAGGACTTAACCAAAGAATAAACGGTGTACGACGGTTTCTAAATGAAGAACAAGTTTTTAACTTATCCAGTTTTGAGAGAACAACGTTCTCTAGATTGAAATTTGTGTGGTGGCGATGGCAAGAAGGTCACACCTGTTCCCATGCCGAACACAGCAGTTAAGCTTCTTAGCGCCGATGGTAGTGAAGGGTTTCCCTTTGTGAGAGTAGGACGCTGCCACGCAGATTCAATTAATTATTCCGCAATAGCTCAGTTGGTAGTAGCGCATGACTGTTAATCATGATGTCGTAGGTTCGAGTCCTACTTGCGGAGTACCATAGTCCATCTATGTAAATAAAAAACAAACGAGAATATCGTGGTGAACCGAATCTGGAGAGTTGTCCGAGCGGCCGAAGGAGCATGATTGGAAATCATGTAGGCGGTGAACACTGTCTCAAGGGTTCGAATCCCTTACTCTCCGTTTGAACATGAAGGCCCGTTGGTCAAGCGGTTAAGACACCGCCCTTTCACGGCGGTATCACGGGTTCGATTCCCGTACGGGTCATCAGTAACGACGTTACTGATTCATTAACTAGAAGTGACTAAGTAATCCTCAGGAGGTTTAGCTCAGCTGGGAGAGCATCTGCCTTACAAGCAGAGGGTCGGCGGTTCGATCCCGTCAACCTCCATTGTTTCAAAAGGTCTCGTGGTGTAGGGGTTAACATGTCTGCCTGTCACGCAGAAGATCGCGGGTTCGATTCCCGTCGAGACCGTTGGTTTGATAAATAAAATAAAAAACCATTCTTATAATGGCCTGGTAGCTCAGTTGGTAGAGCACTTGATTGAAGCTCAAGGTGTCGGCAGTTCGATTCTGTCCCAGGCCACCATTAATGGAGGGGTAGCGAAGTGGCTAAACGCGGCGGACTGTAAATCCGCTCCTTCGGGTTCGGCAGTTCGAATCTGCCCCCCTCCACCATTTTTTTAAAAAGAACGACCTTATTATTTAGATAGGGGTATAGTTTAAAGGTAGAACTATGGTCTCCAAAACCATCAGTGTGGGTTCAATTCCTACTACCCCTGCCATTTTTTAAAAAGTGGATAAAACAAGTAATACCATGGCGATTGTGGTGAAGTGGTTAACACACCGGATTGTGGTTCCGGCATGCGTGGGTTCGAACCCCATCAGTCGCCTTTTTTTTATTGGGCTATAGCCAAGCGGTAAGGCAAGGGACTTTGACTCCCTCATGCGTTGGTTCGAATCCAGCTAGCCCAGTTTAATTGAATCTATACATTCAACTAAAAAGATGGCGGTATAGCCAAGTGGTAAGGCAGAGGTCTGCAAAACCTTCATCACCGGTTCAAATCCGGTTACCGCCTTATGCCTAAAGATGAAAAATAAGCAGTCCATATGCCGGCGTGGCGGAACTGGTAGACGCGCTGGACTCAAAATCCTGTGCCCGCGAGGGCGTGCCGGTTCGATTCCGGCCGCCGGTATACTAAAGAGCTTCAAGAACATTTCGTTCTTGAAGCTCTTTTTTTTGTTTAATCAGCTCAATAAATCTTCATTTAAGTAGAGAAAGTTACTATAAGCTTTCATCAGTTCGCCTATCGTGTGATCAGTACTACATTTCATAGGGTGACTTGTTCATAAAATTTAGTAAATTAATAAAAACTCTAAATTGATTAATTAACAAAAAATCAATTAAGCAATTGTTTGGCTACGCAAAGACCAGCAGCTGATAAGGCACCGTTGATAGTTGAATAGTTTTTTATTTTTACTGGAATTTTTTTTTCGGTTGCCAATAAAGTCACGTTTTTTTCCAAATAATCTTTTATTAACTCTGAGAGTTGTACTTCTTTAAATAGTTCACCATGAATGATCATTTTGTTGGTATCAATCATCATAGATAAATTATTGATTGTAATTGAGAGATATTTAATAGCATTATGCAAGATATTTATTACACCTTCATCACCTAACTTATAAGCTTGTAAAATAGTATCAATAGTTAAGTGAGATCGATTAGATACGAGCTGCCTTAAATAAGTGCTATCAGAGTTATCAAAAAGAATTTGGGATTTTTTAATGATCCATGATTCACTAGCATAAGTTTGTAGACAGCCTCTTTTGCCACATTCGCAAAGTTCACCATCAGGATGAACAACAATATGTCCGACTTCACCCACTAATCGGTTATTGCTACCGTATAGCTTACTTTGGTAAATAGAGGAACAAAACATACCACGTCCTACGTGTAAAAAAGTTAAATTGTCATCCTTATTACTAAGACTAAACAATCGTTCGAATAAAGCCATACATTGGACATTATTTTTAAAATAAAGTGGTAGGTCAGTAGTAGATAATAACTGAGTTAAATTGAACTTTTTCCAGAATAAGTTATTAGTTAAAATAGTCTGTGTTTCTTCATTAAAATGTCCAGGTACTGCGATACCTATAGCTTGAGGGGAATACTTAGAGCTTTGGTCTATAAATAAATGCAATTCTGTAATGAAAAGTGATTCAGTAAGATTAGTTTCTGGTAGTAATGGGTTATGCTGTATAATCTTTTCTTTAAGTAAATTCCCTTTATTATCTATAAGGCAATAACAAAAGAATTTTTCAGATAACTCTACACCAACGTAAAAACTATGATTGGGAGAAATATCCACCAGAATTTTTTTTCTACCTGACTTATTTAGTTCAGTACTTAATTCCCCGGACTCATGGATAAGTTGATCACTGATTAGCTTCCGGGCAATTTCAGTTACCGTTGCGGGAGTAATCCCTGTCTCTTTTGAAATGTCAATTCTTGATATCGGCCCTTTTGTATAAATAGTATCCAAAATTTTAAATTGCAGCTCTAGTTGTCTTTTTGAAATTCCCATAAAATCCTCCTTTGCTTTACAAAGAGTATTATACTACGTTAATTATTATTTATAAATAATAAAACAACAAATTATGTTTGACAAGGCTATTATAATCGATTACTATGAGTTTATTGATAATAATTTATTATCAATTTAATTAACAAACACTGTTTTTGCACTTGGTTATTTATAATATATAATCAATTGATTATAGAAAAGAGAAGGTGAGGTTTATTAAGTAATATAAAATAAATAAATCTAAAAATAAAGTGGATAGAGCATTTACAAATTAGGGATGATCTATTTTCAACAATATGATAGCGGTAACAATATTTGAAGACAAATATATAAAAAATGACTATAAAGGTTAGGGAGTTGTATTATGACAAAAAGATTTATTAGTGCAAATAGCTCGGAAATATTAGAAATGACAGCTAGTGAACTCAAACAAAGTATTCGAGCAAGTGAAGGAAGAATTGTTATGTCTGAAAATGTAGTAACAAGAGAACCGTTTATAGAAGACATTACAAATGCTGAAATTGCTAGAGCTTTTGGAGCGGACTTAATTTTATTAAATGGAATAGATGTATTGAATCCTAAAGTTTCAGGGTTAGACGAAAGTGAAGAATCTTTTGTGGATCAACTACATAAATTAGTTGGACGTCCAATTGGAGTGAATCTAGAACCAGTTGATCAAGATGCATCTATGGCAGAAGATCGTTTGACTATTGCACAAGGAAGACAAGCAAATTTAGAGACAATTACTAAAATAGAAGCTTTAGGTCTAGATTTTGTTTGTTTGACAGGAAACCCTGGAACAGGTGTTACGAATGCACAAATTGAAAAAACGATTCGTATTACTAGAGAGAGATTTTCAGGATTGATTATCGCCGGTAAAATGCACGGAGCAGGAGTATCAGAGAGTATTGTTGATTCAGATACGGTTAAATCATTTATTGAGGCTGGAGCAGATATCATTTTGGTTCCTGCAGTTGGAACTGTTCCTGGTTTTGATGAAAAAGACTTAAAGGAAATTGTTCAGTTAGTGCATAATGAAGGAGCACTTGTATTATCTGCTATAGGGACGAGTCAAGAAAGTTCAGATGAAGATACAATCAAACAAATTGCTATAGCAAATAAAATTTGCGGTGTAGACATTCAACATATCGGTGACGCCGGTTATGCTGGGCTTGCGCCAGTTGAAAATATTTTTGCTTTGAGTAAAGCGATACGTGGTATGCGTCACACTGCTTCAATGATGGCAAGATCTATTCAAAGATAGACTCTATAAGTTGCTTTTGAGTAAGTAAATATAAATATGAGTTGAAAGAGGAGGAAAATTGTTTGAATAACATTAATGGGTTTTTAGAAGAAAAATTACTACCTATTGCTTCAAAAGTAGGAAATAACAAATTACTTGTTGCTATCCGTGATGGAATAACATTGTCAATGCCATTGATTATTATTGGTTCTTTATTTATGGTTGTAGCTAGCTTTCCGGTTCCGGGTTGGGAACAATGGCTTGGTGATATTGGTATTGCAGACTTTCTTTGGAAAGGTACAGATAGCAGTTTCGGTTTGATCGGGTTAATAGCTAGTTTTGGAATTGCCTACAGTTTGACTAATCAATTTGGAGTGGATGGAGTTCCATCTGGTATTATATCATTATCTTCTTTTATCGTAGTTACTCCATTCGTTTCTTCTGAAGCTGGTGCAGGTATGCCCACAACTTATATGGCAGCAAAAGGGTTATTTATTGCTATTATTATTGGGTTATTGAGCGGGTATATCTATCAATGGTTTATCAACCATAATATTCAGATTAAGTTGCCAGAAACTGTACCACCTGCAGTCGCAAAAAGTTTTAGTGCCATTATACCAGGAGCTTTTATTATTACTTTCTGGTTGATCATTTATGCAGTATTAACTATGTTAAACTTGCCAAATCTTCATGATATTGCCCAAGTTGTCTTAGGGGTGCCATTAGGATTGTTAGGCAATAATGTTTTTGGTACAGTTATTGTAGTTGCTCTAAACAGTTTATTCTGGTTTGTTGGTATTCACGGCGGAAATGTTGTTAACTCTGTGATGCAACCGTTATGGATAGCTAACTTAGATGAAAATCGTGCAGCATATCAAGCTGGTGCGGAATTGCAACATATTTTTACTATCTCTTTTATGGATAATTTTGTCTATATCGGTGGTGGCGGTGCAACGATCGGGTTAGTACTAATATTAGGGTATTTAGCCCGCAAGAAAAAAACAAGTCAACAAACAAAAGTATTGGCTCCAATTACTGTTGTACCAGGTATTTTTAATATTAATGAACCAACTATGTTTGGATTACCAGTAGTATTGAACGTAATGTTACTTGTACCGTTTATTCTTGCACCAATGGTTAATGTGGTCGTTGCATATCTTGCTATGGTGTCTGGGCTTGTTCCGCTGACTCGAACTGTTGCTTCGTGGACGATGCCTCCAATAATTAGTGGTTTCTTAACAACAGGTAGTATGAGTGGTTCAGTCTTGCAAATTTTACTCATAATTATAGATGTCTTGCTTTATCTACCGTTTTTCTTAGCTGTAGAGAAACAATTTAAAGCTGAAGAATTAGGAGAATTACCGGTTCAAAAATAATCACTATAAGAGATAGAAGAGTGTAATAAAAATGCTCAGTATATTTTCAGGCTCAATTTTTGTCTAAGACAGAAATTGAGCCTATTTTTTATAAAACTAAAGATTACCATGTTTTATAAAGTTGTAAAGACAAATTTATATTTTGTCTTTACATTTATAATGAAAAGGGTTACAATTCATTTGTATTAAACATACCTAAAGGAGGAGAAAAGAATGGAAGATAATAAGTGGATTGCAATGTTGGGGAATATGGCAAGTAAAATCAACAGTTACAAATACATTATTGCCATTAAGAATGCTTTTACTGCTTTAATACCGATCATTATTACAGGGGCTTTTGCTACACTGTTTTCTAATATGGTATTTGATTCAACAAATGGTCTGGCACAAATAGATGCTTTATCATTTTTGGAACAATTGAAACCTATTTCTCAGTCGATTAATTACGCGACAATGAATATGTTGACCATAAGTGCAGTATTTTTAATTGGTTTAGAAGTTGGGAACCTAAATAAGGAGAGCGGGTACTTTCCTGGATTGCTAGCTGTTATCAGTTACATATCTGTAAATCCTACCACTGTAGAATTATTAGTGGATGATAAAATGCGCGTAGTTGAAAATGTTTTATCACGAAATTATACTGATACCAAAGGATTATTCTTGGGTATGTTTATCGCTATTTTATCTGTTGAATTATTTACTTGGCTAGGCAAACAAGATAAATTAAATATTAAAATGCCTGATAGTGTACCATCTAATGTATCGAGAAGTTTTTCAGCATTGATTCCAACAGTCTTAACGTTTACGATCATTGCAACAGCTGGATTTGCAGTTTACCGTTTGTCTGGTATGTATCTATATGACATTATCTATACAATTGTTCAAGCACCTCTAGAAAATGTTATGCAAGGTTTACCTGGTGTGCTTATTCTAATGTTTGTTGCACAATTCTTCTGGGTGATCGGGATCCATGGAAATCAAATGATCAAACCAATCCGTGAACCATTATTGTTAGCTTCAATAGCAGTAAATACAGATGCATTTAATGCTGGAAAAGAAATACCAAATATCATTAATATGCCTTTCTGGGATATGTACATGAATATTGGTGGTTCGGGTGTAACGATTGGATTGCTATTTGCTATTTTTATCATTGGAAAACGAGACGATATGAAACAAATTGCTAAGTTATCAATGGGACCAAGTATATTCAATATTAACGAACCTGTTATATTCGGAATGCCGATTATGTTAAATCCTATTTTAGCTATTCCATTTATTATCACACCATTAATTACTGGGTTTATTGGTTATGTAGCAACTTATATTGGTTTTGCAGGAAAAGCAGTTGTTATGATACCTTGGACTACTCCGCCGATTATTAGTGCTTATCTAGCAACAGCAGGTAGTTTGGGAGCAGTTGCAACTCAATTGATCTGTATTGTGGTATCAACGCTCATTTATTTACCATTTGTAAAAATCTCTAACAGTCGTCAGTTGGTTGAAGACCCAACTCGAGAAAATGAAACTAAAGAAGTGGATGGCGTTATTGTGCATGATTAAGTTCTATAGGGAAATAATCTAAATATGCATTTGCTAGTTTCAAATTTTTTTTGATACCGATAAGCTGGTTAAAAAATGATCAGTTGAACGATTAAACTTGAAAAATCCCTATAAAAAAAACGGGGTTTTTCGAGTTTTTATTTGAATACAAAGGGTATTAGCAGGTATGTTATACTAAGATATAAAAAATTAATACGATAACTACAATATAGAATAAGAAGAAGCGAGTGAAGGGAAATGGCAAAATACAAACAAGTTGCAGAAGAGCTGCGCAAACAAATCAAACAAGGTGACTACCCTAAAAGCGGTCAATTAGCAAACCAAAATGAATTAGCAATAGCTTTTAATACAAGCCGGGTAACAATAAAGAAAGCTTTAGATTTGTTATCTATTGAAGGTTTGATATTTACAATTCAAGGATCTGGAACGTATGTTAAAAAAAATGTGATGCAACTTTCTAATACAGGAATTAAGATTGGACAAAATATTGGTTTAACACATCAAATAGATGAACAGACATCATTGGTCAATAAAGTGTTAGCTTTCAACGTACGTTTTCCAAATGATGAAGAATGCGAGCAATTGATGATCAAACAAGAAACACCTGTCTATGAAATTAAAAGGTTGAGAATTATCAATAATAAACCGTATTCGATAGAGTATTCGCTACTCCCAGTAAAATTAGTGCCAAATATTACTGCTGATATATTAGAACATTCAGTGTATGATTATATACGTCAAGACTTAGGTCTAGTATTTGGAGGCAATCAACAGTTTATAAAAGCTTCTCCTCCTAATGAAGAAGATAAAAAATATTTAAAATGTAAAGACACTGAACCGGTACTAGTTGTTACAAAAGTGATGTTTTTAGAAAACGGCAGACCGTTTGAATACTCTAAAGTAAAACATCGTTTTGATATGGTTGAAATGTGTTTTAACAATACGCAACAAGATTAAATGGTGTCTTGATTTTACTTGAGTATCTCAAACAAAGCGGTAAATTTAATGAATAAAAAAACAATTGTTTTATTTTCGTCCGTTTATTTGACTATTTACCATTAAAAAGAGTTGACAATTTTATTTAAACCATGTAAAGTAATAGGAGTTGTTAGACAGCTTGTTCGAAAAAAGAATGAATAAAAATTCTATTAAAACAATTTTTATAAATTTTTTATTAAAAAGATATTGACAATTTAAAAATAACTTGTTATTATATAGAAGTTGTCACGAACAGGTGCAACAAGCTTTAGACCTTTGAAAACTAAACAAAGTAAGACGAACCAAATGTGAGGGTGACTCAGCAGTGCTGAGTCAACAGTAACAAATATAGTGAATAATTATTCGCTAGCAATCAATAATGAGCTTCAAGCATCATTTTATATGAGAGTTTGATCCTGGCTCAGGACGAACGCTGGCGGCATGCCTAATACATGCAAGTCGAACGCTTTTGTTTCACCGGGTGCTTGCACCCACCGAGACAAAAGAGTGGCGGACGGGTGAGTAACACGTGGGTAACCTGCCCATAAGAGGGGGATAACATCCGGAAACGGATGCTAATACCGCATATTTCCAATTGTCTCCTGACAGATGGAAAAAAGGTGGCTTCGGCTACCGCTTATGGATGGACCCGCGGCGTATTAGCTAGTTGGTGAGGTAATGGCTCACCAAGGCGATGATACGTAGCCGACCTGAGAGGGTGATCGGCCACACTGGGACTGAGACACGGCCCAGACTCCTACGGGAGGCAGCAGTAGGGAATCTTCCGCAATGGACGAAAGTCTGACGGAGCAATGCCGCGTGAGTGAAGAAGGTTTTCGGATCGTAAAACTCTGTTGTTAGAGAAGAACAAGGATGAGAGTAACTGCTCATCCCCTGACGGTATCTAACCAGAAAGCCACGGCTAACTACGTGCCAGCAGCCGCGGTAATACGTAGGTGGCAAGCGTTGTCCGGATTTATTGGGCGTAAAGCGAGCGCAGGCGGTTCTTTAAGTCTGATGTGAAAGCCCCCGGCTCAACCGGGGAGGGTCATTGGAAACTGGAGAACTTGAGTGCAGAAGAGGAGAGTGGAATTCCACGTGTAGCGGTGAAATGCGTAGATATGTGGAGGAACACCAGTGGCGAAGGCGACTCTCTGGTCTGTAACTGACGCTGAGGCTCGAAAGCGTGGGGAGCAAACAGGATTAGATACCCTGGTAGTCCACGCCGTAAACGATGAGTGCTAAGTGTTGGAGGGTTTCCGCCCTTCAGTGCTGCAGCTAACGCATTAAGCACTCCGCCTGGGGAGTACGACCGCAAGGTTGAAACTCAAAGGAATTGACGGGGACCCGCACAAGCGGTGGAGCATGTGGTTTAATTCGAAGCAACGCGAAGAACCTTACCAGGTCTTGACATCCTTTGACAATCCTAGAGATAGGACTTTCCCTTCGGGGACAAAGTGACAGGTGGTGCATGGTTGTCGTCAGCTCGTGTCGTGAGATGTTGGGTTAAGTCCCGCAACGAGCGCAACCCCTATTATTAGTTGCCAGCATTCAGTTGGGCACTCTAGTGAGACTGCCGGTGATAAACCGGAGGAAGGTGGGGATGACGTCAAATCATCATGCCCCTTATGACCTGGGCTACACACGTGCTACAATGGATGGTACAACGAGTCGCAAGGTCGCGAGGCCAAGCTAATCTCTTAAAGCCATTCTCAGTTCGGATTGCAGGCTGCAACTCGCCTGCATGAAGCCGGAATCGCTAGTAATCGCGGATCAGCACGCCGCGGTGAATACGTTCCCGGGTCTTGTACACACCGCCCGTCACACCACGAGAGTTTGTAACACCCGAAGTCGGTGAGGTAACCCTTTTGGGAGCCAGCCGCCTAAGGTGGGACAGATAATTGGGGTGAAGTCGTAACAAGGTAGCCGTATCGGAAGGTGCGGCTGGATCACCTCCTTTCTAAGGAATATAACGGAAACCCACACATTCGTACTTACTTTGTTTAGTTTTGAGAGGTCTAATCTTCTCAATAAATAGATGTTGTTCTTTGAAAACTGGATAAAGTTAAAAATTGTAATTCAAGTAAGAAACCAGAAACACACCGAAAAGTTTTAAAAATGAGTTTTTTAAGGTTCTCATCGTAAGATGAGTATTGAACATTAACGATTAACCATAGGTTAAGTTAATAAGGGCGCACGGTGAATGCCTTGGCACTAGGAGCCGATGAAGGACGGGACTAACGCCGATATGCTTTGGGGAGCTGTAAGTAAGCTTTGATCCAAAGATTTCCGAATGGGGGAACCCAGCATCTTTGATAGGATGTTACTGCTAACTGAATACATAGGTTAGTAGAGGTAGACGCAGAGAACTGAAACATCTAAGTACCTGCAGGAAGAGAAAGAAAAATCGATTCCCTGAGTAGCGGCGAGCGAAACGGGAATAGCCCAAACCAGAAAGCTTGCTTTCTGGGGTTGTAGGACTGAACACATAGAGTCATAAATGGATTTGGTAGGAGAAGCGACCTGGAAAGGTCTGCCGAAGAAGGTAAAAGCCCTGTATCCGAAACCACATCCACTCTGATCAGTATCCTGAGTACGGCGGAACACGAGAAATTCCGTCGGAATCCGGGAGGACCATCTCCCAAGGCTAAATACTCCCTAGTGACCGATAGTGAACCAGTACCGTGAGGGAAAGGTGAAAAGAACCTCGGAAGAGGAGTGAAATAGCCCCTGAAACCGTGTGCCTACAAATAGTTAAAGCCCGTTAATGGGTGATAGCGTGCCTTTTGTAGAATGAACCGGCGAGTTACGATCCCATGCGAGGTTAAGTTGATGAGACGGAGCCGTAGCGAAAGCGAGTCTGAATAGGGCGAATGAGTATGTGGTCGTAGACCCGAAACCAAGTGATCTACCCATGTCCAGGTTGAAGGTGCGGTAATACGCACTGGAGGACCGAACCCACGTATGTTGAAAAATGCGGGGATGAGGTGTGGGTAGCGGAGAAATTCCAATCGAACTTGGAGATAGCTGGTTCTCTCCGAAATAGCTTTAGGGCTAGCCTCGGAATTAGAATCATGGAGGTAGAGCAACTGTTTGGACTAGGGGCCCTTCTCGGGTTACCGAATTCAGATAAACTCCGAATGCCATTGATTTATATCCGGGAGTCAGACTGCGAGTGATAAGATCCGTAGTCGAAAGGGAAACAGCCCAGACCACCAGCTAAGGTCCCAAAGTTTATGTTAAGTGGAAAAGGATGTGGAGTTGCTTAGACAACTAGGATGTTGGCTCAGAAGCAGCCATCATTTAAAGAGTGCGTAATAGCTCACTAGTCGAGTGACCCTGCGCCGAAAATTTACCGGGGCTAAACATAACACCGAAGCTGTGGATAGAACCATTGGTTCTATGGTAGGAGAGCGTTCTAAGGGCGTTGAAGCTAGATCGTGAGGACTAGTGGAGCGCTTAGAAGTGAGAATGCCGGTATGAGTAGCGAAAGACGGGTGAGAATCCCGTCCACCGAATGACTAAGGTTTCCTGGGGAAGGCTCGTCCTCCCAGGGTTAGTCGGGACCTAAGTCGAGGCCGAATGGCGTAGACGATGGACAACAGGTTGAGATTCCTGTACCAGTTTGTTTTGTTTGAACAATGGAGGGACACAGTAGGCTAAGGAATACGCGCTGTTGGATATGCGCGTCCAAGCAACAAGTTTTGAAGTGAGTCAAATGCTTGCTTCTTTAAGAACAAGTTGTGATGGGGAGGGAAATTAAGTACCGAAGTTCCCGATGTCACACTGTCAAGAAAAGCTTCTAGTTAGAAACAAACTGCCCGTACCGCAAACCGACACAGGTAGTCGAGGAGAGAATCCTAAGGTGTGCGAGAGAACTCTCGTTAAGGAACTCGGCAAAATGACCCCGTAACTTCGGGAGAAGGGGTGCTGACCAATTGGTCAGCCGCAGTGAATAGGCCCAGGCGACTGTTTATCAAAAACACAGGTCTCTGCAAAATCGTAAGATGACGTATAGGGGCTGACGCCTGCCCGGTGCTGGAAGGTTAAGAGGATGGGTTAGCTCTCGGGCGAAGCTCAGAATTGAAGCCCCAGTAAACGGCGGCCGTAACTATAACGGTCCTAAGGTAGCGAAATTCCTTGTCGGGTAAGTTCCGACCCGCACGAAAGGCGTAACGATCTGGGCACTGTCTCAACGAGAGACTCGGTGAAATTATAGTACCTGTGAAGATGCAGGTTACCCGCGACAGGACGGAAAGACCCCATGGAGCTTTACTGCAGTTTGATATTGAGTGTTTGTACAGCTTGTACAGGATAGGTAGGAGCCATTGAAGCCAGGACGCCAGTCTTGGTGGAGGCGTTGGTGGGATACTACCCTTGCTGTATGACCACTCTAACCCACAGCCCTTATCGGGCTGGGAGACAGTGTCTGACGGGCAGTTTGACTGGGGCGGTCGCCTCCTAAAGTGTAACGGAGGCGCCCAAAGGTTCCCTCAGAATGGTTGGAAATCATTCGCAGAGTGTAAAGGCATAAGGGAGCTTGACTGCGAGACCTACAAGTCGAGCAGGGACGAAAGTCGGGCTTAGTGATCCGGTGGTTCCGCATGGAAGGGCCATCGCTCAACGGATAAAAGCTACCCTGGGGATAACAGGCTTATCTCCCCCAAGAGTCCACATCGACGGGGAGGTTTGGCACCTCGATGTCGGCTCATCGCATCCTGGGGCTGTAGTCGGTCCCAAGGGTTGGGCTGTTCGCCCATTAAAGCGGTACGCGAGCTGGGTTCAGAACGTCGTGAGACAGTTCGGTCCCTATCCGTCGCGGGCGTAGGAAATTTGAGAGGAGCTGTCCTTAGTACGAGAGGACCGGGATGGACACACCTCTGGTGTACCAGTTGTTCTGCCAAGGGCATTGCTGGGTAGCTATGTGTGGACGGGATAAACGCTGAAAGCATCTAAGCGTGAAGCCCCCCTCAAGATGAGATTTCCCATCACGTAAGTGAGTAAGACCCCTGAGAGATGATCAGGTTGATAGGTTGGAAGTGGAAGTCTAGCGATAGATGGAGCGGACCAATACTAATCGGTCGAGGACTTAACCAAAGAATAAACGGTGTACGACGGTTTCTAAATGAAGAACAAGTTTTTAACTTATCCAGTTTTGAGAGAACAACGTTCTCTAGATTGAAATTTGTGTGGTGGCGATGGCAAGAAGGTCACACCTGTTCCCATGCCGAACACAGCAGTTAAGCTTCTTAGCGCCGATGGTAGTGAAGGGTTTCCCTTTGTGAGAGTAGGACGCTGCCACGCAGATTCAATTAATTATTCCGCAATAGCTCAGTTGGTAGTAGCGCATGACTGTTAATCATGATGTCGTAGGTTCGAGTCCTACTTGCGGAGTACCATAGTCCATCTATGTAAATAAAAAAACAAACGAGAATATCGTGGTGAACCGAATCTGGAGAGTTGTCCGAGCGGCCGAAGGAGCATGATTGGAAATCATGTAGGCGGTGAACACTGTCTCAAGGGTTCGAATCCCTTACTCTCCGTTTGAACATGAAGGCCCGTTGGTCAAGCGGTTAAGACACCGCCCTTTCACGGCGGTATCACGGGTTCGATTCCCGTACGGGTCATCAGTAACGACGTTACTGATTCATTAACTAGAAGTGACTAAGTAATCCTCAGGAGGTTTAGCTCAGCTGGGAGAGCATCTGCCTTACAAGCAGAGGGTCGGCGGTTCGATCCCGTCAACCTCCATTGTTTCAAAAGGTCTCGTGGTGTAGGGGTTAACATGTCTGCCTGTCACGCAGAAGATCGCGGGTTCGAT
The DNA here is from genome assembly GCF_000746825.1 of Carnobacterium inhibens subsp. inhibens DSM 13024. Lineage (NCBI taxonomy): Bacteria > Bacillati > Bacillota > Bacilli > Lactobacillales > Carnobacteriaceae > Carnobacterium > Carnobacterium inhibens. The sequence goes on along the minus strand of NZ_JQIV01000006.1, from coordinate 581,550 downwards.
TCCCGTCGAGACCGTTGGTTTGATAAATAAAATAAAAAAACCATTCTTATAATGGCCTGGTAGCTCAGTTGGTAGAGCACTTGATTGAAGCTCAAGGTGTCGGCAGTTCGATTCTGTCCCAGGCCACCATTAATGGAGGGGTAGCGAAGTGGCTAAACGCGGCGGACTGTAAATCCGCTCCTTCGGGTTCGGCAGTTCGAATCTGCCCCCCTCCACCATTTTTTTTAAAAGAACGACCTTATTATTTAGATAGGGGTATAGTTTAAAGGTAGAACTATGGTCTCCAAAACCATCAGTGTGGGTTCAATTCCTACTACCCCTGCCATTTTTTAAAAAGTGGATAAAACAAGTAATACCATGGCGATTGTGGTGAAGTGGTTAACACACCGGATTGTGGTTCCGGCATGCGTGGGTTCGAACCCCATCAGTCGCCTTTTTTTTATTGGGCTATAGCCAAGCGGTAAGGCAAGGGACTTTGACTCCCTCATGCGTTGGTTCGAATCCAGCTAGCCCAGTTTAATTGAATCTATACATTCAACTAAAAAGATGGCGGTATAGCCAAGTGGTAAGGCAGAGGTCTGCAAAACCTTCATCACCGGTTCAAATCCGGTTACCGCCTTATGCCTAAAGATGAAAAATAAGCAGTCCATATGCCGGCGTGGCGGAACTGGTAGACGCGCTGGACTCAAAATCCTGTGCCCGCGAGGGCGTGCCGGTTCGATTCCGGCCGCCGGTATACTAAAGAAATCAACGTATATAAAACGTTGGTTTCTTTTTTTGTCTAAAAATAAAGTATCCCTACAGGGATTTATTCATTATAGTAAGACGATCTGTTATGATAAAGGTGTAAAAAAGAGTTTTACGATTCATTCATTGTGAGCGTTCTTTATTAAGATTCAAGAGGTAACCATTTTTATTAGCTGCTATACTTTTAGTCAAATGGGACTTTGAGAAAAAATAATGGGCAAGCCAAGAGTTGAATCGTTAAGTTTGTTTTGCTTTCTTAATTATTCTTCGCTATACTTTTTACTAGAAGAGTATCTCGAGAGGAGTTAGTAGAATGACACAAACGATAGAAGAATCAATGAATCATCTTGAACACTTAAAAATAAAATACACTGACTGTTTAAAACATCCATTAAACTTAAATATAAAAAGAGGAATACCTAGTAAAGAACAATTACAGTTGTCTGAACCAATGCTAAATGTATTATCTTCTCCAACTGATTTTTTAAGCCAAGGTACGATAGATATTCGCAATTATGGAGAATTGACCGGAATATCTGAAGCAAAAGAGTTATTTTCAGAATTATTAGAAACTGAACGAGATGAGATCTTGATTGGTGGGAATTCCAGTTTAAACTTGATGTACTTAGTCATTACATCAAACTTATTTGCAAAAATAAAAAATCAAACCAATAAAAAACGGGTTAAATTTTTATGTCCAAGTCCAGGTTACGATCGTCATTTTGCCATGACTGAAAAATTAGGAATAGAAATGATTCCCATTGGATTAAACAATGACGGACCTGATATGGATGAAGTTAAAAAGCTTGTGGCGAACGATCCTACTATAAAAGGTATCTGGTGTGTTCCTACGTACAGCAATCCAACTGGGGTAACCTATTCAGATGAAGTAGTCGATCAATTGGCTAGTATGGAAACAAAAGCAGATGATTTTATGATTCTATGGGATAATGCTTATCTTGTTCATCATTTGACGAATGAAAAGAAAGCCGTTAAAAATATATTAACAGCTTGTAAAGCAGCAGGGAATCCAGAGCGTTCTTGGATGTTTTGTTCAACCTCAAAAGTTACTTTTCCTGGAGCAGGTGTAGCGGCTTTAGGAGCAAGTAAAAAGAATATTGATTTCATTGCAAAAGAACTTTCGTATCAAACGATAGGATTCGATAAAATCAATCAGATGCGTCACGTAAAATTTTTAAAAGATAAAAATCATATTTCTCAACATATGGATAAGCACGCTGCTATTTTAAAACCCAAATTTGATTTGATCAATCAAAAATTAATGCATTACTTTACCGGTAAAGATTGTGTCGAATGGACAGAACCAAAAGGTGGCTATTTTGTTCATTTAACTACACAACCAGGTTGCGCAACAGAGATTGTTGGAGCACTTGCTAAAATAGGAGTAGCCGTTACTGATGCGGGAGCCACCTATCCATACGGTAAAAATCCTTCTGACAACAGTATTCGTTTAGCTCCGACACCGGTATCGTTAGAAGACTTAGATGCAGCCATGGATGCGATTTGTTTATGTATTGAATACATTACGTTAAAAAAACAACAATCTTTATAAATAGAGAGAATTTTAGAAAATAAAAGGCTAACTTTGTTCATTTGAACATAAAAAGTGTAGAATAGGGATAGTAGAAAAAAAGTTAAATGGATTTAATAAATATGAGCAACGTTAGTTTTATCATAGAGAGGAAGATGAATAGATGTCAAAAGGAACATTTTGGTTAGGAGCAGCAATAGGAGGAGCAGCAGCTTATGCAGCAGCATACTTGTTTGCACCTAAATCTGGAGAAGAATACCAAAGAGAGCTGAAAGATAAAGCTGAAATGATTAAAGAATCATCGAGCGATTATATGTCTATTGCAAAAGAACGCGGTGGAGATTTTAAAGCTATTGCAACAGATGCTGCAGCTGGATTAAAAACAGACATGAAATTGGTTTCAAAACAATTATCAGAACAAATTAAAATGGATTCTCAAATTCTAAAATCTGACTTGCAAGACGTCAAAGATGGCGTACCAGGAAGTAAGGAAAATTTAAAAGCAAACTTGAGTGATGCATTGAATGAAGCAAAATATACTGCTACAAGTTTAAAAGATCAAGTAGCTCAAACAACTGTAGAAGCAAAAGACATTTCACGTGCCGTTATTGATGAAGCGAAAATGGAAATCGATGAAACAACTGCTGAAAATAAACCATTAGATAATTTTTAACCATAATTGGATAAAATAAGACACTAACGATGAGAGAAACTTTTATCGTTAGTGTCTTATTTATTTTTGACGTGAGCCATCTTTTTTGTAAATGATGACCTCAGAATCTTTATTTTCAGCAATTTCATGAGCTCGATCTACTGCATCCGATTTTTTATCGAATGTATCACTTGCCCGTTTAGCTTCTTTTGTTTTTACTACCCAATGATCGTCTTCATAAAAAACTTCAACAGCATTGTCTAATAGTTTTGGATTTGAACTTGATGTATCATGTTTATCTGATTTTTTAGGACTTTTTTCTTTATCAAATGCTTCTTTTTCTTCCTTCGAAGCATTATTCACCCATTCTTTAGCTTGTGAAATAGCAATTGGAATCGCACGATCATCTTCGTATCCATTGGCTAAAAGAGCATTTGCAATTTCAATCGTCTTTTTGCGCAACAGTGAGTCAAAATTCTTTAATGAAGCCGGGTAATCTTTCATATCCCATGGCATAAATTATCATCCTCTCTAAGATACTTGTGTTAATTATGTTATACCATTCATAGACCATTCAAACAAATAAAAAGGTTCTTAGAAGCTTTTTTGAGAGAATTTATGAAATAATTTCTGAATAGTGGTATATTGTTAAGCGGAGTATGTAAACAGGATACACAATATAAAGCACTCAAGTTAGATGAATTGAAAGAAGGTTGATTATGAAAAAAATAGAAAAAGCTGCAGGATTTATGAAAGAGCATAGTGAGCTGTTTCAGTGCCCAATATGTAAAGATTCATTTGATCAAGTAGATGGCAATAGCTTAAGTTGTATAAATGGTCATCTTTTTGATATTTCAAAAAAAGGGACCCTTTATTTTTTATTAAAAGGAACAAAAAACGAGTACGATAAGGACATGCTTTCTTCAAGGTTTAACATAGCAACTGCTGGGTTATTTCATCCTTTGCTCGATGAGCTTTATATTAGTATAGCTGAAAAACAAACCGGACATACTTTAGACGTCGGTTGTGGAGAAGGCTCTCAACTTGATTATTTAACTACTTTAGGTTTGCAAGGGCAAAAAATAGGTTTTGATATTTCAAAAGATGCGATTCAATTGGCAGCTACTCATTTTTCAAGTGCTTTTTGGTGTGTAGCTGATTTGGCGCAGTCTCCTTTTGCTTCAGCTCAATACGATACAATATTGAATATTTTTTCTCCTTCCAATTACAAAGAATTTGATCGTCTATTAAAAGAGGGTGGACAGGTGATCAAGGTCGTTCCTGAAAAAGATTATCTGATTGAATTGAGAAAATTATTTTACCGTGATCAAGAAGAAAAACAAACCTATTCAAATGATGTCGTTATTGCTAAATTTAAAGAGCATTTCCCGAAGTTGGAAATCAAACGAGTTAAGTACTCATTTGAACTAACACCAGCGCTATTTAATGACTTGATGAAGATGACACCGCTAAGTTGGGGTGCCAGTATAGATTCTAAAGAGTACGCATTAACTCACCCTTTGAAAAGGGTAACAATTGATGTTTGTGTCTTAATTGGGCAAAAATAAGGCAGGTTTGTGAACGAATTGTGAACTTTTTTCTTTGATATACCGTTTTCATGGAAAAACTCAGCCTCATATCCTTGCATCAATACCATGACGATGTTATATTACCTATAAGATATTAAACGTCATTCGTTTTTATCAGGAATCCATCAGATTTTGATAAAAGTTAATGAATTGTAAAAGTCTTAACTAACGTATTGTTTCGCAGTGCTGGACACCGAAGCGATGCGTTTTTTTGCGCACTTTTTTATTTAAACCGTTGAAAGATAGTACTTTTTAAAATAGAGACTAAAGATTTTTTGTTTTTATAGCATAAATGCGCTAAAATAGATAAGAAGATTTATCTTATGGGAGTGAAGCTTATGGTTGGAGAAGCAACTTCATTAAAAGAAAAGATCATTGAAGAAAGCAAGCGAATTGGGATTGATAAAATCGGGTTTACAACTGCTGATCCTTTTTCTGATCTTGAAGAGAAGTTAAAGCAGCAAAAAGAGTTGGGCCATCATTCTGGTTTTGAGCATAAAGTAATCGAAGAACGGATTTATCCTGAAATGATTTTTCAAAACCCTCGCTCCATTATTTCAATCGCTTTAGCTTATCCAACTAAAATAGAAAATCCACCGCCTAGAGTAAAAGGGGAACGACGTGGAGAATTTTCCCGAGCGTCTTGGGGGACCGATTACCATGATATCTTACGAGATAAAATGAATCAGTTAATCGAGTATATTAGAGCTGAGGCTGGAGAAACGGTCACCTACAAACCAATGGTAGACACCGGGGAACTAGTTGACGTAGCTGTAGCTCAACGAGCAGGTCTAGGTTTTATTGGCAGAAATGGCTTATTGATCACAGAAGAATTTGGTTCATATGTTTATTTAGCTGAGATCATTACAAATCTAGATTTTAAATCGGATATACCTGTTCCTTTTGGTTGTGGAGAATGCACACGTTGTATTGATGCATGTCCTACGGGAGCTTTACTAGGCGATGGACGAATGAATGCCCAACTCTGTCTTTCTTATCAGACTCAGACCAAAGGGATGATGGACGAACAATTTAGGCGGAAAATGGGCCATGTTATCTATGGTTGTGATATTTGTCAGGTTGTTTGTCCATATAATAAAGAAAAAAATTTCCATTTTCATCCTGAAATGGAACCTGAACCTGAAAGTGTTATGCCAAAACTAAAACCGTTACTCACCATCAGCAATCGTGAGTTTAAAGAAAATTTTGGTCACATGTCTGGTTCTTGGCGTGGAAAGAAACCTTTGCAGCGTAATGCGATTATTGCTTTAGGTAATTACCGTGATAAATCGGCTTTGCCAGATCTCTTACGGTGCATTGAAGAGGATAGTAGACCTGTGATCAGAGGCACAGCTGCATGGTCTTTAGCAAAAATCGTTTCTGTTAGAGATGAAATGGTGATTGAATTTTTAGAAGAAGCTTTAGCAAAAGAAGAAGACAAAGAAGCTTACCATGAGATAAATCAGGCAATAGAAACGATTAAGAATAAAAAAGAACGAAAATGATAATCGATTTTTGTATTATTTAGGAGGAAATGACTTAACATGACAAACCATATTGCTTTATTTGAACCTCAAATCCCTGCTAACACAGGTAATATAGCACGTACATGTGCAGCAACAAATACTCACTTGCATTTAATTGAACCTTTAGGATTCAAAACAGATGATAAACATTTGAAACGTGCAGGCTTAGATTATTGGAATGATGTGAACATCACCTACCATAAAAACTTAGAAGCTTTTATGGAAGTGGCACAAAATGGACAATTGCATTTGATCACTAAATTTGGTCATCGTGTGTATAGCGATATCGATTACGCAACGACTCCGGGAGATCATTATTTCCTATTTGGTAAAGAAACTACTGGATTGCCAGAGGAATTCATGAGAGAACATGAAGAAGATTGCTTGCGCATTCCGATGAATGATGAGCATGTTCGTTCGTTGAATTTATCTAATACAGCAGCTATTTTGATCTATGAAGCTCTTCGCCAACAAGAATTTAGAGGTATGGAATTAGCGCATCACTATGAAAACGATAAACTTGACTAATCCTAAAAACAAACTAGTGGACAATAAACACTAGTTTGTTTTTTTATGGACTGGATAAAAGACGAAGGCTAGCTTAAATGTAAAGCTTTTCTTAATATTGCTGAAACATAGAAATGTTATTTGATAATCTCATTTACAAGAATTATAATAAATAAGAATGCATCCCTATAAGTTAAGGAGAGGTTTATTATGCCAAGAATGAGAACGGATGATTCAATTGTAATTGTTGGGGCAGCACGCACACCAATTGGAGCTTACTTAGGAGGATTAAAAACAGTTCCTGCTGGAGAGTTAGGTGCTATTGCGTTAAATGAAGCCATTAAACGGGCTGGTATAAAGAGTGAAGAAATAGAAGAAGTGATAGCCGGTCAAGCAATGGGTACACAGGAAGAAAGTAATATCGGGCGTGTCATTGGACTGAAAGCTGGATTAAAGAAGCAATCGACAGGGATGACTGTCAATCGTATCTGTGGTTCTGGTATCCAGTCGGCTATTTCAGCAGCACAAGAATTGATGACAATGGACGTTGATTTTATTGCAGCTGGAGGAGTAGAAAGTCTTTCTCGTTCGGAGTACTATTTACCATTAGAATCAAGATGGGAAGGGTTTAAAGCAGGTAACTTCACTGTTATTGATGCAAACTTAGCACTTCATAAACATGCTCAACCGAATCCGGATTATCCTGAGATCACTCACATGGGGGATACAGCAGAAAAAGTTGCAGAAAGATATGCGATCACTCGTGAAGAACAAGATACATTTGCAGTTGATAGTCAACGAAAGGCCTCTTCTGCTATAGAAAGAGGTCGGCTTGCTCAAGAAATCGTTCCAGTAGAAGTGATCGGTCGAAGAAAAGGCGTTATAACAGTAGTCGATAAAGATGAACATCCTAGACCCGGCACGAATATGGAAAGTTTAGCACGTTTAAAACCTGCCTTTCGTAAAGATGGTAAAGGGACGATTACTGCTGGAAATGCATCCGGACTAAATGATGGAGCAGCTTTTGAGGTATTTACGAAAGCATCTGTTGCTAAAGAACGAGGACTTGATGTAATGGCTAAAATCGTTGATTTTGCTATAGCTGGTTGTGATCCTAATGTAATGGGTTTAGGACCGGTTTATGCAATCAATAAGGTTTTAAGTCAAAACAAACTAACTCTTGAAGACATTGATATTTTAGAAATCAATGAAGCATTTGCGGCTCAAACATTAGGATGTATGAAAGAATTAGGTATCGATCCTGGAACTGAGCTATACGAACGATTGAATCCAAATGGTGGAGCGATTGCATTGGGTCATCCATTAGGAATGTCAGGTGCGCGTATCATTACTTCACTTTGTTATGAATTTAAGAACCACCCTGAAAAAAAATATGCCATTGCATCAGCATGCATTGGCGGCGGTCAAGGAATCGCATTACTATTAGAGAATGGATCTGTTAATGAATGAAGGAAAAAAGACCTGTAAAAAATTGTCATGAATCATTAGTGGTCCAGACACATAGTATTTTTCCCAATCAATTAAATAATCACGGAACGTTATTTGGGGGAGAATTGATGAGTATGTTAGACGTAGCAGCTTCTATAGCTGTTACGAGGCATGCACGTACACAATCTGTAACGGCTTCAACAGACTCAGTAGATTTTTTGCATCCGATCCAAAGAAATGATGCTATCACAATTGAAACCTATGTATCTGGTGTAGGCAGCTCATCTGTAGAAGTATTCTGTAAAGTTATCGGAGAAAATCTGCTGACTGGTGAACAATATTTAGCGGTAACAGCCTTTTTAACTTTTGTTGCATTCAATACAGATAAGAGTAAGGCGATTGTACCGTTGATCGAACCTGAAACTGAAGAAGAGATATTTGTCTGTAGCGGCTATGAAGAACGTAAGAAAAATCGTTCGATCAAGCGTATATTTAATCAGCAATTTGCCGATAAGATTACTTTAACGAGCTCATTGTTTGATGAAGACTAACGAATTTGCATTGAATCCTCTACATGAATGCAAATGGACTATTTTACTAAAACTAAAGAGTATAAATACAAAAAAGATCAAGACGATTAGGCTATCGTCTTGATCTTTTTTTTTCAGTTAGGAAGAGAAAGGATTACATTTGATCTGGAGCTTTTACACCTAATAATCTTAAGTCTTCTTTTAAGATTGTTGCAACAGATTGGACAAGAGCTAAACGTGCAGGTCTTTGTGCATCATCAGCAAGGACTTTACTATTTGCATAGTATTTATTGAAAGCTTGAGCTAAGTGGATTGCATGTTTAGCAATAACCGATGGCTCAAATTTTTCATAAGCACGCAAAACATCTGTTGGATAGCTTTGCAATAATTTAACAATTTCCCAGCTGTAAGCATCATCCAAATGGTAGTTCACAGTCGTATCGATACCGGCTATACCAGATTTTCTAAGAATACTCATTGCACGAGCTCTTGTGTATTGTACGTATGGACCTGTTTCACCTTCGAAACGAACAACTTCTTCAATAGTAAAGTCAAAGTTGTTTAAACGATCATTTTTTAAGTCATGGAAGATAACAGCGCCGATACCCACTTGATCTGCAACGACTTCTTTATTTGGTAGATCCGTATTTTTTTCTTCGATTTGTTCAAGAGCAGAGGCTACAGCATCATCTAAAACTTCTTCAAGTAAAACGATTTTTCCTTTACGAGTAGATAATTTTTTACCGCCTTGAGTAATTAAGCCAAATGGAATATGGTACATATCATCTGCCCAGTCATAACCCATCTCTTTTAAAACAGCTTTTAATTGTTTAAAGTGATTGCTTTGTTCATTTCCAACAGCGTATAAAGATAAAGCAAAATCATACGTACGTTTACGATAGATAGCAGCAGCTAAATCACGAGTAATGTACAATGTTGCACCATCAGATTTTTTGATCAAAGCCGGATTTAAATTGTATTTTTCTAAATCAACAATCGTAGCTCCATCATTAACTGTTAACACATTTTTTTCTTCAAGTAAGTCTACAACTTCTTGCATTTTATCGTTATAGAAAGCTTCGCCATTAAATGAATCAAATGTAATGTCTAAACGTTCATAAACATGGTTAAATTCTTTTAGAGATTCATCACGGAACCATTTCCATAAACCTAAGGCTTCTTCGTCGCCATCTTCTAATTTTTTGAACCACTCACGAGCAGCATCATCTAACTCTGGTTTTTCTTCTGCTTCTTCATGGAATTGAACATATAAACGCAATAATTCACCAATAGGGTTTTCTTTTACAGCTTCTTCGCTGCCCCAAAGTTTGTAACCGACGATTAATTTACCAAATTGAGTACCCCAGTCGCCAAGATGATTAATTTTGATTGGGTTAAATCCAACTTTAGTTAAGATGTTCGCTAAAGCATTTCCGATTACAGTTGAACGCAAATGACCCATAGAAATTGGTTTTGCGATATTTGGAGAAGACATATCGATAGGAACATTTTTATTTTCACCGATCATAGAGTCTCCGTAGTGAGCGCCTTGTTCTAAAACTTCTTTTAAGACGGCAGCACTAACTTCTTGTTTATTTAAAAAGAAATTAAGGTAAGGTCCAACAACTTCAATTTTTTCAACGATAGGAGAGGTAACCGATTCTCCTAATTCAGCAGCAATTTGTTGAGGGGCTTTACGATAGGCCTTTGCTAGAGCGAATGCAGGAAAAGCGATATCCCCGTGTTCAACTGATTTTGGTTTTTCTAATAAGTTGACGATTTGTTCTATCGACAAAGCTTCACCGATTTGCTCGTTTAAAGCTTGAGCAACTGTTAATTTGTAATCCATTCTTTTTCCTCCTATGTGAGCGTCTGATTGCGCTCGAAAATTTTATATTTAAGTATTTTAGGCATAAAAAAAACGCCTATTTTTGATTCTATGCTAATCAAAAAAGAGACGAGGTTTTCCCGCGGTACCACTCTTGTTGTTTGTCAAATGACGAAACCACTTGTTTTTAGATAACGGCAAACAAAACCGAATAAGCTAGTATTCACTAAAATTGCATGAACGAGGATCATAGCTTAAATCTCTCCGAAGTGCGGTTCCTGAAAGCATCCATTGTTGGCTTACACCGTTCCAACTCGCTAAAAATGTTTTCTATCAGTACTCTCTTCGTCATAGAGTCTATATAATTGAACTTTATTTATTATAGCAAATTGCTCACAAGAATGCCATTGTTTTTAGAAAATAGAATTTTTATTCATATTTTAGTAAAAATATCGCAAAATATAAGCGTATACATCAATTATTTGTTATACTAAAAAAGAAGAATCGTTTAATTAGAAGGAGGCCTTGCAGTATGAAAAAATCTAATCGACAATTAGCAATCAAACAAATTATTACAAATCATGATATTGCTACTCAAGAGGAACTATTGCATTATCTCAAAGAAGAAGGGGTTGAGGCGACTCAAGCAACCATTTCAAGAGATATCAAAGAGATGCATTTAGTGAAAACTACTTCATCAAATGGGAATGTTAAGTACACGATATTCCAAAATAATCGTATGTCTAATGAAGAAAAATTACAATCAACATTAGGAGACGTTGTGATTCGGTTGACCCAAGTGCAGTTTACGAATGTATTGATGACAATACCTGGTAATGCTCACGTTGTGGCTGCATTGTTGGATGCCATTGATTTTCCAGAAATGGTTGGTACTGTAGGCGGAAATGATACTTGTCTAATTATTTCAAAAGATGAAGAAGATGCAAAAAAAATGAATGATTACTTAAACAAATGGATTGAATTATAAAAATAGCATAATACTGTATAGGAGGTATGTATGTGCCTGAGTTTGATTTAGCATCCTTGCAAAATGGATCAGATATTCGTGGAATAGCTTTGGAAACACCAGAGCACGAAGTAACGTTGACCGATGAACGTGTTGAAAAAATTGCTTATGGGTTTGCGGTATGGTTGAAAGAAGTAAAAAAAATAGTAGTAGAAGATGAACACGCTCCTGCAAAAGTTTCTGTTGGTCACGATAGCCGGCTTTCAGCGGATCGCATCAAATCTATTTTTATAAAAGGTTTGACGAAGGCAGGAATCGACGTGATAGATGTCGGGTTGTCTACTACTCCAGCTATGTTTATGTCTACTCAATATGAAGCCTACAAGTGTGACGGTGCTGTTATGATCACAGCTAGTCATCTGCCTTTTGAGTACAATGGATTAAAATTTTTTACAAAAGATGGCGGAGCAGAACACGAAGATATTGACTTTATTTTGCAACAAGCAGATGAGGAAAATATCACATGGAAGAATAAAGAAGGGAACGTTACGAAAGCTTCTCTTTTGAATGAATATGCAAAAGATTTGGTAAACAAGATTCGACTTGGAATCAATGATGCAAAACAATATGACCAACCGTTGACCGGTCGTCATATTGTGGTAGACGCTGGGAATGGCGCAGGAGGGTTTTTTGCTGAAAAAGTTTTGGTCCCATTAGGAGCAGATATCAGCGGAAGCCAATATTTAAATCCAGATGGTCATTTTCCAAATCATATTCCCAATCCGGATAACAAAGAGGCGATGAGAAGCATTCAAGATGCCGTAATTAGACATCATGCAGACATGGGTGTTATTTTTGATACCGATGTAGATCGATCAGCATTAGTTGACAGTAACGGGGATACGTTGAATCGAAATAATTTGATCGCAGTGATCTCAGCAATTTTGATTAAAGAAAACCCGGGTACGACAATTGTGACAAGTTCGGCAACATCAGAACACCTCAAAACGTTTATCACTTCTTTAGGTGGCAAACAGGATCGATACATCACCGGCTATCGGAATGTAATCAATCGTGGTATTCAATTAAACAAAGAGGGAACACCTACCAGTTTAGCAATTGAGACCAGCGGACACGCTGCTTTGTCAGAAAATTACTTTTTAGATGACGGAGCTTATTTAGTTGCAAAAATACTAATGGCAGATGCTGGTCTTAAAAAAGAAGGAAAGAACTTTTCTGATTTGATCACTTCTCTAAAGCAGCCTGTTGAAACGGATGAAGTACGATTTAAGATCTTATCTCAGGATGTACAAGCAACTGGACAAAGAGTCATGGAGAATTTTCAAGCTTATATAGAAACAGCAACAGACTTAACTGTTGAACCCGCTAATTTGGAAGGGGTCCGAGTTAATACTTCGGGACAGTATGGTATTGGTTGGATGTTGTTGCGTATGAGTTTGCATGAGCCTTTACTTGTTCTAAATCTTGAAAGCGATCAAGAGGGTTCTATAAAATTAGTGAGAGAAAAGCTAAAAACTTTTTTCTATGATCAATCTGTCTTAGATTCGTCTCGCTTGTAAAAAACAAGAGAAATGGTTTAAACTAAGTAATGTAAAAAAAGATAGCGAAGGAAGTGTATTAAAATGGGTGAACCGTTAGTAGAAAGCATTGAATTATATAATGGAGTGAAAATTCCTAAATTAGGACTAGGTTTATTTTTAATGAAAGATGAAGATGAATTGGTAAATGCTGTGAAATATGCAGTTGAAGTAGGTTACCGTCATTTTGATACAGCTACCATCTATGGCAATGAAGAATACTTAGCTCGCGGTTTGAAAGAAGCAGGAATCAAGAGAGAAGAAGTTTTCATTACCTCTAAAGTATGGAATTATGACCAAGGATATGACCAAACAAAAGTTGCATTTCAAGAAAGTTTGGATCGTTTAAACACAGACTACTTAGATTTATACTTAATTCATTGGGCTGCTCCAAAATTTGTTGAAACTTGGAAAGCAATTGTAGAATTATATGAAGAAGGAAAAATCAAAGCAATTGGGGTTTCTAACTTCCAAATTCATCACCTTGAAGAACTTAAAAACCAAGGATTGATGCAACCAATGATCAACCAAATTGAAACACATCCTGAATTCCCACAAAATGAATTGCATGAATACATGAAAGAAAATGGTATCATTCATGAAGCTTGGGGACCATTAGGTCAAGGGAAATCTGAATTATTGAACCACCCAATCTTGATGGAAATTGGCCAAAAATACTTCAAAACTCCAGCACAAATCATTATCCGCTGGCATTTAGAACGTGGAGAAGTAGTTATTCCAAAATCAATTCATGATAACCGTATTTTAGAAAATAGTGATGTATTCAACTTTTCTTTAACAGAAGAAGAGATGAAACAAATTGATTCATTAGAAACTGGAACAAGATATGGCAGCGATCCTGATGATCAAGAAAGATTACAAAAAACATCTATTAAACCTGAATAAAAAAAGTAGAAAAGCACATTGTGCTTTTCTACTTTTTTTTGTTTTCTTAACGAACTAAATTTCATCATTTGGCAGTGCTGGATTCCAATGCCAATTAAAGCCATCTTTTGCTAACAAGTCATCGCTTTCTGTGGGACCCATAGAACCACTTTGATAGCTAGGAAGTTCTGATTGATCTTGATCCCATGCTTGACGAATAACATCAACGAATTTCCAAGAAGAAGCTACTTCATCCCAATGCGTAAAGTTTGTTGCATCGCCGTTTAAACAGTCAAAAATCAATTTTTCATAAGCTTCTGGACTGTTTGCAACAGTTTCAGCTGAATGCTTGTGTTTAAGATTAAATGTATCAGTTTCTAATCCAATTCCAGCTTTTTTGGTATTTAACTGTAATGAGAAACCTTCAGTAGGTTGGATGAAAATACTCAATACATTTGGTGGTAATTCTTCTTCAACATCTTCACTAAATAAGTTTAGAGGTACATTTTTAAAGACAACATTAATTTGAGTTCCTTTTTCACCCATCCGTTTTCCAGTACGGATATAAAATGGAACGCCTTTCCAACGGAATGTATCAATTAAGACTTTACCTGCAACAAACGTTTCCGTTTGAGAATCTTCAGCAACATTCATTTCATTACGATAATTATTTAATAGACCAGATTCAGTTGATCCTATACCGTATTGAGCACGTACAAAATAATCTTTTACTTCTTCAGGTTTGTAAAGACGAACAGCTCGCAACGCCTTAATTTTTTCATTTCGAATATCTTTATCTTTTAATCGTGCTGGGGGTTCCATCGCTAAAAGCGAAACAATTTGTAAAATATGGTTTTGGACCATATCTCTTAGAGCACCACTTTTATCATAGTAACCGCCACGTTCTTCTACACCAAGAGATTCACTTAACGTAATTTGAATATTATCGATGTAACGATTATTCCACATGGATTCAATCATAGTATTCGCAAAACGAACAGTAGAAATATTTTGGACCATTTCTTTTCCAAGATAATGATCGATACGGAAGATTTGACTTTCATCGAATACTTCACGAAGTTGTTCATTTAAAATAGCTGCACTTTCGTAGTCATGTCCAAAAGGTTTTTCAATAATCAAACGATTAAAACCATTATCCGTTACTAAACCTTGTTGATCCAATTGCTGTGTAATAGTCCCAAAGAAATTAGGGGACATCGCTAAATAGAATAAACGATTGCCGTTAATTTGATAGTGATCATCCAATTTTTCAGCTAATACTTTAAGATTAACATAATGTTCTGCATCATTTACATTATGGGATTGATAGTAGAAGTGGTTTGCAAATTCTGTCGCATCTTCTTCCGAAATAATCAAATCTGTAAGTGTTTCTTTAACGATTTCTCGATAATAGTCATTTGTCCATTCTCTTCTAGCAGTACCAATTACTGCAAAATGTTCCTTTAAAAAGCCTTTTTTATATAGGCGATAAAGAGACGGATACAATTTTCTCTTTGCCAAATCTCCAGTTCCCCCAAAGATTGTAAATAAAACATTCTGTTCAGTTGTCATCTATCTTAATACCCCTCTTCTA
Organism: Carnobacterium inhibens subsp. inhibens DSM 13024; assembly: GCF_000746825.1. NCBI lineage: Bacteria > Bacillati > Bacillota > Bacilli > Lactobacillales > Carnobacteriaceae > Carnobacterium > Carnobacterium inhibens. The sequence goes on along the minus strand of NZ_JQIV01000006.1, from coordinate 566,126 downwards.
GAACAAAGACGTTCATCTTTTCTAAAACTATTGTACTGGTTTCTGCCTTTGGAATCAATCTTTCATTGTTTCTTTCTATTAAAAAGTAAGAGATATCGTTCATCTTGTAGAGTTTAATAATCTTTTACTGAAATATGATCCAAAAATCAGGTTCAGCGTCCACTGTATGAATTATACTTAATGCTTCTATCACTTTTTGTCAGACTTCATTATACAGTGGAAGAGACGAAATGACTACTTTGCTGATCTATATAAACAGATTTAAGTAACGTATCCCTTCAGTTTATGGTATAATACAAAAGATGCAAAAGAGTATCAAGAGAAATGAGGCGATAAAATGGAACATACCTTTGAAAAGTTTGGGTTACAATCTTTTTTAATTGACGCAATAAACGACATTGGTTTTACAAAACCAACAGAAGTACAAGAAAGACTTATACCGGCTATCCAAAACGGGAGAAGTGTAATTGGTCAATCACAAACTGGTTCGGGAAAAACCCATACATTTTTACTTCCATTAGTAAATAAAATAGATCCATCACGCAAAGAAGTGCAAGTGGTGATCACTACACCAAGTAGAGAATTAGCAGAACAAATTTATCAAGCAGCACTTCAATTAGTTGATAAAGCACCTGAAAAAATTATTGTACAAAATTTTGTAGGTGGAACAGATAAAAAAAGACAAATGGCTAAATTAGTAGGTATCCAACCACACATTGTTATCGGAACACCAGGTAGAATTTTAGACTTAGTAAATGAAAATTCTTTATTGATTTATACTGCTCCAGTGTTAGTTATTGACGAAGCGGATATGACATTAGATATGGGATTTTTAACAGATGTCGATAAAATTGCAAGTAAACTGCCAGAAAAATTACAAATGTTGGTTTTCTCAGCTACGATACCAATAAAGTTGCAACCATTTTTGAAAAAATACATGTCTAATCCATTATTTGAACAAATCCAGCCGAAAGAAATCATTTCACCCTCTATTGAAAATTGGCTGATCTCTACAAAAGGAAAAGATAGAATTGATGTTATTTATGAGCTGCTAAACATTGGCCAACCGTATTTAGTGATGATTTTTGCCAACACTAAATCTAAAGTAGATGAATTAGCTGATGGACTTAAGTCTAGAGGGATCAAAGTGGCTAAAATTCATGGAGATATTCCTCCTCGTGAAAGAAAACGTGTCATGAAACAAGTACAAAACTTAGAGTATCAATTTGTCGTAGCAACAGATCTAGCTGCACGTGGTATTGATATTGAAGGTGTTTCTCACGTTATTAATGCTGAAATACCTAAAGATTTAAGTTTCTTTATTCACCGTGTTGGGAGAACAGGAAGAAACAATCTTAAAGGAACAGCTATTACACTGTATGCTCCAAGTGATGAAAATGTAATTGTTGATATCGAAAAATTAGGGATTACATTTGAACCAAAAATGATTCAAAAAGGTGAAATTGTAGAAACGTATGACCGAAAACGTCGTACGACTCGTGAAAACACGGCTACAGATGTAGTTGACCCTAGACTGAAAAGTAAGATCAGTCAAACGAAGAAAAAAGTAAAACCGGGCTATAAGAAAAAAATGTCACGGGCTATCAAAGAGAGCAGCGAGAAAAAACGTCGTGTTGAACGTCGTAGTCAAGCTAACGCAATCAAAAAAGCAAATAAGAAAAAATAAGTGTATAGTAGTTAAGTACAAAAAAAGATCTTGGGGATACTAGCATCCCAAGATCTTTTTTATGCCATTTTGTTAAGGTAAACGTTCAATTTTAGGAATCGTTCGTACAGCTAAATAATAAATAAACAATGTCATGATTGCTTTGATCTCCAATTGGAAAGAAGGAACCAAACCAAAAGTGTTCAATAAAGCGATAAACAATGTTGGTAATGTTGAAGCAAACAAGATGATTTTGAAATTATCACCAAATTTCAATGCTTTTCCGGTAATCAGAGCAATACAGTTGGCAAATAATGTATACAACAAAGTATAGAGAACAGTAACAAAAAGAGTTGCTAACCATAAAATAAGAAAAGTGAAAATTACAGCCGTTCCACTAAAGGACTGAATGTTAAAAAGAATATCAATGAACGTTGCGCTTGTTAAACCATTTAATTGAGCATAAGTTAATTGAATAGGGTAGCCTGGCAGATTAACATAAAGACGATCTTCTAATAATGCAATAGCGACGATATTTCCAATTTGATCTAGGTTAACATCTTCAACTGTTCTTTCTCCATTTGGGTCAAAGGTAAAAATAATCGAATTAGTCTTATAGATAAAACTTTTTACGGGTTCTTTTGTCACCAGCTGTTCATTTTCAATCGTGAATTCTGGAATACTACCTGCAATAATTTGACCGTCACGGCCAAACTCACTGATAAGAGTGCTTCCTTGAACCCATGTTGGAATAGCTGCAATAGTTGCGATAACTAATAAATACAGAATGATTTTCCCTTTTTTTAAAGATAAAGCCTGTACTAATTTTTCTGGGTGAAGCAGTGAATTTTTAAATAAACTCAATAATTGAATAATAATCTCTCCTGACTTGATTAAACTAACTGATTTTTTAACCGTTCTTTTTTTATAAACGAATCTCTTTGTTTTATTGTAGCGGTTAAATTTGATAAACTCAATAGGATAAAAGAATACAAAAAAACGATTCTGTTATTTTTTCATAGAAAATATACTCGAATACTTTGTATTTTTTATTGAAAGGTGTTACATTTATTATGGAAAGTTAATAAAGTTAATTGGAGGAATGGATAATGACATACGAATTACCAAAATTACCTTATGCATATGATGCATTAGAACCACATATCGATCAAGCAACAATGGAGTTCCATCATGATAAACATCATGCAACCTATGTTGAAAAAACAAATGCTGCTCTTGAAAAATACCCTGAGCTAGCAGAAAAATCAATCGAAGAATTAGTAGCGGGTTTAAATTCAGTTCCTGAAGAGATCCGTACAGCTATCCGTAACAATGGTGGCGGACATGCTAACCACAGTTTCTTCTGGGAAATTCTTTCACCAAATGGTGGCGGAGAACCAACTGGAGCTTTAAAAGAAGATATTGATGCTACTTTTGGAAGCTTTGACAAATTCAAAGAAGAAATTGAAACTGCTGGAGCTGGTCAATTTGGTTCAGGTTGGGCTTGGTTAGTTCTTAACAATGGAAAATTAGAAGTGACTGCAACTGCTAATCAAGATTCACCATTAACAGATGGAAAAACTCCTCTTTTCGGAGTAGATGTTTGGGAACATGCTTACTACTTGAACTACCAAAACAAACGTCCTGCTTACTTAAAAGCAGTATGGAATGTTGTTAACTGGGAAGAAGTAGCAAAACGTTACGAAGCAGCTAAATAATAATTTCTATAGTTTAAGGGGCTGGGATAAAAATTCCAGCCTCTTTTTTTATACGAATATTTATTCTAAAACGTGCTCCAAAAAGCAGACCCGACGTCCACTTCACGAACAATGCTCGATGGTCGATGACCATACTGCGCTTATTCGTTCCAGTTGCCCTAGCTCTTGCGACTTTAGCCGCTTAGAGATAGGGTATGCGTTAGAAGATTCGGGTCTAAACGCTTTTTTTCCCACTCTCTTTTTTAGCATGAAATAATATTGTCAATATTATGTAATCGTTTTCTTTTGTGGTGAAATAGTTTTTGAGATAAGAAGAAGGTGCATTTTAATCCGTTAGTAGTAGAGAGAATGGACAAACAGCTTGAAGGTATTTATCCATCAATCGAATCAGTATTAGAGAAAGTGCAACAGTTGCTGGGAAAGAATTTGGCTATCGATCAACAGACGCTCGTTACAAATAAGGACAAACAAGAGGTTTTAAGAGAATTTGAGACAGCAATTAGGGATGCTCTTTACGGTAATGATCCACTTCTTTTAAAAAAAGTTACTTGGTTAGTTCATCATGTAGAAGCAGATGAAATTTTTGCATTTGAAAAGTTTCATTTGAACGAAAAGGAAGAACAAGAACAATACAACCGAGCTATGGCTGAACTGAATTACGTATTGTTATTTGGGCAAACCACAAATAGCGATTACTGGTACCCAAAGAAACGGTTAGGGCAATCTATTACAGATCTTGAAGGAAATAAAGAGTTTAATCATCAGGCCGATTTTATTAACTCAGGATCAGCTAATAGTGATATTAGCAGTCCAAGGTTCAACGGCACCTACACTAACCAACCTTGGTTAGAACCTAATTCAGATAGAAATGCAACTAAATGAGGCTGGGACAAAACTACTTTTGTGAAAAAAGTAGTCCCACTTTCGTTTGTTTTGATAGAGATATAGAAAAATACACTCCCACTACTGAACAAAATAGTTCATAGTTTTGGGAGTGTATTTTTTTGAGAGACCTTTTGTCCCAGCCTCATGCATTTAGTCGATTAAAATACCTAAACTTTTTGCAATAGTTATTGCTTGTCCTGCATTAAATGTGCTGCCTTTTAACAACTCAAGCGATACTGAAAATATTTCAAATTCAGAATCACTAAAATTTAAACCCTTAAGAGGGGTACGCATAATGGACATGCTATTTAATTGGCAACGAACAAAATCGAGTTTTTTCCAATTAACTTCAAAAAATTCACTCTCAATAAGTGAACAATCTTGGAAGCGTACTTGTTTTATAGAAGCATAATTGAAAGAACTGTAATTTCCGATACAATGATCAAAAAAAGTATCTACAATTGATGCTTCTGCAAAGTTAGAACCTAGAAATTTGGTTTCTTTGAAAGTCGTACGATGGAAAGTAGCTCCAATCCATTCATTATTGCTCATGTTGCATCCTTCAAATACGACGTCTATACATTCAAAACGAGTAAACTGACACTCTTCAAAAGTAACATTGCTGAAAACAACATGTTGGAAACACACATTTTCTAGTTGTTTATTGGAAAGGGTACAATCCTTAAACTGACAATTTGTATAGTATGATTCATGCTCAATATCTTCAAAGTGAGAAGAAGTTAATTCATTAGGAATCCTAGGTTGAGCAATTTTTATTGTTGAGTTCATAAACAATCCCCTTTAGTAATATTTTTTTAAAAATACGGCACTTACAATCAGCGATAGTATAGAAAGAATGGCTAGAAGCGCACCCTCTAAAAATAAAGGTGTCGTATAGTTCATTTCAATTCTATGTGTTCCTTCGCTAATAGGAACAGCTAATAATCCTTCTAATGCTTCTTTCGTTTGGACTGGAATTCCATCGATTTTAACAGACCAGCCTTTACTGTAAGGTATGGTCGTCATTAAGACATCTTGTCCTTTTTGGATATCTACGCTGCCATTGAAGTAAGTGCTGCTGTAATCTTCAATTGTCATGCCACCAGCTTGTAAAGATTGAACGGCTGAGTCAAATGTAGAGGAATCTAAACGGTACAGTTGAAAATCTTTTAGACGTATCGTTGATTCTTTCAAGCCGATTTTAAACGTAATGGTATCTCCTTTATTTTGGCTAGCAATATTTAACACTAATTGATCGCGGTAAGTTTCATATTGCGTAAAGGGCTCACCATTTAAAAATAATTCAACATCTTCATCTTTAATGTTAGGACTTAACGTTATATAAAAGGAATCATCTGTTTCTGGTGTAAACTGAAAACTGACTGAAGCATCATTATTTAAGACTTGTTTTTGATACAATGACTCATTACCTGAGTTAGAACTGGTCACATTTTGATAAACTGTACTATCAAATTCAGTAGGGACAAAAAATTCTTCTGCAAGTTGATTCCCAGTTAAAGCCTGGAGAATATTTTCTTGCAATGCTATAGGCTGATCTTCTAACAGGGAAACATCTAAGATAGCAGAAGAGCTGCCAAATGCAAGAGATAGAGCATTTGGATTTTCATAGATAATTGTTTTGTCTGTTTCTCCAAGCTGTGCATAAGAGCGTAAATCAGGTTTTGTTTGCATAGCATTTAACTCGAATACTGCTTTTTGCTCCTCTGAAACCGTTGGAATCAATAGTGGGTCTAATAAAGTAGAATTTCTCATTGTTCGGTTAAATGATTCTTTCAAAGATGTGCTTTTAGACCCTAGAGGTTGATCTTTTTGAGCAAGATAAAGATTATCCTTTTCACTTATATAATAACGAATCGAAAATAGTGCATCCGTTACTAATGTCCCATTAGAGTAAGCCAAGAATCCATCGCCTACTGGAAATCCAAGACTGCCAAATAATGCAGGTATCGTTCGTTCGAAAGTTGAACTAAAATGAGTGACTCCTGGATAATTAGCTTGGAAACTATCATTCTTTGTTCGTAAATAGTTTTTTTCAATACGATAAAATTGGTCATCCATATCCTGGATTGCGTCAATATCTGTATCTAATCCTGTTTGGTAAAGTGTAAAATTATCTTGATCGACATAACTTAAACGGGATAAGTCAATTTGAGCATTTAAGCCCATTTCTACTGTAGTCAAAATAAAGAAAGCTATTGGTATCCACGTATATTTTTGCGGCTTGATAATCAATAAAAAGGTAATAATAAAAGTGAAAAGCACCGATAAAATGACTTGTTCCGTATAGATAAAATCGAATTCTGCATTATAGACATAAAAGCCAATCGAGACTGTGACAACCATACTAACAAACGTACTGATTGGCCGCATGCCTTCATAATGCATAAAGTTACGAAAACCAGTTAGCAACATGAAGAAACAAACAACAAAAGAAAAACGGTAAGGATACCAAATAGGGTACTGCATGGCATGCCATATTTTATTGAAGGCTTCTAAATTCATCGAAACTACAAAAAACACCATTACGGCTAAGGCTGTTATCCGTTCTCGTTTGGAAAAAGAACGGTTAAAGAAGTAACAGAAGAAAGATACTAATGCTAAACTTCCAATAAATAGATTGGGGTAACCAGAAGGCATTTGATCAAAATTAAAAGCACCAATAAATAGTTTTGACAGCATCTCTGGAAAGGGATAAGCTAATTCCCAATCAAATTCAAATTTTGTATAACTAGCTTTGCTTTCCATAAGTGAATGAAAAGTTGGAAGCAATAAAATTCCAGCTAGTCCAGCTCCTAATAAAGAATGCCAGATGAATAAGCCAACTGTAATAAAACTTTCTTTTAATTTAGTTTTCCATTTAGTCTCTTTTGGATAAGAAACGCTCACTAAGCGAAAAATAAAATAACAAATTAAAAACAAACAAATCATATAAGCAATATAATAATTTGCGAACAACATGATACCGAGAAAAATAGAATAAAGTAAGCCTTTCTTTTTATCGACTAAGCGTTCCAGTCCTAATACAATAAGCGGAAGAAAAATCAGACCGTCTAACCACATGATGTTTAATTGATTGACGATAGTATAGCCCATCAAAGCATAGCTGATCGAAAAAGCTGCTAAGATAAAACCTGTACCATTAAATGCTTTTTTTAATAGATAACCAAAGCTTAGCCCCGAAAGACTAATTTTTAATAAAGTGATGCAGGTGACTGCTAATGTGATTTGAGTATGTGGAAATAGTAAAAACAGTAAATTAAATGGACTAGTGAGATAATAAGCCCATAAACCTACCATATCTCCGCCTATAGCTTTAGAAAATGAATAGAAGAAAGTGCTAGGATCTTCAAAAAAGGTTTGTCTATAATAGGAATAAAAATCAATGTATTGTTGTCCTAAGTCGACCGTTAGCAAGGAATCATTTCCGAAAGGGTAGACACCTTGAAAAATATAAATAATCGACATGATTATAAAGGGGACAAAAAAAGATAACAATAAGGGCCATTGTTTTTTGATAAAGGTCGGCATTGTTTTTTGCATAATTTTCAACTCCATTAACGAACTTGTAATTCTTACATGTATTAGAATAGCATAGAATGAAGCGAAATAATTAAAGTTTTCTTTAATCAGTAGTTAATTCAGAACAAATTTGATACAATGAGACAAGTTAATTTGAACAGGAAGGTGTCATTTTTGAAAACAAATAAAAAGAACAATAATAAAAAGAAAAAGTCACATATTCCTTTTCGGTTGAATTTTTTATTCTTTACGGTATTTTTATTATTTGCTATGTTGATCCTACGATTGGGATATTTGCAGATTGTAAAAGGTGAGGAATTTGAAACAGAAGTTCAGAGAACAGAAACGACTTTAGCAACCGGAACTGTGCCACGGGGCGAAATCTATGATCATCAACACCGAAAGTTAGTTGGCAATGAGGCGCTTCAAGCTATTACGTATACAAGAGGAACTGGCGTTTCTGGTGAAGATATGGCTAAGATTGCTTTGAATTTGGCCAAGTATATTGAAATGCCAAATATTACTGAATTTGAACAAGGCAGTGATTTTGATTTATCGAAAAGAGACTTAAAAGATTTTTGGATCTCTTTGAATGAAGAAAAAGTAAATAAGCGTATCTCGGATAAACAAAAAGAATCATTAAGCGGTTCAGAATTGTACCAAGTTCAGGTGGATAAAGTTACCGATGAGGATATTCAATTTACTGAAGAAGAACAAGAAGCGGCAGCTATTTTTAAACGAATGAATAGCGCATACGCTTTGTCTACTATTAATATTAAAAGTGAAGATGTAACCAATGATGAAATTGCAAAAGTGAGTGAAAATCTTTTAACTTTACCTGGTGTTGATACTGGTACGGATTGGGTCAGAACTTATCCAGAAGAGAATATGCTCAAAAGTATCCTTGGAGACGTTACAAGCGAGTCTGAAGGTCTGCCAGAGAATAAAGCAGCCACTTATTTAGCACAAGGATACGCGCGAAATGATCGGGTAGGAAAAAGTTACCTTGAATTGCAATATGAAGAAGTGTTAAGCGGGTCAAAATCAAAATCGGAAACTGAAACCAATCAAAATGGCGATATCGTCAATACTATCCAAAGTTATGCTGGCGAAAAAGGCGATAACCTTGTCTTAACGACTGACATGGATTTTCAAAAAATTGTGCAAGACATCGCTAAACAATCTTTAGCTACCGAGAGTGAAGGGCTGAATGATAGCATATATGTTGTCGCAGCTGATCCAAATAATGGTGAAATTTTAGCGATGACCGGTCAAAAAAGGAATTCAAAAACCGGAAAAATTGAAGATCACACTTTAGATATTATTAATTCGAGTTTTCAAATGGGATCAGTCGTAAAACCAGCAACCGTATTAGCTGGATATATGGATGGAGCCATTACATTATCGGATAATGTATTAGTCGATGAACCTTTACAAATTAAAAGTTCTAAACCAATCAGTTCTGTATTTAATCGCTCGGGCAGCATTGCATTAAATGATATTACAGCGTTGGAGCGCTCTTCCAATGTTTACATGTCAAAAATAGCTTTGCGTATGGGTGGAGAATACGATTATTATAAAAATATGACCTTAGACATTGATTACAAGGCAGTTATTAAAAAAATGAGAAATTATTATGCTCAATTTGGATTAGGTGTGAAAACGGGAATTGACTTGCCAGGGGAAGGTTCAGGCTTTATAGGAACAGCTGATAATCCAGGATTGGCTTTACAGTTTTCTTTTGGTCAATATGATACGTATACACCGATTCAAATGCTGCAATACGTTTCAACCATTGCAAATGGCGGGAAACGCATTGCTCCTCGTCTAGTTGATGAAATTAGAGGAACAGATGCAGATGGAAATTTAGGCGCTATTCAAACCCAATTAGAAACAGAGGTTTTGAATATTGTCGATGTTGGAGAAGAAGAAATGGACCGTGTTCACCAAGGGATGTACCAAGTAGCTAATGGCGCTAACGGTTCAGCTACAAGTTACTTCACTGGCGCTGAATATACAATTGCCGGTAAAACCGGAACAGCTGAAGCTCCTTACTATGGGGATATAACAAGCAGAATAGGAGAACTGACAACTAACAGGACTTTTGTAGGATATGCTCCATATGATGATCCTGAAATTGCGATATTTGTCATTATTCCTTATCTGCCAAATACCAATAGTAATCACGAAAATACGATTGTTGCTCGTAAAGTTCTTGATGCTTATTTCCAAGTTGGCGATTATGCTGATCTTTCAAAAGAAATTGCTGATGAAAATGAGTCGGATACAGAATAACCAACATGTAAAAAGGTTTTGCCCTATCAAATAGGCAAAACCTTTTTTATACGTACATGGTTCAAATTTAACGAGTCCTTTACAAGGACACTATTCCTTTAGGTATAATTAACTAAAAGGATTAAATTATTAAGTTTATTTTACAGAGTATTTTTTTAAACTTAGGTATGTTAAACTTGATTTTGAGAATAAGAAGAAGAGGTGAAGTTAATGGACTTATGGATAATAGTGATTATCTTATTAGTCATTGCAATTGCATTAATGGGCTGGTCATTTTATAAAAAAGACAATGGCGAGAAAATTAAAGAAGAATTTGAAGAATTATCATTGCAATTGTTACAAGATATCTATAGTTTGAAAAAACGTGTTTCAATTTTAGAAGAAGAGTTAAATATTCAAACCAAAGAAACTCCTACTTCAGCTAAAATTCACGATGTTCTAAAAAAACATGTCATCAGTTTGTATACCCAAGGTGTAGCAGTAGAAGATATTGTTATGCAAACACGTTTATCTGAAGCAACTGTAAAGGTTGTTATTGATGAATATGTAAAAAGCAATTAATCTTTAATGAAGGAGAATGACAGAATGAGTAAACCGGCATTACGTTACTTATCATTAGGATTTTTAGTCTCGGCGATTGTTCTTGCAGGCTATCGACTTTTCCTTTATGATGCTCCAGCTGTTGCTTCAAAAGGTGAAGAAACGCAAGAGGTTGTATTAACTAAAGAAGAAGCATCCTATAAAGATAAGTATGAAGCATTGCTTGCTGAAACAGAAGTTGCTAATTTAGAAAAAGAATCTACAACAAGTGAATCTGAAGTTGTGGAAGAAGAAGCAACTAGTGAGTCAGCTGAAAGTGCAGAATCTGAGGTTGAAGAGCCTAGTGAAAAGAAAATTACGGTTGTAATCAATGATGGAGATCCAAGCAGCGTAGCTAGTCAACAATTAGCTGAACAAGGCCTGATTGATGATGCCTTTGATTTTGATAAATTTTTAGAAACTAACAGCTATGCATCACTTATCCGTCCTGGGTCATATGAAGTTTCAAGTGAAATGACCTATGATGAGTTGGCTAATGTGCTGATGGAGAATAATTAAATTAAAAAGAAGAGCGTAAAGTAAAAAAACTTTACAACCTCTAAAAAAATGCTGGCATGTTTAAATAAAAAGTGATATGATATTTAAGTCGGAAGACAATGAAAATATGTCTTCAAATACTGTTTAATGCTTGGAGGGAAAATCATGCGTGTAAACATCACATTGGAATGTACAGAATGTAAAGAACGTAATTACATCTCAAAGAAAAACAAACGTAACAATCCGGACCGTGTTGAATTCAAAAAATACTGCCCGCGCGAACGTGTTGTAACTTTACATCGTGAAACAAAATAACATTTTTGTTATTTCAATTCGCAAAAAATGAGATTAAATAGATTAAGACTTGAGTTTTTAACTCAAGTCTTTTTTTATATCCAATTTTTTACAAAAAGATCATTGTATTAGGTTCAATGTTGAGTATTTGCTATACTGAAAGTAACAAAATGAAAAGGTGGTTTTAAGAATGGATAAATGTGAAGTATTTTTAAGTAATGGAAAATCAATACTAGTCACTTGTTCTACTGAACAATTGCTGAATAAAGTAACAGATAAAGATGGAGAATTATTAGAGAATCTTGTTTTAATAGAAGAAGAAAGCGGAGCTTCTTGTTATTTAAACCCAAACCAAATTGTAACCGTTTCAGTTTCTCAATCAGAATCAGAACAAGATACGAACAATTCAAAAGAAGAGTCTGAAGGAGAACATACAGAAGAAAATTTAGATGCAATCCAAAACTTAAGTAAAGATATTGGAAACATGGAGTAACAACTTATAAACAACTGAATAAGGTAATGGAAAAAATACTGCTCAAGTTTAGATACAAATGCTAAACTTGAGCAGTATTTTTTAGTTTATCGTTTTAAAAAGGAACTTACGTATTTTTGCCAAGAATAAGATCCTTTATGTTATAATAAATGGTAAAGTTTGCTGATTATCAGATATGTAAAATCGATTAGGTAGATGATTTTAGTGAATAGAATGGAGTTGACTTTTTTGGAGTATCATACCAAAATGAAGATAAAGCGTTTTTTTAGAAAACCCGTGGTAACGTATGCTTTTTTATTTATTCAAATTCTAGCTTTTATTTTGATGACTTTGGATGGCGGAAGCACAAATACTGCTACTTTAGTGAAGTACGGAGCTAAGTTTAATCCTTATATTTTATTTGGAGAATGGTGGAGATTGATCACCCCAATATTCTTGCACATAGGATTTATGCATTTGCTCATGAATTCAGTTACCCTCTATTATTTAGGTGAACAGCTCGAGAGTGTATTTGGTCATTTACGTTTTGCTGGTATTTATTTACTCAGTGGAATAGCGGGAAATCTTGCGAGTTTTGCCTTCAGTGATTCTATATCTGCTGGTGCTAGTACTTCTTTGTTTGGATTATTTGGAACAGCTATTATGCTTGGTCAAACATTTAAAAACAATCCGGCAATCCAGCAAATTGCTAAAAGCTTTGGTACCTTGATCATTATTAATATCGTATTTGGGGTATTTAGTTCTTCTATTGATATGGCTGGGCATCTCGGCGGGTTAGCAGGAGGTTTTTTGATTGCGCATGCCATCAGTGTACCTAATCCAATGAAACATTGGAGGAAAAAGCGAATAATTTATGGCAGCCTTTTTGTTGTGATAATTATTATCTTGGCTCTTATAGGATACCTCTCTGCATCTACCGCAATCTTTGGACTTTAGGAAGTGAACTAATGAGAACATTATATGATGTACAACAGCTATTGAAGCGATTTGGTATTTTTGTCTATATCGGAAAACGGATATGGGATATTGAATTAATGATGGTTGAGATAAAGAAATTGCATGAAAATGGTTTAATAGAAAATGATGAATATTTACCCGCTTTACTTGTTTTAAAACGAGAACATCGAAAAGAAGTAGAATCAGAAACAAAAAATGATTAGAAACTTGAATGTGGAGGAATTAGAATGTCAAAGAAAATTATTGGAATCGATTTAGGCGGTACAACTGCTAAATTTGCTATTTTAACAAATGAAGGAGAGATTCAACAAAAATGGAGTATAGTAACGGATATTACCGATAAAGGTACTCATATTGTACCTGCCATCGTGGACTCTATTAATGAACAACTTGAAAAATATCAATTATCTCCTGAAGATTTTATAGGAATCGGCATGGGATCACCAGGTACGGTCGATCGTACTGAGGGAACCGTCATTGGTGCTTATAACCTGAATTGGACTACAAGCCAGCCTGTTAAACAATTGATCGAAGAAGGCACAGGTATTCCATTTGCTATCGATAACGATGCAAATGTAGCCGCTCTTGGTGAGCGTTGGAGAGGGGCTGGAGAAAATGAAGATGATGTTGTCTTTATTACTCTAGGAACCGGTGTTGGTGGAGGAATTATCGCTGGAGGACGTTTGGTCCATGGTATTGCAGGTGCTGCAGGAGAATTAGGCCATATTACAGTTGACCCAGAAGGATATGATTGTACATGTGGGAAAAAAGGCTGTCTCGAAACAGTAGCAAGTGCTACAGGAGTTGTCCGTTTAGCAAGAGACCTTTCAAATGAGTATTCTGGCGATTCTAAATTAAAATACAGTATTGATGATGGTCAATTGATCACGGCTAAAGATGTGTTTGATTTAGCAAAAGAGAATGATAAATTGGCAGTATCAGTCATTGATAAAGTGGCTTATTACTTAGGTATGGCTTGCGGCAGCGTCGCAAATGTATTAAATCCTTCTACTATTGTAATTGGTGGCGGAGTATCGCATGCAGGAGTATTTTTAACTGATCAAATTAAAACGTATTTTGATCAATTTACTTATCCTACGATTCGCAAAACAACAAAAATCAGATTAGCTGAATTAGGCAATAATGCAGGCGTTATTGGTGCAAGTTCTTTAATTAAAGAACATTTAAATGGTACATTATAAAACTTAAAAAATTGAATAAATAGCGTTAAAAAAAGTCACTAGTTTAAGACGATTGACGAGGCTTCTTAGGTAGGCTTCGTTAATCGTTTTTTTATATACTAAAATACAGAGAATAAAGAAAATACATGATTTTGAGAAAGATCGTATATTCAGGACCTCAAAAGAACGAAAAAATTAGTTTATAGGAGTGAATTATGAATAAAAATTTAACTAATCATAAAATAAACATTTATCCTATTAAGCCAAAAGATTTGGAAGTTATTTGGAAAATAGCTTATGGGCAGAAAAAAATAGTTGGATGAATTGGAATGGACCATATTTTAATAATCCTATTTATGAAAAAGCAGCATTTATTAATCAAGTTGGGGAAAAATGGATAGCGGAAGGCAATACTTGGAGCATTACATATAATAACGAAATTATTGGAACAGTTTCTTATTATTATGGTGATGGAAATTTAAATAAATGGCTTGAAGCTGGAATTTGTATATACAATCCTGAATATTGGAACAAAGGAATTTCTACTATTGCTTTAAAGTTATGGATTGATCATTTATTTGAAAATGTAACGAATTTACCTCACATCGGTTTTACTACTTGGTCTGGAAATAACGGAATGATGCGTGTAGGTGAAAAAGTAGGCATGACGTTAGAAGGAAGAATAAGAAAGGTTCGTTATTGGCAAAATCAATATTGGGATTCTATCAAGTACGGAATTCTTCGTGAAGAATGGAATAATCTATAGTTAAATTATCCATAAGGCTTTTTGTACCGATCCTTTTATGTTCCTATGTGAGTATATATAAGGATTTGGTATAACAAACTCTAGCTTTTAAGTAGTTATGATAATAGAGATTTAATAAAACAATGGGAGAGGAATAAATAATGAAAAAAAAGCTAACGTATTCATTAAAAAAGCAAATTGAATCTTTTTTTGATTTAGTTGGAACAATTTTCCATTCTATATTTTAATATAATTTTAACGAAAATAAAAAAGAACCTTGTAAGGTTCTTTTTTATTCACTACTATGTTAAAAAAAGACAGCAAAAAGAATAAGTGGTAGACCAAATCCTAAAATAAGTAGTTCAATAATATCTTCTGGCGTCATCTTAGAAATGGTTTCTAGAATACTACTAGTTGTTTTTTCCGGTGACGTTTTATTGAGTAAATCGTCTATGGAAAAATTATAAAATTCACTAAGTAGTTGGATCATTTCCAAATCGGGGATACTTTTACCTAACTCCCATTTAGATAATAACTGTCTAGAGATATTTAACTCTTTAGCGACAAAAGACTGAGACATTTTTCTGTCTTCACGTTCATATTTTAATCGTTCAGCTAACTCCATAAATTGAGCCTCCTAGTTTGTTAAGATAGATCTATACTTAATAGTTTCGCTTAAAATGACTAGTTCTGCAAGCAATAAATTGATGCAAACCCGCAACGAATTGGTGCATACATGCTGTAGGTTTGATTCATCATCGGTTCATTACATATCATTCACTAAAATACATTAAATTCTATAAAATAATGTATTATACCACTGTTTTTTGTTAAAATAAATTTATAAATATAGAAAAAATGGCTTGGAATGTTTTAAGAGGTCAGAAACGGGTACTGGGTCAGCAAGAAAAAATTTACTTATAAATAAAGTCACTATAGATTTTTTTATGAATTAGAAAACTGAAAGGAAGTAGTTATGAAAAATTATAAAAAGATTTTAGGCTATGTTTTAATTTTAGTAGCTGTATTACTATTAGTTCGTTTACCCAATATGGTCTATCCAATGCCTGATGAGGATGGAATGGATATTAACCTCTATATCCTAGAAGCGGTTTTAAACATAGTAAGGTATGTTGTTCTTTCCATATTCTCTTTTGTTTTAGGTATAAAACTTGCATTTAAGAATTAGATAGAATTTTTATTTGCTTATACATAAAAGTGCTTAGAATCATGTATTGCAAGAATAAGAGCTTTAGCATTTTTGATTAAGTGCTAAAGCTCTTATTTGTATTTATTTATGATTTTTGATAAATGTAAACCACTGGTTGCTAGATGTAAACCATTGTGTGCGTTACTTTCCAATCAAAGTGAGAGACAATAAGAGCTATAAATGAAGTCTTTCCATTCTTAATTTATAGTAACTAGGAGGCAGAGTAATGAAAAAGTATGATGACTATCAAAAATCTATGAGATATAAGTATGGCTATTTTTCCTTTCTATTTTTAAATAGCTTATTAGTATTAAATTATTTACTTGGATTATTTTTTAATTTGAAGTGGGGAGCAACTAAAGAGCTAGAAACCATGATTATACTGTTTGTAGTAGGAATATTTTTTGCAAATGCCTGTGTCTACCAAAATGCTTACTTTCATAAAAATGATGATAAAAAGAGCTACTCTTGGTTATTTTTAATAATAGGTGGAATCGGCTTATATACAACTTATCAAACTTATTTAATTTCTCCTGAAGAACTAATCATAAATGGGGAGATAGGCAGAGGAGCTATTCAATTATTTTCAGGTCTTATGTTTGTTTCTATTCCACTAACCTATTTTATAAGGAACAGAATAGATAGTAAAAGAAATAAAGACCAGTAGTGACCTTCAAGCTAAGAATTATGTTAAATAAGGTTTATATTAAGGGGAAAGGAGGCTTATAGTGAAGTTTATACAAAGAACAGTAGAACTTAAATGGCCTATATTGCTAGTTGAATTGTTTTTCTTGATTGGAGGAATTCTCCTCTTAATTAGCGGAATAAAATTGCAAAAAAAAAACAGAATAATAGCTTTAATTTGTGTGATTACTGGAAGCCTGCTTACGTTAATTTCTTTATACATTTTACTTATAACAGTCATATTTGGATATAATTCCTAATCAACTGCAATATAAATAAAGCATTAACTTTTAATAGTGTTTAATTATTTTACGGAGGTGTTAAGATGAAAAAATATCAAAAATTCCTGATAGTTGCATTGATAATATTGGCTATACTTATGTTTGCTCCTGTACTTTTATACTTAGTTTATAGTTGAATTGATACGTATACAAAATCTTGTTATTTCATGTATTTATGAAATGATAAAAGCTGATAAGAAAGGAATAACTATTGATGAAATTTAGTTTAACTTAAATCCTAGTTTCATGTCTCCTCTTATCTATAGTAACAATCATTATTGGTTATTTTTATGGGCCATACTTATTCCTATTCAAGATTTTGATCCTATAGATAGAGAAGAACTATTAAGAACACAAAAAGAGCTAGCATTGAATTATACAGTTGGGAAAAATATGCTCTATATTGGGTTCTTTGGTTTTATTTGTTCAGCAATTTGTCTGTTGTTAAATAAAATCAAGACCTTAAAAAATAAATTTAATAGGAGTTAGAGATTGAATGGGTCTTCCAACATTATTAAAAATTGTTACTGCGACGGATATGATGAGTATGATTATCCTTATTATTATGTGGGGAAATGAATTTTTAAATGGATACACTGACAACTTACTATTTAAAATTCTATTCATTTTGATTGGTTTTGTGCGTGTTTATTATTATATTAGAAAGTTAAAGTCCATAAATATATAGATAAAAAAATATTTCTTACTTGTAGGCTGGTTAACTGCCGCTTATTCATGTAAATAAACACACACACTTTGAGGAGTATATGTGTCATTATTGTCCAGTTAACTAATGCGCTTAATGATATAATTCATTTAAAAAATATTAGATAATAAAGTCAGATATGTAATTATTTGAGAGAGGTACAAAATGAAAAAATCTAAGCAATTGATTTTCACAAAAATTCTTTATAGTTTATTTACAATAATGACTATACTATCGCTTTTTATTGTTTATAAAAATAGCGACAATGATCTTTCTTTTAAATTCTTAGTAGGTTATATATTTCTTGTCTTCTTCATGCTAGCATACGTTCCTCTTATAGCCATTGTAAATACAAGGAAGTATAAATGGGTTTATATAAGAAAAAGTATCTTTAAATTTATTGCCTTATTTATTTTATTAAGTATTTTGAATTATGTTTTTGATTACATCATTAGGCCCTCTAAAATAGATTTATTCAGCATATTTTCTACTAGCGCAGGTTTATCTTTTGGTATTGCTTTTTTTAACATTATGTTTTTAAAAGAAGATAGATGAAATTAGATAAAATAATGTCTTTAGATATTAAAGCTGATAAATTACGTGCTAAGCAATCATAATTTTACATTTTGAAATGTTTGTATCTAAGGTGTTAAGATTCATCGCTTTGAGGAAAGGAATGAAGGCATGACTGTCACAATAAAGCGTAACACTGGTTGGGTTCGGTAAGGGTTCGAGAATTTCAGTAAAATTAAATGGAGAAAAAGTATTGAAGATTGCAGATTCTCAAAAAACAGAAATCATTATTCAAAATGACAAAGCATTTTTGCAAGTAACCCAATTCGGATCTAGAAGCAATAAAACAGAAGTTACAGACGGGGATACAGTTGAAATAACATCAGCAAGTAAGGAGTTATATACTTTATTACTCCTTACTTGCTTTTACTCTTATCCTGAATTTTAGTGCACATTCAACTTCACTTACATTTACAATGTATATAACCTTTCTTGTTTTTGGCTTCGTCATATTCTTTGGTAGTTTCTTTTTAGTAAATACATATCATCTAAAGATATTGGATAATAAAAGAAAAAATTGATCTCTTGATAAAAAATACATGAATTGTTTTAGAGATAAAATCACACATTGATATATGCAATTGTATAGATGTGTTTCCTAACACCGTTTAGGTTCTTCCAGTTCTTATAAAAAGAAACAAAATAAAAAAATTACAATAGTGTCAAAATAATTGTGGAGTGAAGTGTTTATTTCTAATCTCGACAATAAGGAGAGATAATCCAATGTTAAAATATATAGTCGCTAGTGGTATTGCTCTTAGTGCCCTATTTGTTTTATTAGAAATAGGGGTCAATATATTTGGGAATATGATAAAGATTAAGAGAGAAGCAGGAATTTCACTAAAAATTCAATTAATGAATGCAATAAAAAGTAAACAATGATCTGTATCTCCTTTATTTCAATCCAAGATAGATTTAATAAGATCTAATCGTTTTAGTGAATGGTACAAAAAGAGGACAAATTATATGGAAAAGTTTTTTTGAAAATGCTTTTGTCCATTTATGTTCTAATAAAAGATTTATTATTTGTCATTTTTTTCCTTGATCAACCCAATAATCGGTAATACCATCCAATTTAGACCAACTCCAACCAACGATAACGAGACCAATGACTGCTAAAAGCATTATTAACATTTTATCTCCTCCTGATACTTAATTGTTTATTTATAATAGTACATAGAACTAAACAAAGTAGTTTCCATAAAATCATATATCATTTTTATGAGAGAAGGGGGCATTTAAATGAGTTGCAACGTCCAACCATTATTGATTTCTTCACCCTTTTTGAAATATTAGTGTTTATTTTTTTTTGGACTATTTATAATATACATATTGAATATGAAATTTAGTTGGAAAATATAACTAGCTGTTCTTGCAACAGATCCTTCTTGAAAAATAAATAAAAGTCCTATAAAAAAATTAAATAGAGCTAGGTAAAAATTTGGTTGTTTAAAAATTTCTTTATTCAAAAAAACCCTCCTAAATTAGTGAATTCTTGTATATAGTATAAATTAATTCTTTTTTTATTGCTTCTATAGTAATTAATATAGGTAACTCGCTCAACCTTATATTTAATCCTAATTACTTTTTAACCGTAAACTGAAAATAAGTGCAATTAGATGGAAGAGCAAACCAATTACAAATAAGATTAACCCAAACTTAACTAAAAAGATATCGGCGTCTAACCATCTGCCTAAATCAAACTTATCTGTACCAACTGCAAGTATGGAGGGGGAAACTAATAGAAATCCTATTAATGATATTCCTAGAACTATAAAAGATAAAAATTGAAATGTAATTAGTAATTTTTTCATTGTTGTTCTCCTATTTTTAGTTTATTTTCAATGGAAATACTTTAAGCATTGTTTACCTACGTGATTTAGCTTTTTCAACTATTTTTTTCGCTTGAACTAAATCGATAGGATAATAGTCCTGTCTAATATTTTTAATAGTTTGTATTTCATTCATTACTTTTAAGTATTCTAAGGCATCTTTAATCATTTTAGATTGATTATATGAAAAGAGACTCTTTAATTTGTTTATTTCTGTCGCTTGAATATACGTTAGTCCTCCTAAAACTAGCACTACTGTCATTAATAAATAAATCATCAGCAAAACTCCTATTATATATTGATAAAACATTGTTTAGTAGAAAGTAGATAGTTTATTTTTTTATGTAGTTCTTAACAACTACTTTAATCATTACAATGATAGTTAATAATGGAATAGCCCAAATGAAACTAAAAAAAAATTCTGAAGTTAATGTATTTTTTATAGTGTCTTTATTGTTCAACATAATAATAAATTTAGTGCCTATAAGCGTTCCTGCAAATAATAAATAGTATTGACCAAGTATTTTAAGAAATTTTTTAATTTTATCTGACAATTTAATTTCCTTCTTTCTGCTAAATTAAAAGAGCTAGGCAGTCTTGAAACGAGTAAAATACATGTGGAGATTGGGATAATTCATTCTCTATTAACTCGTTTTTAACATCAATGCAGCGTGAAACAATGGTTGTGTAAAAGTTTAAGACCGTCATCTTTTCAAGGCATCTGAAACAATTAAACCGAATCCAAGTAGTAAACCAAGCACTATCCATAATCCTAAAATAGTAATGGCAACTACTCCAATTACTTCCCTGGGTGCGTGGCTGAATTCACGAAAAAGCTGACTCGTTTCTACATAATCAAAAATAAGTTCTTTTAGTCCATTAAATCCCATAAAGAGTAACGCATATAAAAAACCTTCTTTAAACCGAATCAATTTAGTTTTTTCCATTTTTATAGTAACTCCTTTTACCATTCAATCATTTCTATTTTGTTTAAATTATTGGTTCTGCTTTCCTTCAACTTTTCTCCTGATGTCAATTGCCTTCTTCCTTATTTATTTCTTATCTCCATCATACGGAAAGTGAAGAGTATTGGCTATAAACCATTAGTTGCATAGTAGCACCCATTGGTTGCTACTATGTAAACCAACACGTTCTTTTAATTTTATGAGATGAGATAGATAATTTGATTATGAATTATTTGGTTAGAAGAATGGCTATGGGAGATATTATAATGAAAAAAATAAGTAAAAAAAATTGTTATCAGATTGTATCGATCTTTACTTTTTGTGGTGCTATTTTGGCGGTATTAAACAAAGAAATCATTTTTGGCTATACTTTAATTATTCTAGGTTATTGTCTTCTTCGCAAATCAGATTTAGAAGGCTAAACAATCTAATGAATCTTTTAAACTGAATAATGGTTAAGATATATAAACTAACGAATAGAGGTTATGTAATGATGTCAAAAAAAAGAGCTAAGCCTATCCTAAAACTCGGGGAGAAAGTAAAATGACCAAAAAAAGTTTGTTGTCAGTAGTATTTCTTTTAGTAATCTTATTGCCTTTTATTTTGATCTTCGGTCGGGAATTCCTTTCAACAAACCCTGATAATCGTTATCGTGCATCTGGAACTTCCTCTACTGCTCATGAAATAAGGATAGATGACTATTATAGTGTTCAATCAATGTCTGCATCATTTTCAGTACTCCAATATGATAATGAAGAAATACATATTGAATTTGCGGACAGTATTGTTAAATTAAATTGGAATAATGATTATATTATTGCTTCTAGCAAAAAAGATGATCTGGATGTTTATTCAGATGTGTATTATTTAATAGTTATCAGAGACACCAGAGAAGTTGTCGAATATGATTCACTAGAACAATTTTCAAAGGAAATGAAAGCAAAGAATATTAACTTAGAATTGGAAAGAAAAGTAGCATTTGATTGGTATTAACTATTTAATTTAAAAGGCGCACTTATATACCAATTTTAAAAAAGTATTTATTGCTCAAGATGAGTGCAAAAAAGAACCCAGATATTCCATTTTTAAATGGTATCGTAGTTCTTTTTTTAGTGTTCCAAATGATTTCATTTAGGTATCTCTAGTAAGGTGAAGTAGGCTAATAAAGTGTAAAACGGCATAGCATATGCTATACTTTAGATGAAAGTTTTTGGAATGGTACTAGCAGGTAACCATACGATGTCAATTAATCAAAAAAATAAGGTGATGAGATGAAAAGGAAAAAGAAAAAATATATGATATTTAGTTTAGCTATTTTGCTTTTTTCTGCTTCCTTATTTTTATTGAGTTGCAACAAAAATCAAGATAATAAACCAACTGTGTCTGAAAAAAAGCCATTGTCTTATAAAGAAATTCCTATTGAATATGAAAGTTTTAGAAAAGTGATTGGATGGATGTCTGATGAAGAAGTATTGATTCATTCAGGCGAAGTAAATAATGATACATTATCTCTTTTTAATATTTTCACAGGAGAAACTGAGCCTATTTATGAAGCCGGATCGATTATTTTAACAGCTATTATTTCAGAAAATCAACAACAGATAGTGATTCAAGTTGCTAGCGAAAATGGTGGGGAGTTAAGAGTAATTGATAGGAGCGGTGCAGTTGTTCAAACATTGCCTTTAGAAACGAAAGGCTTTGTTAATGTGAACTGGAATCCAGCAGATCAACACCATATCTTTATTTCATACTACCAATCCGATTCTAATATGGTAGTTGGTGATTGGAATACAGAGACTAACGAGATTGTTTCTATACCATCTGCTTCATTAACGCCCTTGTGGTATTCAGCTAATCTATATTTATATGTAGATAATAAAGAGGATTTCTCTCTTGAAACGGGTGAGCTTTACATGGGAGATATTCGGACAAACGAAACACTGCGATTAAAGAGTCAAGTTTCAAGCTTTTTTATACATGATGATACATTCATTACATTTACACCTTCAGACTTTGCTGAAGATGAGTTGCTTCTAAGTTATCAGTATCCATTTATGGTTGATCAATCTTTCATGTCTATTCCCAAAGTGACCATGAATAATCGTCTTGTTTTTCCTTACTTAAGTCAGGCTGCAAGAAACACACCTGTCTATGGAGTATTTGCAAAAGAAGCGGCACAATTGGAACTTGAAACTGGGGAATTTGAGTTTGGAGAGTTGGATTTTGAGAATAAGACCATTAAGCCGATTATTGATCTCCCAGACAATGCGCCAATCTCAATGGCTCATAATGGGAAATATAGTTTATATGGTTGGCGATTTGAAAGTATTATAGATATTGAACAACAAAAAATCTATTCCTTAATTAGTATGCCTAATTAGAGTCAGTAACGAGAGTTGAAAAGGTCTTATATAAAAAAAGCTAGTAAAACAAACGATTCTTGTGTACAATTATCCCTGTAGAACAAGTTGAAAGGGGTACACAAGAAGTGAATATAGGTCAAATTATTAATGCAGTTTTATGGATTATTATTATAGTATGGGCAGGTTACGAAATTTACAGTTATTTCAAACGTAAAAACGCATCTGTGGAACTAACAGAAGAAGAGTTTAAAAAAGAAATGCGTAAAGTTCAATTAATTGATGTCCGCGAAAAGAAGGACTTTGATGCAGGGCACATTTTAGGAGCTAGAAACATTCCTTTTTCAACTTTTAAAACACGCAGCGTTGAAATAAGAAAAGATCAACCTATTTATCTTTATGATCATAATAAAGCGCTAAGTTTACGTGCTGCGCTTCGTTTACGTAAAGAGGGCCATACAGATATTTATCACCTTAAAGGTGGATACCGTGATTGGACTGGAAAAACTAAAACAGCTCATTAATGAGTAAAAAAGAGTTGAGACATTTTGTCTCAACTCTTTTTCTTATAATATGACTTAACCCTGGTGTCCGCTGACTAAGCCACTGCGTTTAATAGCTGTTCCTCCTGAGGTTAAACTACTAGCATGTACAAGGGAAGTGTAACCATACTTAAACCGAATGCGATCAATCACTTTTTCTAGTTCTTCACGGCTAATGGTCTGTTCAGCTGATTCGAATAAATCCAATTGTAAATCTGATTGGTAGTGTATTTTTCCGCAACTAATGGCTAATTGACGAACAGGTTCATTATTGTAGTGTTTTCTAAAAAGAAATAAACACGTCTCAATGATTTTTTGACTGGAAGAAGTAGGGAAAATTTTTAGTTGCTGATTGAACCCTTTATCCAGAATTTCTCCAGAAAAACGAATCGTTAAATGGATCATACCCGTTTGAGCATGATGGTTTCTCAGGCGAGCAGCTACTTGATCAGCCATTTCTCGAATAACTACTTCAATTTCGTATGCATCTATGTAATCACGATCTAATATTTGACTCTTGCCAAATGAACGAGATAGAGGAGTGTATTTCTGAGAGATAATACTTTGATCAATACCATGAGCATGATAAAAAAGTTGTTCTCCAATAGTTCCATGTATTTTTTTTAAGGAATGAACAGAGTATTGTGAAAGGTCATAAACAGAATCAATCCCCAAACGGTAAAGATTTGAATCCGTGCGCGATCCAATACCCCACATTTCTGTAATAGGTTGAATTTTCCAAAGGGTTTCGGGAACATCTTTATAATGCCATTCTGCAATGCCGTTTTTTTCTTTTTTTGCAGCATTATCTAAGGCTAATTTTGCCATGAGCGGATTATCTCCGATGCCAATCGTCACAAACAAACGAAGTCGTTGCCAGATCGTCATTTGGATCTTTAAAGCAATCTCTTTTGTAGAACCATATAAGGCATGCGAAGCGGTGACATCTAAAAAAGACTCATCAATACTATAAAGATGCAAATCTGTTTCTGCTACGAATTCCAAAAAGATAGCGTTAATCATAGCATTGACTTTTAAATACAAAGTCATGTGAGGTTCAACGATCTGAATAAAGGAATGTTTAGGAATCTCATATCGTCTTGATCCTGTTTTAATACCATATTCTTTCTTTACTCTAGGAGCAGCAGCTAAAACTAGTCCGCCATCTTGATCAGCTTTACTCATCACAACAACATATGAAGCTAAAGGGTGGAGGCCAAGTCTAACGGACTCGACAGAAGCAAAAAAAGAGGTCACATCAATGCATAAGATATCTCTTCTAGGTTCCTTTGAGTAATTCATTTTGATCATACCAAACGGCATCCTTTCGTATAAGCTTACCCTTATTATACGAACATACGTTCCTTTAGTAAAGAAAATAATAAGAAAAAAATAAAACAAGCTCAAGAAATAGCCATTTGGTCTACTTCTCTTAAGCTTGTTTTATGTTAATCTTCATCCTTTATATCAATATCCTCTGGAATGGGTTCATCTAAATACTCTTGTAATTCTTTTTTGTATTTTTCAATTTCGCGCAAATACAAATTGAATTGTTCTTTATAAATCAAGATAGTTTCGCCATCAGATAAAGTACGAATCTGTTTTTCACGAATAAGACGTACAATATCAGTCGTTGAAAGTTCTAAATAGTCTGCGGTTTCTTCGATGGTTAAATACATTTACCTGCCTCCTTACTACAGTTTCTATTGTACGTTACTTTTTGAGAAAAGACGACAGTTTCATGTGAGAAGAAAGCTGACTATAGGGCTTATTATAGAAATATGCTATAATTATTAGGAATGTAAGCGATGGAGGGATTGTAAGTTATGGACCGTACAAAGATTATTGCTCACCGAGGAAGTAAAGGCACACATCCAGAGAACACATTAGAAGCATTTCGAGAAGCTGTTCGAGTGGGAAGCGATGGCATTGAGCTAGATATTCATTTAAGTTTAGACAATGAACTAATTGTTATCCATGATGAATCAGTAGAACGGACAACGAATGGAAAAGGAAACGTTCAAAATTTAACATTAACCGAACTAAAACAACTAGATGCCGGAAGTTGGTATTCTCCTGAATTCAGTCATTGCTGTATTCCAACACTTCAAGAAGTTTTTAATTTACTTGAAGAAGTAGACTATCAAGGCCTTGTAAATATCGAATTAAAAACAGATAATTATTCTTACCCAGGAATCGTAGAAAAAGTATGGGCTTTTGTAACTGAAAAGGATTGGTCATTTAGTGTAGAATATTCCAGTTTTAACTATGAAACATTAGTTCAACTCAAAGAAGTAGATCCTACTTGTAAAATAGCGTTACTATTTGAAAATAATGGTGAAAATGTTACTTCTCTAAGTCCAACTATTCCTGTTAGAATGTGGCATCCGAAACTAAGCTGGTTTAAAGGTATTCGTAACTCCGAAATTCCAGTACGCATTTGGACAGTTAATAAGAATGAGGACATCCAATATTGTTTACAAAAACAAGTAGCAGGTATTATCACAGATTATCCTGAGAGAGCTCTTCACATAAGAAATAAATGGCAGTATGAAGGAGAATAAGGTGGAAAAGAAAAAAATTATTATCATTGTAGGACCAACAGCTGTTGGGAAAACAAGTTTAAGTCTCTCCTTAGCGCGGGAATTAAATGGAGAAATTATCAGTGGAGATTCTATGCAAATTTATCGCAATCTAACTATTGGAACAGCTAAAGTATCTAAGGAAGAACAAGGAGAAATACCGCATCATCTCATTGATGAAGTGGATGTAACGACTCCTTATGCTGTTTCTGATTTCCAAAAGAGAGCTCGGTCTTTAATTGAAGATATTTCAGTTAAAGGGAAAGTACCAATTATTGTAGGGGGTACAGGGTTATACATCGAATCTTTATTGTATGATGTGACGTTTGGTGGAAGCGGAGAAAATGATGAGGCTTTTCGTGAAGCACAAGAAGCGATAGCCGTAGAAAAAGGAAATCGCTATTTGTGGGAACAATTAAATCAAGTAGATTCAGCTGCTGCAGAAAAAATTCATTTTAATAATCGCAGACGTATTATCCGAGCGCTTGAAGTGTATCAGGTGACCGGTCAACTTTTTTCTAGTTATCAAAGTGAGCGTAAGGAAAAAGAGCTCCTTTATGATGCGAAAATTATTGGTCTAACAACTGATCGAGAAGAGTTATATAGTCGAATCAACCTTCGTGTAGAGCAAATGTTTGAAAAGGGTTTGATTGAAGAAGTAAAATGGTTATATGAACAACAATTGCCCGATGCACAAGCCGCAAAAGGAATCGGTTATAAAGAATTGTTTCCATATCTTGAAAATAAGATTACCTTACAAGAAGCAAAAGAGGCCATCCAGCAAAATTCAAGACGGTATGCTAAACGCCAGCTTACTTGGTTTAAAAACCGATTGGAAAATGTGGAGTGGGTTGATTTAGTGAGTCATCCTGAGAAAGAACAACAAGTAGTAGAAGAAGTCCGAGCATTTTTAAAAAAATAGTGTGGACAATGTGTTTAAAATACTAGAATAGAAGGTGAACGTAATGGAAACAAAAGAAACCGCTGAAACAGTCGAACGCGTTATCCTTGTAGGAGTTCAAACTAATGAAAGTAACCTGGATTTTGAATATTCTTTGAGAGAATTAGAACAATTGACGGAAACGGCTCTAGGTGAAGTAGTTGGAGAACTAACTCAAAAAAGAGAACGAGTAGATTCACGTACCTTTTTAGGTAAAGGCAAGATGGAAGAATTGGTTGCTTTAGTAGATGAGTTAGAAGCAGATACAGTTATTTTCAACCAAGGGCTGACACCTGGACAAACAAGAAATATTCAAAAAGTTTTAATGGATGAAGTGAAAGTCATTGACCGAATCCAATTGATTTTAGACATCTTTGCCATGCGTGCTAAAAGTAAAGAAGGTAAATTACAAGTTGAATTAGCTCAGTTGCAGTATTTACTACCTCGTTTAGCTGGTCAAGGGGTTAACTTGTCTCGACTAGGTGGGGGGATTGGAACACGTGGTCCAGGGGAAACAAAATTAGAAACCGATCGTCGACACATCCGTGATCAAATCACAGATATTAAACGTGATTTAACAGAAACAGAAAAGCACCGCAGTCGAACTCGTGAACAACGTAAAGAAAGCGGCACGTTTCAAATTGGTTTAATGGGATATACAAATGCTGGGAAATCAACGTTATTAAATAAGTTAACTCAAGCAGATACGTATGAAGAAAATCAATTATTTGCAACACTAGATCCTTTGACGCGTCAATTGCTGCTGCCTAGCGGAATGACAGTGACGCTTACCGATACCGTTGGTTTTATACAAGATTTGCCTACACAATTAATTGAATCGTTCAAATCGACCCTAGAAGAAACAAAAGGTGTTGATCTTCTCTTGCATGTCGTTGATGCTTCTGCGGAGAACTTGTCAGGACATGAACAAACGGTTATGCAATTGTTGAAAGAACTGGACATGGCAAAAATACCGATGTTAACGGTATATAATAAAAAAGATCTAGTCGAAGATGCTTTTTACCCCTCTCTTTTTCCTAATGTGGTGATTTCAGCGAATGATCCTGAAGACATTGATCACTTACTGTCCGTTATCATGGATAAAATGAAGGAATTGATGGTTTCTTATCGTCTTGAAATCAACGTAGATCAAGGAGAAAAATTGGTGCGCTTGAAAAGAGAAACATTAGTGATCTCAGAAGAATACGATGAAGAAAAAAATGTTTATATTGTTAAAGGCTACGCGAAAGCAGAGTCTAAATGGAATGGAGAGAATCAAACGTCATGAGTTGGAACAGTCATTATGCACCAGAATTAATTGAAAAAATAAAAGTAGTGGAAGAAAAAATAAAACCGATTCATGACCGCATACATGAAATAGCCTTATTCAATCAAAATAAGGTCATGCAAAGCTTTAGAAATAAAAAAGTTACGGAACAACATTTTAATCCTACGACTGGATACGGATACGATGATTTCGGGAGAGATACATTAGAAGAAGTATATGCAGAAGTTTTTGGAGCAGAAGCAGGATTAGTCCGCCCTCAAATTATTTCTGGAACACATGCTATCTCAACAGCCTTATTTGGTGTTATGCGCCCTGGAGATGATTTATTGTACATCTCTGGTGCTCCTTATGACACGTTGCTTGAAATTGTTGGAGTGACTGGAAACGGCATTGGCTCATTTAAAGAATACCAAATGGGTTTTGATCAAGTTGATTTATTGGCAGACGGAAAACCAGATTTTGATGCCATAAAAGAAAAAATGACGGCAAAAACTAAAATGGTCGCTATCCAACGTTCTAGAGGATACGCAAGCAGACCTTCATTTACGATTCGTCAAATAAAAGAAATGATTCAATTTGTCAAAGCAGTCAATCCTGAGGTCATCATTTTTGTCGATAATTGTTATGGCGAGTTTGTTGAAGAACAAGAACCGATTGAAGTTGGGGCGGATTTGATGGCAGGATCATTAATCAAAAATCCAGGTGGCGGATTGGCTAAAACAGGTGGTTACATTGTTGGGAAATTAGAATTGATTGAAGCTTGCGGCTACCGGTTAACAACACCAGGAATAGGAAGAGAGGCAGGTGCTTCTTTATACAGCCTTCAAGAAATGTATCAGGGCTTTTTCATGTCTCCGCATACGGTTGGAGAAGCAGTAAAAGGCGCTGTATACACAGCTGCTCTTTTAGAAGCTTGTGGCATAGAAAGTACACCCAAGTGGGATGATGAGCGAACAGACCTTATTCAAATGATTTCTTTGAATGATAAAGAAAAAATGATTAAATTTGCACAAACGATCCAAAAATATTCTCCAATTAATGCACATGTTTCTCCAATAGGTGCTTACATGCCTGGTTATGAAGATGATGTGATTATGGCGGCAGGAACATTTATACAAGGTTCCAGCATGGAATTAACAGCAGATGGTCCGATCCGTCCCCCATACACGCTGTATGTTCAAGGCGGGCTAACGTATGAGCATGTTAAGTTAGCAGTGAGTTCAGCTGTAGAAGAACTGTTTTTTCAAGGATAGAAAAAAAGAAAACCAGCTGTGCAGTGAAGCACATTAGAATATTCACTAAATGATGTAAGATTTTTGACAATTTTAATTGACCTTGTTACTGTAGTAATAGAGCTGGATGGGAGGACCCTCATGAACGAGAAAGAGCTAAGGCGTTCCATGTCTGTATTTCCAATTGGAACAGTAATGACTTTGACCGATCTAACAGCCCGTCAAATTCGTTATTATGAAGAACAGAAGCTGATTTGTCCTGAACGGAATGAAGGAAATAGAAGAATGTACTCGTTAAATGACATAGACGTGCTGCTTGAAATAAAAGATTACTTAGCCGAAGGAATCAATATGGCAGGTATTAAGCGTATTTATGAATTGAAAGAAAATGAAGAGGAAAACGATGAGCGTTCTGCTTTGACAGACGATGACGTCCGGCGAATCTTACAAGACGAGTTTCTAGCTTTAAGAGGAATTGATACAAAAGGCCCTTCGCGTTTCTTTTAAACTTTTTTATATTAAAATAAGGTAATGATTACTAAAAAAATGTCTAATAAAAGGGAGAAAATAAATACAAAATGAAAAAATTTACAAGGAAAGAAATCGAAATAAGTGCAAAAGAAGAAAATGTTCGGTATTTACGATTGATGTTTACGGATATAGATGGAATCATTAAAAATGTTGAGGTGCCTATTAGTCAACTAGAAAAAGTCATGGACAATAAAATGATGTTTGATGGCTCTTCCATTGATGGTTTTGTAAGAATTGAAGAAAGCGACATGATTTTGTGCCCAGATTTATCAACGTGGTTAATTTTCCCTTGGGAATCTGAAAACGGAAAAATTGCTCGTCTGATTTGTGATATTTATAATCCGGACGGTACACCATTTGCTGGAGATCCTAGAAACAACTTGAAGCGTGTTCTAAAACAAATGGAAGAACAAGGCTTTACAGAGTTTAATTTAGGACCCGAACCCGAATTTTTCTTATTTAAATTAGACGAAAATGGAAAACCAACGACTGAATTAAATGATAATGGCGGGTATTTCGATTTTGCTCCAACGGATTTAGGCGAAAACTGTCGCCGTGATATTGTGTTGCAACTAGAAGAATTAGGTTTTGAAATTGAAGCTAGTCATCATGAAACAGCTCCCGGTCAGCATGAGATAGACTGGAAATATGCAAGTGCCATAGAAGCATGTGACAATATCCAAACGTTTAAACTAATCGTAAAAACAGTTGCCCGCAAACATGGTTTGCATGCGACATTCATGCCTAAACCAATGTTTGGTGTAAGTGGTTCTGGAATGCATTTTAACATGTCTTTATTTAACAATCAGGGCAATGTTCTTTGTAATGAAGAAGATGAACTTGGTTTAAGTAAAACGGCTTATCATTTCTTAGCAGGTATATTGGATCATGCTTTAGGATATACGGCTATCTGTAATCCGACTGTAAACTCTTATAAACGATTGATTCCAGGATACGAAGCACCTGTTTATATCGCATGGAGTGCTCGTAATCGCTCACCACTTGTGCGTATTCCAAGCTCAAGAGGAGTTTCTACTCGTATTGAATTGCGGAGTGTTGATCCTAGTGCTAATCCTTATTTAGCCGTTGCAACATTGTTGTATTCAGGACTAGATGGAGTGAAAAAAGAAATGGAAGTACCTAAACCAATAGATCGCAATATCTATCGTATGTCTTCAGAAGAACGATACAAAAAAGGCATCAAAGATCTTCCATCTACTTTGCATAATGCTGTTAAATACTTGCAAGAAGATAAAGTCGTTCAAGAAGCTTTGGGTGAACATATCTATAGAAGTTTTGTCAGTGCTAAACATGTAGAGTGGGCTGCTTATCGTGAACAAGTTTCTGAATGGGAAAAAGAAAAATATCTAACCTTATATTAAAAAATAGACCAAAATGAAAAACCCCAATGGACAATTTTACTGTCCATTGGGTTTTTTTTTCGTTCTAATACAATTGGTATAGTTCAATTTTGAGTTTTTAATCGGAACAAATGAATGATTAAAAAATGAATCGTTCGTTTTGACGTGTTAGATTTTCTGACATAAGATGCATTTTTTTGTTGACAGAGAAAAAAAAGACTGCTATTCTATAAAAGTAATCGAAAGGAGGACTTAAATGAGTGAGAAAGAACTTAGACGTTCAAGGTCGGTTTTTCCGATTGGTACAGTTATGAAACTAACAGATTTAACTGCACGACAGATTCGCTACTATGAAGAACAGGATCTAATCCATCCTTTGCGGAATGAAGGAAATCGCCGAATGTATTCTTTAAATGATATTGATGTTCTTCTTGAGATTAAAGATTATTTATCAGATGGAATCAATATGGCGGGTATCAAACGCATTTATGAGCTGCAGGAGAATAAAGAAAAAGCTAGAGAACAAGAAGTAAATAAAGTTATGACAGATGATGACGTACGAAAAATCTTGCATGATGAATTTCTAGCGGTAAGTGGATTAAGTGCTAAAACGGCAAATTCGTTTCTTAATCAAAATCGAATAGGGTAATAACAAACTAAAAAGTTGCTAAGAGAAGGGAAGAAAAAAATGTATGGCTAAGTTTATGAGAAAAGAAATTGAAGAGGCGTCAAAAAAAGGAAATGTCCGTTTCTTGCGATTAATGTTTACTGATATTTTAGGTGTAATTAAAAATGTTGAGGTACCCATTAGTCAACTGAAAAAAGTATTGGATAATGAGTTAATGTTTGATGGCTCTTCAATCGAAGGATTTGTACGGATAGAAGAAAGCGATATGTATTTGAGACCGGATTTAGATACTTGGTTGATTTTCCCATGGGAAACGACTGAAGGTTCTGGTAAAATCGCTCGTCTGATTTGTGACGTATACAATCCAGATGGTACACCATTTGCTGGAGATCCTCGTTCTAACTTGAAGCGTACTTTGAAAGAAATGGAAGAACTTGGGTTTACTGAGTTTAATTTAGGACCTGAACCTGAATTTTTCCTTTTTAAATTAGACGAAAAAAATGAGCCCACTTTAGAGTTGAATGACGATGGAGGCTATTTTGATTTAGCTCCAACAGATTTAGGTGAAAATTGCCGTCGCGATATCGTATTGCAATTAGAAGATCTTGGTTTTGAAATCGAGGCTAGTCACCATGAAGTTGCACCAGGACAACATGAGATCGACTGGAAATATGCAAGTGCGATCGAAGCATGCGATAACATTCAAACATTTAAATTGATTGTAAAAACTGTCGCTCGTAAACATGGTTTACATGCTACGTTTATGCCTAAACCATTATATGGAGTCAATGGATCTGGAATGCATTTCAACTTATCTTTATTTACAAAAGAAGGTAATGCTTTTTACGATAAAGATGGGGATATGGAACTAAGTGATACAGCACGTCAATTTTTAGCTGGTATTTTAGATCACGCAAAAGCATTTACAGCAATCGTTAACCCTACTGTAAATTCATACAAACGTCTTGTACCCGGATATGAAGCGCCTGTATACATTGCATGGAGCGGCCGTAATCGCTCACCACTAATTCGTGTACCGCAATCAAGGGGAATGTCTACTCGTGTTGAATTACGTAGTGTCGACCCTAGCGCAAATCCATATTTAGCGATGGCTGTTCTTTTGAAAGCTGGGTTAGATGGTGTGAAAAATAAAATGGAAGCTCCAGTACCTATCAACCGCAATATTTATGTAATGAGCGAAAAAGATCGTTATGAAAATGGGATTTATGATTTACCTGGAACATTGCATGAAGCTTTAGGATACTTAGCAAAAGATAATACGATTAAAGCTGGTTTGGGTGATCATATTTATGAAAACTTTGTCAATGCTAAAAAAATCGAATGGGCTGCTTTTCGTGAGCAAGTGACTGAATGGGAAAGAGAACAATACTTGAAATTGTATTAAAAAGAAAAGAAGAGGCCGGGACAAAAATCCTAGCCTCCTCTTTTTATACGAATATTCATTCTAAAACGTGCTCCAAAAAGCAGACCCGACGTCCACTTCGCGAACAATGCTCGATGGTCGATGACCATACTGCGCTTATTCGTTCCAGTGATTCGGGTCTAAACGCTTTTTGTCTCACTCTCTTCTTTTTTACTTGGTTTAGAGTACAGCTAGTGCCAAAGCTTGTTGAATTGCTGTAATGTGTTTATCATTTGTAAACTGCAACGTAATAGCTGGTTCAGCAGCACTGGAAATAAAGATCTTCAATTCAGCATCTAAGTCAAAATGGCCGGTTGTTTCAACCAGAAAGCGACTAATCGACTTATATGGCAAAGAATGATAAGTCGTTTTTTTACCTGTGACACCTTGTTTATCAATGACAATTAAACGCTTATTGGTAAAAATAATTAAATCACGAACCAATTTAAACGCTAAATCGATTTCTTCAGTATCCAAAATGACACCTGATAGTTTTTTTCGAGCCTCATTCTCGCTGATGTTCCCGGCGTTTCCTAAAAGACCACCAATTAACCCCATTTTAAAACCTCCCTAACTTGTTTAATAATTATTGTAAAGGGTGTATTTATTAAATTCAACTGATTAAAATAACATTCTTTCTTAAATTTAAAATTTATTGGCAAAAAGTGTTGACTTTTTATTCATTATTACATATAATTAATTTTGTTGCTAGGACATGTCTCAGTAGCTCAGTTGGATAGAGCATCCGCCTTCTAAGCGGACGGTCGGGAGTTCGAATCTCTCCTGAGACATAAATTGATAAGTTAGAAAAGTTGACTACTCAGCTTTTCTAACTTTTTTTTAATGTTGAAAATAGAAAATTTTTCTTTTCTTTTCAGAAAAGGAAAATTAATTATAAGCGAATGAAACAAATAAAGATGTATACAGTATTATTCAAAAAAATGTAAAAATATTCTAAAATCTTTAATAAATTGATTTCGTGAGGATTAAAAAAATAAAAAAAGTTTTTTTAGATTTTTTTCAAATGTGAAAATTACACGAAGAAAGGTTTGGAGACAAATAACTGTAGGTTTCTCAACTGTTTATTGTTCACAAGCATGAATGACAAATACCACATATAGGAAAAAATGAATATGTCAATAGGAAAACCACTAGATATAGTGGTTTTTTTATTTGCCAGTGAGAGAGAATAAGTGTAGAATACGAATAGAGAAATAGATGAAAACGAACTTAAAAATGAATTATTAAGGAGAATGACCTATGACGCAAAAAACGATTATTGTTTACTCTAAACCAAACTGTATGCAATGTAATTTCACTAAAAAATATTTAGAAGATAAAGGTATTTCTTACGAGGTAAAAGATATCTTTGAATCAGAAGAAGCTTTAAATGAAGTTAAAGAACTTGGGTTTAGCTCTGTTCCTGTTATTTCTATAGAAGGACATGAAGCCTTTAATGGATTCCGCCCTGATCTCCTTGATCAATTAGCATGAAAGTCGTTTATATTAGTTTAACCGGCCAGACTAGAAAGTTTGTTAACAAACTCAGTATGGATTTGTTGGAATTGACGCCAACGAATCCATATATTGTTTTAGAAGAACCGTTCATTATTGTTGCACCAACGTATGATAAAGAAGCAACTGAATTATTAAACGATTTTATTGAAACAGCTGATAATAAAAGGTATTTAAAAGGGGTAGCTGGTGGTGGGAATTTGAATTTTGGTAAATTATTCGCTTTTACGGCAAAAGATCTGGCTCACGATTATCAAGTACCCTTATTACATACCTTTGAGTTTCAAGGCAATGAGGAAGATGTTGCACAATTAAAGAAAGTGGTGAATGATATTGGATAAACCTAAATTAGCCTCAAAACCAAAAGAGGTTACGTATTTTAAATTAAACAATGAATTGAATAGACCTGTGGATGGAAAGATTCCTTTAAATAAAGATCGTGAAGCGGTACGAGCTTACTTTTTGGAGCATGTTAATCCAAATACCGTTTTCTTTTATACACTTGAAGAAAAATTGAACTATCTAATTAAAGAAGAGTATATAGAAGAAGAGTTTTTATTGAAATACGAAAGAGAATTCATCCATTCATTATTTGATGATATTTACAGTCGGAAATTTAGATTCCGCTCATTTATGTCAGCTTTTAAATTTTATACACAATATGCTTTGAAAACGAATGATGGACAACGTTTCTTAGAACGCTATGAAGATCGAATCGTATTCAATGCGTTATATTTAGCTGATGGGGATACTGAATTAGCTCGCAAACTTGCGGATGAAATCGTAAATCAACGTTATCAACCTGCTACGCCAACATTCCTGAATGCAGGACGTAAGAGACGTGGAGAACTGGTTTCTTGTTTCTTGATCCAAGCAACGGATGATATGAACAGTATTGGCCGTGTAGTGAACAGT
Source organism: Carnobacterium inhibens subsp. inhibens DSM 13024 (assembly GCF_000746825.1). NCBI lineage: Bacteria > Bacillati > Bacillota > Bacilli > Lactobacillales > Carnobacteriaceae > Carnobacterium > Carnobacterium inhibens. The sequence goes on along the minus strand of NZ_JQIV01000006.1, from coordinate 529,707 downwards.
GCGTTGCAATTGTCTCGTATCGGTGGCGGAGTTGGTGTGAATTTATCTAATTTACGTGCTTCTGGAGATCCAATCAAAAAAATCGACAATGCTTCAAGCGGAGTTGTACCTGTAATGAAATTATTAGAAGACAGTTTTAGTTATTCTAATCAGCTTGGACAACGAAATGGAGCAGGAGCGGTCTATTTAAATGTTTTTCATCCAGATATCGTATCATTCCTTTCGACAAAGAAAGAGAATGCGGATGAAAAAATTCGTGTAAAAACACTTTCTCTTGGTTTAGTCGTACCGGATAAATTTTATGAATTAGCTGCTCATGATGAACAAATGTATCTTTTTAGTCCATATGATGTAGAACGAATTTACGGAGAACCATTTGCTTATATTGATATTACTAAAGAGTACGATAATATGGTGAATAATGAAGAAATCCGTAAATCAAAAATCAGTGCTCGTGAATTAGAAAATGAGATTTCTAAACTTCAACAGGAATCTGGTTATCCTTATATCATTAATATCGATACTGCGAATCGTGCAAACCCAGTATACGGAACTATTACAATGAGTAACTTGTGTAGTGAAATTTTACAAATCCAAGAACCATCATTAATTAATAATGATCAAACTTATGAGCATTTAGGAACGGATATCAGCTGTAACCTTGGTTCAACTAATATTGTGAACCTAATGAAATCGCCTAATTTTGGACAATCGATCGATACGATGGTGCGTGCATTAACCATGGTTACGGATCAATCCAGCATTGATGCAGTACCTTCCATTAAAAATGGGAACGATAAATACCATACGATTGGATTAGGAGCAATGGGATTACACACTTTCTTAGCTTTGAATCAAATTCATTATGGCTCACCAGAATCCGTTGAATTTACAGATGTGTACTTTAAGTTATTAAATTATTATACTTTGGCTTCTAGTAATAAAGTTGCTAAAGAAAGAGGGACAACTTTTTATAACTTTGAAAAATCTGCTTATGCAGATGGCACTTATTTTGATCACTATATTAACGAAAATTTTGCCTTTACGAGTAAAAAAGTTCAACAGTTATTTGAAGGGATACATGTACCTTCTGTAGAAGACTGGGCAGCTTTAAGAGAAGCAGTGATGAAAGATGGGTTATACCACCAAAATCGTTTAGCTGTAGCGCCAACGGGTTCAATTAGTTATGTAAATGAAACATCATCTAGTTTACACCCAATTACACGTTTAATTGAAGAACGTCAAGAGAAAAAGACTGGTAAAACCTATTATCCTGCTCCTTTCTTATCCAATGAAACGATGCCTTACTACTTGTCTGCTTATGATATGGACATGCGTAAAGTTATTGATGTTTATGCAGCAGCTCAAAAGCATATCGATCAAGGTATGAGTTTAACTCTCTTCTTACGCTCTGAAATTCCTGAAGGGTTGTATGAATGGAAAAATGGACGCACAACCAAACAAACAACACGTGACTTAAATATTTTACGTCATTATGCTTGGAAAAAAGGTGTTAAATCTATTTATTACGTTCGTACGTTTACGGAAAATTCAGAAGAAATTGGTTCAAATGCTTGTGAAAGCTGCACCATTTAAAAGGAGAGAACAAGAATGACAACGAACTATAAAGCAATTAACTGGAATAATATCGAAGACATGATCGACAAACTAACATGGGAAAAATTAGTTGAGCAATTTTGGACTGATACTCGAATTCCGTTATCAAATGACTTAGATGATTGGGCTCGACTTCCAAAAAATGAAAAAGATATGGTAGGGAAAGTTTTTGGAGGCTTAACCCTGCTAGACACTCTTCAATCACAAGATGGTGTTCAATCTTTGAAACAATCGATTCGAACACAACACGAAGAAGCTGTTTACAACAATATCCAATTTATGGAATCCATGCATGCGAAAAGTTACAGCGCGATTTTTAGTACGTTAAATAGCAAAATGGAAATCGATGAAATTTTTCAATGGACAAATACGAATGAATTGCTGCAAATAAAAGCTGGTACGATCAATGAGATTTACCATACTGGAACTGACTTGCAACGAAAAGTTGCCAGCGTAATGTTGGAGTCTTTCTTATTCTACTCAGGATTTTTTGCTCCGTTGCATTATTTAGGAAACAATAAATTGCCAAATGTGGCTGAAATCATTAAATTGATTTTACGCGATGAATCTGTTCATGGAACATATATCGGATATAAATTTCAAATTGCGTATAATCAATTACCCGATAATGAAAAAGAAGAGTTGAAAAATTGGACATATGACTTATTGTTTAAGTTGTATCAAAATGAAGTGAAATACGCAGAGTATCTGTATGATGAAATCGGTTGGACGGAACGTGTAAAAGTTTTTCTGAGATACAACGCTAACAAAGCTCTTCAAAATTTAGGTTTTGATCCTTTATTCCCTGATACGGCTAATGATGTGGATCCAGTTATTATGAATGGAATCTCTACTGGTACATCTAACCATGATTTTTTCTCACAGGTGGGAAATGGCTATTTACTTGGAATGGTTGAGTCAATGGAAAATGACGATTACGAAAAATGGACTGTATAAAGAAAAAAGGTTGATCAGATCTTCTGATCAACCTTTTTTTTCGAGAAATTAACTTGCCGTTAAATGGATAATTATTGTTAAGAAGCTTACTTTCGGTTATGATAAGTTAAGGGTCAGGTTAAAAAAGGAGGAGTTTAGTATGAAGAGACGTGAAATAAAAAAAACAGCAAAAAAGCTGTTAAAAGGAAATTGGAAAGTTGCTATTTTAAATTTAATTATTATTTCTGTTTTAACAAGTGTCATTAGTCAAGGTATATTAACTGTAATAGGAGCAGGCAGCTCGTTTACAATGATTGAATCTGTTATAGAAGGAAATGTTTATGACTCAACAGTAATGGCAGAACCAACTATTACAGCCAGTTTATTATCCCTACTTATCAGTACCCTTGTAGGGTTAATTTCATCTTTGATGTATGCTGGGTATGCATGGAATATCTTAGATAGAATAGACGGTGCTAAACTATCTATTGAGGGAATGTTTCAAACATTTAGAAAAGAACGTATTTTTAAAACGATAGGCTTGATTATTGTTATGTCTATTTTAATCATGCTGTGGTCTTTATTATTTATTATACCAGGAATCATTAAAAGTTATAGTTATAGTCAAGCATTGAACATCATGAGAGACAACCCTACAATTAGCATCATGGATGCATTAGATCAAAGCCGCAAAATGATGAAAGGCAAAAAATGGTCGTTCTTTTTACTGCAGCTTTCATTTATTTGGCTGTATATTGTTCCATTTCTTGTATATGCATTAATCCTGTTTGGGAGTGTCCAAACGATTGAAGCTAGACTAGATGCTGGACCGAATGAAGGAATTGCCATTATTATTGGTTTTCTTTTATTGTTTTTAGTATTCGTATTTCTAGCTCTTGTACTGTCATTTTACATCGAACCTTATCGAAGAACAGCTCAACAAGTTTTTTATCGTACATTGACGGATGGAGATACCTTCGATCCTTTTCATCCTGACTATCATGAAAAGGACAATCAAGATGAAAAGTATAATGAAGATTACGAAGGCAGACAATTAGATGATGTTGACTTTTAATTATCTATAAAACTAAAGGATTAGAAAATAAAGGAGTTGAAGATAAACTCAGTTATTTTCTAATCTTTTTTTATAAAATAACCTATTCAAGGTATATCTTTTTGTGAATACAGGTTTATAGGATACAATAAAAGTAGCAATAATAAGTTATAAAGATGCAGTATAATTCTTTCTATATTTTTGAGTTAAAAATTTAAATGAAACGGAGGGTATGTGTTTTTAGCAAAAAGCTAGTTTATATTGATAATAAGTACTTAAGAAAGGAGTAGAGAAAGATGAAAAAGTTGGGCTTTCTACTCGTTTTTGTTGTTGTATTGGCAGGGTGTGATGTTGGACAATTAGCTGAAAAAATAACTGAAGGAATTACGTCTACTTCTGAAAGTGCTGGTTCCATTGTTTCTAGTGGAGAAGAATCAAGTGAACCTGAAAGTTCTATTGGAGAAAAAGAAACTTCTATATCCATACAATCGTCCTCAGAAGAAATGAAGGAGACTGTCTCGGATGAGCTGAAATTAGTCCCGCAAGCAGATGAGATTAAAAATGGGTTAACTATTGAAACAGACGCTACTCTGGCATTGCTAGATGATTATGTAAAACAAAATCCAGATATGGGTTACGAGGATGATGTAACCGTTATCTATACTGGGGAAACTTTTGGTGAATCTCCTAATCTTGCAGGTATATTTTTTATTATTAATCGAACAGATACCGCAATGAAAAATATTCGTTTTACGTATACCTTTGGAAAATCAGAAAATGAATTGGTTTTTGATGAACATGCATTTAAGTTGACCGAAGAAAGTTTTGGAATCTTAGAACCAAATGCAGTTATGCCGATGTATTTAGTGGTTGATTCTACTAAAGAAGATCTCTTGAAAAATATGGAATCTACTCAAGTGGTAGAAGAGATCAACTCATTTGATTACGAAGAGGCTAATAAATCTGAAACATCGATTTCTTCTGACACGTCTACAGAACAAAAGCAAACAGAGGGCGCTGATTTATCATTTGTTATTCCTAAAGAGAATGCTGATAAAGGTCAAACATTAGACAATAATCCATTAATGGCTCAATTTGAACAATTGGTTTCAGAAAATCCTGACATGGGATTTGATAACGATGTAACCGTGATGTATTCTGGCGTGTATGATGAAGTTGATGGGAATACATTGGCTTACTTCTTTGTTATAAATAAAACAGAATTAACGTTAAAAAATATACATTACAAATTAAATTACGGCAATAAAGATGGAGAAATGGTATGGGATCAAAATGAATCGTTAGTGGCAGAAGAAATCTTTGGTCCTTTAGAACCAAATGCTGTTCTTCCTCTCACGATGACTGTTCCAAAAGACAAAGTGGATCTATTCTTTTCAATTACAAATGAGAATTTATCTATTTGGTTAGATGATTTTACTTATGAGGAATTATAAGTAAAAATCTATAAGAGAAATAAAAAGGGCTTTATCTGATAATTAAGGATAAAAAAAGGGAAGGATGATGATTAAAATGAAGAAAATATTGACGCTTTTAGGAGCAGTTGTTGTATTGGCAGGTTGTGATTTGATGGGAGGAGAAAGTGAGACAAGTTCCTCTACTGAAGTGAGTTCAACTAGTGCATCAAGTGAAATGATGAGTTCAGAAATGTCTTCTGAGTCTTCAGAAGAGATGTCCTCTCAATCATCAAGTATTATGAGTACACAAGAAACAATTACAGATTCTAGCAACTCAGGTGCAACAACTACAGAAATGGATATTCCACTTGTACCGCAAAAAATGGAATTAGATCAAAATCTTACATTAGAAAATGATTCGGTATTGCAAGAAATAGAAATGAGAATGGCTGAATCAGAAGAAATCGGTATTGAAAATGATGTTGCCATTCACTTTACTGGTATGTATCTAGGTGAAACAGGTGCAATGCAAGCTATCTTTATTATCGTAAACAGAATGGATGTAGCAATGACTAATATTGATGTTACAATCAGTTTTAGCACTGTAAATGGTGACGTTATTTTAGACAAAGCTAAATACAACCTGACCGAAGAATCTTTTGGAATTCTAGAACCAGACACAGCAATGCCAATCTATTTGGATATCCCACCAGAAAATGAAGAAAATTTCTTCAGCACTTCAAACATGGAAGACTTGGTTTATACGATTGATGAATTCGATTTTGATGAGAAGTAAAATAGTTTTTTTAAATGGATAACAGATAAAAGACAATCTATTTGCCGCTGAATGAAAGCAGTAAATAGGTTGTCTTTTTTTACAAGAATGGTTTAAAATAATACATAAAAGTAGTCTAAGTAGTGGTAAGAATGATAGGATTAACTTAACCACTAGATAGATTCTTAGATGAGAGGTGTGAGGTTAATTGAAATTACGAGGTAAAGATTTTTTTACGCTCCCTAATATTTTATCTTATGTACGGTTGCTGCTCATTCCTGTTTTTATGGTCCACTACCTTACAGCAACTGATGAGAGAGATTATCTTATATCTGGTATGATTATTGTTTTTTCGGGATTAACAGATCTGTTGGACGGAATAATTGCGCGAAAATTTAATCAAATAACAGAAGTAGGAAAACTGCTTGATCCTATTGCTGATAAACTTACTCAAGTCGCTGTTATCATTTGTTTAATGTTTCGCTATGAAAAAATGTGGATCATTGTTACTCTTTTCGTAGCAAAAGAACTTTTCATGGCGATAAATGACATTCTTCTCTATCGACAAGGTAAAAAACTTGATGGAGCAAAATGGTTTGGCAAAATATCTACAGCTGCTTTTTATGCATGTATGACATTTATGGTGGCGTTTCCTTCAATTGGACAGCCTGCAGCCATTAGTTTAATGAGCATTACTGGCTTTTTCTTAACGTTATCCTTCGTATTATATGGACGTGAGTTCTTTAATATGTATCGAAAATAATGCTATTCAAAGGAGAGAACAATGAATAATGCAGAACGTTTTATAGCAAGTTTCAATAGGATTCATAACTATCTTAGTTTTTTAGATAATGAAGATGAACATAAAAAACCTTTCTATCGACTACTAGATGAAAATGAATACCGTAATCCAGCGGTAAAAAAATATAAAAATGATTTACAGATTTTTGCGGATCTTAGAAACGTTATGGTGCACAAGAAGTTAGTTCCTAATAACTATATTGCTGAACCGACAGATAAAGTAGTTAAACATATTGAGCAAATTGAAGAAGAACTAAAAAGCCCTGAAAAAGTTTATCCCTTATTCAAAAGAGATGTCATCCATTTCAATTCTAGCGATTTGTTTACTAACGTTCTAAAAACGATCAACGAAAAAAAATTCACCCACTTTCCTATTTATAAAAATAAAGGTCTCATAGGATTGCTAACGGAAAAAGGAATCGCTGTTTGGTTGGCAAATCATGTAAAAGATGAACCCCTTAATATGAAAAGTATTTTGATAGAAGAAATCGTAGCAGAAGATAAAAATAGAAATAATTATTTATTTATTAAGACAACTATGTCAGTTGAAGTTGCTGCAGATCTAATGAAAAATGATCGTCGGCTAGAAGCCTTATTCATTACAGAAAATGGTAAAGTAACTGAATCTCCTTTGGGAATTATCACACCTTCAGATTTATAATCAAATATAGAAATTAGTATGGGAGGAAATGTATGAAGTTTGTACTTATATTTGGCCCTCAAGCTGTTGGAAAAATGACTGTAGGTCAAGAATTAGAAAAAATATCTGGATTAAAACTTTTTCACAATCATATGACAATCGAATTGCTTGAGCCATTTTTTAATTTTAGTCCTAAGATGTGGGAGTTATCTGACTTATTTAGAATGGAAATTTTTAAAGCCATATCAGAGAGTGATCAAGAAGGAATAATATTTACGTATGTTTGGGCATTTGATCAACAAGCGGACTGGGATTTTGTAGATACTATCTGTGGAATTTTTGAATCTAAAGACGCAACGACTTATTTGGTCGAACTTGAAGCGGATGTTAGCGAAAGACTTGATCGAAATAAAAGTGCAAACCGTCTTAAACATAAACCGACGAAGAGAAACGTTGAATGGTCAGATAACGAACTGAAATCAACGATGAAAGAACACAGACTGAATTCCTTTGAAGGTGAAATAAAAAAAGAAAATTATACAAGAATAACAAATACCAATTTAAGTGCTGAAGAAACAGCAAAAATCATATCGAGTACATTTAATTTATAATAGAGTAAGGAAAGCTAGCGTACAAAAGGAAATGGAATGGATAGAAAACAAGGTTACGGTTAGAAATTGAATTAGTTGCAACCTGAAAATGTATGTACTATACTTATTTTAAGTCAGTTAATGGAACGGTTTCATTAGCTGCTCAATCATATATTCATATTTTTAGATAATCAGAAGGAGGAAGAAATACATGACAAAAATTGGAATAATTACAGGTAGTACACGTCCGGGACGTAACAGCTTGCAAGTAGCACAATGGGTAAAAGAGTTAGCGGATAAACGTGGAGACGCAGAATACGAAATTGTAGACATTGCAGAATACCATTTACCACTATACAATGAACCAATCTCAGCAGCATATAGTCAAAACTATGTTACCCCAGAGGCTATTCCTTGGTCTAAAAAAATAGCTGAGTTAGATGGCTATGTTTTTATTACTCCTGAATACAATCATGGTATAACTTCAGCTTTAAAAAATGCAATCGATTATCTTTATCCAGAATGGAATAATAAAGCAGCAGGTATCGTAAGTTATGGGTCATCAGGTGGTGTAAGAGCTGCTGAGGCTTTACGTGTAGTTTTAGCCGAATTGCAAGTTGCAGATGTCCGTACACACCCAGCAATGTCTTTATTTACAGATTTTGTGAATATGAATGAATTCAAACCAGCCGACTTACACGCAGCTACTGTAAGTACGTTGTTAGATCAAGTTGTTGCATGGTCGACAACATTACAACCATTAAGAAATAAGGGTTAAACTAAAAATTAAATTAACTTATGAGACAACATATTTCCAATCTTTAAAATTGAAATTTTAGCGATTTGTTGTTATTATAATGGTGTAAAGAAGGACAAGGTACAATGTCTTCTTTGCTAGAGTCAGTGTAACAATCGACTCTAAAGTTAATAGTAGTTTTAGTACTATTAACTCAACTTCATAGCGTGGCTAAGTTCCTGAAAATAGAATAAGTCAAGATTGAAGTATCCAAAACCCACATGATGGAAAAAGAATTCATGTGCAAAATGACAATCTAGTAAATCAAGAGATTAGAAAAAAGTGTTAGAATAAAGGAACATCATAAAGGAACTAGCTACAAAATGAGGAAGAGGGTCTCTGTTTATTGAGAGACTCTCTTTTTTGTTTTAGTAGAGTGAATTAAGCTAATTCTATTGACTTGTTAACGCTTGCATGATATATTTACAGTGTAAAGAGAACATGCAAAGAAAGAGAGCATGGTGCTCTTTTAGGAAGCTAGTGAAAGTAGCTTTCAGGACGGTAGCCGAGTAAAGCTACTTTGTCCAAGTTCATTCATTTAGTTGATTGTTAAAGTATTGCCCATCAAAAAGAAAATCAATCAGATTTACTAAATGTTTGAACCTATCCAGTAAGCATGTTGTTCTAATGAGCAAATCGAAATGATCGGCCTAGATAGAAGCTGATATCAAAGATTTATTAGAACCATGCTGTAAGATTAAAGAAAAACGTTCTGATTAAGAGAACGTTTTTCTTTTTTTTGCAGGAATATTTATCTCTGAATATTGACAGTTACCTGCTCTTAATGGTATATTTCTCTCGAAATAAGAATATTAGTTTTAAAAGTAAATTAAGGATAATTTAGAAGTAAATAGGAAAGGTGATAAATACAATGACGGATTCAACTAAAGCATTAAAAACTTTGACGGTATTATTAAAATCTTCTTCAAGTGTCCAAGATGTTGTGAAAAAAGACATGATAAAATATGGTCTAAATTCAACAGAGTTTTCAGTTTTAGAACTTTTATACAATAAAGGCGATCAACCTATCCAATATATTGGTAAGAAAATTTTATTAGCCAGCAGCAGTATTACGTATGTCGTAGATAAATTGGAAAAAAAGGGGTTCATAAAACGTTGCCCTTCAGCTACGGATAGACGTGTAACCAATATTTCCATCTCTGAAAAAGGGACAGCATTTATGCAAGAAGCTTTTCCAAAACATGAACTATTGATTTCAGAGTTGTTCAATGTCCTTAATCAAGAAGAAATGACTACATTAACAGAATTATTAAAAAAAGTAGGGTATCATGCTAGTTCATTTAACTAATTAGAGACATGCACACATTCCAGAAGTATAAGCTATGTATGTGTTCTGTTTTTCTTGTGCTTCATTTTATTGCCAAAATGTGGTACAATGGTCTTTAGTAAAAGAATTCACTGGAATACGCTCAAATAAGAACCAAAGAAATGAGGGGATTTACATGGGGAAAATCATTACCGAAGAAATTCAATCTTTAGTGGAGGTTGAACTTCGAAAAGGTGCCAGCAAATCAAGAATTGCGACCCTTTTAGGCGTACCATATGACGAAGCAATCGTCATTATTGACGAAATAAAAGCTTCATTTAGACCAGATGTAGGAGATAGAATTATTTTTTCATTCCGAGACGAAAAAATGGCTGGAACGATTATCAAGTTATTGAATAATAGTGCAGTTGTAGAAATCTATTGGGATAAGTCTTCTGACAAAATGAAAGACATAATGGAAAGTAAAACTATAGTTAACTTTAAAGATATAGAAGAATTTATATCTGCTGAAGCTGACTAATAGAAAATATAAAAAGAGAGTTGAGACATAAAAGTGTCTTAACTCTTTTTTTATACAAAAAAAGAAAACGTTTTCTAATTAAGAGTTACTTTGATAATCAAAATATTTTTTTGCATTGAAAAGACTGATATAAAAGGATTATTATAAAAAAATCAAAAAACAGTGCATATTTTTTCTTGACACTTCCTATAAAAAATAATATAGTTTGATGGTCAAACAATTTGATTATCAAACTAATTAGTTGTTTGTTAATTTGAAAGAACGGAGGAGTTGATGTGGACGAATTAATTCCTGAAATTAATTCTTACTTAGTAACGATATTTAATGAAATTATGACAATTGAAGAAGGTGCTCTTCAAAGCAGCACATTTAAAGATATCTCAATAAAAGAAATGCATACGATTGAAGCTATTGGAATGTATGGAGTTCATACGACAACGGAAGTTTCAAAAAAACTTTCGGTGACTGTAGGAACATTAACGGTTTCTGTTAATAATTTAGTCAAAAAAGGTTATGTTGAACGTATTCGTAACGATGATGATCGTCGAGTAGTTAAGTTAGGATTAACGAAAAAAGGTCGATTATTGTATCGTCTCCATAATAAATTTCACCGAGACATGGTTAAAGAAACACTTGAGGGATTAAATAAAGAAGAAGCAGAAATGCTGATCAAAGGGTTACAAAATTTACATGTTTTCTTGGACCGCACGAAAAATAACTTATAAGAACAGGGTTGGATACAATGAAAGCTAAAATTATGGGTGCTGGAAGTTATACTCCATCAAAAAAAGTTTCCAACGCTATGTTAGAGAAAATGATGGATACTAATGATGAATGGATCAGAACACGTACCGGTATAAAAACACGACACATTAGTGAAGGTGAAAACACCTCCGTTTTATGTGGCAAAGCTGCACTAGATATTCTTGAAAAGGCTGGGATTTCTGCTAAAGAAATTGATTTCATCATTGTTGCTACAATGACCCCAGATGGATTAAGTCCTTCAACGGCTTGTTTAGTTCAAGACTATATCGGAGCAAATCCTGTAATGGCTTTTGATGTAAATGCAGCATGTTCTGGTTTCATTTATGCATTATCGATTGCGGAAAAATTAATCCAAAGCGGTTCGTTTAACTATGGATTAGTTCTTGGCGGAGAGGTCATGTCAAAAATCATTGATTGGCAAGATCGTAGTACTGCTGTTTTGTTTGGTGATGGAGCTGGCGGTGTCTTGCTAGGTGCATCAGAAACTGAAAGCAGCTTTTTAGGAGAAGATATCCATTCTGACGGAAGTCGTGGAGAATCGCTTACAGCTGGCAGCCGATTCGTTTCAAATTTTCAAATAGAAAATGAAATGAAAGATAGTTATCTACAAATGGATGGAAGGTCAATTTTTGATTTTGGCATTCGTAGTGTCCCTGAAAGCATTCGAACAGTTATAGCATCTTCAAACAGCACGTTAGAAGAAATTGACTGTATCGTCGCACATCAAGCCAATTACCGTATATTAAAGGCAATTGCAAAAAAACTGAAAATTCCAGTTGAAAAATTTGCAACCAATATTGCCGAATACGGAAACACTTCTGCTGCCAGTATTCCGATTTTGTTAGATGAACTTTTAACAAACGGAGAGTTAGTTTTAGGCAGCAAGAAAAAAATCGTTCTAACTGGATTTGGTGGAGGACTCACATGGGGCTCCATGCTTATTCAACTTTAAAGAGGTTATACCAGCTTCGCTTAGGCTTAAAAAAATAAGCAAAAAAAACAACTATAATGGAGGAAATACAAAATGACATTCGAAAAAATTCAAGCAATTATCGTGGAACAATTAGACAAAGAGGAAGAAGAAGTACAATTAGAAACAAACTTCCGTGAAGATCTAGAAGCAGACAGCTTAGACTTATTCCAAATCATCAATGATATTGAAGACGAATTTGATATTAAAATTGAATCTGAAGAAGGTTTAACAACTGTTCAAGATATCGTAACTTTTGTTGAAGTTGAATTAGCTAAAAAATAAGCACTCATAAGAAAGCAGGTACTGTATGCAGTCTGAATTAATTAAAAAACTTGGAATCAAATACCCAATTATACAAGGCGCAATGTCTTGGGTTGCTAATCCTAGTTTAGTGAGTGCAGTTTCAAATGCTGGCGGTCTAGGAATATTAGCTTGTGGATATGCTTCAAGTGAAATTGTGCGAGAACTGATTAGAGAAACGAAAAGTTTAACAGATAAACCTTTCGGTATCAACGTTCTATTAACATCTCCTAACGTAGATGATGTTGTAAAAGTTGTCTGTGAAGAAAAAGTAAAAGTAGTAACTACTGGTGCGGGTAGTCCAGGAAGATACATGAATCAATTTAAAAGTGTCGGTACAGTCGTTATTCCAGTTGTGGCTTCAGTAGCATTAGCTCGAAGAATGGAAAATGAAGGCGCAGATGCGATTATTTGTGAAGGTATGGAAGCTGGAGGACACATCGGAAAAACGACCACTATGAACTTAGTGCCGCAAGTTGTCGATGCTGTTTCTGTTCCCGTTATTGCTGCAGGAGGTATTGCTGATGGACGTGGTGTTGCAGCTGCGTTTATGTTAGGCGCTTCAGCTGTCCAATTAGGAACACGTTTTGTTGTTGCACACGAAAGTACTGTTCATCAAAATTTCAAAGATGCCATATTAAAAGCAAAAGATATTGATACTGTAGTTACTGGTCAGATTACTGGTCATCCAGTACGTGTCCTACGTAACAAACTAACTCGTCAATACTTAAAAGTTGAAAAAGACATCACAAGTGACGAAAACCCAGATTTTAATCGTTTAGAAGAACTTGGAAAAGGTGCTTTGAGACGAGCTGTCATAGATGGCGATAAAGAAACTGGATCATTTATGTCTGGCCAAAGTGCCGGTTTAGTTTATAAAGAACAAAGTTGTCATGAGATCATCCAAGAATTAATGCATGAATACAAAGAAGTAATTACAGAACAAGCCAACCTAATGTCAAAATAAGGTGAACTTAAGTGAAAAATAACTAGAAAGCTAAAAGGAGTTCTTTTTGCTTCAAATGGTTTTCTAGTTATTTTTTCGATTATTTCTCTTATTTATGTTTATTAAATGGATGGTTTTTTTAATAGCCATATTACCGGTATAAAGGAGATTGAATGTGTATGAAAATAGCCTTTGTGTATAGTGGACAAGGAGCTCAATACTTTGGTATGGGACAAGAACTGTATGAAAATTACAGTGTGGTCCGAGACATTTTTAATCAAGCTGGTGAGTCTCTAGATTTAGATATGACTAAACTATGTTTTGAAGAAAATGACTTATTGCATCAAACAACCTACACTCAGCCTGCTATCTTAACGGTTAGCCTAGCTATTGATGTATTGCTAAAAGAAAAAGGGATTCAACCTGATATTGTAGCTGGTTTGAGCTTAGGTGAATACAGTGCATTTGTTAAAGCTGATGTTCTTTCTTTTAAAGATGCGGTTAGATTAGTTAAAAAACGCGGACAGTACATGACAGATGCTGTTCCTTTAGGTGAAGGCGCTATGAGTGCGGTAATGGGATTAGATCGTCAAACAATTAAAGCAGCATGTGATGAAGCTAGTGTATTAGGTGTCGTTTCTCCAGCTAATTATAATATGCCTGGACAGATTGCAATCGCAGGTGTCAAAGAGGCTGTTGAAAAAGCAGGAGAGCTTTTACTCGAAAGAGGAGCTAAAAGAGTTGTTCCATTGCAAGTTAGTGGACCGTTTCATACACAGTTATTAGAACCTGCTTCTCTTCAATTAGAAGAAGCACTGAAATTTGTTTCTGTTAATGAACCTTCATTACCAGTTGTGAGCAACACAATTGCAGAGGTGTTCAAAGACAAAGAACAGATCAAAAATATGATGGTCAAACAAGTGATGTCTCCCGTGTATTGGGAAGACAGTGTACGAACAATGGTTGATTTAGGTGTGGATACATTTATTGAAGTTGGTCCTGGAAAGACATTAAGTAGTTTTATCAAAAAAATCGATAAAACAGTTACCACTTTAAATGTTGAAAATGAAAAAACTTTAAAAAAAACATTAAAAAAACTGGCAGAGCTAAAAGCTTTAGCCTAATACATTAAAAGGAATGAGCACATGACTTTAAAAAATCAAACGGTTATTGTCACAGGGAGTTCAAGAGGTATTGGAAAAGCGGTTGCTGTAGAATTTGCAAAAGCTGGTGCGAATATCATTTTAAATGCTCGTAAACCTTTTTCAGATGAGCTTATTAGTGAATTAGAAGGTTACGGAGTTAAAACGCACACTATTTTAGGCGATGTTAGTGATTTTGACTTTGCCAAACAATTGATCGAAGAATCAAAAGAAGTTTTTGGAAGCGTCGATATCTTAGTGAACAATGCCGGTATCACAAATGACATGCTTTTAATGCGGATGTCGGAAGAAGACTTTGATCAAACGATTTCAGTTAATCTAAAAGGAACCTTTAATACGACCCGTCATGCATCTAAAGTTATGTTAAAACAAAAAAGTGGCACTATTATTAATATGGCCAGTGTGGTCGGTCTTGTTGGAAACGTCGGACAAGCCAACTATGCAGCTAGTAAGGCTGGTGTTGTTGGGTTAACAAAATCCGCAGCTAGAGAATTAGCTGCTAGAGGTATAACAGTCAATGCGATTGCTCCAGGATTTATCGATACAGAAATGACAGATGTGTTATCTGATAAGATGAAAGAACAAGCGGTTAGTCAGATACCTTTGAAACATTTAGGTAACGTAGAAGATGTTGCAAGAGCAGCAGTTTTCTTAAGCGAAAATAAATACATTACAGGTCAAGTCATCAATGTAGATGGCGGAATGGTTATGAATGGTTAAAAAGGAGGAAAAACAATGACGAATCGTGTAGTTATTACTGGAATGGGTGCAGTTACGCCTTTAGGAAATACAGTAGACGAATTTTGGGATGGGCTTAAAGCTGGAAAAAACGGTATTGCTCCTATTACAAAATTTGATGCAACTGAAACTGGCATTACTGTTGCTGGTGAATTGAAAGATTTTGATGCAACAAACTATATGCAACGTAAAATTTCAAAACGAATGGACGAATTTTCAAGATATGGTGTTGCA
Source organism: Carnobacterium inhibens subsp. inhibens DSM 13024 (assembly GCF_000746825.1). NCBI lineage: Bacteria > Bacillati > Bacillota > Bacilli > Lactobacillales > Carnobacteriaceae > Carnobacterium > Carnobacterium inhibens. The sequence continues at coordinate 514,156 of NZ_JQIV01000006.1, read as the reverse complement.
GCAGCTGTTCAAGCTGTAGAAGAAAGCGGCATTGATCGTGAAAAAACAGACATGAACCGTTTTGGTGTCATCGTTGGTTCTGGTATTGGTGGATTGAATGCTATGCAAGAACAAATCATTAAGATGAACACAAAAGGACCTCAACGTGTAGCACCTTTCTTCGTGCCAATGGCGATCGGAAATATGGCCGCTGGAAATATTTCAATTGCGATTGGAACTAAAGGGATCAATACGTCTATCGTAACAGCTTGTGCTTCTGGAAATAATTCTATTGGTGAAGCATACCGTAACATCAAACATGGATATTCAGATGTGATTCTTGCTGGAGGAGCAGAAGGTACGATCAATGAGATCGGTATTTCTGGTTTTGCTGCATTAACGGCTCTATCAACGAGTACAGATCCTGACCGTGCTTCAATTCCTTTCGACAAAGAACGTACTGGTTTTGTTATGGGTGAAGGCGCAGCTGTCTTAATGCTTGAAAGTCTAGACCATGCATTAGAACGTGGAGCAACAATCTACGCTGAAATAGTTGGTTACGGTTCTACAGGTGACGGTTATCATATGACTGCGCCAACACCAGATGGTAGTGGGGCAGGTCGTGCAATGCAAGACGCAATGGCTGAAGCTGGTATAACACCTGCTGATGTGGGCTATATCAATGCTCATGGAACAAGTACTGGAGCAAACGATTCTGCTGAAACAATGGCAATTAAATATGCATTTGGTGATGAAGCTAAAAACGTTGCGATTTCAAGTACGAAAAGTATGACAGGACACTTATTAGGTGCTGCAGGAGCAATTGAAGCAGTAGCATGTGTGAAAGCTCTTCAAGACGGATTTTTACCACCTACTATTGGCCTTCAAGTACCGGATGAAGCGTGCGATTTAGATTACATTCCAAATGTTGGACGTAAAGCAGATATTAAATACACACTAAACAATTCTTTAGGTTTTGGCGGACACAATGCCGTAACCTGCTTTAAGAAATGGGAGGGTCAGTAATAATGGATTTCAATCAAGTTAAGGAAATTCTAGATCTAGTAAATAAATCAGAATTAACTGAATTCGATTTGCAAATGGATAATGTTAATTTACGAATGAGTAAAAATACATCTAGCCAACAAATCAGCAATCAAACTGTTCTTACTGATTCAGATACAAGATTTAACGAACCTGTTCGTAAAGAGAATCTACAAACTTCTTCTCCTGTTTTCGAAGAAATTTCCAATTCAGCTCCAATTGCTGAAACTGTTGCCGATGGTGCATTAGTTCACTCTCCAATTGTGGGAGTAATCTACACTTCGCCTTCACCAGATCAACCTGCCTTCAAAAAAGTTGGCGATAAAGTAACGGTTGGAGAAACACTTTGTATTGTAGAAGCCATGAAATTGATGAATGAAATTAAAAGTGAAGTAGATGGAACGATTACTGAAATACTAATAGAAGATGAACAAGTCGTTGAATTTAATCAACCGTTGTTCAGAATTGCCTAGGAGGAAACACCAATGACAAAAATGAATATTAAAGAAATTCAAGAATTGATCCCGAATCGCTACCCAATCTACTTTATTGATCGTGTAGACGAAATGATTCCTGGTGAACATGTTGTAGCACTTAAAAATGTAACAATCAACGAAGAAGTATTCCAAGGTCACTTCCCAGGAGAACCCGTATTGCCCGGAGTATACATTCTAGAGGCTTTAGCTCAAGCAGGATCGATTCCTTTATTGACGCTAGACCGTTTTAAAGGGCAAACAGCTTATTTAGGTGGAATGAATAAGGTGAAATTCCGTAAAAAAGTTGTTCCTGGTGACCAATTAATGTTACAAGTTGATATTGTTAAATTAAAAGATTATGCTGGTATCGGAAAAGGCGTAGCTTACGTAGATGGAAAAAAAGTTTGTGAAGCTGAATTAACTTTCATCATTGGTAGATAAGCCTATGTTTAATAAGATATTAATTGCCAATCGAGGAGAAATCGCTGTTCGCATTATTCGAGCTTGTCGTGAGATGGGAATCAAAACAGTTGCTGTTTATTCTGAAGCGGATCGTGATGCGTTGCATATGCAATTAGCTGATGAGGCCATTTGTATTGGCCCGGCAAAAGCTACAGATTCTTATTTGAATATGCAAAGTATTTTAAGTGCAGCCGTTGTGACGAATGCACAAGCTATTCACCCAGGTTTTGGTTTCTTATCTGAAAATAGTACGTTTGCCACTATGTGTAAAGAAATGAATGTTACTTTCATAGGACCAGATGCGGATACTATTGATCAAATGGGAAATAAAGCGAATGCACGTGCTCTTATGATTGAAGCAAACGTACCAGTTATTCCGGGAAGTGAAGGCTTTATTACCGATACTAATGAAGCTAAACAACTGGCAGATAAATTAGGTTATCCAGTCATGGTTAAAGCCTCAGCTGGCGGAGGCGGAAAAGGAATGCGAAAAGTTCTTAAAAGCGACGATTTAGTTGCTGCATTCAACAGCGCCAAAAGTGAAGCTAAAGCGGCTTTTGGCGATGACCAAATGTATATGGAAAAAATCATTGAACATGCACGACACATTGAAGTACAATTACTAGGTGATCACTATGGAAATGTTATCCATTTGGGAGAACGTGATTGTTCTTTACAACGAAATAACCAAAAAGTTATTGAAGAATCTCCTTCTGTTGCCATCAATGAAGAACAACGCAAAGCGCTTGGAGAAACAGCCGTACGTGCAGCAAAGTATGTTGGATATAAAAATGCAGGTACGATTGAATTTTTATTGGATCAAAATGGACAGTTTTATTTTATGGAAATGAATACGCGTATTCAAGTTGAACATCCAGTAACGGAGATGGCTACGGAGTTTGATATCGTAAAAGAACAATTGTTAATTGCAAGTGGAGAAAAGTTATCTATTAAACAAAGTGATGTTCGTTTAACTGGACACACGATCGAATGCCGAATAAACGCTGAAAATCCTGCTTTTAATTTTGCGCCTTCACCTGGAACCATTAATTATTTATTGATGCCTAGCGGAGGAAATGGATTACGAGTAGATAGTGCGATGTTTGCTGGAGCGGATATTCCGCCTTATTATGATGCGATGATTGCGAAGATTATTACAAAAGGCGCTAATCGTGCTGAAGCAATCGCTAAAATGCAGCGTGCTTTAGGTGAAATGGTTATTGATGGTATCATTAGCAATCAATTTTTCCAAGAAGATTTATTAATGGATAAACGATTTGTTAATGGTGAATACGATACAAGCTTTTTACAAGATGTTTTTCTTAAAGAATGGAAACCACGTGTTGAATAAGTTTGTTTTGGATTAACAAAAACATCTCACTAAAAAAGCCGCAAATAAAAGAGGTGACAAGGTGCAGTTATTTAAAAAAAGAGCGTATATACCCATTACCAAACACACACATATTAATGAAGAAAATGATGCCCCTATGGTACCAGATGGCATGTTTGCACAATGTCCAAGTTGTAAAAAGGCTATTTATACCAAAGATTTAGGAGCGGAAAAAATCTGTCCTCAATGCGGCTATTCATTTAGAATACGGGCACAAAAGCGGATTGAATTAACGGTTGATGAAGGCAGCTTTGAAGAATGGAATCAAGATATTCCTTTTGAAAATCCTTTGAACTTTCCAGATTATGATAAAAAAATAGAACAAGCTAAGAAGAAAACAAACCTTCATGAAGCTGTTTTAACTGGAAAAGGATTAATTGATGGACTAGAAACAGCTATTTGTGTGATGGACTCTCATTTTATTATGGGAAGCATGGGAAAAGTAGTCGGTGAAAAAATTACCAGAACATTTGAAAAAGCAATTGAAGAAAAACTACCTGTCATTATTTTTACTGCCTCAGGTGGAGCTCGCATGCATGAAAGTATTTTATCGCTTATGCAAATGGCTAAAATCAGTGGAGCTGTTGCTCGTCATAGTGACGCTGGTCTATTGTACATTACCGTATTAACCGATCCAACAACTGGTGGTGTAACAGCCAGTTTTGCCATGCAAGGGGATATTATCTTATCTGAACCTCAAGCTTTAGTTGGATTTGCAGGCAGACGGGTTATCGAACAAACTATTAATGAAAAGTTGCCTGATGATTTTCAACTTGCTGAGTCTGTTTTAGAAAATGGATTTATCGATAAGATCGTTTCAAGAAAAGAATTGAAACAGACACTGAGTCATATCTTACGCATTCATCAGTAAAAAACAGGCAGGTAAGTATTTTTATAAAGAAGGTGAACAAGTTGAAAGAAGCTATGGAAATCGTTGCTTTATCAAGAAAAACATCACGATTATCAACTTTAGAAATAATGGAATCTGTTTTTGACGGTTTTATTGAATTCCATGGCGATCGATCTTTTCATGATGACAAAGCTATTGTAGGTGGAATAGCAACCTTAAATGGACAACCTGTAACGGTTATAGGGAATCAAAAAGGACACGAAGTACAAGAAAATGTTCTTCGTAATTTTGGTTCTCCTCATCCAGAAGGGTACCGAAAAGCATTGCGTTTAATGAAACAAGCAGAAAAATTTCATAGGCCTGTAATAACCTTTGTCAATACTTCTGGTGCTTATTGTGGCGTAGAGGCTGAAAATAGAGGACAAGGTGAAGCTATTGCACGCAACCTAATAGAAATGAGCAAGTTAAAAGTACCTATTCTTTCTATCATTATAGGAGAAGGCGGTAGTGGTGGAGCATTAGCTTTAGCTATGGGAAACCAAGTCTGGATGATGGAACACACCATGTATTCTGTTCTTTCACCTGAAGGTTTTTCTTCTATTTTGTGGAAAGATGCTTCGAGAGCGAAAGAAGCCGCAGAACTGATGAAATTAACTGCGCAAGATTTATTTGGGCTTGATGTGATTGATTACATCCTACCAGAAACAAATTCAGAAGGATTACTCTCTCATGAGCACATCTTGGAAGAGTTGAAAAAAAATATCGGTTCGACAATAAAAGAACTCTCAAAAAAAACACCTGAACAACTTGTTGAAGAACGCTATCAACGCTTTAGAAAATTCTAAATGTTATTAAAAAAGATAGAAAAGCAGCTAGATTTTTTACATCTAAAGCTTTCCTATCTTTTTTTATTCAGGTAAATTGATTTCAGGTATCTTAACTGTAGAAGATTGATAAAGATATTTGCTGTCATTTGTTTCAATTAAAATATTATAGCGATGTTCATCTAAAAGTAGCGCTCCTAACATTTCTCTAGAATAGATCCGGCCCAATGGAAATTTGTCCGGCAAAGCGGCAGTTACTTTTTTTAATTCATAGAAACCATTGGCTATAGTTTCCACAAAAATAATATTTGCTATAGATTGTAATTCAGTTTGTTCTTCAGTTGTAAGATCTTTTACATAACCTTGGTTCATTACGGATCCTCCTTAAATAGTCAACGATTGTTTTAAATTAAACATAACAAAAATAGTTTACCATATGTTTGTATAATCTAATACAAAATTTTTTTTGAATCGTGATTATTTATGCCGTTTATTGTATAAATTAATTTTTTAGTTTTGAATCTTCTTTAAGTTAAAAAGGAAAGCGTATTCTCTATTTTAATAGACTTTAATAAATAAATGTATGCTAAAATAGATACCGAGCACAAAAAAAGAATGGACTAGTTAACGTTGAACGACATGAATGCAGGAGAGTGACACCATGGGAGAAACAGTACCCTTTCCAAAAAATTATGAGTGGTACAAAAAAGAAGCGATGGAATGTTTTCTATCCGGTAGAATGGAAGACTCCATTCCGTTTTTTGAGGAAGCTTACCGATTGGAACAAGATGAGTTGCTTAATACAAATTATACAACTGCTTTATACCAAATTGGGGAGTATGAAAAAGCTAAAGAGATTGCAGATGATAAATACTCTTTTTATGAAAGTGAAGAATCGTTAGCCCTTTTTTATACCGCAATTTTGATAAAGTGCCATCTATTTCTTCAGGCTGAGCAAGCTTTATTGTTCCGCAAGAAGAAATATCCACTAACAGATACATCTGAAGCAAATTGGACAGCTGTTCAATCGTTGTTAGAAGAAGAACAAGCTAAAATTGAATTAGAAAAACAACAAAGGATTCAATATCTTTTAAAAGAGTCTTATTCCTTAGGCGACAAAAGTTTTGCTAAGCAATCGGCTATTATGAAAGAACTAGAAGAAATTCCATTAGAACTATTCATAGAAGCAGTAAGACCCATATTGGCAAATCCATATGTAAACGGGATCGTTAAAGCAACTGCTATCGAACGTTTAGCGTTTGAGAAAGTACAGGGGTCTTTCGATATTTATTGGATGAAAGAAAAAAGATCTATCCAACCTTGCACCCTTACTTCTATTAAGAAGCATAAAATTGTTCAAGAAGTCATGTTTTTGCTATCTGAACGCATTGAACAAACAAATCCTTCATTATATCAAGCAATGGTACAAGAAGTTTCGCTTCATTTCTTTATGTTATATCCTTTTATTGAAGAAGTTATCACTTCTCCAACAGAGTGGGTTGGTCTTTATCAAAAACGTTATAGTGAATCCAATCAGATAGAAGAATCTGATTATGAGACCAATGAAATGAATCGATGGATGCAAAAAGTTGAACAAGAATTGATGGATCTAACTTAAATGTTCATTCGTTACTTAATATAAAATGAAGTGAAAGACAATCTGTTTTACCTTTAATTCGTTGTTTTTATTTACAAATTTATGCCTTTAGTGTACTATTAATGAGTATGCAATTGCTTTTTTATTGCGAAAAATAGAGTGTTTCGGAGGGAAATATAACATGACTGCTAATTGGGAAAAAAAAGGCACAAATGATGGTGTCTTAACATTTGAAATTTCAGAAGAAAAAATTAAAGAAGGTTTAGATACTGCTTTTAACAAAGTGAAATCTACACTAAGCGTACCAGGATTCCGTAAAGGAAAAGTTCCTCGTGCTATTTTCAACAAACAATTTGGTGAAGAAGCTTTATATGAAGATGCATTGAATGCTGTATTACCTGAAGCATATGACGCTGCAGTAGTAGAAGCTGGAATCGATCCAGTTGCTCAACCAAAAATTGACGTTAAATCTATGGAAAAAGGCGAAGCTTGGGTTATTGAAGCTGAAGTTACTGTAAAACCTGAAGTTGAACTAGGGGAATACAAAGGCTTAACAGTTGAAAAACAAGACCGTGAAGTAACAGATGAAGATGTTGAAAAAAATATTGAAGAAAAACGTGCTGCACAAGCTGAATTAGTATTGAAAGAAGATGCTGCAGTTGAAGGCGACACAGTTGTTATCGATTATGAAGGATTTAAAGATGGCGTTGCTTTCGAAGGCGGAAAAGGCGAAAACCATTCATTAGAATTAGGTTCAAACTCATTCATCCCAGGTTTCGAAGAAAAACTTGTTGGCGTTAAAGCTGAAGATGAATTAGACGTTGATTTAACTTTCCCTGAAGATTACCATGCTGAAGACTTAAAAGGTGCTGCTGTTACATTTAAAGTAAAAGTACACGAAGTTAAAGCTAAAGAATTACCAGCATTAGATGATGAATTCGCTAAAGACGTTGATGAAGAAGTTGAAACATTAGCTGAATTAAAAGAAAAAATCAAAACTCAATTAACAGATGCTAAAGTTGCATCTGCTGAAGAAGCGGTTGAAGAAGCAGCTATCCGTCAAGCGGTAGATAATGCTAAAATCGAAGATCTTCCATGGGCAATGGTTCACGACGAAGTTCACCGTCAAATGGATGTATTCTTAAATGATATGCAACGTCAAGGTGTTTCTCCTGAAATGTACTACCAAATTACTGGTACAACAGAACAAGACTTACACAAACAAATGGAAGCTGATGCTGACTTAAGAACACGTACAAACTTAGTTCTTGAAGCTATCGTTGAAGCTGAATCTTTTGAAACTTCTGAAGATGAAGTTAATGAAGAAGTCAAAAACTTAGCAGAACAATATGGTATGGACGAAAAAGCTGTTCGTGCTGCATTGACTCCAGAAATGTTGAAACATGACATTTCAATGAAAAAAGCAATTGATCTAATTACTGAAACAGCTAAAGAACAATAATTGCTGATTTGTTAAGCATAAATTAAAACAAACAAAAAAGGACTTCAAAAGTTATTCTTTTTGGAGTCCTTTTTTGGCTAAATGAGAAGCGGTTTAAATTCTAGCTTTAGAGCATAAATTATGCTATGCTATTTAAGATTTGAACGATTCTCATTGTAATATGAGCGGCAAATCTGCTACTATTATAAGTGGTACGAATGAGAATAGAGGTGGACAGGAATGTTTAATGATGAAGAAACAAAAGGACCTGTGAGCTGCTCTTTTTGCGGCAAGTCTCAAGACCAAGTGAAAAAAATTGTTGCTGGTCCAGGTGTATATATATGTAATGAATGTATCGATTTATGTAAAGAGATTATTGACGAAGAATTTAGTGATGCGGGATATGGCGAGTTTTTAGAAGTGCCTAAACCTCAAGAAATTAGAGGCATCTTAAATGATTACGTCATTGGACAAGAACAAGCTAAAAAATCTTTATCTGTAGCCGTATATAACCATTATAAACGTGTAAATCAAATTGGTGGCGAAGAAAAAGACGGTGTCGAATTGCAAAAAAGTAATATTTGTTTAATTGGACCAACAGGATCTGGGAAAACGTTCCTTGCTCAAAGTTTGGCTCGTATTCTAAATGTTCCATTTGCTATTGCTGACGCTACAAGCTTAACAGAAGCTGGATATGTTGGAGAAGATGTTGAAAATATCCTTCTAAAACTAATGCAAGCAGCTGATTACGATGTAGAACGTGCTCAAAAAGGAATTATTTATATCGATGAGATCGATAAAATCGCTCGCAAAGGTGAGAATGTTTCCATTACACGTGATGTTAGTGGAGAAGGGGTTCAACAAGCCTTGCTTAAGATTTTAGAAGGTACTGTTGCTAATGTTCCTCCACAAGGTGGAAGAAAGCACCCACATCAAGAATTTATCCAATTAGATACAAGCAATATTCTTTTTATCGTTGGTGGAGCTTTTGATGGAATCGAAACGATCGTTAAGAATCGTATGGGCGAAAAAGTCATTGGTTTTGGTTCTGCTAAGAAAAAAATAGAAGAAGGCCAAAGCATTATGCAACAAATCATTCCTGAAGACTTATTGAAATTTGGATTGATCCCAGAATTCATCGGACGTCTTCCAGTTATGGCTGCTTTAGAAAAATTAACTGAAGATGATTTGGTTCATATTTTAACGAAACCTAAAAATGCTCTTGTAAAACAATACAAAAAATTATTAGCATTAGATGAAGTTGAATTAGAATTTGAAGACGAATCTTTAACAGAGATTGCAAAGAAAGCAATAGAACGCAATACTGGTGCACGTGGATTACGTTCTATCATAGAATCTATTATGTTAGAAATCATGTTTGATTTGCCAAGCCGTCCAGAGATCGCTAAGTGCTTGATTACAAAAGAAACCGTAAGCGGCTCAGGGTTACCAGAATTCTTTGATACTAAAGGTAATAAAATCAGCTAGAGTGAGATAACAATAGTCTTAATAGAATAAGTAAACGATAGGAGGCTGGGACAAAAATCCCAGCCTCTTCTTTTTATACGAATATTTATTCTAAAACGTGCTCCAAAAAGCAGACCTAACGCCTAAGTGCATTTATTCAATGCTCGATGGTCGATGACCATACTGCGCTTATTCGTTCCAGTTGCCCTAGCTCTTGCGGCTTTAACTCTCTTTTTAGCTTATTTGAGTAATAATTATGTAATAGTTTCATTAGACCTTAAGAATAAACTAAAGAAGGTTTTAAAATTGGAATGTTATTGGTTGCTTTAATATGTTAGAATGGTAAAAGAATTTATAATTAGAGATGGAGATTAAAGTATGAAAGTAAATAAAGCTGATATTGTGATCAGTGCGGTTTCGCCTGCTCAATATCCAAGTACTGGACTCCCTGAGATAGCTTTAGCAGGACGCTCAAATGTAGGGAAATCATCTTTTATCAATACGATGATCAATCGAAACGGACTAGCTAGAACTTCAGGAAAACCAGGAAAAACACAAACGTTAAATTATTACATTATCGAAGATACTTTTTATTTTGTAGATGTTCCAGGATACGGTTATGCTAAGGTATCAAAAACTGAACGCGCAAAATGGGGTCAAATGCTTGAAACGTATTTTACTCAAAGAGAAACATTAAAAGTAGCTCTTTCTGTAGTAGATCTAAGACATCCGCCAACAGAAGATGATGTACAAATGTATGAGTTTTTAAAATATCATTCTATTCCTGTAATTGTTATTGCTACAAAAGCAGATAAAATCCCACGAGGTAAATGGAATAAACACATAAAAATTGTAAAAGATAAGTTGAATTTAAGAGAAGAAGATGATTTCGTTCTTTTTTCTTCCGAAACTGGCGAAGGAAAAGAACAAGCATGGAAATTGATTGAGTCTTACATTAAAAACTAACTTCTTTTTAGAATAAATGAGTAAATCAAGAATAATTGATAGATTTAAAGAATAGAAAGGGTAGAAGAACGATGGATTCTATCTTTTTTCTATTTATTTACAATTATAATGATGAAAATAAGAGGATGGTAGTAGTGAAAATCTTATTATATGGGGTAAGTCATAAAACGACACCGATAGAAATTAGAGAGAATTATACAATTGAAGAACAAAAAGTACCTGAACAGCTCGCTGTGATCAAATCCTTTTCGGGAGTTGAAGAAGCAGTCATTCTTTCGACTTGCAATCGAACTGAATATTATCTTTACATTGATCAAGATGAATTTAAGCATGGGGATATGCTTCATTACCTTTCAAAACATACAGGATACGAGATTTCTGAAGTTATCTCAACAAGCTACGGAAAATCAAATCAGGATGCTGTTGATCACCTTTTTAAAGTGGCTACTGGACTTGATTCATTGATCATTGGAGAGACACAGATCTTAAGCCAAGTTAAACAAGCCTTTGCGTTAGCAATTGAGCAAAAAACATCCGGACCGATCCTAAACTCGTTATTTAATAAAGCCATTTCTTTTTCTAAAAAAATGCATACGAAAACGAATTTAGATCAATTGTCTTATAATCCCGGAACTGCTGCGGTTAAACTATGTAAAGAGGAATGGGAAACGATAACAGATAAGCGATTCCTTTTAATAGGGACCGGAAAAATGATCCGTTTAACAGCTAAAACCTTATTTTATCAAGGAGTTACCCATATTACTTTAACGGGCCGCAATGAACAAAAAGTGAATGATCTGGCACATGAACTAAATCTATGGGCACAGAATGCGAAAAAAGCGGATCAATTGACTCGTTATTTCTTTACAGCTGATTTTAATCACTTGCCAATGTCCTTGGCAGTGGCTGATGGAATTATTGCAGCTACAAAAGCACAGCACTATCTTGTAACGGAGAGAATAATTGAGGAAGTAGCTACGATTCGTTTAACGAAGAAAAGACAATTGTTTATGGATCTAGCTGTTCCAAGAAATATTGAACCTAGTATTCAATATAGGGAAGATATCCAAGTTTTTGATATGGATCAAATTAGTTTCAGACTAGATGAGGTAGATGCTGACAAAGATAAAATCGTGAAAAAAATCTTAGCAGATTTGAGTGAAGAAGTTGCAGACTTTAAACAGTGGTACCAAGAAAGAAAAGCTGTTCCGTATTTGCAAGAATTGGCTCTTCAAACGATAGAAATCAAAGAAGATACTCTAGCTAGCTTAGAGAGGAAATTGCCTGAATTAACGGAACATCAACTTCTTTTAATTGGTAAACACTTGCAAAGTGTCATTAATCAAATGAAACGAAAACCAATTGATTCATTAAAAGAGTTTGCCCGGAAAAAAAGTTCAAACGATCCAAAAGACACGAAAAATGAACTGAAGTCATTTGCACGAGCTTTAGGTTTTTCTGTTGAAATAGAAAATACAGAAGAATCTCCAGAAGTACTTGCAATCGAAAGTGAGGAGATCAGCATTGAGAGAAACTAGACAATCTGAACAAGCTTTTGAAAAAGCACAGCAATTAATGCCTGGAGGAGTAAATAGTCCTGTAAGGGCCTTTAAATCGGTAGATGTGCCTCCTGTATTTATTCAAAAAGGAAAAGGCAGCCACGTATATGATATTGACGGAAATGAATACATTGACTATGTTTTAGGATGGGGCCCTTTAATTCTAGGTCATGCTAATGATGTAGTGATCCACGATATCCAAAGTACGGCTAGTTTAGGCACGAGTTTTGGTATGCCAACTCTTATGGAGAATCAATTAGCTGAACTAGTAATCCAACGTGTACCATCTGTAGAAATGGTTCGTTTTGTAAACTCGGGTACCGAAGCTACCATGAGTGCATTGCGTTTAGCAAGAGGGTTTACGGGTAGAGATAAGATCATAAAATTAGAAGGAAGTTATCATGGTCATGATGATGCATTGTTAGTAAAAGTAGGATCTGGAGTTGCGACTTTAGGATTACCTGATTCACCAGGCGTTCCGAAAAGTACAACATCTAATACTTTAGTTGCTCCTTATAACGATTTAGAAGCCATTCAAGAGCTATTCCGAAAATTCCCAGGCGAGATTGCAGCCGTGATTATGGAACCTGTAGCAGGAAATATGGGCGTTATACCGCCATTGAAAGGATTTTTAGAAGGAGTACGGACGTTGACTGAAAAAGATGGAGCTTTATTGATATTTGATGAAGTTATGTCTGGATTTAGAGTTGGCTACTATAGTGCTCAAGGTCACTATAATGTCATGCCTGATTTAACTTGTCTAGGTAAAGTTATCGGGGGCGGTGTTCCCGTAGGAGCTTATGGCGGAAGAAGAGAGATCATGGAAAATATTGCTCCAGCTGGCAGTGTCTATCAGGCAGGTACGTTATCTGGAAATCCTATTGCCATGTCCGCTGGAATTGCTACACTATCTCAATTGACTGAAAAGCATTACGCTCATTTTGAAGCTTTAGGTGATGAATTAGAAAAAGGGATTCTTTCATTAAGTGCCTTATTTGATATCCCAATTACAATCAATCGAGCTGGCAGTATGATTGGCTTATTCTTTAATGAAGGACCGGTAACCAATTACCAACAAAGTAAGGCAAGTGATACAGCTTTTTTTGCTGAGTATTATAAAGAAATGATCAATCATGGCATATTGTTGCCTCCTTCTCAATTTGAAGGAATCTTCTTATCCACTACTCATACCCTAGAAGATGTTGAGCGTACTTTAGATGCTATGGAAGCTAGTTTTAATGCCTTGAGAAATAGAGAATAGAGACTAAAGGAGTTATTTTCAAAATGGAATTTAATGAATATCAAAAATTAGCCAGCCGTACTTTATACGGAAATGAACAAGTTTTGACTAATTGCGCATTAGGATTAGCTAGTGAATCCGGTGAGTTAGTGGATCTAATTAAAAAATATACTTTTCATGGTCATGATTTAGATAAAAAGGAATTAACCAAAGAACTTGGGGATGTCCTTTGGTACTTATCTCAAATTGCGGAATGGGCTGACATTCCTTTTGAAGAAGCAGCAGTACAAAATATAGAGAAGTTAAAACGACGTTATCCAGACGGGTTTTCTGCTGAAAGAAGCCGTAATCGAATCGAATAAAAAAATAGAAACGCTGAATGCTGATTAGCTATTCAACGTTTCTATTTTTTTTATTATTTTTAGCTAAAAGAGCTTCTTTTTCATCTTCATCTATAAAAAATTTTTCTTCAGGGTCAGGAAAAAGAGTTTCTTCTTCAGGATCAATAGCAAACTGGCTAAATAAATCGTCCAAGCTTGTCTCCGTTTTATGAATTTGTCCCATACTCAACCTCCTTTTTATGTAATCCAATAGTAGACTGAATAGACAAAGAAAACAAGACTTTCTCGAAAAAAATATTTTTAATATTCATATATACATTTAAAATGCATAAAAGGGGAGCAAAAGACTAATTTAATTAATATTACTGAAATATATTGTATAAATATTCTTAATCTGTTATGATATTTTATAAGTAAAAAAGTAGCGTTGACTAGAAAAGGGGAAGAAGTATGAGAAAGAAATCATTTTATTTGATTGTATTAAGTTTAGTAACTGTACTTAGTTTGTTTATACCAATAGATTCGGTATTTGCAGCTGATACAGCTTTAGAGGATATTCAAGAAAAAGGAACACTAGTGATTGGTACGAGCGCAGATTTTCCGCCTTATGAATTTCATAGTACAGTAAACGGTAAAGATACTATAGTGGGAATGGATATTTCTATTGCTCAAAAAATCGCTGAAGATTTAGGAGTAGAATTAAAAATTGAAGACATCGGTTTTGACAGTCTTCTGCCAGCTTTAGAATCAGAAAAAGTTGATATGGTTATTTCTGGTATGAGCCCTACTGAAGAACGTAGACAAAGTGTTGATTTTTCCGATGTTTACTATACAGGTGGTCAAAATATCGTTGTAAGAGAAACAGACAAAGAAATTTATACAAATACGGATGATTTAACAGGTCTGAAAGTTGGCGTCCAAACAGGTTCATTACAAGAAACACTCGCTCAAGAACAAATGCCTGATTCAGAGATATTGAGTTTGACAAAAACAACCGATCTGCTTTTAGCTTTAAAGACAAATAAAATTGAAGCTATCTTAATGGAAAAACCTAGTGCAGAAGCTTACGTAGGAAATGACAATCAAATCGTAACGTTTGATGGTGGTTTTCTTTTAGAAGAAGGAGAACAAGGTAGTGCCATTGCTTTTAAAAAAGACACACAGTCTTTAGTAGAAGTGGTAAATGCTTCTTTAACAGAGATTAATGAGCAAGATTTAATTCCTAGTTATCTAGAAGAAGCTGGATCTCATTTGAAAGCTGCGCAAACTGGGACAGATGAAGAAACTGAGAGCAGCAACAGTATTTTTAATTATTGGAAATACTTTTTAAATGGGACAGGATATACGATTCTGATTTCAGTTGTGAGTGTCTTCTTTGGGTCAATACTTGGAGTTGGATTATCCTTTATGAGAATGAGCAAAAATAAAATTATGCATTATGCTTCTACCGCTTATGTTGAATTTGTTCGTGGAACACCTATGATGATTCAAGTCATGTTCATTTACTTTGCAGTGGGTTACTTAGTTAATATTCCAGCTTTAGCATCTGGTATTATTGCCGTTTCACTAAATAGTGCAGCTTATATTTGTGAAATTATTCGTTCAGGTTTAAATTCAGTACCTAAAGGCCAAGCTGAGGCAGCAAGAAGTTTAGGAATGAGTAAAAATATCGCTATGCGTCAAATTATTTTCCCTCAAGCACTTAAGAACATTTGGCCAGCATTAGGAAATGAATTTATAACGGTTATTAAAGAAAGTTCAATTGTTTCAATTGTTGGTGTAAGTGATTTAATCTTCCAAACAAGAGTTGTGACTTCTGTTTCATATAGAGGAATTGCTCCTTTAGTGGTTACAATGATCATCTACTTTATTTTAACATTTAGTTTAACTAAGCTATTAAATCATTATGAAGGGAAGATGAATCATGATTAAAATCAATCATTTAAAGAAAACATTTGGCACTAATGAAGTTTTAACAGATATCAATCAAGAAGTTAAAAAAGGAGAAGTAGTGGTGATCATAGGTCCATCGGGATCTGGAAAAAGTACATTGCTTCGCTGCTTAAACTTATTGGAAACACCAACGAGTGGTGAAATTATTTTTGAAGGAACTGCTTTAACTGGTTTAAATGAAACAAAAATGAATCAATTGCGTGAAAAAATGGGAATGGTTTTCCAAAACTTTAATTTGTTTCCTCATATGACAGTGTTAGAAAATTTAAAAGTAGCACCTATAAAAGTTAAAGGTATTCCAGAATCTGAAGCGCATCAAACAGCTATCAAATTATTAGAACAAGTTGGTTTATCTGACAAAGCGGAAGCTTATCCTTCTAATTTATCAGGCGGTCAACAACAACGGGTTGCAATTGCTCGTGCTTTAGCTATGAATCCTGATGTTATGTTGTTTGATGAACCTACTTCTGCCTTGGATCCTGAAATGGTGGGTGAGGTGCTTAAAGTTATGCAAGATTTAGCTGAAATTGGTATGACGATGGTTGTCGTAACACATGAAATGGGATTTGCAAAAGAAGTGGCTGATCGTGTGATTTTTATGGATGGTGGCTATATTGTTGAAGAAGGCGAACCAGAAGCTGTTTTTGATAATCCTCAACACG
The DNA here is from genome assembly GCF_000746825.1 of Carnobacterium inhibens subsp. inhibens DSM 13024. Lineage (NCBI taxonomy): Bacteria > Bacillati > Bacillota > Bacilli > Lactobacillales > Carnobacteriaceae > Carnobacterium > Carnobacterium inhibens. Next base: position 497,905 of record NZ_JQIV01000006.1, on the reverse strand, counting down.
AAAGAACGCAAGATTTTTTAGCAAAAATATTATAATAAAGTATTGGGATTAGTTCATATAACCTAACTTATTAAAAAAGAAGGGCCTACAGTATTTTCTGTAGGTCCTTTTCATAATAAGAATAGAATCTAGTTTATCTATAATCCATTTAACTAACCAGTAGTTAGTTATTTAGATACAAAAAAAGCTTATGGAAGTAATAAATCCCATAAGCTTTTTTGATTAGTAGATCAATTAGTCATTTGTAACTGGTTTTCTCCAAAGACCAAGAATAACAGCTGAGATGACAGCACCGATAGCTAATGCTCCTAAGAACAAGAAAGGATGATTTGAGAGTGTTACAACGAAAATACCGCCATGTGGAGCAGGAATCGTAACATCCCATAACTGAGTTAATCCACCAGCTATAGCAGCTCCAACGACTGAAGATCCAATTGTACGAAGAGGATCAGCAGCAGCGAAAGGAATAGCTCCTTCAGTAATAAACGATAATCCCATAACATAGTTCGTAATAGCCGATTTTCTTTCATCTTCATTAAATTTATTTTTGAAGAATGTGCTAGCTAATGCGATTGCTAATGGTGGAATCATACCACCGGCCATAACAGCAGCCATCAAGCTACCATCACCTGTATCAGTAAAGATCCCAATTGAAAAGGCATAAGCCGCTTTATTAAAAGGACCACCCATATCAATAGACATCATTCCACCTAATAATGCACCTAAAAGGACTGCATTACCTGTACCAAGATTTTCTAAGAAAGTAATCATTGCAAGGTTGATTGTTGCGAAGATTGGTCCAACAATAAAGAACATCAATGCACCAGTAACTAATAAACCAAGAATAGGATAAAGTAGAATAGATTTTAAACCGTTAAGTGATTGAGGCAATCCTTTTAAGCCTTTTTTCAATGCTAGAATCGTGTAACCAGCTAAGAAACCAGCTGCAAGACCACCAAGGAAACCGGCGTTGCTGTTTACAGCAATGAGTCCACCAACCATACCAGGCATTAAACCAGGACGATCAGCAATACTTAACGCAATGTAACCAGCTAAAATAGGGATTAAGAAATTAAATGCGTTATTTCCGACAGTATTTAAAAATAGATAAATGGCATTTGTATCACCTAACGTTCTTTCTAATAGGAAAGAAATAGCCATTAATATTCCGCCACCTACAACAAAAGGCAACATAGTTGAAATACCATTCATTAAGTCTTTATAAACTCGATTAATCCATGAACCAGATTCATCATTATCAGCTGATTCGTCTTTTTGTCCATCTGATGAGTAAATAGGTGCTTGTTTGTTCATTGCTTTTGTAATGAGTTCTTCAGATTTACGGATACCGTCACTAACAGGGCGTTGCAACATAGGTTTTCCATCAAAACGAGCTAATTCAACTTTTTTATCGGCAGCTATAATAACGCCACTTGCTCTTTTAATATCCTCAGCAGTTAAACGGTTTTTGATTCCGTCAGAACCATTAGTTTCAACTTTTATATCAACACCCATTTCAGCTGCTTTTTTCTTTAATGAATCTTCAGCCATGTAAGTGTGGGCAATACCTGTAGGACAAGCTGTGACTGCGATAACAAAAGGTCTATCGGAATGATCAGTTGAACTTTCTACAGTTGCAATCGTTTTGTTTTCTTCTTCAGCCTCTTTTTCTTGTACTTCTTGAGCAGCTGCAAAAAGTGAACGAACTTCTTCAGGTGTTTTAGCTTCTTTTAAAGATAAAACAAAATCAGGATGGATCAATAAGCGAGAAAGGTTTGCCAAAGCTTGTAAATGTGTGTCGTTTGCGCCTTCTGGAGCAGCAATCATAAAGAATAAGAAAGCAGGTTGACCATCTAATGAATCATAGTCGACACCTTTTGCACTTTTAGCAAATAAAACAGTAGGGTGGTTGACTGCAGTTGTTTTAGAATGCGGCATCGCAATTCCATCACCTAAACCTGTAGAAGTAAGCGATTCGCGATGCATAATACCTTCTTTAAATAAAACAGCATCGTTAATACGATCGTTTTCTTTTAAACTAGCGATCATTTCATCAATAACGCCTTCTTTAGTTGTTGATTTTAAATCCATGATCATGACTTCTTTAACCAATAAATCATTAATATTCATTATCTTTCCTCCTAATACGATTTTATAAAGCTATTTCAGTTACGATAACTTCTTTTAATAATGCGTTGATTTCGGCTTGAGTTGCTAAATCGTCAGAAAAAGCCGTGGCACTTCCAGTAGCTACACTTTTTTGGAAAGCTTTTAACGGATCTTTAGTATCGACTAGAGCACCGATAAAACCAGCGATCATTGAGTCACCAGCTCCTACTGAATTTTTCACAGTACCTTTAGGAACAGTAGCTTGATAAACTTTTTCGCCTGTAAAGAATAGAGCTCCATCACCAGCCATTGAAACAAGTGCATGTTGAGCGCCTAAAGCAATAAGTTTTTTACCATAAGGAATAATATCTTCAACAGACTCGAATGTTGCATCGAAAAGTTCAGCTAATTCATGATGGTTTGGTTTAACCAATAATGGTTTATGAACTAAAGCGTTCTTCAATTCTGGTCCAGTTGTATCGATCACGAAGTCAGCATTACGTGAAACAATTTTTCCAATCATATTTTGATAAAAATCTTCAGGTAGAGAAGGGGGCTTGTTTCCAGAAAGAACTACAATATCCTCATCTGTCATTAAATCCATTTGTTTCATTAATTGATTTGCTTCAACATCTGTAATAGCAGGGCCTTGGCCATTTATTTCAGTTTCTGAATCAGATTTCAATTTTACATTGATTCGTGTGTCGCCTTTAATTGAGACAAATTGTGTATGAACACCTTCTTTTTCCAACCAATCAGAGATAAAGTTTCCAGTAAAACCACCTAGAAAACCTAAAGCTGTAGAAGGCTGACCGATATGGTTTAGAACACGAGAAACGTTAATACCTTTACCACCTGGAAGTTTAATATCTTTATTCATCCGATTCAATTCACCTAGTTGTACGGATGAAACGTGTACAATATAGTCGATTGATGGATTTAATGTTACCGTGTAAATCATTTTTTTGCCTCCAATATTGTTGTTTTAGTAAAATAGCTTTCATAATTTTTAGGATTTAGATGATCTGTAATAATAACAGCATCTTCTATATTACATACCTTTACAAAAGTGACTTTATTAAATTTTGTTTCATCAGCTAATACATAAACTTTTGAACTATTTGCAAAAGCTTGTTGCTTAACTGTCGCTTCTTCTGGATCAGGAGTGGTAAATCCATACTCTCGATCAATACCGTTCATACCTAGAAAGGCTTTCGTAAAACGATAACGGGATAATTGCTCTAAACTTGTAGCGCCTACAATAGCTTGAGTTGTATTTTTCAACTTTCCACCTATTAATAAAACGTCATTATCTTGATCAGCAAGTAAAAGAGCATGCTGTACAGCATTTGTTACAATGCGTACATTCTTACCTTTTAAGAAAGGGACCATAAAAAAGGTAGTAGACCCTGCATCTAAGAAAATGACATCATCTTCTTTAACTAAAGATGCTGCTAATTCTGCGACTTTTTTCTTGTCGTGAACGTTTTTGACTGATTTCTCACTAAGGGTTTGTTCCTGTTCAATTGTATAAACTCGTTTAGCGCCGCCATGGACACGAACAAGTTTTCCTTGTTCTTCTAAAGTTGCTAAATCACGTCTGATAGTGGATTCTGAACAATTCATTTCTAACATGAGTTCTTGGGATTTGATTACTCCATTAGTAGTTAACTGTTCTAATATGAAATTATAGCGTTCTTCAGTAAGCATACCATCCCTCCATTAACGCTACTTTACCACCAAAAACAGTCAAAAGCAATCAAAAGTAAACCGATTTCATCGTTTTTTAATTGCATGAGAAAAGAGATAAAAGAGAATAAAAAAACGAAATGGACTGTACCAATTTATTCAAGGAAAATAAAAGTTCTTTATTTGCAAAAAAGTAGGTGCTATACCACTTTTCACTCTAACAGATACAAGATACAAAAGGGTTTCCATTAAAAAAAAGTAGATTAAATAAAAATAAGAAAGAAGTCATTTTGACTTCTTTCTTATTTTTATTAATCGTTAGGTAAACTAATAAGATGAGTTGATTACTTCTATTGATTCTATTGTAATCTCTTGTAATGGTTTATTGTTTTGGTCAGTTTCTGTTTTACTAATAGCATCTACAATATCCATCCCTTCAATAACTTGGCCAAAGACCGTATAGTTTTGGTCTAGAGAAGGGTATCCGCCGTTTTTGTACGCTTCGATGATCTCTTTTGGAGTAATAGTAGGGTCTGCAGTTTCACTCATATCTGCAGGGTTCTGGACAATGTAAAATTGACTTCCGATTGAAACAGGTGCATTTGTTTTAGCCATAGCGATTGCGCCGCGTATATGGAACAGTTGATTTGAGATCTCAGTTTCAAATGGTTCACCCCAAATACTTTCGCCTCCAGTGCCATCGCCTTCAGGGTCACCAGCTTGTATCATGAAATTAGGAATAACACGATGAAAGACAGTTCCATTATAGTAGCCTTCACTCCCATGAGTGAGGAAATTTTCAACAGCTTTAGGTGCCAATTCAGGAAAAACTTTCGCACGAATCGTTCCTAAAGAAGTCGTTATTCTAACTTCTTTTTCATTTTCCTTCACTTCTTTAGTCAGCTGTGGTAAATTTGTTGGTTCCTCATCAAGAGTAGAAGATTGAATTAAAGAACTTTCAGGAGTAAACACTGTACTGAGGCTTGCTCCAGTACTTTTTGATAATAAATGAACGCCAAAAATCATTAATCCCATAGCTATAAAAAATAATATACTGCCAATAACAATATTTTTCTTTCTTTTCACGGTGCACGTCCTTGTAATTTATAAGCAATATTGCTTAATTATTATCATTCATTTTTCTACGTTATTGTATAACTTAATAGAAAAAGTTCCTTGTAAATTATACTGCAAATGAGAAAATAATTAAATAGTTAAAATGAAATGATGGTATAATGAGTGAAAGGAATTTATTGACTATTTAAAATCATACTCTTATAAAAGTGACATTATCCTCTTAAAAAAATAGACAAATACATCAAATAGACGTACAATAGATAATGGACTAAAATGGGGTATACTGAACGTATGTCATTTTTAGAGGATATGTGATAATTTGGCTTTCTTGTTTACATCTTGGAACAAATGTAATATGAAAATAAAGTGCCAGATCCATTAAGTAACCTAGAAAATAGTTGAATCTCATACACTCAAAAATGAGGAGGAAAATATAAATGTCAATGTTTTTAGATCAAGTGTCAATCAATGTAAAAGCGGGAGATGGCGGAAATGGAATGGTCGCTTTCCGTCGCGAAAAATTCGTACCAGATGGTGGCCCAGCTGGTGGAGATGGTGGAAAAGGTGGAGATGTCGTTTTTATCGTAGACGAAGGTCTTCGTACGTTAATGGATTTCCGATTTAACCGTCACTTTAAAGCTGAAGACGGCGAAAACGGTATGAGTAAAAACATGCATGGCCGTGGAGCTGGAGACAATGTTATCAAAGTTCCGCCAGGCACTACCGTTATCGATTCTGAAACAGGTAAAGTATTAGGTGATTTAGTTCATCATGGACATAAACTGGTTGTGGCTAAAGGAGGACGTGGTGGTCGAGGAAACAGCCGTTTTGCGACACCTAGAAATCCAGCTCCAGAAATTGCTGAAAATGGTGAACCCGGAGAAGAACATAAAATTGAAATGGAATTAAAAGTTCTAGCTGACGTTGGATTAGTTGGCTTTCCTTCAGTAGGAAAATCAACCTTGCTTTCAGTTGTTTCTGCTGCTCGTCCTAAAATTGGTGCTTATCATTTTACGACTTTAGTGCCTAATTTAGGTATGGTTCAAACACCAGATGGCCGCAGTTTCGTTATGGCTGACTTGCCAGGATTGATTGAAGGGGCATCTCAAGGAATTGGTTTAGGAACACAGTTCTTACGTCATATTGAGCGTACTCGTGTTATCTTGCATGTCATTGATATGAGCGGAAGCGAAGGACGTGATCCTTTTGAGGATTATGTGGCTATCAATAAAGAATTAGAAACGCATAATCTACGTTTATTGGAACGTCCTCAAATTATTGTGGCCAATAAAATGGATATGCCGGATGCTGAAGCAAATCTTGTTGCCTTCAAAGAAAAAATTCAAGCTCTTAAAGAGAATGAATTTGAAGAAGACATCCAAATCTTTGCAATCTCAGCTATTACTCATCAAGGTACTGCTAATCTATTGAATGCAACAGCTGACGTATTAGATGTGACTTCTGAGTTTCCAATCTATGAATTGGATCAAGAAGAAGATACTGTTCTGTACAAACATACTGCTGAAGATAAAGGTTATGCAATTACAAGAGACCCAGATGCTACATGGGTATTGAGTGGAGAAAAACTCGAAAAATTATTCAAGATGACGAATTTCGATCACGATGCTTCTGTATTAAGATTTGCTCGTCAATTACGAACAATGGGTATAGACGAAGAAATGCGCGAACGGGGAGCTAAAGACGGCGACTTGGTCCGCATAATGAAATATGAATTTGAATTTGTTGAATAAAAAATAAATCAGAAACTCCAAGCAATGAATAATTAAATTGCTTGGTTTTTTTGTTTCATCTCATTATCGCTTATTTAAGAAATATTTGTTAAAATAAACAAAACACGTGTACGCAAATAATGAGTGTACGGATGTTAACTTAATGGTTAGGACAGGATAAAATGGAATTATTATTTTTAGGAACAGGTGCAGGCGTTCCAGCTAAGCATAGAAATGTAACTAGTATTGCTTTGAAACTATTAGAGGAACGCAACAGTATTTGGCTCTTTGATTGTGGAGAAGCGACACAGCATCAAATTTTACACACTACTTTAAAACCTCGAAAAGTAGATAAAATTTTCATTACTCACTTACATGGAGACCATATTTTTGGTTTACCTGGTTTTTTAAGTAGTCGATCTTTTCAAGGAGGCGATGGTCCGTTAACAATATACGGCCCTGTTGGGATAAAAAATTATGTTCTGACTTGCTTAAAAACCTCAGGAACCGGTTTAAAGTATACGTTGAATTTTCATGAAATTACTGAAGAAGGACTTTTATTTGAAGATCATCAGTTCAAAGTATTTTGTCGTAAATTAAAACATGGAATCCAATCTTTTGGGTACAGAGTCGAAGAAGCAGACCACCAAGGAATGTTACAAGCAGATAAGGTTAAGGAAGCGGGTATTCCATTTGGACCTTTATTCGGAAAATTAAAACAAGGCGAAACCATTAAACTTGAAGATGGACGTGTATTCAATGGAATGGATTTTATTGGGGAAAGTCAAAAAGGTCGCATAGTAACGATTTTAGGAGATACAAAAAAGACGCAAAACAACATTCTTCTTGCTGAGAATGCTTCTGTATTGGTCCACGAAAGTACATTTGATGGATCAAATCGTAAAATGGCTAGAGATTACAATCATTCTACTAATTTAGATGCTGCAGAAGTAGCTAAAGAAGCGAACGTCGATAAATTATTGTTGACTCATATCAGTGCCCGTTATTTAGGCCGTGATGCTTACTTATTAGAAAAAGAAGCTCAAAAAGTATTTCCTAATACTCGAATTGCCAATGATTTCGATGAAATCGATGTCCCTCTGATTCGAACAGATAAATAAATAATCAAATTTTTTTGTACTGTTTAACCTTGGTAAAATTGAATCATCAACACAATTATTGCTCGTCCAATAACTCAACTAAAGGAGCTTATCATGAAAAAGAAGTTAACTACACTTAAAGATAAAGTTGTTTTTATTACTGGTGCTTCAACGGGATTAGGAGAAAAAATAGCTTATGAAGCAGCAAAAAAAGGAGCTGTCGTCATTGTAAGTGCTCGAAGAGAAGACATGCTGTTGCAAGTTAAAGAAAATTGTGAAAAATTTTCCGGTAAGGAAGCTTTTGCTTTCACTTTGGATGTGTCGAAACCTGATCAAATAAAAAAAGTTATTAAAGAAATTTATCAAACTGTTGGTGTTGTGGACGTTCTAGTTAACAATGCTGGATTTGGACATTTTGAAGAAGCTCTTTCATTTAAAATGGATATAGCTGAAAGCATGTTTCGTGTAAATGTTTTAGGTTTAATGTATGTCACTCAATTAGTAGCTATCGAAATGGCAGAAAGAAAACAAGGTCATATCATCAATATTGCTTCTCAAGCTGGAAAAATAGCTACTCCTAAATCAACTGTTTATTCCGCAAGCAAATTTGCAGTACTTGGCTATTCAAACGCTCTTCGTCTAGAGTTGAAGCCATTAAATATTTATGTTACAACCGTAAATCCGGGTCCGATAGAGACAAACTTTTTTGATATTGCGGATGAAAGTGGAACTTATCTTGATAATATAGGACGCTATGTATTAAATGCTGAAGTTGTGGCTAATCGTATTGTGAGCTTAATGGGAACACCTCGAAGAGAATTAAATATGCCTGCTATGATAGAAATCGCTGGTAAATTGTATACTCTTTTCCCTAGAATTGGTGATTATTTAGCTGGAGATCTATTTAACAACAAATAGAAGATTAGGCATTTTTATAGTGTTTTTTCACAACTCTGTGTTAAAATAACTGTAGTAAAAATTGAGGAAATTTGGTTTGTTGAAGGGAGATTAAGGTATATGAAAAAACAATGGGGAACAATCGTAGCACTTATTTTAATCGTTATCGTTGCATTCTTTGCTGTTTTAAATGTTGAATCCGTTCCAGTTAGTTTTGGCTTTACAGAAGTTGCTTGGCCTTTGATTATGATTATTTTAGGATCTTTATTTATTGGAGCTCTAACCACTGTACTGATTTCTGTGAGTACAACGTATAAAAATAAAAAAGATTTAAAAAATAGTCAAAAAGAACTTGAAAATGCTGAAAAAAGAAAAGAAGAAGCGTTAGCACAACTTAGAGCAGATTACGCTGAAAAATTATCCGAAAAAGACCAAATAATTAGTGAAAAGGCAGATAAAATCAGTAGTTTAGAAAAAGAATTGATTAGCAGAATGACACAAACACCAGCCAATTCTACTGAACAAATCAAATAATTTATTCTATGAATACAAAAAAATGGTACACTGGTGTTAAAGTAACTTGATTCTCAGTAAAAGTTGCAAAAAGAAGAACAAACTATATGGTTTATTCTTTCTTTTTTTTGCGTAAATGTATTCGTTTTCTATTATAATCATATAGATTATTGACGTCTAACAATCTAGTCTAAGAAACTAGATTGTCTAGTAAGTGAAATTGTGTTACACTATTTTTAACAGAAATGAGTGAAAAAAGGTGATCTAATGGATAAACTTGAAGAAGATTTGGTAGCATGGTCAAATGAAATCAGCCAGTATACCTTCCCAAGATGGAAAGAACTACCTGATTTTGACCTTTATATGGATCAAGTTTTAAACTTAATTGAACGATACTTAGCTATTTTTAAAGTTAGCGATCAAAAACACATCATTACTTCTTCTATGATCAATAACTATGTAAAATTAGGTTTGATTCCTCCTCCTGTAAAAAAAAGATATACTAAAAAACATTTGGCTTATTTAATTGCTATCTCTATTTTGAAACAAGTAGTGACGATTTCTGAAGTAAAAGAAGGCATTCTTTACCAAGCTTCAATAAGTGGAATCAGAGAAGCATATGATTTATTTTGTACTGAGCAAGAATACGCTTTAAGAGCGGTTGCTTCACATATTCAGCAAAAAGACAGAAAGCCCTTATTACCCGATAGCACGGATAATACGACGTTTATCGTGCGTACAGCTACGATAGCAGTTGCAACAAAAATTGTAACTGAAAAATTGTTATTTTTAGCTGAAACACAGAAACATGATGAAAAAAAGAAATAAAACCATAAAGTTGGAGGCATTATTATGAACAAACAAAAAATAGGTTTCTTAGTTGACTCTGGATCAGATGTCCCCTTAGAAACCATCACTAAAGCAAATATGAAAGTCATTCCTTTAAAAATCATTTATTCTGATAAAGAGTATACTGATAAAGTAGATATTCATGCTCAAGATGTTTACGATTGTTTAGAGCAGGAGATTCCAAAAACTTCTTTACCAAGTGGAGAAGTTATTAGTGAAATGCTGCAAGAATTTAAAGATGAAGGCTATGAAAAAGTGATAGCTGTAACTATTTCTAGTGGATTAAGCGGTACAAATAACATGGTCCGTTTGATGGCTGAAAATGTTGATGGGTTAGACGTTTTCACTCTTGACACGAAAAATATTGGTATCGGAAGCGGATTTTTAGCTATTAAAGCTGCAGAATATGTTGAAAAAGACCTAGAATGGAACACGATCAAAGAGAAACTACAAGCGGACGTTAAAAAATCCAAAATATTTTTTCATGTTCCAACATTAGAATATTTGCAAAAAGGAGGACGTATCGGTTTAGTGTCTTCTATTTTAGGAAATGTTTTAAATTTAAAACCGGTTATTTCTTGTAACGATAATGGGATCTATCATACTGTTGCTAAAGTTCGAGGAAATAAAAAGAGTATTCAAAAAGCTATTGATTTAGCAGCTGATTTTGCGGGGAATGCCAAAAAATATCATTTAGCAATTGCTTTTGGTGGTAAAACGGCTGAAGTACAAGTTGACGATATTCGAGTAGAAGTTAAAAAGAAATTACCTAATTTCGTTAAAATATTTGAAGATCAAATCAGTCCAGCTTTAGGAGTCCATACAGGGCCAGGATTAATCGGAATCGGTGTACAGATTATCGAGGATTAAAAAAATAAATAAAGAGTGAAAGGAATTGAGGCGTAACAGCTTTGATTCCTTTTTTTGTGTTTTAACGTCTGCTCAAACTAGTGAATGAGCCCATTATTTTCCTGATTTTGTTCATAGATAAAGGAAGAAAAACTATATCTACAAGACCAATTTTGATATAATGGTACAGTTAGGAGTGATATGATTTGTTGAAATCACGGACAAAATGGAAATTAAATGCACCTGTAAAGAATACCGAAAAAGTAACTGAATTAAGTGAAGCATTAAAATTGTCGCCTTTGTTTATTGAACTGTGTTTACAAAGAGGACTGGATTCAAAAGATAAAATCGAGCGCTTTTTGCAGCCTGATCAAACTTGGATCTATGATCCTTACTTGATGCATGACATGGAGCGAGCTGTTTCTCGTATTACTGAATCTGTTGAACGAGGAGAACAAATCACAATTTATGGTGATTATGATGCAGGTGCGATACGTTCACAAGTGAAAAGCTTGTGCTCATCTCTTTAAAGAAATGAAGAACTGATAAAATGAAAGCTGGAATGATAAAGTAACGTTTTGAAACGGCTTCCCTAATCCTCCGATATGCTTTTAATAAGGCAGATGATCAAAAGTATAAAGCTCGGTGAAGTCAGCTGAAAGGTGCCGTAAATAAGACACGTTCTTATACGAAAAAGGTCCAGAGGTGGATCTCGCATCCCATAGGCTGGGGGTCTTATAAATTACCTATGGTTAGAATGTTCCTAATAATGGAACTGACGAATCTTTGAATGTACGAGTCGACACATAGACGGTGTAGAAATGCAGTGTGAGATTGCACCTAAAATCAATCTTTTTGCATATGGTAGAGTAAGAATCTGGCGTTATGAAATACCATATTATCTTACAGGGATAATCAAGTGCAACGGCTCATAGAAGAAATCTAAGGGTATATAGAACAAGATAATTTTATTGGAACGTATGAAGCTTAGAATGTTGATGCCTTTGCCGGCAGATGAAGCAGTTTAGTCGAAAAGCTCAAGAGAGTACAATAAGCTAATTTGTCTAAGTGAAAGTAGAGCCATAGTACCAGTGAAACTGTGATAATAAGCAGTGGAGGGAGGGGCTCAAGTCGTTTTTGGAAAGCTTATATGCTTTTAAAGTGTAGATTCGAATGAGATGGGTGAATGAATCCTATTAAAATAGAGAATAGCCATTATTTTATTTGCCGCTATCCTTATTCGTTATCTAAAATGCTTAAATAAAAAACGATGGAACGCCGTGTGAGATGAAAGTCTCACGCACGGTGTGGAGTGGGGGAAAACTCGGAGAGAATCTCAAAGGGTTACCTATCACTATATGGTGTAACAAGTACGGCCGTTTTAAAAGAAACCATTGAAATGATCGGAGGAGAAGTTAACTATTACATCCCTAATCGATTTAACGATGGTTATGGACCAAACACAGCTGCTTTTGAACGATTGATTGAAGAAGGTACACAATTGATTGTGACTTGTGATAATGGTGTAGCAGGGCATGCTGCTATAGATCGAGCAAATGAGTTAGGCATAGACGTAATCGTGTCGGATCATCACGAATTACCAGATAAACTGCCTGATGCTTATGCAGTGATTCATCCTAGACACCCACAAGGTTCTTACCCTTTTGGCGATTTATCTGGTGTGGGAGTAGCCTTTAAATTAGCGACAGCGTTATTAGGAGAAATTCCTATTGAGTTATTAGATTTAGTTTCCATAGGAACCATAGCCGATCTCGTTTCTCTAACAGATGAAAATAGAGCTTTAGTCATGCAGGGTTTAGTCATGTTGAAAAGTACTCAGCGCATCGGTTTATCCGCTTTGTTTAAATTAGCAAAAATAAAACGTGAAGAAATCGATGAGGAAACGATTGGGTTTATTATTGCTCCTCGTTTAAATGCTGTAGGTCGATTAGGCGATGCTTCTCCTGCAGTAGAATTACTAACAACTTTTGATGATGAAGAAGCCGCTTCTTTAGCACAAATGGTACAAGAAAAAAATATAGAACGCCAAGGTTATGTATCGACTATCACTAACGAAGCTTTTGAGATGATTGACAAAATGGATACCGCAATGGATGTTTATGTTTTAGCAAAAGAAGAGTGGCATGAAGGCGTATTAGGTATTGTTGCCAGTAAAATTGTTGGCAAAACTGGTAAACCTGCTATAGTCATGAATATTGACAAAAACAAAGGTCTGGCAAAAGGGTCTGGCAGAAGCATACCAGCATACCATTTATATAATGCTTTGGACAATGTTCGTCATCTTACGACTACTTTTGGCGGACATCATATGGCTGCTGGTCTAACTATTCCAATAGAAAATATCGAACACATTCAAAATGAGCTGAATCAATATGCTGTAGCGAATGGTCTATCTGAAGAATTAGGTGAAGAAACACTTATAGATGGGCAACTGAAAATTGAAGAAGCTACGGTTGAAGTAGTAGAAGAATTGCACCGTTTGGCACCGTTTGGTACAGATAATACTAAACCTATTTTTCTATTCAAAAACGTTGAGTCTCAAGAAGTGCGACGTATTGGAGGAGATCAAGCGCATTTGAAAATGAAGCTTGCTGAAGAAAATGCCTTTTTAGATGTGATAGGTTTTCAATTTGGTCCAATTGCTGATGAGATAGGCTTGCATTCTGAAGTCTCTGTAGTTGGAAAATTAGCGATAAATGAATGGAATGGTTCTCGAAAAACGCAATTGATGTTAGAAGATTTAGCCATTGAAGGCATTCAAGTCTTTGATTCAAGAAGTACCAATATTCCGGCAGCTTTATGGACCACAGAACAGGCTGATTTTGTCTTTTTTGATTCAAAAAACTTCGAAAAATTTGTAAGCAATGTGCCTACTACCAGCTATGCTCACCAATTGACTAATCTAGATGCATTGGAACAATTTACGATGAAAACCAATCAACTTATTTTCGTCGATTGTCCTTCTGATGTTGACTGGGTAAAAGATCTGTTAAGTGGATCTAGTCCAGAAAAAATCATCGCTTGTTTTTACAGTCGAGAAGAATTGTATTTAAATGGTATGCCAAGTCGCAATCAATTTGGCCAAGTTTTTAAATACACAGCGACTCATGTTAATATTGATATTAGAAATAAGTTAAAGTTATTGGCAACCCACTTAAATATAAAAGAAAATAATTTAATTTTTATTATTTCAGTGTTTTTAGAGATCGGATTTGTTACAATAAAAGATGGTGTAATGAACGTTGTTAAAGATGTTCATAAGAAAGAATTAGAACAAGCAGCAGCTTATCAAAAAAGATTAAAACAAATTCAGTCTGAAAACTTTTTTGTTTACAGTCATTTTTCTGAGTTGGAGAATTGGATGAAACAACAAGTAAACGCATCACTTTAATTTTGAATGGAGGAAAACTTTTAATGGATTTAAAAAATTATATTGCAGATGTTCCTGATTTCCCGGAAAAAGGCATTGTCTTTCGTGACATTTCACCTTTAATGGCTGATGGAGAAGCCTATCGCTTTGCGACAAGTGAAATTGTAAAATATGCACAAGATAAAGGCGTTGAAATGATTGTAGGACCTGAAGCACGTGGATTTATCGTAGGCTGTCCAGTAGCTTATGAAATGGGTATTGGATTCGCTCCTGCACGTAAAAAAGGAAAACTACCTCGCGAAACTATCGAAGTTACGTATGGTTTAGAATACGGAAAAGATACGTTGCAAATTCATCAAGATTCTATTAAACCTGGTCAAAAAGTCTTGGTTTGTGATGATTTATTAGCAACAGGCGGAACAATTGCCGCAACGATCGAGCTGATTGAAAAACTTGGTGGAATAGTTGTTGGAACTGCTTTTCTAGTTGAATTAAAAGACTTGAATGGCCGTGAGAAGATTAAAGGTTACGATATTTTAGCTTTAATGGAGTATTAATCGTTCATCTACTATCACATTTATATACAATGAACTCTAGAAGATTTTCTTCTAGAGTTTTTTATTAAAATTTTTTTCTTTGTTTTGCGGAAGTTACCATTAGAAGAGTTAACGATCTTGCAATGACAAAGGAGCGTATAGGATGCAAACAACAAAACTCAATCAAACGTTATTTCATTTAACATTATGTAAAGGGATAGGTGCTACAAGTCGCATCCGGATGCTCTCATCTTTAATAGACAATCCTTATTTGACCCCCTATGATTTAGCCCACTGTGCGCAGTTAAATGCTGCTAATACAAAATTATTTATGAATAGTTTTTCAGCAATCTGC
Organism: Carnobacterium inhibens subsp. inhibens DSM 13024; assembly: GCF_000746825.1. Classification (NCBI taxonomy): domain Bacteria; kingdom Bacillati; phylum Bacillota; class Bacilli; order Lactobacillales; family Carnobacteriaceae; genus Carnobacterium; species Carnobacterium inhibens. The sequence continues at coordinate 482,810 of NZ_JQIV01000006.1, read as the reverse complement.
CTAGAAGAAAAACTAAGCGAATACAAAAATAGACACATCAAATGGGTCACTATTTTAGATTCAAACTATCCAGAATATCTTAAACACACCTATAACCCACCCGCACTTTTATTTTATCAAGGAGACCTTAATTTACTAAACCGCAATTTGTTAGCGGTTGTAGGCTCTCGACAGAATAGTGTTTATGGAACAAAAGTATTGTCGCTATTATTACCAGACTTAATTCGTCAAAATTTTGTTACTGTGAGTGGGTTAGCAAAAGGAATCGATCAGGAAGTTCATAAACAGACTATAGCATTAGGTGGCCAAACAATCGGAATAATTGGAACAGGACTAGATCAATATTATCCATTTGAAAATGAAAAACTGCAAAAGGAAATGGGACGAAACCATTTGCTTCTATCAGAATATCCTTTAGGAACAAAGCCGCTAAAACAACATTTTCCCATACGGAATCGGATTATCGCAGGCGTATCCTTAGGTACTCTGGTCATAGAAGCAAAATACCGAAGCGGAAGCTTGATTACTGCTAATTTGGCGCTTCAAGAAGGAAGAGAAGTTTTTGCGATTCCTGGAGATATTACAAAACCCTATTATGAAGGAACCAATGATTTGATTTTAAATGGTGCAAAATGTGTGTTAAATGCAAACCATATTTTAGAAGAATTGATGAACTAAAACGAATTAAAAAGAGAAACTTTGAAAGAATTGGAACTGTTTTTTCAAAGTTTTTTTGTATGCCACAAAAAAAGAGCCTTAACCACTAGTAAAGTAAAGGTTTTCAATAAAAAAAACGATCTTTTTCTTCTATTATATACTCCTTTTCTCACTAAAAATAAATAAGGAGAGTTGACAAAGTACCTAAAGATGGAATAAGATGATTAACGATTTCTATTCTAGCTTAGAAAATAAACGAATCAGTAAAAATTACGCTCATTTGAGAGGAGCATTTCATTGGCATATAAATACCTGGTGATTGTTGAATCGCCTGCTAAAGCAAAAACAATTGAAAAATATTTAGGTCGAAATTATAAAGTAGTCGCTAGCTTAGGACATATCCGTGATCTTCCTAAAAGTCGGATGGCAGTGGATGTTGAAAATAACTACCAACCTGAATATATTTCTATTCGAGGAAAAGGCCCATTAATCAAAGAGTTAAAAAAATATGCAAAAAAAGCTGAAAAAGTTTTTCTCGCAGCTGACCCGGATAGAGAAGGGGAAGCTATTGCTTGGCATTTGAGTTTTTTACTAGGGCTAGATGTAACAGATAAAAACCGTGTAGTGTTTAATGAAATTACCAAAGATGCCGTTAAAAATGCATTTAAAGAACCTCGTTCCATTGATATGGATTTAGTAAATTCACAACAAGCTCGAAGAATATTAGATCGACTTGTCGGATATACCATCAGTCCTATCTTATGGAAAAAAGTAAAAAAAGGATTAAGTGCTGGAAGAGTTCAATCCGTAGCGCTAAAATTGATTTGTGATCGAGAAAATGAAATCAATCAATTTAAACCTGAAGAATATTGGTCAATCGGTGCCAACTTTAAAAAAGACAAAAAGAAATTTAAAGCCAATTTCTATGGACTAAAAGGCAAGAAAAAGGATTTAAAGAATGCCCAAGACGTACAAGAAATTATCAAACAACTAGATGGTGATCAGTTCGAAGTGCTGTCTGTTACTAAAAAAGAACGGATGAGAAACCCGGCTCTTCCTTTTAAAACAAGTAGTTTGCAACAAGAAGCAGCAAGAAAATTAAATTTCAGAACGCGTAAAACGATGATGGTTGCACAACAACTCTATGAAGGTATCTCAATGGGGCGCGGGGGTGCTGTCGGTCTGATCACTTATATGCGTACGGACTCTACTCGAATCGCTGCTTCCGCAAAAAGTGAAGTTGCAGAATACATTATAAAAGAATTTGGACCGGAATACGCAGCTTCTAAACCTCGAACAGGGAAAAAAGCTGAAGGTGATCAAGACGCCCATGAAGGTATTCGACCATCTAGTGTGTTACGGACACCAAAGGAAATTGAAAAATTCCTGACAAAAGATCAATACAAATTATACAATCTTATTTGGTCACGATTAGTAGCTAGTCAAATGACACCAGCCGTTTTTGATACTATGAAAGTAGATATTGCACAAAATGATGTGTATTTCAGAGCAAATGGTTCGAAAATCAAATTTCCTGGTTACCAAAAAGTTTACATTGAAGGTAACGATGAAGGAAAAGAGGAAAAAGAGAATCTTTTACCTGATATGAAAAAAGGTGATCAAGTTAAATCAGTAGATATTGAACCAAAACAACACTTCACTCAACCGCCTGCTCGTTTTTCCGAGTCGACTTTGATTCGTGTGTTAGAAGAAAATGGTGTAGGTAGACCCTCTACTTATGCTCCGACTTTAGAAACGATTCAACGTAGATACTATGTTAAACTACAAAGCAAACGGTTCGAAGTAACGGAATTAGGCGAGATCGTTAATGGACTCATTAATGAATTCTTCCCTCAGATTGTTGATGTTCACTTTACAGCAGATATGGAAAAAGATCTGGATGAAGTTGAAGAAGGGAATAAGGAATGGCCTAAAGTTATTGATCAATTCTACAAACCCTTTGCGGTTGAAGTTGAAAAAGCGGAAGAAAATATGGAAAAAGTCCAAATCAAAGATGAACCTGCTGGATTTGATTGTGATCTTTGTGGCCATCCAATGGTAATCAAACTTGGACGATATGGAAAATTCTATGCCTGCAGTAATTTCCCGGATTGTCGCAATACCAAACCAATCGTAAAAGAAATCGGCGTTACTTGTCCTGTATGTGGTGAAGGACATGTCATTGAACGAAAATCTAAGAAAAACCGTATTTTTTACGGATGTGATCGTTACCCAACGTGCGAATTCGTTTCATGGGATAAACCGGTTGGTCGTAACTGTCCTAAATGTGAGCATTATTTAGTTGAAAAGAAAGCAAAAGGCAGCAAACAAGTGGTCTGCAGTCATTGTGATTATAAAGAAGAACTGCAAAAATAACTAAAGCATAAAAGAACTAGTTAAGCAGAGTGATACTCCTCTTGCTTAACTAGTTCTTTTATACATATCTAAAGGTAAAAAATAAAAGATTATTCATTTAACAGCAAAGATTAAAGCAGAAATGAATTGTTTTAAAATTCAATTAATTTAATTCTTTATCGATTGTAATCTAAATATTTGTATGATAAAGTAGCTTTGTTGTAAGAGTGGAGGGATCATTTTTGGTAGATCAAACAATTAAAAAAACTTTTTTGCAATATTTGATTACCGAAAGACATTATTCTGAGCTGACAAAAAAAGCTTATGAGGAAGATATCACTCATTTTGAATTATTTTTAAATCAAACGGGAGATGCTGATTTTAGTAGCGTAACTCTTCAAGATGTCCGGATCTATTTAGGTGAATTAAACGAACAAGGATTAAGCCGCAATAGTGTTTCAAGAAAAATTTCTAGTTTACGAGCATTTTATCAGTTTTTATTAAAAAACCAATTGACTCAAGATAATCCATTTTCTTATATTCATTTAAAAAAGAAAACGCTTCGTTTGCCTAAATTCTTTTATGAAAAAGAAATGGATGCTCTTTTTGAAGCTGTAAAAGGAGAAAGGCCGCTTGATTTTAGGAATGAAGCCATCCTCGAGGTCCTTTATGGAACAGGAATACGTGTGAGTGAATGCAGCGGGATTACATTGAAAGATATTGATTTTGATTTAAGTGTGCTGTTGATCCATGGTAAAGGGAATAAAGAACGCTATGTACCTTTTGGACATTATGCAGCGGTTGCTATACGTGAGTATATGGAAAAGAGCCGTACTCCATTAATGGCAAAATACCAAAAGGATCATTCCTTTTTATTTGTGAATCATCATGGCGATCCAATAACGTCTACTGGAATTGAATATATATTAAATCAAGTGATTAAAAAAAGCAGTTTAACATCTGATATTCATCCGCATATGCTGCGTCATTCTTTTGCGACCCATTTATTAAACAATGGAGCAGACATGCGAACCGTTCAAGAATTGCTTGGTCATGCTAGTTTATCATCAACTCAAATATACGCTCACGTAACAAAGGAACGATTACAAAAAAATTATCGTCAATTTCATCCAAGAGCTTAGGAATGGATAACTGACTGGAGGAAAAAATAATGACAGAATTTCATGCAACAACTATTTTCGCGATTCAACATAATGGAAAAAGTGCAATGGCAGGAGATGGCCAAGTAACCATGGGTGAACAGGTCATCATGAAAGGCACGGCACGCAAAGTTCGCCGCATTTACAATGATGAAGTACTTGTTGGATTTGCTGGTAGTGTAGCGGATGCCTTTACGTTAGAAGAAAAATTTGAAAGCAAATTACACGAATATAAAGGGAACCTCACTCGCGCTGCAGTAGAATTGGCTCAAGAGTGGCGTTCAGATCGTGCAATGCAAAAATTGGAAGCTTTATTAATCGTGATGAATAAAGAAGAAATGTTAATGGTTTCGGGTGGCGGTGAAGTCATCCAGCCAGATGACGGAATACTTGCGATCGGTTCAGGCGGAAACTTTGCACTTGCAGCAGGAAGAGCCTTAAAAAAACATGGTAAAGAGCTAACAGCAGCCCAAATAGCGGAAGAGAGTTTAAACACAGCTGCTGATATTTGTGTTTTCACGAATCATAATATTATTGTGGAAGAATTATAAGGAGTGAACGAAATGATGACTAAAGATAATATGACTCCAAAAGAAATTGTAGCCGAGCTAGATAAATACATTATTGGACAGGCAACCGCTAAAAAATCGGTTGCTGTAGCTTTGCGCAATCGTCAAAGACGCCTAAAACTAAATGAAGATATGCAAAAAGAAATCACACCCAAAAACTTATTGATGATTGGAGCAACGGGTGTAGGAAAAACAGAAATTGCACGTCGTTTAGCAACGATCGTTCAAGCACCTTTTGTAAAAGTTGAAGCAACTAAATTTACAGAAGTCGGGTATATCGGAAGAGATGTTGAATCTATGGTTCGTGATCTAGTGGAAGCGTCTATTCAAATCGTAGAAAAACAACAATATTCTAATGTCTACACTCAAGCAGAACGAAACGCCATCGAACGGATTGTAAAACTATTGATACCAGGGATCAAAAAAGAAAAGAAACAAAATACTAATGCTAATCCTTTTGAAAGCATGTTTAAAAATATGGGTATTGATCCTAACCAAGTTAACCCACAAGCAGCAGAAGAAGAGGAAGAAGAAGTAACCGAAACTATTTCTAACGACCGTGAAAAAATGAAACAACAAATTCGTAATGGTCTATTGGATGATAGAGAATTGACTGTTCAAGTTGAAAGCCAAAAGAAACCAATGAATTCTTCTATGGGAGCCGGATTGGAACAAATGGGTATTGACTTGAACGAAACATTAGGTGCTTTACGTCCAAAACAAAAAACCAAACGTACCGTTACCGTGAAAAAAGCGATTGAACTCTTTATTCAAGAAGAATCTTCAAAATTAGTCAATCCAGAAGACATTCAATCCATGGCTGTTGACTTAGCTCAAAACGCAGGAATCATTTTTATTGATGAATTTGATAAAATTACGTCTAAAAATGAAAATAGCGGAACCGTTTCTAGAGAAGGTGTTCAACGTGACATTTTACCGATTGTAGAAGGGTCTCAAGTGACTACAAAATACGGTCCTATTCAAACAGATCATATCTTGTTTATTGCTTCCGGTGCTTTTCATGTCGCTAAACCAAGTGATTTGATTCCTGAATTACAAGGAAGATTCCCGATTCGTGTAGAGTTAGATGACTTAACAAAAGAAGATTTTGTCAAAATTTTAACCGAACCGAATAATGCATTGTTAAAACAGTATATTGCTATGCTTGAAACTGAGAATGTTACCATCACTTTTACGTATGAGTCCATTGAACGATTAGCAGAGATAGCTTATCATGTTAATCATGAAACAGATAATATTGGGGCAAGACGCTTGCATACAATTTTAGAAAAATTATTAGAAGATTTATTGTTTGAAGCTCCAGATATGCAAATGGGAGAAATCACCATCACAGAAAGCTATGTAAATGAAAAAATTGAACACATTGTAGCAGACAAAGATTTAAGTCGCTACATTTTATAAAAGATCGATGGAGGCTTCACATGAATGATTTACTGCAAAAAATGCGTAAAATTAATTATTTGTTACAAACTAAAGGCGGCGTAGTAAAATCCGAGTCTTCACCCGAAGGAGTATTAGCGTTTAATGATATGGCAATCGTGTTAGGGGATATTCTTAATGCCAACACGTATCTGATCGACGACGCTGGGACACTTTTAGGCTACCATGAGAAACACGAAATCAATAACGAGCGTGTTAAACAAATGCTTATTGATGAAAAATTTCCTATGAAGTATACCCGCAGCATGCTAGAAATCTATGAGACCAGAACAAATATTGGCATCGAAAGCGATTATACCGTCTTTCCTATCGAAACAAGAGATATGTTTGTAGAAGGTTTAACTACGGTTATCCCTGTTTTTGTGGCAGGAGAACGGTTAGGGACTTTGTTGCTTGCACGCTTGAACCAAGTATTCGATGACAATGATCTCATACTCGGCGAACATGCCGCAACTGTTGTTGGAATAGAAGTCTTGTATAAAAAGTCTACACAGATCGCAGAATCAGCTCGAAGTATGGCTACAGTTCAAATGGCGATCAAAACGTTGTCTTATAGTGAACTAAAGGCGATAAAGGCGATTTTTGAAGAATTAGACGGTACAGAAGGTCGAATCACTGCTTCCAATGTTGCGGATAAAGTAGGAATCACCCGTTCTGTCATTGTTAATGCTTTGCGTAAGCTAGAATCAGGTGGAATTATTGAATCTCGGTCTTTAGGCATGAAAGGAACGTACATCAAAATACAAAACACAAAGTTTATTGAGGTATTAGAAAAAGAATCGATTTATTGATGCGTCATTCATCATAGAAATAATCCTTTAGTTTGTATAATTAAAGGATTATTTTTTAAACACATCATGCAGTTGAACAAACTAGGAGGCTATTAACAATGATTACATTAAAAAATGACGCATTAACTGTTCACATTTCCCAAGAAGGTGCAGAATTGCAAAGTATTAAAAGTACTAGTGAAGAAGTAGAATACTTATGGCAAGGTGATCCAACTTTTTGGGGTAGAAAAGCTCCTGTTTTATTTCCCATTGTTGGTCGGCTGAAAAATGATGAATATGTCTACCAAGGAAAAACCTATTCATTAAATCAACATGGATTCGCTAGAGACCTTGTATTCCAAGTTGAAGAACAATCAGACGTATCCGTTTGTTTCACTGTATCATCTACTCCGGAAACAAAAGTAAGTTACCCGTTTGATTTTAAACTAACCCTTACGTACACGTTGGATAAAAACGATATTAAGGTCAGTTATGGCGTCTACAACACTCACCCAACAGAGGATATGTATTTTTCAATTGGCGGTCATCCAGGGTTTAATGTTCCTATGACAAGCGATACAACATTCGAAGATTACTATTTAACTTTTTTACCTAGAGAAACACGTAAAAAGATTCCGTTAATCGGTTCTTATTTGGATTTAGAAAATAAAACGCTTAGTCAAACCAATACGGAAATCGATTTAAAAAGACCGTTATTTGATCATGATGCACTTATCTATGAAACAAAAGGAAAAAATATTTTTTCGATTTCTTCTGAAAAAACGGCTCGTTCAGTAGCGTTGACGTTTGAAGGCTTTCCTTATACAGGTATTTGGTCACCACCTAATAAAGAAGCTCCTTTTGTATGTATCGAGCCATGGTTCGGAATAGCAGATACACAAAATGCCAGTGGTGAATTAACTGAAAAATTAGGTATTCAACACTTAAAGGGTATGGAGACATTTGCTGCACACTACACAATTTCGTTGACTTAAATCTTTTTAGTATAAACAAATAAAACAAAAGGGCTTGAGATCATCGTCTCAAACCCTCTTGTTTTTTGTTTTGGCGTGTTACTTTTTATCTTTTTTGTAGCCTAAACCGAAAGGAACTTTGCTTTCTGTACCGTTACGAATTCGTTTGATATTTTCTCTATGTCTGTAAATAATAAAAAGCGTTAATAAAAATGCAATGGTCGTTAAGATCCAATCCCCAATAAATAATGAGGAAAGAGTAATAAGAGGTAACGAAATCATACTTGAAAAGCTGACCATACGGGATAAAAATAAAAGGGCTATAAATATACAGACGCTGTAAACAAAAAATACAGGGTTATAGGCTAATAGTACTCCAGCACTAGTGGCAACAGCTTTTCCGCCTTTAAATCCTGCAAAAATGGGGTAAGTATGACCAAGGATAGCGCCTAAACCAATAACCATAGGATTAATGGGGACATTGAACAGTAAAGGCAAGCTTGCAGCCAGTGTACCTTTTAATACATCTGCTAATAGTACAGTGGTTCCGGCCGTTTTTCCTAAAACTCTAAATGTATTTGTCGTCCCAGAGTTGCCGCTACCAAATTGACGGATATCTTTCCCATAAAATTTCGTTCCTATCCAAACACCTGAAGGAATCGAACCTAATAAATAAGCAATAATGAACATAATTATGATTTTAATCAACAAACTTCTCTCCTTGACTTGCAGTATACATAGATACACTAACGTATTCATCATTTTAACACTTATCGTAATAGAAGGCTAGAAAAAAAGCGTTTTATCTGTCGCTCCAGCAGGTAGGTAAAGGGACATTATATTTCTAACAAACTTGCATTTCAAAAAAATAAATAGTTTAATAAAAAAGAAAAGCTTATTATTTTAAGGCGAACATATTTTCGGTTTTTGTTAAAAATCTGTTGTTTAGTGCTTTCTATTCCTTAAAAGATAGAGTATGATTAAACAGGTGCTTATGAAACTGAAGCAATCAATGAGTCTATTTGTGACTTTACTCATAATTGCAAACTAATAAAAAGAGATCAGAAAAACTTTAGAATGAAGAAAGAACCTTCTTTGGTTCCATTCAAACAAGAATGAGCATTGTTTTGGTGGATAGGTAAGCAGGAATCACTTTATTTTAATGCATTAAGGAGTTTTAGTATGCCAAAAGAATTAAATAAAGATTACAACGATGAGTCGATCCAGGTCCTAGAAGGATTAGAAGCGGTACGAAAAAGACCGGGTATGTATATTGGATCTACTGATGCACGAGGATTACACCATTTAGTCTATGAAATAGTCGATAATTCAGTCGATGAGGCTTTATCGGGCTTTGGAACTGAGATTAGTGTGACTTTGCATAAAGACAACAGCATTAGTGTAAAAGATAATGGGCGCGGAATGCCGATTGGGATGCATTCATCTGGGATCCCTACTGTACAAGTTATTTTTACAGTGCTGCATGCTGGTGGGAAGTTTGGACAAGGTGGCTATAAGACTTCCGGTGGATTACATGGTGTAGGTGCCAGTGTCGTTAACGCCCTTTCTGAATGGCTTACTGTTACGATCATCCGCGAAGGGGTTCATTACCAACAAAAATTCGTAGATGGTGGAAAACCTAAAGGATCATTAAAGAAAATAAAAACGAATAATGAAAAAAACGGAACCATTGTCCATTTCAAACCTGATGCGACTATTTTTACTACGACTAATTTGTCTTATGATATCTTAGCAGAACGTTTAAGAGAATCTGCGTTTCTTTTAAAAGGATTACGCATTGAATTAAAAGATGAACGAAATGACCAAGCCGAAGTTTTTTATTATGAAGAAGGGATTAAAGAATTTGTCGGGTATTTAAATGAAGACAAAGATTTATTAACCTCTGTAGCTTACTTTGAAGGCGAAACCAATGAGATCGAAGTTGAATTTGCTTTTCAATACAATGATGGTTATTCAGAAACGATTTTATCGTTTGTTAACAATGTACGAACAAAAGACGGCGGTACTCATGAATCGGGTATGAAAACAGCCATTACCAAAACGTTCAATGAATATGCGCGTAAAGTAAGCCTATTAAAAGAAAAAGACAAAAATTTAGAAGGTACCGATTTTAGAGAAGGTTTAGCAGCTGTTATTTCAATTCGGATACCAGAGAATCTTTTGCAATTTGAAGGCCAAACAAAGAGTAAACTAGGAACTCCTCAAGCAAGATCAGCGGTAGAGACCGTTGTAAGTGACCAACTTAGTTTTTATTTAGTGGAAAACGGTGATTTAAGCCAACAATTGATCCGTAAAGCTCTTAAAGCACGCGAAGCCAGAGATGCTGCTCGAAAAGCACGTGAAGAAAGCCGTAATGGGAAAAAACGCAAAAAAAATGACACCCTTTTATCTGGTAAATTAACACCAGCTCAAAGTAAAAATGCCAAACGTAATGAACTTTATTTAGTAGAGGGAGATTCTGCGGGGGGTTCAGCTAAACAAGGCAGAGACCGTAAGTTCCAAGCCATATTGCCTCTTCGTGGGAAAGTTATCAATACTGAAAAAGCTAAATTACAAGATGTAATGAAAAATGAAGAAATCAGTACCATGATCTATACGATCGGCGCTGGTGTAGGACCTGAATTTGATATTGCTGATTGCAATTACGATAAGATCATCATCATGACCGATGCGGATACCGATGGTGCTCATATTCAAACATTATTATTGACGTTCTTTTATCGTTACATGAAACCTCTTTTTGAAGCAGGTAAAGTTTACCTAGCATTGCCGCCACTGTATAAGCTATCAAAAGGTACTGGCAAAAAAGAAAAAATTGCTTATGCATGGACAGATGATGAATTGGTTCAAGTCACCAAAGATTTTGGTAAAAATTATATCTTGCAACGATACAAAGGTCTTGGTGAAATGAACGCTGATCAGTTATGGGATACAACTATGAATCCAGAGACCAGAACATTGATCCGAGTAAAAATAGATAATGCAGCTCAAGCTGAAAAACGTGTGTCTGTCTTAATGGGCGATAAAGTAGAACCTAGACGGAAATGGATCGAGTCTCACGTAGAGTTTACGTTTGAAGAAGGCGGCAGCATTTTAGAAAATAGTCAAATTATGGATCAAATTGAAACAGTAGATGAAGGAAGTGTCGAAGATGGAGAATAGAGCGGATATTCAGGAATTAACCCTGGAAGAAGTAATGGGAGATCGTTTTGGACGCTATTCAAAATATATTATTCAAGAACGAGCTTTACCAGACATTCGTGACGGTTTAAAACCGGTTCAACGCCGAATCTTATATGCGATGAACGTAGAAGGCAACACGGCAGATAAAGGCTTTAGAAAATCCGCAAAAACAGTCGGTAATGTGATTGGGAATTACCACCCTCATGGAGACAGCAGTGTCTATGAAGCTATGGTACGATTAAGTCAAGATTGGAAACAACGTGAGGTCTTGATTGAAATGCATGGGAACAACGGGAGCATGGATGGAGATCCTCCAGCAGCTATGCGGTATACCGAAGCTCGTTTATCAAAGATTTCTGCTGAACTTGTGCGAGATATCGATAAAGAAACGGTTGACTTCATTTTAAACTTTGATGATACTGATGAAGAACCTACAGTATTCCCAGCTAGCTATCCTAACCTAATGGTTAATGGAGCTACAGGGATATCAGCCGGTTACGCAACAGATATCCCACCTCATAATTTAGGAGAGGTGATTGATGCAACCGTTCATTTAATTGATCACCCATCTGCAGATGTAACTGATTTAATGAAACACATTAAAGGTCCTGATTTTCCGACTGGAGCTATTGTACAAGGTGTAGATGGCATTCAGAAAGCTTATGAAACAGGAAGAGGAAAAATTATTGTTCGCTCAAAGACTAGAATTGAAGAAGTTAGAGGCGGAAAAGAACAAATTGTGATCAATGAAATTCCTTACGAAGTAAATAAGGCTGTTTTAGTCCGCAAAATGGATGAAATTCGGTTGAATAAAAAAATCGATGGAATTGCTGAAGTACGTGATGAGTCTGACCGTAATGGGCTTCAAATCGTAATTGAGTTAAAAAAAGAAGCAAATGCACAAGGAATTTTAAATTATTTATTGAAAAATACTGATTTACAAGTAGCTTATAATTTTAATATGGTTGCTATTGATAAAAAACGCCCTAAGCAATCCGGTATCGTTAGAATGTTAGAAGCCTACTTAGAGCATAAAAGAGAAGTCATTACCAGAAGAACGAAATTCAATTTGCGAAAAGCTGAAAGCAGACAACACATCGTTTCTGGTCTAATTAAAGCTTTATCTATTCTAGATCAAGTAATCAATGCCATTCGAAGCAGTAAAGATAAGAAAAACGCAAAAGAGAATTTAGTAGAACAATTTGATTTCACTGAAATCCAAGCAGAAGCTATTGTTTCTTTGCAACTTTATCGATTAACGAATACCGATATCACGGCATTAGAACTTGAAGCAGCTTCATTAGATAAGGATATTGCAAGTTACAAAAAAATCTTATCTAGTCCTAAAGAGCTTGATAAAGTCATGAAAAAAGAGTTAGTTGAAGTGAAGAAAAACTACGCTTCTCCCAGACTTACTGTTATTCAAGATGAAATTGAAGAGTTGAAGATCGATACTGAAGTCTTGATTGCTTCTGAAGAAGTCTTTGTATCTGTTACTAAAGAAGGTTACATTAAACGAACAAGTTTACGTTCGTACAGTGCATCTAAACCTAATGAAATCGGCATTAAAGAAGGAGATTACCCAATTTATATTCAACAGCTAAATACGTTGAATCATTTATTGTTGTTTACCAGCAAGGGAAATATTATCTATCGTCCAGTTCATGAATTGTCTGACTTGAGATGGAAAGATATGGGAGATCATTTATCTCAAAATATTGCTTTTGAAGCAGATGAAAAAGTAATAAAAGTCTTTGGCATTGAGAAGCAATCACCGAATGCTACCTTCACATTTATCACCAGAGAAGGCTATATTAAACAAACGGCTGTTTCAGATTATGTCATTGGACGCAATTATAAAAATAAATCTTTTTCTGCTATCAAGCTAAAAACCACTACTGATGAATTAGTAAATATTGTCTATACAGAAAATCCTTTATTGAAAGACGTATTTTTAGTGACTCATCGAGGGTTTGGTTTGCGCTATTCTTTAGAAGAGGTCCCTGTTGTGGGTTCAAAAGCTGCTGGTGTAAAATCAATTAACCTTAAAGAAGGCGATTATGTTGTCAATGGAGTCTTGCTTGACGTTGAAACTGGTAAAACCGAATTAATGATCTTAACTCACCGCGGTTCAATCAAAAAAATGAATCTTCGTGATTTTGAAACATTAGGAAGAGCCAAAAGAGGATTGCTCATTTTGAGAGAGTTGAAGAAAAATCCTCATCGTGTAGCATTTGCTTTTGAAGCTTCTAAAGAAGATGTCTATACTATCCTAACGTCTAAAGGAAAAGAAATTCCTTTATCTAGTGCTTCTTATTCAATAAGTGATCGCTATTCAAATGGATCATTTATCGTAGATGAAGTTGAAGATGGGACACCAATTGAAGTAAAAAAAGATTTATTATCTAATGAAAACAAGTAAATGAGTAGAAGTGCAACTTACGGGTTGCACTTTTTTTGTTCTTTTTATTAAAATTAACAAATTCACAACTAAGTATGTGAAAAGTAGTTCAAATATTTTTTTTATCCTTTTTATTAATTTCGAATAAAATCATTTTAATAAAGGCGATCGAACTAAAAACCATCTTTTTAAAAGACGGAAAACAATTGATTTATGAAAAGTTAGTGTTATAATGAGCATGAAGAAACTGTTAGATTGCTTGACATGATAAAAGGAGGAATTTAGTTTATGGAACAATGGAAAGGCTTTAAAGGGAAGATGTGGCAAGAAGAAATCAATGTGCGGGATTTTATTCAACAAAATTATAAACCATATGATGGTACGGATGAATTTCTAGAAGGACCTACAGACGCAACAAAAGAACTCTGGAAACAAGTTATGGAATTAAACACAAAGGAACGTGAAGCTGGTGGCGTATTAGATATGGATACGAAAGTAGTCTCTTCTATCACTTCACATGAAGCCGGTTACTTAAATAAAGAATTGGAACGTATCACAGGGTTCCAAACTGATAAACCATTTAAACGTGGTTTACAGCCTTTTGGTGGTATTCGAATGAGTGAACTAGCTGCTGAATCATATGGTTATGAAATTGATCCAGAAGTATCTCATATTTTTAGAGACTACCGTAAAACACATAATCAAGGAGTCTTTGACGCTTATACGCCTGAAATTAGAGCTGCAAGACGTAGCGGAGTAATCACAGGTCTACCAGATGCATACGGTCGTGGACGTATCATAGGTGACTATAGACGCGTAGCTTTATATGGTGTAGATCGCTTGATCCAAGAAAAGAAAAATGATTTAGCGAATAAGGGTTACGGTACGATGAGTGAAGAGATTATACGTGATCGTGAAGAGCTAAATGAACAGATTCGTGCTTTAAATGAATTAAATGAGTTAGGCAGAATTTACGGCTTCGATATTTCTCAACCAGCCCAAACAGCTCAAGAAGCTTTCCAATGGTTGTATCTAGGTTATTTAGCAGCAGTAAAAGAACAGAATGGAGCTGCTATGTCTTTAGGGCGCACATCTACTTTCTTAGATATCTATATCGAGCGTGATCTAGCCAAAGGGTTATTGACTGAAGTTGAAGCACAAGAAATCACAGACCATTTTATTATGAAACTGCGCTTAGTAAAATTCGCACGTACTCCTGATTACAATGATCTATTTTCAGGTGATCCAACTTGGGTAACAGAAGCTATCGCCGGGGTAGGTGACGATGGTCGTCATATGGTAACGAAAAACAGCTACCGCTTCTTGCACACTTTATCTAATCTTGGCCCAGCTCCAGAACCTAACTTAACAGTACTATGGTCTACTCGTTTACCAGAAAACTTCAAAAAATTCTGCGCTAAAGCATCTATCGCTTCAAGTGCTATCCAATATGAAAATGATGACATCATGCGTTTAGAATGGGGAGACGACTATGGAATCGCATGTTGTGTATCTGCTATGCGTATTGGAAAACAAATGCAGTTCTTTGGAGCACGAGCTAACGTAGCTAAAGCTCTTTTATATGCAATTAATGGTGGAGTAGATGAAAAATCAAAGGTTCAAGTTGCTCCAAAATATCAACCAATTACTTCTGAATACTTGGATTATGATGAAGTAATGGAAAAATATGATGTTATGCTGGAATGGATTGCTGGCTTATATTTAAATACGTTAAACATTATCCATTTTATGCATGATAAATACTCATATGAACGCATTGAAATGGCTCTCCATGATAGTGATGTTGTAAGAACGATGGCAACCGGTATCGCTGGTTTTTCAGTAGCAATCGATTCACTAGCAGCTATCAAATACGCAAAAGTAAAGACAATTCGTGATGAAGATGGATTAGTAGTTGATTATGCGATTGAAGGAGATTATCCTAAATATGGCAATAATGACGATCGTGCGGATGATATTGGGATTTGGTTATTGAAGACATTTATGTCAAAAGTTAAGAAACATCCTGCTTACCGTAATGCAGTTCATACAACATCTATTTTGACGATTACTTCTAATGTTGTTTATGGTAAAAAAACAGGGAATACACCTGATGGACGTCGTTCTGGCGAGCCATTTGCACCCGGGGCTAATCCAATGCACGGCAGAGACACTCATGGAGCATTAGCTAGTTTAACTTCAGTAGCTAAAATACCCTACAAATACTCATTAGATGGTATTTCAAATACATTTTCTATTATTCCTAAAGCATTAGGTAAAGAAGATGACATTCAACAAGAAAACTTAGCAAGCTTATTAGATGGATACGCAAAAAAAGGTGGACATCATTTGAATGTGAATGTCTTTAACCGAGAAACATTGGTTGACGCAATGGACCATCCTGAAAACTATCCACAATTGACAATTCGTGTATCTGGTTATGCCGTTAACTTTATCAAATTAACACGTGAACAACAGTTAGATGTCATTAATCGTACAATGCACGAAAGTATGTAGAAATATGAAAAATAAAGGAGCCGTCAATATGACTACACCAGCAATTGGATATGTTCATTCAACGGAAAGTTTTGGATCAGTAGATGGACCAGGTATTCGTTTTGTTACATTCATGCAAGGGTGTCGTATGCGTTGTGAATTTTGCCATAACCCTGATACCTGGAACATGGGAGGCGGAACACCTTATACTGCTGATGAATTGCTAGCTGAAGCTTTATCTTATCGTGATTACTGGGGTAGTAAAGGCGGCATCACAGTGAGTGGAGGAGAACCTTTACTGCATATCGACTTTTTGATTGAATACTTTAAAAAGGCGAAAGAAGAGGGAGTCCACACAACTTTAGATACGTGTGGTCAACCATTCACTTATGAAGAACCCTTTTTTAGTCGCTTTGAGAAACTGATGGAGTATACTGACTTACTGTTATTTGATATCAAACACATTGATAATGAAAAACATAAGCGATTAACGATGCATGGCAATGAAAACATTTTGAATATGTCAACTTATTTATCTAAAATCAATAAACCCGTTTGGATCCGACACGTATTGGTTCCAGAGCGTTCTGATGATGA
Organism: Carnobacterium inhibens subsp. inhibens DSM 13024; assembly: GCF_000746825.1. Taxonomy (NCBI): domain Bacteria; kingdom Bacillati; phylum Bacillota; class Bacilli; order Lactobacillales; family Carnobacteriaceae; genus Carnobacterium; species Carnobacterium inhibens. The sequence continues at coordinate 466,166 of NZ_JQIV01000006.1, read as the reverse complement.
TAATGACTTAATGAGATTAAGCGACTTTATTCAATCACTAGGAAATGTTTACAAAGTCGAAATATTACCGTATCATAAACTTGGTGTTTACAAATATGCGGCTTTGAACATTCCGTATAAACTAAAGGATATTGAACCGCCAACTCTTGAACGTGTAGAGAACGCCAATCGGCTATTGAAGGTACAAAATTATAAAGATTATCAAACAAACTAATATAGACTAATATATAAACTAAAGAAGAAATAAGCTGAAAAGAGGGTATAAATACTTTTCAAGCGCTATTTCTTCTTTTTTTATCCAATCTTTTTTGTGAAATCTAACATAATACTAGCTAAACAAGCCCATTTGAGATAAAATTTTATAGTAGTTATAGTTTTAAAAGGAGAGATAACAGTCATGAGTAAAGTATTAGTTTTTGGTCATAAAAATCCGGATACAGATGCCATTACATCTGCCATTTCGTACGCTTACCTTCAAAATCAATTAGGATTTGAAGCTGAAGCTGTTGCATTAGGAGAAGTAGGAGAGGAAACACAATATGCTTTAGATCACTTTAGTGTTCCTGCACCACGTGTAGTAGAAACAGTAGCTAACGAAACAGATAAAGTTATGCTAGTGGATCACAATGAATTTCAACAAAGCGTAAATGACATTGCAGATGTTGAAGTTTTATCTGTAGTCGATCACCATCGTGTTTCTAACTTTGAAACAGCTAATCCATTGTATTACCGTGCAGAACCTGTAGGATGTACAAATACGATCATAGCTAAATTATATAAAGAAAAAGAAGTGGCAATACCTAAAGAGATTGCAGGATTAATGTTATCAGCAATCGTTTCAGATACGTTATTATTTAAATCTCCAACTTGTACCGATGAAGACGTTGCAATTGCAAAAGAACTTGCTGCAATCGCTGATGTTGATATTGATTCATATGGTCTTGAAATGTTAAAAGCTGGAACTGATTTAAGCAATAAGTCAGCTGCTGAATTATTAGACATGGATGCTAAAAGTTTTCCAATGGGAGATAAAAATGTCCGTGTAGCACAAATCAATGTTGTAGACGTAAATGATGTACTTTCTATACAAGCTGAATTAGAACAAGAGATGCTAAATGAAAATCATTCTAAAAATTATGATTTATTCGTATTAATCGTTACAAACATCTTAGACAGCGATTCAGTTATCCTAGCATTAGGAAATCCAATCAATGCAGTAGAAGAAGCTTTTAATGTAGCTTTAGAAAATAACAGTGCATTATTAAAAGGCGTTGTTTCTAGAAAGAAACAAGTTGTACCACAATTAACTGAAGCATTAACAAAATAATAATCAAAACAACATTCACAACGAATACAGAGTTGCGAATGTTGTTTTTTTATAGTTAAGTAAATAAACACGATTAAAATAGTCGAATTGAATAATAGTAGATTCAAAACTCTATTAAAAGCATTTAATAGATAGTTAATCACCAAAAAAATGCTAACTGAGCTTAAAAGTGTCCAAAATCGACGTAAAAAGATAAGAAACAGGAAAACTACACTTTATAACTACTTTGTATAATATATATTATGTAAACTAGGAAAAATGATAAAAAGACACTTTTATTAAAGACAGCTATTTTTGTCTATTTCCTCTCTTTTTAGATTGGTCTTACTTTTTTATTAGATATATTGATTTTTATCTTTTTCTTTATTCTTTTTCTTCGTTTTGTGTGTTTATATTTTTTTATTTATATTCATTCTTTTTTTCGCTTGTACTTAAATTTTAATCAGTTGATTTTATTGCTGAATGAATTCTTTACGAGACTATTTTTTTAAATTAGTTTAAATGAAATATAAAAAGTATTTTTGGTTTAATTTTAGTGTCAGATATAAAATTTCTACAAACTAAAAAAGTTCGTAAAAAAAACCGAAATAAACAATTATTTCGGTTCAATGATTAGTTATTTATTTTGAGTTTAAAATTAGTCGATTTATCATTATTTATTTGATTTTTTTCGTTGGGTTAACTTTTTGAAATTACTCATAAGTTGATCTTTTTTAGATTGTTTTTTTAATTCATTTGTTTCTTTAGGTAAATCTGTTGTTAAATCAAGGTTTTTACTGATTTTAGCGCCTTTTTTAAGACGTTCTTGAAATTTTGCTTTCATTAACTGTTCAATGTTTTTTAAATCGGGGTATTTTCCATCTTTTTCTCCGGCTGCTATGATTGCTAACACTTCAATATAGCTCATAGAAAGCGCCGTTGTGATGATTGAAGCTGTTGTACCGCTAATGAGACCTCCAACAACTGTACCTGCTCCAGGAATCAATTTTATCACATTTGAAACGATGTACCTTCCCGCAAAAGTAGCTCCCCCAGTCCCTCCTATTGCTGCTACAAGACTTGCAATAGTGGCTTTGTCCATTGAAATACCAAAAATAGCCGTAATATGAGCCAATAACGTTACCTGCATGGGCACAAGAACGGATGCGTCAGAAAAAGGGATCGGTAAAAATCCTACTCCAAATGAAGTAGCGATATACCTTGTCGCCCAACTGCGAGCAGAGTTCGCTTTTCGTGCAATATCTACTTGTTGGGCATTGTTAAAAGCCTTTTTTGCTTCTTCAGGTATGATTTCAAAACTTAATTCAAGTAATTCTTTTAATCCAAACGCTGGAATCGACATTTCTTCCGTTAATTTGAAATTTTCAGCCATAAGAGATACTACACCATAAATCGGTAAATTAAGGTTTTCAATATATGTTTTAAATGTTGCTGCCGGTTCACCAATTGATTGAGTCAAAACGATCACAACTGGAAGTTTTTCACTCAATTCTCTTATGAGTTCAAGTTCTGTTGGCTCTATTCGTGAAGAATTTGCATTAATACAGTAGTAAGCAAGGTGTATTTCTCCTTGAATACCTAGTTTTTTATTTTCTTTGATCGTGTCAAAAATCTCACTTTTGATTTCTTTTTGTACTTCAAGACTTAATTCCAGTCCTCTAGTATCATATAACACTAATGGGACTCCTTCTTTAGAAATACGCCTTAAGTGTTTCGTAATCGGTCTTCCGATACCGGTTAAGGCAAGATTTTCTCTAAATAAATTATTGATCAAGGTACTCTTGCCTACCCCTGTCTTTCCTACTACCATGATATTGACTGGGTTCATTTTTTTTAATTCTTCTTCTGTTTTATTTAAGATGTCTTGTACCATATTAAAGTTCTTATCTAAATTTTTCATCTTAACCTCCGTAGTTTGACTTTACACTGAAATCTAGAAACTTTTTATGGAAGTTTAAATTTAGCATTCCCGTCAAATGTATCTCCATCTTCTAAATTACCAGATTCAAATCCGTGTTCAAACCAATACATTCTTTGCTCAGAAGTACCATGAGTAAAACTTTCAGGAACAACGTATCCTTGTGCTTGTTGTTGAAGACGATCATCTCCTACTGCACCTGCAGCATTGATAGCTTCTTCGTAGTCTCCTTCTTCTAAGTAGCCTAACCCTTGAGCATAGTTTGCCCAAACACCTGCAAAATAATCTGCTTGTAGCTCAAAACGAACTTGGTATTTATTAAATTCTGTTTCACTCAGCTCGTTCCGTAAGATATTTAGTTGCTCTGTCAGTCCTAACTGAGTTTGAACATGATGACCTACTTCATGAGCAACGACATACGCCATTGCAAAATCTCCTGGAGCATTGAACTGTTGGCTTAATTCATCATAAAAGCTTAAATCAATATACAAATTAGCATCTCCTGGACAATAAAACGGACCTGTTGAAGAACCTGCGACACCACATGCTGACTGAACTGATCCAGAAAAAAGCACTAAAGTTGGTTCTTGATACTCATATCCATACTCTTGAAAAACATCCGTCCAAACATCTTCTGTATCTGCTAGGACTACCGAAACAAAATCAGCTCGCTCAGATTCTGTTTCGGTTTCTTGATAGGAACCAGTCGCTGTATTTCCACCAGGATCTGATACAACGGAGTTTAAAAAATCACCAAAATTTCCGCCACTTAAAAAAGTGAACGCCAACAGAATAAGGACCCCGCCTATTCCACCCCCAACTAACGTCTTACCACCAGTACTTTTTCCTCTGCGATCTTCTACATGATTACTTTTTCTTCTATCTTTCCAACGCATAGTCTCATTCCCCACATATATTTAAGTTATTGATACTTAAGACTATCATATCATCTTTTCTACTCAGAACAGAAACGAAAAGCGCTTGTTAAGCTACTTATTATCCCTATTCAATAAATCAGATTAAAATACACGAAAAAAACTGGTACTAAGCAATCATTCGCTTTAATACCAGTTTTTGAATTTAATTTTTAAGTTTATTGTTTATCATTTTCTTTTAAGTGTTCGACTTTCGTTGGTTGCCATCCTTGATCATCTACCCATTTTAAATAAACACGATAATTTTTGGTTTGGGCACTATCTGAAACAGTAGCTACTACCTGTCCTTCCCCACTATTTTCGACCCACCATTCAATCATATCTGACTCATTTAAGCCTGTTGCAACTGAAGCAGCTTTTTTGATTTCAATACGATCTTGAGATCCATCATTAAAATTTGTGGTGTGTTCCCCTTCTTGCTCTGTTTCAACTGGTTTCCAGTCACCAGTATATGCTTCTGTTACATTTTCGTCAGTTGGTTCTGTTTCTTTTGTTTCAACAGATTCTGATTCTTGACTTTCTTCGGACTCGCTTGACTCGCTTTCAGATGATTCAGAACTAGCTTCAGAACTTGTCAATTCACTTTGTTTTGAGCTTTCTGTATCTTTTATTATCACACTTGAACTTTCTTTTGTTACCTCTTGTGGCTCATCTCCACCACTAAAAAGTGACATAACTACCAATCCGATTACAACTAATGCTGCAATAATCACTGCTACGGTTAATATCTTTATCGTTTTTCTTTCTTTATCGTATTTGTTTGAACGAGTATTCTTTTTATTATCTTTAGAATCTTTCATGTTCATGCTCCAATCTATAAATGTCATTGACTTAGTTTTGTTACTGAAAAACTTCTTAACCAGTATAACATTGAAATAGATTAAAAACGTTAAACTAGTATTACTATTCTGTTTCGTTTTTATTTTTTTCTTTTTGTTTGTCATACGGTTAAAATAGTGATTTTATTTGAAAAAGCCAAAGATCCATGCTAAACTAGATATGAAAAGAGAGATATGCGTCAACATACCCCTCTTTAGAATAGAACCGTTAAAGACGGCAGCTACTATAGAACTTAATACAAAAAGTAATCGTCCTACTCGCTAAAGCTTAGACGGTTACTTTTTTTTGTTTGACGAGATTTTTAAAACAAGAGTTGCAAAAGCTAATGCAAACATCAGTGCCTCATAAATGCTCATGAGTTTTCCTTTCTAGGGAAAGCCCAAACAAAAAACATTGGCATCACCCCATTTTACAAGAGTTAGCCACCGCCTTAAACTTTTCTACGCTTTAAATTATACCATATGTGAAAACAAAAAAGAAATGAAGATGAAACGTTTGTTCTTTTTTATCCATTTATTGGAATCTGTTCTAATATCGATTATACTAAAAGTGAACGATGACATTTCAACTATAGATTGGAGATAAATAAAATGACTCAAAAAATTAGAATCGGTTTAGTTGGCTACGGCAATATTGGCAAAGGTGTCGAACTAGCAATTAAACAATTTAAAGATATGCAAGGTGTTGCAGTCTTTACTAGACGTAATCCTGCAACTGTAGACTCAAACTTGCCTACAGTTAGTATAGACGATATTTTAGATTACAAAGATGCTATTGACGTTTTACTATTATGTGGTGGATCAGCTACTGACTTGCCAGAGCAAGGGCCAGAACTAGCAAAACATTTTTCAACAATTGATAGTTATGACAACCATGGAAAAATACCGGACTACTTTGCAATTATGGATAGTTCAGCTAAAATTGGCCAAAATGTCAGTATTATCTCTGTAGGTTGGGATCCAGGTTTATTCTCAATCAACCGAGCATTATTTGAAGCTGTTCTTCCTGTAGGACAAACATATACTTTTTGGGGCAAAGGATTGAGCCAAGGTCACTCTGATGCTATTCGACGTGTAACTGGCGTGAAAAAAGGTGTTCAATACACTGTACCATTGGATAAAGCTTTAGAAGAAGTTCGTACAGGTCTGAACCCTGAGCTATCTACTCGCGAAAAACACATGCGTATTTGCTACGTTGTTTCTGAAAAAGGCGCAAATCAAGCAGAAATTGAACAAACAATCAAATCAATGCCAAATTATTTTGAACCTTATGAAACAGTCGTCCATTTTATTGACGAAGAACAATTTGAAACAGATCACCAACAAATGCCTCATGGCGGATTCGTTATCCGTACGGGAGAATCAGAAACTGGAAGCAAACAAAAAGCTGAATTCCAACTTGAATTAGAAAGTAATCCAGAATTTACGTCTTCTATTCTAGTGGCTTACGCAAGAGCTGCAGTTAAGTTTAAACAAGAAGGAAAAACAGGTGCATTTAGTGTATTGGATGTTCCAATGACTTACTTGTCCGATAAATCTCCTGCACAACTAAGAAAAGAATTATTATAAGAGAAAATCCCATTAGATGGCCAACTGCTTCTAATGGGATACTTTTTTATTTTTGAGGCCTAAATTTCTTTAATGGGCGTGCGATGATTGGTGCAATAATAGCAGCGGCTATCGCCTCGCCTATTCCGCTCGTTAAAACAACAGTTCCTAGCACACCTAAAAGATTTGAAAAATCAACTTCTAAAAGCGATGCATAAGTCTCACCGTAAATAATATAAATCAGTCCGAGTACCATAATAGTATTCGTTAGTGACGCCAAAACAGAAGAAATAATCATAGCGGTTGAATCATTTTTCATTCTTTTTTTACATATATTATAAACATATCCAGCTACTAAACCTACCATAATGCGAGGAATAACAGCTATAATCGGGTTTCGCCATAAAAAATAGTCAAATGGCGAAGCAGGCATTGTAAAGGCTTTGACCATTCGTGTGATACCCCAAACAGAACCAATAATCATACCATCTTTTGTTCCCAGTGTAAGAGAAACAACAATAACTGTAATATGGATGATAGTAGGATTTAAAGGAGGAATAGGAATATACCCCAGTAATGGAACAAAATTTTGAATAATAATGATAGCTGTAAGAATACCTAAAATAGCGGTTCTATAAGCGCTTTTATTTTTTTGGTACACCTTAATCCCTTCTTTCTATCTAAATGTATACATTGTTATTTTACATTATTTGATTAAGAATATCATTATAATTCTTTTTCTTCTTAACGAAAAGACAGAGATTTTCCTATTGGAGAAAGTATGCTGTTCCTTGAAAGGCAACTATGATTTGTTTTTTTTTAGTAAGGTTATTTCGTATTTATTTGTATAAGACGATACCAATGAACAGCAAATTAAACCAATGGTATCGCCTTTTTTTCAACAGCTTCTTTTAACCTCTTATGTAATACATTCATTTTTATTAATTCTAAAACGTGCTCCAAAAAACAGACCCGACATCCACTTCACGAACAATGCTCGATGGTCGATGACCATACTTCGCTTATTCGTTCCAGTGATTCGGGTCTAAACGCTTTTTTATACGAAAACTTAAGTACAAAAAATGCAAAAAAAAATTCTCCTATGCTAAAATAAAGATATAAAAAATTTTTATTTAGTTGAAACGTTCTAGCTCGCCTCTAGGACGTTTTTTTTCTTGTCATAATCTTCCCCAAATTCTTGGTAATGTTGTTTTGTCGATAATAGAGTATAAATGGTTTTTAATAGGGAATGAGCGGTCGCTACAACGGCTTTTTGTGTTCCTCTATTTTGTTTTATACGATAAAAATGTGCTTTAAACTTTGTGTTCTTAGATCGGCTGGCCGCAAAAGCTGCCTGACAGAGCACTTTCTTCAGATAAGCGTTCCCTTTAGTAATATGCGTACTCTTTCTTTTTCCTGAACTTTCATTGTTTCCTGGACATAATCCTGCCCACGAAGCTAGGTGTTCCACAGAAGGAAACTGCGTCATATCTGTTCCAATTTCCGCAATGATGACCGCAGCGGCCTTGCGGTCGATGCCAGGAAGTTCGTCCAAAACGGCTACTTCTTCTTGATAATTTTCCAATACTTGATCGATCCGTTCTTCCATGTTCTTTATCGTTTTTTCATAGGCAAGAATCATGTCATATTCTTGTTCTAACATAAATCGATGATGAGAACGGACGAATCCATTCAGCGCATCCACTAATTGAGGGATTTTTTTCTTTAAGGAAGTATAGACGTTAGCCGCTATGGTTTCCTCTGTCAGAATTTCCCCATTAATTAACATTTCAAGTAAGTTACGTCCCGATGCTCCAAAGATATCTTCGATATAAGTAGTCATCTTTATACCCGCCGTTTGTAGAATCTTATGAATTTTGTTTTTTTCTTTATTACACGATTCAACTAGTGATTTTCTAGACCGTGTTAAATCTCTCAAATCTTGAATCGTTTCTTCTGGAACGAAACTAGCAGGAATCAAGTCAATTCTCATTAATTTCGCGATCCATTCAGCATCCTTTTTATCGGTCTTATGACCTGGGATAGCTTTAATTTTTCTTGGATTGGCCAAAATCAACTGAAAATCAGCTTGAAGAACATGCCAGATGGGTTTCCAGTAAACGCCTGTGCTTTCCATGGCGACAACTTGACAATCGAATGAAGAAAGCCATTCTTTAAGTGCGTTCAAACCTGAAGTCGTTGTATCGAATCGCTTTTCTTCTTTTTTTGGGCGAGTAGAGGTAAGCGGACCATACAAGACACAGGCAACTACATTATTTTGGTGAACATCCAACCCTGCACAACTTTCATACATGTATTCCATCTTGTTTTCCTCCTAAAAAATAAATTAAGAAGGACTATTCTATTCTAAAGAAGATGTAATTTTATACTCATGCTCTAGGCAATAATTCAGGGTGCTCAAGAATAGAACCGGTCAGTTTGTCCCTCGATATCTTACATCAAAAAAGCGACGACCTCCAATCCTTCACTGCTATTTTAGCGTAAAAGGACCGGAGGCCGTTACTGTTTTGTTTTCATTTTTCAGGGTGTGGGCAGAGCACACATGTCCGTTTGTCCCACTCTCTCAATAAACAGTTTTATTCAAATGCAGCAATGTATTGTTTCATATATTCAGGAAGATCTGGAGGTCTGCGACTTGAAATGATGTGTCCATCTGTTATAGTTGGGATATCATGCCAAATAGCTCCTGCGTTCGTCATATCGTCTTTAATGCCTGGTGTACTCGTAACATTGACACCATTAAGGATTCCAGCTGAAATCAACACCCAACCAGCATGACAAATTTGTCCAATCGGTTTCTTTTGTTGATTAAAATATTGAACAAATTCAATTACTTTCGGGAAGCGTCTTAATTTATCTGGTGACCAGCCCCCTGGTACTAAGATTCCGTCATATTCTTCTTTGGTCACTTCGTCAAAACTATAATCCGAGGTCACTGGTACACCATATTTTCCGTGATAAACAGTTTCTTTTTTCTCAGCTACTAAATGAACCGTTGCTCCAGCTTCTCTTAAACGTAAAACAGGATACCATAATTCTAAATCTTCAAAATCGTCACTAACTAACGCAATGATCTTCTTATTTTCTAAAGGCACATTTATTCCTCCTAAATTTTTAGTTCTTACTAGCAGTCTATCAATTCTGCTAAAAGAGTGCAAACATCTGTAAAATCAAATATGATCTTCGGTAAATTCCTCGATTAGTTCACGAACGGGTTCACCACCATAGTCATTAATGAAATCTTCTAAAATGCCTAAGAAAATGCTGCCTTTTTTTGCTGTTCCTTCACTCTCGTCTTCAAAAAAACGGATAAAATAAGATTGGTAATCTTTGTATCCATCTACAAACCCAAGGCTTTTTATAAACCGATTTTCTTCAACTTCAGCCTCTAAATGAACATCTTGTTCTTTTAATTCTTCACTTTGACTGATGACAAGTTCTACTAACTCTTCTTTCGATAAATTATTAAGCGTTTTTGAATCCATCTCTTAACCACCTTTTATCCATTTTCTCTCTTTAATTGTAAAGATTTTAAACTGTCTTGTAAAATACTTCTGCTTCAACTATTAAAAGATTGAATGCTTCGATTAACTCTGCCCATCAGCACTAGTAAAAGTTGTTTTTCATCTGCTGGCCAGCTTTTAAAAATTTGACTATAAGCATTTTCAAGTTCAAATGAGACAGTTAATATAAGTTGACGAGCTTCTGAAGTTAAAGAAAGAAAACTATACCGTTTGTCAGTGCCTAGTTCTTTGATAAGCAGCTCTTTTTTTTCTAAACTTTTCACTTGTCTGCTTAAAGTCGATTTATCCAACTCAGATAGATTTACTAACTCTTTTAACGTTATTTTTTCATCTTTAATAACTGTCATAATTGAATAACCAGACTTTGTAAGGTTGTGTTTTCGGAGCAACTCTTTTTCCAATTTCGAATAATTCTGGTTAAATTCTGTAAAACGTTGAATTAATAAAAAAATCGGTGTTTCTTGTTGGGATTCCATTAAAAGCCACCTTTCTCAACATCGTTGCAATATACAATTAATTTATATGTATTATACAACTATCTAATTAAAAAGTATAGTTATACAAAAAAAGACTGAGACAGCAGTCTCAATCTCTTCTATAAATTAAACTCATCTTGCGTTATCGACTTAATAAAAGTTCATCTGTTAATTGACTTGAAGAATTATTTTTATCCGTAGCCTTTTGGAAAAGAACCAACACATCAGCAACCGTCAGATTTATTTTTTCTTCACCAGAAAGATCAACAATGACTTGTCCTTCATCTAACATAATCAATCGATTTCCATACGTTAAAGCGTCATTCATATTATGAGTAATCATTAAAGTTGTTAACTGTTCTTGTTCTACTCGTTTTTTAGTAAGTTGTAAGACTACTTTAGCTGTTTTTGGATCTAAAGCTGCTGTATGTTCATCTAACAATAAAAGTTCCGGTTTATTCATGGTAGCCATTAATAATGCAATAGCTTGTCTTTGACCACCTGATAATAAGCCCATTTCACTATCTAACCTATTTTCTAAGCCTAGACCTAATTCAAATAAAATGCTTTTAAAATACTCCCGCTCTTTATCCGTTGTACCTTTTCGTAAAGATCTCTTCTTGCCTCTTCTATAAGCAATAGCTAGATTTTCTCCAACTGTCATTCGAGGAGCAGTTCCCATTACTGGATCTTGGAAGACGCGTCCGATAAAACCAGCTCTTTTTTCTTCTTTTACTGTAGTTAGTTCTTTATCGCCTAACAAGATTTTTCCATTATCGATCATAAAATTTCCAGCAATACTATTTAGTAAAGTAGACTTACCAGCACCGTTTCCACCTATGATTGTAATAAAATCGCCTTTTTTCACTTCTAAATTCAACTTGTTTAATACAGTATTTTGATTAGCTGTACCCTTATTGAATTGTTTCGTAATTTCCCTTAATGATAAGACTGGTTTGACGGTCATTTTACATCAGCTCCTTTTTATGAAAGAAATTCAAATTAAATCTCGTACGTATGCTCGGTAATGCCAGACAAATAGCTAAAATAAACGCTGAGATGAGTTTTAAATCATTTGGCTGTAAACCAATCAACAAGACAAACATGATGATAAAACGATAAATAATAGCGCCTAAGATCACACAGATAAGTCGATGTACAAAAGAGAGGTTTCCAAAAACAACTTCACCAATGATAACTGAAGCTAAGCCAATCACTATTGTACCGATTCCCATACTGATATCCGCATAACCATTGTCTTGAGCAATAAGTGCCCCAGCAGCAGCAACCAAACCATTAGAAAGCATCAGTCCTATCATTTTTGTTTGGTTAGTAGAGATACCGAGCGAACGGGCCATTTTTTCATTGTCTCCTGTAGCAATAACGGCTTGACCAATTTCTGTTTTAAAGAATAAAACAAGTAATGTGATGATAAGCACCACAAGAATGAGCCCCATAAAAATTGTATCAAATTGATTTGGTAAGTTTAATCGATTAAAAAAGTCTGTTACTTTAGCTTTTCCAAGTAAACTTAAATTGGCACGCTTCATAATTCGTAAATTAATAGAATATAACCCGGTCATTGTCAAAATCCCCGCTAGCAAACCAGGTATATGAGCTTTTGTAATTAAGAACCCAGTAATAGCTCCAGCCAAAGACCCTATTAAGAAAGCCACAGCCGTTGCAGCTAAAGGATGCATACCTGAAATGATTAGTTGAGCACATACAGCTGCTCCTAAAGGAAATGATCCTTCTGCTGTCATATCTGGCAAATCTAAAATCCGGTAAGTAATAAAAATACCTAAAGCCATCATTCCCCATAATAGCCCTTGTGCTGTTGCAGTAACGATTAAATCCATTTACTTTCCTCCGCTCTAATAAGTGATCTAGTTTATTTCATTTGTTCTAATAAATGAGTGGGTATCGTAATACCTAATTCCTTAGCTTTTTCTTCGTTGATAATAATATCACCTTGGTCTAAATATTGAATGGGTGTAGTCGATGGATCGGATTCGCCATTTAAAATAGCTACAACCATTTCCCCAGTCAAACGCCCTAATTCATATTGATCTAATCCTACAGTAGCTAGACCGCCTTCTTCCACCATAGTATCTACAGCTGGAAAAATAGGAATCGTGTTTGAATCGGCAGCCGTTACCAATGTATTCATTGCACTGGCTATCGTGTTATCTGTTGGCACCCAGATAGCATCTACTTGAGAAGCTAGAGTTGCACCGACTTGAGCAACATCATTTGTAGAAGATACTGTCATAATTTGGGTTTCAAGACCCATCTCTGTCGCGATATCTATTGCTTGTTCGGCTTGAACAATAGAATTATCTTCGCTAGATGAATATAAAATTCCAATTGTTTGAGCATCAGGTAAAATTTCTTTGATCAAAGAAAATTGTTCTTTAATCGGAGTAAGGTCACTAACACCCGTGATATTTCCACCAGGCGCTTCATTGCTTTCAACTAACCCAGAACCTTCAGGATCGGTAACAGCTCCAAGAACAATTGGTATTTCTTTTGAACTATTAGCTAAGGCTTGTGCTGATGGAGTAGCAATACCCACCATAACATCTGCCCCTCGGCTAACAAAACGGGTACTCATAGAATTTAAATTACTTTGATCTCCTTGAGCATTTTGAAAATCCAATAGCACTGTTTCTCCGTCGATATAACCTGCTTCATTTAAAGCGTCTACCGTTCCTTGATAAATAAGATCTAGAGCCGGGTGACTCGTTAATTGTAAAATCCCAACCATTGGTACATCATTATCAGGAGTTGTTGTTTCATTTGAAGTAGTAAAAAAAGCAACCGTTAGAAGTGCCGTCAAACAAATAATAAAACCAAACATTTTTTTCATTTTTTATCCTCCAGTAGTTATTCATTCTTATATGATTATGCTCAACAAAATCGCCATCGTTTCTTTTCCATTCTAATCATCACCCCAAAAGTAGATTATAAAAAAAACAGCTGCCACAAAATGCGTGGTAGCTGTTTTAGCAAACAAAAACCACATAGAAATAGAATAACTATTCTCTCTATGTGGATCGGAAGTAAAATATATCTTCAAATAAACCAACATAGATACATACATTCAGTATACTGAAGGTTGTATCTATGAGCGTTCTCATGGATCAACCTATCTATCTTGGCTTTGCCAACTGCTATTCATTTGTACACGATTAGATAGGTGGATACGCATCATCAGAACTCCTTTGTCGTTTTTCTATTAAAGCAATCTTACTAGTTGATTGCTTTTGTGTCAAGAGAAATACAAACTTTTGCTAACTATTCGTCAATCGATAAATAAATAGGTCTATTCTTTATTGGCTGTAATGGTCGGTTTGTTTTTCCGATATTCTTCTTGAAAGCTTGAAGCAATCCTTGCCTCATAAAAGATTGCTGACGGAATACGATCCATTCAACTGGACCTGAAGTTGGCGGCGTTGTTAACGATCCTGTGTAGTGATAGAACTGTTTGTTTTCAGGTAACAAACGATCTAGATCAATTGGAACACTCAAACCTCCTCCAGCATTTAAAGCTTTGTCATCTAATGCTGCTAAAGTTGTGTTTATAGGCCGTTCAGAAGGCAACACGGTTACTCCAACAACAAGAAGCTCATTATGTACCGAACGATGAACAAGATGAAATTCAAGTGGAAATGATTTTTGATTGATTTCGTGTTCACTTGGCAAATGAAAATGTAGGTCTTCTAAAAAATATTTTTTATGATTAAATTCAATAATATTTGTTTTTTCTTTTGTTTTTGGTGACAAATGAACTGTGTGATTAAAAAAAGACGTTTCAAAAACCGTTTTACTGTAGTTAAAAGTTAATAGATCCTGACTGATAGATAATAGTTGCGGATCGTCATTGAGCGCTATTGGCGATTGCAAACTTCCTGTTTCTGCTTGATAAAAAGCTGAACAAATATTTTTCCACTTATCTGGTCCTCTATCTCCTTCATAATTCCATTCCATAAGTTTCCCTCCTAAAGCTCCCAAAATATATTGTAGCTTTTTTTATTAAATGATTGCAACTAATTGACCTGAATTTTCTCCCAACTATTTTTATCTAAAAAATGGTATAATGATAAATACAGCACTATTAGTATGAATTGACTCTATTAATACTCTAGAATCAATCGAACCAATTGATTAGGAAAGAAGGGAAACAAATGTCATTTGATGGTATTTTTACCCATGCGATGGTAGATGAATTAAGTAAAGCACTAAAAAATGGACGAGTATCAAAAATCCATCAACCTTATCCAAATGAACTCATTATAATTATGCGTGCAAATGGAAAAAATCATAAGTTGCTCTTATCCGCTCATCCGAGTTACGCACGGATTCAGTTAACAGAGATTCCTTACGAAAATCCTAGCTCACCTCCAAACTTTTGCATGATCACCAGAAAACATCTTGAAGGAGCTATCTTAGAAGACATTCAACAAGTCGGAAATGATCGTGTCATCCATTTTAGGTTCAAAAGCCGAGATGAGATTGGAGATGTACAAAACGTTATTTTGATTGTCGAGTTAATGGGACGCCATAGTAACATTTTATTGATTGAACAAGATACTCAACGTATTCTAGACACGATCAAACACGTTCCTGCCAGTCAAAATTCGTATCGTTTTATTATGCCTGGTGCAACGTATCAAGCACCGCCCCACCAAGATAAATTAAATCCTTTTGAAACAAGCAGTTCAGAATTAGAGGAGTTGTTGACCTCTTTTGAAGATCCTGAATTGTCTTATGAAAAGAGACTCCAACACGTGTATCAAGGTATTGGTGCAGATACAGCTAAAGAATTAATGCACCGTAGTGAAAACAATGTTCAAAACTTATCGGTCCTATTTGATTCATTTATGGAAAACATTCGAATTGGAAATATCGATCCTACGTTAACGATCGGACCTAAAAAAGAGTTTTTTACTCCCCTTCCCTATTTAAGTATCGAAGGAGAACATGTCAGCCAGCCTTCTTTAAGTGAATTATTGGACACTTATTATGAAAGTAAGGCCGACAGAGATCGTGTTCAACAACAAGGGTCAGACCTCATTCATTTGATTCAAACCGAGCTCCAACGGAATAAGAAAAAAATGAAAAAACTTAAAAACACTTTAGACGAGACAGAATTAGCAGATGATTATAGAGTTAGAGGTGAACTGTTGACGGCTTATCTTTATAAAATGACTAAGGGACAAAAAGAAGTTACCTTAACAAATTTTTATGATGATGAAACACCGATGACTATTCCGCTTGACCCTAGAAAAACACCTTCTCAAAACGCTCAAAAATATTTTTCGAAATATCAAAAATTAAAAAATGCTATTGCATTCGTTCATGAACAAATGCGTTTAACTGAAGCTGAAATTAATTATTTAGAATCAGTATCCACTCAATTAGAACTTGCTACTCCAAAAGATATCGCTGAAATTAAAGAAGAGTTGATCCAACAAGGATACATGAAGAAAAAGAAAACAAAGAAAAAACAAAAACAAGCGAAATTGAATCAACCTGATCACTATCAAGCTACAGATGGGACTACTATCTTAGTTGGGAAAAATAATTTGCAAAATGATCAACTAACCTTAAAAACGGCTCGGAAATCAGATATTTGGCTGCATACAAAAAACATTCCAGGATCACATGTTATTATTCAAGATGCTGACCCAAGTGAAGAAACGCTTTTAGAAGCGGCTAATATTGCTGCTTATTTTTCTAAGTCTCAGCTGTCTGCATCTGTTCCAGTAGATTATGTTGAAGTAAAAAAAATACGAAAACCAAATGGTGCAAAGCCTGGTTTTGTTATTTATGAAGGTCAACGTACAGTCTATGTTACCCCAGATAAAGAATTAGTGAACCGTTTAAAAGTATAAGATCTGATCATGGATCTATTGAATTAAAAAGAAACACTTGCCCTTGAAATTAAAGAGGCTGGTGTTTCTTTTTTTGTTAGTTTATTGACCATTGTGTAGGGTCTTTTTTCCATTCTCCTAAAGAATCTCTCTCTTTTGCTGTAATAAATTGTTTGTCTAAAGCAGTTTCAATTAAGGTCGTATAGTTGGTTAAGGTTGTTAACTCGATTTGATTTTCTTTAAATTTTTTGATCCCTATTGGCAATTCATAAGTAAAAATGGCCGCAACTCCTAAAACTTGTGCACCTTCGTTTGAAGCAGCTTGTGCTGCTTCAAGAACACTACCGCCAGTAGAGATCAAGTCTTCAATCAAAACCATTTTTTGATTGTCTTGTATGCGGCCCTCAATTTGATTCCCTTTACCATGATCTTTTGCTTTGCTTCTAATGTAAACCATCGGCAAGTCTAACAATTCTGCTACCCACGCAGCATGTGGAATCCCGGCAGTAGCTGTCCCTGCAATGACTTCAACGTCTGGGTAGTGCTGTTTGATCTTATTTGCGAGCCCTTTTGCTATATCTCGACGTATAGCCGGATAGCTCATTGTAATGCGGTTATCGCAATAAATAGGACTCTTTATTCCGCTGGCCCATGTAAACGGTTGAGTGGGGTTTAGACTGACTGCTTTAATAGTTAATAATTGTTCAGCAATTTTTCTTTCACTAATCATGTTACTTTCCCACTCCATTCCATTGTTCTTTTATAGCATGGTACATATGAACGGGGTCTTCTGCTTGGGTGATAGGTCGTCCGACGACAATATAAGAAGCTCCTTCTTTTTTTGCAACAGCTGGAGTCGCAACTCTTTTTTGATCTCCACTATCTGTTCCCTCTGGACGTATCCCCGGTGTCACACATAAGAAATTATTCGAGGTTTGTTGTTTGATCGTTAAGGCTTCCAATGCCGAGCAAACAACGCCATCTAAACCAGCCATATGTGTTAATTTTGCGTAGTGAACGACGCTCTCCATTAATGAAGCAGAAATGAGTTGTTCTTGTTGCATACTGACTTCTGTGGTAGAAGTCAGTTGGGTAACGGCGATTAATTTAGGGCGTTTCTTTCCTTCATTTGTTCCTGCAATAAGGCCTTCCAGCGCAGCTTCCATCATAATTTGTCCACCAGCTGCATGAACATTTACCATATCAATTCCTAGTGAAGCTAATCCTTTCATTGAACGGTAAACCGTATTTGGGATATCGTGTAATTTTAAATCTAAGAAAACGTCATGACCTGAGTTTTTGATCATTGTAACGATCTCTGGCCCATTTTGATAAAATAATTCCATTCCTACTTTTACAAACAAAGGCTCATTGTCAAAATGACTTAGAAAGTCTTTAGCTTCAAGGACAGTTGGAAAGTCTAATGCAATAATCGGCTTGTTAGTCATTCCTTTGACCCTCCTTGACTTCTTTTATTAATGCTTCAATCGATTCAATCCCTAATTCATCCATTCGCTTAGGTAATGCTTCAATGAGCTCTTTACAAATCATTGGATTAGCATAATTAGCCGTTCCAATCGCTACTGCGTTGGCTCCAGCCATAAACATTTCAAGTACATCATCAACTGTTGAAATGCCACCCATGCCGATAATCGGAATGGAGACTGCACGAGATACTTGATAGACCATACGGATAGCAATCGGTTTTATCGCTGTACCTGAAAGACCGCCTGTTTTGTTTGCTAAGATAGGTCTTTTGGTGTTTAGATCAATACTCATTCCTAATAACGTATTGATCATGCTGATTCCATCCGCTCCGCCTCTTTGGGCAGCTTGTGCTATTTCTACAATGTTGGTTACGTTTGGGGTTAACTTAATATAAATAGGCACAGTTGCAACTGCTTTTACCGCTTTTGTCATTTCGTAAACTGATTCTGGATCAGCTCCAAAAGTTAAGCCGCCTTCTTTCACATTCGGACAAGAAACATTGATTTCGAGTGCTTTGATTACAGGGGACTGACACAATTTTTTTGCTACTGCACAATAGTCTTCAATGGTTGCTCCGGCAACGCTTGCTATCACAGGTGTAGCGTACTGAGCAAGTGACGGAAGCTTTTCAGTTACAATAACGTCCACTCCAGGATTTTTCAATCCTACAGCATTTAAAACCCCTGTATCTAAATGATGATAACGCGGATCAGCATTTCCTACCTTTGCATCAATAGTAGTAGATTTAATGATGATAGCTCCTAAGATAGAATAATCATATTGATCCATATAGAGTTCACCAAAGCCAAAAGTTCCACTGGCTGGCATAATAGGATTTTTTAAGTTTAATCCTGGTAGTTTTACTGCTAAGCGATTCATTTATTAACCCCCATTTAGTTCTATTCTTACTAGTCACTTATTTTATTACAGCGGATTAGTCATAAAGTTACGTGATTCAAGTACATTCAGGATGGCTGATACCGTATCAAGCGACGTTAGCAAAGGAATGCCTTGTTCAATCGCTGTTTTCCGAATGAGTTCTCCATCGTTTACTACACCGATTCCTGTGGTCATAGTATTGATGACCATTTGAACGGTATTTCCTTGAATCAAATCTAAGACAGTCTCAGATGTTTGTTGTTGAATTTTTGCAACTTTTGTTACTGGAATGTGATGCTCTGCAAAATAATCTCCGGTTCCTTCAGTAGTCACGACATTATAGCCGATCATATAAAAGCGTTTGGCTAATGTGAGCGCCTCTTCTTTGTCCTCATCAGAAATGGTAAACAGGACAGTTCCATAATCGTATAAGTGCATATGACTTCCTTCAAAGGCTTTATAAAGAGCTTTTTCTAGTGTAACATCGCTTCCCATCACTTCTCCAGTGGATTTCATTTCTGGTCCTAAGAGTGCGTCTACTTTTTGCAGCTTCGTGAAAGAGAATACGGGAGCTTTGACATGAATCAATTTTGATTCTTTAAACAGTCCATTACCATATCCTTGCTCTTTGAGTGACTGGCCTAAAATGGCTTTAGTTGCAACTTGAGCCATCGGAATACCGGTTACTTTGCTTAAGAATGGCACTGTCCGACTGGCACGAGGATTGACTTCGATGACATAGACTGTATTGTCATGGATAACAAACTGGACATTCATCATTCCCATACAATTTAATCCGAGCGCCAAACGTGTGGTGTAATCGACAATCGTCTCTTGCAGTTCTTTTGACAATGATTGTGGGGGATAAACCGCCATTGAATCACCTGAATGGACACCTGAACGTTCGATGTGTTCCATAATGCCAGGAATCAGAACGGTCTCTCCATCACAGATTGCATCTACTTCAACTTCTTTCCCAACTAAGTAGCGGTCGATCAATACTGGGTGTTCTGGAGAAGCTTTCACAGCATTACGCATGTAGCTTTCTAAATCGGGTTGCGTGTCTACGATTTGCATACCGCGTCCGCCTAAAACATAGCTGGGACGAACCAACACAGGATAACCGATTCGATCGGCAATCACTACCGCATCTTTTTCATTGGTGGCCGTATCTCCTAAAGGTTGAGGGACTTCAAGTTCATTTAACGCTTGTTCGAACAAATCACGATTTTCTGCTCTATCCAAATCTTCTACGCTCGTCCCTAGTAAGGTTACTCCCATTTTAGTCAACGGTTCGGCCAAATTAATGGCTGTCTGTCCACCAAATTGGACAATCACTCCAATCGGTTGTTCTAGACGAACGACATGCATCACATCCTCTAAGGTCAACGGTTCAAAGTACAACTTATCCGAAATAGAGAAGTCTGTTGAAACCGTCTCAGGGTTGCTGTTCATGATAATGGCTTCATAACCCGCTTGTTGGATCGCTTTCACAGAATGGACCGTAGCATAATCAAATTCAACCCCTTGTCCGATTCGGATCGGCCCTGATCCTAAAACTAAGACGGAAGGTTTAGGTGAAACGATGCTTTCATTTTCTTCCTCATAGGTACTGTAGAAATAAGGTGTATTAGAGTCGAATTCTGCAGCACATGTATCAACAGTTTTGTAAACTGGAATAATGTCATGCTCATAACGTAAGGCAGATACAGCTTGTTCATTGGTGTCCCATAACTGCGCAACAGCTTTGTCTGAGAAACCATATTGTTTAGCTGTAGTCAGCACATCAATATCTTCCTTATTTTCTTTTAGTTCATCTTCAAGTTCTACGATATGGAGCAGTTTATCTAAGAAAAATAAATCGATTTTGGTTAAGTTGGCTAAATCTTCTATCGTATATCCGCGGCGGATGCCTTCTACCACATAAAATAAGCGATCATCTTCAGCTTTGATCATTTTTTCAATCAAGTCTTCATCCGTAGCTAAAGTAGCTTCTTCTAATAAGACATGAGATACTCCTATTTCTAATGAACGAACAGCTTTTAATAAAGATTCTTCAATTGTCCGTCCAATTGCCATCACTTCTCCGGTGGCTTTCATTTGCGTACCTAGCTTGCGGTCGCCTTGTTCAAACTTATCAAATGGCCATCGAGGGATTTTCGCAACAACATAGTCTAACGCTGGTTCAAATTCAGCATACGTTGTTCCAGTTACTGGATTCTTCATTTCATCGAGTGTAAGTCCTACTGCGATTTTTGCGGCTAATTTAGCAATCGGGTAGCCTGTTGCCTTACTCGCTAACGCTGAGGAACGACTAACACGAGGATTCACTTCGATGATGTAGTAGTTGAAACTGTCTGGATCAAGCGCTAGTTGAACATTGCACCCTCCTTCGATACCTAATGCTCTGATGATCTTTAATGATGCATCACGCAACAGTTGGTGTTCCTTATCCGTTAAGGTTTGTGTGGGAGCAAACACGATCGAATCTCCTGTATGAATCCCAACCGGATCAAAATTTTCCATATTGCAGACAACAATCGCATTATCATTTTTATCACGCATCACTTCGTACTCGATTTCTTTGTATCCTGCAATACTGATTTCGACTAGACACTGGTTAACTGGTGATAATTTCAATCCATTCTTAACGATTTCTTTCAGCTCTTCCTCGTTATCACAAATTCCTCCACCAGTCCCACCCATTGTAAATGCCGGACGAACGATCAAGGGGAATCCAATTTGTTCTGCGAAAGACAAAGCTTCTTCAACAGAATGAACAATCTCGCTTTCTGGGACAGGTTCATTTAGTTTATTCATCAATTTCCGAAATAAATCTCTGTCTTCTGCTTGATCGATGGCACTTAATTTTGTTCCTAATAATTCAATGTCTAACTCTTTAAGAATGCCTGAGTTAGATAATTCCATTGCCATATTCAATCCTGTTTGTCCGCCTAGCGTTGGAACAATGGCATCTGGTCGTTCCTTACGTAATATGCGTGAGACAAATTCTAATGTAATCGGCTCAATGTAGACTTTATCCGCAATTTCTTTATCGGTCATAATGGTAGCCGGGTTTGAGTTGACCAGTACGACTTCATAACCTTCTTCTTTTAATGCAAGACACGCTTGTGTTCCTGCGTAATCAAATTCAGCAGCTTGTCCAATAACAATTGGGCCTGATCCAATGACCATAATCTTCGTTAAATCTGTCCGTTTAGGCATTCTTTTTTGTCTCCTTCCAAGCATCCATTAATTCCATAAATTGATCAAACAAGTGATCTGCATCGTGCGGTCCAGGTGCAGCATCCGGATGATATTGGACACTAAACACTGGAAGATAGCGGTGTTTTAGTCCCTCTACTGTTTCGTCATTCAATTCGATATGAGTGATGATCAATTTATCTTTATCGACAGAACCAGCTTCTACTGCATAACCATGATTTTGCGAAGTAAAGTCGATTCTTCCTGTTGCGATCTCTTTTACTGGATGATTAAACCCGCGGTGACCAAATTTCATTTTAAAGGTACTGGCTCCATTTGCTAAAGCAATCAATTGATGCCCTAAACAAATACCAAAGACAGGCAGCTTATCTTGTATCCCTTGAATCATCGTTAGCACATCTGGTAATGATGAGGGGTCTCCAGGTCCATTAGTCAACATCACGCCATCAGGATTTAAACTTAAGATGGTTTCTGCAGTCGTATGATAAGGCAATACAGTCACATGACAATCTCTTTTGTTTAATTCGTTTAAGATACTGTGTTTTAACCCAAAATCGATCACGACGACATTTTTCCCTTTTCCAGGACTCACGTATGAACGCGTTGTGGAGACTTGTGCAACTTGATTCGTTGGTAAAACGATGGCTTTTAATTGGTCAAAAGCATGTTTGATGTCGTCCTCTGCATCAATGATCATCCCTCGCATAGTTCCATGTTCACGAATCGTCCGTGTTAGTTTACGTGTATCCACACCAGCTATTCCTGGGATGTTTTTATGTTTTAAAAATGCATCTAAACTCATTTGGCTCCTCCAATTTGAAGGAACCCGTGCAAATTCTTTGACGATAACGGCTTTTGTTGTAGGATCAATCGACTCATAATCATCACGGTTGATCCCTGCATTTCCAATCAATGGATAAGTAAACACCAGCATTTGACCATTGTATGACTGATCCGTAATCGATTCTTGGTAACCCGTCATGCCCGTTGAGAAAACAACTTCTCCAGTTGCATCATTTGCCGAACCAAATCCAGTCCCTTTAAAAATACTTCCATCTTCTAATAGCAATAAACGTTTCATTTTATTGGTCCCTCCTTATACACTAATTTCCCACCGACAAACGTCATTGTCGTTGTCCCTTTAACGTTCCACCCTATAAATGGTGTATTCGTTGCTAAAGAAAGAAACTCTTCAGCCAAGATTTCTTTGGTCGTTGCTAAGTCAAAGAAAGCTAAGTCTGCTTTTTGTCCAATTTCTACTGCTCCGCCTTCTAATTTAAAAACAGTGGCTGGTTTGATCGTCATCCAATCAATAAGCTGTCTAAGAGTTACGACTCCCGGCTCAACTAAAGACGTGTATAGTAATGAAAAAGCTGTTTCGCTGCCCACGATTCCAAATGGAGAACCAATCATGCCACCCATTTTTTCTGTTTTGCTATGCGGTGCATGATCTGTCGCAATCATGTCGATTGTGCCATCTAATAATCCCTCAATCAGTGATTGTCGATCTTCTTCCCCTCTTAGTGGTGGATTCATTTTATAGATACTTGAATCATTAGGAATATCATCCTCCGTTAATAGGAGATGATGTGGTGTTACTTCCGCAGTAACCAATATTCCCGCACGTTTTGCATCTCGAATGACCCGTACACTTTCTTTCGTTGACACATGGCAGACATGGTAATGAGCACCTGTTGCTTCGCTGATAAGAACATCACGAGCAATTTGACTGGCTTCTGTTAGCGCTAGAATTCCTGGCAGTCCTAATTCTTTATTGCGTTTTCCTTCATGCATCACACCGCCAAATAACAAAGAGTCATCTTCAGTATGAGCAACGATCGTTGTTTTGTTTTTAGCCGCTTCTTTCATTGCCAAGTACATCGTACCTGCTGATTGCACCCCTACTCCATCATTGGTAAATGCAAAAGCTCCAGCTGCTAACAATTCTGTTTGATTGGTGAGCATTTCGCTGCGTAACCCCATCGTAATTGGAGCATACTGTTTGACATTAACCACGGCATCTCGTGCTATTTTTTCTTGAAGCTGTTTCATTTTTTCAGCCGTATCCGGTTCTGGATCAACATTCGGCATTGCACATACAGTCGTAAATCCGCCACGGGCTGCTGCCATCGTGCCTGTTTTGATCGTTTCTTTATAAGAAAACCCAGGTTCTCTTAAATGAACATGTACATCGATCAGTCCTGGAGTTACCAATGCTCCACCAGCATCAATGACCTCATATGCTTTTAAACTTAAAGATGCAAGGTTTTCTCCTATGGCTTGAATGGTATCTTGATGGATCAGCAGTTCGATTGGCTGCAACTCTTCTTTATGGTTCACTATTTGGGCATTTTTTATCCAGATCGTCATGGGTTCATCTCCTGAGGTAACAGTATTGTTGGTTTATTTTTTTATCCAGCCTTGTTCCTTCCAGCAATAATAGCTTCTAAAATCGCCATCCTGGCGTATACACCATTAGACATTTGTGTCACAATGCGTGATCGGTCGCATTCCACAAGTGAGCTTTGCAACTCGACATCTCGGTTTACTGGAGCCGGATGCATCAAAATAGCTGTTGGCTTCATTTTCTTTTCACGTGTTTCGTTAAGTCCGTATTTATCAAGATAAGTATCAATTAGAGACGCATGGGTTGACTGATGACGTTCGTGTTGGACGCGCAAAAGCATGATGACATCGACTTGCGTAACTAAATCATCCATTTCGACATACTGTCCATATTGATCAAAAGTCTCGTCCATCCATTCTGCAGGGCCAGAGAGAAGAACTTCTGCGCCTAGCCGTTTCAGCATATGCATATTTGATTTGGCTACTCTTGAATGCTTTAAATCTCCTACAATGGCTATTTTCAAGCCTTTAAAATAACCATATTCTTCATAGATCGTCATCAGATCAAGTAAACATTGACTGGGGTGTTGACCAGTTCCGTCTCCTCCGTTGATAATTGAGCAGTTAATGGATGGACTGTTGATGAGTTCAGTATAGAAAGATTCTTTACTGTCGCGAATAACTGCGATATCTGTACCGATAGCTGACATGGTCAATACAGTGTCGTAGAGACTTTCACCTTTTTTGATGCTGCTAGTTGAAGGTTCAAAGTCAATGATGTCTATCCCTAATTTTTTTTCAGCCATTTCAAAACTCTTATGTGTTCGTGTGCTGTTTTCAAAGAATAAATTGACAGCGTATAGGTTTGGATTTGCTTTCGGAGAAACGGAACCCTTTTTTAATTGTGATGCCCGTTTAATCAATTGTAAAACCTCGTCGTTTGTTAGATCCTCCACAGAAACAAAATGGTCTAAAAGAATGGATGTAGACATTTCCGTCATTTCTTGTTCCTCCCTTATCCAGGTTAGTTTAGTTCATTTAGCGAATGGTACAAAAAAAGAACCTAAAGTTTTATGAGAACTTTAGGTTCTAGAATAATCCCCCTTCTGCTGGCTGCACTCACCAGTAGTGATTCAGGGTACAATTATAGTAGTGACCTTATTAGTCTCACAGGGCTAATTTAAAGTTTCACTTAAATAGTTATTTAATTTATTTTTTGAATCAGCACATGGTCTTCTCCATCTAATTCTGCTACACCGACCTTGATTTGTTCTTCTAGTGAAGTAGGGATGTTTTTTCCCACAAAGTCAGCACGGATAGGGAGTTCTCGATGTCCTCGATCAACTAATACGGCTACAGAAATTTTTCTCGGGCGGCCGATGTCCATCAAAGCATCTAGCGCAGCACGAATGGTCCGCCCAGTGAATAAAACGTCATCCACTAATATCACTTGTTTGCCTTCAATAGATACTGGAATATCTGATCCATTTATCGTAGGGTCATTATTCCCATCACTTGCATGAACATCATCTCTATAAAGCGAAATGTCTAATTCACCTACTGGAATCTCAACATTTTCAAGTTGTTTCATACGTTCAGCAATTCTTCGAGCCAGATAAATGCCTCGTGTTTTGATTCCAACTAAAATCAAGTCATCGATTCCTTTGTTTCTCTCGATGATTTCGTAGGTGATACGAGTTAAAGCACGTTTTACAGCAGCTTGATCGACTACTTCTACTTCTGATTTGATTGACATGTTTTCCCCTCCACTTTTCATATCGCTTTAATAGGATTGGCAAAAAAAATGCCCTCCTAACCTTTAATGGTCAAAGAGGGCATACATTACCGTTGAGTAAGTTTAAGAAAAGGTGCGGTCACCTTTCTTAATATGCTCCTTCTTAGTCTCACAGGACTAGGATTAAAGGATAGTTTATTTTTCTGTCATTAATGACTATACAGAGCTGGATTATAAAAGTCAAATAAAAAAATTAATCCTGTCTTAGTTTCGTTAATGTATCTTCAAATAATTTTGGCAACGGTGCTTCAAACGTCAAGAATTCTTCTGTTGTTGGGTGTTTAAAGCCTAGTGTTTTAGCATGTAAGAATTGACCCTTGCCTTCTAACGTTTTTCTTGGTCCATAGACAGGATCACCAGCTAAAGGATAACCGATATATTTCATATGAACTCTAATTTGATGGGTTCTTCCAGTTTCTAATTTCAAAGAAACCAATGTAAAATCTTTAAAGCGTTCAAGTACTCTAAAATGAGTCACCGCTGCACGACCGTCATCAATAATATCTTGTTTTTTACGGTCTTGTTTTGAGCGTCCAAGAGGAGCATCGATGGTTCCTTTTTCGTGTGGAATCACACCATGAACAAGTGCAACATATTCTCTTAAAGAAGTCTTGTCTTTTAATTGAGCAGCTAATTTTTCATGAGCAGCGTCATTTTTAGCAACCATCAATAATCCAGATGTATCTTTATCGATACGGTGAACGATTCCTGGACGAATGGTTCCATTAATACCAGACAAATCATTGATATGATACATCAACGCATTAACTAATGTTCCTGTTTGGTGACCAGCTGATGGATGAACGACCATTCCTTGAGGTTTATTTACCACTACAACGTCTTCATCTTGATAAACAATTTCAATGGGAATATCTTCAGCAAGGACTTCTAAAGAAACAAGTTCGGGTTCGATGATATGGATGTGGTCTTCTGTTTGTACTTTGTAATTGGCTTTTAACGTTTCTCCATTTACAGTCACATGTCCTTCTTTGATCCATTGTTGGATGTGTGAGCGAGTAACGGACGGCATCAATTCAGACAACACTTTGTCTAAACGGCCTGTTTTTTCTTTGATCGTAAAATTATGTTCCTGTACCATGTTGGGTCTCCTTTTTTTAAACCGCCTTTTTAGTTATAAAACGGTGGTTTAGTGTTTCTTTTTTTCATTTCTTTCGTCCATGAAAACAAAAATAATCATTAAGACAACGCCGATGCTCAAAGACATATCGGCTACATTAAAAATTGGAAAATTGATAAATTCCAAGCGAACCATGTCGATAACGTATTCAAATCGAATACGGTCAATAAAATTTCCCAGTGAACCAGCTAAAATAAGGGCCAAAGCAGTTGAAAATAAGCGACTTTGTTTGCCGAATTTTTGCAAGTAATAAACAACCACACCTACGACTACAATGGTTATAATATAAAAGAACCACATTTGTCCTTCTAAAATACTCCAAGCAGCTCCATCATTTTGAATATACATCCAAGATAAGATATTTGGTATAACTTCAACTATTTCATATAAGTCAATGTTTTGCACGGTTAAAAATTTAGTAAACTGATCAACGGCTACTATGATAGCAGCTAAGATATAATATATGAACATATTAGCCCTCTCTTTATTTCATTCTGTTTTACACTTACTCTACCATTTTACATGATTCTCCAGTTAAGAGATAGTTTTTTATTTTCCTCGTCTTGTCTCTTGGTTTATTAAATAACCAACCGTATTGCTTTAGAAACTAGTAAACGTTTGCTATAATGTAAAGGGCTTATCTATTTACGATTGAATGAAAGTGTGTAATGTTATTCAATCGTTAAATTGATTTTAGTTAAATCAAAAAAGGAGTTTTGCAAAAAATGAAAAAAAGATATCTAGCAACAAATCTATTTGCAGTATCATTGTTCTTAACTGCTTGCGGAAATGATGACGTAGCGGAAGCTTTAGAATCAACTACATCTGTTAAGACACAAGAAGAACAGATCGTGAGTGACTTAAATGCCATTACAGAGCAAGAAAAGAATTTACAAGGAACTTTTGAAACTACGCTTTCTGAAGATGAATCATTAAGCACATTAGCAGACGGAACTTCTGCTGTTTTTGAAAATGTTGGTGCACGTTCCACTTCGCTTTCTGAACTAAAAGAAACAACTACTGCTATGAAAGAAGAACAAACCCTTTTAGACGAAAAAATGAGTGATGAATTGCCGCAAGATGAATTGGATCAATTAACCACTAATATAGAAACTTTAACTGCTTCATTAGATGAATATGTCACTCATTATGAAACAGTACTAGAAGAACAAAAAACTTACTTTACGGAATTAGGTAAAGAAGAAGCAACTTATGATACCCTTACTGAAGGTATGGAAACTATCAATGAACACGATACAAAAACCAAAGAATTACTTTTACAATTAGACAAAGAGCTAGTGGAAGTACAAAATTCTCAAACTGCTACAACCGAGTCTTTGAACAAATTAAACGACTCATCAAAATAAGCTTATAGTAAAGGAGTACTTAAAACATGAAAACTATCTTACTTGGTGTATCCCTTATGAGTGCACTTGTCTTAAGCGGCTGTCAACCTTCCGCATCATCTGAATCTGATAACGACACTAGCAGTTCACTTAATTCTGAGGTAACTGAAAGTCAATCTAGTAGTACAGATGAAACAGAAACCAGCGAAGCAAGCAGCTCAGCTCAAAGCTCAATGGAATCTACAGAAGAAACACCTGATGAACAACAAGCATTTCAGTATAAAATAAACCCTGTTACCTCAGTTGTAGAACCAATTGATGCAGAAACTGAGTCAAAAGTAGCTTTATTAACTTTTGATGATTCTCCTGATCAACATGCAGTAGATATAGCTGAACAATTAAAATCTATTAATGCCCCTGCCATCTTCTTTGTAAACGGTATGTACATAGAATCAGATGAAGGAAAAGACAAATTGAAACAAATTTATGATATGGGATTCGAAATTGGAAACCATACCCAAACGCATCCCAATTTAAGTACGATCAGCTCTGAAGAACAACGAGAAGAAATTTTAAAAACCAATGAATTGATTTATGAAGTCACAGGTGAAAAGCCACACTTCTTCCGCGCACCACATGGTGTAACAACTGAAACATCAGATGCTATTATGGCTGAAGAAGGAATGGTTTCAATGAACTGGACTTACGGATACGATTGGGAAGCAGATTACCAAACTAGTGAAGCCTTAACAGATATCATGTTAAATACAGAATATTTGAATGATGGGGCTAATTTATTGATGCATGATCGCACATGGACTAATGAAGCCGTCTTATCAATTGCTGAAGGCTTGATTGACAAAGGGTATACATTAGTTGACCCTAAACTTATTGAAACACCTGAAAGAGAGGACTAAACAAGTATGAAAAATAAAACAGCATTCTGGCTAGGATTATTAGCAACAGCAAGTATCGGTTTCTCCCCTCTTGCTGTATCAGCTGAAGAGAATCCTGAACCAACTTTACTAGAGATCAATACAGAACCTATTCTAAGCACACCAGCCGAATTCCCTTCAAAATTCACTTACGATAGTGGAATTAATATTGAGTATCCTGAAAATGGCGTAAAAGGTATTTACGTTACAGCTTATTCAGCCGGCGGAACAGATAAAATGAAAGAGCTGATTAATTTTGTCAATTCTAGTGGTTTAAATTCAATGGTTATCGATGTCAAAGATGATGTTGGAAATATGACAATGGATTTGAAATCTGAAAACAAGATCGTCCAAGACAGCACAAATGATTATGTAACTGATCCAGCTGCTATGATGAAACAACTTGAAGAAAATGAAATCTACCCTATTGCCCGTGTAGTGGTCTTTAAAGATACTTTACTAGCTGAAGCTAGACCTGAATTGTCCTTTAAAAAAGCTGACGGATCCGTTTGGAAAAATGGAAATGGCGATGCGTTTGTTAATCCTTTTTCTAAAGAAGTGTGGGATTACAATATAGAAGTTGCTAAACAAGCGGCAAAAATGGGCTTCAAAGAAATTCAATTTGACTATGTTCGTTTCCCGGAAGGTTTTGAGAACGAAAGCAAATCGTTAGATTACACTCTTGGTGATTACGAAACAAGCGATCTTGATGACATTCAACAACGAGTTTCAGCAGTTAGTGACTTTGTGGCCTATGCCCGAGAACAACTAAAAGCTTATGACGTAGAGGTTTCTGTTGATATCTTTGGGTATTCAGCAACTGTTCCAGAAGCTCCCGGAATCGGTCAAAACTTCTCTAAAATCTCTGAAAATGTTGATGTTATTTCTTCTATGATCTACCCAAGTCATTGGAACTCTTACTTCGGTATCAGTAAACCAGACTTAGAACCTTATAAATTAGTCGCTGAGTATATGAAAGTAGAAAATAAATTACTTTCAGGTTTAGAAACGCCTCCGAAATCAAGACCTTGGTTGCAAGATTTCACCGCTTCTTACTTAGGAGCTGGAAATTACCAACAATACGGCGCAGCACAAGTTGAAGATCAAGTAAGAGCGTTGCACGATGCTGGAGTAAATGAATTTTTACTTTGGGATGCTTCTAATAGTTATACAACAGGCGTAAATTACAATATGGAATAGCCTATCAGGCAAAAATTTTAATACTGAATCAAACTGGAAAAACCAAGTCTTATCAGAAAATAACAATATGTAAACAAAGGGGCTGGGAAAAAACTAGCCTCAAATAAAAAAATCGTAATGAAATAATCAAAATTCTGATTGTTTCATTGCGATTTTTATTTTTGACTGATTTTTTGTAAAAAGCATCCGCTTTTCTTCTAGCCTCAAGGGCTAGTTTTGTAAGATTCATGCTCATAAGCATGATCCCGATGTCATTATGAACGGGCTTGCTTGCCTCTGACATGGGTTCTGCGCATGCCAAATAAACCTTTCATACGACCAAAAACAGTTTCTACGTCAACTTTTCGTTGTGCGTAGATGGCTTTGCCACGATCGCTTTCAAGGTTCTCTTTTGCATGCTGCTTGAAGTATTCCCAGTTATAGTTGACCGCTGTCTGGCGTTGGGCACCTTTGGGTGTCTTGGCTAGTTGCTTGCGTGTCTCGTCCAGTTGTTCCACATCAGCCTTGTATACTTTAAATTGTCTGCGGAAACCATTCTTATCATTTTGCGTACTATATGTGAGAAACTAAAACGGACGCCGTCTAAATCCGTATAAGCATCTTCAATCTCGTCATAATCCCAGTTGGCGCGTTGTTTAGGGTTAGAGCGATAGGCTTTACTGTTCTCTTACTGATACATGCCATATGGGATGAGCGGTACTTTCTGAAAGGTATCCATAACCGCCTCGTAATTTTCTTCACTGCCATAGCCGGCGTCTGCGGCGATGTATTTAAATAAATCTAACGTTTGAATGGATTCTAAAAAAGGGATAAACGTGCGTGTATCCGTCGGATTGGAAAAAATATCATAGGCAATGACAAACTGATTGCTCGATGCGACTTGAAGATTATAACCCGGTTTTAACTCACGGTTCTTCATCGGATCTTCTTTCATGCACATGAATGTTGCGTCTGTATCTGTTTTTGAGAAACTGTTGCGGCCTTCAAATGTGGCGTTTGCTTCTTCATAGCGTTGCTTACGCGGCAAGAAATCTTTTTCGCATTTATTTCGATGTTTCTTGAGGATGCGACGACGTCGCTTCTGTTTCGAACCACCTTTGGGAATCACTTTTTCTTCTGTAATCGCAGCTTCAACGGCCACAAGTTCTTTGTCCAGGGAAACGATTATTTCTTCAATACCTTTCGAAGTTTTTAATATCTCTTCCGATAAAGCGAGGTTTACTTTTGCCTGGATAAGTTCATCATACAATTCCGAAACGTTGGCATTGAGTTTTGCTTCATAGCGTTCGATTGCTTTCTTCCAAGTGAAACTATAAATATTTGCATCGGCTTGTATCTTTGTACCATCGATATAGAGCGCGTCTTCGTGAATCAAGCCGTTGTCACTTAAGAGTGTTGTGAAAAGAATGAATGCATACTTGATGAGTTTTGATGCGTGCTCGCTTGAACGGAAGTTATTGATTGTCTTGTAGCTAACAGAAGTATCGCCCGTTAACCACTTCATAGGAATGGATTCTTCATTCATCCGTTCCATTTTGCGTCCAGAAAAGGTTGTGCGACTATAGGCAAACAAACACATCTTTAAAAGCATGGCGGGATGAAAGGCAGGGCGTCCCGTATGAGACGTCTCTTCAAGAAGAAATTCCGAAGGAA
This sequence comes from Carnobacterium inhibens subsp. inhibens DSM 13024, assembly GCF_000746825.1. Classification (NCBI taxonomy): domain Bacteria; kingdom Bacillati; phylum Bacillota; class Bacilli; order Lactobacillales; family Carnobacteriaceae; genus Carnobacterium; species Carnobacterium inhibens. Next base: position 433,697 of record NZ_JQIV01000006.1, on the reverse strand, counting down.
TAGAATCGACAAAACGGCTAATGAGGCGGGCTTCATGATCATTCGGGATTGTAAAATCCAATTGTAGTGTTAAGGCCGTTTCCATTGTGTTATAATTTTGATACATGGTGAGTCACTCCTTTGGTTTTTGGTCGTACTTAAATTATAAGGTATTTGGCTCACTGTGTCTTTTAAAACGATAAAAATCCCCAACTCTTCCAAAATGAAAGAGTTGGGGATTTTCTTTATTCAGAGACTGAGTTTTCCCCCAGCCCCTTGATTTTAAAAATTTTTTATAAGTGTACTCCCTGATTTTAAAATTAAATCATACCTAACAGTTTGCCTAAGAAGAATACAATCAAACAAATAACACCCAAATACAAGGCAAAGTATTTAAATACTTTTTTAGTGATTGCACCTTCTTGTCCAATCAAACCTGTAGCTGCAGTTGCTACAGCTATACTTTGAGGAGAGATCATCTTACCGGCTGTTGCTCCTGCCATATTAGCTGAAGCTAACCAGTATTCATTCGCACCTAACGATTGAGCAGCATTAACTTGCAACGATCCAAAGAGAACGTTCGCGTTCGTATCGCTACCCGTAATAAATGTACCAACGGCTCCAATTAGAGGAGATATCAATGGGAATAAAGATCCTGTAAAGGTAACAAGTGAAGTTGATAGTACACTGATCATACCACTATATCCCATTAATTTAGATAGGGCTACGATTGCGCTTACAGTCACAGCGGTATTTTTAAGCTGCTTGATCGTACTCCAAAGAATGCCAGTAATTTTGCCAAAAGAAACACCTTGAATCAATCCACCTAAATAAGTAGCTAAGATAATCAATGTCCCTGGAGTAGTCAACCACTTGATCACATAAGGTTTTGCACCTTCTCCAGAATAAATTACAAATGAAGACTGTACTTTTCCCAATGTACCACTGATGGCCGGGAATAAAGATGAAGATAAAATGATAAATAGAAAAACAAAAATATAAGGCAGACAAGCCCTAAAGGCTACCGAGAAGGTAATTGATGACTTCCCTACGTGATTATTATCTTTGATCAAGTAAGGAGAATTTTCTGACGTTTTTACAAAACGGGCCGCCAAGACCGTGACCAAAATACAAATTAAAGAACCAATAACAGCCGGCAACTCAGGGCCAATGTAGCGAGCCACAAAAATCTGAGGCAAACCAAATGCAAGCCCTGATAGTAAAGTAATGAGAGTAACACCTTTTAATGCTTTTATACTTTCGCCTGATAGCATAATTAAAATAAAAGGAACGATTAGAATAAGCAAAAATAACTGCAATGAGACTATATAAGATGTTTGCATAACCTCTAGCCCTCCTGCTTGAGCTAATGATGTCACAGGCAATCCTATTGCTCCAAATGCTGTTGGAGTAGTATTCGCAATCAAACAAATAACAGCTGCCATAACTGGGCTTACACCTAATGAAGCTAGAATTCCAGCCGGGATTGCAACTGCCGTACCAAATCCAGCAATTGATTCCAAAAATCCACCAAATCCCCAAGCAATCAGTAAAACTAATACTCGCATATCTTTGGAGACTCCTGTCAACAATTGGTTGATAATTTTCATACTTCCAGAATAAGTAGCTAAATTATACGTAAATAAAGCGGCTACAATAATATAAACAATTGGCCAAATGCCATTAGTAACGCCTTCTAATGTTGCTGTAAATGCATCTATGATTGGGAAATCAAAACCAACGATGCTGATTCCAAGTGTAAGAAGCAGTCCGATCAAGCAGGCTTTTGTACCTGGCATCTTTAATACGCCAAGTGAGATAATCAGCCATGCAATAGGCAGTACTGCAAGTAATGTCTGTAATATCATAATTTTTTTCCTTCCATTATCCGTTTTTTATTAAGTGAGTTTCAGAGCTTGATTCTTTTGTATAAGTGCATTTTTTTCATCTTCCATAAATCCTCTGATCCACTTAATATATAGCGGCGCCGTTTAGTCGGCACCGCTCCCGCAAATTCACATAAATTTATTTTTTCATATCAAACAAACGAGCATTTTTAACGTCTTCAATCGTTTGGGTTCCAGCTAATTGCATAACACGTTTCAGGTCTGTTTCGAAGTAATCTAAAACAGATTTAACGCCTTTCCATCCGCCTAAAGCTAATCCGTATAATACAGGACGACCTAGAGCCACGATATCTGCACCGCTTGCTAAAGCTTTGAATATGTGTTCTCCACGACGAATACCACTGTCAAATACGATTGGAACGCGACCAGCAACAACTTTAGAAATGCTTTCCAAAGTATCAAATGAACCAGGCGCACCATCTAATTGACGTCCACCATGGTTGGATACCCAAATACCAGCTGCTCCTGCACCAATCGCTAATGAAGCATCTTCAGGCGTTTGAATTCCTTTAACAAATACTGGCAAGCCAGAGTAATCTGAAATGAACTTCACATCTCTTGGTGTGATTTTTTGTTTGGATTGAGCATAGATATTGTTCAAAGACATATTCTTTCCTGATCCAGTCAAGTAACGAGAAACAATTGGCATACCGAATGGGTAAACAAATTTATTCAGCATATCTTTCTCACGATTACCACTTAACGTTGAGTCTGCTGTTAAGATAATCGCTGTCGCACCATCAGATTTAGCTTCATCAAGAATATTTCTATTCATTTCATCATCTTTACTCATATAAATTTGGAACCAACGAGGATTGCCTTTCAAGCCATCTTCGATTTCTTCAAATGTAGCTCCTGAATAAGCACTGATAGACATAATCGTACCGCCAAATTCAGCGATTCCTTTAGCTGTTCCTGCTTCTTTTGTTTCATGAGCTAACCCATGAGCTGCAATAGGCGCCATAATAAAAGGTACTTTAATGTCATGTCCTAAAATAGAAGTCGATGTATCCGGATTTTCTACATCAGCTAATACACGAGGCAGAATTCCTTTGTGTGACCAAGCTTCATTATTTTGTTTTAATGTGAATTCATCTCCTGAAGCACCTGACATATAATCAAATCCGCCAGCTGGAACGACTTCACGAGCTCTTTCTTCAAGTCGGTAAGTGCTTACTACTTCGATTTCTTGTTCTACTGTTGGTGCATCGTATTTTATCGTTTGTTCAATTGCCATATATTGTCAACCATCCTTTTTATATAATGAGTTTTAAATTTTATACCTAAGTTTAAAACAGCTATTTGGCGATCATTACAATTAACGGAACTATAATTTTTGCTACAATTCGCCATTACTAAAGAGTAATCTAGACATTGCGACTTGATTATCCCCCCATTTTAATTTATGAGAGGAGCTTCCTAAAGCGTCTCTCGAGCAACTAAGTCATCCAATGTTGAATACTTTTTAAACTGTTTAATCGTTTTAAAAAATGTCACACCTTTCACAATTATTTTGGAAGCGCTTCAGTGGTTCGGTACATGTATTACTTTATCACGTTCCTTTACACTTAGAAAATATCGTTTTTTTATGGTATGATAAATAATATTTATGGAAAGATAGTTTAGTATACGTTTTACTTATGTTATTAAATTCACAAAAGCTTACAGGAGGACACAATGAACCTACAAGATTTAGTATACTTTAATCAATTGGCTGAAACCTTGAACTTTACTGCAACAGCAGAACATTTTTACGTCTCTCAGCCTTCCATTTCGATGGCTTTACAACGCCTTGAAAAGGAACTTGAAACGGTATTAATAGATAGAAAAAGACTTCACAAACAATTGCGTTTGACAGAAACCGGTGAAATTTTAGTTAAGCATTCAACTCATATTTTACAAACAGTCGAACAAGTTAAAGAAGAAATTCATGATTTAAAAAATCAAGTCGTATACTTTGGCTTCTTGCCAACCATTGGCGGCCATTTTATGGCGCAATTAATGCCACGCTTAACAAAGTTTTCGGCCTCTATGAAGCTCATTGAAAAAGAAAGTTCCGATGCGATGTTGGATTTGGTATGTAAAGGTCAAGTTCCATTGGCCATTATTGGAAGCGACTGCCCTACTTTTTCAGCAGAAAATTTATTGCAAATTCCTTTGCGAACAGAAGAAATAGCGCTTTGGGTATCCCCTGACAATCCCTTAGCCAAGAAAAGCATCATCATGGCATCGGAGCTTCAAGATGAGCTTTTTATCTCCTTAGCGCAAGGTTACACCCACCAACGTATTTTTGAGGAGTGGACTAAAGACAACCAAATTAAACAGCCACAAACTCTTTATACCAAGGAAATCCAAACGGCATTGTCCATTGCTTCTTCCACTAACATGGTTGCTTTTATGAGCGATATTTTAGTAGATAATCGCCCACGGCTAGTCAGAGTTCCCATTGAAAATGCGCCGCGCTTTTACATTAGCCTCATCGTGAATAAGGACCACAACAACATCACCTATTTCCAAAAGGAATTTAATGAAGTAATGATTGAAATCGCTAAGAACTTCAATAATCGTTGAATTTAAATTTATGTAGCAAAAAGTTCTACTTAATTTTAGCACAAGTATTTTAGCTATTCACATATTAGGTTTATTTTATGAACGCTATCACGTTTCTTATCAGAAATAAAATTTCCTAAAAAGAATATAACTCCTGAATAATTCATAGACCTAATTTTTTTTGGAAAATAACGTTTATACATCGATTTGAGTTGAATTTTCTTTTTTTCAACCAGTTTGTACTTTCGAAAACAGATTTCCTTTTGGTTTTTTAACGAAGATAGGGAATCTGGAGCCGTTTTTGGGCGCACGAATCCCTTAGTGATTCCATGTCTTTTTAAAAGCTGATTGCTGTTTTACGCTTGCCAACTGAGTTGCTGGATTTTGTCCAGTGACTGATAAAACAAGTCTTGATAGACATGGGAGGAGCTCATCCGTAAAAGCAATCTACGGCCACTGCGGACCAATTTACCCGCCACCTTGAACAGGCGGAGCCGCAATGTGTCGACTTGGAATGTCGCTTCCTTTTCAGGTAGACAGATGGTCTTCATGAAGTTGACCAGGTTGTAAGCCAACAGGCTTACCATCATCCGCGCATGATTTTCCAAGAAGCTTGAGCTATCCGTCTTGTCGAAATAGAACCCATTTTTCGCTTCCTTGATGAAGTTCTCCATGGTGCCACGTTTATGGTAAATCTGGAAGATGGTTTTCGCGGATAATTCATCGTGAAGATTAGTGACTACGTACTCGTGACTGAACACCAGATGATTCGCTTCCCGAGTCGATTTGATACAGATTCGACGTTTTTGAGACCAGCTATTGGCTTGATAGAACGCGGAATAGTAGTGGACTTCCCTTTCCTCCCAGGGATGGTCGTCCCCAACCAGGACAAAGGATTCAGCTAGTTTTTCCACGACTTTATTTGATTTCAGGCGGATGGCATAGAAACTTCCGTTGCATTCACACGTATCATAGACCTCGGGCGTCGCAAAGCCGCTGTCTCCCCGGACCAAAATATCAGTGCTGGGAAGGACTTGACGGTAATGTGTGAGCATCGGTGCCAGAAAATCTTTTACACCTTTTGACGTATACACATTGCCAGAACGAAGTTCTGCTTTCAGAAAGTCTCCTGTGAGGCCATCGAAGGCCACCAACGGATGATAGCCCTGTGTGCCATAATGGGCATTGTAATCAGTCTTTTCTTGGTTCCCGAACGTATCCGAATGTGTGGAATCTAAATCGATGATCATTTGGGTATTATTCCGTTCTATGCGGACCTTGTCCAGCATAGCTTGGTTCAGTTCCTGGAACTGTGCAATGTTCTCCTCGCTGATCCGATCCCAGAAGCGGGATAGCGAGGCCTGGGAGGCAATAGCTTCCTTATCCAAAACCAACCGAAAAATGGGATCTTCCTTCAAGAGATTGGCGGACGAATCCGCGGAATATCCGGCAATCAACTGGAAGAGCAGCTGTTCGAGCAAGGAGATGCTGTCATGGGTCCAATAAATACGGTCCTCTTTGAAGTGGAGGAATTGCTTCGCGAACGAATAAAATCCAAGCGAATCCATGAATTCCTTCACCAAGATGAGACCGGCATCCGACGAAAGATTACCACCGGTGTTTGACACCACCATTTTAGAGTTGAATTTTACGTGTTTTTCCTGTAATGTAGCCATTGAGAGAACCCCAATCTGCTATGGTTTAGTTTAGTCACTTTAACCATAGCAGATTGGGGTTCTTTTTGTACACCCAAAGGGTGCGGAAAAAGAAAAGAAGAACCGCGCGTTAATAGGCTTTTAATAGAGTTTCAGAAATTCTATGAATTATTCAGGTAACTACTGTTAATATAATTAATTTGAAAATATTTTCCTTAGAATCTTTTAAAAAATATAGAAAGGAATTTTTTACTAATTTCACACCAAAAAATTGGAACTAATTCCTAACAAAAAACTACTACGTAATGATTTTGAACATTGATTTTGAATACAGTGGTAATGGTAAAACTAATAGTAACAATAAATAAAAAATGATTATAATTTTTATTCGGCTTCTGTATATAATTTAAGTAACCGTTAAAATATAAAAAAAAGGAACCTTATTTTTATAAGGTTCTTGATATACGTTTTAAGCAGTTCAGCGTTTTTACAAAATTTTGACGTACCTAAATAAGTACGTTTTAATAAACGGAATTAAAAGAAGGTATAACTTATGTCGATCGTAAACCCTAGCCCAGATCAACTACAAAAGACCTAAGACATTTAAAAGGAGCTCATTTAGATCACGAATTTAAAGATTTAATGGAAGTAATAAAAAAGAACCCTTTTCAAAATCCACCGCCTTATGATAAGTTAGTTTGAAATTTAAAAGACAAGTATTCACGCCGTTAAAATATCCAGCATCGGGTAGTTTACTCTGCTGATACTGACGCAAAAAAAGCCATCATGTGGTCTGCTTGGACACATGATGACAGATAAAAACTTATTTTTTTCAAAGTAAGTTTCTATCTTTTTTATCTAAAATAATGAGACAAAAAGCTCTGGTCAAAAATGGTCCTTAATACAGAACTTTATGAAATTGCATGTGTCGCTTTCTTATATTGCTTTTACGAAGTTAAGTGGTTATTTTGTCATTTTATAACTTGTACCAATCAAACTATATATTTCTTCATCCGAAACAGTTCCGTTTAAAATAACCGTTAACCAGTGTTCCTTATTCATATGGTATGCACGGGAAAATCCTTCTCGTGATGACAAAGGCGCAACCATTTCAGGTTCACACTTTATGTCTAATATATCAATAACTTCATCGCCTTCTAAGCCAACTTTATTTTTAGGCACATTCATGATAATCGCATACCATTTTTCATTATGCTTATGTCGTAACACTTCATAACTTGGATATTTATCCCACAAATGCTCTGAAATAGTTTTATAGATTTCTTCTGCATATCTTAAAACATCTGAACGATTGACCATACAATTACCTCCCACAAATTTAATTATGTACTATATCTCAGTTTGACAAAATGGAAAAGTATTCAATAAATTTTAACATAGAAAAACCAATCAACCTCTGCACAAATAATCCCTATACTGACCCCAAAATGTTAGATTTTTGATCTAGCATTTGGGTTCATTATTCTTTTCTTACGTCGTATAATATTAAAAACAGGAATAATCCAAGTACTAAACTACCCAAATTAAGTAAACCGTAATCAAATGAATTCAGCATACTAATCTCCTTTTATCGCTTTTTATTATGTAATTGCTTATAAAAACAGTATAAATTTTTATTATAATTCAAGAAAAAAACAAGCCCTAAATTTAATTTTATATATATGTCCATCTTTAAACCAAAAGTAACTACCATATTCAGCAGTTGGTTTAATTTTTTTATCCATGAAAATTACCAGTTTGAGAATCTACTGTAACATAAGGCATCTCGCCAGTATCAATTTCATTTATATAACACCATACAATCCGTCTCCTAGATCCTCATATTTCTTAACCGTAACATTGTAAGATTCTTTAAGTTCTTTTTCAAAAATAATTTTCCAATTCGGTTGAAGATCTTTTCTTTTATTTTCTATAGAACTAGTAGTTGTATCACTAAATTCTGATATACTAGTGGATTCTGTTGGATTAACCGATGAGCTGTTTACTTCAGTATTACTATCCGCTGTATTATCTAATTCGGAATTTATATCTGTTTCAAGTGAGTTACTTGCTTCTCTAGCAGAGAAAGTTCCTGTTGAGATGCTGTTAGGGTTATCACTAGCTTCTGATGGGTTATTGGATAAGGTGTTATTATTGCCAATTAAGTAAAAAATACATCCTACTGCACATCCTATAAAAAAAATAATTAAACTCTTTCTAGTTTTCATTTTAAAACCTCCCATGAATTAGGCTTTCACACTTTTAAAAGAGTATTTTGTATGTCATCGTCTTCTTTAGTTAAAACTGCAAATCTTTGCGAAGCAGGGTCTAAATAAACTTTCAGTTTTTCTGAAATATAAAACTTATAATCAAAAAATTCAAACATAATTTTTTCTCCTAGTTCAATTATTAAATACGTTAATTTACATAATTTCTTGTATTAATTTTAATGTTAACTACTATGATTCATACGTTTTAAAATAATAACAATCAATTTTTAGTTTGATCGTTATTATTTTTTTTTACAGCCATTTCCCAAATTCTAATTACATTAACAATAATTATTAGCGGCAAAAAATAAAGGGTTTGTTTAGCAGAAGGAATAATAAATAAGAATACTATTCCAATAAGAATAGCTATTATTATGGATATTTTTGTTATTTTCATTGTTATACCCCCTTATGCTTACTCAATCTATTAAATAACCTAGAATAGATGTACCAATTAAAACAAATACCAAAAAAGTATAAAATACCTGGAATCCACAATAAGCTACCATCACGTTTGACATATGCGGCATACAAAAATCCAAGGAAGATTAGCATTGCAATTGCAAACAAATGAACTAGTATTTTCATTGTTTTCATATTGATTTTCTCCTATTCCCTTTTAAAATAATTTAAGCAGATCTTATTATTTTAGTTAGTGAAAAAAATACCGGATATAATACTTACGAATACTATTATCTCTTATTTTAATTGAAAAGTAACGCACCATTTGATTTACATCTAGCAACCATTGGTTTACATTTAGTGCACGCACGACTTTATCCAATTTTATATATTGTAATTGAATTTTTTACCATGTCAATATCACTTACTGAAAAAGAGAGGAGATCCTATTAAAAAAATCTCTCACACTCCTTTTCAACAAAGGAGTGTAGGAGATTTTTCTAGTTGTCGTTTCTTATACAAGACTGTCGTTCAATGATTTGATGAGGCAAAATGATTTTGACTGCTAACGTTTGTTTACCTACCATCAATTCAATCAATTGATAGACGGTCTGAGAAGTTAATGAATCTGTATGCAGATCGATTGAGGTCAATTCTGGTCGGGATTTTTCAGCAAAAATCGAATTGTTGAATCCGATGATCGAAACATCTGTTGGTATTTTCAAACCAAATCCACTAAGTAAATAACTCATATTCAAAGCAATCAAATCATCACTGGCAACGATGCCCGTTGGAAAATCATTGTTCCCAAAAAGCTGCTCCATTTTTCTTCGATAAGCTGCTTCGGGGAGAGTGACATCCAGAATCAAATCTTGGTCTACTTGAATTCCAGCATCTTCTAAAGCTTGCGTGTAGCCTTTTAAACGCTCTCGAATCACCATTTGATGGGCATCTTCCCCTATGAACGCAATTTTTTTATGTCCCAATTGCAACAAATAATTTGCAGCATCTTTTCCAGCAATAACATTGTCATTGTCTACATAAAGCATCTCATTTTCGTATTTATACGGTTTTCCGATCATAGCATAAGGCACTTTCTCTTGATGCAGGTATTCAATGATCGGATCGTCTTTCTTGGAATACAAGACGATAAACCCATCAACACGACCACCTTCAGCCATCGTTTGGATACTTTCCAGCAACTCTGCTTCTGTAGTTCCAGAAGCAAGCGACACCATATATTTCTTTTCGTTGCACGCTTTGCTGATTCCACGAATCATACTGAGGAAAAAGGTGTTTTGAAAACCTTGCCCTTGAGATACTGGTAAAATGACTCCAATCGTTTGAGTAGCCTGATTAACCAACCCGCGTGCCGTTAAATTTGGACGGTATCCGATTTCTTTCATCACACGCCGAACATTTTGTTTTGTTTTTTCACTTATACTGGGAGAATCTTGGATGGTACGCGATACAGTTGAAGTGGCTACTCCAGCTTTTTTGGCTACATCTTTGATTGTGACTGACATCTACGCACATCCTTTCTGCCTTCATTTTAAGCTATACCTATTGAGTTGTAAACATGTACTTTGTCCAATAACGATAGGTCTTTTCGGGTTCGATGACAATAGTGCGAAACTCAGGATGATTTATTGCATCAGGTAATTCTTGTGTTTCCAATGCTATTCCTCGATGACTGCTCATTTTCTCACCATCCACCAAGTAATCTTCTTCCATACCCGTCGTTGAAAAAACCACTACCGCTTCTCGGTCGGTTTCCACCACTAAAGTACGGCCATTGTCTGGATCATGAAGTTGAATCGTTTTACCTCCTGTTAATTTGAAGGGTGTATCAAATCCTTCAGGCCGTTCTTTGATCGCTGTTGTCATTTTTTTAGCCCTTCTAAAATCGAAAGCTGTATTCGCAACCGGCAGTAAGCACCCGGTCGGTAATTTAGACTCATTCGTTTCCGCATAATTTTGTGCATCCATTTGAAGCGTATGGTTCAATATGTCTCGTTTTGTGTGTCCGCTCAAATTAAAATACGTATGATTGGTCGGGTTAAACAGTGTTTTTTGGTCCGATTCGGCAGTAACTAGCATCTCCCAAACATTATCATTAGTCCAGTAATAAGTCACCGTCACATTGAGATTACCTGGATATCCATTGTCTCCGTCTGGACTGACCAACAAAAAAGCAACACCGATTTTATCTTGTTCTTTCACCACTCGACTTTCCCAAACACGTTGACTGAAGGTATGATTTCCGCCATGAATATGGTGTTGTCCTTCGTTTTTAGTTAGTTGATAATCAGACCATGCACCATCAGCGATACGCCCTGCTACTCTTCCGACAAAAGCACCAAAATAAGGCGAATCATTTACATAATTTTCAAACTGTTTAAAGCCAAGCACAACATTTTCTATTTTTCCAAACTGATCAGGCACTTCGATCCCTGTTACTACTGCTCCATAATCGATACAACGAAAAACAGCATGGTGATCATTGGTAAGGACGTATTCAAAAACTTCTTGTTCTTCATACCAACCGTAATGTTGTTTACGCGCGTCCAACAGTATCACTCCATACATCTTCTAATAATCCTGCTGTCAAATCAGCAGTACTTGGTACAACTTTTGTAGCTTTGCCTAGATTCTTAGCTTCACCAACACCAATGGAAACCATATTGGCAGCATTGATAGAATCCACACCAGCAGCCGCATCTTCTACGCCCACACATTCGCTCACAGCAACACCTAGTTGTTGAGCACCAGTCACAAAAATTTCCGGATCTGGTTTGCCCGCTTTTAATTTGGCTGGATCAACAATTTCATTAAAGTAGTCGTTAATTTGTAATTTATCTAAGATCACAGGTCCGTTTTGACTAGCAGAAGCTAGCCCGATCAAGGTATCCTTTGCTTTTAGTTCGTCTAGCAAGTTTTTGATCCCGGGTAACAAATCCGCTGGAGACATTTTTTCAATCAATGTTTTGTACAGATCATTTTTTTCAGTAGCCATAGCTGTTTTTTCTGCTTCTGTATAAGCATTTTGTTTGTTCCCTTTTTCTAAGATAAGGTTCAATGAGTCTGTCCGGCTAACACCTTTTAATTGTTCATTGAACTCTTCGTCGATGTCGATACCAATCTTAGTTCCTAATGCTTTCCATGCTTCATAGTGGTAAACAGCTGTATCTGTGATAACACCGTCTAAATCAAATAGTACTGCTTTCATACTTTATCTTCCTCTCTGTTTGTTAGTTAGTAGCTTTTTTGGGTGTTTTAGTTGTAGAAGTATAAACATCGTTCAATACGATTGATTCATCATAAACAGATAATTCCAATGCTTCGCCTTCAAGCAACACGATCGATACTTCTTCACTTGTTACAGAGATCTTCAGTAAACGTCCGCGGTAGTTGATATGGAAAGCATAATTTGTCCAGTTTTCTGGCAAATAAGGTCTAAACGATAACTGTCCGTTAACGGTCTGCATACCGGCAAATCCTTGAACAATCGTCAACCAACTGCCTGTCATAGATGTGATGTGCAATCCATCTTCTGTGTCATTATTGTAGTTGTCCAAATCTAAACGAGCCGTGCGAGCATAAAACTCTACTGCTTTGTCCATTTTACCGATATCAGCTGCTAAAATCGCATGAATACTTGGAGACAAACTAGATTCATGTACCGTCATCGGTTCGTAAAAGTCGAAATTGCGTTCAATTTCTTCTATCGAGTACATTTCCTTAAAGAAGTAGATTCCTTGTAAGACATCTGCCTGTTTGATAAATGGCGAACGTAGAATTTTATCCCATGACCATTTTTGGTTCAATGGTAGATCAGATGGATCCAATTCAGAAACTGGACGCAATTCTTTGTCTAGGAAGGTATCGTGTTGAACAAAAACTTGCTCTTCTTCATCATAAGGATAGTACATTTTCTCAATGATTTCTTGCCATTTTGTGGTCTCTTGATCTGTTACTTGTAAACACTCTTTTTTATCTGCTGACAACAGCAAAGATTCTAAAGTATACTTCAATGTCCAAACTGCTAACTTATTTGTATACCAGTTGTTATTGACATTATTTTCGTATTCATTCGGACCGGTCACACCATGCATCATATATTGGTCTTTTCTGCGGTTGTAATGTACGCGGTCTGCCCAGAAACGGCTGATGCCCACTAGAACATCCAATCCTTTTTCTTTTAGGTAGCTTTCGTCGCCTGTGTAGTTTGTATAGTTGTAAATGGCATAAGCCATCGCACCATTCCGGTGGATCTCTTCAAAAGTGATTTCCCATTCATTGTGGCACTCCACTCCTGTGAAAGTCACCATTGGATATAAAGCACCTTTCAACCCTTGCTGTCTTGCATTGTGTTCTGCTTGAGGTAATTGATTGTGACGATACGTCAATAGGTTTTCCGTTACTTTTGGATCCGCCAATGCTAAGTATAACGGCACAGCATAAGCTTCGGTATCCCAATAGGTTGCTCCACCATATTTTTCACCCGTAAAGCCTTTAGGTCCAATGTTCAAACGAGTATCCTCGCCATAATAAGTAGAGAACAATTGGAATAAGTTGAAACGAATACCTTGTTGAGCTGCAGGATCGCCGCCAATTTCAATATCGGCCTTTTTCCACCGTTCCAACCAAAGAGATTCATGACGCATCCGCAATTCTTCAAATGATAATTGATTAACTAGTTCACTGATCGTCTGACTTTGCTTCTCCACATCTGTTTTGCTGTAATCACGTGAAGTCGTTAATACAATACGTTTTTCAATGACTGCTTTTTCTCCAACTGTTAAGATTCCAGTGTATGTTTCTGTTACTTTCATCTCAGACACTTCATCAGATGTTTTCTCAACGTTTATAACGCGGTTCGACATCACAGCGCCTACTGTAAACTGTTCAATTCCAAAATCATTTGCTTTTGTTTCGATCACTAAACGATTCGTTCCTTGAGAAACTGGAAGCCAAAATTGTTCGTCGTAATTCGAATCTTCATTGGTCACATTCCCATCAAGAGCTGGGATCAATTCTACTTTCACTTCATCTGATAGACTAGTAACTTCCATTTTTATGGCACACAGTTCTTTTTGATCCAAGCTGACAAATCGCTCTATAACAACTTGCACTTCTTTACCGGCTTTTTCTACTACGTAACTTCTTCTCAAAATTCCGTGTTGCATGTCCAATTCCATTTCAAAATCAGATACCTTATCCGTATACAAATCAACTTTTGCTCCATCGATCAATAGATCTAATTGAATAAAGTTCATTGTGTTGATCACCTTACCAAAGTATTCTGGATAACCGTTTTTCCACCATCCGACACGTGTTTTGTCTGGATACCAAACGCCTCCAATATAACTACCTTGATGATGGTCACCTGAATATGTTTCTTCAAAGTTACCACGCATCCCCATATAACCATTTCCAATACTCGTTAAACTTTCTTGTAAGCGACGTTCCTCTTTGTTCAATTCAGTTGTTTTAACTTTCCATTCATCTATTTCAAATAATCTTGTATGTGACACTTTTTTTCCTCCTGACGCAGGGATTGCGTAAAAATATCTTAGTGCAATTCCTGCTTTCTTTATTAGCTAACGCAAGTTTAAACGCAAACGATTGCATTGTCAATTTGAAATGGTTTATTTCTCTGTCTCCAAGAAATCATTAGTAAAAAAAGCTTGATATAAAGGAGTTTCTGAAAAATGTTACCGATAACAATTTTTCGAACACTAAAAACGCTTGCAATTTTTTAAAGCAAGCCGTATATTTAAAGCAATCGTTTGCATAAACGAATTTAGATTCATAAGGAGGATTTAAAAATGAAAAAACTTTTTTCATTTGATTTTTGGCAGAAACTAGGTAAAGCGTTAATGGTCGTTGTGGCTGTTATGCCTGCTGCCGGATTAATGATTAGTATTGGAAAAATGATTGCCATGTTCAGCGGGGATATCACTCTTGTGTTGACCATTGGTAGTGTGATGGAAAATCTAGGTTGGGCTGTTATTAGCAATCTACATATCTTGTTTGCGGTTGCTATTGGTGGTTCTTGGGCTAAAGAACGTGCCGGTGGAGCCTTCGCTGCTCTTTTAGCTTTTATCTTAATTAATATGACTTCAGGTGCTGTCTTCGGAGTAACCTCAGATATGTTAGTAACTGAAGGCGCTACAACATCCACTCTATTCGGACAAGTAATCCCTGTAGATGGTTACTTCACTTCTGTTCTAGGCTCACCTGCTTTGAATATGGGTGTATTCGTCGGAATTATTTCTGGATTTGTGGGAGCGGTTATTTTTAACAAGTATTATAACTACCGCAAATTACCGGAAGCCCTTTCTTTCTTTAATGGAAAGCGTTTTGTACCTTTCGTAGTTATTTTATGGTCTGTAATTATTTCAGTAGGATTGGCTCTTGTATGGCCGGTCATTCAAACAGGAATCAACAACTTTGGGCAATGGATCGCAACTTCTAGCGAAACTGCACCCGTATTCGCACCATTTATTTATGGAACATTAGAACGTCTATTGCTTCCATTTGGTTTACACCATATGTTGACGATTCCAATAAACTATACTGCTCTTGGTGGTACTTATACTGTCTTAACAGGCTCTGGTGCTGGTGGACAAGTATTCGGACAAGATCCATTATGGTTAGCTTGGGTCAGCGACTTAGTGAACTTGAAAAACGCTGGCGATACTGCTGCTTACAATGAATTATTGACTTCTATTACTCCTGCTCGTTTCAAAGTTGGACAGATGATTGGTGCAGCAGGTACTTTATTAGGTATTGCATTTGCTATGTATCGTCGTACAGATAAAGACAAACGTTCAAAATACAAATCAATGTTTCTATCTGCTGGTATAGCTGTTTTCTTAACTGGTGTTACTGAACCTCTTGAATTTATGTTTATGTTTGCTGCTCCTGCTTTATACGGAGTATATGCTGTTCTTCAAGGAATTTCATTTGCGCTGGCAGATGTGATTGCTTTACGTGTTCACTCATTCGGTACCCTTGAATTCTTGACGCGTATTCCGATGTCTATCAATGCCGGATTAGTCTGGGATGTTGTCAACTTTATTATCTCTTGTGTGGTCTTCTTCTTCTTAGCTTACTTTATTTCTTACTGGATGATCGGCAAATTCAAAATTGCTACTCCAGGTCGTTTAGGTAATTATATTGAAGAAAGTGCTACCGAAGATGGTGTTGCAACTGAAGGAATTCCTGCAGTTGCAATGAGTACTGCAGATGCACAAGTTAATGGGATTATCGAAGCTTTAGGTGGAAGAGAAAACATTTCGGATGTAGATGCTTGTATGACACGCTTGCGTGTAACGGTTAAAGATCCTGAGGCAGTTAAAGACGAATCTGCTTGGAAAAGACTTGGCGCTTTAGGATTAGTAAAAAAAGGAACTGGTATTCAAGCGATTTATGGACCAAAAGCTGATGTTTTAAAATCAGATATCAATGATGTATTAGGAGTGTAATTTTTGAAATTTTTAACGTTAAACACACACAGTTGGATGGAAGAGGATCCTTTAATAAAATTGAACAACTTATGTGATGCGATTACTCGCTATTCATTTGATGTGATTGCACTGCAAGAAGTCAATCAACTTATGACTTCTCCTATAGTAGATCAATCATTATTGATTACTTTTTCACCTACGAACAATGAGCACCCTATCAAAGAAGATAACTTCGCATTCTTGTTGCAACAAGAACTGCAGAAGAATGGATTGGAGTACTACTGGACGTGGGAACCTTCACATATCGGTTATGATCGGTATGATGAAGGTGTGGCTGTTTTGAGTTTGAAGCCTATTCAAGAAACTCGCTCTTTCTTCGCTTCCGAAAATACGGCTTATACTGACTATAAGAGCCGAAAAGTTATTGGCATCAAATCAGAAAATCAGTGGTTCTTTAACTTGCATTTGGGTTGGTGGCAAGATGAACACGATTCTTTTCCAGGTCAATGGGAAAAATGCACTGCACTTTTCGATACTTTAAAAGGACCAATTTTTTTATTGGGTGATTTCAATAACCCAGCTCATATCAGACACGAAGGTTATGAACTAGTCACACAAAATTGGTTCGATACCTATCATTTAGCAGAACAAAAAGACAACGGTTTGACAGTTGCAGAGGCTATCGATGGATGGGCAGAAAATCAAAGTGGGTTAAGGATCGATTATATTTTTGCCAATCAACCGGTAAAAACAACTTCTTCTCAAGTGATTTTTAATAACATCAATGAACCGATCGTTTCTGATCACTTTGGCGTTGTCGTCGAAATAGCGTCGTATACTTAAAAAGTGTTTCGTTGAATAACTATAAAAAAGACTGACTCAATATTCGAGTATTCCTCGATTTTTGAATCAGTCTTTTTTTAATTGTTCATGTGGAGTCAGCTTAATTTTCTCTGGATAGTTCTTTCCGGAGACTTAAAAAGACAACTGAATGTTTTTTATGATGGAACGGATACGATCTCTCCTGTTTCAAGTAAACAAAGATACGTTTCAGTAACTTTTTTATCTAGAATAGATTCTAATGCAGAGCGGTATAAATTTAATTGCCCTTTGTACTTCTCTAACATCTTTTCTCCAGCTTGTGCTCCATAAGGGCTGACCCTATCTGTTTTGTAGTCAAACAAAACAATGTGGTCTTCCAACTCAATATACCCATCTATGATTCCGTGGATTAAGATTTTATCATTCGCGTCCCCGTTCATATCGGTAAATATTTTTTCAGCCTCTAGTAAAAGTGAGAACGGTTCTTCACGATGAACCACTTTTGAATTGGCCAAAATCATTTTTCCTAACGGTGTGGTAAAAAATTGAACCAATTGTTCTATTTTGATTTTTGAAGCAACGTCTTCTTTTAACACACCCATTTTAATCAATGAAGCAATCAACGTTTCAAGTGACTCTCTCGTAGGTAAAGTAGTCAAATCAACTGCTTGCATAACTGAGTGAGTAGCAGTCCCTATTTCAGCGCTTGAAGGAGCGGTCAGTTCAGCCATAAACAAAGGTCTATCTAATGTTTCTTCGACATACCGATTGCGGCTGCGCGGTTGATTAACATCAATTTTAACCATTTGATCACTACCTGGTTCTTCAAATAACCGTTTGATTTCTGAAACCGATTGGTAACTGGTCGTGTGTGTTGCTCCTTCATGTTCATAGGTATAATTCATCAATTCAACAGCTTGTTTGATGGTCTGCGTAGCAACATCATTTGCGGTTACCTTCTCCTGCTGCTGATCTAACTTTTCCAACCAATCTTCATCTGGTTCAGTGTCTGTTGAATGCATTTGTTCTTGAATCGCAGTCTCATTATAAAATTGAATACTGAAATGTGCTGAATGGTTGGTAATAGATCCGTTTCTGGCTGTAAATGAGGTATAGTCGTTTTTGCTTGAAGGATGGCGGACAAGAGATAATCCGATCCATTTCATTAAACTGCTTGCTGTAAACCGGATATCGGCTGGTAAAACAGTAGAGGCATGCGCAGTAACAACACCCCATTCTTTCCAAGCTGTTTCCTCATCTTTATACGAACCCACTAAGAACAGTTTTTCTTCTGCTCTAGTTAAAGCCACGTATAATTTTCGCATTTCTTCAGATAATAATTTTGTTTTCTTTTCTACTTTTAATGCCGTTTCGGGTAAAGATGGATATCGGATACGGCGGTCTAGATCTTTAAAATCCGTTCCTACTCCATATTGTTCATTAAACACATAGCTTTTTTTGATATCTTGTAAATTGAATTTCTTCGTTAAATCAAGAACAAACACAACTGGAAACTCTAATCCTTTACTCGCATGAATCGTCATGACACGAACAGCGTTTTCATCTTCAGAGATGGCAGTCGGTTCGGCTAAGTCTTTATCTTTTTCTTGCATCTTTTCAATAAAACGGACAAATTGAAACAATCCTTTAAAACTCGTTTTTTCGTAACTCGCTGCACGCTCATATAACGCATGTAAATTAGCTTTTCGTTGTTTCCCTGAACTCATTCCTCCAACATAGTCTAAAAACCCTGTATCATCATAAATCGTCCAAATAAGTGCAACCAGATGGTCTCTGCGTGCAAGTTCGCGCCACTTATTTAATAGATTCAAAAAGACATCGACTTTCTTATATAAGTGGGAAGTAAATCGACTGGCTTTTTCTTCACCGGCATACGTTTGATAAAAAGTTTTGAGTGCTTCATAATAATCACCCGTTTTTTGGCTGATCCTGATTGAAGCCAATTCATTTTCATCCAATCCAACTATTGGAGAACGCAAAACAGCAGCTAAAGGAATATCTTGATAAGGATTATCGATTACTTTTAGTAAAGACATCATAATCGTGATCTCTGTTGTTTGGAAATAATTCTGCGTGTCATTTACCTGAAGTGGAATCGACAAACGCTTGAACATTTCCATCAACACCAGATTGTTTTTCTTGGTAGGAGTCAACAGCACGATATCACGATAGCTGATTGGTCGAGTCGTTTTAGACCGTTTATCATAAATCGGGAATTGTGATTGGATGAGTTCTTGTATTTTTTGCCCTACCATCAACAATTCGCCTTCCGTTTTGTCTTCGATCCGCATATCCCAATTGACCGATTCTGTGTTTTCTTCCTCATCTTCACGGTCATTAGTGCCTTTCTCATAAATCAAAATTTCAGGTTGATGCTTTTGCAGCTCTGGAAAATCAGTAAAACCTTGAATGAGCTGAGCAGCTTCATCATAGTCCATTTGCCCCACTGCTTTATCCATCAATTGCTCAAAAATCAAGTTCGTAAACTGCAGAACTTCACCCCTTGAACGAAAATTTTCGGCTAAAATAATCCGTTCACCCGATTGATGATGCTCATACTGTTCGTATTTCTGTAAAAACAACCCTGGATCAGCTAACCTGAAAGAATAAATGGATTGTTTCACGTCTCCTACCATAAATAGGTTTCCTTGGTCGGCTTGATCATGAGCTAACCAACGTAAAATATTTTCTTGCAATTGGTTGATGTCTTGGTATTCATCAACCATGACTTCTTTAAATTTATCTCGGTAATGCATAGATGCTTCTGTAGGAATCCATTCTTCGTCTTTGATTTGAGCAAGGATTTGAAGAGTCAAATGTTCTAAATCGTTAAAATCTAGTAGATTACGTTCATCTTTACGTTGACGGTAAGCATCCGTAAATAGCTGAGTAACACGTGCCATTTCCTCTACCAGCGGAGCAGCACTCAACATAAGATCAATTTGTTCTTGAGGCGATGCTGAAAAATAATCATTGATCAATTCTTTGAACCGATTTTTGTACTCATCTCTCAACAACTTCATTTCTTCGGCCGTTTCTTTGATTGCTTCATCAGTACCTTTTTTTACAGCTTTCCAACGAGCAAATTCAATAGACTTGCAGCAATTGTACGCAGCTTGATAGTTGTCTTGTTGAATGTGATTTTGGATCTCTTGTAACGCGGTCCATTCATTTTTTACTAATTCCGTTTGTTTGTCGAGTTCATCAGTGCCTTCTCCAAGTTGACCAGCCGTTTGTGACAATTCTACCAGACTATCTAACACCGATATTATTTGCGGTTTTAACAGTTCTTTGTATAGAACTCCTTTTGTCAGATCATTGTCTTCTACCTGATACAAATAAGAAAGCTGTTCCAACCATACAGCTGGTCTAGGATTGGCTCTTGAAAATTCGTATAATGAGAAAATCAAGTCGGTTAGACCGGCATCACTTCGATCGTTCGAATAAGAGGCTGTCAAAGATTTGAATAAGCTTTCTTCTTCACCATATAGTTCTTCTCGTACTTCTTCCCAAACACTTTCTTTCAACAGCAGTATTTCTGTCTCATCTGTCAGTAATCTGAAAATTGGATCTAGATTAATCAAATAGTAGTAACGACGGATCACTTGCAGACAAAAAGCATGCAGCGTACTGATAGACGCTTGATGGATCAAAGTCACTTGTCTGGTGAGATGTTTCTTCAGTTCCATATCGCTTTCAGAAGTAACAGATTCCTGGATAGCAGTCTGGATACGAGCTTTCATTTCTTTTGCTGCAGCTTCGGTATACGTCACGATCAACATTTCATCAACATTTGTCCCAGATTTTATTTTTTCGATCACACGTTGGACAAGAACGGTCGTTTTACCAGAACCAGCTGAAGCAGAGACTAAGATATTATGACCTGCTTCATAGATTGCTTGCCATTGTCCATCTGTAAAACGACTATTATCAGGTTTAAGCGGAAGTGGGCTCATCATTCTTCATCTTCCTCCTCTTCTTGCATTTTTTTAAGAATATCTTCTCTTTTTAAAGCATCCATTCGTCGGTAGTTATTTTCAGGCAACATGGCATCGAATTGAGAAACCGCCCGTAACGGACCATTCACAGTAGGAATAAACTGTCTTTTTTCATAGAACGGGTTTAATGTAGTCACACCGTCCACTATTTTATTTCCTGCCTCTATAATCAGTTTTTGATTGTGCTGACGCAAAGCAGTCATTTCATCTAATGTAACAAATTTATTTGACTTTAAAGCTTCACTTTTCAATTGATTGAATGGATAAACCAATGAAGCCTTTGTCGGCTCGATTGTCGGATCCAATGAAAGCAGCATTTCTTCATCTTCAAGCAGCAGGCCATCCATTTTATAGGATTTTAATAACTCATTGATATAAGCTGTTTCATCTAAGAACGTTCCTTTTTTCATAAAAGGATTCGATACATGCAGATAAAAAGCTCCAGCAGGTTTAGCTTTATGACCGATCAGATCAACGGCATTTTGAAGGGCTGTATCTAGGTACGTGATCATTTGCATAGCTAAGCCATAATAAGCATCTTGATAATTGAATTTATGCGCACTTGATTTATAATCAACGATGCTTAAATAATGATCATCGCCTAATGTCATAGCATCTACACGATCTATTTTCCCACGCAAATGAAGAGTCCCGCCATTGTTCAGCGGAAAAGACAATCCTTTGATCCCTTGTTGATTCGCAACTTGTCCAAACAATACTTCTGTTTGAATATTTTTCATATTGGTACGCCGGCTTTGATTTCCAATGACCCACACCATTTTTTTGATGGTTGCGCCTAATTGATCGCGAATGTATTTCATACGGTTAGACGCCGTTAGAATTGAGAACTTTGGTTTGCCGTAAAGTTCATTTAAAACCTCTGTTGTCAGTTGTTCAAGGGTTTCTTCGTTTAACTGATCTAGAGTTAGATTTTTTTGAATGACTATTTTAAAAAGATGGTCCAGGGCATCATGGAAAAATTCTCCTGTACCTGCTGGAGAAAGTTCAAAGACATCTCGATCTTTCAATTTCAATCCATAAGTTAAAAAATGTCCGTAATGATCTGCATAAAAAGCTTCTAAACGTGAAACCGATAAATACAGATCTTTTCCATATAGATCCGTTGCGATTTCGGGTTTAAGCGGTTTTGGCAAATTCTTTTTGACTAAACTGACCAGCAAATGATTAAACGTTCGGGCAACTTGTTTATCTCTTTTAAACTCATAGTACAAGTGTTGCCAAAAAGCAGTTAATTGGCCTCTTTGATCTTGCTCTTTGCGTAAGACCATTAAGAGCTGACTCATTGTTGTTTTCTTTGTCCCAACAAAATCCATTAAGTCTCGCTCACTAGGCGTTTCTACTGACGTAACATCCATTAATTTCGATTGGATCGGCAGAGCAAATGCTTTAGCAATTCGATCCACATAAGGCGATAATTTCGGTCCATTTTTTGTTTCGTCGCTCGTTGGGTAACTGAATATTAGTTTTTCTGAAGAATCTAAAAATGCTTGATAAGCAATAAATGGTTCTGATGCCATAACAGCTTCAACAGTTGGTTTTAAATACTGCGTTTCATCTAAGAAAAGTGAAAAGAAATCACGGTCCTCTTCCGTTAAAATACTTTTATTTTCTGTTTTAGCAGGTAAATGAGCATCTGTAACCCCCAACATAAAGGTAACTTTAGCCGTTCCAATACGAGTTCCTTCGATCCCAGAAAATGTAACTTGATCGATACTTGGCGGAACCATACTATAAGTAGCATTATCGAACCCAGTCATCAATATGGCATGGAAACTATCTAAATCGAAAGGTTCATCCCCTAATACTTCCACATATTCATCTAGCAACTGTAAAAATGTCTGCCATGTCTGTTCATGTTTACGTGCTTCTTCAAGATCATTATTTTCAATTGCTTGATCTCTCCAAAAACCTATTTGATCTTTTATACCAACTTTTTCCATAAATAAATACAGCTCTTTAGCGGCTTCTCTACTCGTTTGAGCTTTTTCTAAACGTTTAAAAAAGGGAACAATTAATGCTGTAAGATCTGTTTTGACGGAGTTAGCTATTTGCTCAATACGTTGATCATTATCCGATTGAAATTCTGCATCTTCATAGAAATAGCGTGTGTAATGCCATGGATCGGTTTTCGTCCACTGGTAGCCTTCATATCCATACGCCAATAGAACATTCTCAGTTATGTCTACGCGTTCTCTAAATTTTTGCGTATGGTATACCAATTGACTCACTCGTTGACTTCGTTCTTTAGAAAGTGATTCTTCCCCTTCAGTTATTGGAATGACCAGCTCTGTTCTGAGCAGTCTCATAACATCTGCATACCGCCAATTCCGTTTATAAATATTGACTAAAGCATCAATAACTTCTATTAACGGATGCTGATTCATCAATTCTGCACTATCAATAAAAAGTTCAATTGCATGATTCGTAAATAGTGGTTCTATAATAGATAAATAATCATCCATATTTCGAGTAAGAACGAGAATATCCCTATAGCGATAGTTGCCAGATGCGACTAATTTACGAATTTCTTTAGCCACATGTGTTACTTCAGCTTGTTTATTTTCTGCTGCCCATACCTCAATACAGTTGCCCATCGAGTGAGTTGAGTTAATAGCATCCGTATTCGTCGGTGTAAGTTGACTTGACTCAACCCAAAACTCTTCCAGTTGATTCAATTCCTCACAATAAGCTTGGTCTTTTACTTGAATAATTTTGTCTTTATAGACTGGAACATTATTCTGGCGAGCTAATTGATACAATTTATAGTAAGTCATACCTGTCGTCTGGAACAAATTATACATTTCAGGTCTTTCAACGGCGTACGCCTTATCTATGGTCAAGGCTATTGTCACGTTTTTAGCAGCTTTCATTAAAGCTAACACAAGACTTTGTTCTTGAGCTGTAAATTGATAGTAACTTTCAATATAAATAGTCGTTTGAGATAAATCCAATTCTTCCACTTTTTGGATCAAAGCAGAAACAATGTCTTCCGATTCAATATATTTATTCAATAAAGCTGCATCAAATGCTTGATAAATCAAAGATAAATCTTGTAATTTTAACTTAAAATCCGCTTCTTTAGGTGTATTCCCTAAATTAATCATCATTTGATCCAAATCTTCTTGTCTAATGCGTCCACCACGCAACTCTAAAAACAGATCTGTCATCTGTTGCACAAAGCCTTCTTTTCGAACTTCACCACGGTAAATGGTCAATTTTTCTTCATGTTCGATCAACAATTTACGGATCAGCATCGATAATCCAGTGTTCGTCAATTGTGGTTTAGCATAAATATCTGTATCTTTTAACCAATACCAAGCTAAACGTGTAAAACTGAATACTTGTAAATGCATCATACCCATTATGGGTTTCTTTTTAAAATAAGGATATTGACTTAAATTTTCCAAAACAGTCATTTCCGCTTGGAATTTAATATGGTCCGGAACTAAATAAAAGATAGACTCTTCACTATTTTTTGTCAGACTTTCTGCTATTTCATCCAATAGTACAGATCGTTTATCTCGGTTCGCACGGCCTAATACAAATTGCAATCCCATTGTATTCACACATCCTCTCATTCAACTCAATTCTCTCTTATTTTAACATACGCAAAATAATAATGAGGAGAGAAATAGGTGTCATTTCCATTCTTTAATTTATGAATCAGAAAATTAAGTTCTCTTCAAAAATAAGACAATTCAACTTTTTTTGTGAAACTACAGTTGACGAAAGAGTGACGTTAGTTTTGAAGCCCACTTTTACGTGATGGGCATTCCACATAAAAATGAGCACGTTTTAGGCTAATGATTCATAACACAGCAAAAAGAGGTTGAGACTTGTGTCTCAACCCCACTACTATTAATAATTAACATACACCAACATTAAAACAGCTAAAAGCGTTCCTAAAGCAAATGTAAACTTAAAAGAAATTTTTGTCGTTTTATGTCGAAACAGTCGCATCCCTAAGATACCGCCTATTCCACCACCAATGAGGCCTAAAAATAAAAGTGTTTTTTCAGGGATTCTCCATTGATGTTTTATGGCTTTTTGTTTATCTACACGCATCAGTACAAATAATAAACTATTGCACAAAAGCAGATAGATCCATAAAAAAATCATCTTTATGCTCCTTTTAAAGCGTTCAAACGAGCGATCTCAACAATAACAGCAGTCGCTTTTTCCATGCTTTCCACTGCTACAAATTCATAGCGGCCATGGAAGTTTTCTCCACCGGCAAAAATATTTGGTGTCGGAAGACCCATGAATGAAATCTTAGATCCATCTGTACCGCCACGAATCGGTTCAATGATCGGCTCGATAGAAAGATTTTTCATCGCTTCTTCAGCTATATCAACTACAGTCATATCTTTTTCGATGATCTCACCCATGTTGTAGTAAGAATCATTTAATTCGATCGTGATTCGTTCACTGCCATATTCTTTATTTAATGTTGCAACTTGTTCCAACATAAAGGCTTTACGCGCTTCAAATTGCTCACGGTCATGGTCGCGAATAATATAAGTCAAAGTCGCTTCGTCTACTTCACCAGTGATTCCAACTAAGTGATAGAATCCTTCACGTCCATCTGTTTTCTCTGGTACTTCATCTTGAGGCAATAAAGCATCAAAAGCCATTCCAATTTTTACTGCATTGACCATTGTATTTTTAGCCGTTCCAGGGTGAACATTTTTACCTTGAATCTTTACAATAGCTGAAGCTGCATTAAAACTTTCAAATTCTAATTCGCCAACAGGTCCGCCATCCATTGTGTACGCAAATGTTGCATTAAAACCCGGAACATCAAAACGATCTGCCCCGATCCCAATTTCTTCATCTGGTCCAAACCCAACACGAATATCACCATGCTCAATTGAATCATCATTGATCAATACTTCCATAGCTGTCATAATTTCAGCGATTCCTGCTTTGTCATCGGCTCCTAATAACGTTGTTCCATCTGTTGTGATCAATGTTTGCCCAACGTAATTTTTCAGATTAGGAAAATCTTTTGGATCTAAAACAACTTGTTGTTCTTCGTTTAAAACGATTGCTGTTCCATTATAGTTTTCATGAAATTGTGGATTCACATTTTCAGCATTAAAATCGGCCGTATCCATATGAGCAATAAAGCCTACTGTGGGAACTGTTTTTTCTGTATTGCTAGGCAAAGTTGCCGTAACGTAACCATTGGCTTCATTATAGGCAATATCGCTTAAACCAAGGTCTTTTAATTCTTCCATTAACGTTTTAGCAAATGCGACTTGGCTTTGCGTAGATGGAATGGTTGTGCTATTTTCATCAGAACGTGTTTCTGTTTTTACATAACGAATAAAACGAGGGACTAAATTTTCATACATAAGAATTAACTTCCTTTCAACATTGTTTTTAAATGAACTCATAAGGATTAGTATTTATTGATGACTGAATAATATCAAAATTCCAATTTGCTTCGGTTTTCCATTGTGTAAACAAGTCAGCTAATCTTGGCTTGCAAATACTTTCAATGTGATGCCCAGGATCGATAACCGTCAAACCATCCGCTAACATATCGTGTGCCGTGTGGTAATAAACATCTCCAGTAATGAAGACATCTGCTTTTTTTCTAAGAGCCTCTGGATAATATTTCCCAGCGTCTCCCCCACAAACTGCTACGCGTTGGATCAATTTTTGATTATCCGGTGTAATGTAGCGCAAACCAGTCACACCAAAAACATCTTTTACCTTTTGAGCAAATTCCTGAACTGAAATCGGTTCTGCTAGATTTCCGACCCTTCCCAATCCGTATTCATCGACAAAGTTCTCAATGGTATACAAATCGTAAGGTGGTTCTTCATAAGGATGAGCCTCAAATAAAGCTTTCTCAATTGTTTGTGTCAAATGTTCTGGAAAAACGACTTCAATACGAGCTTCAGATACTTGTTCAACTTGATCGATTTCGCCAATAGTCGGATTAGCGTGATTGATTGGTGTAAATCGTCCAATACCTTCAAATGTATACGTGCAATCTTTGTAATTCGGCCCAATTTGACCCGCTCCAGCAGCTGTTAATGCTTTTCGAACTTCTTCTTCATTTTCTTTCGGGACGAATACTGCAATTTTTTTATAAGAAAGTCTTTTTGTTACGTGCATGATTTCTGTTTCTTTTAACCCAATTTCATCAGCTAACCATGTATTCATACCATTTGTTGCCACATCTAAATTTGTATGCGCGGAATAAACCGTTATATCATTTTTAAGTAAATCAGCAAGCATTTTATTTTGTGCATCATCAGTTGCTAAGTTTTTTAAAGGTCTAAAAATAGGCGGATGATGAGCAAAGATAAAATCGACATGTTGTTCGATCGCTTCTTGCACCACTTCAGGACGTACATCCAATGTGATCATCATTTTTTTTATCGGTTTATTTAATGTTCCGACAGCTAGTCCAACTGGATCTCCAGATTCAGCTAGTTGTTTTGGAGCAAATGATTCAAATTTTTGAACAAACTCATTTCCATAGGTCTCGGTCATTTTAGCACCTCTTCTATTTTTTGAATTTCTGCTTGGAACTGTTTTATTTTAGCTTGTTGATCTGTACTTGATTTTGTTAAACTATTTAAAATATATTGGTTTTTTTCAAGTTCCCGTTGCCATTTCTTTTTAAAAACAGCTGACTGTTCATCTTTTAAATAAAAGCCAAATGTTAAATCAGTTTCTGTTGCGGTTATTTTTTTTGAAGGTACTTTTTTGGCAACCATCAACTCATAAATCTTATCATTTTCTTCAATGATCTCTTCAGATATGACGGAATATTGAT
This sequence comes from Carnobacterium inhibens subsp. inhibens DSM 13024, assembly GCF_000746825.1. Lineage (NCBI taxonomy): Bacteria > Bacillati > Bacillota > Bacilli > Lactobacillales > Carnobacteriaceae > Carnobacterium > Carnobacterium inhibens. Next base: position 405,801 of record NZ_JQIV01000006.1, on the reverse strand, counting down.
GGTTTACTAACCACTCACGCAAGGTTCTTTCTCCTACGTTAGGCTGCAAGACCAAGCGTTCGGCCCCTGTTAAATGACCTTTATTGAACCCATTATCTAAGATAGAAGCAATTAACGATCCTCCCATACCACAAATCGTAATCACACTCACTTCATCTTTTGAAGAGAGAACTTCTAAACCGTCTCCCAACCGAACGCTGATTTGATCTGTTAATCCAAGACGCTGAACTTGATTTTTCGCTGCTTGAAATGGTCCATCCACAACTTCACCTGCTATGGCAAAAACAGTAGGGTCTTTGCTAACGATAGCGCAAGGTAGATAAGCATGATCAGAACCGATATCCGCTAAACGATCTCCTGGTTCAACATAAGCCGCAGCACTACTTAAACGCAAGGATAGTTGACTTTCGTCCATACTCAACACTTCTTTCATTTAGTGATTTTTCTTTATCCTTCGAAGAATTCCTCATCCATCAAATAGCCTTCTGCGGCATCTTTAGTATTAAAAACTCCTTCAACTTGATCATTTGGTAAGGCAACCACCCATGTCGGATTATCATAAACCAACCGTAAAATGTCGCCTTTATTGTCAAACCATAATTCAGTATAGCCTTCTTCATATCCATCAGCTGTTTTCTTTAAGTGAGCAATTGCTTGATCCACCATAGAACGAATCGTTTCTTCCGTTTCGTCTCTAACAGAAACATATCCTTTATCTGTTTCCTCTTTAGGCAAATAACCTGCATAAATCAGCGCATTTCCATTCGGGTGAAGGAAACGTATCGCCATTGTTTTAGGTACTGCACTGTCTTTAAAATGGTAGTTCAATCGATTCATCGATACTTTTGTTGCCGTTAATTCCTCGTAACTATCAAAGATAGCCTTTTTTTCTTCAAATGATAACATGTCATTCATCCCTTCATTCCTACATCGTTTATTATACCAGTTTTTCTTATTAAACGTACAATTTATCTGTTCCCATAGAAAAAGGCCACCTAATAAACGAACTTATTTAGGCGGCCTTCACTCATTTTATTCTAAAAAGTCTTTTAATTGTTTAGAACGACTAGGGTGACGTAATTTACGAAGAGCTTTAGCTTCGATTTGACGAATACGTTCGCGCGTAACGCCAAATACTTTGCCCACATCTTCAAGAGTACGATTACGTCCATCATCAAGACCAAAACGTAAACGTAATACATTTTCTTCACGGTCTGTCAGAGTATCTAGTACATCTTCTAATTGTTCTTTTAACAACTCATAAGCAGCATTTTCAGCTGGACTAGTTGCATCGTGGTCTTCGATAAAATCGCCTAAATGAGAATCGTCTTCTTCCCCAATAGGTGTTTCTAAAGAAACAGGTTCTTGAGCAATTTTTAGAATTTCACGAACTTTTTCAGTTGGCAGATCCATTTCTGCTCCAATTTCTTCTGGAGTTGGTTCGCGGCCTAAATCTTGCAACAATTGACGTTGGATACGAATCAATTTGTTGATTGTTTCAACCATATGAACTGGAATACGGATTGTACGAGCTTGGTCGGCAATTGCACGCGTAATGGCTTGACGAATCCACCAAGTTGCATACGTTGAAAATTTAAATCCTTTTTTGTAATCAAATTTTTCAACAGCTTTCATTAATCCCATGTTACCTTCTTGGATCAAATCTAGGAATTGCATTCCGCGTCCAACATAACGCTTGGCAATACTAACAACTAAACGTAAGTTAGCTTCCGCAAGACGTTGACGAGCTTCTTGGTCGCCTTCTTCGATTTTAATTGCTAATTCAACTTCTTCAGAAGCTGTTAATAAGTTAACTCGTCCGATTTCTTTCAAATACATTCTAACCGGATCATTGATTTTCACACCAGGAGGAGCTGTTAGGTCTTCAGGTTTCTCTGCATCTTTTTCTGCTTTTAATTCTTTCAGTTTCAATTGACGAGCTGTTGGGCCACCATCGTCTCCAACTACCCCAACGCCTGCATCTTCAACAGTTTGGATAAGTTCATCCATTTCATCTACACTTAAAGAAAAAGGAGTTACTATTTTATTTGTTAACTCATCGTAATGAATCGTTCCTGCTGCTTTATACTCTTTAATTAACACTTTTACTTCACTATCGTACGCTTTTTTTGTTGTTTTCGGTTTTTTATCAGCCATTAAAAAGCCTCCTCTTTCAATCTTACTAGTACTTATGATTAAATTTCATTTTATTAATTTTTCAATAATCGAGATAAATTGACTACTTCAATCATTAATACTCGAAGTTGTTCTTTATCGCCTCTTCGTGATGCTTCTGTTAAGGCTTCTTGTTTTTCCTTTAACTGCGTCTGAAGAACGGATTTTCTTGAAATCACATCTAAATAATCTTCAACTTCTCTGGTAGAAATTTCATCACTGATAGATAACAGTTCAATTTCAACAATTAAATTTTTCAACTCCGGTTCTTTAACAAAATCAATGAATGCATCAATCGAACCTTCATGATTTGTATGTTCACGGAAGCTCTCATACAAAATAAACACCATCTGATACTCATCGTGTGCAAAGTGGAATTCATCTGCAGCGTTTTTTACGATTATCCACGCTTCTTCAAAATGAAATAGGCGATTTAACAATAAACGCTCTGCATATTCAATGTTATCCGGCTTTCTTTTTTGCCTTTGTACTTGAGGAACAGTTACCTCGATTGAAGAACGTTGTTGCATTTGCTGATGCTTCTCTTTTGTTCGTTCTTTACGAGAATCATGAAACTTTTGTTGAAATTGCTCTTTTAAAGAATCCATTGAAAGCTCAAACTCATTCGCTAATTGCTTGAAATAAAGTTCTCTTTCAACAGCTGATGTTACACTAAGCAGTTCTGTTAATATCTTTTCGATATACCCTAACCGTTCACTTTCATTTGATAAGTTGAGCGATCTGCGGTAATAAGCCATCTTGAAACTAAATAGTGTATCTCTTCCGTGAGCAATCAATTCTTTAAAAGCATCTGACCCATTTTTTTTGATATATTCATCAGGATCCATACCTTCAGAGAAACGAATAATCTCAATATCAAAATTGGTCTCTGTCGCTAAAAGTTCACTAGCCCTTTTGGTGGCTTCTATCCCTGCAGAATCTCCATCATAAGCAATTAATACGTGATCCGTTACTCGATCAATCAAATGAATCTGCTCATTTGTCAGACTGGTTCCCATTGAAGCAATTCCATTGGTCACCCCTGCTTGCCAAGCACCGATTACATCCATAAAACCCTCAAATAAGATAACTTCTTTTTCTCGTCTGATAGAGGCTCGTGCAAGATCGAAGTTAAAAAGAATATTTCGCTTGTTAAACAACTGAGTTTCAGGACTATTTAAATATTTTGGTGCTCCTTCAGTGTCTTGTTGAAAAATCCGGCCAGAGAAACCAACCGTTTTTCCTTGCTGATTTCGAATAGGAAACATGATTCGATTGTAAAATCGGTCAATTAAATCTCCATTATCTTTTTCAACAAACAAACCTGTTTTTTGCAATAACTCTTGCTCATTATTTTTTCCAATTAAATACTGATGCAACATAGTTCTTTCTTGTGGAGCAAAACCAATATTAAAGGTATCAATTATGTCTCTAGTCAATCCTCTTTGAGTCAAATAGTCTAGAGCATCTTCTCCAATTTTAGTATTCAATAAAATGTGATGAAACAATTCAGCACTATCTTCGTGAACGCGGATAAGTTTTTCTTTTGTTGAGTCAGTCGCTTGATTGTTATGATCGTGGTTTTGCACCAAAGAATCATCTAGTTGTACTTGACTCATTTCAGCTGTTTTAATAACAGCCTCTGGAAAAGTTAATCCATCAACTTCCATTAGAAAAGTGAAGACGTTTCCGCCTCGTCCACAACTAAAACAGTGGAAAATTTGTTTTTCTTCTGTAACTGAAAAGGAAGGAGTTCGTTCTTCATGAAATGGACAAAAGCCAAATAGGTTTTTTCCTTTCTTTTTCAACTGAACATATTGACTGACAACATCCGCTATATTGGTTTCTTGTCGTATTTTATTGACCGTTTCTTCTGGAATCATCATTGCCAATTCGTTCACCTCTTACTAAAAAATAAAGAACGCTACGCCTAATCCTAAATAACATTAAGTCTCTAAAAGCCGCACCAAAAAAACAAGTGCGACTCTACTCACAAAATCTATTCTCAGACAGAAATATACATGTTTTATATTAGCACATCTTGTACAATAAAACAAATTTTAAAATTGATGCACAAAAGTCAATTTAGTATTTATAACAGTCGTTAGGATTTATATGGTTATTGCTTTCTTATCCTATAACTGTTTTTCTAGAATCTACATTTTAGATTCTTCATTGCAAGATATCATTTCAACCTTACCGCCCCTTTTTATTTGTTGAATCAATCAAGTTACTTTTCTGAAAATAAAAAACTCTTATCCTTTAGTAAACCGAAGAAAGTTTCTAAAGAATAAGGGTTAGTTGAACAGAATGAGTTGTTTATTTTAACTTTGCAACAGTTGCTGCAAATGTTTTACGACTGATTAATGCTTTCCATACAATATGTGCCAGCATAAAATCAATCATGCTATGTATAATGGTACCTACTCCGACTAACAAGAAGACCGATTGAAGAAACCCTTGAGCATAGTAAGCAGTTGTCATTTCTCCACCAAAATAAAAAGCTGAAACCACAATTACTTCACAAACAGCATGAAGGAAGCCGATAAACAAAGAAAAGAGTTGCGTTTTTACGGCTGATTGGAGTATCTCAGGTTTTTTGAGCAGAATATAAGATCCAACACCTGCAAATACGACATGCGTCAATGCTCTTAAAGTAATAATAATGGGAAAACCACCCAATAAAAATCCAACAGCTGTTCCTAATGCTACCGTTATAGCAATGATTGGAGAGATAAACATGGCTATAAAAATGGATACGTGACTAGCTAATGTAAAAGAAGCGGGTTCTAAAACAATTTTGATCGGTGAAATCATCGGTATTAAAATACCAACAGCTACTAATAGTGCTGCTATGGTTAACTTATGAACTTTACTTGTTTTCATTTTGACAACTCCTAATTTCAGATGTGCTTTACACGTGTCTTGACACGTTGGCAAACTTAATTATAGGCGTTTATCAAAAGATGTCAAGACACCTTTTAATTTTTATAGATAAACCCATGATTCTCAAGGGTATCTTTGATTCTTTCAAAGGCTTTTTTGTCTGCACAAGCAATAGTATGCAAGTGTACTCCATCTGTTAATTCAGATAATAAATTAGCCTGTTTATTTTCAATGGCTTCTAAAAATTTATCTGCATCATAACGAGAAGAAATGGCTAATCGTCCTTTCAATTCTCCGTAAACCGGGTGTTCCACTATAACATCTACTATTTCTCCACCATTATCTACTATGTCATACAGCTCGTCTTTGGTTTCAGCAGCATTATGTTGGCTGGCCAATTTGCCAATATATTTATTCGTCATAGATTCTGATTCCAAAACATATCCTTTTGGTGTAGCGATTACATCCATTCCGCTTGCTCTCAATAAAGCCACATCCCCAACTATGATCTGACGACTCACATTCAGTTCTGACGCTAATTTTCTCGCACTTACAGCTCTATTCTCTTGTAATAAAATAGAAACGATACTGTTTCTTCTTTTAGTTGCATCCATAAAATCAGTCCTTTTCAATTGTTGAATTCTTCTTACGTTCATTATACCTTAGTCAATTTAATTTTAAGCTTTAAAACCAGCCATCTTATTATTAAAACTATTTTTCATCTTTACAACCATAACTTTTTTTAATTTAATTAACAAGGAAGAATACGTAATATGCTATACTTTAAAAAACGTTTTCACTAAGGAGACCAAATGAAGAAATTTAAACTTATTTTATTTTTACTCATAATTCCAACTATTTCTTTTTGTGTCTATGGTTATTACCAGAATCGTTCATTAGACATTGAATACCAAACTATTGCACTAGAGGACCTTCCTCAAGAATTAAACCAATTAAAAATTGTTCATCTATCAGATACTCATTTTGAAAGAAATCGCATTTCAATTGAGACGTTACTTTCTGAAATTGAAAAAGTACAACCGGATCTAATTTTTCTAACGGGTGATTTAATGGATCGTACAGCTGATTTGAAAAATATCCCTCTAGCGGAATTCGGCAGTTCTTTAATGGCTATCGCACCAACTTATGCTGTTTCAGGAAATCATGAGACAAGCAGCGGACAATTGGCAGAATGGGAAAAAGAAATTAGCCAAAGCGGTGTCCTATTATTAAACAATACACAAATCACCTTAGACTTAAAAGGTACTCAACTAGCTTTAGTGGGCGTTAGAGATGAAAGTTATCCTAGCGAAGTACCTGTACAAGGTCCACTAGACGATATGCCAATACTTTTACTCGCTCATCATCCTGAGTACTTCGAACAGTATTTAACTTCTAATCCTTTGATTCAGCCAGATATCACATTCAGCGGTCATGCACACGGTGGTCAAATAAGAGTACCCCTTGTCGGTCCTTTATACGCTCCTGGCCAAGGATTTTCCCCTAAGTATACAACTGGCATTTACGACAGCGAACAAGATGCTTCAAAAAAACTAGTGGTAAGCCGAGGAATTGGAAATAGCCTATTCCCATTTCGAATCAACAACAAACCTCATTTGTTAGTCATTACTCTTGAACGCACGAAATAAGAAAAACCACTATTACAAGGAAAATTAAAATTCCCTTTAGTGGTTTCTTTTTTTGAAGTAGATTAACTAAATTGCGCGTCATGCAGCTTTTTGTATGCGCCATTTTTTGCTAATAACTCATCATGGCTACCTTGTTCAGCAATTCCTTCTTCATTGACAACGATAATCCGTGTAGCATGCTTGATTGTCGCTAAGCGATGAGCAATAATCAATGTGGTACGACCTTTTGCTAATGAGTTTAAGGATTCTTGGATGACTTGTTCTGTTTCAGTATCTAAAGCAGAAGTAGCCTCATCTAAGATCAAAATAGGCGGATTCTTTAAAAACATCCGAGCAATAGATAGACGTTGCTTTTGACCACCGGATAATTTAACACCTCTCTCACCAATGATCGTATCTAGTCCCTCAGGCATATCAGCAACTACTTTTTCCAAATGAGCCAATTGAACAGCACGTCGTATTTCTTCTTCACTTGCATCCAATTTTCCATAAGCGACATTTTCTCTGATACTACCTGGAAAAAGATACACGTCTTGTTGCACTACACCAACTTGTTCTCTCAGTGAATGCATCGACATATCTTGGATATTGATGCCATCAATCGTTATCTCACCTTCATTAACTTCATAAAAACGAGGCAATAAATTACAAATTGTTGTCTTACCTGCTCCACTAGGACCCACAAAGGCCACAGTTTCACCAGCTTGAATGGATAAATCAATTCCATCTAAAACTTTTTTGGAAGAATCATACCAAAAAGAAACGCTTTTATAGTCAATATTTCCATTCAATCGTTTCACTTCAATGGCATCCTCTTTATCTTGAATCGCCGGTTCTTTATCCAATTCTTCTGTTAAACGTTTAAATCCAGCAATTCCTTTAGGATAACTTTCAATCATTGTATTTACTTTTTCAATTGGTCGAACAAAAATATTGGACAATAAAATAAATCCTACAAAATCACCATAAGTAATTTCACCTTGTATCGTGTAATATGCTCCAAAAAATAAAGCAAATAAATTAATCAAACGGATGAGCAAGTAATTATATGAAGAACTGATCCCCATCATTTTATAAAATAAGATTTTTGATTTTCGGTAAGCTTGGTTCAGAATCTCAAATCTGCCAGCTTCATGTTCTTCATTTGCAAAAGCTTGTACAACACGTATTCCGCTGACAGAGGCTTCAATTCCAGCACTAAATTCACCTAAGTCATTAAAGATTTTTGTATTGATCTTGGTCATTCGTTTGTTGAAAAAAACTAAAGCAATCGTGATAAAAGGAATCATCACAAATGTAGCTAAAGCTAATTGGACATGTACCGTCAGCATAAGGGCGAAGGCACCGCCTAAAGTAATAAATGTGATAAATACATCTTCTGGACCATGGTGAGCCACTTCTGATATTTCGAACAAATCAGTCGTCAAGCGTGTCATCAGTTTACCTGTTTTCTGATTGTCGTAATAACTGAAAGGCTGTTTCTGTAGATGTCCATATAGTTCTCGACGCATATCTGTTTCAATGTTTACTCCTAGTTTATGACCAAAATAAACGACTACATATTGCAGTGATGTATTTACAATGTATAAAAATAGCAAAGACAACGATGCAGTCACAATGAGTGTCCAGTTTTCTGAAGGCAGTAAATCATCAATGACTCGATTAACAACTAGTGGAAATGACAGCTCTAAGATAGCTGCTACAATAGCACATCCAAAATCCAAAATAAATAAATTTTTATACGGCTTATAATAACTTAAAAAACGTTTTAACATAAGGACCTCCAAACGTGCTTATATACTTTCATAATAAAAAATCATGTCGCTTTTATTGTCTTAATGTAATCCATCAAAACAACCACATGATTGAATTCTTCATCTTTTGCGGCATAGACAAATGTTACAGGTGTCTGTTCTAATTGCTCAAATACATGAATTAGAAATGACTCTAATCTAGGATTATCTGTTAATTCCGTCCAGTAAGCTTGTTTAAACCATTCAAACTTTTGAGGTTGATGATCAAACTCTTTGCGAATGGTTGAAGATGGAGTGATCTCTTTTGCCCATTCATTGATAGCTGCTTTATCTTTTGATACCCCTCTAGGCCATATTCGATCAACTAAAATGCGGTAACCGTCTTCCTTCTCAGGTTTTTCATAGACTCGCTTCATATTTAACTGATAATCATCCATTTTTCCACTCCTTTATAAGGCTGACTAAAAAAAACTCCACTAAGGAAAATTCTATCCTTAATGGAGCACAAAGTAAACTTATTTGCGGAAATTTATTTAACGACTAACTTATCTACACTTGCAAAAGATAAAACAAATTTAGAAATTTTCATTAATAAAGCTAAACGATTATTACGAACAGCTTCATCATCTGCCATGACCATGTTTTCATTGAAAAAGGTATCAATCAACGGTTGTAGTTGTTCAAACGCTTGATAGTTTTGATCGCTAGTACTATCATGAGCAGTTTTTTCGATTGCACTAAATGCTTCATATAATTCATGTTCAGATTTTGTTTCAAATAAATCGGTATTTACAGTTAATTCTGTTTGGTTAAGCAATTCTTTCCCTTTAGCAGCTAGATTCAATACACGAGTCAACGCTTCTATAGTTGGTTTAAAGACCGTATCTGATAAATGACGGTTGATTTCACGTCCAGCTTCTATCAATTTGATCATATCTTCCTGACGAGAATGCAATGCAGCATCAATCACATCATGACGGATATTTTTCCCAACTAGCAACTGACGAATACGAGCTTTAATAAAGTCGATCACTTCTAAGTTACTTGAAGCATACCCTTGGGCTAATGCACTTTGTTCGATAACCGTTGCAGCTAAGATATCTTTTTTAAGAGATTCCATAGGGAAACTCCAATTTTTTGATTCAATAATACGCACGATACCATATGTTTGACGTCTCAACGCGTAAGGATCATTCGAGCCAGTCGGGATCATACCAACTGCAAAGAAGCTAAGAACACTTTCTAATTTATCTGCAATAGCTAATACCGCTCCAACAGCCGTTTCAGGAAGTTCCCCTTCACTTGAAGTAGGCATATAATGTTCTCTAATAGCGGCAGCGACTGCTGGATTTTCACCTTGCATCATAGCATATTTTTCACCCATAATTCCTTGTAGTTCAGGAAATTCGCCAACCATATTGGTTACTAAATCAAATTTGTATATTTCAGAAGCACGGTTCAAATCTTTTAATTCAGTATCATTTAACCCTACATTTTTCCCGATAAGTTGAGCAATTGCTTTCACTCGGTTCATTTTTTCATAAATCGAACCAATTTTTTCATGAAAAGTTACTTGTTTCAGGCGGTCAACACAAGCAGCAATCGTTAATTTTTGATCTTCTTCATAGAAGAATTGACCATCATCTAAACGAGCTGTCAGCACTTTTTCATTTCCTTTAGCAACCATATCAAGGTGTTCAGCATTTCCATTACGTACAGAGATAAAGTAAGGTAAGATAGCTCCTTCATTGTTTTTTACTCCGAAATAACGTTGATGATCTTTCATTGAAGTAATCAATACTTCTTCTGGTAAATCTAAATATTTTTTATCAAATGTGCCATAAAAAGCAGTAGGGTATTCAATCAAATTCGTTACTTCTTCAAGTAATTCTTCATCTAAAGAAACAGACCACTTATTATCTTTCGCTAATTTTTCGATTTGCGTAACAATCATCTGTTTGCGTTTTTCGCTATCTGCAATAACAAAGACTGCTTCTAATGTTTTTTCATAATCTAAAGCACTAGCAAAAGTGACATCTGTGCCTAAAAAGCGGTGTCCCCGAGAGGTATTAGACGTTTTGATATCTAATAATTCGAATGGAATCACTTCTTCATCTAACATAGCTGTTAACCAGTGGAACGGGCGAATGTATTTAAATGAATGATTTGCCCAGTGCATGCTTACAGGGAATGTCATTGATGCAATCACTTCACCTAAACCAATAAGGATTTCATTAACGGTTTTACCTGAAATAAATTTATCAACATAAACATAAGAAACGTCTTTGATTTCTTTAAAGTAGATATCTTCTGTAGTAGCTCCTTGTCCGCGAGCAAAACCAATAGCAGCTTTACTCCAGTTCCCTTCAGCATCCTGAGCGATTTTTTTAGCAGGTCCTTTAACAGATTCTTGAATATCTTCTTGTTTTTCCGCGATATCTTTAACAACCACCGCTAATCTTCTGGGAGTAGAATACGGGATCACTTCTCCATGTTCTAAGCGGTTTTCTTTTAGAAAAGCTGTTAATTTTTGGACTAACTGTTTGCTGCTTGGAGTTACGATGTGAGCTGGAATTTCTTCTAAACCAATTTCTAATAATAAATTTTTAGTCATTTTCTTTTGCCTCCTTATTTTCAGCAGATTGAGCTTGAAGCAAAGGGAAACCTAATTTTTCGCGTTCAATAACAAAAGCTTTTGCGATCGCACGAGCCATGTTACGAATACGAGCTAAGTATCCAGCACGTTCCGTAACGGAAACGGCACCTCTAGCATCCAGCAAATTAAATGTATGGCTACATTTCAACACGTAGTCATAAGCAGGATGAACTAATCCAGCTTCAATTTGTGCAGTTGCTTCTTTTTCATATTCATTAAACAACATTAAAAGCAATTCTTGATTGCTGTTTTCAAAAGCATACTTAGAGTGTTCGTATTCAGGTTGAATAAAGATCTCACCATATTTAACCCCTTTAGTCCATTCAATATCATAAACACTGTCAACATCTTGAATATAAGAAGCTAATCGTTCTAATCCAAAAGTAATCTCACTGGTTACAGGATTGCATTCTAATCCCCCAACTTGTTGGAAGTAAGTAAATTGAGTAATTTCCATACCGTCTAACCATACTTCCCATCCAAGACCTGCACAACCCATTGAAGGATTTTCCCAGTTGTCTTCTACAAAGCGGATGTCATGTTCAAGAGGATCGATTCCTAGTAAGCGAAGACTTTCTAAATAAAGTTCTTGAATATTATCTGGAGAAGGTTTCATAACTACTTGGAATTGATGGTGTTGGAATAAACGATTAGGATTTTCACCATAACGACCATCTGCTGGACGTCTTGAAGGTTCTACATAGGCCGCGTTCCAAGGTTCTGGTCCAATAGCGCGTAAAAATGTGTACGGACTCATTGTTCCTGCTCCTTTTTCTGTATCGTAGGATTGAAGCAGTAGACAACCTTGATCAGACCAATATTTCTGTAATGTCATGATTATTTCTTGAAATGTTAAGCTATTCTCTTTCATAATGTCATTCTCCTCTTAAATTTTTAGATCGTTTAGTAACGACTTTATTAAAAACAATACAAAAAAATCCCTATGCTAACAAGTGTGTCAGCATAGGGACGATAGTACAATCGCGGTTCCACCCTAATTCTAGTTTAATAAAAACTAGCATCTCTTTTATCGAACAGCTCCAGAATGCCTTTCAAAACTTTGTCTATATTTGGCTCACACTATCCCAAATTCGCTCCTATAGAGGTAAAGTCTTTACTTTTTTCTTTCATCGCTGGTTATTTACTTAAACCTATAATAACCTTCACTATTGACTATTGTCAACAGTTACTTTCTTATCCTATATCCTAGTCTGTGGTTTCCTCAGGTGGAACTCTTTTATTCACTAAAAGATCACCCCAGGAATACATCTGATCAATAAACTTTTTGCTTTTCAACTTGATTCCAACTGATTCTTCGTAGATCATATCGATCAATGTTCTAATTTCGCGCTTTGTCTCTTCTTTGACATTGATAGATCCTAATTGGTCTAAAGAAACGACTGAAAATAAACGTACAAAATGAATGGCTCTCCTACTGGCATGGTACCGGTGTTTATCTAAATGCCAATGATTCTGACATAGCAGTCCACCATAACTGCCAGAGTAATCAAATACACCTTCTGTTATTCCACACACACGACAACCTCTAAATTCAGGTGCAACTCCAAAATAAGGCAAAATTTGAATTTCGAATATGTTTACCACAATTTCTGGATCGGTTTTTTCATCGATCTCAGTCAAACAGCGATCAATTCTGTGAAAGAGTGTACTGTCCACTATGCCATCTTCTAAGGCCGAATCTGCTAAACTTAAGATATAAGTAGCATAGGCGTTCAAGAAGATATCCGTTTGCATGCTTTTATACTGTTCTACCTCTTTTGCATCACGGATAAAACAAAGTCCAGTGTCACGGATGTCAGCGATATAAGTCGCTTTTGTAAAAGGCAATACAGCTGTTTTTAGTTTGTTTGCTTGCTTTCTGGTTCCTTTAACAAAAAACATGCGTTTACCAAAACGATTTGTAAACAACTTAACCAATTGATCATTTTCGCGATGATTTCGCACAGATAACACGATGCCTTCTACTTCTTCTACCTGAGCCATAAAAAAACCTCCTACACACGATCCGCGCTTAAAAAATAAAACCACAAAAATTTATGGTTTTATTTTTTATCTATTTTTTTAATAATCGTCTTTACGGTAACCATAATCTTGTAAATTCGTTTGGCGATCACGCCAATCTTTTTGAACTTTTACCCAAAGATCTAAATAAATTTTATCTCCTAATAAAACTTCAATATCTTTTCGAGCACGGATACCAATGTCTTTTAACATTTTCCCGCCTTTTCCAATAATAATTCCTTTTTGACTTGAACGCTCAACAATGATCGCTGCATGTACTTGAACTTTTCCAAGTTCATTTCGTTGCATACTTTCAACAACAACAGCAACAGAATGTGGAACTTCTTCTCTCGTTAATTCCAGAACTTTTTCACGGATTAATTCAGAAACGATAAAGTATTCTGGGTGATCGGTTACTTGGTCTTCTGGATAAAATTGAGGTCCTTCAGGCAAGTATTTTGTTACTTCTGATAATAATGTATCAACATTATTGCCTTCTGAAGCAGAAATTGGAATGATTTGTTCAAAATCTACTAATGAACGGTAATCTTCAATAATTGGCAGCAATTGATCAGGATGAATTTTATCAATTTTATTCAGCACTAAAAATACTGGGCTTTTGACTGTTTTTAATCTTTCAATAATGAAGTTATCTCCAGGACCGCGTTTTTCTGCAATATTTACCATGAACAAAATAACATCTACTTCTCTAAAAGCACTAAAAGCCGAGTCTACCATAAAGTCTCCTAGACGGTGTTTAGGTTTATGGATACCAGGAGTATCGATAAATACAATTTGTGATTCTGGCGTAGTATAGATACCTTGTATTTTATTTCTTGTTGTTTGAGCTTTATCACTCATTATTGCTATTTTTTGTCCTACAATTCTATTTAATAATGTTGATTTACCAACGTTTGGACGCCCAACAATAGAAACAAAACCTGATTTGTGCTCATTCGTATTTTTCATTAAACCATATCCTCCGATTTAAACGCTCCGGGTAGCAATTCGCTAACCGTTGTTAGTTGTTTATTTCCTTTATTATTCGTTAATAAGACAGGCATGTCTGGTCCGCAAAATTCTGCGAGTACTTGCCTACATGCTCCACAAGGTGAGATTGGACCATCTGTGTCGCCTGTTACAACTAAATAGTCGAACTCCTTTTTCCCTTCAGACACTGCTTTGAAAATAGCTGTACGTTCGGCACAATTAGTTAAACCAAAAGAGGCATTTTCAATGTTGCAACCTGAAAAAATTTTCCCGTCTTTTGTTAAAAGTGCTGCTCCAACTGGAAAATGAGAATAAGGAACATACGCCTTTTCTAACATATCCGTTGCTTTTGTAATTAGTTCTTCTACTTTTTGATCCGTAGAGTGCATAACAAGTGATCTCCTTTAGAATAGTATTTGCCATAATTTTGGTAAAATGATAATCAACGCTACAATAATTGAAAAACCAGCTGTTAGTAGTACAGCCGATGCTGCCATATCTTTTGCCTTTTTTGCCAGAGGATGAAAAGTATCACCAGTCACCAAATCAACTACATTCTCTATAACAGTATTCCAAATTTCCATTATTACTACTAAAAAAATACTGAAAAGAACCCATAACCATTCATTGATAGTCAGATCAAGGAATGCACATAAAATTAAGACAATAGACCCAATTAAAATATGTGATCGCATATTTCTTTCTTCTTGAAAGGCCGTTAAAACTCCTTTAAATGCATACTTAAAAGAGTCAAAGAAGCTTGAGTTTTTACCGACCTGTTCTTTATCTTTTAAGTCCATAGGCTTCTAATATCTCTTTCTGCAACCCAAACATTTCTTTTTCATCCTCAGGATTCATATGATCATATCCATTTAAATGTAAGAAACCATGTAAAGCAAGAAATCCTAATTCACGATCAAAAGAATGTCCATATTCTTCGGCTTGGGTTGCTGTTTTATCAACTGAAATAATAATATCCCCAATATTTCTCGGAATGGGTTCATCTAAATTATCAAAGTTGATCATTAATTCATCTTCAACTTCATCTTCCATAGCAAAACTGATCACGTCGGTTGGTTGATCTTTGCCACGATATGTTTTATTGATTTTTTGAATATTTTCATCGTCTACGAATGTTACCGACATTTCAGTATCTGCCGGCAACTGTAGATGATCCCCTGCGAATGCTAGTAAAGAATTCACTAATTTTTTTTGTTCCAGCGTAACCTGGTTTGTTTCATCATACAAATCTAATTCCATAAGTAACTTCCTCACTCCTTTTTTACTCCACTATAATCAAATTCAGCTAATTATTCTTTTTTTAAAGCCGGGTATTCAATCCTTGAATGGAATGTTCCATTCAGCCCTTCACAAATTGCCTTTTCAACGATTTTCAACTCTTGCAATGATATAGAACACTCATCAAACTGACCATCCGTAATCCTACTATTGATTAAATCATGAACGAATTTTTCAATAGTTTCTTTTGTTGGATGTGACATTGCCCTAGTGGCCGCTTCAGCACTATCCGCAATATTAATAACAGCTGCTTCTTTTGTTTGAGGTTTTGGTCCTGGATACCTAAAATCACTTTCTGTTACTGTGTCATCCTGTTCTTTAGCTGTAACATAAAAATATTTCATGAGGGTTGTTCCATGATGCTGAGCACAAATATCAATAATAGATTGAGGAAATTTAGCTTTTTCCAACATCTTTACGCCTTCAGAAACATGTCCAAAAATAATTTCTTTGCTCTCAAAAGGAGTTAATAAATTATGTGGATTCTCCATTCCAGGCGGTAGATTTTCTACAAAGAAGAGCGAATGACGTAATTTGCCAACATCATGATAATAACAAGCCACACGCGCAAATAATGAATCTCCGCCAATAGCTCCAACTGCATTTGCACTTAAATTCGCTACCATTAAACTATGGTGATAGGTTCCAGGTGCTTTCGTCAGCAATTCTTTTAACAACGGACTATTCGGATTGGATAATTCTGTCAATGTTAATACAGCATTATCTTTAAATAATACTTCAACATAAGGTGTTAATAGAATAGCCAATAAATATGAAATAATCCCGCTTGAAAGTGCATATATGATCATCAGAAAAACTTGGTGCGACCAGATGTGTATGTTTAAGTATAAAATAAATGAAAGGATAAACAAAGCATTAAATACAGTGACCCAAATGAAACTCGTCCAAAACTGAGTCGTGATCTTTTTTCGTGTGATCATGGTACCCATCATACCGCTTAGCAGATAAAATAGCACTAAGACAATACTAAAACTTGTTCCAGAATCTGGGCTAAAAATAAAAATTGAAAATACTGCAGTAAATCCATTCGCCAATATTCCAAACCTGCGAGATCCAAATGCTGTTAGTAGCATGGAACCCAAGGCAGCTGGAAACAATAAACCAATATATTCTAAGTCAGTATCTTGAATCAATTGCAAACTTTTCATCAATAATAAAGAAGCAATCATAATCAAAGAATAAAATGTGACTTGACTGCCGTGATCAACTTCGTCTTCTTTCTTGAATTTTCCTAAGTAAAATAATAACAAGGCTTGTGTAAAAATCAATACGATCAAACCATATAAGGATTGTCTTGATGAAGTATCATCTAGCATACCCAACAATTCAAGTTGATGCATATCATTGCTATCCACAACATGGCCTTCTTGAACAATCACTTGCCCTTGTAAGATCAAAGCAGGTTGAACATTCGCTTTCTCTTCTTCTTTCTTTTGTTCAGTAGCATTAGCATTGTAGATGTTGTTTTCTACGATCGCATTATCAATGATCAAACTAGCTATCCTTTGATTGTTAGAATCTAAGTCTGAATAATCTAAATTATTATTTGCTTCTAATTTAATGTCATTTAATTCTTCATTTTTGATAGGCTGAGACATAAACTCTGAAACTACTGAAGTTATTGATTCTTTCATACTTGTTAAAACGGATTGATCAATTTCTATTAAATCTAAAACAGCCCAATCTGGAAGCATTTCAATAAACTCTTTAGTCGAATCTTCTAAGTTATTTAATTTTTCTTTAAATAAGCCCAGTAATTCCTCATTCGTTAGTTTATTTACTTTTATTTCTGCTAGTTCTTGAGAGGTTATAGATGAATTATTTTCAGAAGCTTTTTTCCTCGCTTCTTTTAGGTCATCTTGATATTTCTTATCAGCGTCTTGTTTTATTTCATCAATTGTAGCAAATAGTATTTCTATTTTAGACGTTTGCAAGTCTTTTAAATCTGAGTTGTACGTATATACAGGAGAAACGGTTGCAGCAATCGTTTCTTTATTTTCTTCTGTTTTTTCTGTATCTTCAACTGTTGCATTTGCTCGTATGGTCTCTTCTGCCACCTGAAATAATTTAATATCTAAGGCTTTTGGTTTAACCGTACTATACATAATAAAAAACAACGCCACAGATGAAAGTAATAGAATAGAAGGAATATAAAAATTGCCCATTTTTTTCTGGAGGCGTCGTAAATTTCTTCTCATTCATTCACTTCCTAATTGTTTTTTTCAGTACTCACTTTTTCAGTATCCGATTTTTTACTTTCAGTCATTGTTTTTTCTTGGCTGTATGCATTTATAATATTTGCTACTACTGGATGACGCACAACATCATTTGAATCAAATTGAACAAAATTGATTCCTTTAACTTGGTTCAAGACTTTCTCCGCATGGACTAATCCGCTCATTGCCCCTCTTGGCAAGTCAATTTGCGTAACATCACCATTGACGATCATTTTTGAACCAAAACCAAGTCGCGTAAGAAACATTTTCATTTGAGCTTTTGTTGTATTTTGTGCTTCATCAAGAATAACAAAAGCGTCTTCTAGTGTACGTCCTCTCATATAAGCTAAGGGTGCGATTTCAATTACGTTTCTATCCATTAGACGAGTGGTATGCTCTAAACCAAACACATTATATAAAGCATCATAAATCGGACGTAGATAAGGATCCACTTTTTCTTTTAAATCACCCGGTAAAAAACCAAGATTTTCTCCTGCTTCAACTGCTGGACGAGTTAATATAATTTTTTTTACTTCCCCTTTTTTCATTGCTGACACGGCCATTACTACTGCTAAATAAGTTTTACCAGTTCCGGCTGGACCAACACCAAAGGTAACATCATTTTTTTTAATCGATTGGATATATTGACGTTGACCAAACGTTTTTGCTCGAATCGGTTTTCCAGCATGATCTTTTCCAATTTCTTCCTCATACATACTAATAAAAAAATGTAGAGTGTTATTTTTTGCCATTTTGATGGCCGTTACAACGTCGGAAGGCCCTACTTGAATCGAACGTTTAATTAATTCTTCTAAATGATTAAAGATTTCTTCAACTGTAGCTGTATTTTCTTCTGTGCCAATAATTTCTAGATGACTTCCACGACTGTTGATAACAACATCCATTGCGTCTTCTAATAAAGCTAAATGCTTATCTTGGGCACCAAATAATAAAGATGTATGATTTTCATTTTTCAAGTCTACCAAACGTGTTTCGTTCGTTAAATTAGTCAAACAAACAACACTCTCCTTTATCTTTCTATACTTTAAAGAATAGCACATTTTTCGTATAAAATGAAGCTTTCCTTCTTTAGATAGAAAACCAATTAAAAAAAGGAAAACTGGTAAAATGGAAGTTAAAAGAGTGTTTAAATCTTAATCTCTAACACATACTTCTTCTTTAATATAACTAAATCAATCTATAAGGAATCTACTATTTTCATAAGTAAATAGAGATATTTGTTATATAGTGTTGGTATTCAAATGAATTTTCTTCCGGAATAAACGGCTGTATAATTTTTAAGAGGCTGATACAAAAATCCCAGCCACTTCTTTATATACGAATGTTTATTCTAAAACGTGCTCCAAAAAGCAAACCCGACGTCCACTTTGTCATGACTGTAGTAGCTTCAGCTACGTACAGACATGATACACTTAGGCGTTAGCCTACAGTGCTTATGCTCGATGGTCGATGACCATACTGCGCTTATTCGTTCCAGTGATTCGGGTCTAAACGCTTTTTGTCCCACTCTCACTATTTTTGAATTAATAATTAGATTATGAATAAGTTTTTCATAGCTATGAAGAAATAGGACGGACACTCATTCCCTTTATCGACTATTACAATTACAAAAGAATCAAGCAGAAACTCATTGGTTAAGTCCATCGACTATCGTGAAACATCTGAAAACATCGCTTAGAACGATAGGTTCTTTGCGGATAATAGTGTACAAAAAAAGAAGTGGTTTTCTCCACTCCAAAAAAAGTCTGACATTCGTGGTTACTATAAAATCCCCTTCCTATCACAAAAGCGATACGCGAATTTGTTTAGCATACCTCATAATTGTGTATTAGAGCCCTCTATAAAAAACAACTCTAATGTAATAGGATTCTTGTCACTTGATTTTATACAATTTCATTTACTTAGAGATTAAACATAAAACATAAACGAATTTAACAAAAAAATTATATATCTATATTATCTTTATCCCATACAGTGTCTAAGTTTGCACTATAAAGTTCAATGGCTTTTCTATACATAATAATATTTTCATTTTTTTTAGTATCTAACAATATAGTCAATAATAGTTCTGTTGCTTTTTTGTGTTCTTTTAGATTGTAAAGCGTCATTGATAAAAATACTTTCATAGCTTCATTACTTGGATGTTTTTCTATCCCCTCTAACAATATTTACTTAGCTTTTTTGTATTCCCCCTAGAGTGCGATAAGTACTTCCAAGACCAACATAAGCGCCCTCTAGATCTTCACCAACTAATCCTAATTTAATCGACTGTTCGTAGAATGGAACAGCTTTTTTTTCTTCTCCCAATAGGTCATAACTCCAAGCACATTGATAGTTGATAGAAGCATGATCAGGATTTTTTTTACTAAGTTTAAAAACAAATTTTTTGACTCTTCATAATTTGATTTTTTTCTCAATGTTAGTGCTTCTTGAAATTGTTCATTCATATTATCACCCCTTCTTTAGTAGGTAATAAACTTCTTACAAATAAGTATACAGTATAGTTAAAAATAATTAGTTTATTTATTAAAAACAGTTTAATACACTATGTAAAAAAGAGGAGATGAGACAATTGTCTCACCTCCTCTTTTTATAAAAGGTAATAACTTACCCTTTATGCATTCAATTGCTCTTTTACTAAACGATTGACTTCATTACCGTCTGCTTTACCTTTTGTTAAAGGCATAACAACTCCCATAACTTTGCCAAAATCTTTCATAGATTTAGCATCTACTTTCGTAGCAGCATCTTGAATAATCGCTTTAAGTTCGTTTTCAGAAAGTTGTTGAGGTAAATATTTTTCAACGGTATGAATAGCAGCTTCTGTTTGATCAACCAAGTCTTCTCGACCAGCATCTTTAAACTCTGCAAGCGATTCACGACGTTGCTTCATTTCGCGAGAAAGAACTGTTAACTCTTCATCCTCACTTAAATCATTACCTTTGCTGATTTGATCATTTTGCAATGCAGCTTTTAACATACGTAGAATAGCTAAAGTTTCTTTATCTTTGGCTTTCATCGCAGTTTTAATGTCTTCATTAATGGTTTCTAAAAGTGACAAGACTTTCCCACCCTCAATCCTAAAAGCAATTTACTAGAATTTACGTTTTCTAGCTGCTTCAGATTTTTTCTTACGTTTCACACTTGGTTTTTCATAGAATTCGCGTTTACGAGCTTCTTGTAAAGTACCTGTTTTTGAAACGGAACGTTTGAAGCGACGAAGAGCATCATCAAGAGATTCATTTTTCTTAATAACTGTTTTTGACATATTAAATTCCCTCCCTCCGTGCTTTAAAAAGTAACCGTTATTTAGAACACACTAATTTATTAGCGTATTCATAAACACTGTCCTTCCTTATTATATCGAATGTATTTTTTCACGTCAATACAACATTTCATTATTTTAATAAAAATAACCAGTTTATTGCATTTTCAGTTGTTTTTTTAAGAACATTTTTCACATTTCCCAAAAATTTCAAATCGATGAGACTCGATTTTACATCCATTTAGCTGATTTTCAAAAAAATTCATGGGACACATTTCAATTTGTTTTGTTTTCCCACAGCTTGTACAGATAAAATGATGATGATGTCCAGTATGTTTACATCCAAAACGGAACATTTTTTCACCATTTAATTCTGTTTCTTCTAGCACATTTAATTCTACAAACGTATAGATATTTCGATAAATCGTATCATAACTAATAGAAGGATATCTTTCTTTTAATCCAAGCTGTACTTCTTTAGCTGTTAAATATCGATTTTCAGCTGCAAATACGGATAACATATTTTCTCTTTTATCTGTATATTTGTAACCATGTTCTTTTAACGTTTCAATGGCTTGTTCTACTGCTGTCATATAAGTGATCGCCTCCTTTTACATGATCCATTTACCAACAAGTAGTATAACGTATTTATTGGTGTATAATCAAGCTGTAAATCTGAGAGTTATTTAAGTGATTCATTGTCGTTTAGTTGAGAGTTCCTGTATACTAATAAGTATACAGACAGAACTACAAGGAGGAAAAACATGTCTTCAAAATCAACTATTAATTTTTATATTATCTCCGATTCAGTAGGCGGGACAGCTAGTCAACTTGGACAAGCTGCTATGACTCAGTTTCCTGATGCAGATATTAAAGTTTCAGCTTACCCTTTCATTCGCGGATCGGACACCCTTTTATCTATTCTAGAAAAAGCAGAAATCGATAATGCGATCGTCCTTCATACATTGGTAGATGAAAAATTAAATAAGACAGCTAAAACGTTTTGTGAAAAACATGAATTGGTTTTTTTTGACCCACTCTCTCCAATCATAAGCGAACTTGAAAAACGTTCTGAAATGGTTCCTATACAAAAGCCAGGAGCTTTGCATCTTTTAGATGAAACCTATTTCAATCGAATAAAGGCAATTGAATTTGCGGTAAAATTTGATGATGGACGAGATCCTAAAGGCTTTTTAGAAGCAGACATCGTATTGCTTGGGATTTCAAGAACATCTAAAACACCATTAAGCATGTTTTTAGCGAACCAAAATTATAAAGTAGCTAATTTGCCTCTTATCCCAGAAGCGCATATTCCAGAACAAATTTGGCAAGTTGATCCTAAAAAAATAGTCGGTTTAACAAGTGATAGAGAAGCCTTAAACTCTATACGTCGAGAAAGAATGTTAACGTATGGAATGAATCCCGATACGGAGTATTCTAAATTAGATCGCATTGATAGAGAATTAGATTTTGCAAAAGAATTATACGAAAAATTAGGTTGTTTGGTCATTAATGTTTCTAAAAAATCTATTGAAGAAACGGCTGCCATCATTATCAATACTCTTCAAATCGAACACAAGAAGTATGAACAAAACTAATCATAGCTCACAAAAAAATTACTCAATAAGTTATGATTTTTTACATCCCTCTACCCAACCCACACACTAAAATAAAGAACTTGAAGAATAATAGCCTAGTAGCTTTATTCTTCAAGTTCTTTTATTTTTCTTGGTAAATATTCTGGTATCTTCATAAAAGTATATAGGTATATTTTTGCAGATTACTTAGAAGAATACTTTCATACAGATGACCATCTCGGCCTTGTTAATTGTAATAAACTTCATCTAGGAATAGTCCTTGAGAAGGCACCGTCATTCCGGCATTGCTTCTGATTCCACTCTCAAATATGGCATCAATATTTTCCAGATCAGTTATCCCTTCCCCAATCTCCAGAAGCGTCCCCATGATGATTCTAATCATTTTATAAAGGAATCCTTCACCAATAAACGTAAAGTGCAATAAATCGCCTTCCTTTTGGATCGTGATTTCATTGATAGTTCTAACAGTTGATTTTTTCGACTTTTTAAGAGAAGAGAAACCAATAAAGTCGTGGGTTCCGACAAGTTTGCTGCAAGCCTCGTTCATTTTGTCAATATCAAGTTCTACAGGAAGATGGTAGCTGTAGTTGCGCTCAAATGCAGAAGGCACATTATTATTCCAGACATAATAGCTGTATTTTTTCCCGTTAGTATTATATCTAGCATGGAATCTTTCCGGTACTTCCTCAAGATCTTTCACGACAATATCCCTTGGGAGGTAGCGATTTAGATGGTCCAGCATCGCTGCACAGTCCATGGTAGATGTTGTTTTGAAATTAGCCACCTGCCCCTTAGCATGAGCTCCGGCATCCGTACGACCTGATCCGATTATTTCAATTTTGGTTCCTGTCATTGACGTCAAAACATTCTCTATTTTTCCTTGAATGGTTTTGTCTGAATCACTGAGTCTTTGCCAACCCAAATATCTGCCGCCATCATACTCAATTGTCATTTTAATATTTCTCATTTTATCCCTCTTAATCATCTGATTCGGTTTCTATTTTCATACCGTATACTTCACTATTAGACCATTAGTTGATTAGTGCCCTGTCTATTTGACAGGGCACAGTCCAAATCTTGGTTCAATGTCTTTTTGTCTTGTTAATGGTCCAACTATTGAAAAATTTTTCTTTGATTTTAATGTTTTAAGTTAAAGGAATTTGGCTATACTTTAAAATCCACGACTGGAACCTCCGCCACCGGAACTTCCGCCACCGCCAAATCCTCCACCTCCGCCGAAGCCGCCGCCACCGAAACCTCCGCTGCCAAAACCGCCACCGCCACGGTAACGACTTCCACCAGACATTCCTAGTAATAAAGGCCACATACCGCCTCGTCTTCTTCCGCCACCAGATCCGCCACCGCCAAAGAAGCTGCTGATAACAAAAAAGATGATCACCACAACAATAATGGATGAAAAACCTCCATCATCATCATTGTACTCTGAAGTATCTACATTATAACCAGAAAAAATCGTGTCATCATCATATTGATACTCTTCATTAACTTTTACAGCTGTTTCAGTAAAAATATTTTTCAAGGCAGCATCAAAATTATTGTTCGATAAAGCATCGATATTACGATCTAATATGGCTCCTGTTCCACTGTCAGTAAGAGCACCTTCTAAACCATACCCAATTTCAAACCGGATTTCACGTTCTTCAGCAGATAATAGAATCAAGACTCCATTATCTAAATCAGCCCCACCAATTTTCCATTTTTCAAACAATTCAACGGTATATTCTTCAATCGTAACATCCTGTAAACTATTTACGGTCGCCACTACTATCTGTGGTTTTTCTTGAGTATCTTCATAGTGTTTATTTACATCTATTATAAATTTTTCTGTTTCATCTGAAAGTAAATCTGCTTCATCAAAAACATAAAATTCATTAGAGGGTTCAGGATAATCAACAGCAGCCTTAACCGTTAGAGGAAATAAACTTAAAAGCAATAAGCTGAAAAGTAGCGATAAGGTGCTCAAAAATGAAATATGCTTAATTTTTTTCACTAGATTTCCTCCTCGTGCATAAGACATAACGATTATTCTTCATCATCAAAGTTAACTTCAGGCGCGATTTCTGCACCTTCAACGGCTTCAAAATAAGGTTTTTCTGAGAATCCAGTTATGCCGGCAATAATAGATCCAGGGAAACGTTTCACTTTGTTATTATAACCTTGTACAGATTCATTGTAACGTTGTCTTTCAACAGCAATTCGATTTTCTGTTCCAGCAAGTTCATCCATCAATGCGGTTACGTTGTCATTAGATTTCAATTCTGGATAGCTCTCTACTACAACTAATAATCTAGATAAAGCAGAGTTCATTTCATTATTCGCTTCTACTTCTTCTTCCATTGATCCAGCACTGCTCAGTGAAGCACGTGCATCTGCGATTGCAGTAAACACATCCTCTTCTTGATCCATAGCTCCTTGAACTGAATTAACTAGGTTAGGTATCAAATCATTTCTACGTTGTAATTGTGATTCAACTTGTGACCAAGCTAAATCTACTTTACTTTCTTCATTGATCAATCCATTATATGAACTAATCAGAGGTATCGCAATGATAACGACAGCTATAATAATCCCTATAATTACTTTTGTTCCACTCTTCATATTTTTCATTTGTCATCCTTCTTTCTTTCATTATTTAATAGACTAAGTATACTTTAATTCCTAAATCAACACATCCGACTTAAGGATGAAAAGAAATTGCTGTCCTTTTTTATAAGCTGTCCTTTTAAGTTAAGTATGACATAAAATGCTTATTTTAGGAAATAATAGCGTAAGAAAAAAAGAAAAACAAAATTTATTTTTCCCTTTTTTCAGCAAGCATACTATGCTGACTCTTTAGTTCTTTAATTTAAACAATCTTCTAATAATTTTGGATTAAAAATTTGCTCTTTTAGCATTTTGATTTCATGTGCATAAGGTGCTTTTTTAGTTTTCTTATCTTCTCCTACAAAAGGTGTTTCCAATATTTTAGGTAACAATTCTAATTGTGGGTGATGAACCACTTTATTCAAAGCTTCAAACCCGATCGTTCCAAATCCAATGTTTGCATGTCTATCTTTATGACTGCCTTGGGGATTTTTCGAGTCGTTCACATGGACAACTTTTAGACGGTCTAATCCTATAATTTTATCAAACTCATTTAAAACACCGTCAAAATCTTCTTTTACATTATAGCCTGCATCGTTTAGATGACAAGTATCCAGTGTGACGGATAATTTTTCATTTAATGTCACACCATCCATTATTTTTGCCAATTCATCAAACGTTCTGCCTACTTCAGTTCCTTTACCAGCCATTGTTTCAAGTGCGATATGAGCTAGTTGATCTTTATGCAAGACTTCATTTAGCCCTTTAATAATTTGCGCGATTCCTGCATCCGCTCCAGCTCCAACATGTGCACCTGGATGCATTGTGATCTGTCTTGCACCTAAAGCTTCAGCTCTTAAAATTTCTGCTCTTAAAAACTCAATAGCAAAACTGAAATTTTCAGGTTTGATCGTATTGCCTAAATTTATGATATAAGGCGCATGTACAACAATATTTGATAAGTTGTTTTCTTTCATGAAAGCTGTTCCTGTAGGAATATTCATATCTTCAATTGCTTTTCGTCTTGTATTTTGAGGGGCACCTGTATAAATCATGAATGTTGTAGCACCATAACTTGCAGCATCCTCAGCAGAGCCAAGCAGCATCTTTTTTCCACCCATTGAAACATGTGAACCTAATAAAACCATCTTTTTTTCTCCTAACGTTAAGTACATTTTCTTTTATTCTAAGCTAGTTTTATCGAAAGAACAACCCAGATTAGATTAGTTTCATTTAGGTTGTTACTCTAAAGATAATTTACTCGCTCGAATCAGATTTTCAGAAACAACGGCTGTATCACTGAAAAAATCAGCTAAGTGTTGCTTCTCTTGAGTAAACAATACCATTAAATAGATAAATGGAAATGTTTTTAAAATATAGCGGCCAAAACATTCCCGAATGAGAACCGTTCCCCAACTTAACTGTTCTTCTTTAAAACTGATCAATCGAAGTCCAAAAATAATCTTTCCAACTGTTTGACCATTTGTAGCTTTTGTTAAAAGTACAAAGTATAAAAGATAAACAACTAATTTACTTAATGAATAAGCTGAAAAATCATTATCGTTAAGTGGTAAACGCAACAATAGAAAGATCGTTTGGACAACTAATCGATTGATACTCCAGATCAAAATCAGATCAATAATGAAAGCAAATAAACGGAACCAAAAACCCGCATAAAAAAATGACGGAAAATGATTATAAGGCTTTTTCTTGCGTTCTTCTTCTTTTTGCTTTTGTTGCCAATAATATCTCCTTGCATCTCTAAGTTCTTGAGGACTCATATTTTTTCTTTCATGCTTATCTGTCTCAATTTTAGAATCATCCATTGGTTGATCTTCTGTTGGACTTATTTCGGATGTTTTTTCTTCTTGTTGTTTTAAGCGTTTTAGTCGTTTTAATCTTTCAAGTTCTGCTTCTTCCTGAGCTAATGATTTTTTCAACTCATTTAGATCTAACTCTTTTGTATCTCCTTTTTTTGCTTTATCCTGCTCTTTGTTTTCAAGAGTTGTGGTCATATTATTCACCTCCGTAATAATACATCATCTTCGGAGAATCTACTGTTCCAATAGCGGAGATCAATTCAGTAAGCTCTGATTCTTGGGTGCTAGTTGATTGAAATAATCCGCTTAATTTCGAACTAAATAATGATGAAAAGGATAATGTAGGGACTTGATAACTAAAAATCTCTGCATCTTCTAGTGTATAATCTTTTTGAATGGCTTTAATAGCATCTTCTTGGTAGCCAATCTCGTCTACTAATCCATTATCAACGGCTTGAACTCCATCATATATACGACCATCTGCTATTTTTCTGACTTCTTCTTCTGACATCCCACGACCTTCGACAATAACCTCTACAAAACGATCGTAGGAAGTATTGACCATTGTTTGTAATATTTCGGTATCTTCTTCAGTCATTGCTCTTGTAGAAGATCCAATATCTTTAAATTCGCCGCTCTTGACCGTGGTATCATCCACACCAAGTTTTTCCAGTAACTCACTAACATTCATACCAGACATAATGACTCCGATAGATCCTGTCATCGTTTCTTCAGCAGCAAATATTTTTTCAGCTGATGCTGAAATATAATAACCACCACTAGCAGCCATACTCCCCATTGAAACATACATGGGTTTATTGGTATTTTTTTGGATTGCAACTAATTTATCTTTTATCTGAGCGCTTTCATAGGTTCCGCCACCTGGAGAATTAACGGATAAAACGATCCCACTGATCGTATCATCTAATAAGACTTGTTCCAATTGTTGCATAAAATAATCATGACTATATGTAATGTCTCCTGTTAAACCAGACGATTGGCCAGCTAAGATGGTTCCATCTACAGTTAGAACTACAATACGATTTGAACTGTCTCCCGCTTCTATCACTCTTTCTTCAAGCGCTTCTGTACCCAATAAACCTACTAAGCTATCACTTAGGGATTCAGATGTTTCTTGTTTTTGTGCAACGTAAGAAAAATAATTGCTGAAAAAGAATGAGAATATAAATATACCTAATGCAATCCCGATTGCACTCCATCTTTTTGCGTTCATGTATAAACCTCCATAAAATAGTTTTCTGATTCTATTTTGTCAAAACTGCCTATGAATAACAAGCAAAATTTTTATTTAATCTATTCTTTAAAAAATAAAGACGCGAGCAAACTAATGTACTCGCGTCTTCTAACTATCAAAGCCGATTTATTGACTCTTAATCTTCAATTTTAGTTGTTGTAATCGATAATTCATCAAGTTGAGCTTCACTAACTAAGCTTGGTGCTTCCGTTAATGGATCTGTTGCTTTTCCGTTTTTAGGGAAAGCGATCACTTCACGAATATTTTCTTTGCCAGCAAGCAGCATAGCAAACCGATCAAGACCTAATGCAATTCCACCATGAGGAGGGAAACCATATTCTAATGCTTCTAATAAGAAACCAAATTGTTCTTCTGCTTCTTCTTTTGAGAAACCTAATGCAGCAAACATTTTTTCTTGTAATTCACGAGTATGGATTCTAAGTGATCCTCCACCTAATTCATATCCATTTAATACAATATCATAAGCTTGAGCGTATACTTTCCCAGGATCTGTTTCAAGCAATTCGATGTCCGATTCTTTCGGCATTGTGAACGGGTGATGAGCAGCTGAATAGCGTCCTGCTTCTTCATCGTACTCTAGTAATGGCCAGTCGACGATCCACATAAAGGCATAAACTGATTCATCGATCAATTTTAGTTCTTTCCCTAATTTTGAACGCAACGCACCTAATGAATCATGGACAACTGATTTTTTATCAGCCACAAACAACAATAGATCGCCTGCTTCAGCATCCATTTTTTCAATCAATGCTTCAGCATCTTCTTTAAAGAATTTAGCGATTGGTCCTTTTAAGCCATCGTCTTCAACTTTCAACCAAGCTAGGCCTTTTGCTCCATAAACAGAGACAAATTCACCTAAAGCATCAATGTCTTTTCGAGAATAATTGCTTGCAGCGCCTTTAGCATTAATAGCCTTAACAGCTCCGCCATTTTCTACTGCTCCACTAAATACCTTGAAACTAGATTCTTTAACTAACTCACTAACGTCTACTAATTCTAGCCCGAAACGAACATCGGGTTTATCACTACCGTAACGACTGATTGCTTCGTCATATCCCATACGTGGGAATGGTAAAGTTAATTCAATACCTTTTGTATCTTTTAGTACTTTAGCTAATAATTCTTCAGTAAATGATTGAATTTCTTCTGGTTCTAAAAAGCTTGTTTCAATATCCACTTGGGTAAATTCAGGTTGACGATCCCCGCGCAGATCTTCATCTCTAAAACAGCGAACAATTTGGTAATAACGATCAAATCCTGCACCCATCAAGAGTTGTTTGAATAATTGTGGTGATTGAGGCAATGCATAAAAATGACCTGGATGAACTCGAGATGGTACCAAATAGTCTCGCGCTCCTTCTGGAGTTGATTTTGTTAAATAAGGTGTTTCAGTGTCAATAAAGTTATGATCATCCAAATAATGACGAATTGATTTTGTCATTTGGTGACGTAGAATCATGTTTTGTGTCATTTCAGGACGTCTTAGATCCAAGTATCTGTATTGCATTCTTTTATCGTCCGATACTGCTACACCATCTTCGATATAAAAAGGCGTTGTTTTTGAAGTGTTTAAAACAGTCACTTCATATACTTCTACTTCAAGTTCTCCTGTTGAAATGTTTTTATTGATAACAGCTTCTTTTCTTTCAACCACTTTCCCTTTTACTTCCAGTACAAATTCACTGCGAATGTCTTCAGCAATAGCTAATGCTTCTTTTGAAAAAGTTGGATTAAAAACGATTTGAACGATTCCTTCACGATCTCGTAAATCGATGAAAATCAAATCGCCAAAGTCTCGTCTTTTTTGTACCCATCCTTTTAACACTATTTCTTGTCCTAATAAATCGCGAGAAATTTTCCCGCAATATTCTGTTCTTTTTCCCATTTATTCCAGCTCCTATCACTAATTAATCGTTTTAGTCTTCTTTATTGAAAAAATCATTAAAAGCTGTCATATCTGCTAGTTTTAAATTAAATAATTTTTCAAAGTCTTTATAAATTTCTGCTAATGAAACTTTAAATTCTTTCCCTGTCTTCATAACTTTAAAATTGACTTCTTTATTTTCTAACTCTGCATCGCCTAGTGTAATGACCACCTTAGCGTTCATTTTTGACGCTGTTTTAAATTGCCCTTTGATTTTGCGGTACATATAATCACGCTCACCAGATAACCCAGCTTCACGAACGGCTTGAACAATTTTAAGAGTCTCAATATTCGTTGCATCCCCTAAACCAACAACATAAACGTCTACTTCATGAAGATCTGGAATCTCGATTTCTTCTGCTTCTAACGTCATCATCAAACGTTCCAAGCCTAGTGCGAAACCAAATCCAGGTGTAGCCGGTCCGCCTACTTCTTCTACCAATCCGTCATAACGTCCGCCAGCACAAATTGTTGTGATTGCGCCAAATCCAGGAGCATCACTCATGACCTCAAAAATTGTATGCGTATAATAATCTAATCCTCTTACCATGTTGCTGTCTACCACAAAAGGAATATCTAGTGCCGTTAACATTTCTTTGACCACTTCAAAATGTTGTTTTGAATCTTCACTGAGGTAATCTAAAATAGAAGGCGCATTTTTCACAATTTCTTTATCTTTTGTATCTTTACTATCTAATACACGTAATGGATTTTTGTGCAAACGTGTTTGAGAATCTTTGCTTAGTTCTTCAAAATGAGGTTCTAAATAAGCAACAAGTGCTTCTTTATAATCAATCCGGCTTTGAGCATCACCTAAAGAGTTGATGACTAATGTCAACTTTTCTAACCCAAGTTCTTTAAATAAAGCCATTGCAAGAGCCATTGTCTCTACATCAGTTGCAGGATTCGTACTTCCGAATACTTCCACACCTAATTGATGGAACTGTCTCATTCTTCCGCCTTGAGGACGTTCATAACGGAACATTGGACCTTTGTAATAAACTTTATAAGGTTTCGCATGCTCTGGACCAAATAATTTATTTTCAACAAACGCACGAACAACTGGTGCTGTTCCTTCAGGACGAAGTGACATATGACGTTCGCCTTTATCATAAAAATCGTACATTTCTTTTGAAACAATATCACTTGTTTCGCCTACTCCACGAGAAAATAAATCATAACTTTCAAAAATAGGTGTTCTGATTTCTCCAAATTGATAGTCAGCCAACACCATATTTAAAATTTCTTCAACATATTGCCATTTTCTTGACTCTTCTGGTAATAAATCAGCTGTTCCTTTTGGTTTTTGAATTGCCATTATTCAACACTCCTTTAGTTTCTACAAATCTTTTTATTAAAAAATACAAAAAAACGCCCTTATTCTAAATAGAATAAGGACGAATGACTGTTCATTATACGTGGTACCACCTTTGTTTGAAAACCTAAGTTTTCCTCAACGATTAACGCTCGTAACGTAGCAGCTTTTCACTGCTAACCCTCCAGAATGTCTTTCAGTTAAGTCTACGGGGATTTCTTTCAGCCTAAGGAAACCCTCTCTATTCACACGCTAGAATTACTTACTTTTTCTTTCATTGGGTGATTGATATAATAATGTAAGATTACAAGAAAGTCTAAACATTGTCAAGGACAGAAAGTTTAATCCTTGCTTACTTTTTTTCTCATTCTAAAAAAAGTTGATGAATATAAGGATTTAATTGCATATTAAAGTGTAACATTGCTATAATCAAATAGTACATATATTTTATAATTGATTGCGTTTTCGTAATTAAGAAAGTAGTGAACTTCTAATGGAAAATAAATTGACATTAAAAAAAATAAAAAAAATGGTTTCATTGCTTATCATTACACTATTCATTGGACTAACTGCATTTGCTACAGTTGTTCTTGCTAATCAAGGAACGATCAAAGTTGATGCTAGTGTGGTCAATGTTCGTACAGGGCCAGGTCTTTCCTATGATATCATGACACAGGTCACTGGTGGCGAAAAAGTAACGATGCTTACCGAAGAAAATGAATGGTACAAAGTACGCCTAAGCAACGATCAGATTGGATGGATCGCTAGCTGGTTGATTGAAAATACGGAAGTAAGTGCCGCAACCAATAAAATAGGTATTGTAACCGGTGAAGAAGTAAATATCCGAAGCGAAAGCAATCTGGATTCTGAAATTCTTGGTAAAGTAGCCAATGGAACAGAACTTACCGTATTATTCCAACAAGAAGGTTGGACTCAAATTCAATATTACGGCCAAGTCGCTTGGATCAGTTCAGATTTGATTAAAATCAATGAAACACCATTAGCTACAACGACGGTCGCTAGTGCCGAAGATAATTCAGCTCCTATTCAAACAGTGACCACACGTAGCTCCGGAACAAATATTCGAAGTGGTCCTTCAGTTGAAAGTACAGTTGTCACAACAGTTGACAAAGGAGAAAGCTTTACCTACCTCTCTACTGAAGGAGATTGGTACAAAATCACATTAGCAGATGGACAAACCGGCTATGTAGCCAATTGGGTAGTAGACTTATCAGCTGATCAACAACCAGCGCCTACAGCTAATGTCACTTCATTAGCTGAAGCAACGATCGTGATTGATGCAGGACATGGCGGAAACGATCCTGGTGCTTTAGCCAATACATTCTATGAAAAAGAAGTAACGTTAGACACAGCTCAACTTGTTGCTAATCGATTACGCGATGCGGGAGCAAATGTGATATTGACTCGTTCTGATGATACGTTTGTTAGCTTAGATGAACGAACAGTTATCAGCAATCAGGCTAATGCCGATGTTTTTATCAGTTTACATTATGATTCAACGGAACACGCTAATGAAATCAGTGGTACGACAACTTATTACTACCATGACAAAGATATGCCTTTAGCTGAAATCGTAAATGGAAACTTAAAACAAAATGGGATCCTACCTAATAATGGTGTTCGTTTTGGAGATTTCTATGTTACGAGAGAAAATACCCAGCCTGCTATCTTAATTGAATTAGGGTATTTAAATAGTGATGTGGATCAAATTACTGTCAATACTTCATCCTACCAAACATCCATTGCTGAAATCATTTATCAATCTTTAAATCAATACTTTATCCCATAAATAAAAAGAGCTAACAACGGAGGAAATATTCCTATCGTTGTTAGCTCTTTTCTTTAACTCAACGCTGTTTGCTATCAATAATAATGGTCACTGGGCCATCATTTAAGATTGAGACTTGCATATCTGCACCAAATTCACCCGTTTGAACCGTTACTCCAGTTTCTCTTAAACCAGCATTAAAGGCTTCATACAGTGGAATAGCAATTTGAGGTCTTGCGGCTTTAGTGAAACTGGGGCGATTTCCTTTTTTTGTATCTGCATAAAGTGTAAACTGAGAAATCGACAATATTTCTCCATTGACTTCTGCTAGGCTTAAATTCATTTTCCCTTGAGAATCTTCAAAAATACGCATTTTGCTGATTTTACGTACCATATAATCAATATCTTCTTGCTGATCTTCTTCCTCTATACCGACTAACAAAACAAACCCATGCGATATTTCTCCTATAACTGTTTCTTCAATACGTACGCTTGCTTGCTTTGAACGCTGAATGACTACTTTCATTTTTAAACCACCTTTTGAATTGTTAATATTTTTTGATCAAAAAAATAAGAAAACAGAAATTCGCCCACAAGGACGGGCAATTTTCTGTTTTCTACTTGATTAATGTGCTTAAGAAGACATTCTTTTTACACCATAAACATCAGGAATAGATTTTATTTTATCAATAATTTTATCCAACTGGTGGATATTCTGGATACCCACTGTTAACGTAATTGTGGCCATTTTATTATTGTCTACTTTTCCCATTACATTATTTAAATTTTTCGTCATACTGTTGACAACTTGCAGGACTTCATTCAACAACCCAGAACGATTATACCCAACAATTTGCAATTCAGCATTATACTCTTGGCTTTTAGAAGTTGTATCTTCCCATTCAACATCAATTAGTCGATTTTCAGCATCTTTTGCTGCGATAACGTTAGGACAGTTTTTCCGATGAATCGAAACGCCTCTGCCTTTGGTTATATATCCAACAATTTCATCGCCTGGTACGGGGTTACAACAACGGCTAATACGAATCAGTAAGTTATCGATTCCTTGAATGACAATGCCGCCTTCATGTTTTATTTTGATTTTTTCTGGTTCTTTTTTAGTTTTAAGTTCGATCGAAGCGATATCTTGAATTTTCTTTTCATTGTCTCGGTCTCTTCGTTCTTTTTCAGTTAATCGGTTGGCTACTACTAATGCTGTTAACTCACCATAACCAATAGCCGCATATAAGTCGTCTTCTGAAGTGAAATTGAAGCGCTCCAAAAGCAATTTGATATGATTCTTGGTAAGAAACGCTTTAGGTTGAAATTGCATGTCAATTAATTGCTTCTCAAGCATATCCCGACCTTTGACAATATTGACTTCACGGTCTTGTAATTTAAAGAAACGCTTGATCTTATTTTTAGCCTTACTCGTTGAGACTAAATTGATCCAGTCACGGCTCGGACCGTATGAATTAGGAGAAGTCAAAATTTCAATGATATCTCCTGTCTTCAATCTATAATTCAAAGGAACTATTTTCCCATTCACTTTAGCCCCAATGGTTTTATTGCCAATTTCTGTATGAATATTAAACGCAAAATCTAATGGCCCAGCACCAGAAGGCAATTCACTAACGTCTCCTTTTGGTGTGAAAACATAGACTTTATCTTTAAAAATATCTTCTTTTACACTTTCCATAAAGTCGCTTGCATCGCTGGATTCATCTTGTAATTCAATGATGTCTCTAAACCAAGAGATTTTTTTACCATCAGAATCGTCTTCAACTTTTTTAGTGATACCTTCTTTATATGCCCAGTGAGCCGCAACACCATATTCAGCTATTTCATGCATTTCTTTAGTACGAATTTGAACTTCAACGGGTTTACCGTGTTCTCCAATAACCGTAGTATGGATCGATTGGTACATATTGGATTTTGGCATAGCAATATAATCTTTAAATCTACCAGGCATAGGTTTCCATCGCGTATGGATTGCTCCTAATACGGCATAACAGTCTTTAATTGAATCTACAATAACACGGATAGCCAACAAATCATAAATTTGATCGAATTGTTTCTTTTGATCTCGCATTTTACGATAAATAGAGTAAATGTGTTTTGGTCGACCCGTAATATCTGCAGTAATGCTCAATTCGTCAATAGAATCTTGAATTTTTGAGATTGAATCAGAAATATACGTTTCTCTTTCTTCTCTTTTAGAATTCATTAAATGAACAATCCGGTAATATTGTTGAGGATTCAAATAACGCAAAGAAGTATCTTCTAATTCCCATTTGATTAAATTGATCCCTAAACGATGAGCAAGCGGAGCATAAACTTCAAGCGTTTCATTTGCGATGCGTCGTTGTTTTTCTGGTCTATGAAACTTTAGCGTACGCAAATTATGCAATCGGTCAGCTAGTTTAACCATGATCACTCTTAAATCTTTAGCCATTGCCAACAACATTTTACGATGGTTTTCTGCTTGTTGTTCTTCATGTGATTTATATTTTATTTTTCCTAATTTCGTTACACCATCTACAAGCATAGCCACTTCAGGAGAAAATTCTCTTGAAATATCTTCAAAAGTATATTCAGTATCTTCAACAACATCGTGAAGAAATCCAGTCGCTACCGTTACTGGATCCATTTTTAATTCTGCTAAAATCCCTGCAACTTGTATTGGATGAATAATATACGGTTCACCAGATTTTCTATACTGATCTTTATGAGCATTTGTGGCAAAGTCGCATGCCTTTTTGACAAAAGCTACATGATTGCTATTCATATAAGTAACGGTTAGAGCAATTACTTCTTGTGCAGTATAATCTTTACTTTTGGGCATCTTGCCACCTTCTTTTCGTTTATCACTAGTTTATAAGTACTAATCTTGCTTTTCATATAACTAGATTAATACAAAATAAGCACTCCAAATGAGTGCTTTACCACATGTATTTACAGTACATTATACTCATAATACACGCTTATTTCAATATAAACACAAAAATCAAATAAAACAGTCTTTATTTTTTTAATTAGAAAAATAGAATACGAGCCGTACTTGAGACTCGTATTCTATCAAATAGTTTATTCACTTTTTTATTCATCTAACTGCTATCAGATTATCCTTCTACGATTGCTAAACCATTTGAAGAACCTAAACGTGTAGCTCCTGCTTCAATAAATTGGTGTGCATCTTCAGTTGTACGAACGCCGCCGCTCGCTTTAACGCCCATTTCTGGTCCAACAGTTGCACGCATTAATTTAATGTCTTCAAGTGTTGCTCCACCTGTTGAAAATCCAGTAGAAGTTTTAACAAAATCTGCTCCTGCTTTTTTAGCAAGTTCACAAGCTCTTACTTTTTCGTCATCTGTTAATAATGATGTTTCAATAATTACTTTAGATAAAGCTTTTCCTTTTGAAACAGCTACAACACTTTCAATGTCACTTTGTACTAAAGTGTCATTTCCACCTTTAAGGGCTCCAATGTTGATGACCATGTCTACTTCAGTAGCACCATTTTTGATCGCATTTTCAACTTCATAAGCTTTAACTTCAGATGTATTAGCTCCTAGAGGAAAACCAATAACGGTACATACTTTTACATCTGTACCTGCTAACAATTCAGCAGCTTTCTTTACCCAAGTAGGGTTTACGCAAACAGACATAAAGTCATATTTTGCAGCTTCTTCACAAAGCGTTTTAATTTGTGCTTCAGTTGCTTCTGGTTTTAGTAATGTATGATCAATTGTTTTGTTTAATTGTACTGTCATATTATAGCCTTCTTTCTTATTCTAGTGATAGCAGTTTCATTATACCCGACTTCTTTGGTTGGGACAAAAAAGAAATTTCTCATTTATGCAGCAATTCAAAATGATACGAAATAGCAGATAATGCATATAACGGAGCTGTTTCAGTTCTCAAAATTCGTGGGCCTAATGCACAAGGTAAAAAGCCATTTTTTATGAAAGCATCGATTTCTTCTTTAGACAACCCGCCTTCTGGCCCAAATACGATTAACAGTTTTCCGCCGGCTGATAATTTTTTTAATCCTTTAACAAAGTTTTGGTCTTCTCCAACTTTTGCGCTTTCTTCATACGCGACTAAGCAGGTATCATATTCTTCACTCAGTTCAATCAACTGTTTCACTGAAACGAGTGATTGAACCATAGGAACTTTTGTACGATGCGACTGTTCAGCTGCTTCTTGTGCGATTTTTTGTAATCGTTCAACTTTTTTAGCCGCTTTTTTAGCATCCCATTTGGTAATTGAAAAAGCACCTGAAAACGGAATAAATGCACTTGCTCCTAATTCCGTCCCTTTTTGGATAATTAGATCCAATTTATCTCCTTTAGGCAACCCGCTTGCAATCGTTACATTAACCGGCAATTCTTGTTCTCGATTGTCATCTTCAACCCAATTCAAAAGAACTTCTTTCTCATTTATAGCGCTAATTTCAGCAATAAAAGCTTGCTGATTCTTCGTTACCAAAAAAACGCGGTGGTCTACTTTCATTCGCATCACTTTTACCATATGATGAAAGTTCTCTCCTGTGATGGAGATAGTTTGTTTTTGATAATCTGTTAAATCATCCTTTAAAAAATAACGTTGCATTTATTCATCCTCCGCCAACGGTTTTTTAGCGACAATACTACACCAATCTTTCATTTGTTGCACTTGAATAATTGTGAAACCTTGTTTCTTTTGTTCAGAAAGAATGAGTTCTTTTTTATCTTCAATAATTCCAGATGTTAAAAATAAACCACCGGGCTTCAAAACAGCATAAGCTTCTGGTATAAGCGGTACAATGATTTCTGACAAGATATTAGCTACCACAATATCTGCTTCGATCGTTACACCTTTCAGCAAGTCATTGGCTTTTACAGTAACGTCTTTAGCATAGTCATTTAATCTAATATTATCCATGGCTGATTTTACTGCAACATCATCTAAATCATATGCATGAACATGCTTGGCGCCTAGAGCTTTACTGGCAATACTTAATACACCTGAACCTGTTCCTACATCTAAAATCGTTTCATTTCCACGAATATATGTTTCAAGAGCTTGCAAGGACAGTATAGTTGTCGGATGAGTTCCTGTACCGAAAGCTAAGCCTGGATCTAAACGAATCACACGCTCATCTGCCTGTTTTAGTTCATACTCTTCCCAACTTGGAACAACAGTTAAAAATCGTGTTACTTGCAAAGGATGGTAATATTTTTTCCAAGCAGTTGCCCAGTTCTCTTCTGTTACTTCTTCTATTTTCAACGTATTTGGCGCTATCGTTAAACCAAAAGTCTCTAAAGATTTGATTCTTTGTTGAATGCCAGGAACCAATTCAGGTAAAAAAAGAGTGTCTGGAAAATAGGCTTTGATAATAACACCTTCTTTAGAAAAGTCAGCTTCATCTAATGCCCAAATTTCACCAAATTCATCATCTGGCGTATTTAAAAAATCTTGTATATCCTCAATAGCCACGCCTTGTGAACCTGATTCGATCAGGATATTCGAAACAGCATCTACCGCTTCATTTGAGGTTTGTATTTGTAATTCAGTCCACTTCATCTTGTCGCTTTGCCTCCAATTAACAATTCATTTAATTTCGATTAGGTTAATATTTTGGATAAAGAAGTTTCTCTTCACTATAACGGTTGGTATCTTTCAACGTTTTGATTGTTCCGTCAAAATTCATATCATTCCAATTTAATTCAAATTCTTCAATTGTAGGGTCAGTCGCAAAGTCTAACAAATCAGATTGTCCTTCCGTTACAACTATCCGAAGTGTTTTAAGTATGGCATCAATATATCCTTTTTCGATACCCATTTTAAAATCAAATGGAAAAGCTTTTAAATAATTATCCATTTGAATCTTTGATTTTTTAGGGTCAAAGAAACAGATTGCGTCTTCAAATTGAATGATTTCATTTTGTGTAGCTGTTCCTTCAATATCTTCAATAATAATATTGTTTTCTTTCTGTTCAGCAAAAATTGAAAAATAAACCTCAATAGCGTGCTGTTTTTTATTCCATTCTAATTTCCAATCAAATTCAAAATCACTTTCTTCTAATGCTTCACCTAAATAGTCTATTAGTGTTTCTTGTGCCATGATTTTTCGCCTCCATTAGTTGATTGGATCATTCCAACCGAAATCTGCTTCTATTTTTCCTTTTTTTCTTGATACATATGGATTTCCCACAACAGTATACCGCAATAATGCATCCGTCCACTTTCCTTTATTTGGGATACCTATTCTAGGGGACAACTCAATTTTCTTAGGTATTTTCCTAGTTTCAACATCAATTCTTAAAGGAGGTTCCCAAGCAAGTGTGCCGTCATCCAACTTAGTAATATTCATTACCTTTGTTAATTTACCAGGACCATCTGTTACTACAAAACCAGTTTTCCCTCTACGTTCAGACATAAGTGACATGCCTTTATAAGGTTCAATAGCCCGTATCAGAATCGCTTCTGGTATTCCTTTTTCTTGAACAACAACATTCAGCATCAAATGAGTGTGCATACTGTAAACATAAATAGTACCCGGTTCTTTATACATTGAAGCCAATCGAGGAGTACTTTTCAATCCAAAGCTATGAGCAGCTTCGTCTATTTCACCCAGATAAGCTTCCGTTTCCACGATCCAGCCAGATGTCACCCCTTCATCAGTTTCTTTGATGACTAAACATCCCAATAAATCTTGAGCGATTTCTTCTGTTGTTTTAGTATGATCTGTCCAAAAATCCAATTTTATTCCTCTTTCTTGTTTAGTACATTTTTAGTGATTGTTTCTTCAATAACTAGTATACAATAAAATAACACTTAGATAAAAAGAAAGTCGTTTTTGAAATTAACAATTCAATATATTACCTTGAACTTTTTATTGTGTTTAATTTATAAAAATGTTCAAAATATTATTTTTTTGCTAACTTGGATATTAGTAACCATTAATGATTGTTACTTCCCCTTCATCAAGTGTTGGTGGCTGAAAATTTTCGTAATATTGAGCTGCAGTTTGTTCGTCTAACATAATATCATTAGGATTTTTTCCTTTTCGGTCGTGAATTCTTTGTAAAACAATTTCTTTAGGAGTAACGATTACAATGATTTCTGGTTTTATTCCGAACGGAACCAGCATATTTTTATATTCATCACGCATTTCACGTGACCAAAAGGAATAATCTAGAACAACATCTTTATTTTTTCTAATTAGTACTTTTAACTTTAGATCAAGGAACGTTTTGATTTCATCGTAAACATCAGTTGGCAGCGGGTGAATTTTGAATCCTTTATTAAATGACTCTACATCATAAGATAAACGAACGAATCCTTGTTGTTCTAACATCTGAGCATAAGTCGACTTTCCTGATCCTGCTGTTCCGCACATAAGAATAACTCTACTTGTTGAATGGTATGGCTCTTTCATCTAAGATACCTCCATAATTTATAGTTCACTTCAAGGGTTAGTCATCTATCTAGTTATTCAATTTTTAGTCCTTATTTTTATTCTCAGATAAATGAAATTCTTCTTGATGCTCTTTGAAGAAATTATAATAGGTTTGGACATTTTCTAATTCTGTCCATTTTTTCACATCTACCGGATCTGAGTCTAAATCATAGATTTTTGCCTCACGAAGTGCTAAAAAAAATGGAGAATGAGTAGAAATAATAAATTGACATCCGAAAAACCTAGCAGAATCTTCGATAAATTGCATGAGTTCCATTTGACGAATCGGTGAAAGACTATTTTCTGGCTCATCTAATACATAAAGTCCATTTTCTTCAATTTTATTTGTGAAATAACGAAAGGCATTTTCACCATTTGAATGTTCTCGAACGTTACCCATCAACTTATCTCTTACATAATGCGACTGGCTTTTACTTCTAGCATCCGTTACTTTTCGCAATTGATCATAATCTTCTAATGAATGCATCTGAAATTTAGAATATTTCGCCTCTAAATATTCTTCAAATAACGCTTCACGCTTTAAATCAATACCATCATTCAACGAACGAATAGTTAAGATATAATCAAATACATCATCACTTGTAATGATCCTACTATGAATAGGAATTGTTTCCACAATGTCTATAGCACAAAGAGAAAGATAATTCACAAAAAAATTAGATTTATTGAAATTAGAATCTCGCTTTAATTCTAGTTTTTCAGCAATGATATTTAAGGCTGTGGTTTTACCAGAACCATTTCCTCCATAAAGAATGGTAATTGGTTTAAAATCAATTCTTTCAAAACTGTGTTTCGGCAAAACTTGAAAGGGATAAAAAGAATTATAGATTGTCCGTTTAATCTCGAGAAAAAAATCAAATTCCTTCTCTTTATCAGGAAATGTGATTGAGCTTAAATACTTCATGGTAATCTCCCTTCTAGAACATTTTAGCTTTATTTTCATTATGCAGGAAGATTATTATGAAGTAAACTAGTCATACAGTGCTAATTCGATTTCTTACTCTAGTTGGATAGATAACCCAATCGCTTTTGATAATTAAAGGCACTCTCCAAATTGGAAAGTGCCTTTTAGTTTGTTTATTTATTTAGTTCATTTCAAACGCACCGGTGTAAAGTTGGTAATATTCACCTTGTTGAGAAATCAGCTCATCGTGGTTTCCTCTTTCAATGATGCGTCCTTGTTCCATTACCATGATCGCATCTGAATTGCGAACCGTTGAAAGTCGATGGGCAATAACAAATACCGTTCTTCCCTTCATTAGCGCATCCATTCCGCTTTGGACAACCGATTCCGTTCGTGTATCAATACTTGACGTAGCTTCGTCAAGTATCAAGACTGGCGGATTCGCTACAGCTGCTCTGGCGATTGCGAGTAATTGTCTTTGTCCTTGAGAAAGTGAACCGCCATCGCCCGTTAATTCGGTATCGTAACCATGCGGCAATTGTCTTATAAAGAAATCGGCATTTACTAGTTTAGCAGCTGCTTCAACTTCTTCATCGGTAGCATCTAAACGTCCGTATCGAATATTGTCTTTTATCGTTCCGGTGAACAAATGTGTATCTTGTAGTACGATGCCTAATGATCTTCTTAAATCATCTTTCTTAATCTTTTTAACATCAATGCCATCATAAGTGATGGCTCCTTCTTGAATATCGTAGAAACGGTTGATCAAATTGGTAATCGTTGTTTTTCCAGCACCAGTTGCACCAACAAAAGCAATTTTCTGGCCGGGTTTTGCAAATAGATTAATGTTGTGAAGAATCGTTTTATTAGAATTGTATCCAAATGTGACATCTTTAAAACGCACATCACCCGTTAATTCCTTATAGACAGCTTCATGAGCAGAAGTTGTTTGTTTCCAAGCCCAGCTGCCTGTACGGTGACTAGATTCCTCGATTGTTCCGTCAGCCTGTTTAGTAATATTGACTAACTCGATCGTTCCATCATCTTCTTCAGGTTTTTCATCTAACAAGTTGAAAATACGCTCTGCGCCTGCTAAAGACAAGATGATTGCATTAAACTGTTGTGAAATTTGAGCTACAGGCATGGTAATACTTTTCGTGAATTGAACAAAAGACGCAATACTCCCTACCGTTAAAGCTGTAAGTCCTGTGATTGAAAGAACAGCACCTATTACAGCCGTCAATAAATACATAAAGTTTCCAATATTTCCCATAATCGGCATTAAAATATTCGCATACGTATTTGCTTTCGTCGCATTTTCTCTTAGTTCTTCATTTAATTCACTAAAATCCGAAATGGCTTCTTCTTCATGATTAAATACTTTCACGACTTTTTGGCCTTCAATCATTTCTTCTACATAACCATTTAACGTACCTAATGCTGCTTGTTGAATAGAGAAGTAACGGCCACTTTTGCTACCAATTGTACGAATCACAGCAACCATGATCCCTACCATACATAAGACAAATAATGTCATTGGTATATTAATGATAAACATCGCAATAATAATCGATAAAATCATGATCAGCGAAGAAAAAATTTGTGGAATCGATTGGCTGATCATTTGTCTTAACGTATCCGTATCATTCGTGTAATGGCTCATAATATCACCAGTTGCATTGCCATCAAAATAACGAATAGGCAAAGATTCCATATGCGTAAACATTTCATCACGAATATCTTTCAAGATACCTTGTGACACAGTAACCATTGTACGATTAAAAATATAGGTGAATAGAGCGCCGGTTAAATATAACATCGCCATCAAACCAATAATACGCGCTAACTCAGAATAATCAGGCGTTTGCTGAGTCAGCAAAGGCGCAATGTAATCATCAATCAATGTCTTTGTAAAACTGATCCCGATCGCATTGGTTGCAGCACTGATGATGATACTGACAACTACGATAATGATCCGTAATTTATATTGTTTCGTTGCATATGAAAGAATTCGTTTAAATATTTTTAACGGGCTAACAGTTGGTCTCATAATCGGTTTATTCTTCAACTATCGTCCCTCCCTTTACTTGAGAATCGTATACTTCTTTGTAAATCTTATTGTTTTTC
Organism: Carnobacterium inhibens subsp. inhibens DSM 13024; assembly: GCF_000746825.1. NCBI lineage: Bacteria > Bacillati > Bacillota > Bacilli > Lactobacillales > Carnobacteriaceae > Carnobacterium > Carnobacterium inhibens. The sequence goes on along the minus strand of NZ_JQIV01000006.1, from coordinate 362,022 downwards.
AACAATTCATCATGTGTACCAATTCCATCGATCTTACCTTCTTCTAATACGATGATGCGATCCGAATCTTGGATGGAAGAAATGCGTTGTGCCACAATGATTTTTGTTGTATTTGGAATTTCTTCTATAAATGCTTTTCGAATATAAGCATCAGTTTTTGTATCCACAGCACTTGTTGAATCATCTAAAATCAAGATTTTAGGTTGTTTTAATAAAGCACGTGCAATCGTCAAACGTTGTTTCTGTCCGCCGGATACATTTGAACCGCCTTGGTCTAAAACAGTTTCATAGTCATCAGGAAATCCTTGTACAAACTCATCTGCTTGGGCTAATTTAGCAACACGTTGAATTTCTTCTTTGGAAGCTTCTTTATCTCCCCATCTTAAGTTGTCGCTAATCGTTCCCGAAAACAACGTATTTTTTTGCAGTACCATTGCAATTTGATCACGCAATGTCACTAAATCATAGTCTTTTACGTTATGACCAGAAACATATACTTCTCCTTCAGTCGCATCGTAGAGTCTAGGAATTAATTGAATTAGCGAGCTCTTTCCACTCCCAGTTCCACCAATGATTCCTATCGTTTCACCAGACTTTATCGTAAAATTAATCTGACTTAAATCTGCCTCTTCGGATAATTCATTGTATTTAAATTGAACATTTCTAAATTCAATGTCTCCATTTTCAATTGTTGTAAGCGGGTTTTCTGGATTTGACAATGATGCTTTTTCAGTCAAAACTTCAGCAACACGTTCTACTGAAGCTTCAGAAATAACGATCATGACAAAAATCATTGAAATCATCATGATACTACTTAAAATTTGCATCATATAAGTAATAAAACTCGTTAATTCCCCTGTACTCATTGTTCCACCGACAACGTATTTTGCCCCAAACCAATAAACGAGCAGCAGACAAGAATAGATAGCAATCTGCATAACCGGCGCATTAAGTGCCGTAATTTTTTCTGCTTTCGTAAATAAATTTTTAATATCTGTAGAAGCGACTTTAAATTTTTCAATTTCTTTTTCTTCACGTACAAATGATTTTACAACTCGTACACCGTTAATATCTTCTTGCACAGTTTGATTTAATCGGTCATATTTTTTGAAAACTTTTATAAAATAAGGATGCACACGATAGATTAAACCGATTAAAATGAACGCTACAATAGGCACAATAATCAAAATAGTTAAAGATAATTTCAAATTCGTATAAGCAGCCATTGCAAATGCAAATGCGATCATGAATGGTGCTCGAATAATAGTTTTTAGAACCATTTGAAAAGCCATTTGAATATTAGTGATATCTGTTGTGAGTCTTGTAATCAGACTGGATGAAGAATATTTGTCAATATTATCAAATGCAAATGTTTGAATATTTTCGTAGATGTCTTGACGAAGATTTGTTGAAAGACCTACTGCAGCATCGGAAGAAAATTTCCCGCCCAATACTCCAAACAACATAGAAAAACAAGCTATTACAAACATTAGTGAGCCTATTTTTAAAACATATCCAAGATCCCCATCTATTAATCCTTTATCAATAATTTTCGCCATGAGAAAAGGAATAAAAATCTCCACAGCAACTTCCAATGCCATAAACAGCATGGTTAGATACGACGGTTTCTTATATTGTCGCAATGATTTCATTAACGTTTTATACATTTTTTGGCTTCTCTCCTTTTAATTAACTGAGCAAATGTGCTTGCTCCATTAAATCATGTATTCGGTAAATCGTTTTTATCGTCAGGCGTATATCTTCTTCTGGAATATCTTTTAGGATCTGACTATTTTTTTGGTGGAAATCATAGACCACTTTTTGATGCAAAGCTAACCCTTTTTCAGTTAACTTGATATTTACTACTCGTTTATCTTCAAGGTTTGATTCTTTTTTTATATAACCTAAGTCTTCTAATGTAGCTATATTCTTGGTGATACTCGGTAATGTTACACCAATCGTCTCTGCGATATCACTTACACGTACCGCATTCAACTCTTCTGATAAGTTGTACACTGTTTTGATGATATGGATGTGTCTTTTTTGCACTTCAGGAGGTGGCTCAGGTAAAAACCGCATCGTGTGTTTTGCACTCAAACACGCATCAATGTATTCTTCAGATAGTTGTCTATCCATTATTTCTCCCCCTTCTAAATTAAATTACCTAATATAATTACTATAGGTAACTATATTAGCAAAAAAAAGAATAAATAGATAGCAAAATCTACTTATTCTTTCAAATTTTTTTAATAAGAAATCATTTTTCTTCCATCCAGATTTCAGATGATAATCGCTATTAAACAAATGACCTTTTATTTGATACAATGTTTCTTACTTGCTACGTTTTGTTAACGTTTTGACTAAATCCGGATCATAATGTGAAAAGAATAAACTTTCTCCTTGATTTAAAGTTAAAATAGCATCCATTGAAAAGCTATCAAAGAAGAATACCAGAATTAAGATCTTCTTACCATTCATCACATTATACTTAAAGACACAGCCTCTTTGTAAACTTAACTTACCTTATTTCTTATTTCTTATTTCACATACTTTCACACAATTTAATCAATTTTTTATGAAAATCCGACTATGCCATGTGGAATATAAGGTTCTTCTAGAAAAATAACATCTTCTGGAGTAAGCTTAAAATTAACGGCTGCCGCTGCTGTTTCTATATGTTCAAGCTTAGTTGCTCCTACTATTGGGGCTGCTACACTTTCTTTTTGTAAAAGCCAAGCTAGTGCTATATGAACATGACTGACCTGGTAGTGCTCAGCCAGTTGTGCAACTCTTTCAATAATGAGACGATCTTTATCAGCAGTCTCATCATATTTAGAACGTGCTATGTTATCTGTTTCTGCACGTTTGGTCTGAACAGAAAAATCACGAGTCAATCGTCCCGAGGCTAAGGGACTATACGGAGTCAGAGCGATTCCTTCTGATGAAGCATAAGGCATCATTTCTCGTTCTTCTTCTCGATAAATCAAGTTTAGATGATTTTGCATAGAAATAAATTTGGCCCATCCATTTCGTTCTGCAATGTTTTGTGCTTTTTGAAACTGCCAAGCATACATTGACGAAGCTCCAATATATCGAGCTTTACCAGATTTTACAACGTCATGTAAAGCTTCCATAGTTTCCTCAATCGGTGTATTGTAATCCCAGCGATGAATAATATACAAATCAACATAGTCTGTCTGCAACCGCTTTAAACTTTGATCGATTTGAGAGAGAATGGCTTTTCTTGAAAGGCCTCCACCATTTGGTCCATCAAACATATGTCCATGAACTTTTGTTGCTAATACGATTTCATCTCGGTTTGCATAGTCTTTTAATGCTTTACCTAAAATTTCTTCGCTTCTTCCAAGTGAATAGATATTTGCTGTATCGAAAAAATTGATTCCCAGATCCAGTGCTCTTTTAATAATCGGACGACTTTCCGCTTCATTCAACACCCATTTGTGAATCCATTTTTCTGGGTCCCCAAAACTCATTGCGCCAAGACAAATTCTCGAAACATCCATACCTGTATTTCCTAACTTCGTGTATTCCATCTCTTTTTCTCCTTTATTAATCATTAAGCCGCTACTACCATTATTTTTACTCAATAGATGAGCGACTTAATCAAAATTATTTTTTACTAATTCATTTCTTATCTATTAAGATACACCTTTGAGTTAACTTTAAGTCAAGTGAAATCCTATTTTTTAATAAATTAATCATTATCATTTTGACTACTTAAACAATGGCTGTTTTGGAGAATAATGAAGTATCTAAACCTTATTCTGATTTAGGCTGCAGTTCATTCTAAAAATTCATCAATAAATGTCTTTGCTATGTTGAGGCAACTTTTCAATATGTTCTAAATACGGCAACACGTTCTTTCCATAATCTGGCATATCAAAATCGAATGTTTGGCTGATTTCAATGGACAATTCTTCAAAAAGGTCGCACATATTAATAAAAGATTGCCATATATTTTTGTAATTTCCATCGGGATAAGTACGGACCAGTTTATTCCAAACGTTGCTCTCAACATACTTCTGAATATTTTTGCCGCCTTTTCCAGCGCTAACTTTAAAATCTGTTCGTATACCAATGTGCCAATGCAACATAGTCATCAGCATATCTCTTACAGGACCTTCCATAATGTTTTTAGCTAATGGGAGTTCCTCTCTCCATAAAGCTTTTGCAATATAAGTACTTACCCACCAAAACTCATTGGAGCAGTCTATAAACTCTTTCTCATTAGGGTTACTAATTCGATAAGGGTCTTCAGTAGAAACCACTAATGCTGTAGTTCTGTTGTCTTTATCTAAGAGTATTTTGCGAGCTTCATTGCTCTTTAAAGATTTCTCAGCGAGGTTTACCGGAGTTAATGTTAAATCAATTCGATTTCCATCCGTAAAAAGCATTAAATAAGAAAAGCTTTTTCGTCTACTACTAGCAGGCGGAATAACCATTTGATCCGGCATTTGCAATAGAATTCTTTCTCCAAAGTAGTCTATCCATGAATGGTCTTTCAAAAAAGAATCTATGTCTTCAACGTAATAGACAATATCATAATCTTGAAAAGGGTCTTTTTTAGCTGTGGAGGAAACTCGCGATCCATTCATTTCTACTAGTCTGATAGTATCTATTTCCTCTGCTTTTGTTAAAATTAATTCCAGCATTTCTTTTTCGTTTCTCATTTTTAAACACCTACCAATGTTAGGTTCGTTTCACCTAACTATTTTCAAGAATATAATTTTCAGATTATTTTTTTTACATTTTACTAATTTGGCAAAGAATGATCGCCGGATTTAAATTGGATCCTATCGATTTGTCTTAATTGAACTTATCTTTTGCTATTTTCTAATCCGGCTAGAATCTCCATCGCTTTTTTATAATCCGAGTTAGGAGTCCCATCTAAGTTTTTATCTGTGATCTCAAATCCCAGCTTTTGATACAATCGGATTGCAACATGACTCCAAGTTTGAGTATGCAGATAAACAGGAGTAGTAGCCTCAAGTTTTTGCAACTGCTTAAGCGTCCGACGTAACATAGCTTTGGCGATTCCTTTTCCTTGGTATCCTGGTCTTACTGCTACCCAATGTACTCGCGGATAGCGAGTGCCATCAGGCAGTTCTTTCCACCAAGCTGAACACGTGCCGATTTTTCTGCCTTCAGAATCCGTTATAAACAGCATTCGCCTTTTCAATTCTTTCGAGAATGGTGCAAATTTCTTCTGGAAATAATCTAGTGCCTGCGCTTCATCCTCAAATTCAGAAACAGCCGTTTCGATAGCTGCCCATTCAGTTTCATCACCCTCTTGGTAAAACTCAAAGTGAAAGCCTTCAGGTAAAGCTTGTTCGGTAACAGGAAGATCTTTCAAGCGGTACATCCAAATTTCTGCGTATGGAATTGTTTTGTCTAACAAAAAAGCACTCCTCTCTTTTTCTCTTTAAATATGACTAACTTTAATGTACCATTCTACGAAGCTAAAGTTAAGTTTAACTATTTTAAAATAAATTTTTCAATACATAAAAAAAATGTACTTCTTTCTACTAAAATTTATTCAGAGTTTAAACTTTTGATATTTATATCAAAGGTGTTATAGTTCACATTTCTGTCACATTATGAGATAATTTTTTTAAGGGGGTGTTGTTGTGAAATTAGTTATTACATTCATCGATGGAGAGCAACTAGAACTATGTGACTCTTCAATTATTAATGGTTATATTAATGTTCATGAACTCAATAAAGAATATGAGTTGAAGAAAATATTTTCAAACTCATTTAATGCTATCCATACAAATGAAAGTTCTATGATAGCCACTAGTACACCTCAAATAGGTTATGCTAGTTTAATTGATGAAGCAGACTGGATTACCATAGGAACAGACACTGATTTTGCCACTTTTTATAAAACCTCATCTATAAAATCTATCTCACGAAAATTACTATAAAAATTCTAATTAGAGAGACGATTTATCATTCGTCTTTCTATATTTCTAATGTTAGACTTTCCAGTAGAATTAAAAACACATCATCTGGTTTTATCAATTTCTTTTACACCTTCTTAAGAATACTATTAATTCAGTATGATAGAATAATTTATATTGTAGTATCTTGCATAAATTTTGGAAAAAGATTAGATTTAGTCAACATTTTCTATGTAAACGGGTTCAAATATTTGATTAGATAATTGATAATGTTATGCTAATAGTATAGTAAAGATTCAAAATAAAAACTGACACTAATAGATTAGTTCATTTCATCTATTTTTAAACTATTTCTATTAGGAAAGGAGAAATAAATGAAAAAACTAAGTATGACACTAACTATGTTGACGAGTTTATTTATTTTAACCGGTTGTAATACTACCAACGAAAAAGCAGAAGCTCCTACTCAATCTTCCGTTTCACAAAGTGATACATCAAGCTCGAGTAGTTCGCAAGAGTCTGCAGAAAGCACGTCAAGTACAACCAATTCTGAGGAACAAAGCGATACATCGAATTCAAGCAGCATGGAAGAGTCAGAAGAAAGTACTTCAAGCACATCTGAAAATGTCATCAATTCTGAAGAAGAAGCTTTTATTTTTATCAAAGAAGAAACTGGAATTGAAGCAGATAACACAGACATCGTCTATGAAGTTTTAGAATCAGATGATGACTCTTACACTTTGAAATTAATAAGCCAATCCTTACAAGAGCAAGGCGGTTCTGGAACTGCTGGTATATATAAAGTTTATAAAGATGGTACTTATGAAATAGTAGCCTAACTAAGTTAACAAATAAATTCATCGACTGCCCTGCACATCATGTGTAGGGTATTTTTGGTTGTAATGAACTAATTGAATAAAAAAAAAGACCCCAGAAAGAGTCTTGAAGTTTATTTCACTTTATAAACAACCGTTGTAAGTAAAATATGCGGTTCAGTCAAAACTTGGTTGACAGAAACAATTTCTCCGCTATTTTAATTCTTGTGTTGTCAAGAAGGCTTTTATCAGTGATCCTTTCAATGTAGTACACATCAATTTACTTATTAAAAATTTCCGGGTCTTTTCGAATATTTTTGAAAAACTTGTTCAACAGAATTTAGTTAATTCAACCTTAACACCCCTTGATACAAGATCAAGGGGTGTCTCCCTACCATAATCAAATCAGCACATGGTAATTAATTATTCATTTTTTATTGTTTCTGATGTCATTGTTGAGCAGTCATTGATGATTAAAGGTTCCTGCCAAACCTCATAGGGTGTACATTTGAGCCTGTACGGGCTGTGTGCTCGCCTTTGATTTCCCACCCAACAGCTTAGTTTATAAATCAACCAGCCAATTTGTTTGTTGAATCTGTCCGTCTAATTCTCGTAATTTTTTAGAAACTACATTCATTTTTTTAGTTAATTCCTTCGTATCGACGGTTCGCACCATTCGGATTTCATTTCGTCCAAATCGTCTGATATCATTGGCTGTTTCGATAGTCTCGTTATAAAGACCGTGCTGTCTTCTTAAAGATTCTCTTTCCTCCAACGCCTCAACAATCAATTTATCAGTATCATACAGATGAGCCGAAGAATTTCGTTGATTGACCTTTACGACTAATTGAGAGAATTCTTCATTAGTTTTTTGGTAATCTTGTATCAATTCTTCCATGCTTATATCCAATGAATCTCCTTCTTGAATCAAGGCGTTCGCTAAAATTTCCTGCTTAAGTGCCTTTAACTTTGCTTCAAGATCCCGCCTCAAGAGTAATGCCTCCGCAAGTTTCATAGAAAAAACTTCCTTTCAGTTCATACGTCTGTTTAAACTTAGGTTAATATAAAAGACATTTTTTAGCAAGAAATCTGCCAAAAGAAGTGCAATATTCTCTGCCTTTAAAAAAAAATCGTGATATTCTATCGTTAGCAATTTACTTTCAGAATTATTATCAACAAATTTTTTAATTTCATCAATGGTCCATCGCTTTTATTTTCTCTTACACTCCATACTTTATTGATACCCAGGAACTATTCTTTACATCCATTCTAAATAATAGTCATCATTGTCTTAAGCTCTTCATTACAATAGGCTCTTGCACACAACTAAACAATTGGATTGCGCCCATTGTTCAATGATTAATGTCCAGAATAAAAGAGAACTGCAAGAAGCAATTCTCTTTTGATAATAAACATTTTAATGTTAAACGGAGCAGCGATACCCGCAATTTATCTGTTTTCATTTTCTCTTCAAACCAATCAACGGTTTTATACAATACTTTTTTCAAATTCATAATTCAAAACATAGTTTTGGATATCAAAGTCTTAATGGTCTATACATATACATCTAATTTTTTCATGTGTCTTTTGAATAAATGTTTCTCTAGTAATGTTTGGTATATTTATGTAATCATCTATAGCTCTATTCCAGTTTATTTGACAAAAATTTTATTTGAGATACGATTAATCATATAATAAAACTATAAAGGGGTATTATCTATGGCTAATCAATCAAAAGAACTTGTCCATAACTTGTATAATAGTATTTCACAGTCTGATTTAACAAAATTTGAAGATTTAAAAGAAGTTCTTCTAAAAGTTTATTCTAAATTAGATGACACTAAAGAAAATATCAGTTTAATTAATCGATTGGTAAATTATATCTATTTTACTGCTATGACAGAAAAATTTAAATTTAATGAGGAGCAGCAAAGTATAATTAGCAAATTAAATGATATTGGTGGTAAAGCTGGAGTAAATGGTACATTCCGTTCTCCGATAGGTAGTAAATATTCTTTTTAAATTTCGTTTGTTAAGTTGAACAAACGAAATTACATATAATAACTCTTCTAGAAAAGTATATTGTCCTCTTCACATTAGTTATTTACACTATTGTATAAACACATTACAAATGAGTCATAGAATATATTATTCTACATAGATTAGGTCAGAATAATATGTTTTGAGCAACTCTCTTCGTTCACCTCATACTACATCAGTACATTATTACATTCTTATAGCTTCAGCAAATTGAGACCGTCAGTTTCTTGCTTCTTTTTGATCAACTCTAACTTTTTATCCTTTTAATTCATTTTTTCACATCACCTCGTTAATGTAACACTAAATACTTTCAATGAGATAAAAGGAGCCATGGTTACACATTTATGGAATTATTTTTAATGTCTGCGAGCTTTTAAAAAAAGTGGATTCATTCTTAAAACGTAGTACACTATTTTCTAAATCCATTATTATTTCCTATATCCTTTGCCTAACAACACAATATCTGGTTTTACAATCTTCATTAAATCATACAGAATAAACCAAGAAGTAACAAAATAAAATGTAAGTTGTTAGGCAAATAACTTGTCCAATTAATATCAATATTTTTTTAGAAGGAGATTTAAAATAAGTAATAGAAAAGAGATCCTTGTAATCACAAGAATCTCTTTCTCTATATATTCAACTATGCATTAATAAGAAGTACTTAAAAGTTGAAATCATCATCGTCATTATTATTATCTGCTTTAAACAACCAAAATATTAAACCAACTACTAAAACTACTAGTATAGTTATAAAAATAAGTTTACCTAAGAAGAAAATCATTCTATCACCTACTTATTAGTATCAACAATTGCTTCGCCAGTTTGTACTTCAACCCAACCATGTTCTAAACGTGCTTCTACTTCTTTTAACTTAATTAATTCTTCTGTAATGGATTCTGATAATTTTTTGTTTGCTTCAGCCTCAGCTTCTGCTGCTTTTACTTTTTGATAGGCTAAACTATCCGCTTTTGTTTTTGCTGTATCAGCTTCTAAGAGAGCTTTTTCTTTTTCTTGACCAGCTTTAATGATTTCATCAATTGATTTTTGCGTTTCAGCATCTACATCCGGAACTCCAAAGGCAACATCTTCTACCAGAAATCCTTTTGGTTCAACAGCTTTAGTGAAATCTTCTAAAATGGATTGCTGAACTTCTGTTGATTTCGATCCCGTTACATCCAATAAACTATATTTGGCAACAATATTACGAGATGATTTGAGTAATTGTGCTTTCAGCCAGTTTGCTTCAATATCTTCTACGCTAATACTACCAAATTCTTTAAAGACATCAGAAACTTTTTTTGAATCTACTTTATAGGCATATGTAATAGATACATGTGTAGCTTTTCCATCTTCTGTAGCTAAATTCAATTTTTCTGCTTTAACCGTTTGTAATCGAATTGGATATTGGGTTACTTTATCAAGACCTACAAATTTAACCCCTTGACTTAAAGTTTGATCTTTTACTCCGCCATTCATTGAATAACGAACTCCTACATAACCATTTTCGATTTTTTCAAAAAACAAGAAAAAACCGCCTATTAATAACATAACAACTATAATACCAATCATTATTCCTTTAATTTTTTTGATGCTATTCTTATCGTATACTTTTTCATTCATTTATGTTTCCTCATTTCTTTTTTCAAATGACCCACTAACATAATAACTAAAGCTTTCCTTTTTACTTTATTACTTACAAAATATCACCCCGTATAATTGTTTACTGCAATGTATAAAGAGAAATACACAGAATTTTTTTGCATTAAGCTTGTGTATTCTTTTCTACATACTTTTTCTTTTACGAGTTGATTATATTTTTTGTCTCTTCCCATAAAAAATCACCTTAATAATTATACCAAAAAATAAGTCAAAACGCTGAACTCTTTAAATATCTATCCTTAACCTGAAAAATTCATACTTATTATAATTAAAAAATAAAAAACAGTTGTTTCTTCAATATTCTATCAGTCTCAATATTTTTTTTATCTTCGCTTCTCCTCTTAACTGAGTTATTTTCAAATAAATCAAATAAAACGGATGAATTACACTGAAATTACTTAACGGAATCTTTTTTAAAATTCCATTATTTAGTTCTTCTTCAACAGCTTTCTGATACACAAAAGTAATACCTAAGTTTTTTTCGACCAGTTTTTTTATTGCTCCAATACTCCCAATCGTCATGACTTTCGAAAAGCTGTCTAAATGGATTCCTTTGTTCTTTATGGCTGTTTCGAAAATAAGCCGTGATCCAGATCCCTCTTCACGCACTAAAATCGTCGTAGAAAATAAGTCATTAATGCTTTGATCCTGTTTCCATAAAGAGCATTTTTCGGAACAGACAGCGATAAACGGTTCCTCAGCAATTTTTTGAAATTCAAATAAAGATTGATTGAATTCTCCTTCCACAAGTGCAAAATCGATTTTCCCATGTTCCAATAGTTCGATCAAGTGTTGAGTGTTGTCCGTTACCATCGAAATATCATGCGTTGGATATTGATTTAAATACGACTCAATGAGGTCCGGCATCATATATTCCCCAATCGTCAAAGAAGCTCCAAATGTAAGAGTAGTGTGTTCTACAGTAGAGGCCAATTGTTTTTGCACTTTAGTAATCTCTCTTTGCAGCCAATAAAGATCCTTTTTCAGTTGCTTGCCTTTAGCTGTTAAGGACAGTTGTCTGTTTTCATAGCGAATCAGTTCGACCCCTAATTCTTGCTGCAAATACTGGATGTGTTGTGTGACAGCGGGTTGAGTAATGTGCAGTCTTTTGGCTGTTGCTGTGTAATTCATTTCTTCTGTCAGCGTAAGAAACGTTTGGTATCGGTAATCTAACATCTTAAACAGCTCCTTCATAATATTATCTTATAAAGATATAATAAATGATTATTTTATTTTATACAAATTACCTTATATGATAATCCTATAAACAAAGGATTGAAGGAGGTTTAATATGTATACTCAAATGAAAAATAATCGTTCCATCTTGCCTGGTCTAATGATCAGCATCATAATTTCATTCATCAGTCAGTATTTGACCCACTTTATGCCGAACATAGGTGCAGCATTGATCGCTATTTTTTTAGGTATCCTATTAGGGAATACTTTTTTGAACAAACCTTATTTAAAAAGTGGAACTAAGTTCTCCGAAAAAGCACTTCTAGAGTGGTCGATCGTATTAAACGGCATGATTTTAGATTTTCAGATCATCAAGCAAGTTGGATCTACAGGATTTATTTTTGTGATTCTCCAAATGATCTTGACGATATTATTTGCTTATTGGATCGGTCGAACTATGAAGTTCAATAAAAAGATGTCTTTATTGATGAGTGCGGGTAACGCAGTATGTGGCTCTTCTGCTATCGGGACCGTTTCTCCGGTGATTGAAGCTGATAAGAAAGATAAAGCTATGTCTATTACTATAGTCAATGTCATTGGAACGATATTGATGGTCTTATTGCCTATCCTCTCTTCTGTTCTGTATCAAAATGAAGTCGTTCAAACATCTGCTCTGATTGGAGGAACTGTCCAATCTATAGGACAAGTCGTTGCTTCAGCTAAGCTGGTCAGCGTCGACGTAACCAATTTATCCATTGTCTTTAAACTCATGAGAGTTCTCCTCATCGTTGGTGTAGCCTTATGTTTCAGCAAAATGAATACAAAAGAGGAAGAATCGTTATTTTCTAAAACGGCTACTCGCTCAACTTCTGAAGTGAACAAGAATTCTAGTCTAATGACTGTTCCTTGGTTTATTATCGGATTCTTCATTTTGTTCATGCTTAGAAGCTTTCTGCCTTTGCCTTCCCTAATGATCTACAGTTCGGAAGTCATCAGCAACCAATTTGAGATTACTGCTTTGGCTGCGATTGGATTACAGGTCAAGTTCTCTGATATCTTAAAAGAAGGACCTCGAACTATGTTGTACGGTTTACTGATCGGTTTCTTCCAAATCGTATTGGCTGTTGTATTAATTAATTGGATGTTCTGATAGAATCATTTAGTAGTTAGAAAAAGTCGTTGTATATCAATGGTTCCAGTAGTTAGTTGCACGGAGATGAACACTTTCAAACAAGGAGAACATAGGAATGAAAAAAGAAACTATATTAAGAAAGATGATACCTGAAGATTATGATTCTATTTTGGATTTAGTGATTAACACCTGGGATTATCGGTCATGGGTCCCAAATAATTTAGTAGCCCCAATGGCCGATTTTTTTCTAAGTGATCTATTACTAGAATCAGACGATGTTTTTGTTGCTCAAATAGGTGACGACATAGTAGGAATTGTAGCAACCGGATTAGTAGACCAAACCAATATTCAGAAAATCAGTACTAGGAAGAATATTTCTTCATTGGAAAAAATATTACGCATTACTGAACCTGATTCGATCTTTTTGAAATACATTCAAACTCTGGAAATCAATGAATTCCTTTTAGAAAAAAGCCGAAAAAATTATGACGCCGGTTTAAATTTGCTTATCGTGAAAGAAGAATTTAAAGGATTGGGTATTGGTGGACTGTTGTATAATCATTTTTATGATTACCTTAAACAACATCAAGCAGAGAATTTCTATTTGTTTACCGACAACTCTTCTAATTACCATTACTATGAACACAAGGGTCTATCCCGCGTAGCTGAGAAAAAATATTATTGGGAACCAGGAAATAATGATACCTTAGAAATTTACTATCTATATGAAGGAACACTAAACTTATCCGACTAAACGAATTAACCGTTCCAGTTCAAAAATTATTTTATGACTATATGCATGACATAAAAGCAGTTGAGCTGATTCGTCATCTGCAATTTTCTTATTCTCCACATGTGTTCGATCGAATATTTTTTTACCTCATAGCGTTAATTTTTCGTAACCTTCGATTTCCATATAAATTCCTCTTGCATTCATATAGCTTGTTCCATTTGCGTACCCTTAATATAACAATAATCCGGCCATTCCGAAATTTATACGCATATGAACAAAAAAGCCCAGAACCACAAAGGGTTCTGAGCTTATTTCATTGTTAAATTATCGTTCGTCCATAAACGCTTTTGCTGTATATTGGGCTTGCTGAATCGTTTGCCCGGCATCATTATTCTCATGTTGTGTTCCACCAATTAATAGACCGAGGAAGAACAAATGATCCATACGTCCATATTGTTGGTTAATCACACGACACTGTGGCCAATCGACTAAGATAAATTTCCCATCCACATGCGGCATAATTAAGCGGCGATGGAACAGATTTTCAATTAACTCAGAGTGTTTAGTCAATGTTTCAATGTTGTTTATAAAACCTGTCGCGTTAACGACAATATCAGCTTCGGCTTCGCTATCCTCCGTCACAAATTGGAAGCGTCCATTTTCTAAAACAGTTACTTCTTTCAAACCAGCAACAGTTTCTACTTTACCCGCATCAATTAATTCAAATAACCACTGATAGCTGTAGTAAGGTACTTTCGCTTTGAAAAACAACATAATCTGATAATAGTTTTTCATATACTCTTGTTGGTCTTCACCTGACAATGCATTATACAAATGCGGAAGATTTGGAACAGAATTAGCCGCATATTTCTGAACAGCTGCCAATTCCTGGTCTTTCATATCAAATGCTTTGCGGAAAACATCTAACGTTCCAGATTTATAACGATTATAAACTGCCATTGGCTCAACATTCTCTTGTTTTAAATCATCTTTAATCGTATCGAGTATGACTTGGAGCGGAATAAACCCACCGTGTACTTCTTTTTGTTCTTCCACCCAATCTTTTGTTAAGTGATATGTAAAATCATCCTTCTCATAAGGAATAGCTACACAGTAAAACGGTTCTTTTAAATCATAAAATGTTAGGGGTTGCTCTAATTCATAATTAGACGTGAAGAAACGCATCAAGTCAACACCTGTAGCACCACTTCCAACAACCGAAATCTTTTGATTATTGTCAAAATTTGCTAGTTTTTCTTTCATTGGGTAAGGGTTATGAATATAATTTTCAGTACCTTTTAAATCATAGAAATCATTGTATTCAGGATGTCCGACTGAAAAGAATACCGCATCATATACACCATCTTGCCAGCCGTCTTCCGTTTTAATACGGTACACAAAATTGCCGTCTTGTGTGTCATCTGCTGGTTCTTTTGTTGCAGCATCTAGCACTTCAACGTCAACAACAGTATTTTGAACGTGGCGTACTTGTTCGTGCGTATAGAATGGGGAAAAGCGCTCCACTAAATATTTTCCATAATGTGGCCGTGAAACGAGTTGCTCAAAATTCGTTGGTTCTTTAAAATGATGTTCTAACCATTCCGTAAAATCTAATTCATTATTTTCATCCACACTCAACACATCCGAAGAGGTGTTTAACATAATTGATTCGTCGTCAGTTGGTTCATAAGGTAATCCTGAGCCTAGAGACTGACGGGGTTCATAGACATCGATTAAGTCATCGGCTTGGAAATTCGGATGAGTTATTAAACTTTTTAATACATTGGAACCAGAAATTCCAGCTCCTACAATAGCAATATCCATTGTTATCCTCCTGTAACTACAAAACTAATCCATCTAATTATACCTGAATAGTTCATACTTTTAAATATCAAGTTATTTTAGTCTCATCCCACGGATTTTGGACGTGCTTCTCCTAGGCCATTTAAACGGTTTTAAAAAAACAGGTTCTTTAAATGTACTGCCGAATCCTTTGGATTTTCCTGAATACGGCTTCAAACTCTCGCTTATAAACATGGGAACTTGATAGTTTTAAGTAGATTTGTCTAGCCGTAGTGACGAGCTTTCCAACCACTTTAAACAGACGAAGACGTATCTTATTCACTTGGAGTCCTTTTGATTTTGGTTCAAAACATATGGTACGCAAGAAATTAACCACACTGTATGCCAAGAGACTAAAAAAACAGCGTGAGTCCGTTGCCTCACGCTGCCTAAATCAGATTTTATTTTTAACTAAATTTAGCTCATCAACACCTTGAAATACATTCAGACGCTGGAAATCAATGAATTTCTTTTAGAAAAAAGCCGAAAAAATTATGACGCCGGTTTAAATTTGCTTATAGTGAAGGAAGAATTTAAAGGATTGGGTATTGGGGGACTGTTGTATAATCATTTTTATGATTACCTTAAAGAACATCAAGCAGAAAATTTCTATTTGTTTACCGACAATTCTTCTGATTATCAATACTATGAACACAAGGGTCTATCCCGCGTAGCTGAGAAAAAATATTATTGGGAACCAGGAAATAATGATACTTTAGAAATTTACTATCTATATGAAGGAACACTAAACTTATCCGACTAAACGAATTAACCGTTCCATTTCAATTATTATTTTATAGGTTAGAAAAAAAGCAGGCAGAATCAATCCTAAAGCTATCCGCTTTAGAGTTGATTCTGCCTGTAAAGTAATCAGAAACTATTCCTACTAAATTAAACTTCTAGTTTACTTCTCTATATAAGCTTTCTCTGAATCCGAATAAAATGAGTAACGTGATTTATCCTATTAAAACGTTTGGCCACTGGAAACTGTGAAAAATTTGAACTACAGCCAAATACACTAGTTAAAGAAAAGGGAAACTTTATCTAAATTTTACTTCTGATCGCAAATCAAAAAAAGCATTGCCTATGCTCAAATTCTTGACTACTATTCCTTCTATCGATAACCCAAGTTCCTCCTGAAACACATTCAATGCATTATATAAGATACACACATCAAGGAAATCAGTGAGCTATTCATAAAGTACAGTGTTATCTAACTTTTCTTTGCAAAACATTCCAGGTTTTCTAGTGTGGAATTCAACCCATCAATGTGATCGTCCTTCTTGATGCCTTTAGGGACATTTTCAGCGACAATCGTTACCTTCGCCCCTTGTTCTACTTCTTCAAAGTACCAAGTCATCACCATATTCCCTGCAAAGGCAGGATCATCTGACTCAAATACACCAGCCTCAACGATTTTCTGATTGGGTATCAATTCAACAAAGGTACCTTCTAAAACATCTGAATTTTTAGTTGTTTTCCCTTGAGTGGCATGTTCATCCTCATAAGTGAGTGTTAATTGAAATCTCCCACCTACTACTGGTTCAAACAGGCTTATTTCTCCTCTCATACTCTCAGGTGGCAACCATTTAACTAAATAATTCGGGTCCATAAATGCTTGATAAAGTGTTTGTGGTGAAGCATCAATTACTTTTGAGACAGTGTCAATCCTTCCACTCTTCGGATTGTTTTCCATGATAAACGCTCCTTCATAAATATAATCGACTCTTTTACTTTTTTAAAGTATACCATCATAGGTAGAGAGATTCTTCTAGACTGTTTTAATCTTCAAAATATTAATATCTTCTTATGTGTTCATCAAATTGAGTATGCTAGTTTTCGTTCAAAAAAAAGAACTGCCATATAGATAGTTTTTATATATATATATCGTTATATTAACGTTTTTAGTATTGAGACGCTGTTTGAACTTTCTTAAGACCTGGTTTTATATTTGACTAAATGAATAAGCATGAAAAATCCTGATATTACAGCATTTTGAAGAAATATATATTGAATGAATTTGAATAGATTTGAACCTAATGTGTTCTAATTTTGGGTTCTAAAATTGGTAGTATATTTCGTTAGTTTTTATTTTAATATAGTATAAAAAATTTCATCTATGTTCAATAAGGTTTAGACACAGTAACTATCTATATATAATATTTTCAAAAAACAATAAACACTCCATATAGCTCTTAAAAATAAACCAAACACAACATGTTGTGTTTCACCATATACTATTGTAATTTTCCATGATATAATAAGATCAACTTTATAAAATGGGGGGGCACTAACATAATGGGATACAAAAAAATGAAAAAATAAATGAAGTACTAGCAAAAATAGATTTGACAAAAACACAAAGAGAACGTGCAAAGGAATTATATACTAATATTTGTAAAACAATAATTAGAACATCTGGTTTAGATATAAATTTTTACTCACAAGGTTCATTTGCAACTAAGACTGCTGTTAGACCTTTTAAAGATGGAAAAGATAGGTCATATGATGTAGATGTTATTTGCGAAGTTCAAAATTTAGATAAAAGTATCACACCTTCAAAATTAATGGATATTTTTGAAGAAGCCATAGACTCTGCAGGTTATCATAATTATACACGGTGGGAAAAATGTTTTACAGTTGAATATGCTAAAATTGACGATATTGAATTTACGATCGATATTATTCCTTCCGTTGCTGAATCTTTTGAAACATTAGAAAAAATAAGACAAGAAACTGAATGTATTGAATTAGTTGAGACTTCAATAGCTATTCCTAACGTAGCTCCAAGTTATAATAAATGGATTTCAAATAACCCTCTTGGGTATAAAACTTGGTTTGAAAACCAAACACAAGCTTACGAGAAAAAATATGAAGAATTTCGTAAAGGGATTTTTGACTCCACTATTGAAGAATTGCCAGAAGATGCAGCAACTAATTTAATGAGAAATGTAATTAAGATTCTTAAAAGATTACGTGATGTATATTTCTCAAGAGCAACTGCTCAGTCAAAACCATCTTCAATAGTTATTACTACAATTGTTGCTAAATTAGCTAATAAATTATTCTATGCTCAAGACGAGTTTACTTTATTAAACTTAGTAGTATCTGAGCTTCAACAACTAGAAAGTTTCTCTAGAGGAAAATCTATTCAGAAAAGTTTAAATGAAGGTTTTATAATTTCAGAGATTATAGCTTTAAGCAACGGTCAATGGATTCTTAAAAATCCAGCCAATGGTTTAGATAATATTTTAAGCTCTTGGAATGAAGAAAAACAAGTAGCTAAAGACTTTTTCAACTGGGTTTCCGACTTAAAAAACTTAGTTGAAAGTCAAACTTCTTCAAATATTGAAGATATTCAAAAATCAGAAATGCTTTATGACTCTTTGAATCTAGATTTTTCTTCAATTAAAGAAGCAGATTTTGAAGTTAATTCTGCTAAAGCAAGCCCTTGGAGAGTAAAATGATTCTATCTAAAAGCTTGATTATCCAAAGTATTAATAGTTTATCTGGGCTGACAATAAAAGAAATTATAGAAGAAAAAAACTTTTACAAAATTGTTATGTGTATTTCTTGTAGTAGTCAAATAAATGGAGTTAAAACATTTCTAGATTATAATATTTTGATTGAACTCCCTTATTCTTATCCAAAATCATTACCGACTTGCTATGAGTATGGTGAAAGAAAAATTCATTCATACCATCATATTAATCCGGATAAAGCTGGTTCCTTCTGTTTAGGTACGGAGATGGAGTTAAGGTATAGATTACTACCAAACTATACTATCAATAAATACTTTGAATTAATTGTAGAGTACCTCACTGTTTATTCATATTATCAAAAGTATCATACAATGCCTGTGGTAGAGCGCAGCCATGGGAATAAAGGTATTTTGGAAGGCTATCAATATCTATTTAAATCAGAAAACAGAGGGATTGTTTTAAAACTATTATTTGCTCTTCCGGTTAAAAATAAAAATAGAAATCTCCCCTGCCCATGTGGTTCCAGTAAAAAAATGAAAAAATGTCATTATTATGAACTGCATAAAATTTCTAAATCACGTCTATTATACAATCAGGCGATGAGTGATTTAGAAATTTTAAAAGATAGGAGAAACTTATGAATACAATATATTCTAGACAAAATACTGATATAGCTTTAGCTTGTCAAACGTCTGCTCGATATTATTATGATAAAGCTGATTTGTTAGATAATTTTTATTGGCTAGGTATTCTAATTACTATTATCTTTAAAATGATATGGACAAATAGTATATGGATGGATTATTCACTAATTTTATGGTTCTTAACAACATTAATTTTAGATAGTTACATTTCTCAATATACTTCGAAAGCAGCGGAATTTAAACAAGTATTTGACGAATATGTTTTTGGTTGGAAAAAAGAAATCTCTCAAAATACTATTAAACCAGTTCAAATACTTAAATCAAAGAATAAAAAAATGTTTAAATCACAGATGAATCATACAGGTAATGATAAACCTAGAGGAGTAAAAGATTGGTACGAGTTCGTCGATGATAAGGAAAATCAACAAACAACTTTAAAAAAAGCTATAGGTGAAAATGTATACTATGATGCTAGTATAAATACTATATTACTAAGTATTTTAATAATCTCAATACTATTAACATTTGTATACTTCCGAGATACAACTCTAACTGAGTATTTTAAAACAGTTTTTTTAGTAATGTCTAGTTTATCCAAAAAGATTATCACAACGATCCTGAAAACGCTGCAAGTAAATAAATTAAATAAAGAAATAAATCTTCGACTAAATTTAGCAAAAAATGAAGATGATTTTAGAGAAATTCAAAATATAGTTTTTATAAAACGCCAAGTTTCTGGTGTTACTCCTAGTTGGATTTATTTTATTAAAAAAAATAAAATTACAAAATTAGCAAAAATTACGTTTTCCAATATTGATTAATAAAATTACTATAATATTTTTCGGACACTTCAAACGAAGTGTCTTTTTTGTATGTAGGAACTGATTAAAATTATTAGTTCAGTACTTGAAAGCCTATTTGACCGAATTGGTGTCTTTCCTTTAGCATTGGATCGTCTACTCGTCGTAAAAACACAAGTACAGTCGATTCGTAACCTGTATATGGAAAAAATCAACAGATAATTATATAAATTTTAGCTTTCACATACTTAGAACATTAATTCTTCTTTATTGATAGAATTAGAAGCTAAAAATAAAACTATAGAGGAACAGTCGGCAATTCAATTATCCATATTGTCTTGAACATTTATTCTCACGTAACCTTCAACAATATTTAAGTATTCGATTTTTTGAAAATGTTATATAAAAAAATAAACCTTCTGTCTAAAATAACATAAAAGTTATTTTAGACAGAAGGTTTTAGTTTTTCTTTAATTGTACCATTTTTTTACTCGTCATCCATCTTAAGAACGGACATAAATGCTTCTTGAGGTACTTCTACGGATCCGACTTGTTTCATCCGTTTTTTACCAGCTTTTTGTTTTTTCAATAGTTTTTGACGACGGGTTACGTCACCACCATAAAGTTTAGCTGTAACATCTTTACGCAAGGCTTTGATGTTTGAACGCGCAACAATTTTTTGCCCGATTGCTGCTTGAACTGGAATTTCGAATTGGTGTCTTGGAATGATCGTCTTCAATTGATCAACGATAGCTTTTCCACGGTTGAAAGCAAAGTCTTTATGGACGATAAATCCTAAAGCGTCTACTTTTTCGCCGTTCAATAGAATATCCATCTTAGATAGATCACTCTTCTTATAACCAATCATTTCATAGTCTAAAGAAGCATATCCTTTAGTACTTGATTTTAATTTATCAAAGAAATCATAGACAATTTCGGATAATGGAATTTCATAAACTACGTTTACTCGGTTATCGTCCATGTAATCCATTGTTAAGAAGTCGCCACGTTTGCGTTGTGAAATTTCCATAACCGCACCAACGTAATCATTTGGAACCATGATTGTTGCTTTAACGTAAGGTTCTTCGATCGATTCAATCACACCTGGTTCAGGCATTTCAGCCGGATTCGCTACGATTTTTTGAGTACCATCTGTTAAGTTAGCATGATAAATAACGGATGGAGCTGTTGTAATCAAGTCTAGGTTAAATTCACGTTCAAGACGTTCTTGAATAACGTCCATGTGCAATAGTCCTAAGAATCCACAACGGTACCCAAATCCAAGCGCTTGAGAAGTTTCAGCTTCAAATTGTAAAGCTGCATCGTTTAATTGCAACTTATCTAGAGCGTCTCTTAAATCGCCATAACGAGATGAATCAATTGGGTACATTCCACAATAAACCATTGGCGTCATTTTGCGGTATCCTTCTAATGATTCTGCAGCAGGATTGTTAGCTAATGTGATCGTATCCCCAACTCGAGTATCTTGAACAGTTTTGATGTTAGCTGTAACGTATCCAACGTCCCCAACCATCAAGAAATCGCGTTTGATCGGTTTGGGTGAGAAAATCCCCACTTCAGCTACTTCAAAAGTTTTCCCATTACTCATCATCTTCATGGTATCTCCAGGTTTGATCATCCCTTCCATCACACGGATATTCAATACCACTCCACGATATGCATCGTAAGCTGAATCAAATATTAAAGCTTTCAAAGGGCTGTCAGTGTCGCCAACTGGAGCAGGAACTTTTTCTACGATTTGTTCTAAGATATCTTCGATTCCAATACCTGCTTTAGCACTTGCAAAAACAGCTTCACTTGCATCGATCCCAATAACATCTTCGATCTCAGCACGAACACGCTCTGGATCTGCAGCTGGCAAATCGATTTTATTGATAACCGGTATGATTTCAAGATCGTTGTCTAAAGCAAGATAAACGTTTGCCAATGTTTGAGCTTCGATTCCTTGTGCTGCATCAACAACAAGAATAGCTCCTTCACAGGCTGCCAAACTTCTTGAAACTTCATATGTGAAATCGACGTGTCCTGGTGTGTCAATCAAGTGTAACGTGTACGTTTCGCCGTCTTTTGCCGTATAGTTCAATTCAATCGCATTTAATTTGATGGTGATTCCACGCTCACGTTCAAGATCCATAGAATCCAATAATTGTGCTTGCATATCACGATCAGCAACCGTATGTGTCATTTGTAAAATACGATCGGCTAATGTTGATTTTCCATGGTCGATATGGGCAATAATGGAAAAATTCCGAATGCGTTTTTGTCTTTCAGTTAATTCCTGTTTATTCATTTAGTCGTGCCTACCTTCTTTATTTATTCCGAAAAAGTGTCACTGTAAATTATACCAGTGAAAGCCTTGAATTACAATGTATTAGAGAGAAACTAACGTTTAAGGCAAAAGAAAACCTAAGCGATCGCTTAGGTTTTCTTTCAGATCATACATAATGCTAATTCTTATTAAACCAATCGGTTCATTTCTTTTTCTTATCTGCTTTAAATGCGTCTTTTACTTTATCAAAAATAGAACCATCTTGTTCTTCAACTTCCATACCGCTCGCTTGAGCAAATTGTCTCAATAAGTCTGTTTGTTCTTTTGATAGATTTTTTGGCGTCATCAATTTAACTTTTACGTGTTGGTCTCCAGTACCTGTACCGCGTAATTTTGGTGCTCCTTTGCCTCTCAAGCGGAAGTTCGTTTCTGTTTGAGTTCCAGCAGGTATTTTAAGTTTAACTTTACCATGGACGGTTGGAACTTCAACTTCATCCCCTAGAGTAGCTTGGACAAAATTGATCGGCAATTCATAATAAATTTCTGATCCATTTCGTTCAAATTCTTTGCTGGGTTTCACACGGAAAACAACATATAAATCGCCGTATGGTCCGCCATTCTTACCGGCTTCACCTTGACCGTTCAAGCGCATTTGATTTCCATCTTCAACACCTGCAGGGACAGTCACTTTAACCGTATGTTTGTCTTTCATGTGTCCAGAACCATGACAAGTTGGACAAGACTCTTTAATTTCTTGACCAGTACCATGACAAACATCACAGGTTTGACGAGTCATTACTCGACCAAGCGGAGTATTCCGTTCAACATTTAATGAACCTGTACCATGACATTTAGAACACGTTACAGGGTGAGTACCAGGTTTAGCACCATCACCATGACACGTTTTACATTCTTCTTCACGGTTGTAGCTGATCGTTGTTTCTTTACCAAAGATAGCTTCTTCAAATTCAAGATTTAAAGAGTACTGTAAATCTTCTCCTTGGCGAGGAGCGTTTGGATTGTATGAACGACCTCCGCCACCAAAGAATGATTCAAAGATATCTTCAAATCCGCCGCCACCGAAACCACCACCAAAGCCACCGCCGCCGAATCCGCCACCGCCTGCTCCAAAGTTTGGATCAGTACTTGCATGACCATATTGATCGTAAGCAGCCCGTTTATTCGCATCACTTAATACTTCATAAGCTTCAGCAACTTCTTTAAATTTTTCTTCTGCCCCAGCTTCTTTATTAATGTCTGGGTGGAACTTCTTTGATAATTTTCGGTATGCCTTTTTTATTTCATCATCGGAAGCACTTTTTGATACTCCTAATACTTCGTATAAGTCTCTTTTAGCCATAATTTCCCTCCATCGTTACGTATGACAATTTTTATCTATCCTCTAAATTAGCCTTAATGAGCATAGCATATCTAGAAGAAAAAGCCAAAAGCAATTTGCCTTGGCTTTCTCATTCCATCATCTATTGATACGATTATTTATTGTCGTCATCGACTTCTTCAAAATCAGCATCTACAACATCGTCAGATCCACCTTGTGTTCCTTCTTGTGCATCTTCAGGGTTAGCTTCTGCTTGAGCTTGAGCGGCTTGTTCATACAATTTAACTGTTAGAGCTTGTACGATTTCATTCAAAGCATCGCGTTTAGTTTTCATTGCTTCAATATCATTTGCTTCAACAGCAGCTTTTAATTCGTCACGAGCTTCTTCAGCTTTTTTAACTTCAGCTTCATCAACTTTACCTTCAAGTTCAGTAATCGTTTTATCAACTTGGAATAATAATTGATCCACTTCGTTACGTAATTCTACTTCTTCTTTACGAGCTTTGTCTGCTTCAGCGTTAGCTTCTGCATCTTTAACCATACGTTCGATTTCTTCATCGCTTAAACCTGAAGAAGATTTAATGGTAATCGTTTGTTCTTTTTGAGTTCCTAAATCTTTCGCACTTACGTTAACGATTCCGTTTTTATCAATATCAAATGTTACTTCGATTTGAGGAATACCACGAGGTGCAGCAGGAATATCAGTCAATTGGAAGCGACCTAATGTTTTGTTGTCAGCTGCCATTGGACGTTCACCTTGCATAACGTGTACATCAACAGCTGGTTGATTATCAGCAGCAGTTGAGAATACTTGTGATTTACTTGTTGGGATCGTTGTATTACGATCGATCAATTTAGTAAATACGCCACCCATTGTTTCAATACCTAATGATAATGGAGTAACATCTAATAATACGATGTCTTTAACATCACCAGTGATAACTCCACCTTGGATTGCAGCACCCATTGCTACAACTTCATCAGGGTTAACTGATTTGTTTGGTTCTTTACCAGCTTCTTTACGTACAGCATCTACAACAGCTGGAATACGTGTTGATCCACCTACTAAGATAACTTCGTCAATTTCAGATGTAGACAATCCAGCATCTTTAAGAGCTTGACGAACAGGTCCTTTAGTACGTTCTACTAAGTCATAAGTTAATTCGTCAAATTTTGCACGAGTTAAGTTGATTTCTAAGTGCATTGGTCCAGCTTCACCAGCAGTGATAAATGGTAAGCTGATTTGTGTTGAAGTTACACCTGATAAGTCTTTTTTAGCTTTTTCAGCAGCATCTTTCAAACGTTGAACAGCCATTTTATCTTTAGATAAGTCAATGCCGTTTTCTTTTTTGAATTCAGCTACCAAGTAGTCCATGATTTTGTTATCAAAATCATCTCCACCTAATTTGTTGTCTCCAGCAGTAGACAATACATCAAATACTCCGTCACCTAATTCAAGGATAGAAACGTCAAATGTACCACCACCAAGGTCAAATACTAATACTTTTTCTTCTTTGTCTGTTTTGTCTAAACCATAAGCTAATGCAGCAGCAGTTGGTTCATTTACAATACGTTCAACTTCAAGACCAGCAATTTTACCTGCATCTTTAGTTGCTTGACGTTGTGCATCGTTGAAGTAAGCAGGAACAGTGATAACAGCTTTATCAACTGTTTCGCCTAAATAACTTTCAGCATAGCCTTTCAAGTATTGAAGAATAGTTGCAGAAATTTCTTGTGGAGAGTATTTTTTTCCATCAACTTCTACTGAATAGCCAGCTTCGCCAATATGACGTTTGATTGAACTAATTGTGTTAGGGTTTGTTACAGCTTGACGTTTTGCAACTTCTCCTACTTGCATTTCTCCATTTTTAAAAGCAACGACTGAAGGAGTCGTACGGTTACCTTCTGGATTCGGAATAATTTTTGCTTCTCCGCCTTCTAATACAGCTACTGCTGAGTTTGTTGTTCCTAAGTCAATTCCAATAATTTTTCCCATTTTAAAATCCCTCATTTATATATTATTTTAGTTTTTTTATATTTTTATAAGCATTATTGAGCAACGATAACCATTGCTGGACGTAATACGCGTCCCTTTAAATCATACCCTTTTTGTAAAACTTGTACAACTGTTTCACTTGTTTGACCTTCTTCAACAGGTACGGTTTGAATAGCCTGATGAAAATTAGGATCAAAAGGTTTATTTAAAGGATCGATAACGTCAATTCCTTCATTTTTTAATGCAGTGTTGAAGGTTTCCATTACCATTTCGATCCCTTTTTTCAAACTTTCTCCATGCTCATCTTTTACTTCTATAGCTAGAGCACGTTCTAAGCTATCAATAACTGGAAGTAATTCTGTTGCTAAAGACTGTGAACGGTACTTAGCCGCATCTTCACGCTCTTTTGCATTGCGTTTTTGGATATTTGCCATTTCAGCTTGAACACGCAAATATTTGTTTTCCATTTCATTTAAAGCAGCTCTTGCTTCAGCAAGTTCATCAATTTCTGGTTGTTGTTCTTCTTCAACAGATTCAGTATTTTCTGCTCTATTTTCAAGAGTTTCTTCTACTGTTTCTATTGTTGATTCTTCAACGACTTCTTGTTCTTGCTTATCTTTTTTATTTCTAGCCACATCAACAGCTCCTTTTTGATTAATCATCTACTGAATTGTAGTAGTCGATTATTTTTCTTGAAAGCTCATGTCTAAATACATCCACAAGTCCAATCATTTTTGAATAAGGCATATTCGTCGGACCTAACAAAGCGATAACTCCTGAGTTATATCCTGCAATATCATAGCTAGCTGTAATTAAACTAAACTCATTAAAGAGTTCATTATTTAACTCAGTGCCAATTTTCACAGTGATTCCTGATGTACTAGGAATCAATAGAGAAGATAAATCATGAGTACCATCCATTAAGGAATAAATAGATTTGAATTTCTCAACATTCAACTCACTTGAGAAATCTAGTATATTCATTCTTCCACCTACATGCATCCGATCTTGTCCAGCTTTCATAAAAATACTTTCAAAGATGTCCATCATTCCTTCACTTGTCTTAACATATTTGTTCAACAATAAAGGAATGTCTGTTTTCAGCCTTCTAAAGACTTCCATTAGTGGCAATCCAACTAATTGTTCATTAAAGATACGAACAATTTTTTCTAACTCATTAGCATCCATTGATTTTGGAATAGTAAATACCTGGTTCTCTACATGGCCCTTATTGGTAACTAATATGGCCATGACTTGATAATCATTTAATGGTACCAAACGAAAACCGGTCAAGATACTCTCTTTGATCTCAGGACCTAACGCGATAGCTGTGTAGCTGGTCAAACTTGAAAGCAATTCAGCCGATTGAAAAACAATTTCATCCAACTGTCTAAATTGATTTCCTAATGCACTCTTGATGACTGCAAGATCTTTTTGTTGTATTTTTGCTGGATGAACCAGATAGTCCACATAAAAACGATAGCCTTTTAATGAAGGAACACGACCTGATGACGAATGTGTTTTTTCAATGAAGCCTAGTTCTTCAAGACGTCCCATCTCATTCCGAATGGTAGCAGAACTAAAATTAATATCCGCTTCATTCATTAAGGTCTTAGACCCGATTGGAGTCTCATATGAAGTGTATAAGCGAATGATAGACTTTAAGATCAAAATCTGCCTTTCAGTTAACATTTACATCACCTCTTTTTAGCACTTGAAACTATTGAGTGCTAACACATGTATTAATTTACCAAATATAACTAATTCTGTCAATAATTTTTGCTTAATTTTTGACTAATTTTGACGTTTATTTTAATTGATCTCATTAACCTTGATATTTCAGCATTTCTAATTAAAAAAAGCGGCATTAAAAATGGTATGCCCATTTTTAATACCGTTTCTATTGGATTAAACTGCACTCTTTCTTAGCTTTTTTTATTTCTTGTTTGACTTGAACGAATCCAGTGCCGCCTAAAGAATTTCTTCTTTCAACAGCCATACGAGAGTCCAGCAAGGCATAAACATCTTCTTGGATGACTGGTGCGACTTTTTGAAACTCTGCTAACGGAATATCTTGTAAAAACCCACCATTCTTCAGGCAGTTTAATACAAGTTTGCCCACGATTTCATGTGCTTCTCTAAACGGTATACCTTTTGAAGCAAGATAGTCAGCCAATTCAGTCGCATTTGAGAAATCCTGAGTTGTTGCTTCACTCATCTTCTCTTCATTGATGACCATACCTTCTAACATGCCAGAAAAAACTTTCAAACACTCTTTGGTTGTTTTTACCGTATCAAACATACCTTCTTTATCTTCTTGTAAGTCTTTATTATAAGCTAATGGCAAACCTTTCATTATTGTTAATAATGAAAATAGATTGCCATATACTCGACCTGTTTTCCCTCGGATCAATTCTGCCATATCTGGATTTTTCTTTTGCGGCATAATTGAACTTCCAGTAGAATAAGTATCCGTCAGACTAACGAATTGGTATTCATGACTGGTCCAAAGAATGATTTCTTCACAAAAACGGGAAAGATGCATCATCACTATACTGCTGTTTGACAGAAACTCAATGATATAGTCACGATCACTTACCGCATCTAGACTATTTGAATAAATAGAATTGAATCCTAGTTGTTCAGCAGTCTCTAAACGATCAATTGGAAAAGTAGTACCGGCTAGAGCTGCAGCACCTAAAGGGGAAAAATCGATTCGTTTGAAACTTTCTTGATAGCGTTCGAGATCTCGTTTAAACATATTATAGTAAGCCAACAGATGATGAGCAAAAGAAATCGGTTGTGCATGTTGCAAATGAGTGTAACCAGGAATAATGGTCTCAACATGATCTTCAGCTTTTAGCAAAATAACTTTTTTTAAGTCTTCCAGCAGCTCAGAAACTTCTCCAACCTGTTTTTTCAAATAAAGATGCATATCGGTCGCTACTTGATCATTGCGACTTCTGGCCGTATGCAGCTTTCCTGCCACAGGCCCAATTTCTTTATGAAGAAGCGTCTCAATATTCAAATGAATGTCTTCATTTTCAATAGAAAATATCAACTCTTTATTTTTTGCTTTTACTAATAATCGTTCTAATCCTTTGATAATTTCATCTGCTTCTTCTTGACTGACGATCGATGTTTTGGCTAACATTTTGACGTGAGCTAAGCTCCCAATTATGTCTTCCTCAGCCAAAACTTGATCTACTTCAATGGAAGCTCCAAATTCATCGATCCATTTTTGATTTTCGCCTTCAAAACGACCGCCCCATAATTTTTTCATCTTTGTCATCCTAACTGTATTTGACTAGTTGTATTTAGTTATTTTAATTTAACTGTATCTTTTACTTTATTTACTTCTGCATGCACTTTTGTTGGCAGACCCCATAACTTAATGAATCCAACTGAAGCTTCTTGATTGAACGTATCAGCAGAAGTATAAGTTGCCAAGTTTTCATCATACAATGAATTTGGCGATTTTCTGCCTTCTACTATCGCATGACCTTTGAATAATTTTACACGAACCGTTCCATTCACGTATTTTTGAGTTGATTTCAAAAAGGCAATTAAACTTTCGGTTAATGGATTAAACCATAGACCGTTATAAATCATTTCTGTTATTTTTTGTTCGATTATGGGTTTAAAGTGTGCGATATCTTTAACGAATGTTAAATCTTCCAATTCTTTATGAGCAGTCATAAGCGTTACTGCTCCTGGAGCTTCATATACTTCACGAGATTTGATTCCAATCAATCTGTTTTCAATATGATCGATCCGACCCACCCCATGTTTTCCTGCAATGCTATTCAACTGTTGGATTAAATCCGGCAAACTGTACTCAACTCCATCAAGAGCTACCGGTACACCCGCTAAAAATTCAATTTCAATCATTTCTGGAATGTCTGGTGTATCTTCTAAGCTGGTAGTTAGGTCATAAGCAACTTCTGGCGGAGCAATCCATGGATTTTCTAAAATGCCGCACTCATTACTTCTTCCCCAAAGATTTTGATCGATGGAGAACGGATTATCTAAATCAATTGGTACAGGAATGTTATGTTCAATAGCATAATTGATTTCTTCTTCTCTTGACCATGTCCAATCACGAACTGGTGAAAGGACGGTTAATTGGGGAGCTAAAGAATGGATCGCAACTTCAAAACGAACTTGATCATTTCCTTTTCCTGTACAGCCGTGGGCTACAGCTACCGCTTCCTCTTTTAAAGCCACTTCAACTAATTTTTTAGCAATCAGCGGACGAGATAACGCAGAAATCAGAGGGTATTTACCTTCATAATACGTATGAGCTTGC
This sequence comes from Carnobacterium inhibens subsp. inhibens DSM 13024, assembly GCF_000746825.1. Lineage (NCBI taxonomy): Bacteria > Bacillati > Bacillota > Bacilli > Lactobacillales > Carnobacteriaceae > Carnobacterium > Carnobacterium inhibens. Next base: position 331,838 of record NZ_JQIV01000006.1, on the reverse strand, counting down.
AATGCGATCAATGCATAGTCGTTTGCAAATTCTTCTTTTGCATCGATTGTATATGATGCGCTAGCTCCCATTTTTAATGCTTTTTCTTTAATAAAGTCTAAGTTTTTGCCTTCTCCAACATCTAAACAACAAGCGACTACATCGTATCCTTCGTCGATCAACCATTTAATGGAGACAGATGTATCTAATCCTCCCGAGTAAGCTAAAACTACTTTTCCTTTTTTCATAACGACACCTCATTTTCATAAATTTATTGCATGAAAGTATCCTAACATGGCAAAAAGATTAAAACAAGCAATTAATGTTTTTTTATGCTCTTTTTTGTATTTTTCTGCTTATTAACGAAAAATTAGTGCATATTAGATAAATATATTCATTAATTATGTATAAAGTTGATTTAACAATTAAAGTAACCCCTCATATTATTTTAATTTTATCCAAAAAAAGGGCGGGAGACAAAAAGTGTTTAGACCCGAGCCTTCTATCGTATAATTTATCTCTAAGCGACTACAGCCGTAAGAGCTAGGGCATAAGCGCTGTATGGTCATCAACCCTCAAGCGTTGAATAAAAGCACTGTAGGCTAACGCCTAAGCGTATCCTGTCTGTACGTAGCTGAAGCCACTAGGCATGACAAAGTGGACGTCGAGTCTGCTTTTTGGAGCACGGTTTAGATTAAACTTTCGTATATAAAGAAAGAGGCCGGGATTTTTATCCCAGCCTCCATAAATGTTTTATTTTTTTCAAATCCTAAATCAAGTTAAAAAATTTGCATGTGGCATTTCTTTATAGTGTTCAAAAAAATGTGCCGTATCTAATTCGTCTTGCTTAAGTTGCTCAATTAGAGCATCAATTGAGTCAAATTTTTCTTCATCACGCAAGTATTCATACCAGAAAACGGTCACTTCTTCACCATAAATGTCTTTATTGAAATCAAGAATGTATACTTCAACCGTTAAAGGCCGATTGGGTTCAAAGGTTACGTTATAACCAATAGAAGCCATACCATTATACAATTGATCGCCAACTAAAATTTTAACAGCATACACGCCTGTTCGTGGTAATTTCACATGGTTTTCTACTTCTATATTCGCTGTTGGGAATCCCAATAATCTGCCTCTTGCATCTCCATGAACGACTCTTCCTGGAGATGCATAGATGTAACCTAATAAATTATTAACAACAGCCATATCGCCAACCTCTAAGGCTAAACGAATGCGTGTAGAACTAATTTTGTCGTCTTTGAGCGTCTGTTTTTCTACTACTACAATTTCAAAGCGATTTTTAGCATACTGCGGCAGATGATGCATAGAAGCCACTTCTTTTTTTCCAAATGTATAATCAAAACCAGCTACAACGGTTTGTGCGTGCAGTCCAACAATGTATTGTTCCACAAAATCTTGCGGTGTCAAACTAGCAAAAGCAGATGTAAAATCTACTTCATATAGAAAATCCACACCAATTTTTTCCATCAACTCTTCTTTACGGGAAACTGTTGAAAGATATTTATGATGATCCGGATTTAATTTTTGAAAAACAATCGATGGGTGTTGGTTAAATGTCATAACAGCTAATTTTAACTGATCTTTCTCAGCAATACTTCTTGCTCTGCCAATTACTTCTTGATGACCTCTATGTACTCCATCAAAAAAGCCCAACGCGAGTACTACATTATCTTTAGGGATTTCATCTACTTGGTAAGGGTGATGTAGTCTAATAATTTCCATAGTGTGAAAACTCCTTTATAAATTATTCCGTAAAACTTTAACCGGCTTTAAGTAATCCTTTTTGCTCGGATGCACAGCATAGATGCTGACTGCCTTTTGAAGATAAGTGAACACGATGGGCATTGATACATTTAAGTCTTTAGGCACAGTATCAATAGGCAAGACTGCTCCATTTTTTACTTTATCCCACAAATCTTCAGTTATATCAAATGAAGGCAGTTCTTTTAAACCAAATTCTAAAGGAAATAAGTGCTTTTCAATTTCTAATTGTTCCATTTTTTCAGCAACTTGTTCTAATGTCAAACAATCACTTGGTTTAAACGTTCCACTCAATATACGTGTTAAATCAGACATATGCGCTGGAAATCCAAGCTTTTCACCTAAATCAACAGCTAACGTACGAACGTAAGTCCCTTTGCCACAAGCAACTTCAAACGTCCAAGAGACTGTCCCATTTTCTTCATCTATTACAAGATCAGATGTCCGTTTAAATTGCTTGATTTCTGCCAATCGAACTGGTCGTTCGACCGTTTCACCAGCTCGCGCATACTCATACAATTTTTTTCCATTTACTTTTACTGCAGAATACATAGGAGGAATTTGAGTGATGGTCCCTTCCATATGTTTCATTGCATCATCAATAGCTTCCAATGCTGGAATGGCTTCTACTCTAACACGCTCAACAATTTCACCACTACGGTCTTCTGTCGTTGTTGAATACCCTAGCGTAATTTCACCTATATAACCTTTGCCTGTCTCCATCATGTACTCAACAACTTTTGTTGCTTTTCCAACACAAATAGGCAACACGCCATCTACATCTGGATCCAATGTACCTGTGTGTCCAATTTTTTTTGTTTTTAAAATTTTTCTAAGTTTAAATACACAATCATGGCTGGTCATGCCACGTTCTTTCCATAAAGGGAGAATACCTTCCATTGCTAAATCCCAACCTTCCATTTTTAACTCTCCTAGTATACCATAATTCTAGAAAACCCGTCATCCATTAAAATAGTAGTGGTTCCTATTATTTTTAAACTAAAAAAAATCTATCAAAGATAGACTTTTTTTAGTTTAAATATTTAGTAATTTCTTTCTCATAACTCACACTCACATCAGTCAACACAGAAAGTTCACCATTTGCTTCTAGTAATACCGCAAAAACTTTATCAGATGAACACCTGGCTTGAGTTCGAATAGCAGAATAAATATTTTCTTTAGTTACTCGACTTTTTTTCATTGTATTTTCTAAAAATTCACCTTTTAAAAATAAAACTTTTGGAGGTGGATCGATGTATTTTGAAAAAAAAGACCATTTGAAAATAATTTTTGATACGAGAAATTGCAAAAATAAGAGTACTACAATAGCTAAAAACCCATTGATTATAGTAACTTCTTTTAAAATCAAGGTAGATGAAATTACTGAACCTATCGTAAATGAAGTAATAACATCTTGTATACTCATATTTGAAACACTTCTATTCCCAAAAATTCTTAAACTGATAAGTAACAATATATAGGTTATTAATGTTGAAAAAAGGATTCTAAAGACTGGCGTCCAACTATCAAAAAATAGATTTGGTATTCCTATCTCTGTTTGTAAGCTTATTAAGAAATCTGACATAAAGTCCCTCCTCTATTAAGTCTATCGAAAAAAATATAGACAGTAAAGAAAATGAACTTTGAGAAAAAAAGAACAGTGTTAAGACATTTTGTCTCGACACTGTTCTTTTATACTTATATTCTTTTTAATCTTTATTTAAATTACGCAACAATTCATCAATATGGTTACCATATTCAACAGATGCATCACGTTCAAATGTTAATTCTGGTGTTTTGTAAAGCGTTAAGCGTTGGCCTAACTCTCTTCTGACTAAGCCAGAAGCTTTATCTAATCCTAATTGCGTTTTTTCACGGTCACTAGCTTTATCAGATAAAATACTATAGAAAATAGTTGCTTGTTGAAGATCACCTGTTACACGAACATCGGTTATGTTTACATCAGCAACACGGGGATCTTTCACGCGTTTTTTCAAAATGTCATTTACTTCTCTTTGAATTTCTTGTGAAACACGTCCAATTCTATGGTTTGCCATGTTTACCCCTACTTTCTTATATTAATTATTTGCGTTTGATTTCAACCATTTCATAAGCTTCGATAATATCATCCACTTGAACTTCGTTGTAATCTTTAATCATAAATCCACATTCAAAACCTTTTTTCACTTCTTTAGCATCGTCTTTAAAGCGTTTCAAACTTGCTAATTCGCCTTCAAAAATAACGATATTATCGCGAATCAAGCGGATACTGCTGCTACGAGTAATGTAGCCATCCGTAACAAATCCACCAGCAATTGTACCAACTTTAGATACTTTGAATGTTTCACGAACTACAGCTTGTCCTGTTACTTTTTCTTCGTATTCAGGATCTAATAGACCCTTCATAGCTGTTTCAATTTCATCGATTGCGTTATAAATGATACGGTGCAAGCGAATATCTACTTGTTCTTGTTCAGCTTGGATTTTTGCTTGTGGAGTCGGACGAACATTAAACCCGATAATGATCCCATTACTTGCAGCTGCTAAAGTAATATCACTTTCGTTAATTGCTCCAACTGCCGTATGAATCATTTTCACGCGTACGCCTTCTACATCAATTTTTTGCAAACTTGATGATAGTGCTTCGGCAGAACCTTGTACATCAGCTTTAATGATAACATTAACTTCTTTCAATTCTCCTTCTTGTAAACTAGAGAATAAGTTGTCAATCGTTACACGGTTCGTTGCTGAACGTTGCTCAGCCATCGCTTTTTTCTCACGTGTTTCTCCTGCTGCACGAGCTGTTTTTTCGTCTTCAAAGACAACAAATTGATCTCCAGCTTGAGGAGCAGTGTTTAATCCAGTGATTTCAACTGGAGCAGAAGGGCCAGCATGTTTAACACGGCGGCCATTTTCGTTGACCATTACACGTACACGACCATAAGTGTTCCCTACTACAATAGGGTCTCCTACGTTAAGAGTTCCTTCTTGGACAAGTAAAGTCGCAATTGGACCTTTAGATTTGTCTAAACGAGCTTCGATTACTGAACCAAGAGCTAAACGTTTAGGATCAGCTTTTAAGTCTTCAACTTCAGCTACAAGTAAAATCATTTCTAATAATTCGTCTAAGTTTTGACCGAACTTAGCTGAGATTTCAACGAATATCGTGTCTCCACCCCAAGATTCCGGAACCAAACCGTATTCTGTTAATTCTTGCATCACTCGTTCAGGATTAGCATCTGGTTTATCTACTTTATTTACTGCTACGATAATTGGAACTTCTGCTGCTTTAGCATGATTGATAGCTTCAACCGTTTGTGGCATAACCCCATCATCTGCAGCTACTACGATAATCGTAATATCTGTTACATCAGCACCACGAGCACGCATCGTTGTAAACGCAGCATGTCCTGGAGTATCCAAGAATGTGATGACTTTTCCATCAACATCTACTTGGTAAGCACCAATATGTTGTGTGATTCCGCCAGCTTCGCCCAAACTTACTTTTGTATTTCTAAGTGAGTCTAGCAACGTTGTTTTACCATGGTCAACGTGTCCCATGATCGTTACTACTGGTGGACGAGTAGTTAGATTTTCTTCAGCAGATTCTTGTTCAAAGTAAACATCTAAATCAGACACATCTACTTGAACTTTCTCTTCTGTTGCAATGCCGTACTCTTCAGCCAATAATTCAATCGCTTCTTTGCCTAAACTTTGGTTCAATGTAGCTACGACACCAAGCATGAATAATTTTTTGATGATTTCAGCTGGTTCGCGGTAGATCTTTTTAGAAATATCCGCTACAGTCATACCGTCTGTATACACAAGAACTTCAGGTAATTCTTTAAACTTACGAGCTACTGGAGGTGCTACTGGTTTAGTTTCACCTTTTTTACCTTTTCTCTTACGTTTGTTGAATCCGCCATGTGTTCCCACACTTCCACGGTTAAACGGTCTGTTACCAGTACGTTTATTCTTATTGCCTGCTGGAGCAGCAGCTGCACGTTGTGGTGCTTGATTTCCAGTTCCGCTTTGAGCAGTTTGACTGCTTGTTTGCGTTTTTGGTTTTGTTGATGCAGCTGGTTTAGCTGCTGGTTTACTTGTTGAAGCTGGTTTTACAGTTGTTGTGTTTTTCGGTTTACTTGTAACAGCATTCGTTTCTTTTGATGCTGGGCGATTTGGTTGTGATTGATTGGATTGATTCTTCTGATTCGTTATAGGATTACCACCTTTTTGATTTTTTGTACTTGACGTACTCGTTGCTTTTTTGGGGTCGTTATTTTTAGAAACTGCGTTACTTTTATTGTTTGAAACAAAAATAGTATTTAGCTTTTCTACCTGTTTATCATCCATAGCAGACATATGACTGTTATAGTCGATTCCAAGTTCTTTAGCCTTATCAATAACACTTTTTGTTGGTACATCCAATTCTTTGGCGTACTCATATACACGTTTTTTAGCCATGTTATCACCCTCCAATTAAATCGATAATAATTCTCGGAATTTTTTTCCAAAGCCATTATTCGTGACGGTGCAAATGGTTCGTTCTTTTCCTATTGCTTGGCTTAATTCACTTCTCGTAAAGTGAATTATAAAAGGAATCTGATAATAAATACACTTATCCGAGATTTTTTTCTTAGTATTTTCACTTGCATCAGTAGCAACAATGACAACTTTCGCGGTCTGATTTCTGATTTCTTTTAAACTTAGATCTTCTCCAGTTGTAAGCTTACCTGCTCTGGTTGCCATACCTAAGAGATTTAACACCTTTTGTTCCTCTATCATAAACTCATCCTAGCTTTTTGATGCGTAACATAATTTAAAAGCTCTTGATAAAAATGATCATCTAATGATGTGCCCAATACTTTATCCAAGACATGTTTATCCCATGAAGATTGGACAATTTCAGGTTCGATAGAGACATAAGCACCTCTTCCAGGTAACTTACCACTTGGATCGATAGATACTTGATTTTCTTTATTGATCACAATTCGGATCATGTCTTTTTTAGGTTTCATCTCATTAGAAACCACACATTTCCGCATAGGAATTTTACGTTTTGGCATTATTCTCACCTCTTGTTAGTCTTCCATACCGTCACGTTCTTCGGCTAATTCAATCAATTCCTCTGCAGATTCAGCATCTAGATTTCCTTCTTCAACGTCGTCATCAATTGAGATTTCGTCAAATTCAGTATCAAGATCTTCAACAGATTCAATGATTTCTTCTTCATTCAATTCTTGTTCTTGACTTTCAATCGTTTCAATTACTTCAGCATACTCTACATCTTTTTCTAATCCAACTTCTTCTTTAGCCATAGTAATAGCCTCCATGTCTGTTTCAGATTTGATATCGATCTTGTATCCAGTTAATTTAGCAGCTAAACGAGCATTTTGACCACGTTTACCGATTGCAAGAGAAAGTTGATAGTCAGGGACAACTACTAAACAGCTGCCGGCAGCTTCGTTAAAAGTCACACTGACAACTTGAGCCGGATTCAAAGCATTTCCGATATAAGTTGCAGGATCTGCATCCCATTCAACGATATCCATGTTTTCCCCTTTTAATTCATTGACGATTGCTTGAACACGTTGTCCTTTAGGTCCCACACAAGTTCCAACTGGATCAATGTGTTCCTCTCTAGAACGAACAGCCACTTTAGCGCGGTCTCCTGCTTCTCTAGCGATAGAAACAATTTCAACAACACCATCATAAATTTCAGGAACTTCTTGTTCAAATAAGCGTTTCAACAAATCTGGGTGACTGCGACTAACAAAGATTTGAGGCCCTTTTGATGTATTTTCAACTTTTGTTACATACACTTTAATACGGTCATGAGGCTTGTATACTTCATTAGGAATTTGTTCTTGTTTAGACAAGACAGCTTCGATCTTTCCTAAATTCACATAAATGTAACGGTGATCTTGTCTTTCAACGATTCCTTGCATAATGTCATTTTCGTAAGCAATAAACTCATTGTAAATGATATTTCTTTCTGCTTCACGCACACGTTGCATGATGACTTGTTTTGCAGTTTGAGCAGCAATTCGTCCAAAATCTTTTGGTGTTACTTCAAAACGAATTTTGTCGCCTAACTCATAAGCTTTATTTAAGTCTAACGCTTCTTCAATACCCACTTCAAGGCGAGAATCATAAACTACATCTACCACTTCTTTAACGGAGTAAACATGAATGTTCCCTTTTTTTAAATCAAATTCAACCTCAACGTTTTGCGCTTGGTTGTAGTTTCTTTTGTAAGCTGAAACCAACGCAACTTCTAATGCTTCAACAACAAATTCTTTTGAAATTCCTTTTTCTTGTTCTAAAGCATTAAGAGCATTTAACATTTCTTTGCTCATTTTTTTCTTCTCTCCTATCTCTAACATTAATTTAGTTTAAAATTGAATAGCTCTTCTGGCTTTTGCAATTGTTTTTCGGTTGAATTCGATATCTTTCACTCTTGTTTTAATGCGAATAGTCAATGTTAAGGTTTCATCATTTACTTCCTTTAATGTGCCTTCATAGATTTTTTCGCCGTCAACCGGTTCATATAATGAGAGATGGATGTATTCCCCAACTGCATTGATATAGTCTTCTTCTTTTTTTAGTGGTCTTTCAGCTCCAGGAGATGAAACCTCCAAGAAGTAGGCTTGTGGTATAGGATCTGGATCCGTTTTATCCATTTTTTCGCTGATTTTCTCGCTAATTAATGCACAATCCTCTAAATCAACACCCTCTGGTTTATCGATATAAACTCTTAAAAACCAATTTTTACCTTCTTTTATGAATTCAATGTCCACTAATTCAAACTGATTACTTTCAACAATAGGTTGTACGATTTCAGTTACTGTTTCTGTCACATTGCTCAACTTTTTTCGCCTCCTTATAGTTACTTTTCTAACTTACTGCCGAAAAAGAGTGAGCGTCACCGCTCACTCTCAACAGAATATCTAAATCCAAATAAATAGTACCATATATTTAATCAATAAGCAACAAAACACTATCAAATAAGTCTTTCTAGTTGCATTTTACTGAAAAAATAAAATTGCTTTAAACAAAAGGACACATTAAAAGAGATCAAATAAAGACAATTGATTTTCATCAGGCAACCCTTTTAACACTCCATTTTCATTTAAATACTCAATAACGGTTTTAGAAACTTTTCCTCTTTTAGCCAGATCTTCTTTTGAAAGAAACGGTTTGTCTTTTCGTGCTTCAATAACTTGTTTAGCAACGTTTGCTCCTAAACTTGGTACAGCTCTAAAAGGTGCAATTAATGAATTACCTTCAATCACAAAATCACTAGCATCTGATTTTTCTAGATCTACCATTTTAAAATTAAAGCCTCGCTCAACCATTTCATTACTCAACTCTAAAACAGTTAAGAGATTTTTCTCTTTCGTTGAAGCATCCAATCCTTTATCCGTAATTTCTTTCATTTTAGCTTTGATACTTTCTTTGCCTTTAGACATGGCAACTAAATCAAAGTCATCTGCCCGGACAGAGAAATAGGCAGCATAGTAAAGAATAGGGAAATGAACTTTGTAATAAGCTACACGTAAAGCCATTAATACATAGGCTGCAGCATGAGCTTTAGGGAACATATACTTGATTTTCAAACAAGAATCGATGTACCACTCCGGTATATTTTCATCTCGCATCGCTTTTTGCCAATCATCTGGAATGCCTTTACCTTTACGAACGGATTCCATTATTTTAAAGGCTAACCCGTCTTCCATACCATTATGGATCAAGTAGACCATGATATCATCACGACAACCGATTACCTCGGATAAAGGAATATCATTCAAGCGTATCAGCTCTTCTGCATTTCCTAACCATACATCCGTTCCATGTGATAATCCTGATATTTGAAGCAATTCAGCAAACGTTGTCGGCTTCGTTTCTTCTAACATTCCTCTTACAAATCGTGTACCAAATTCTGGTATTCCTAATGTGCCCGTTTTTGATTGAATCTGTTCTGGTGTAACGCCAAGAACTTCTGTCCCACCAAAGATCTTCATCACTTCAGGATCATCAGTAGGAATCGTTTTAGGATCGACACCTGATAAGTCTTGCAGCATTCTAATAACCGTTGGATCATCGTGACCCAATATATCTAATTTTAAAACATTATCATGAATAGAATGGAAATCAAAATGGGTCGTTTTCCATTCTGAATCCTGTGCATCTGCTGGGAATTGAATTGGTGTAAAGTCATACACGTCCATATAGTCCGGTATAACGATAATTCCTCCCGGATGCTGACCAGTCGTTCGTTTGACACCAGTAGAGCCTTTTGCTAAACGATCGATTTCTGCAGCCCGTAAATTCAAGTTATTGTCGCGTTCATACCCTTTTACATATCCAAATGCTGTCCGGTCTGCTACCGTACCAATCGTTCCTGCACGGAAAACATAGTCTTCACCAAACAATTCTTTTGTATAGTTATGTGCATTTGCTTGATAATCACCTGAGAAATTTAAATCAATATCGGGTACTTTATCTCCATAAAATCCTAAAAACGTTTCAAAAGGAATATCGTGTCCATCTTTGTGCAAACGAGCGCCACAATCAGGGCAATTTTTATCTGGAAGATCATACCCCGAACCAACAGAACCATCTGTATAAAACTCAGAATACTGACACTTAGGACAACTATAGTGTGGCGGCATTGGGTTTACTTCTGTAATTCCAGTCATTGTCGCGACAAAACTGGAACCCACTGAACCCCGTGAACCAACCAAATAGCCATCTGACATACTTTTATGAACCAGTTTTTGCGAAATCAAATAGATAACCGAGAACCCATTTCCGATGATGCTGTTCAGTTCTTTTTCGAGTCTTTTTTCAATGATTTCTGGTAATGGATTTCCATATAGTCTATGCGCTTCATCATAACTCAATTGACGTATTTCATCTTCTGACCCTTCAATTTTTGGAGTGTAAAGATCTGTTTTTATTGGTGTAATAGAATCATCCACCATATCTGCAATTTTATTTGTATTTTTGACAACGATTTGCTGTGCCGTTTCTGCTCCTAAAAATGAAAAAGTTTCTAGCATCTCCGTTGTTGTTCTAAAATGTGCTTCAGGCAATTCAGACCGGTTTAAAGGGTTCGCTCCACCTTGAGAATTGATCAATATTTTACGATAAATGCTATCTTCAGGATTTAAATAATGCACATTCCCCGTTGCAACTGCTGGAATATTTAGATCCTCACCAATTTGAACAAGATTGCGAATGATTTCTTCTAAATCAGACTCATCTTTAACTAATTCTTGTTCGATCAAAGGGGCGTAAACTTCTTTTGGCATAACTTCAATGTAATCATAAAATTTGGCTTTATTTTTTGCTTCATCAAAACCTTTTTGCATGATGGCTTCAAAAACTTCCCCTTGGTTGCAAGCTGTTCCGATAATTAAGCCTTCGCGCAGCTTGATCACTTCAGAGCGCGGCAGTCGTGCAGTCCGATAGAAATAATCGACCATCGATGAAGAAATCAGTTTAAAAAGATTTTTTAACCCTGCTTGAGTTGTTGCGATAATAGTTGCATGAAAAGGTCGAGCCCGTTTGTAAGCATCTCCTTCACCAATATGCTCATTTAATTGATCATGGAAATGCATGTCATGCTCTTCTTTGGCCTCTTTTAGGAAAAGCCAGCACAGATGTCCAGTTGTTTCAGAATCAAAAATAGCTCGGTGATGCTGTTCCAAATTGATGCCATATTTTTTTGCTAATGTGTTCAAACGATGGCTCTTATATTGTGGATGTAAAAAACGCGACAGTTCCAAAGTATCGATGACTGGGTTTACAGCATCTGGTATATTGTGTCTCGCATTGCTCGTGTTTAAAAAGCCCATATCAAAACTCGCATTATGAGCAACTAAAATAGAGTCTCCTGCGAATTCTTTAAATAATTTTAAAACTTCCTCTTCTGATTTTGAACCATGAACCATTTCATCTGTGATTCCTGTCAAATTAATCGTTGTTTGCGATAAAGGATGACCTGGGTCAATGAAATGCTCAAAACTTTCAATAATATTGCCTTTATGCATTTTAACGGCAGATAACTCGATAATTTTATTATAGACAGCTGAAAGACCTGTTGTTTCGACGTCAAAAACAACGTAGGTTGCGTCCGTTAGTTCAATATGTTTAGGATTATAAGCTATAGGTACACCGTCATCTACAATGTTAGCTTCGATTCCATAAAGAATTTTTATGCCATTTTTTTGACCCGCATGATAAGCATCTGGGAAAGATTGAGCACCAAAATGATCGGTTATCGCAACAGCTTTATGTCCCCATTTAGCTGCTTGATCGACTAGATCTGTAACAGTATTGGTTGCGTCCATTTGGCTCATATTGCTGTGCAAATGCAATTCTACACGTTTTTCATCTTCTGGTGCGGTATCTTTACGTGATTCATGATCCCATTCAGTAATATCTTGAGCATTCAACACTAAGTCCCGCATAAAGTTATCTTCTTGAACGCTTCCTCTTGCTCGAACCCACATTCCTTTTTTGATCGCCGCAAATGCCGCTTCATCCTCTGGTGAATTCGAGAATTTTTTTACTGAGAATGAAGATGTATAGTCTGTTATTTTCACGATAAGCAATTGTCTTTCAGATCTCAATACTCTTACTTCTACATCGAATACATAACCCTCAACGGTTACACGGCGTTCTTCTTCGATAATTTGATCCATTTGTTTAACTTCTTCTTTAGCAGAAATTTTTCGACCTAACACAACTGGACCTTTTTGTGCTTGAACTTGATGTTTATTTTGTTTCTTTTCTTGTTCAGCTTTTTGAATGTTTTCATTCGCACGAATAGCCAAAAGAGTTTCAGATTCTTCTTTTTTTGCTTGGAACTCGGCTATTTTTTTCAAATGAGATGCTTCATCGATCACTGGTTCAATTTTGAATTTTGGAAAGCCTAAAGAACCATATGCTTCTTCAACTGGGGGCAAATATTGATTCATTAAATGTCCCTTTACCACTTCGTTTTCTACATAAAATTGGATTTTTTTACCGTTTAACAATGGAAACTGTTCTCTAAACGGCTTATCGCATATCGGAGAAGACACAGCACTTAATTTCACTGCAGTTGACCAATAATGTTCTAATTTTTCAATTGTCATTACAGGCTTGACCGTTTCAATGGTCAATTGGACCCGTGCAATAGTATGGAAAGCCAATTGCATTTTTTCAGAAAGATTTTGATACACTTCAAAAGGCAAAACATCTTGAAACTGCAAGTGAAAATTCCAACATTTTGATAACTTATGGACCGTTACTTTTAAAACTTTGGCTTGAGTAAAATAAGGTTTGTACCGTTCTTCATGTTGCAAACCTACTTGTTCTAGTAATTTTTGAAACATTTCTTCTTGATTTAAACTCATGAGAAACTCCTTTCACTTACAACGATAGAACTAAAGAAACAACACTATTATAAAAAAAGAATAATGGCAAAAGGAGCCAGACAAGTGGATGTGCGTACTTGTTTGAACTCCTTTAATAGTAGTGTCTTTGTGCTATTAAATAGAACTTAGTAGAATATTTAACGTTTCGACCAATTCATCGGTGCGAACTTCTAAAGCTTCTCCTGTTTTTCTAAGTTTTAATTCAACAATATTTTCTTGAGCCTTTTTCCCTACTGTAATACGGATAGGCATCCCAATTAAATCTGAATCTTTAAATTTCACACCGACACGTTCATTACGATCATCAAGCAATACAGAAAAGCCAGCCTGTTGTAATGATTCATATAAATCATTCGATAAACTTACTTGGTCCTCTGCTTTCATGTTGACCGGAATCAAGTGCAATTCATATGGTGCGATGTGTCTTGGCCAATTCAAGCCTTCTTCAGTAGCTTGTTGTTCAGTGATAGCTGATAATAAGCGACTAACACCAATTCCGTAACATCCCATTACAACAGGGATAGAACGACCATTATTGTCTAATACTGTCGCATTCATAGCTTCTGAATAACGAGTTCCTAGTTTAAAGATGTGACCAATTTCAATTCCTTTTGCAAATTTCAATACACCTTGTCCATCTGGAGATAACTCGCCTTCTTGAACAAAACGCAAATCAATATATGTCTCAATGTTCGAATCACGTTCTAAGTTTACATTTAAGTAGTGATAACCGTTTTCGTTAGCTCCTGCAATGGCATTTGTCATATCTTGAACATAGACATCGGCAAGGATTCTAACGTCGTCATTAACGCCTATAGGTCCGATTGAACCAGCGTTAACACCTAGGTATTTCACTGTTTCTTCTTCCGTTGCTAATTCTAAAAAGGCTGCATCAAGATAATTTTTCAATTTCACATCATTTACTTCATGATCGCCACGAACAATCACTAAAACAGGTTTTTCATCTGCAATAAATAATAAGCTCTTCATAATTTTTTCTGGTTCGACTTCTAGGAACGAGGAAACATCAGCAATTGTTTTGCTGTTTGGTGTTTCAATTTTTTCTAACTCTTTTTCATTTTCCAGCGATTTTTTGTGCATATGGAAACTAGTAGCCATTTCTAAGTTAGCTGAATAATCACTTGAATCAGAATAAACAATCGTGTCTTCTCCAATATCAGAGATTGCCATAAACTCTTTAGAGTTGCTTCCACCCATCGCTCCTGCATCTCCAATAATGCTACGGAAATTCAATCCGCAACGTTCAAAGATTCTTGTATAAGCTTTTTCAAAATCTTGATACGTTTCATCTAAACTTTCGAAACTATCGTGGAAAGAATAGGCATCTTTCATTAAAAATTCTCTTCCTCTTAACAGGCCTGAACGAGGTCGTTTTTCATCTCTAAATTTTGTTTGGATTTGATACAAAGAAAGCGGCAACCGTTTGTAGGATGTGATTTCATCACGGATCAATGTCGTGAAGGCTTCTTCATGAGTAGGTCCTAAAAGGTAGTCACGTCCATGACGATCTTTTAATTTCATTAAATCTTCGCCATACGTTTCATAACGTCCAGATTCTTCCCATAATTCGCGAGGCAATAGAGAAGGCATCAACATTTCAACAGCATCGATTTTTTCAAATTCTTCACGCATAATCGTTTTTAATTTTTCTAATACACGATTTGCTAATGGTAAGTAACTATATACCCCACTAGATAGTTGTCTGATATATCCTGCTCTTAATAACATTTTATGGCTTAGAACTTCTGCTTCATTAGGTACATCTCTTAAAGTTGGAATAAATAATTTTGATTGTTTCATGGGTTACTGTCTCCTTTTTGACACGCTAATTAGTCTATAAATGATTGTTTTTTCTAGTTATCAGTTAAAAAAATATCGTTGGATATCATTCCAGGTAACCAATACCATTAATACTAATAGTAAACCTACCCCTATTAAGGTAATGATTCCTTCTTTTTCCTCACTCAATGGTTTTCTACGTATACCTTCAACAATGTTTAAGAGCAATTTCCCACCATCAAGCCCTGGAATAGGCAATAAATTGACGATACCTAAATTAACACTTAAAACAGCTAGCCAGTTCACTATTCCAATCAAGCCTGTTTTAACGACTGATTGTGTTGTTGCATAAATGGCTACTGGACCACCAAACATATCAATTGAAAAACCTTTTGTAAACATTGAACCCAATACTGTAAATAGTTGAGTGATTAATGCCCATGTCTGAACAAAACCAGAACTGATTTTAGCCCAAAAGGAGGTTTCTAGAGATGCTTGCACGCCGATTTGTCCGACTTCTGTTCCGTCAGCTGCTTCATTAGCAGAGGGTGTTACCGTTAGTGTCTTTTCAGTACCATCTTTTGATTCAACTTGAAAAACCAATTCCTTTTCTGGATTTAACTGAACCATATCCACCATTTCATTCCATGTAGTGATTTTTTCGTCACCAATTTGAATAACGCGGTCGCCTTCTTTTAAACCAGCTTCTTCTGCTGCACTATCTGGTAAAATATCTCCCAGTACATTTTCTTGGCTAACGACTCCACCTTGTAAAAACGCTAGTATAATAAAAGCAACGATTGCTAAAATCATATTATTCATGGGACCAGCAAAATTAGTCATCATTCTTTTTGGCAAACTAGCTGATTGGAATTGGACATCAATAGGTGCAATCTGCACTTCAGTTCCATCTTCCTCAATGATCATTGCATCTCTCAAAACAGGATAGCGTACTAAATTCGTCTCATCTCCGGCTAAATAGCCTTCAACATATAATTCTTTTTCAAGATCGATTGATGTTACTTCCATCGGTACCGCATCTAATAATTGCTTTTTCTTATACGTATTGATCAGCGACACTTCATTTGCATCGTTTACGATTAAACCAATAGGCGTTCCGGGCTTGATTTCTGATTCTTCTTCATAGCCTGCCATACGCACATATCCGCCTACAGGTAAGATACGAATAGTAAAAGTTGTTTCTCCTTTTCGATAAGAAAATATTTTCGGACCAAATCCAATTGCGAATTCTCTAACTAAAATACCTGCTCTTTTAGCAAAATAATAATGTCCAAACTCATGAAAAATCACTAAAATACTAAAAACTATAATAAAAGTAATAATGGTAGCGATCATATACTCTCTCCTTTGTACTTCACTAAAAAAGTTTTTCTTTTTATATTATCAAACAGTTAACACGTTTATATAGATAAGGAATACTACGTACAAAACAAGTTTAATTCTATCATAATTTGAATACAATAACCATTCGACTTAAAGATTTATTATTCGTAAAAGAAAAGTAGCCATCGCAATAAAGGATAACTACTTTCTGTTTCAACATATTTTTAAATTAATCCTGAAAAATACAGGATAGGCAAAACGAATAACAGACTATCAAAACGATCTAAAATGCCACCATGACCAGGCATTATTTTACCAGAATCTTTTACATTGTAATAACGTTTAAAAGCCGATTCCACTAAGTCGCCTAATTGACCTGCAATTGAAAGAATCACTGTCAATACCAGCATCCAGCCTAATGGATTGTCTTGTGGATAAAATATCAGGTAAATAACAGCAACTATAAGAGCCATAATGATGCCACCTACAGAACCTTCAATAGTTTTGTTAGGGCTGATTGAAGGAGCTAGCTTATGTTCCCCTAATTTTCTTCCAATCATATACGCTCCAATATCTGTTGACCATACAACAAATAACGTAAATAAAAGTAAATCTAATCCATTTTCTCTTGTCAGTAAGAGAAATTTAAAGCCAAAACCTATGTACATTACCCCTAAAATAGCTACTGCTGCATCATCAAATGTAAAATTATTTTTTGAAAACACAGTGCAAACTAATAATAATAAGGTAAAGAAGTACAATACGGTTTGTGTATTCACATGAGACGGTAAAAATGAGGCTGTATAATGCGGGAATAATAATCCTAATAAAGCTAATATAGAAATAATGCCTTCAACTGAACCTAATTTGTTGCCTTTCATTCTGAATAATTCAAATAATGCAATGACCCCTAATACTGCAACCACTAATTCTAATATCCATGACCCTATATAAACTACTGGGACAAAGAGAATAATTGCAACGATTGCCGAAATAACACGTTGTTTCACTAATATGTCCTCCTAATTCTCTTATAATCCTCCAAAACGACGGTGTCGTTTTTGATAAATCGCTATCGATTGTTCTAAAGCTTGCTCATTAAAATCAGGCCAAAGAGCTTGAGAAAAGTAAAACTCACTGTAAGCATTTTGCCACAACATAAAATTGCTAATTCGCTCTTCACCACTCGTTCGAATCATAAAATCAACGTTTTGATACTCATTTAATGCATGAGTCATTAAGCAGTCTTCAAATACAGACTCCGTTATATCATCTATGTCTAATTCTCCTGATTTAACTTTTTTTGCAATCGCTTTTGAAGCTTCGATCAATTCACTGCGTCCGCCATAATTCAGCGCGAAATTTAATACCATACCCGTATTGTTCTCAGTATCTTTTATAGCCTTTTCTACCGCATTACGAGTGTTTTTAGGCAATTGATCAATAAAACCGATAACTTGAACTTTAACATTCTGCTCCATTAATTCAGGGACAAAAGTATCAAAAAAATCAACTGGTAATTGCATTAAGAAACTGACTTCATCATCAGGTCGTTTCCAATTTTCAGTTGAAAATGCATAAAGTGATAACACTTTAACACCAATTTGACTTGCTCTTTTGGTGATTTTTTTGACCGTATTCATTCCTTCTTTGTGGCCTGCAACTCGCGGCATAAATTTTTTCTGAGCCCAACGTCCATTTCCGTCCATAATGATCGCAATATGTTTAGGAATTTTATCATCAATATTAAAAGAGACGGTTGACATCTCATCTGTTTTTTGACTTCTTTTATTAAATAAACCTTTCAAGTGATTCCCTCCACTTCGTAATTCACCATTACTCATTGTAGCAAAAAAGAAAATAAAAGCCTACAAAATTTAATAAGAAACGGCTTTTTTAGCAAATAATTAAGAAATATTTACAAGTTAAAATAGCTATTTTCCTGTTTTATACACCCTTACCTTTATTATTCTACTGCTAATAATGATAGAAAGCCTTTTAGTAGGCTCAAAAAACGAAAAATGTTATAATACATTAAACCTAGTTAGGAACTTAAGGAGGATTTTAATATGAAAAGACAAATCAAAAAATTCATCGTCGGTTTAATTATTTCTGCTGTAGTAACCAAATTAACAAGTATGTTAATGGGCGACGATAAAAAGACAGCTTAACTGGATATTTCCAAAAGCAAAAGTACTTTCGACCTCTATCTTTGTAGAGGTTGAAAGTACTTTTTTATACAATAAGCTCTATGTTGTTGCTCCTTTTGTATTATTTTCAGTAAAGCTATATAAGCTACCTAGTTTATTTGCTGTAAAATCAGCTTCTAAGCCCTTTAGAGCAGGAACGTTCTCCATTTCCATTCCCCATAATGAAGCATGAGCGCTTATCTATTGATGAATAAATCTTTATCAGACGAATTGAAGTGAATAGTCGGACTAGCAGAAAAATGTTCTTTGATAAACTATTCTTTCTAGCTTTCTATCGTTCAATTATACCTAAAAAGGCTAAGACAATTGTCTTAACCCTTTTTAGTATCCTACATGTTTATTAAACGTCTAATAGTTCTTTTTCTTTTTCAGCTGAGATAGCGTCAATATTTTTCACGCTGTCATTAGTAATTTTTTGTACATCTTCTTCAAACGTACGTAAATCATCTTGAGTAATTTCATTATTTTTTTCAGCTTTTTTCAATTCATCAATTGCTTCACGGCGGATGTTACGAACTGAAACTTTAGCATTCTCAGATTCTTTACCAACTTTTTTTGCTAATTCTTTACGACGTTCTTCAGTTAATTGTGGAATCACTAAACGAATAACATTTCCGTCATTTGCTGGACTGATCCCAATATCACTTTGCATAATTGATTTTTCAATATCAGAGATTGAACTTTTATCGAACGGTGTGATCATTAATACACGCGGTTCTGGAACAGAAATTTGTGCCAATTGTTTTAATGGTGTAGGCGCTCCGTAATACACAACATTAATTCTGTCTAATAAACCTGCATTTGCGCGACCAGCACGGATCGTTCCTAATTCACGTTGTAAAGCACTTTCCGTTTTGACCATTTTTTCTTTTGTTGTTTGTAAGATTGCGTTTGTCATATTATTTCCCCCTCACAGTTGTTCCAATAGTTTCACCTAAAGCAACACGTTTGATATTTCCAGTTTCATTTAAATTGAATACAACCAATGGAATGTTGTTATCCATGCTTAAAGAACTTGCTGTTGTGTCCATTACTTGCAAGCCTTTATTGATAATTTCTAAATGAGTTAACTCTTCAAATTTAGTAGCATTTTTATCTAATTTTGGATCTGCTGAATAGATACCATCTACATTATTTTTTGCCATTAAGATAACATCAGCATCAATTTCAGCTGCTCTTAATGCAGAAGTCGTGTCAGTTGAAAAATAAGGATTTCCAGTACCACCTGCAAAGATCACTACTCGCCCTTTTTCTAAATGACGAACAGCTTTTCTGCGAATATAAGGTTCAGCAATTTGACGCATTTCGATGGATGTTTGTACACGCGTTGGTACTCCTTCATTTTCAAGACAGTCTTGCAATGCTAAAGCGTTCATTACTGTAGCCAGCATTCCCATGTAATCTGCTTGAGCACGTTCCATTCCCATTTCAGAACCAACTTGACCGCGCCAAATATTTCCGCCTCCAACGACAATAGCAATTTCTACACCTAATTCTTTTACTTCTTTTATTTCTTTACAAATTTCTTTTATTGTTGGTGGTTTTATTCCAAATCCAGTATCACCTGCTAAGGCTTCTCCGCTTAGTTTTAAAACGACACGTTTGTATTTTGGTTCAATCATTTGTCTTTCCCTCCATTGGCTCGTTCACTTTTATTATTTTACCATACTCAAACAAAAACTTCATTTAAAAGATATCTCTTATACTGGTTTGGCTAATAAGACTACTATGTAGCAAAAAGTTGAGATACACTAAAATCTGTCTTTTTTTCATAACCCTTAAAAGTGAGTGTTTCTGAAAAACGCTAGTAAAAAAGGGACGCAACTGCTGCGTCCCTTTTCAAATTGAAATCCGTTTATTTATTAACTTGATTCATAACTTCTTCAGCAAAGTTCTCTTCACGTTTTTCAATTCCTTCGCCAACTTCAAAGCGAACAAATGATTTAACTACAGCGCCTTTTGATTCAATGTATTTTCCAACTGTTTGATCTGGATCTTTTACAAATGGTTGGTCTACTAAAGAAATTTCAGCTAAATATTTGTTCAAACGTCCTTGGATCATTTTTTCAACGATATTAGCTGGTTTGCCTTCGTTTAATGCTTGTTCAGTTAATACTTTTGTTTCGTGATCGATTTCTTCTTGAGAAACTTGGTCACGAGAAACATATTTAGGATTGATAGCTGCGATATGCATAGCAATATCACGAGCAACATCTTCATCAGTTGTTCCTTCAAGAGTAACTAATACTGCAATACGTCCGCCCATGTGAGTGTATGCTCCAAAAACGTCTGCATCAGTTTTTTCGACACGTGCAAAACGACGTAATTCGATTTTTTCACCGATTTTAGTTACTGCTGCTAAAATTTCAGTTTCTACAGTACCGTCTCCAGCTTTAATAGATTGAGCATCTGCAACTGTTTCAGGATTTCCTTCAGCAATTGCTTCAGTTACATCTTTAACTAATTTTATGAATTGGTTGTTTTTAGAAACAAAGTCAGTTTCAGAGTTGATTTCTGTAATAGAACCAACATTTCCATCAACATAAACGCCAGCTAATCCTTCAGCAGCGATACGTCCAGCTTTTTTAGCAGCTTTTGCCATACCTGTTTCTCTTAAGTGGTCAACTGCAGCATCGATGTCGCCATCAACAGCAACCAATGCTTTTTTAGCATCCATCATTCCTACGCCGGTCATGTCACGTAATTGTTTAACTAGTTGAGCTGTTACTTTTGCCATTCTATATTTCCTCCTATAAGTTACATTATTCGTTATTCGATTTTTGTTTTAACTATTCTTTTACAAAAAAAAGGCTGACTCGTCAAGAAAGAAATGACGCCGCTTCGTAAAAAGTCGCTTCTCACTTCTCCCTACTCGAGACAGCCTTAAATAGTGTTAGTAATAAAATTGATTATTCAGCGTTGTTTCCTTCAACGACTTCAACGATTTCTTCAATTGAAGCAGTTTCAGAAGCTTCTGGAGCTTCAGCTGTGAAAGTTTCTTCAACGACTTCATCTTCACCTTGGTTTCCTTCGATCATAGCATCAGCCATTTTAGAAGTAATCAATTTAACAGCGCGGATAGCGTCATCGTTTGATGGGATGATAACATCGATTTCATCTGGGTCACAGTTAGTATCAACCATTGCTACTACTGGAATGTTTAATTTGTGTGCTTCTTGGATTGCAATACGTTCTTTACGAGGGTCAACAACGAACATTACATCTGGAATTCTAGGCATATCTTGGATCCCACCTAAGAATTTTTCAAGACGGTCACGTTGTTTGATCAAGATCCCAACTTCTTTTTTAGGAAGGACTTCAAAAGTTCCGTCTTCTTCCATTTTGTTGATAGCTTTCAAACGTTTGATACGTTTTTGGATTGTATCCCAGTTAGTTAATGTTCCACCTAACCAACGGTGGTTTACAAAGTATTGTCCAGCACGAGTTGCTTCATCTTTGATAGCTTCTTGTGCTTGTTTTTTAGTACCAACGAATAAAGCGATTCCGCCATTTTCAGATACTTCTTTCATGTAGTTGTATGCAGTATCAGCTAACTTAACCGTTTTTTGTAAGTCAATGATGTAGATACCGTTTCTTTCTGTAAAGATATAACGAGACATTTTTGGGTTCCAACGACGTGTTTGGTGACCAAAATGAACTCCTGCTTCAAGCAATTGTTTCATAGAAATTACTGCCATAATATGTTTCCTCCATTGGTTTTTTATTTTCCTCCTTCAAATTCAACTGTAAGGAGACTTGAAAAAATCAAGCACCGTCCTTTACATCCTTTGAAGTGTGAAATAATTTTTTTAGTGCTTTTAGCACCGTTAATTAGTATATATGATTTTAATGAAAATATCAACACTAACTAACGTTTTTTTATTATTTTACATCCCTATACTTAAAATTTCACGAATATCATCTTCCGATAACTGGCTTCCTTCTCTTTGGATAGATCCGTCTTCAGTAATAATTTGATCAAACAACGCTTTTTTCTCTTGTTGCAATTGATCGATTTTTTCTTCAATGGTTCCTTCAGCAATCAAGCGTAAAACTTGAACAACTTTTTTCTGTCCGATTCTGTGTGCTCTACCAGCGGCTTGTTCTTCCACTGCTGGGTTCCACCATAAATCGTAAAGGATAACCATATCGGCACCCGTAAGGTTTAATCCAGTCCCACCAGCTTTAAGTGAGATAAGAAAAACATCTTTTTCTCCAGCGTTGAATTTATTGACCATTTCAATACGCTCTTTTGGTTTGGTTTGTCCACTTAAATAGAAAGTATCCACTTCTTGTTCTGCCAGTTCTTTTTCAATAATGGCAAGCATAGAAGTAAATTGAGAAAAGATCAAAATCCGTCTTCCATTTTCTCTAGCTGTTTGAATTGTTTCTTTCAACTGTTCTAATTTACCCGAGTCGCCTTCGTAATCATCAATAAACAACTTAGGATCACAACAGATTTGTCTTAGACGAGTTAATCCAGCCAAAATCTCAATTCGATTCTTTTTGAACTCTGCCCCATCCATGCTATTGACACTTTCTTGGATTCGTTGCAAGTAAGCAAGATAGACCGTTTTTTGTTCTTTAGTCATTTGACTATATAAGTTAGTTTCAATTTTATTCGGTAATTCTTTCAGTACTTCTTTTTTGATACGTCTTAAGACAAATGGACGAATCATTTTTGCAATTTGTTCATTTGGTAAAGTTTTAAACTTTTTGATAGAAGGGAAAAATCCAGGCATGATCAATTGGAAAATTGCCCATAACTCTTCGATTTTATTTTCAATAGGTGTACCACTTAAGGCAAATCGTTTCTTTATGGATAAGTCTCTCAAAGCTTGTGATGTTTTAGTGTTATGATTTTTCACCATTTGCGACTCATCTAAAATAAGTGTACTAAAAGAAGCCTGCTTGTAATATTCCACGTCCTGTCTAAAACTAGGATAAGACGTAATCAAGACTTGATTTGGTTTAACATTTCCAACTAACTGCATTCTTTCCTCAGCTGTACCTGAAACCACTATACTTTCGATCGATGGTGCAAATTTTTCAATCTCAAAATGCCAATTGTAGATCAATGAAGCTGGAGCAACAATTAAGAAAGGATCATTTTGTCCTTTTTCTTCTATTTCAGATAGTATATACGTAATGACCTGAATGGTTTTCCCAAGTCCCATATCATCAGCTAAAATACCGCCAAATCCATATTTAGACAACATCTTCAACCACTGAAACCCAGTTACTTGATAGGGTCTTAATTCTGCTTTCAAAGTCTTAGGAACCGCAGCCTCAAATTCTTCTGGGAAATTCAGATCATGAATGAGGTTTTTGAATTTTTTGGATACCGTTCCTTTTGTTTTTTCATCCATAGCGAACTTTTCGTTCAATTCTAATCCTCGATAACTCGGCAATTGAATTCCGCCATTTTGAAATTTCTTGGTCACTCTCAATTCATTTAAAACATCACTAACTTGTTTAAAACTTTCTGATTCTAACGAAAGAATCGTTCCATTATCAAATTTATGGAAAGCTTTCTTTTCGACCAAACTTCTTAATACATCATCTACTTCTTCTGGAGTGATCCCTTTAATGTCAAAACGAACATCTAACAAAGAGCCTTCATTTTGAACATCAATAATGGTCTCAGGATCAATTTGATTTAAAAACATACTGTCTAATAAATCATCTACATAAACGGTTGCATCTAACTCTAAAGTTGGAATTTCTTTTGTAAACAAGTTGTAGAATTCGTCATCTCGAACCATTCGTTTCGTATAGTTGGTTTCTGTCCGATGATAATCAAATTCATTTAATTGATTAATAATTTTCATTTCTTTTTCACTATCTCTGATAATTTGTACGCCTTCTTCGGACAACTGATTTTTAGAAGGATCAGTAGATAGAATCATGTGTTTATAATTAAATTCCACAGTAGCGTGTACCGCCTCATTATGGTACTCAAAATAAACAGATGTTAATAAAGGTTCTTGAACGAAAGAATCTTTCAGTTGATCATCAATTGAGACATTTCCGATTTTTACGAGCAATGGCATTACATAAGCAGTAAAGTCCGGCATATCAGCAGGTTCAATCACAATATTGTCGCCACCAAAACGTTGTAAAAATTGTTGCAGCGGACGATAAGCACGCATTTGTTCTAAATTAGGTTGAAAGACAATATTGTCTGAAACAAACCAATCATATTCTTTTAAGTGACTATCTGCTAAACCCGTAATAGACAGAGTAATTGTGTTGTTCTTTTGAAAAATCTCAAACGAAAAAGGCATTTTCCCTTCGACAAACATCATCGTTTTATAGGTATCGTCTTTCGTAACAAAGGTTAAATTGCCACTATCTTGTAAATCTTGAATCGTATTTTCTGCTAGAGCAGTCATTAGTACCAAATAACGGTTATTAGTCAATAATGATTTAGCATCTTTATGCTCTCCAGAAATCAATTGGATTGATTTATATTGTTTATATAAACTTGTTAGGATATCACGATCTTCTTCTTCAAGAAAAATATCTTTAAAGTTGATTTCTTGACCTGCTTTTAATTCAAGTGTTTCTTTTTTGATAAAACTTTCTAAAAACAAAGGCAGATCTTTTATAATATACATTTTATCACTACCAGCTTTAAGGCTTAAAGCCAACACGTCAAAAGAAGTTCTTATCAGTGCAGTAGTCATCGGCTTGATTTCTATTCTGTATTCTAATTTCAGTGACTGTTTTTGTTTAGCTGTTACAGCCATTTTTCTATTTTCATTTAAAAATATACGTGTGAATGATTCTGTTAATTCTTGGCCTGGATTTGGAGAATCCACTGCTACTTTTTTAGCATTCTCAGCTGTCATCACTCGGCTGATTTTTCGGTCTCTAAGCTCTAATTCAACCGCAACAGTATGTTTACAATAACCATGATTTTTCCAATATAAACATTCACAAAAATCATCTTCTTTTGTTGATCCATCTAATTCAACATGAAAAATATCACTGCCCATAACTTCGGCAGACCATATTTTCTTATCAAAATTTGAGTTGACTGAAAGGACACGTTTTTCTGCAACATATTGTCTTCCTTGCTCAATAACGCGTTCAGGTATACTCCATTTCATTCAACATTCCCCTACTTTCTTGCTTTTCATATAATAATTATTTTTCAAGCACGCTTTTTCTATCTCTCTATTGTACGTCATTATAATAAAAAAAGAAAATTTTTTCTTTTTTCATTGTATGCTTTCATTGTTTTTTCAGTAAAAAAAGCATGAGTCTATTTCTTTTCGGTCTCTAATAGTATAATGATCCAATAATTCAGTATACTATTAAAGATTACTACTTGCTAAAATACAAATTATGAATCATACTATTATTATAAAAATGCACTAGAAAAATGAATTCATGAGAGGTTGACGAACTTTGTTTTATAAAATTTTAAGAGCTGTTTTGCGTTTCCTATTAGCTATTTTAAACGGAAATGCGCATTATGAAAACCGCACCAAACTTCCAACAGATACATCTTATATATTAGTGGCACCACATAGAACTTGGATTGACCCAGTTTATCTAGCTATAGCTGCCAGTCCTAAACCATTTACTTTTATGGCAAAAAAAGAGTTGTTTAAAAATCCAATTTTGAGTTGGGTCATTAGACACGCTAACGCCTTTCCAGTAGATCGTGCTAATCCAGGACCAAGTGCTATAAAAACACCGGTTAAAATTCTTAAAAAAGGCGATTTAAGTTTAATGATATTTCCAACTGGAACGAGACATTCAAACGAAATAAAAGGTGGAGCTGCTACAATTGCTAAATTAAGCGGTGTTCCGATTATTCCAGCGGTGTACCAAGGCCCGTTGACTCTTGGAGGCATTTTAAAAAGAAAAAAAGTAACAGTTCGTTTTGGGGATCCTATCACCATAGATCGCAAAGTTAAGCTGTCTAAAGAAAATTTAAAAGCAATCGACGAACAGATCCAACAAGCTTTTGATCAATTAGATATGGAAATCGATCCTTCATTTAAATACGAGTACGAAAAATAAAGAGAGAAAAGTCGCTGACTTTTCTCTCTTTATTTTATTCTTCTAGGTAAAGACCTTTATTTTGTAATTGATACATATCATAGTAAATACCATTTTTTTGGATAAGTTGATCGTGCGTACCACGCTCAATTATTTCTCCATGATCTAATACAAGAATCAAGTCTGCATCACGAATAGTAGATAATCGATGAGCAATTGCTAAAGTTGTACGACCTTTACGCATTTTCTTAAGCCCTTCTTGAATCAATGCTTCAGTTTCAGTGTCAATATTCGCTGTTGCTTCGTCTAAAATAAGAATCTTAGGATCCGTCACAATTGTACTTGCAAAAGAAATCAATTGTTTTTGCCCTGTCGAATAACTGGCTCCTCGTTCAATCACTCTAGAATCATACTGATTCGGTAATTTTTCAATAAATGTATCTGCTTGAACAAATCGCGCTGCTTCTTCAATCTGAAAATCAGTAATAGAAGCGTCCTTTAAACGGATGTTATCTTTAAGTGTTCCATAAAATAAAAAGGAATCTTGTAAAACTAACCCCATTTTTTTCCGCAATTCTTTCAGAGGGTAATTCTTGATAGGAATATCATCAATCAAAATTTCACCTTCATAAAATTCATAAAAACGCATCATCACATTGATAATGGAACTTTTCCCGCTACCTGTGTGACCAACTAATGCGATGGTTTGGCCTGGCAAAGCCGTGAATGAAATATCATTCAAAACATTATGTTTGCCATCGTAAGAGAAACTAACATGTTTAAATTCAATTTTGGCATCGGTTATTTCTGCATTAGCCGTTTCATTTTGCTGAGGAGTATACTCTTCGTTGTCTAATACGTTTAATACTCGACTGCTTGAAACAATTCCATCCTGAAAAATACTCAAACTATCCATCATACTTGTCATTGGATTAAAGAAATTACGAGCATAAGAAGTAAACGCATAAATAACACCTACGCTAACCGGACCATTTAAAGCTTCATATCCAAAAAAGCCAAGAATAAAAACCAGTGAAAAAGTGTAGAGAAAATCAATTACCGGACTTAACAAAATAGAGTTTGTTTTTACCATTGCAAATCGTAATTTATAATAATCCATATTCGTTTCATCAAATTCAGTTTGCAATCTTTTTTCTTGACGAAATTGTTGAATGATACTCATTCCGTTGACCGATTCTGCCAATTTTGCATTTAGTGAACTTAGTTTTTCTCTCATATTTCGATACAGTCTTGAGCTGTGCTTTTGATAGTACCAGATAACAACACCTAATATAGGAATCAATGCAACGATCCAAAGAGAAATTTTCACATCGAGCAACAGCATTGCAAAAAGTGAAGTGGTTACCCCTAATATTCCTTGCAAAATCGTAAGAAACACTGACCAAAACTCTTTGATGGTCTCCGTATCATTTGTCACTCTAGTAACAACAGAACCTGCAGGAGTCTGATCGAAAAAACGCATACCTAAAGTGTGCAATTTTTTGAATATCGCGTTTCGTATATTTTCTACGGTTTTTTCTGAAGCCATATTGTATAAATAAAGATTCAAATACCAAAAAATGATTTTCACGATAGTCATACCAAAATAAATGACAGCAAATAGTATGATGATATTATTCGTAGCTGCTCCTTTAGCTAAGTAATCATCAATAAACACTTGAAGGATTCTAGGTAAAATAATATTCGTAATGGCTAACAAAATTCCGAATACGATCCCACCCGCAAATTGTCCCTTAAAAGGAGACGCAAACTTAATGATACGTTTTAAAATAGTAACCTGTTCTTTAGCTGTAAATGATTTTGACCATGCCGATTCTTCTTGTGCCATTAGTCTGCACCTCCTTCAATTTTTCTTTCAAGTTGCTGACTATCAAACATCTCTTTATACCATCCATTTTGAAGAAGCAAATCAGCATGTGATCCTCTTTCAACAATTGCTCCATTATCAATGACAATGATTTCATCTGCATGCATTACACTACTGATACGGTGTGCAGCAATGATCGTTGTCTGTTCAGAACGTTCCTTTTTCAAAGCTGATAATATTTTTTCTTCTGTTTTTGCATCTACTGCTGATAAAGCATCATCAAGAATCAATAATTCTGGGCGAATGATCAATGCACGAGCAATTGAAATTCGTTGCTTTTGTCCTCCAGATAATGAAACTCCTCGTTCACCCACCACGGTATCATAGCCATTAGGCATCTCCATGATATCCGAATGAATGGCCGTCAGTTCTGCTGCTTTTTCTACTTCCTTTTGAGGCAAATACGGATCAGAAAAACGAATATTTTCTTTAATACTTGTTGAGAACAAAAATTGATCTTGCGGCACATACCCTATATGTTGCAATAAAGCATCTAACGTGTAATCTCGTATATCTTCATTGCCGTATAAAATATGTCCATGATACCGATCATACTCTCTTAACAGCAATCTAAAGATACTGGTTTTCCCTGCTCCTGTTTTTCCTACTACTCCAAGCGTCTGTCCACGTTTTAATTCAAAATGAATTTCTTTAAGTGCCACAACATCTGATTTAGGGTAAGAAAATTTTTCAATCGAATAGTGAATATCCCCTCTTATAGCTTTTGTTAAAGCTGAAGGTTTCTCAACGATTTTGGATTTTTCTAGCAACAATCTTTCAACGCGATCATAACTTGCGCTCCCGCGTTCTAGAATATTAAATAAACGTCCAATAGCAAACATCGGCCAAACAAGCATAGCAATGTAGTTAATGAAAGAAACGAGTTCTCCTATCGAAATCGAACCCGATCTAATATAAATTCCACCCATTATAATCGTTAACACATACGAGATTCCCATAATAAAGGTGATCGTAGGATCAAACAATGAATCGATTTTATAAACTTTTTTATTTTCTTTTACGACTTGGTGTGTTTTACTTCTAAATTCATCCACATCCTCATCTTCTTGTCCAAACGTTTTGATGACTTTCATTCCTGAGATACTCTCTTGTGCTTTATCATTCATATCAGAAAAAGCAGCTTGTGCTCCTCTAAAGCGTTCATGAAGCTTAGAACCTAAGACACGTGAGGCTACAGCGAGCAACGGGAGCGGAACTAAGGCAATCAACGTTAATCGCCAGTCAACGACTAAAGTCATCGCAATGATTGTTGTACCACCCGTAATAATCGAATCAGCTAATGTCAATATTCCGCCACCAGCTACGTTACGAACGGCAGTCAAATCATTAGTTGCGTGTGCCATTAAATCTCCTGTGCGGTATTTTTGAAAAAAACTATTATCCATTTCAGTAAAATGATTAAATAAACGTGTTCTAAGTATTCTTTCTAATTTAGCGGATGTTCCCCATATATTGACCCGCCAAATATAACGAAATAAATAACTCGCTGTCGCAGCTGCAATTAAAAAACTTAACCACTTTATTAATGTGGCAGAAGTTAGCGTACCTTCACTAACTTCATCTACAATAATTCCAATTATTCTAGGAGGTACTAGTTGTATTAATGCTACAAAGAACAGAAATACTATCCCTGTAATATATGCTTTCTTTTCTTGTTTGAAAAACCAACCCAACTTTTTATAGATTCCCATCGTTTTCCTCCTTTTCTTAAATCCCCCATTATGTTATTAACTAAAAAACGCGAACAGATATCACTATCTGTTCGCATTCATCTATCATAAGCTATGACGCATACTTATTTTTTTTTACTTGTTTTTGTTGTTTTTGTTGTTTGTGTTTTCATGGACGACATCATTTGTTTAATTTTCTTTTCTGATGGTTTTTGTCCCATTTGCATCATTAACATACGCAACATATTTTCATCAACTGGCGGATTTTTTTTGAAATAATCCATCATGTACTTTCTAGCAAGAAAGAAACCAGCGACTGCTCCACCAACTAAAGCTAAAATAATTAAAAAGATAGCAAGACCTAAATTCATTTTGATTCACTCCTTTCAAACCTCTCAAGTCTTAATTGTACTAAACTCTAGACAAAAAATAAACTAAAATTCTATTTCTTAAGCTAAAAAAAAGATCTTTACTAAATAATAGCAAAAAGAAAGCCATGTAAGTGATAGAAATCAACTTACATGGCTGAATTTTATAAGTTGTTATATGTTTTTACAACATTTTCTACTGTAAAGCCATAATTTTCAATAACCGTTGCTCCTGGCGCACTAGCACCATATTTGTCGATACCGATTGTAGCACCATCTAAACCAACATAACGTTCCCATCCAAAAGTAGCACCCATTTCAATAGATACGCGTTTGCGGACATCTTTAGGTAATACACTTTCTTTGTAGGCTGCATCTTGTTTGTCGAACAAATCAAAACTTGGAACAGAAACGACTGAAACATCGTGTCCATTTTCTTTCAAATCTTTTTGAGCTTCAATAGCTAAAGCAACTTCAGAACCAGATGCTAACAGAATTCCTTCAGGTTTTTCACCTTCTTGAGCTGAAATAACGTAAGCTCCTTTAGCAACGTTTGTACGAGCGCCTTCTTTTGTACCTGGCAAAACTGGTAAGTTTTGACGTGATAAAACTAACATTGTAGGATGATCTGTTGAAGTCAATGCTAATTCCCAAGCAGCCGAAACTTCATTCCCATCTGCAGGACGGATCAATGATAAGTTAGGCATGCCACGTAAACTAGATAATTGTTCAACTGGTTCGTGAGTTGGACCATCTTCTCCAACCGCAACAGAATCATGCGTGAACACATACGTTACTGGAAGTTTAGAAATAGCAGCTAAACGAACTGCAGCACGTAAGTAATCAGTAAAGACGAAGAAAGTACCACCATATACTCTAGAACCGCCATGCAAGGCAATCCCGTTCATAGCAGCTGTCATCCCAAATTCACGAACTCCAAACCATATATTTCTTCCCTCATATTGACCAGCTTGGAAATCTTTTACATCTGAGATCATTGTGTTATTAGATGAAGACAAGTCAGCAGAACCGCCCCAGAAATAAGGAACTTTTTTTGCAATAGCATTTAGAGCTTGACTACCTGTAACACGAGAAGCTAATGCGTTATCTTCAACATCATAAGTTGGCAATTCTGCATCCCAATCTGCTGGTAATTCATTGCTTAATGACATTTCAAGTTGTTCAGCTAATTCTGGATACTCAGCACGGTAAGCTTCAAATGCTGCTTTCCACTCTTCTTCAGCTTTAGCGCCTTTATCTACCATTGTTTCTTTGAACCGATCAGCTACTTCAGTAGGGACAAAGAAGTCTTCGCCTTCCCATCCGTAAGCTTTTTTAGCTGCTTCGATTCCTTCTGCCCCAAGTGGTGCACCATGGACTTTATGTGTTCCTGCATTAGGAGCACCAAATCCGATAACAGTTTTCACTTCAATTAGAGAAGGTTTTTTTGTTTCAGATTTTGCAGTTTCAATTGCTGCATTAATTTCATTTAAGTCATTTCCATCTTTTACAAGAATATGTTGCCATCCGTAAGCTTCAAAACGTTTGCCAACATTTTCAGTAAATGCTTTAGATGTAGGACCATCTAATGAAATATCATTTGAATCATAAAGAACAACTAATTTTCCAAGTTCCAAGTGAGCAGCTAAACTTGCAGCTTCAGCTGAAACACCTTCCATTAAGTCGCCATCCCCACATAGAGCATACGTATGATGATCAATAATTGTATGTTTTTCTTTATTGTAAACAGCCGCTAAATGAGCTTCTGCCATAGCCATACCTACACCGTTTGCAATCCCTTGTCCTAAAGGACCAGTAGTTGCTTCTACTCCATCAGTATGGTTAACTTCTGGATGTCCTGGTGTTTTACTATCCCATTGACGGAATTGTTTTAAATCGTCGATTTTAACGTCATATCCAGCTAAATGCAACAAGCTGTATAATAACATTGAACCGTGTCCAGCTGATAAGACAAAACGGTCACGGTCAAACCATTTTGAGTTTTTTGGATTTACTTTTAATTGTTTAGTCCACAATGCGTAAGCCATTGGAGCAGCCCCCATAGGTAAACCTGGGTGTCCAGAGTTGGCTTTTTGTATACCATCCATACTTAGTGTTCTAATTGTATTTACTGCTAACTGGTCTGTGTTATCAAACAAAAAAATCATCCTTTCAATTTTAACTCTCTAATAGGTACTCTATTAGTTTACTATTATTTCACTTCAAGTGCAACGCTTTCACGATCGTAATGTTACTAAATGGGAGAATCTTACATTTATCACATCCATGCACAATCGAGCTGTTATCTGCCATGAAGACCTTTGTCTTTTTGAATATCTTTCAATTTATCAGGTGTAACATCGTTGCCTTTTTCATCTACTACCTTTACACCTTCAATTGTGTTTCTCATGCCGCCTCTAAATGCTTGGATATAGGCATCTCTTAATTTTTTTTGTTCCACTTGTTCTTGAAGTGTCAATCCCTTGCTTTTTGATTTTTTTGCTAAAACATTAATTCTGTCTATTTGTTCTTTAGGTAACATCTAATCACTCCACCATTATTTTTATTTCTTGTTCAACTATAACAAACTTTTTTGAAAAAAACACCTTTTAATGCTGTTCATCTACGAACGTTTGTTTGATTTGTTGTGTCGTATATGGTAATCTTAATGTGATAAAAATATAAGAAATGAGGTGTTTATATATATGAGTAAAAATCCTGAATCTAGGCAAGTTGAAGTTCTTCAATATATATATGATCAAGTTAAATTAAAAGGTTATCCACCAACAGTGCGAGAAATCGGAACGGCTGTTTCTTTATCATCTACATCAACAGTCCATGGCCATCTTTCTCGTTTAGAAAAAAATGGTTTTATCCAACGTGATCCAAGTAAACCAAGAGCAATCGAAATGACAACACTAGGATTATCAAAATTGGGAATTGCTTTAGATAAAATTCCACTATTAGGAACCGTTACGGCTGGTGAGCCTATCTTAGCAGTAGAAGAAGCTACAGATTATTTTCCGCTTCCTCCTAATTTAAAATTCGAAAATGATTCTCTCTTTATGTTAACGATACGTGGAGAAAGCATGATCAATGCAGGTATTTTTGACGGTGACGATGTGATTATTCGCAAACAAGGAACAGCGAATAATGGTGATATCGTTATTGCCATGACGGTAGATGATGAAGCTACTTGCAAAAGGTTCTACAAAGAAGAAGACCATTATCGATTACAACCTGAAAATGATACTATGAGCCCTATTCTATTAAATGAAGTAACTATTTTGGGTAAAGTTGTCGGTTTATACCGCAGTCATATTCAATAAAAGTAAAAAAATAACTTGGAACAGCTCCAAGTTATTTTTTTACTTTTTAATTTAATAAATTCTTTACAGGAGCAAATGTTTTGCGGTGAATTGGGCAGACCCCATATTTTTCTAAACCTTCTAAATGAACTTTCGTTCCATAACCTGCATTTTTAGAAAAACCATAACCTGGATACAAATCATCATAATCACTCATCATTCTATCTCTCGTTACTTTAGCAATAATACTGGCTGCCGCGATAGATAAACTTTTCGCATCTCCTTTGATAAAACTTTCTTGAGGGATACTAACCGGTAAATGCATCGCATCAATGACTAATTGTTCTGGTTGTTGAGATAATTGTTGAATGGCTTCGATCATTGCTAATTTTGTCGCTTGATAAATATTAACTTCATCAATAACTTGATGATCTTTTACACCGATACCAATTGCTATTGCAGATTCTTGGATCTGATCAAATAAAAAATCTCTTTTCTCACTAGATAACTGTTTAGAATCATTGATTCCCAAGACATTAAAATCTTCTGGTAAAATAACAGCAGCAGCAACGACCGGTCCAGCTAAAGGCCCTCTTCCAACTTCATCAATCCCAGCAATATACTGAGTTCCTTTTTCCCAAAAGAATCGCTCGATTTGGAGCATTTCTTGCTGCTTATCAAGAATCATTTGTTGCTTCTTCAAACGGTTTTCCCAAGATTTATATGCCGTTAAAGCCCCTTTACGAGAATCATTTTTTATCAAAACTAAACGTTCATCCCCAGGATCAATTATGGTAGCTAACAATTCTTTAATAGCGGTAATTGTCATTGGCTTTTCCACTTTTAATTCTCCTGTCCTTCTGGTAAAGAAACAGGAGCTATATCTAGTGTGTATTTCCCCATTTTACCACTTCTTATATCATGAATGATCAATTCAGATGCACGAGTATAATCATCTCTAAACCCTTTACGCTCGCCGATCAACATAAGTAATTCAGGCGTTTCAAGATTCAATTCTTCTTCCGTTAATTGATACCGTTTAGCAATTGCTTTAGGGTTGCGAGTCTTCATTACTTCTAATCCATACATCGCAATATCATCTAACTGTAAAATAGTATCCTTAATTGCACCTGTCAAAGCTAATTTTTTACCAACATCAGGATCTTCAAATTTTGGCCAAAGTATGCCCGGAGTATCTAATAACTCCAGTTCTTTCCCTAATTTCAACCATTGTTGAGCTTTCGTAACACCAGGCTTATTACCTGTCATTGCAACGTTTTTCTTGATAAAACGATTGATTAAAGTAGATTTCCCAACGTTTGGAATCCCAATACTCATGGCTCTGATGGCACGAGGTTTGATTCCTTTAGAAGCACGTCGATCAAATTTGGGTTTCAAAATCTCTTTTGCCTTTTCCATCAATTGCTTCATGCCTTTTCCTTCTTGTGCAATAATCGGCACTGCCGCAATTCCTTGATTATTAAAATAAGCTACCCATTTCTTTGTTTCTATAGGATCGGCCAAATCACTTTTATTTAAAATTATAATTCTTGGTTTTTCTCCAATGATTTCATCTAAGATAGGATTGCGGCTTGATAATGGAAGTCTTGCGTCTACTAGTTCAAAAACAATATCGACTAGTTTTATTTTTTCTGTGACTTGGCGTCTTGCTTTTGCCATATGTCCTGGGAACCATTGAATGGTCATAGTTATTTCACCTTTCTCTTTACACAAAAACAGAATTCTTTAAAGTTTCTTTTTTGTTTTTTTAATTATCGTCTATTGAACCGAATTCTTTAAATGGAAGAATACGAAAATTCGCCGTACCACTTATACTAGAAGCATCAACAAAACCAAAAACTCGACTGTCTTTTGAATTTTGTCGGTTATCGCCCATCACAAAATAACTTCCTTCTGGAACAACTTCTTCTCCTGTTTTAGCTGCTAATAAGAAATCTTCTGTAAAGTTTTCTCCTGGAGCTAAATCCTCTTCGACACTTGCTAGATATTCTTCTTCAACTGCTTCTCCATTTATATATAATACATCATCTTGGAATCGAATAGTATCTCCTGGAAGACCTATGATACGCTTGATGTATTGTTTTTCAGGGGCATCTGGAGCAGGAAAAACAACTACGTCAAAACGTTCAATACTATCAACTTTATTTAAAATCAGACGATCTCGGTCTTCTAAAGTAGGCACCATTGATTCACCATCAACACTTACTGGAGCGAATAGGAAATGACGAACAAGAAAAAATATAATTAATGCCACTACACAATACAATAATGTGCTGAAAAATTCGCTTCCGCGACTTTTGTTTTCCTTACGTTTTTCGCTAGGAGAAGGATGACGTTTACTTCTCGGTTCAAAAAAACTTTCATTTTGATTTTGACCATCAGAAAAATTAATTTTACTCATTTGCTTTTCTCCTAACATTCTTTTATTTATGGAACAAATTTTATACGATCAAACGGATAATACGTAAACGATGTTTCTCCAATGATCGAATCTACTGGGATGCTTCCAAAATAACGACTATCATTACTTGATCTTCTGTTATCTCCTAATACAAAATATTCATCTTCAGGTACTATTTGTGTACCAGTCAATTCTTCTAAAGTAAAATCAGATGTCCAAATTCCTCCAGCATCATTCACTAAATTATTATCTAAAAATTTTTCCTTTATTTTTTGATCATTTATATAAAGCTGATCTTTCTCATATCGGATACTTTCTCCAGGTAACCCAATGACTCTTTTTACTAATGTTCGATTTGAAGAATCATGAAAAACGACTAAATCAAATCTTTGTATATCATATATTGTTCTAACAATAATTTGATCGTCCTGTTGAAAAGTAGGTATCATTGAAGATCCTTCGATAGTCATAGGAATAAAAATAAAATTTCGCAATATAGCCGTGATAATGGCTGCTAATAATAATGCCTTAAACCACTCCCATGATAATTCCTTCCAAGACTTTTTTTTCATAACATTCTCTCCAAACAAATCGGTTTATTCTATCATACAAGAAAATTTTAAAAATGACTATTTATTTAGGATCCTGCTCAATTAAAAGAGAGATAGCAACTTCCTATCTCTCTTCTCCAATAAGTGTATAATCATTTAATTCACAATCATTAGTTTGTTTAATCGTTCGACTTAGATGATTGTAGTTCTTTGATTGCTGCTTCGTATTGAGTATCATTTTCATCAATCAATTTTCTTAATGATTCAACTAGTTGAGTAGAGGTTTCTCCAGTCACTTTACCATCCACCGTTAATTTAGTGTCTGTTTGAAATTCTTTGACCGCTTCTTGAGTAGATTCGTCAAAGTAGCCATCTGTATCTTCAACAGAGTAACCTAAAGCATCTAATACTTTTTCTAAGTTTTCAACCTCTGCTGATACATCACCTAATTGATATGTTTTTGAACTATCGATCAACAATAAATTAGCATACTCAGGTAAAGAAACTTCTATATCAGGAGTAATTCCTTTTTCGTGGATCCATTCGCCACTTGGCGTCAACCATTTAGCAATGGTTAGTTTTAATTCACTACTATCATCAAACGTAGCTACATTTTGAACTGTGCCTTTTCCAAAAGTTTTCGTCCCGATCAATTTGACATTACCAGATTCACTTACTGCACCTGCTAAAATCTCAGACGCACTAGCACTTCCTTCATCCACTAAAAGAACTGAAGGTTCAGTTACTTTGAAACTGCCCATTGTTTTGTCATCTGCAACAATTGAAACCGGTTCTTGATCTTTTTCTTGCGTTTGCAAAATAATGTCGCCATTTTCTAAAAACAAATTAGAAATACTTAAACCGGCATTTAATAGACCACCTGGATTTTGTCGAACATCAAATACAAAAGATGTTGCACCTTGTTCTCTTAAATCTTCAATTGCCATAACCAAATCTTCGTACGTAGGTGAAGAAAAACTAGTAATAGTAATTGATCCAATAGTTGGATTTTCTTTATCTAATTGATAAAGAACGGTTTCAACAGGTATCGTATCCCGCACAAGAGTCACTTCGAAAGTAGTCTCTCCTCTTTTAATCGTTAAAACGACTTCTGAACCCTTTTCGCCGCGAATATAAGACACCGCTTCGTTTAAACTCATCCCAGATAATTCTTGTTCATCTACTTTTACAATAATATCATTTGGTTGAAGCCCTGCTTTTTCAGCTGGCGATCCAGCAATAGGAGAAACAATCATCACATTATCCCCTTGTTTCATTACTTCTGCACCAATTCCTTCAAAAGAAGCAGAGATGCTTTCATTTAATGAAGAAGATTCCTCTACATTAAGATACTGTGTATATGGATCTCCAACAGATTCAGTCATACCAGTAATGGCTCCTTCAATTAAGGTTTCACTTTCTACACCTTGATAGTAGTCTGACATTAAAGTATCGTAGACTGTTTGAATTTTTTCAAAATCTTCGGAATCTACGGCTACACTAGCTTCTGACGAATTTACTTGATTTTGAGCTTGTTCCTCATTTGTATTTTCATCAGCATTCGTAACAGCGACGGTTCCACCAATTGAAAGTGCAGCAACTACTAGTAGAGAAGTGCCATATATCCAAGGCTTAATGCCTTTTTTTCTTTTTTCGTTATTGGATTCATTCTCCATTTGTAAGGATCCTCTCTGCTTCAATTAATATCTAGGGTTGTATCTTTTAAATTTACTGCTATAACTGTATTTTAAAAGATGCGTTTGGTTTTCTTGACTGGTTAGTTCATTTTTAAAGCAGTTTCTAAAGCTACAATCATCATATCATTAAACGTTGTTTCTCGCTCGTCTGACGTTGTTTCTTCACCTGTGATCAAATGGTCACTTATCGTTAAGATTGCTAAAGCTCTACGGTTGTATTTAGCAGCTAAAGTATATAAACCAGCTGCTTCCATTTCGGTAGCTAATACTCCATAATCGGCTAACTTCTTTTTGTCCAATTCTTCATTATAAAAACGATCAGCAGACAGAATGTTTCCCACTTTTACTTTCATCCCTTGTTCAAGTGCACTATCATAAGCTGTTTTTAATAATTCAAAGTCAGCTATTGGAGCAAATTGCACTTGTCCATTGAATGTATTCATTACTACAGCAGAATCTGTTGTAGCACCTTGAGCTAAAATAACATCTCGTACTTTAACATCTTTTTGCATCCCACCGGCTGTTCCAACACGAATCAAGTTTTTTACATTGTAACCTGTGATCAACTCTTCGGCATAAATCATCATTGAAGGAATTCCCATACCGGTTCCTTGGACTGAAACACGTTGCCCTTTGTAAGTTCCCGTGTAGCCAAACATATTTCTTACACGGTTGTATTGTTCTACATCCGTTAAAAATGTATCTGCAATATATTTTGCTCTTAATGGATCTCCTGGTAGTAATACCGTTTCTGCAATTTGTCCTTCTTTAGCTTCGATGTGTACGCTCATTTTTATTTTCCCCCTAGGTATAGTGTTTTTTATCTATCTTTATCTAAATAAATTTCCCAAGCTTTATCAAACGTTGTCATTTCTTCTAAATATGACCCATTCAATTCTAAATAATGACTGATCTCATGGTAATCTTCTGATTGTTTTGGAAAGCTGTCATCTAAATAAACTGCATTTGCAAATAAGGTAATATCATCTGCCTTATGTGGATCTCTTTCAGTCATTAAATAATGATAAAATGGACGTTGCATGGCTTTAATTCCCTTCTTTATTTTGCTGATAAACCATACGCTCATTTTTTTCTTGTGCGTATTTTTCTGGATTCTTTTGATAAAATTCTTGATGATGTTCTTCAGCTAAATAAAAAGGCTTGGCATCTTCAATCTTTGTTACAACAGGTTTTTTGTATTTCCCACTGTCATTTAAGCGCTGTTTAGACTTTTCAGCTACTGCTCTTTGAAGTTCGTCTTTAACAAAAATAACCGGACGATAATTATCTCCTCTATCTTGGAATTGACCCATTGCATCAGTTGGATCTGTTTGGTTCCAATAAATTTCGACTAATTCTTCATATGAGATAAGGTTAGGATCGAATGTAATCTCAACAGCTTCAGTATGTCCGGTTGTTTCAGTCAACACTTCTTCATAAGTAGGATTGGCCGTATGACCTCCTGTGTAACCTGAAACTACTTTGTCGATTCCGGGTTGTTCATCAAAGGGAGAAACCATACACCAAAAACATCCTCCCGCAAAAATTGCAGTATCTTTCATACACACTATCCTTTCCTATCCATCTTAACTTTAATTTGTTGGCATATAAACGTTTACTCGAATATCATTTTCATCTAAATCTATCTTATCTACTGAAAAATGCATACCACTTTCTAAAGTAAACTGATTTAAATTAAACACAACCGTTTCTTGTTCACTATCAATCGCAACCCATTCTGGAATATTCAATTGACTTTCGACTTGGTTTAACGCAAATGAAATAGGTAAATTTAATTTTCCGATTGAAAGTCCTGTTGCTTTAAATTGTAAATTGCCATTTTCCATGACAAATGGCTCTAAAAACAATTGAAACTGAACATCGTGATCAAACAACTGAAACGTTCCAATTAATTGAGCCTCATCTTCTAGCCTAAACTGATAATTAACAGGTCCAGTTACTACCTTTTCAGTTTCAAGGTATGAAGCTACTAATTTATTTACATCATCTTTTTTTGTTGATACTTGAAACATAACCTCGTCTTTAGTATCCGTTACCCTCAGATCCGGTTCTCCAATAATAACCGGAGACAATTGAGTAAAAAACCAAATAATTGTTCCAATTATTATCGCTAGTAATGTAAGAAATGCCCATTTCCAACCATTTAATTTTATTTTATTTTTTTGCTGTTTTCTTTTTGTTTCCATAAAAGCTCCCTTTTCTTAAACTAAAACTTTTTATTTTATAATAGCTTGAAACAAGGTTTCTGCCATTAATTCATAACCAGCTTCATTAGGATGAAATAAATCTTCTTCATACAAATAAGGATTTTTAACCTCAGACCTCTTTTGATCTATTCCGTCTATTAAAGGTTCTTCTTTTTCCTCTTGTATCAAAGTTTGATCAAACAAATCAGCTATCGAAACAAAAGTAGCATTTTCGGTTTCGTTTACTACTTCTTGAGTCTGATTATTCCATTCTTTTAAGATTGTTTGCATTTCAGTTATTTCAGGAAAGTATGCAGAATAAGGATTATAAATACCAAAAATATATAATTCTGATTCTGGATTTACTTCCTTAATAGCAGTAAATAACATTCTTAAATTTTCTTCATAAGTTTCTCTAGGTGCAATAAAGCTATCTTCCGTGATTGTTAAAAAATTTTGTTTAAAGGTTTGAATGATATCATTGCCACCAACTGTTAAAACAACGATATCCGCGCCTTCAACATCTTCTTGCATGGCTTTATTTTCATTAAACCTCGCTAAAATTTGATCGCTGCGATCACCGCTTTTTCCATAATTGCTTGTTGTTATCTTTTTATAGTTATCGGTTTCTTCTAATAAATTCGCTACTAATGGAACATACCCTCCACTATTGGTTGTATCTCCAACACCTTCTGTTAAAGAATCTCCTATTGCAACGATATGAATAGATTCTTTTTTCATTTCAGTTTTTTCCTTGTCATTCGATGAATTGGTTTGAAATAAAACCGTTAAAAGTCCAACAACGAGAATAATACCTATAATCAAAAAAAGGAAGACACCGATAATAGACTGTCCTTTTTTCATGTGAAAGCTCCTTTATGACTCAATATCTGAAAACAGTATAACAGATTCGCTCGTTTTTATATATATTCCGATAAAGAGTACTTGCAGTTTTCGTTACTTTTCTTTTCTAACATATGTTTCAAAAACGTGAGGATATTTATTGCGGTCATCAAGAATTCCCGCTTCTGATTTATCTAGTTTCCATTTTGTCCAGTCTATTTCAGGAATAAATGTATCTCCTTTAAATTCGCCTTCAATCATAGTACGGTGCAGTACATCCACATCATCCATGAAAAAAGTAAAGACATTTGCTCCACCGGTAATAAGAGTGTCACCTTCATACTCTGCAGCAAATTTTAAAACTTCTTCTCTGCTGTGCATGACTTTGACCCCTTCAGCTTCATAATTTTTGTCTGTAGTTAAAATAATATTAATACGATCTGGTAAAGGGCGTTTATTCATTCCTTCAAAGGTTTTTCTGCCCATTACAACAGCATTGTTTATCGTCATTTGTTTAAAAAATTTTAAATCATTAGGCAAATACCAAGGCAACGTACCTTGATACCCTATTGCCCCATTTTTATCTTGAGCCCACAAAAATGCAATCATCACGTTTCCCCACTCTCTTTTTTATTAAACAGCTATTGGAGCTTTTATACCAGGATGAGGGTCATATCCTTCAATTTGAATATCTTCCATTTCAAAATCAAACATACTTGTCTTTGATGGATTCAACGTTAAAGTAGGCAACTTTTTAGGTTCTCTAGTTAGTTGTTTGTTTATTTGTTCAATATGGTTTGAATACAGATGTGCATCTCCCAATGTATGAACGAATTCTCCTACTTCAAGACCAGTTTCATGAGCTATAAGATGAGTCAACAACGCATAGCTTGCAATATTGAACGGAACACCTAAAAAGATATCTGCACTTCGTTGGTACAATTGACAGCTTAATTTCCCATCTGCAACATAAAATTGAAATAGTGTATGACAAGGAGGCAATGCCATATTTGGTACATCTTCAGGATTCCATGCCGAAACAAGCATACGTCTTGAGTCCGGAGACGTTTTGATCAATTCAATAACATCTTTTAGCTGATCGATCGTTTCTCCTTGAGTCGTTTGCCATTTTCGCCATTGTGCACCATAAACATTCCCTAATTCGCCATATTTAAGCGCAAAGGTCTCATCTTCTAAAATACGTGTACAGAATACCTCTTTTTCTTTTAGGTAAAGAGTATTGAATTCTGAATCTATCAAAGATCTTCTACCAAAATCAGTCATATCAGGTCCTGTATAATCTTCACTTTTTACAAAACGTTCAAAAGCCCATTCGTCCCA
Source organism: Carnobacterium inhibens subsp. inhibens DSM 13024 (assembly GCF_000746825.1). Taxonomy (NCBI): domain Bacteria; kingdom Bacillati; phylum Bacillota; class Bacilli; order Lactobacillales; family Carnobacteriaceae; genus Carnobacterium; species Carnobacterium inhibens. The sequence continues at coordinate 288,959 of NZ_JQIV01000006.1, read as the reverse complement.
TATATGATTATTATGTTGCAACAAATAGCGAATATTTGTATTGCCTTTAATAAACCACAATAATTCGCTCTTAATCAAGCTGAAGGGTACTCTTTTAGTTGTTAACAGCGGAAAACCATTTTGTAGATCAAAACGCATTTGGTATCCAAATAAACTTTTAGTTCCCGTTCCCGTTCGATCGGTTTTTTCATTACCTTCTTCCAAAACTTTTTTTGCTAGGTTTAGATATTCTGACTCCACAACCTTACCTCCTATACATTAATCATTTGCATATTGACTTAAATATTCCCAACGGTTCATTTTTTCTTCTAGTTCTTTTTCTAAAGCTGTTACTTGTTCTTGCTGTTCTTGCAATAAACTAAAATTACTCCCCGATTTTAACATCTCTTGTTTAAGCATTTCTATTTTATTTTCAAGGTTAAACATTTCTTCTTCAATCGTGATCCATTCTTTTTGTTCTGTAAAGGTTAATTTTACTTTTTTATCTACATCAATTGGTTCCGGTTGTGAAGCAACTTTTGTAACTGAATCGCTACTTTGAACCGAGCGGCCTTGTTTTTTCTCTTTTTCTTCTTCTATATAATCTGTAATACTGCCATAAAAGGGTCTGATTTTTCCATGTCCATCAAATATCAATAATTTCTCTACTGTCTTATCTAAGAAGTAACGGTCATGGGAAACTGAAATAACCGCTCCTGGGAATGTTTCAATATAATCTTCTAAGACCGTTAAAGTTGCGATATCTAAATCATTTGTCGGTTCATCAAGCAACAATACATTTGGTTGTTGCATCAATAACTTCAACAGATACAAACGTCTTTTCTCTCCACCGGACAATTTACCAATTAGTGTACCGTGTGTATGGCGTTCGAATAAAAACTGTTCTAATAGATTTGTTACACTAATTCGTTCACCATTAGTAGTTTCCACTTCTTCTCCAACTTCTTGTAAATAAGAGATGACACGTTTGTTGGGGTTCATTTCTTCAATTACTTGCGTAAAATAAGCAACCTTTACAGTTTCACCGACAACTAATTCTCCTGAATCTAATGGAAATCTTCCAGCTAGCGTATTTAAGAAAGTTGATTTACCCGCCCCATTTTCTCCGCTGATTCCAATCCGATCTTTCGTTTGAATCAACATATTGAAGTGATCTAATATTACTTTTCCACCTAGATTCAGCGACGCATCTTTCAATTCGAAGACTCGTTTTCCTAAGCGAGATCCTTCTAAGTTCATTTCAACTGATTCGTCTACGTTAGATTGTTTTAAATTGTCTTCTAAGTCTTTAAAACGACCGATCCTAGCTTGTTGTTTCGTTGAACGTGCCTTTGCTCCAGTGCGCATCCAAGCTAATTCTTTCGTATACATCTGTTTCCTTTTATGATCTGCCACTACGGCTGCTTCTTGTCTTTGAGCTCTATTAATCACGTATTGCTCATAGTTACCTGTATAGAATGTCGCATTTCCATGGAATAATTCAACCATTCGATTAACAATTCGGTCTAAGAAATAACGGTCATGTGTTACAAGCAATAGGGCTCCTTTATACGCACTTAAATAGCTTTCTAACCACGTTATTGTCTCAAAGTCTAAATGGTTTGTTGGTTCATCTAAAACTAGCAAATCAGGTTCTTGAATCAAGACTTGTGCTAAACCCACTCGTTTTCTCTGTCCACCGGATAACGTTCCTACCAATTGTTCTAAATCACTGATGCCTAATTTAGTCAAAATCGTCGTTGCATTTGTATCAGCTATCCAAGCATTTTCATCATTCATAGCTTGTTCAGCTCTTGAATATCTATTTTGGCATTTTTCATCCATTGGATCTGCCGTTAATAATTCTAAGGCTCTTTCATAATTTCTAACAGCCACTAAGATGGGTGTATCTCCCTCAAAAACAGCATCGAAAACAGATTTATCAGGGTTCAAATCTGGTTCTTGCATCAAATAACTAATTGTATAGTCTTTCGGTTTTTGGATACTGCCTTTTTCAGCACTATCATTTCCTGTGATCACATTCAGCAAGTTCGTTTTCCCAGAACCATTCACTCCAATTAAACCGATTCTTTCGCCTTCCATGATTGAAAAACTAATATCATCAAATAATACTTTTTCTCCATAGGTTTTTGTTAAATTCTGTACTTTAAGTTCTTTCATCGTTTATCTCCACTTTCCTTTATCCTACATATTTACTTATCTTTAACATTCTACCATCTTTTACTCATAATATCTTTAGGCTGACCCAATTAAGTTTTATGAATCAACTTTTTAAATTGAGCAAGATCTTCATGGATCGATTCTAATAACTGGCGATTGTAAAATATTGCTGCTGGATGGTAAGTCGAAAAAACAGCATAATTTTTTTCAGTCCATGCATACGTATTATCTTCTATTGAAGCAAGTCGAAGCACGGGTCCATTATACAATTGTCCATGATGTGTAGAAACTTTTGCTTGTGGACCAAGAAGTCTTTTTAGACCGATATTTCCCATAGTTAATATATAGGGAGCTTGAACAGTTTTTACTTCGTGATCTAACAACTCTGCATGAGCAATCATTTCTTGTCTAGTTGGCGCCCGATTGTATTTCCGCTGTACTATTTGGTTGGTTTTGCGATCTAATTTTTCTTTATAGCGATAAGGTCGGCTCCTAAAAGCACTAGTAATATATACTTCACTTCGATCAACTTCTAACAAATCAAAAAAACGCATCAATTCTTTTCCCGCCCTACCTGAAAATGGGACACCATTTACTGCTTCTGTTTCTCCAGGTGCTTCTCCGATCAATAAAAACTTAGGGTGAACAGGACCTTGTCCATAAACGAATCCTTCAACTGGAAAATGTTGAGACCGTTTTTTAGCTAAAGTAACCATATCAGTTGTTAAAACTGTCTTCACTTGAATCTACCTCCTAAACGTATACTATTAGTTTACCGTAGTCAGCTTTAAACGAGCGAATCATTTGCATAGGACTTTTCATGACATAAAATTGACGAATGATAAGATTATTTCTATAATAGCTGTAGGTTATTCGTTTTATTTTTTGAAATCGGATCATACCAATTGAATAATCTTTTAAAGGAGGGTTTCGTAAATGGAATATGGAACAGTCAAATGGTTTAGCAATGCAAAAGGATACGGATTTATTGAGTACAACGAAACCGAAGATGTTTTTATTCACTTTACGGGCATTGACAGCGATGAAGGGTTTAAATCTCTAACCGAAGGCCAACGTGTTTCATTTGAAATTGTGGAAGGCAATCACGGCCCTCAAGCAACAAAAGTTATGGTTCAGGATGATGTTGATTTTCATAATTAGAGTAAAAGTAAAAAAAACGATACACTCTAGAGTATCGTTTTTTCGTTATTTTAGTTTAGGCATTTCACTCCATGCTTTTTGCTTTTCAAAAACAATGTTTGATGCATAACGTTCTATATACGCACAAAATTTCTTTTTATTCCTAGCATTTAGAAAAATTCGTAAAGTTTTTTGATTTTGTTTAAAAACTAAACTTACTTCTCTGTTAGGAGAAATGGTTATTTTCTCAATTTCGTCTATAGAGATATAGGACGTTTTAATCCCTCTAAAATAACTTATTTTCAAGTTAGTATTTTTTATTTTTAGTGTAGAACCAAACCCAAAAAACACAAGTAAACCCAAGATAATTGCCAAAATAATAAGTGTTAAAGAAATTGTTTGTGTCTCTATTGCCACAGTAAGCAGTGTAAAAAACACTAACCAGCAAATTGACCAATAAATAATTTGAAAAGCTGGTTCTAATGAAAGTGAAATTTTGAAACGAGGATTTTCAGTCAATATGCTACGCCCCTTATACGAAAGTACTGTTATTTTAACATACCCTAAACTAAAAACCCATTAAAAGAAAGGAAAGAAAGGAATATGATCAAATTATATACAGATGCTTCTACAAAAAATAATCCTGGCTTAAGTGGAGTTGGCATTGTCATACTTACTGAGAATAGATATGACCAGTTGTCTATCCCTCTTGAAAAAGAAATGAGCAATCATGAAGCTGAATTCGAGGCTTTGATTCAAGGGCTTGATTTTTTAATTGAACACTTATTAATTAATGAAACTTTAATGATGTATACAGATAGTAAAATTTTAGCCTCTGCTATTAAGAAAAACTATGTTAAAAACGATATTTTCCGAGGCTACCTGACACGAATCCAACAAAAGCTCAAGCATTTCCCACTTTTTTTCATTCATTGGATTCCAGAATCTCAAAATAAAGGAGCCGATAATTTAGCTAGACAAGCTTTACAAAAAAGACTAAAAAATAACTAACAGGTCTAAAAAAACTAAGTTTTTTTGTCCTGTTAGTTATTTTTTTAGCCATTACTTACGCGGTGCTCTAGGAGGACGTTCACCCCAAAATTGGAATAAATCCGTTCTTAAAGCGCCATTATACAATTTGCGTTTTTTAGTCGCTTTTTCGCCATAAAAGGTTTCAAAAGCTAAGTCACTTGTAATAATGTATTTACTCCACGTTTTTAATGGACGATATACTTGACCCATTTGCTTATACAATTTATGAACTTCTTTTTCTTCACCTAATCGTTCACCATAAGGAGGATTAGCTAAAATAACGCCATATTCTTTATCAGTCGTAAAGTCAGCCAATTGCATTTGTTTAAATGTAATGCTGCTGCCTACTCCTGCTTCATCCGCATTTGCTTTAGCAATCTCAATCATCGTTCCATCAATATCAGAACCCATAATGTCTAGTTCAATATCATGATCCACTGCAGCGTCTGCTTCTGCACGTACTTCTTCAAAAACACTTTGATCAAACCATTCCCATTCCTCGCAACTAAATGAGCGATTAGATCCTGGAGCAATATTGTGGCCAATTAAAGCCGCTTCAATCACAATTGTTCCCGAACCGCAAACTGGATCATAAAACGGACGGTCTTTGCGCCAGTTGGTTAATTCTACAAGAGCTGCAGCCATATTTTCTTTTAATGGTGCGCCACCTTTTGCTGAACGATACCCTCTTTTAAACAAGCTTGGTCCAGTTGTATCCAATGTTATGGTAACTTTATCTTTTAGTAAAGCCACTTCCAGTTGATACAAAGCCCCTGTTTCAGGCAAACGCGTATTACGATGATAAACTTCACTTAAACGATTAACAATTGCTTTTTTTACGATAGCTTGACAATCGGATACACTATATAATTTTGATTTGATTGATTTACCAGCTACTGGAAAATTGGCATCCATAGGCAATAGATCTTCCCATGGCAATGCTTTTGTTTTTTCAAATAGTTCATCAAATTCATATGCATCAAATTCGCCAACAATAATTTTGACACGGTCTGCAGTTCTTAACCATAAATTCGTTTTAGCAATGTCTTTTTCTGTTCCTTCAAAAAAGACCTTACCATTCTCTACTTGACACTCATACCCTAAAGCTTTGATTTCTTTTCCTACCAATGCTTCGATTCCGCTGGCTGCCGTTGCAACAAGTTGAAATGTTTTCATATTTTTATTTTCTCCAATTCTCTTCAGTTTCTTTAGTTAAAAAAATCTTATATAAATATAAAACCCTCCGAAAGGGAGGGTTTTATACCTGAATTTGTAAATTTCTGTAAGCCATGTTCTGTCTCAGATAGAAAGTCAGGGTCTGTTCTATCCGGAGGTAATTATCTGTCTGCAATTACTGCCTCTTCCATCGGTTCAATTCCCTAGGAAAAGTGCCCCTACCAAAGTTTGGGTTGCTCGCTCGAGGGGTTTACCGCGTTCCACCAATACCGTTTCCCGTATTGCTTCGTCACTGTGGCACTTTCAAGAATACTCAAGCATAGTCTAAACCTTAGCTTTTTTTTCTGCCGTCTCTTCATACTAGATGAAGGCCCTGGCTTATGATTTCGCCAGGCACGAACACTACAAGCATCGCAGCTTGTGCGAGCATGGACTTTCCTCAGTCTAGTCTAGCTAGACCGCAATTACCCGAAATTTACAAATATAGTTATTCATTAATTCATCGACTATCAAATCGTTCTATCGTTAAAAAGATGGTTATAGTTCATCTTCTTCGTCTAATTTTGAACCAAAGACGTGACGTTCTAAATTAGATAAACGTTTTAAAATGTCAAAATTGGTTACGGTATTATTAGGTTGAGAAGAATGGCTAGGCTTAGCAATGGAAGCTTGTTTAGTCAATTCATCAATTTTACTCAATAAACGATCATTTTCAGCTTTTAATTGCGTAAGTTCTTTATTATATGATTCATAATCACGAATCACTTCGTCTAAATACTCATCTACTTCAGTTGGGTTGTACCCGCGCATACTTGTTTTAAATTCTTTTTGAAGAATATCTTTTGTTGTTAATGATCTGTTTGCCATGTTTACACCTCTTTGTTTGCTTCATCTTCTAACAAAACATTGTTCTCGTTTCTTTGATAATTCTTATTATAGCAAAGATAATGAGAAAAAAAAACTTATTTCTGTATAATCTTACGACTTCGCCTATAAAAGATTTAAAAGCATTTTTTCTTTCCGAAAAATTCTATCCATTATATTAATAATATTCTTCTTCAACGCTGCTATTCTGCAATTGATCCACATCAATCAAACGCAATTCAAATTCTGAAGTCTCTTGTCTTTTTTTGATTGCTTGATAAACAAATTTTGTTTTTCCTTCAAATTCAGGATCGTACACTAAAAGCGCTGCTTGACAATGATCTAGTAAGAACTCTTGGTGGTTTCTTAATTGAGAGGGATCTTGATACGGTTTGTGAGAAGTTGATTCAACATAATTTGCTAATTTTTTTATTGCTGAAAATTTCGTCTGATTTTTTTCATTCCAATTTGAACCAAATTCTAAAAATGGTAAAATAACCGCTACTTTAATCATCGGATAATCTTTTTTCAGTTCGTCAACAACTTCTACTGCCCACTGTTCTGTACCAAACTGAGCACTCGTCAAAATCCATTCAATGCCTTCTTCAATAAACTGACTGATTTCTTGTTTCAAACATTTTTTTATGACAGCAATCTTTGGGTCATCATCTTTAAATATACCAAGTTCGAAAGATCGATATCCGCTAATATATAAGTTTCTCATAAACTCATTTGATTCCCCTTTTCTTTAAAGGTCGTTCTTTGATATAATAAACATCAGGAGTGTGATTTCAATTGGCTATACGATATCCTAATGGTAAAACCTATGTTAATAGTGACAAAGTTCTGCCAAAAAAGCAACTAAACAATCGGTTGACTTCATTTAGTAAAAGAGGTATGTCTTTAGAAGAAGATTTGAATGCAAGTAATCAATATTATTTAGCAAAAGGAAATGCGGTTATTCATAAAAAGCCGACCCCTATTCAGATCGTTAAAGTCGATTATCCTAAAAGAAGTGCCGCAGTTATCAAGGAAGCCTATTTTAGACACGCATCGACTACTGACTACAACGGCGTTTACCGTGGATATTATCTGGATTTTGAGGCTAAAGAAACAAAAAACAAACTTTCTTTCCCCTTAAAAAATTTTCATGAACACCAAATTACACATATGAAACAATGCATTCAACAACAAGCTATTTGTTTTGTAATCATGCGTTTTACAACAAGTGAACGTCTTTTTTTATTAGAAGCAGAACAGTTGATTACTTATTGGAATAACCAAGAACATGACGGAAGAAAGTCAATTCCTCTTAAAGAGCTTGAAAAGAAAGGGTATGAACTGTATTATGAACTTTCGCCGCGTATTCCCTATTTAAAAGTAGTCGATAATCTCATTGCTGAATTACAAAAATAATGGTTGGTTCATTAAGAATAACTCGTTTATTCTATAATAAATAGTTTATGCCTTTTATCCATTAAGATAAAAGAATTAAGGAGTAGATTTAATTATGCCAGAAAAAAAAGAAATGTCTCGTGTATCAAATAAACAATCAAAAAAATCTAAACATTCACAGAAGGGTAAAAAAAGTAAGAAATCTTCTACTTCCGTTTTGAAAAAAATAGTTGTTGGAATTCTCATTTTTGCTGCTTTAGTTATCATTGCCGGTATCGGCTTATTTACTTATTATGTCTCTTCCGCTCCTGACTTAACGGAAAATGATCTAACAGATACAGTCGCTTCAACTCTATTAGATTCAAATGAAGAGGAATTCTTAAATCTTGGAGGTGAAAATCGCGAGATTGTTACTGAAAATGACATACCTCAAGTATTAAAAGATGCCATTATTGCTATTGAGGACCAACGTTTTTATAAACATGTTGGAATCGATCCGATACGGATTGCCGGAGCAGTTGTAGCCAACGTAACAGATGGTTTTGCTTCTGAGGGTGGAAGCACGATTACTCAACAACTGGTTAAACTCTCTGTTTTTTCTACAGGATCTGAAGATCAAACTTTAAAACGTAAAGCACAAGAAGCTTGGTTGTCTATTCAATTAGAACAAGACTATTCTAAAGAACAGATTTTAACTTTCTATATCAATAAAGTGTATATGTCGGATAACACTTACGGTATGGGAACTGCCAGCGATTATTATTTTGGTAAACCTTTAGCTGAATTAACTTTATCAGAAGCGGCTTTACTTGCCGGAATGCCACAAGCACCAAATTCCTTTAACCCAATTACCAATCCAGAAGACGCTACAAAACGTCGTAACCTTGTTTTAGATATGATGGTTGAAAATGAAGCTATCACAGCTGCTGAAGCACAAGAAGCTAAAGCCGCTGATGTTACACAAGGCTTAGTAGACCACTCTGAAGAACAAACAAACAACATGGTTTTTGATCCTTATGTCAAAGAAGTTCTTGCTGAAATTAAAAGAAAAACGAATCTAGATCCTTATACATCTGGATTAACCATTCATACTAACTTAGACATGGACGCACAACAACGTCTCTATGATATTGTGAATACCGATGAATATGTCACTTTTGAAGACGAAGAAATTCAAACGGGTATTTCTTTAGTTGATGTTAACACTGGACAATTAAAGGCATTAGGCGGCGCACGTGATCAAGAAGTACAATTAGGTACAAATTACGCTACTGAATTGAAACGTAGTGTCGGATCAAATATCAAACCGTTAACTGCATACGGCCCAGCTATACAATATCTACATTACTCAACTTATGAACAAGTAATTGATGAGCCTTACACATTTAGTGATGGAACTCCTATTAACAATTACGACGGAAATTATGAAGGTCAAATTAGTTTACGTAGAGCTTTAGTTGATTCACGTAATGTACCTACTACTAAAATTTATGAAGACGTGCCTAAAAGCCAAGTAGAAGAGTTTTTAACAAATATTGGAATTGATACTTCTACTTTGAATAGCAACTCAGATGAACTAGTTGAATCCAATGGCTTTAACGGGAACATTACTCCCGTTGATTTATCTGCAGCTTATGCCAGCTTTGCAAATGGCGGAACATATACGGAACCTTATACAGTTTCAAAAATTATTTTAGAAGATGGCGAAGAAATTGATCTTCAACCTGAATCAACTAAAGCTATGGACGAATCCACAGCTTACATGGTTACAGATATGCTAAAAGATGTCGCTTCTATTAATTCGGCTCGTGTTAGTCTTAATGGTATTCCGCAAGCTGGGAAAACAGGTACGACAAACTATACAGATAAAGAAAAAATCGAACACAACATTCAAGAAAACGGTGTGCCGGACAAATGGTATACCGGTTATACAACGAATTATGCTCTATCCGTTTGGGTTGGGAAAAAAGACTACTTTGCTTCAATTGACAATGCAGGAAGCGAACGTTTGCTGCCTCAAGAAATCTATCAAGCGTTAATGTCTTACGTTTCTCAATCTGTTGAATCAAGCGATTGGAAAAAACCAAGTTCTGTTGTTGAAGTTGCAATTGAAAAAGGATCTATGCCAGCAAAACTTGCAGGTCCAAATACACCATCAGACAAAATTGTAACTGAATTGTTTGTCAAAGGAACTGTGCCTACTGCAGTAGCAACAGAAGAAAGCGAAGAAGAAGATGAAGAATTAAAAGCTCCTGAAGGGTTATCAGCCACTTATAACGAAGAAACAGATGCTCTATCCATTAAATGGAATGCTTATTCACAAGAAGATGTTTCTTATGTTCTAACTGTAGGATCTGAATCCTTTTCTACTAAGGACCTTTCATACGTTATGCAAAGTCCTTCTGAAGGTGAAATCCCAATCACTCTAGCTGTTGAGGCAGACGGTAAATCGGGCCCAGCCGCTTCCATAAGCGTGATCATTCCTCCTAAGAAAGATGAGGAAGAACCTGAGGAAGAAGAATCTGAAGATGAAAGCAGTGAAAGTTCATCATCGAGCAGTGAAAGTTCTAGCAGCAGTTCTCAAGAAGAAAGTTCTCAACCAGATAGCAGCAGCTCATCAAGCAGCTCTGCTTCAAGTAGCAGTAGCAGTTCTTCTTCTTCTGCTGAGTCACAGAGTTCTAGTTCTGTTCCACAACAATAAAATAATTCGTTTCTCTTAAAAAAAACAATAAGCGACAGCGTATCGATACGCTGTCGCTTATTGTTTATTTTGCTTTTATAGGCCTGTTTTCTTTCAATAATTGAAGGCAAACATCATGATCATGATTTCTGGCAGTACACTGATACCGCCCAAAAAATATCAATCGATGATGGGCAATCCCCCATATTTCCTTAGGTAATTGTTTCATCAAAATCTCTTCTACTTCACGAACAGTTGCATTTGATGGACAGATACCCAATCTTTTTGTCACTCGCTCAACGTGGGTGTCAACTGCAATAGCTGGTTCATTAAAAGCTACACTCAATACAACATTTGCGGTCTTTCTCCCAACTCCTGGCAAAGATTCTAATTCCTTACGACTACGAGGAACTTGCCCACCAAATTCACTTAAGAGCATTTGACAACACCCTTTAATAAATTTAGCTTTGTTGCGGTATAAACCGATTGTTTTTAATTGCTCCATAATATCTTCAACAGGAGCAGCTACAAATGCTTCTGGTGTAGGATACTTTTCAAAAAGACTCGGTGTGATTTTGTTTACAGAAACATCTGTCGTTTGCGCACTTAGCATAACCGCAATTAATAATTCAAAAGCATTCTTATGAATCAATTCGCAAGTTGCATAAGGAAATAAATTCCCCATTGCCTCAATTATTTGAAGGGTTTGTTTTTTCGACAGCATGACTGACCTCCTCCGTTAAGGATTCTCATTATTATTCAACCAATTATGCAAGGGTACTTTTGTAGTAGGTTCTTTAGAAGAAACACTTTGTGCTTTCGAACTACTTTGTCTACGGCGATTGCCTTCTTTTTCAACTTGATCTTTTGTTCGAATATTTTTTCTTTCCCAATTTAACAATATACGATCAACATACTTCAAATTATACACTTGATTTAAAACAGCTTCTCTTAAAGCTAATTCAATTAATTCAATTGCATAATGATCATCATCTAACCACATTCCGATCGTTTGCATTTCGATCGGTGATAACGGTCTACCGAACTCAGCTTCAAATAATTGAAATAATTCTTGTTCAGATAAATGTTGTTTTTCGACTCTTTGTTGATTTTCTTGTTGCGAAATAACTAAGGTTAATTTATTCCATAACAAATCTAACCGATAACTATCTCGTGTTTTTCCATCTTGGTTTTTTCCTGTTTCTATCACAAGTAATTTTTTATTGATCAATTCATGTATCAACTTAAAGACATCCGATGAAGTGATCTGCATTCGTTTTGAAATAATCTCTGTGTCTGGGAAATCATTTCCAGCATCAATAAAAGATTTTAATTGCAACACTAAAACCAGCTGTTCAGTATTCAGTCCTACTTCATTGTAATGAGCCAATAATACATTCGATACAGTTGTATCTCCTGCTTTCAGCCATTTTTGTAAAAGTTCATTATTCATAGCGTCTTTCCTCCTTACTCCGTTCCATCATACGTATTCGCTTAATGAAATGCGATTAAAAAAACAGCAACTTAAGAGAACTCAAGTTGCTGTACAAGCTTTTCTTATGGATAAATACGGTTTAACAAACGAGGGAATGGAATGGATTCACGAATATGTTCCGTTCCACAAATCCAAGTTACAGTACGTTCAAGTCCTAAACCAAAACCTGAATGAGGAACACTACCATATTTACGTAGATCCAAGTACCATGCATAATCCTCTTCAGTAAGACCAAAATCTTTGATACGTTGAGTCAATGCATCAAAATCAACCTCACGTTCGCTTCCTCCAACAATTTCTCCATAACCTTCCGGAGCAATCAAGTCAGCACATAATACAACATCATCACGATCAGGATGTGGTTTCATATAAAAAGCTTTTATTGCTTTAGGGTAATTTAAGATAAAGACAGGTCTGTCGTATTGAGTTGCGATGAATGTCTCATGTGGAGAACCAAAATCATCTCCCCAAGTAATATCGTCAAACCCATTTTCGTTTAATAATTTAACGGCATCATCATAGGAAATTCTAGGATAAGGCAATTCAGTATATTTTTTCAATAGTTCTTTATCACGTTCTAATACACTTAATGCATCATCACAGTTATCTAACACACTTTGAACGATGTAAGCAACATATTTTTCTTGCACTTCTAAACTTTGTTCATGGTCCATGAAGGCCATTTCTGGTTCAATCATCCAAAATTCAATTAAATGACGACGTGTTTTTGATTTTTCAGCTCTAAAAGTTGGTCCAAACGAAAAGACTTTTCCAAAAGCCATTGCTGCTGCTTCCATATACAATTGACCACTTTGTGAAAGGAAAGCTTCTTGATCAAAATATTCAGTATGGAATAGTTCAGTTGAATCTTCTGCTGCATTAGCAGTTAAAATAGGCGGATCAATCTTAATAAATCCTTCCTCATTGAAGAAATTGTAAGTTGCACGAATAATTTCATTACGCACATGCATGATGGCATGTTGTTTAGATGAACGCAACCATAAATGACGGTGATCCATTAAAAATTCTGTTCCGTGCTCTTTTGGAGTAATCGGGTAATCATGGCTTTCACCAATAATTTTAATAGATTTTACCGCAATTTCATATCCGAATTTTGAACGGCTGTCTTCTTGGATAATTCCAGTTAAAAGAATAGAGGTTTCTTGATTCAATGATTTAGCTAATTGAAATACTTCCTCTTCTACTTCACTCTTTACAACAATTCCTTGAAAAAAACCAGAACCATCACGTAATTGTAAAAATGCAATTTTACCGCTTGAGCGTTTATTAGCTACCCAAGCTCCAATTTCTACTTCTTCTCCAACATGATTTTTAGATTCTACAATAGTAATCTGTTTCACTGTTAAAACTCCTTTAAATAAATTTTGATGGTACTCTTATTTTTACTGCCATAATAATTATACAAGAAATTCAGCAGATTTATCGCTCTTTTTTAGGAAGCTTTAAATGTTCTCAATATCGCTGACCCATTTTCCGGATTTAGCAGTCAAAACATAATAACCAAGTCTGCCATTTTCTTGTTTATACGAAACTTCCCAGATAGGTATATCTCCCTCAAGCCCAATACGAGCTTCAAGAATATCAATAGACCCTTTTTCTTCTCGAGTCAATTCTTTCGCTTGTTGTTCAGTAATGAATTCATCTTGATTCAAAATAGTCTTACCGCCGCCATCTTTAGCAACAATTACCATGATTTCTTCATCTGATTCATTCAATCCAGCAACTGAAAAATAAGTTTTTTCACGATTATACCAATAAAAATCTGTTGCTTTTACTAATCCAGCAGATTCTTTAGCAATTGCGATCGTTTCTTTTTCTGCCTTTTTTATTGGATCTTGGCTAATCATTAAAAGGGTAATTGCGAACACAAGAACAACAGACATCACAATTGCAACTGTGATGAGTATTCCTTTTTTCATTAGTATCCCTACTTTAAGTGTATTGTTTTGGTAACTATAAAATGTTACTCTCAATAGTTTATTATAACAGAAAAACAATCATTTTTCTGAATATTTTAGAAGAATATTCTTAATTTTAACATCTGCTTCATTTCTCTTCTGTTCTTAGAAAAAGTTGTAGTTTTTCACCAATCATCTTGGTGGCTACTTCTTCTATTGGCAAACCGCTAGGAAGTGAGCGGATAATCTGTTTTCCATAACTTGTATGGATCAAACGGTTGTCTAATACAAGCATGATACCTTTATCCGTTTCAGAACGAATCAACCTTCCCAAACCTTGTTTTAAACGCAAAGTTGCTTTAGGTAAAGAATCAATAGTAAATGGGTTCAAGTGTTTTTGTTCTAAATAACGATGTTTTGCTTTTACAAAAGGCCTATCTGGAGATTCGAATGGCAAGCGAGTGATAACTAATATACTCAAGGATTTCCCTGGCAAGTCAACACCCTCCCAAAAACTATCCGCTCCTAATAATATACCGCCTTTAGCTCTAAAGAATCGTTTTAACATACGTTCCCGGCTTCCAGAGAAACCTTGTGCCAATAATTCTCGCCCTGAAGCCGAGGGTTTTTGTTGGAGCGCAAAGTACACTTCTTGTAGCATCTCAAAGGAATTAAATAGAATCATTGTATTTTCATTTGAATTTTCAATAATATTTTCTACTTGTTCGACAATCATATGAACATAATCTTTCTTGGATAATCCTTTTATTGGTTTTAATTCTTTAGGTACCCAAAGACGTGCTTGGTTTTTGTAATCATAAGGCGATTCAATGATCAATTCTTTTAACTCTTCTTCTCCTAGTTGCGTTTGAAAATAATCAAATGATCCATTGATTTCTAACGTAGCTCCAGTATATAAAATAGAAGAAGTTGTTTCTACTAATTTTTCTTTTAAAAACCTCGTGCTGTCAACTTTTGAACGTTTGATCATAAAACTATTTTTGGGACTTTTTTCTTTATAAGAAAACCACGTTACCTCATTTACTTCATTTTGTTGAAAAACAGCATGAAAAAGATCTTTTTGTTCATCAAAAGTCGTCATTACATCAAAAAAATCTTCTAACAAATACCGTTCTTTTAATGTTAATTGGTGACGTTCATCTAATCCTTGATGAACCAATTCAAATCCTAAATAACTGATTTCACTCATCAGTGTAAGAACTTTCTTAGATATTTTCTTTAATTCTAAATTCCAATTAGTTTCTCGGTTAAATTGAACATCAATTTGTTCTTGTTGACGTTGTTTATTGCTTGTAGCAGTAGTACAGTAAACAAGCAATTGATGAATAAAGTCCGATAATTCATCTTCTAAAGAGAAGAGATTCATCTCCATATTCTCCAAATAAGAAGATTCCATTTTTGACAATTGTTGACTCAAGATAATTAGTTTACCTATGAAGCTTTTTTCATCTGATGTACGTCCAATTAATTTAACTAATTGCTGCATACGATAATATCCAAAAACTTCGCTTGATGCTTCCATTGCAACATCCGGCAAATGCTGTGCTTCATCAACAATCAGTTTACCAATTTTTGGCAATTCTCTTTCTTTACGATTCAAGTCATGACATAAAAAAGAATGATTGGTAATAATAATTCTAGCATGTTCGACTTTTTGTTGAGCATATAAGTAAAAGTCTTCTTCATGCCATAAATCTTCTTCAGGCTTGATCAACCAACCACGATGTCTTATTTTATTCCAGAACAAATGAGTGTAGTTGGTTAAATTTAATTCATCTAAGTCACCTGTTTCTGTTTCCGTCAACCACGTTAACAACTTCATTTTGTAGATAGCTTCTACTTTTTGTTCTATAGGATCATTTAAGACTGTTTGAAATTTCGTTAAGTGAAGGTAGTGACTTTTACTTTTTAAAATTGCTGCCTGCACAGTAAAAGGCAAAATTGTATTTAATTGAACGATATCTTTTTCTAATAATTGTTTTTGCAATAGTGTTGTATACGTACTAATAATTACAGGTTCATCTACGGAAGCTATATACGCTAAGGGGAGTAAATACCCCAATGTTTTTCCAACTCCAGTCGCTGCTTCAATCGCAAAATGATTCGTCTCATTACTTGTAAAGTAATGATAAACTGCATCCATCATTTTGATCTGCTGCATTCTAGTAGTCAGTTTAGTCTGAAACAACTGTTCCTTATTTTTTACAGATAGTGGATAATGAAACTCTTCTCGATAATGATCTTGTTCAAAGACTGGCGGTTTAACTTTAATAGCTATTCCATTTTTAATCATAAGTGAATCTGAAAGCGGATCGAGTTCTTTCTTCATTTCAGCTAAACAAACTTTAAAGAAATAGGACGTTTCCATTGTAAGATACTCTGAGATCTCCACCATTTTTTCTACTGTAACTAATGGAAGATTCTTTAATTTTTGTTTTAATATAAGGAAAAGTTCAGCCGTAACAGCCGCATCGCTATCAGCTTGATGTGGATTCGTATGTTCAATATTAAATTTGTTAACTAAATCGTTTAAACGATAACTAGATTCAGTAGGCAATAAGATTTGAGCCAATTCCACAGTATCTATTCCCTTGTTTTTAAGTGCGGGCATACCGCATCGTTGCAATTCTCCAGACAGAAATGTGTAATCAAACTGGATATTGTGTGCAATGATTATACAGCCATCCAATAAATTATAAATTGTTGCTGCTACATCTTCAAGATATGGAGCAAGCGCAACAGATTTATTTGAAAGACCAGTTAAATGCTCTATTTGTTTTGGTATGTTGGTTAACGGGTTAATATCGGTTGAAAAACGATGAACGATTTGATCATCTTCTATTAGCACACAACCAAATTGAATCATACGATCACCGCTTGCTACATTTCCCCCTGTAGTTTCAATATCCACAACAGCATATGTATCTTTATGGGTCACTCTATTCACCTAATTCTTTAGACATAGTATTTTCTTTACCATCATACTATGAAGCTTAAAAAAAAACAAAAAAAGCTCAAGAAAAAATAGCTAAATCCCATTTTTTCTTGAGTCATTTAAATACCAATTAGTTATTTTAGAATTTATCTTTATAGATATCTTTTACTGTTTTTTCTTTATCAATGACAATGTACAACACATTATCTTGAGAAACAAATGAACTTTGATAAGCATTGTCAATTCGGTCAGAATCAATTGCTTCATAAGGGAAATAAACAGTCTCTTTAGCAATAATGTCTACAGAATCCGAATTTTCACTATCTTTATACAGGATATCCATTTTTTCAATATCTGGATCTTTCACTGCACGATCAAACATACCCATTTCTAAACCGCCAAGATTAATGTCGCTTGAATTCACTTCATCAGCCTCTGGAAAAATTTCGATTTTTAAAGATTCACACGGGAAAATTTCTTGAAGTTCGCTATCACCAATGCGTCCAAAGCTTTTTGAAATGTGTTTAATCCATAAATCTCCAATAAATTCTTTATCGATTGTCCAAGTTTCTCCATTTTTAAACGTCATTTTTAATGCTTTAACTTCTTTTTTCATTATTTTCGCTCCCTTTTCTTTTACTATTTAAAAAGTTTGTGATTCTTTTACTAGTTTCATTTTACCATAAAATAAATAGATGTAAATAAAAAAGATTGTTAATTGTGATTTTTTTAACAAGACGAAACAAAAAAAGGAATAGGAAGTTCACCAAATTCCTATTCCTTTTTTTATTTCTTGATAGACCACTCGTTTTAACTCATTAATGATTAGTTAAATACAAGAACTCTTTCAGAATCATCCATGTATTCTTTTTCACCAGCTGGAGCTTCAATTGAACCGATCGGCATTTGACCAGTTAATTTCCAGTCTGCAGAAAGATTCCATTCTTTTTGAACAGCGTCATCAATTAACGGGTTGTAATGTTGTAAACTTCCGCCAATATTTTCAACAGCTAATGCTGTCCATACAGAGTGTTGTGCAATCCCAGTAGATTGTTCAGACCAGATTGGGAAGTTATCTGCGTATAATGCGAATTGTTCTTGTAACGCTCTTACAATACTTGTATCTTCAAAGAATAAAATTGTTCCGAATGCTGCACGGAAGCTGTTTAATTTTGCTTTAGTTGGAGCAACATCTTGTCCTTCTGGAATAGCTTTAATTAAAGCTTCTTCAGTAATGTCCCAAAGTTTGTTGTGAGCAGATCCAAATAATACTACTGCACGTGAAGTTTGTGAATTGAATGAAGATGGACTTTCTTTAATTGCTTTTGCAACTAATCCAACAATTTTATCTTCAGATAAAGAAACATTTTTTCCTAAAGAATAAATTGAACGACGTTCTTCTAGTAATTTTGTGAATTGGTTTTCCATAATTTAAAATTCCTCCTTTAATTAACTTACTTTCTTAGTATAGCAACTTATTTTTAGTGCGTAAACCTTTTTTCTTACTATTTGTAAAAAAAACGAATAAAAATAAGTAGAATTAATTTTTAAACGAATTCTACTTATTTAAACTGAAAACTGATTATAAAGTTAGTCTTCTAGCTTATATCTATTAGTAACCCATTTTAATAATTCTTGGCTTTCATTAGAAACTTCATTCTTTAAAATAGCTGACTCTATTTCGGTCATTAACTCTCCGAGCCATTTTCCTGGCTTTTGGTTCAACACTGTTTGTAAATCATTCCCGTTAATCTTCATTTCATTTTTAGTATAAATTGGCAGTTCTTCGTACATCTTTTTTACAGCCTCAACATCAACTGCAAATCCTAAGCAACCTATCATTGTTTCAACATCCAATGCTATTTCCAAGCCCGTTTGATACAAGACCTGACGATCAAAAGGCTTTTTCAAGCGATGATTTAAAGCAAATAAAGCTAGTTTCACTTGAGTCATTTCTTTTTTTGAACATTTCCATCCTCTTAAAAAAGCTTCTGCTTCATCGGTTGTTTTTTTCAAAAAGTGAAGGAGTAAGGTCCAAGCTATCAGACTATTATCGATAGAACAATCTAATTGAGCAAAGTTTTTCAACTCACTTTTATGCTTATTTAATCCTGGACAATAGGAATAAAGATTTGTTTGAATAAACAATTCTAAGCCTTTTTGTCGTCCACTTCCTTGAAGAAGCTTTAAAAACTCAACTTGAATTCGTTCAACAGCTATTTTTTCTAACAAAGCATGATGCTTTTGAATAGCCCGTTCCGTTTCCGTTTCCATATCAAAATTTAGTTGACTGACAAAACGTACTCCACGCATCATACGTAAAGCATCTTCAAAAAAACGTTCTTCAGGAATACCAACCGCTTGGATAAGTTTCTTTTCTATATCCTTTTGTCCATTAAAGTAATCAATAATTTCACCATTGCGATTCATAGCTAGTGCATTAATCGTAAAATCACGGCGTTTTAGATCTTCTTTTAATGAGCGGACAAATTCAACGTTATCAGGTCGTCTAAAGTCTTGATAAGTAGATTCAGTTCTAAATGTAGTAATCTCATACGTTTCGTCTTTCCATAGAACCATTACGGTTCCATGTTCTATACCAATATCAACGGTCTTTTGAAAAATCTTCTTGATTTCATTGGGTTTTGCACTAGTCGCAATGTCTACATCATTAATGGGTTTATTTAATAATGTATCTCGAACACTACCGCCTACAAAATAGGCTTCATAACCAGCTTCTTCAATTTTATCAATAATAGGTAATGCTTGTTTAAATTGGTGATCTAACAGAATCATAAAAGATTTTCCAATCCATAGGCTAACTCTTTCAATAACATAACCTTTTCACAACCCAAAGCAACACCAGTCATAAATGAAGAACGATCAAATGAATCATGACGAATCAACAAACCTTCGCCTACACTGCCAAATTGGACCTGTTGATGAGCTATTAAACCAGGTAAACGAACACTATGAATTTTCATGCCTTCGTAATCTGCTCCTCGTGCACCTTTAATGGTTTCTTTTTCATCTGCATTCCCTTGTTGATGGTATCCGCGTTCTGCAAAAATCATTTCTGCAGTTTTTATTGCCGTACCACTTGGAGCATCTAATTTCTTATCGTGATGCATTTCTGTTATTTCTACATCCGGAAAATATTTAGCTGCTTTAGCAGCAAATTCCATCATCAAGACAGCCCCAATAGCAAAGTTGGGAGCAATTAATCCACCAATGTTTTTTTCTTTAGCTAATTGTTGCACTTTTTTAACATCGCTTTCAGAAAAACCGGTTGTGCCCACAACTGGACGAATATTATGTTCTAAAGCAAAACAAGTATTTTTTAAAGCAACGTCTGGTATAGTGAAGTCGATCCATACATCTGCTTGTACCTCTTTAACCAATTCTTCTTTATCTTGAAAGACACGTACATCTCTAGTCGAAAATTGATTTAACTCATTTAAATTTTTTTCGGTAGCATGAGGGTCATATACACCTACTAATGCAAATTTTTCATTTTCTATTACCATTTTTGTAGCAGTCATTCCCATTTTCCCTTTAAAACCTGCAACTACTATATTAATCATGCTCTTCTTTCCTCTCGCTCGGCTTTTACCGCTAATTTAAATGATGATCTGACATTTTAATTAGTGATGTCAAATCGTTTTTTAAGCGTTCCACTCAAATAGACACTCACTCTCTAAGTCTACCAAAAAGTGAGAAGGTTGCAAGACTTGTTGCTTGTTTTTAAAAAAAATTGTATTCTTTATAAGATGAAATAAGTCAGGAGTGTGGGTATGGTAAACGAAAAAATAGCAGTAAAAGATATACTTATTATAACAATTGGTTGTGCACTTTATGCATTCGGACTAGTGTACATAAATATTGCAAACGAATTAGCTGAAGGTGGAATGACAGGTATTTCTCTTCTCTTGAGGTATTGGTTTCATATTGACCCAGCTCTTTCTACCTTATTATTGAATATTCCAACTATTCTAATAGGATGGAAAATGTTAGGCAATCGTTCATTGATTTATACTATTTATGGAACAGCAATGCTGTCATTCTTTTTATACATTTGGCAACGAACTTCTATCGTGATCAACTTGGAAAATGATTTATTTATTGCTGGTATTTTAGCAGGCCTATGCGGCGGTATAGGCAGCGGTATGATTTATCGTTCTGGAGGAACCACTGGAGGAAGCGACATTATAGCCCGCATTTTTGAAAAGAAAAAAGGCATTTCAATGGGAAAAACCCTACTGATATTTGATATATTCATCTTAACTTTGTCTCTTTCATATATTGATCTGCCTCATATGATGTATACGTTACTTGCTTCCTATGTTTTTTCTAAAATAGTGGACTTCATGCAAGATGGTTCTTATGCTGCAAGAGGGCTATTGATCATCTCAGATAAAAATGAAGCTATAGCAGAAAATATTATGACTGAAATGGAAAGAGGTGTGACCTTCTTCAAAGCTGAAGGCGCATATTCCAAAGAAGAAAAAAAAGTCTTGTATTGTGTTTTAGGTAGCCATGAAATAGTTGTGGCTAAAAAAATCATTCATGAAACTGATCCAAAAGCTTTCCTTTCTCTTCTGACTGTCCATGAAGTTTTAGGAGAAGGATTTTCGTTTGACACTAAACCTAAACAATCTTTCTTCACAAAAAAAGCCAAACCTTAATGGTTTGGCTTTTTTTGTTCATTCTTCAGATCATCTTCAATTTCTTTCAATTGTTGCGACAATTCAATGAATCGTTCTCGATCCTCTTCTTCTAATGACACATCAATTTGATGTAACGTATGCTGTTTGCGTTCAGTTAACGATAACGTTTCAAGAGCTAACTCAACTTCCCGAACGAGATTTATGCTGATCGTTTCATTCCATTTATAATAAGGGTTATCTTCTAAGACAGTAAGGTATTCTGAAAATTTCCAAGGCTCAGAAAATACTAATTCAATGTACATTTCTTCTTTCCAATTCAACCTCACTTCATGAAAGGCTTGTTCTGGATCACTAAACACTGTGCCACTTTTATAAAAAAGAAAAGGTTCACTATCCATTCCCATAGCAGACATCATCATTCCTCTTGGGGTTTTTTCAGCTGCCTCAATAAAATGAACTTTGTTTAGTACACTATCATGATTTAGCAAATAGTTTAAAATCCACATTGATTCACGTCTTTTTAGTTGGTATCTATCTAAAAACCAACCTAAAAAAGCCTTTTTAGCTTCTACAGAAATTTGGATGTTCATATGAAAACCTCCTTGTCTTACCCTTTTTCTCATTATAACTTAATCTTTTAATAGTTGCTATTTATTTCATCTAGTATTTCTAACATTTCTGCATCAGCTGCATCAAGAATTAAGTAATCATTTAATACATCTTTTATGATCGTCCGTTCTCCTTCTTCGCGAAGGAAATAGATATAGGATTTTAAGAAATCTTTATTTTGACGAAAAGCTGGATATGCTTTTTGATAAGCTGTACTTGCTGCGCTGTATTCTTCTATTCCTTCATTTGCTAATGCTAAGTTCCAATAAAATTGAGGGTCAACTTCATTTTGAACGAGTATTTTTTGAATTAATTCAATGGTTTCGTCGTATCGATTTTGCTGCAACAGTAGATTTGTATAAGATAATTGGACACTGGCGTTTTCAGGAACAAGTTGAATAGCTTGTAAATAATAATCTTCGGCAAGAGTTTCATCTTCCAGCTTAATGGCAATACCTGCCCCATAATAAAATAGTTCATAATTGTATTGATCCACTCTTAGACCTTCTTTAATCGTTTCTAAGGCTTTATCAAGCTCATTTTCTTCTTCATGACCTTTAGCTAAATAAGGATACAAAGTCGTGTAATTTGGATCTAATTCTTTTAACTGATTCAATGTTTCAATTGAACGACGGTATTGCTTGTCTTGAAGATATGAAAAACCAAGTTGAAACAAGGTATCGACATTTTCTTTTTCTTCCAAACTTTGTTCTAAATACAAGATGGCTTGTTCTAAATCACCTAAAGCGCTATAAGAACTGCCACATCTAGAAGCAAGATTTATACCAGAAAATTCTGTAAGTCCTTGAACCATTAATTCTTCGTAACCATGAATGGCTTGAGCATATTTCCCCATTGAAAAATGCAGTTCTGCTAGAGCAAAGTCGATAACAGGCTCATCAGGCACGATTTCTTTCGCTTTAAGCAGCTTTTGTTCACTTACTTCGTAAAGTCCTTGGACTTGATAAAGATCTGCCAAAACAAGCAAAGATTGAGGATAAACAACACTTGCTTCTGTAATTTCTAATAACCAATCCATCGCTGCTTCTAATTCGTTTGATTCAATCGCAATTTCAGCTAAGTTTACTTTTAATTCATCATCTTCGGGATAACGTTCAAGCAGCTGTAAACTGATTTTTTCGGTTTCTTTTAAAAATCCTAATTGATAAAGAGAATCTGCCAATAAATAAAGTTCTTCATCTGTATCTTGTTTTAAAGCTTGTTCAAAATAATTCATCGCTTCTTCTAACTCATTTTTTTGAAGTGTATCAATCATCTTTTGTCCATATGACATGTCTAAAACCTCTTTCATTTTACAATCTTCTTTATACTTTATTTTACCATAAATTAAGCTGTTTAAACCTTAAAGTATATTGTTTAAAGTACAGAACAAGACAACTAAATAATGCCGATTATACCTAACAAATAATTATTTCAACTTTATACACAGCTACTCTTCGATAAATAATAAATAGTTAACTGTCATTTTTTTACCACAAAGTAGTTCTATTTTTGTATACGCTCTTCAACTATTAATACTATTTTCTTGTACCCTATGAGTTCACATTTCTGTCACATTATGAGATAATACTAAAAAGGAGGTGCTGTTGTGAAGTTAATTATTACATTTCTTGATGGAGAGAAGCTTGAATTATGTGACTCTTCAATTATAAATGGCTATATTAATATTGAACAGCCCGATAAAGAATTTAAACTTGAAAAAATTTTTTCTACTTCATTTGATGCTGGCTATACAAATGAAGCTTCTTTAGTTGCTACAAAAACACCTCAATTAGGCTATGCGAGCCTTATAAATGAAGTAGAATGGATTTCAGTAGGAAGCAATACTGATTTTTCTACATTTTACAAAACTACGTCTATAAAATCTATTTCACGTAAATTACTCTAAGAATCTAATCCACTTAACCTGCTGTCTATATAACAAAAATAAAAATCAAACGATACCTTAAACTAGCAGAGTCTAATTTCTGCTAGTTTTTTGCTAGTTTTTTTTATCATCTGCCTTATAAAACAGCAAAAACCCCTGACGTATCAGGGGTTTTAAGTACTGTACTATTTAACTGCGTCTTTAAGAGCTTTACCTGGTTTGAATGCAGGTACTTTGCTTGCAGCAATTTGGATTTCTTCCCCTGTTTGAGGGTTACGACCTTTACGTGCAGCACGATCGCGAACTTCAAAGTTACCAAAACCAATAATTTGAACTTTTTCACCTTCACTTAATGAAGTTTGAATTGATTCAAAAACAGCATCTACTGCTGAAGTTGCATCTTTTTTAGTAAGACCTGTTGAAGTAGCAACGTTTTCGATTAATTCTGCTTTGTTAGCCATGTGTATTTCACCTCCCTCGGAAAGAAGAATTGATGCATTATTTTTTAGCAAATAAACATCATTTAGACATTTTTGAGTGGCCCAAAAATGACTTATTGCGAAATGTAAAATTAGTAACTCTAAATGACATTTCATTTAAAAAGATATCATACAAATACTGATACTGCAATGATTTTTACTGTTTCAGCAGATATTCTTATCCTTTTTTTAAATATTTAATAAATTATTTGAAACCGCATAAGAGTTATGTTAAAATGCTTGGATTTACTTATTCTTATTTCCTTCTTCTCGTAATAAGATGGATCGGTGTTCCTTCAAAAGTGAAAGCATCACGAATTCGATTTTCCAAGAAACGTGAATAAGAAAAATGCATCATTTCCGGTTCATTAACAAACACTACAAAAGTTGGAGGTTTAACAGCCACTTGAGTAGCATAGTAAATACGCAATCTTTTCCCTTTATCTGTTGGAGTAGGATTCATAGCAACTGAATCTAAAATCACTTCGTTTAGAACAGATGATTGAATACGTAAGTTTTGATTCATACTTACTCGTTCAATAATTTCAGGCAATTTATTCAAGCGTTGTTTTGTTAAAGCAGACACGAAAATAATAGGTGCATAACTTAGATACAAAAATTCGCTTCTAATTTGTTCTTCAAATTTTTTCATTGTGTGATTGTCTTTGTCAAGAGTATCCCATTTGTTAACAACAATAATGATCCCTTTTCCTGCTTCATGAGCATATCCAGCAACCTTTTTATCTTGCTCTCTAATGCCTTCTTCAGCATTCAACACAACTAAGACGACATCTGAACGTTCGATCGCTCTAAGGGCTCTTAAAACACTATATTTTTCAGTATTTTCATATACCTTACCCTTTTTACGCATTCCCGCTGTATCGATCATGACAAACTCAGATCCATCTTCGCCAACAAAAGCAGTATCGATTGCATCGCGAGTTGTTCCTGCAACACTTGAAACGATTACTCGGTCTTCTCCCAATATGGCATTTACAAGTGAAGATTTCCCAACATTTGGTCGGCCGATCAAACTGAATTTGATAACAGAATCATCGTACTCTTCTTCTGAATCATCTGGAAAATGACTAATAGCCGCATCTAGCAGATCCCCAATACCTAAACCGTGACTTCCTGAAATAGGGAAAGGTTCCCCTAATCCTAAAGCATAGAAATCAAAAATATCGTTACGCATTTCTGGATTGTCTACTTTGTTTATAGCTAATAAAACTGGTTTTTTTGTACGATAAAGAATTTTAGCTACATTTTCATCTGCATCTGTTATGTGTTCTTTTACACTTGTGATAAAAATAATCACATCTGCTTCTTCCATAGCTATTTCAGCTTGGTGTTTAATTTGTTCTAAAAATGGTTCATCACCTAAATCGATCCCGCCTGTATCAATCACGTTAAATTCTTTTCCTAACCATTCTGCTGGCGCGTAGATACGATCACGGGTTACCCCTGATACGTCTTCTACGATTGAGATACGTTCTCCAACGATACGATTAAAAATAGTTGATTTTCCTACGTTAGGGCGACCAACGATGGCTACAACTGGTTTTGCCATTGTTTTTGCCTCCTTTTTTATATTCTCTTGTAAGTTTATAGAAATACCTTAAAACATGCAAGCTTTTGCTTAAGGAATAAGGTAAACTCTCATAAATGCCTTATTGATTCGTCATATTTTTATTCATTTACGCAAAAAAAAAAGAACATGGGAACAGAAGTGACTCACATGTCCTTTTTAAACAATAAATTAGTTGTCTTCATTTGTAGTAATATCAGATAATTGATCTCCAAGAATATCTCCTAAAGTAAATCCTGTATCTTCTTCAGGCAAATCATAGTTCGTTTCTTCTTGTTTTTCTTTTGGCTGATTAGGCTTTTCTTCTAAAGCTTTAATACTTAGAGAAAGGCGTTGATCAGTTGGGTTTACTTCTAACACTTTCACTTTGATCTCATCACCTTCGCTTAGAACTTCATGCGGTGTAGCGATATGATTGTGTGATATTTGAGAAATATGAACCAACCCTTCAACTCCTGGGAAGACTTCAACAAATGCCCCGAAACTTGTCAGGCGTTTAACCAGACCATCTAAAACTGATCCTGCTGCTGCACGTTCTTCAATATTATCCCAAGGTCCTGGTAATGTTTCTTTAATAGAAAGTGAAATACGTCCTTCTTCTTCATTAACAGAAAGAACTTTCACATTTACTTCTTCTCCTACTGTCAATACATCAGCTGGATCTTTTACATGTTCATAAGCTAGTTGAGAGATATGAACTAATCCATCTACGCCACCAAGGTCGATGAAAGCACCAAAGTTAGTTAAACGAGCAACTTTTCCTTTTACAGTATCGCCTTCAACTAAATGACTTAGCAAATCTTTTTTCTTATCTTCATTTTCAGCTTCCACCACTGCTTTATGAGAAAGAATCAATCGATTTTCACTCGGTTCGATTTCAACGATTTTAAATTTCAATGTTTGTCCTTTATAGCTAGAGAAATCTTCTACAAAATGAACATCTACCATAGAAGCAGGTACGAATCCTCTGACCCCAACATCTACAACCAAACCACCTTTTACAACTTCTTTAACTGGTGCTTCAATGATGGTTCCTTCATCGTATTCTTTTTGAATTTTTTCCCAAACTTTTTTAGCATCGATACGACGCTTAGATAGCAAGTAGCTGCCGTTTTCTTTTTCTTTAATTTCTTTTATCACCACTAAATCAACAATATCTCCCACGTTTACAATATCTGTAACGTTCTCAAATGGTGCAGCTGATAACTCATTGTTAGGAATGACCCCTTCAACTCCTCCACCGATAATGCCAACTATAGCTTGTTTGTTATCTTGAATAGTTAATATTTCACCTTTAACAGTATCACCAATATTAATTTCTTGAACACTGTTCATTGCGTCCATCATTGATTCTTGTTCTTCAACTTCATGGTTTTTTTCATTTTCCGTCATATGTTTGCCCTCCTATAACTAGCCAATAAAATTCTTTCTCCTTATATTTTAACCAATATTTCAAAATATTGCCACCAAAACGTTTGAAAAATAAGAAGTACTCTATTTAGTCAGCTTAGTTTGGATGATTTCTCTAATTTTTTCTACAACTTGCTCAATAGATAAACTAGTTGTATCTAAGCGAACAGCATCCTCAGCTTGAATTAATGGTGAAACTTCACGATGCGAATCTTTGTAATCACGCTCAGCTATTTCTTGCTTTAAAACTTCTAATGAAGTAGGTATACCTTTGCTCAAGTTTTCTTTGTATCGTCTTTCAGCACGTTCCTCGACACTAGCAACAAGAAATATCTTTACTTCCGCAGTTGGCAAGACCGCTGTTCCGATGTCACGGCCATCCATAACTACACCACCACGATCAGCTATTTCTTGTTGCCTTTTCACTAATTCTTTTCTAACTTCTCCATGGGCTGAAACTGCGGAAACTGCATTTGTTACATCAGATAAACGAATAGCATCCGTAACTTCCTCACCATTAACAAATACTTTTTGATCGCCTTTGTTTGGTTCAAAAGAAATGACCATTTCTTTTAGCAATTGGACTAATTGTTTTTCATCCGTTACTGCTGTCTTATTTTGGATAGCTTGATAGGTTAGTGCACGATACATTGCACCAGTATCGCAATAAATATAGCCCAGCTCTTTTGCTACTATTTTAGCAACTGTACTTTTTCCGGCAGATGCTGGGCCATCAATAGCGATTTTTATTGTTTTTTCCAATGTGTCATCCTACTTTCTTTTCATATTAAAAAGGCTAGGTTACCCTAGCCTTCCTGCTTGCCGCTAATCAGTATGCGGCTTTATAGACTATTATTTCACTTTTAAAACTGTTCCAACACTCACAGAATCTCCTGATATACCATTCAATGTTTTTAATTCATCAGTTGTCATATTGTGATTTAATGCAATTCGGTATAGGTTATCTCCAGCTTTAACAGTATAAGTATTTGTTACTTCTTCTGGTTCAGGTTCAGGCTCTGGTTCTGGCTCTACAATACTTTCAGGTTCTTCAATAACAGGTACTTCTGCAGGTTGTGACTCAGGTTCTTCTACTTCTGCAACTTGACTTTCAGACTCAGAGGACTCCTCTTCGCTGCTTACGCTTTCTGAAGAAACTTCTGATTCAGGCTCTTCTGAACTAGTTAATTCACTGCTACTGTTTTGTGTAATGATCATTCTTTCTTCAGAAGATTTTTGTTCTTTACTGCTGTCATTGCCTTCATTTGACCACCAAGTATATGCTAGACTTGGCAAAATAATAATAAGTGCTAAGAAAATAAGCAATGACGTTATGACAGGATGGACACTTTTCTTTGCCTTTTTTCTTGCAGTTCTTGAGTATTTATCATCCACTAAACTATTATCATCATCAAATTTTCGATCCCATGCTTTTTCTTTTTTTGGATTGTTTTTAGAATTTTTCTTACTCATATTTTAGTACTCCTCCTAAACAAAACTCAGTTTTATTGTATCATTTTTGGATAGAATTGTCTTATTAATTTCCAATTAAAAACAATTCCTTTAAGATTTCTTCCCAATTTTTTTCTGTTTCTGATTCTTTTTTTTGTTTCAAGTCATTTTTTTCATAAAAATCAGCTAATTCTAGATGACAACTAGAACAGCATTGAGACGGTTTATCTTCTAAACGTTCATCAAAGTAATGTAAAAGAAAAGCTCTCTTGCAACTTGCTGTCTCAGCATAATCAATCATGTAATACAGTTGTTGCTGTTTAGATACTTCTCTACTTTTCACTTGGCTTTTTGCTGCTTCAATGGGAATATTGGCATTTAAATAATTTTCTATCAGCACCTTTTGAACAGGACTGCAACTTCCCTCTAATACCTTCCCTTTTCTATAGCTATATTCCAGCATATCAATCGTGGGCAAACTCGACTCCTGTAATCGAAATTGAATGATACCATCTCCCTTTTCATATAGCAAAAGAGCTAAACTCGGTTTTCCGTCTCTTCCGCAACGCCCAACTTCTTGTAAGTAGGCTTCTGGACTGCCCGGCAAATGATAGTGAATAACAAAACGAATATTGCTTTTATTGATACCCATCCCAAATGCGCTTGTAGCACAGATAATATCAATTTCATCATAGATAAACTGTTGCTGGATCTTAATTTTATCTTCTGCTTCTATATCGGAATGATAACTCTCTGCAGTGATCGTCGTTTCTTGACGGATCAATTCAGCAGTTTCGTCTGCTGTTTTTTTACTAGAAAAATAAATAATACCTGGTTTCTTTAATTTTTGAACTTGTTTTAATAATTCTTCATTTTTATTATGATCACAAATTTGAGTATAAAAAGCGATATTAGAACGATCCACAGAATAAATAATCTGCTTTGTTTTTTCATTATTAATCTGCAACGATGTCAAAATCTCTTCTCGAACGCGTTGAGTAGCAGTGGCTGTCAATGCCATTGTTAAAGGAAAATTTAATTGTCGGCGAATAAGACCTAAATCGAGATAATCAGGTCTAAAATCTAATCCCCATTGAGAAATACAATGAGCTTCATCAATTGCAAAAAGACAGATAGGCACTTTTTTCAAACTCGTTATAACGTATTCTTGTCGCAACATTTCTGGTGAAAGAAAAATAAATTTATAGTCAGATAAATGCTTTAACACCCAATCTTTTTCGCGTACATTCATTAAACTGTTAATAGCAGCTACTCTTTTTTCGCCATTTAATTTTAATTGTTCCACCTGGTCTTGCATCAACGATAATAAAGGCGAAACAATGATTACTAACCCATCTAAACAATACCCAGTTAATTGGTAGCAAATCGATTTTCCTGTCCCTGTGGGCAGCATAATCAACGTATCTTTACCTTCTAAAGCTGCTAATACAGCTTCTTCTTGCCCTTCTCTAAAAGAAGTGTATCCAAAATAATTCTCTAAGTTTTGTTTTATAAGGTCTTTATTGGTCACACAGTCCGACTCCTTTCGATTTGAATCAATCTGTACCATGAAAAAGGAATCTGCGGCATTTCTTTTTTCAAATCCTCATATGTTATTCCTTCATTCTCACTAAATAACGCACATAATCGTTGGTAGTCTTCTTTTGGTATAAAGTTAGAAACATCAAAATTTGGAAAAATAATAGCTAATTCAATAATGTGTTCTGAAATTGTATTTACCTTTAATCTTCTCTCTAAAGCTATTTTTTCTATAGAGTAACCTTTTTCTAAATAATATGCAGTTGACCTAGCACTTAGACTAAGACTGCTGTAACGGTCTCCTTTACATTCTTGATAAATTAAATAAAATAAAGGGAATGTTTCTTTTTCACTGACCACTTTATTTAGTAGTTGACTAATTGTATTTTGTACTAAAAAAGCTAATTCCATTTGATCTAATCCATATTTAACAGCTAATTGTGTACTGGTTTTTCCATTCTTTTTATGTCCCGTTAACTGTGATACTAAAATTTCTGCATCAAATGAACGGAACTCCTTTAATAATTGAATCCATTCTTTTCCAAATGAACTACCCAATTCTTGTCTTTCTAATGGACTATTTTTCAACCATTTTTTTAACCATAATTGTGTCTTCCATTCCTTTTCTATTGGTAGATAATGATTATTTTGGTAGCGTAATTCCGAAAGAACTTGGGTTGAAAATAAAATTTTTCTCCAAAATTCTTTAGTCACTTGTCCGTTTAGCAGTTGATTAATATTTTTAGGATAAAAATGTTTTGAAAAATAAAGGTCTAATTCTTCTTTAGCCTGTTTACAAAGGTAGTACTCTTCGTTATTTTCACTGGCAGTAATCCAGCCTTTTTCAATAAATTCTCGAACCATATTGTCATACTGACCACGGTTTAAATTAGGAAATACCGAAAAAAAAGGGATCGCGTGATAAACATGCGCCTTAAACAAAATGGAAGCTGTTCGTTTACCAACCAAAATGTGATACAGCGTGGCCGGTTTTACTGGATAGTCTATAGAATACAATGAAAGGCAAAAATACTGATAGTACAACGATTGTTCCACGACATTCACCCTCATTCTGATTACATAAAAAAAGCAGCTATTGAAAGCTATTTATTGTTAAATCTAATATACCAAAAATAACCATTTTTAGGGTATAGTTTTCAAAATTTTAAAAATTATTAATAAGAAAGCAAAAAAAAATCGCAAAATAAATTGCGATTTCCTTTTTTATTTAGCACTGATTTTAGTTAATTGATTGCGTTGCAACCAAGTTTTTAATTTGGCGTATAACATAATAAAGACTGTACTTACTATTGCGCCTTTTATGATATTAAATGGTATAACACCCATTAAAATGTAATCTCTGATAGGCCCTACACTAAAGTTTAATACTTTTAAATACAATGGAAGCAAGAAAAAGTAATTTACAAGTGACAAAATGACAGCTAATGACAGTGACCCAACGATATTTGCAAAAATAATCGTTTTAGTATTGTTAACCTTTGATTTCATAATCAAATAAATCGGCAACGTATACGCGACTGAAGCTATAAAACTCGCAGTATCCCCAATGGGATATCCTGCATCACCGCCAGTTTGAATATAATGGAGCAATGAGCGAATAAACGCCACCATAGTTCCACCAACTGGACCGTATAAAAACATGCCAATCAAAACAGGAATATCACTAAAATCAACTTTTAGAAATGAAACTCCTGGAATTATTGGAAAACCAAATGAAATCAAAATGGTTGCTAGAGCAGCCAACATGGCGATTCCTACCATTTTCTTTGTGTTACTTGTTTGCATAAAAATCCTCCTAAAAGGATTCATCAGCCTAGGCATTACATGAGTCTATTCAAATAAAAACAATATAAAAATGCCCGTCTAAATTATCTTCAGATAATTAAACAGAGCATTTGAACAATTACAACTATTCAAATAAACCCCATCTTCTTTATCCAGACTTTACTGTCGGTACTGGAATTTAACCAGTTCAACCAAATAATGCTATTTAGCTCGTGGACTATACCACCGGTCGGGAATTTCACCCTGCCCCTGAAGACGAATCTTTATATTTTTTTAACAAGTTCATTGTATAACATGAGAAGAAAAAAAGCAACACTTTCGCTTACTTTTTATTAGCATATTAATCTAAATAGGGCAAATGAACGATAAATTTCGTTTGTTCATTGACAATACTCTGTACTTCGACAAATCCACCATGAGCTTCTATTATATTTTTTACAATGGATAAGCCAATACCTGTACCTGTTTTATCGCCTTTCATTACAGTTCTAGATTTATCTGCTTTATAGAATCGATCAAAAATATAAGGTATATCTTCTTCTGGAATCCCTGTTCCATTATCAATGACCTCAATTAAGACTTCATCCATAATCTTGTCTAAATGCACAAAGATTTTCACTTTTTTATGTTCTCTATTGACCATACTAGTATGCCTAATAGCATTATTGATTAAATTTACAAAAACTTGACTCATTTTATCTTCATCCATGTAGTAAGAATCTAAATTAGGATCAATTTCTAATTCTAAGCGAATATTATTTTTTTCTGACATTGTGGCAAATCGAGTAAACAGTTTATTAAAAAAGCCTTCCAAATGGACATCCAATTTTATTAAGTTAATAAAACCCGCTTCCATTCTAGAACTATCGAGCATTTCATTTACCATTCGATTCATTCTCACGGATTCTTCACCGATTATTTTTGCCATTTCTTTTTTCTCATCTTGAGTTTCAGCTATATCATCTAAAATTGCCTCACTGTACCCTTGGATCATCACCAAAGGCGTTCTTAACTCATGAGAAATATTATTAATAAAGTCATTTCGCATAATATCAAGACGTTTTTCTTTTGTAATATCTTGAATAGAAACTAATACACCACGA
Source organism: Carnobacterium inhibens subsp. inhibens DSM 13024 (assembly GCF_000746825.1). Classification (NCBI taxonomy): domain Bacteria; kingdom Bacillati; phylum Bacillota; class Bacilli; order Lactobacillales; family Carnobacteriaceae; genus Carnobacterium; species Carnobacterium inhibens. The sequence continues at coordinate 255,601 of NZ_JQIV01000006.1, read as the reverse complement.
ACACTGTCTAAATTTTCATCAAAAAGTGGAATCAACGTTATATTATAATAATAGTCATCAATATTATTATCATAACTTATTTTCTCAGGAAATCGTATAATAGAATCAATTCGATATTCCAACAGATCAGGTATAACCGTTTTCATTACTTGATCTGTTTGGTATAAATGCTGTAAGAATTCATCTCCCAAAGGGTTTGACATTAACAATGTTTTATCTTGATTATAATACAATACCCCTGTAGAAATGGATGTCACGATATTTTCTAAAAGTTCTTTTTCTTGTCTAGTAGCTGCTCCAGTTACTTCTAATGATTTGCCCATTTTATTCATAGCTAAGGCTAACTGAGCTAACTCATCTTTGTAAGTTGACTGTGCTTGTTGAGTGAAATCATTTTTAGCATAATCATATGCGATATCTCTTAATTGAGTTAACGGTCTGCCAAATCTACGTTGGAAATAATAAAACAATAAAATTCCTATAATAATGTAAAAAATAACATTAATAGCTGACCACACTTGCATCTTGTTATGCGTGCTGCTTAAAAACGACAAATCGCCATAAATGTAAAGCTTGCTTTCTTGACCATTAAAAGTAAAATTTTGGATTTTAAAAATATACGGTATACTCGGTTTACCATCTAATTTTATCTCGTCTTTAACAAGCGTATTTTCCCCATTTTTCAACTCATTTTCGACTTCACCATTTGCCTTGATAGTTGTAAAGTCATTGGATTGATCATCCATTTTTACATTTGAAGAATAGCTAATAGGCTCATCATTTTGTGTGATCACTAAAGAAAGATGGTCATCATAAGATCGAATTTTATCAATATTTTCAACCAAAAAATTTGGATCCTCTTCTAAAAGATTGGTTATAGAGTTAATTGAATGTTCAAAATCATTGATGTAACTTTCTTCTATATTGTTTGTGTATAACTTTTCGTATACTTGGTTCGTAGTAAAAAAACAAATGCCGATAGCCAACATCGTTACCACCCAAGTACGAGTAACTAAACTATTTAATTTAAACATATTTCAACCTACTTTTCAGATTCTTCAGGAAAAGAATTAAATTTATAACCAAGTCCCCAAACAGTAACAATCATTTTTGCAGCTGCCTCTGAATGTTTAGTTAATTTTTCTCTGAGACGTTTGATATGAGTATCTACTGTTCTCAAGTCCCCGAAAAATTCGTATTTCCATACTTCTCTTAATAATTGTTCTCTTCCAAAAATTTGATCAGGAGATTGCGCTAAATATAATAACAAATCATATTCTTTTGGTGTTAAATTAACAACATTTCCATCAGCCAACACACGATGAGATTGGTCATCGATTTCAAAATGCGGCATTTCAATTAAATCAGGATTGGCTTTTTCTTTCGGTTTGCTGCTTTGGGTTCTTTTTAGAATAGCTGAGACTCTTAAAACTACTTCTCTTGGACTAAAGGGTTTCACGATATAATCATCTGCTCCAACCTCAAATCCTTCAATGCGGCTTATTTCTTCGCCTTTAGCTGTTAACATCATAATTGGAGTAGTCTTACTCTCTCTTATTTTTTCAGCAACTTCAATACCATCCATTTTTGGCAGCATTAAGTCTAATAAAACTAAATCATAATCATTTTCTAGAACCATTTTCAATGCATCTTCCCCATTGTCAGCCTCAGAAATAACATAGTTTTCTCTTTCCAAATACATTTTTAATAGTCTGCGAATTCGATCTTCGTCATCTACTACTAATAGATGCATTACATCATTTTCCATTTATTACACCCCATCATTTCCATTAGCACGTTTTGTTACTGATTTTTTCGTATAAGACCAGTATACACAACATTTGTTCAAAGTTTCAACTAATACATTTGATTCTTCTGCAAAAGCTGAAACACTTGTAAAACTAATTCTATTATATGTAAAAAACGCTTCACTCTATTTAGACCATTGGTTGAAGTTCATTTACTTCAATACTCTTAAAAAAATAGAGCTGGAGTATTTAAGTCCATGCTCTAAGAAATTGCATTTAATTAGTTGTATCATTTTGAGTTGCTGCATTACGCAATTGATAGATTTCAAATGTTTTTAATTCGCGCCATTCACCTGGTTGCAAACCATCTAACGTCAGCGTACCATACGATTCTCTTTTAAGTTTTTCAACCGGATGTCCAATAGCTTGGAACATATTTTTAACTTGTCTGTTACGACCTTCGTGTATAGTTAACTCTACCATAGATATGTCTCTAGACCTGTCTGCTGAAAGAATTTTTGCTTTTGCTGGTGCAGTCTTTTTGCCTTCAACAACTACCCCTTTTTCTAATCTATTCAAAGATTTCCGATCAATCATACCTTTAACTTTCGCAACATAAGTTTTATCTATTTGATGTTTAGGATGCATCAGTAATTGAGAAAGTTCTCCATCATTTGTTAAGATCAAAGCGCCTGTTGTATCGTAATCTAAACGACCAACCGGATAAATACGTTGTTCTATATTTGGAAATAAGTCTGTCACTACTGGACGATCTTTGTCATCTGAAACTGCCGTGATCATATTTCTAGGTTTATTCAATAAGAAATAAACCGGTTCTTCTCTATAAATTGGAACACCATCTACTTCAATTAGATCTGAATTCCCTACTAAAACACCCATTTCCTTTACAACAGTTCCATTTACTCTAACATGACCTTTAGAAATAAGTTCTTCTGATTTACGTCTTGAAGCTACTCCGGCATGAGCCAAAACTTTCTGTAATCTTTCCATAATTTCTCCTTAGTATTCTCTATTTTTATTCATTTTCAAATTGTTGATTAAACCGTTCAAAAAATAAATCGGATTCTTTTTCAGTATTTTCCGTTTCTAATTCTGTTATTTCTGGTAAATCAGACAACTCTTTAAGACCAAAATAATCCATAAAATAATCAGAAGTTCCATATAAAATAGCTCTTCCTGGTCCTTCTACCCGTCCTTTAGGTTCAATAAGCCCTCTAAGCGTTAATTTTTGCAATGCTCCACTTGTTTGGACTCCACGGATCTCATCGATCTCCATCCGCGTTAAAGGTTGCTTATAAGCTATTATTGCAAGTGTTTCCAACGCTGCTTGTGATAAATTAGTTGTTAATGGTGAGATCGCATATTTTTTTATCACATCTGCATACTCTTTTTTAGTAGCCAATTGATATTGGTTCCCAACCTCAAGAAGCATTAACCCTCTTGAAGTCGCTTCTTCATAATTTTTTTGAAGGCGCATCAGGAACTGATAAGCTTGCTGAGTTGAACAGTCTAAGATAGTAGAAATTTCTTCTAAAGACATCCCTTCATCCCCAGCTACAAAAAGAAGTGCTTCAATTGCTGCTAATTCATCCATACTACTCATCACCTGTTTCTTTTGATTCTGATGGATAGACAATAATATCTCCATACGTGACTTCTTGCTGAATAAAAACATTTTTTTCTTTTATTAATTCAAGCAAAGCCATAAACGTTGTTACCATCTCATTTTTTGTAGGAATATCAAATAGCCCAGTAAACAAAACACCTTGGTTTGCAATGGTACTTCGTAATTTCCCCATAATAAAATCCATTTTTTCATTAATCGTTGTTTCTTCTGCTCTAATCGTTGTTTGCAGTGGTATTTTCTTCATTTTTTTATTAAACATATCTTGAAAAGCTGCAACTAAATCAAACGTACTGATTTGAAGAGGCTCCAATGGAACTTTTTCTTGTAATGATTCTAGGTTAGTAGGTTCCTTTGAAAAATATTGGCTTCGTTCTTCTTCTTTTACTTTTAACAAAGCTGCTGCCGACTTATATTTACGGTATTCCAATAATTGCTCTACTAACGCATCTCGAGGATCTTCACCGGATTCAAAAAAAACTTCATCTTCTGGATCAGCATTCATTTCTTGTTTAGGTAAAAGCAATTTACTTTTTATTGCCATTAAAGTTGCTGCCATAACTAAATAATCTCCAGCAATATCTAATTGCAATACTTTCATTGCTCGGATGTAATTTAAGTATTGTGCTGTAACTTCAGCAATTGGGATATCATAAATATCAATCTCTAAGTGTTTGATCAATTGCAATAATAGATCTAATGGTCCTTCAAATGCATCAATTTTTATATTTATATCGGATGACATTTAATCCTCGCCTTTTTCATCAGTCAATAAAATAGACTGTTGGTCCTTTTTACTTTTCTCTTGCTCCCATTTTGCAATTAAAGAGGCGGTTTCTAACGTTCCCATTACTTTTTTCTGAGGGAGTCGTTTTTCTAATGCTTCTAAAATTTTGTAACTGATTCCTTCATTTCTGAATGAAGGGTTAATAGAGATATGTCTTACTAATATCATATCGTTTCCAATCTCAACACCTATTACAGCTATGATATCTTGAGTTTCTTCACTCTTCCATAAATAAAGTTTGTAGTTTTCTTTACTTTGGTACCAATCCATTTCATTCTGCAAACGCGAAACGTCTTTTAAGTCCGGAACAAATGAGAGCAATCCCATTGAAATTTTTTCATAATCATTTTTGTAATCGAGTAACATAGTATCCTCCTAGCGCTCTAAGCTTGCAACATCAGAGTATTAGTGTTTTTTATCTCTTTAAATTAATATAGAGAGCGTTCTAATCTCATTAAGTCTGCATAACTTTCTCGCTTAATAGCTAAAAAATCTTTTCCATTTTCAACAAAGATGACTGGCGGTCTTGGAATACGATTGTAATTACTAGCCATCGCATATCCATAAGCTCCAGTACTAAAGACTGCTAAAACATCTTTGTCATCTGCTTTTGGCAGCGGCAGATCCCATATCAACATATCACCAGATTCGCAGCATTTTCCTGCTATAGAATAGGTTTCTTCTACTGCATCCTCTACACGATTGGCTAAAACGCCCGTATATTTTGCATCATAAAGCGCGGGTCTAATGTTATCCGTCATTCCCCCGTCGATAGCTAAATAATTACGAACATCTGGTATGATTTTTTGTGAGCCAACTTGATATAAGGTGATCCCCGCATCTCCAACTAAACTGCGTCCTGGTTCGATCCAGATCTCAGGCATCGGTAATTGAACTTTGGTTGTGACAGATTGGACTTCATCAATTAAATTATTGATATAATCTTCTATGGGTAATGGCTCATCTTCAGATGTATACCTAATCCCAAAGCCTCCGCCAACATTTAATACCCGCAAGTCAAATCCCATAGCGTCATGCCATTCTTTTGATTGCATGACTAATTTATCAATGGCCAGACTAAATCCTTCTGTTTCAAAAATTTGTGATCCTATGTGGCAATGCAATCCCATTACATCAATATATGGCATCTGCATAGCTAATTGCAAAGCTTGTTGAGCTTGTCCATTATTAAGGTCAAATCCAAATTTAGAATCTGTTTGCCCAGTTGTAATGTACTCATGTGTATGAGCTTCAACTCCTGGAGTTACTCTCAATAAAATCGACATATTTTGCTTGCGTTGATTTGTATAGTGATTTAATTTTTCTAATTCATAAAAATTATCTACTACAAAGCAGCCGATATTATAATCCAATGCAGCAAAGATTTCAGCATCTGATTTATTATTTCCGTGAAAATGAATTTTTTTACTAGGGTAATCAGCTTGGATAGCTGTAAAAAGTTCTCCTCCAGAAACCACATCTAAAGACATTTCTTCCTTGGCCATTAATTGATAAATAGCTAAACAAGAAAAAGCTTTACTTGCATAGGCTACTTGTGCTTTGATTTTTCTATCTTGAAAGGCTTTTTTAAACATTTGTGCTTTGTGTTTAACCTGAGAAATATCATATACATAAAGAGGCGTTCCATATTTTTCAACTAATGAAATAGTGTCTATACCACCTATTTCTAAATGGTTAGCTTTATTTATTTTCATTGTTCCTGTTAGTAATCTTTCGTCCATTAACTATCCTCATCTCAGTTTTGCTTGTTTTTTGCTTTACTTACTTTAACACAAAAAAAAGCTTTTCTCAATGTGATCAATAGTGCCTATTTGCGGGTCTATAAATTTTAATGTTGATAGATTATTCAAAATACTCACCAAACATTTCTGGAGTAATAGGGTTGCTTGTAGCCCTGTATAGGATTCAATGAGAATTATAAACCGTTAGCGCTTCAGCGATTAGGGTTTATTTGAAGCTTGAAAGCCTGTAAGACTCCAGGCTTACAGGCGGTCCCATGGCTCCACAAGCAAACCCGTCCATTCCAGAAGAAATTTTTTTGAAGCATCCACACCATTTGTCATACAACCCTATTTGCACACTCTAAAAAATCAAATCTTTCTACTATTCTTCAATTGTATTAAATTAATGAAGAAAAGAGAAACTGCTTAAAAGTTTGGCAACTAGGCCATAACTTCTTCACAGTTCCTCTTTCTATCTAATCAATGATTTTTTTATTTCATTTCTGAAAGAATAGTTTTTACAAAAGCTTTAAATGTATGTTTAACACGCTGTGTTGTTTCTACCACTTCTTCATGATTTAATGTCGCTTGCATGCCAGCAGCTAAATTAGTAATACAAGATATACCGATGACTCTCATACCTGCATGGTTTGCTACAATAACTTCTGGAACAGTAGACATCCCAACAGCATCAGCACCAAATTGACGAACCATTTTTATTTCGGCTGGAGTTTCATAAGTTGGACCAGAAAAACCAATATATACGCCTTCTTTTAAGTCTATATCCATGTTCTTAGCTACAGAACGAACGGTTTCTTGGTAAGCTGCATCATAGGCATGACTCATATCCGTGAAACGCGGTCCCATAGAAGCATCATTTGGTCCTATTAAAGGATTGGTACCAGTATAGTTAATTTGATCTGTGATCATCATTAATTCGCCTGGAGTGAAATCAGTATTGACTCCGCCAGCTGCATTTGTCACGATCAATGAATGGATACCAAGTGCTTTCATTACTCGTATCGGGAAAGTCACTTCTTCTAAAGTATACCCTTCATAAAAATGAAAACGCCCTTGCATAGCTAATACTTTTTTACCGCCCAATGTTCCATATACTAATTGTCCAGCATGTCCTTCTACAGTAGACACAGGAAAATGAGGGATCTTACTATATGAGATCGCAATTGGATTTTCAACTTCGTCCCCTAACTCCCCTAATCCAGAACCTAGAATCAATCCAACTTCTATATCTTGAACACCATTTTCTAAAATATAGCTTTTTGCTTCATTAACTTTCTTTAATAATGCTGTAGTCATAATTTCCTCCATTAATGTATTCTTTTTACTTTAATTCTTCTAAGAAGCTTTTACCAAATCCTGTATCTTGAACACCGAAATTAGCTGCAATAGTAGCACCAATATCTGCAAAATGGCCTCGAGAAATTTCGCCGTGTTCTTTCATTGAAGGAGAATAAGCTAATAAAGGAACATACTCTCTTGTGTGATCCGTTCCAGGTGCAATAGGGTCATTTCCATGATCGGCAGTGATCAATAATAAATCATCTTCTCTTAGTTTGCCAACGATTTCTTCAACACGAGCATCAAATTCATCAATTGCTTGACCATATCCAACAACATCACGACGGTGTCCAAATTTAGCATCAAAATCAACCAAGTTTAAGAAGCTAAGACCTTCAAAATCTTTATCCATAACCGTCAAGAGTTTGTCTACACCATCCATATTGTGTTCTGTGCGTACAGATTCAGTGATGCCTTCTCCGTTATAAATATCATTTATCTTGCCGATTGCAATAACTTCCTTACCGCCTTCGCTTAAATGGTTAAGAACAGTCTTACCAAAAGGATTTAATGCATAATCATGACGTCCACTCGTTCTAGTAAACTGTCCAGGTTTCCCAACATATGGTCGAGCAATGATTCTGCCAATCATGTAAGGATCGTCTTTTGTAATATCTCTGACAAACTGACAGATTCGGTACAGTTCATCTAATGGAATCACATCTTCATGAGCTGCGATCTGTAAAACAGGGTCTGCCGAAGTATAAACGATCAAGTCTCCTGTTTTTAATTGATGTTCCCCATATTCGTCAATAATAGCTGTTCCACTAGCTGGTTTATTCCCTACAATTTTGCGGCCGGAAAAGTCTTCAATTTGTTTTAATAACGCATCTGGGAATCCTTCAGGAAAAACGCGGAAAGGCGTTTGAATGTTTAATCCCATAATTTCCCAATGTCCGGTCATGGTATCTTTACCAACAGATACTTCTTCTAATTTTGTGTAATAGCCTAAGCTGTCAGTAACGCTACGTACACCTTTTAAAGGTTTGATATTTCCTAGACCTAATTCTTCTAAATGAGGTATTGTTAATCCAGCTTCTTGAGCGATATGACCTAATGTGTCGCTTCCTAGATCATTAAATTTATCAGCATCAGGTGCTTCCCCAATACCAACTGAATCCATAACGATTAAATGCACTCTTTTATATGACATTCGTTCTTCATCCTCCTAATTATAGGTTTCTACATTCTCATTATAGTAAAAATAATACGATAAAGCGAGTAAAACTCTATACTCTTTCCAATTTTCAAGCCCTTGGATGATACGTTTTGTAAACGCTTGACATCCTTTGCTTAGTAATGTGCGTGTAAATTTGAGTTGTAGAGATATCCGAGTGCCCCAGCAATTCTTGAACAACTCTTAGATCAGCACCATTTTCAAGCAAATGCGTAGCAAATGAATGACGTAAAGTATGAGGGGTTACTTCTTTTTCTATTCCAGCTTTTTTTACTAGTATTTTTAGATTTTTCCAAACACCTTGCCTAGTTAATTTACGTCCATGATGATTTAGAAATAAATAGGGTGAACGACGGCCTTCTTTTTCCAATTTTGGTCGGCTGTAACGACGATATTTTTCGATCCACTCGATAGCCATATCTCCTAACGGAATAATTCTTTCTTTATCTCCTTTACCAATCGTTTGGATCAATCCTAGTGATAAGTGCAGGTCATCTAATTTTAGTTCTGTTAATTCAGATACACGTAATCCTGTCGCATACATAACTTCGAGCATTGCTCGATCTCTCAATCCTAATGTCTCGCCAGTATTTGGTGTTTCAATCAAAAGATCCACCTCTTTAATAGACAATACTTTTGGTAGTTTTTGCGCCTTCTTAGGCGTATCAATATGAAGCATGGGATCATTTTTAGTTAACTGTTCTTGCTTTAAGAATTGATGAAGCTGTCTTAAACAAGATATCATTCGAATAATTGTGCCAGCAGATTTTTGTTTTTCTTTTAGGTCTTGTAGAAAAGAAAGCACAACATAACGATCAATTTGATCCCAGTGGTTTAATTTACTTTGTTCAATAAATACCATATATTGTCCAATATCTCTTTTGTAACTTTCAATTGTATTTTTTGAAAGACCTCTTTCAATAGTCAAAAAACGGATATACTCTTCTACATCTTCCTTCACTCTATTTACACCTCTATCCAAATTAACCTAAATTATTTATATAAGACGCAAAAGAAGGCAAGGACACTTTGTGAACTGCCTTCTTTCGTTTCTTCTTATTTTTTAGTTTTCTTCTTGGTCGTTCTCGCTGGATTCTTGAACAAGTTTCGTTTCGCCATTTTCTTGTACGATTAAGCGTTGTTTCATCAAGTTTCCAATTGCTCGTTTAAACTGACCTTTACTGATTCCAAATCGCTCCGAAATATCTTCTGGTGAGCTTTTATCAGTATATGGAAAGCTATCTGTTTTAGTTCGTTCTAATATGGCCATCAACATTGCAGCATCGTCGCCGATAGCTTCATAAGCACGAGGCATTAGAGATACATTGATCACACCATCTGGTCTAACACCGATGACACGACCGGACACAACTTCTCCTAAACGAGGTTCATCTTTGCGTTCTGAAGGATGCACGAAACCAATTTGGTTGTCTTCAGTCAAAATAAACGTTCCAATAACTTTTAAACGATACGCTGTTCCTTTGATGTTTTGGTTGATCAATTCTTCTGTTCCTTTTTTAGCTAATGATTGGAACACTTCATCTCCTGCTAGTTCTCCCCACATACGGTCTTTATCGTCTACTCGTATCGTTATCAGTAAACGATCACCTTTTTTAGGCCATAAATGCTTAATGGTCGGTAATTCGTCAAGTGAAACGACCAATTCTTTGTCAGGCAGACCTACATCTACAAATACTCCTAAATCTTTACGTGTATCAATAACGGTACCCCATGCATAATGACCCACTTGTACTTTAGGAAGTTCTTGAGTTAACATAAAGTCTTTATCCATTGAGATATAAGCAAAACCTTCTACTGTATCGCCTAGTTTGTAATCCATTCCTTCAGTTTTATCTAATTTGTACGTTACGCCATCTTTTTGTACAAAAAATGCGTCCTCGTTTACATCAGTAACAAGTCCTGTGATAATTTTTCCTAATGATTGATTCATATTTTTTCCTCCATAAGTTTAGATCTATTATTTGGTAGTGATTCTTTAATCATTCCTCTACAGTTTATATGAAAAAGACAAGGAATGAAAGAATGTTGAAAAGATTCGATATAAGTTTACCATAATCATTTTATGTAAACTAACTATTGTTTTATATTTCAAAAAAAAACTCCCTATCGGATTTAAAAATCAATCCTCAAGAGAGTTTTGTTCATTTAAATTTTTAAGTTTTATTAGCTATTAGATAGCTGTTGTAGCTCCACGGTAGACGATTCCACGACGTGAATCAACAGTAATTAATTCATCATTTTTAATAAGAGTCGTAGCATTTTCAACATTCACAATTACTGGAATGCTCATTGCAATAGCAATAACAGCTGCATGACTAGTTAAGCCACCTTGTTCTACTACTAAAGCTGATGATTTTTCAATTGCTGGCAAGTAGTCTTTATCTGTTGTTTTCACAACTAAAATTCCACCTTCTACAGCATTTTTATTTGCTTCTTCAGCACTTGTTGCGACAGTTGCTTTACCAATAACTGCCTCTGTTCCAACACCTTGGCCGCTAGCTAATTTAGTTCCAATTAATTGGATTTTCATTAAGTTAGTTGTGCCACGTTCGCCAACTGGTACACCGGCAGTAATGATGATTAAATCTCCTGCAGTAGCAAATCCAGTTTCTTGAGCAATTTTAGTTGCTAAATTGAACATATCATCAGTTGAACCTGGTTTTTCAGAAACAACTGGAGAAACTCCCCAAGTTAATGCTAAACCGCGCATTTGACGTTCTGTAAATGTAACAGCAACAATATTAGCTTTTGGACGGTATTTTGCGATCATACGTGCAGTATGTCCAGATTCAGTAGCTGCAACAATTGTTTGAATGTTCAAGTTACGTGCAGTATGTCCTACTGATTGACCAATAGCTTCAGTCATATCTGTTTGGCTGTAAGCTTTTAATGCAAATGCATCCTGGTTTACTAATGCTTCTTCAGTACGTACAGCAATACGTGCCATAGTTTGTACAGCTTCAATTGGGTAATCCCCAGCAGCAGTTTCACCTGAAAGCATGATAGCATCTGTACCATCAAAAATAGCATTAGCTACGTCACTTGCTTCAGCACGTGTTGGACGTGGGTTTTGTTGCATTGAGTCAAGCATTTGTGTAGCAGTAATAACTGGTTTACCAGCTTGATTACATTTTTGGATAAGAGCTTTTTGAACAATAGGAACTTCCTCTGTAGGAATTTCAACTCCTAAGTCTCCACGAGCAACCATTAATCCATCAGAAACTTTTAAGATTTCATCAATGTTGTCTACGCCTTCTTGGTTTTCAATTTTAGGAATGATTTGAACATGAGTCATGTTTTCTTCTTCTAAAATTTGAGTGATTTCTAATACGTCACTAGCACGACGTACAAAACTTGCTGCGATGTAATCAATATCATTCTTTAGACCAAAACGAATATCAGCAGCATCTTTATCAGTGATTCCTGGTAAATTAACAGATACACCTGGTACGTTTACGCCTTTTTTATTCTTTAATGTTCCTGGATTCTTAACTAAAACAACAATTTCACCATTTGCATGATCTAAATCAGTTACTTCAAGGTCCACTAAACCATCATCTAGTAAAATATGAGTACCGGGATTTACGTCATTGATTAATTCAGGATAAGTAATTGAGAATTTTTCTTTTGTTCCTTCAACTTCTGTCATTGAGATACGAACAACGTCTCCTTCTTCAAAGTCAACACGGCCATCTTTCATGTTGTGTGTACGCATTTCAGGACCTTTTGTATCTAATAGAATAGCTACCATTTTACCGGTACGTTTTGATGCTTCACGAATATTGTTGATACGTGCTCCATGTTCCTCAAAGTCACCATGTGAAAAGTTTAAACGGGCTACGTTCATACCTGCATCTATCATTTGAGTTAGTTGTTCAACCGTTTCACTTGCTGGACCAATCGTACATACAATTTTTGTTTTTTTCATTCTATTATCTCTCCTAACAGCAATTTTTATTACAATTATTTATAAGTTTGTAATTTCTTTTAATAAGATATTTCTTGATTTAATTTATACAAGCTAACATCAGGCATGTGTTTGCCGCTTTTTAGCGTTTCAACAATATCATTTTCAACAATTTTGTTGTCTACGATTCCGATACATAATCCGCCTTTACCAGCTTTCAATAAATCAACTGCTCTTGCACCGAAAACACTTGATAATACTCGGTCACGAGCTGTTGGAGATCCTCCACGTTGAACATGTCCTAAAACAGTAACGCGTGCTTGATAGTCTCCATATTTTGATAATTCTTCTGCAAAGTCATTGCCGTTCATAACACCTTCGGCAAGAATAACAATACTATGTTTTTTACCGCGTTCACGGCCTCTTTGGATCGTGTTAGCAATGTCTTCCATATTAAATTCTGTTTCAGGAATGATAATTTGTTCTGCTCCGCCTGCTACACCTGTCCATAATGCGATGTCTCCTGCGTTACGGCCCATAACTTCAATAATAAAAGTACGAACGTGACTTGTTGCAGTGTCGCGAATTTTATCGACAGAATCTAGTACGGTATTAATAGCCGTATCAAAACCAATACAGAAATCAGTACCTGGGATATCGTTATCAATTGTACCTGGTAATGCTACTGTTGGATAGCCGTGTTTCGTTAAAGCAGAAGCTCCCATATAAGAACCATCTCCACCAATAACGACTAAACCTTCAATCCCAAATTTATTCAGTTGTTCAATACCTTTTAGTTGACCTTCTTCAGTAGCAAATTCAGGATAACGAGCAGAATAAAGGAACGTTCCACCTCTTGAAATCTTATCACCTACATCTCTACGAGTCAACTTGCGTATATCACCAGCTACTAAACCAGCGTAACCATAGTTAATGCCGTATACTTCCATTCCTTCATAAAGACCTTTACGTACAACAGCTCGAATAGCTGCATTCATTCCTGGAGCATCTCCACCACTTGTCAAAACAGCAATACGTTTCATATTGACTTCACCTCATAAAATAGATTAAAGTAAATAGCTCTTCTAAACAACTTATAACCACCATTATCTAAAAAACTTTTTTACTCATTACACTTAATTCTAGTACAAACGATTCTTTTTTAAACTTACTTTCATAAGCTCACCTGTTATTCTACCACTTTTATACCGTCTTGTCCTTTTAAAAATAGCATTTCACTAAAAAAATCATTTAACTTTAATTATTTTTAATAACAATGTTTTCTTTTCCAAGAAGGTTTTCTAATTCTTCAATTAATTCAGGTGTATCATTGATCCAACTTTCCTCTGCTAAACCAATCTTCTTATTCGATTGCACATAGTACAATACGACAGGTATGTTTCCTTTAGATCTCATCATTACATTTTTCATTTTTTCTAATGTTTCATTGTTATTCTGTTCTTCTTGTATCCGAATAAAACATTTTTTATCCGTTTGATTGCCAGCTATTTTTTCCACATCATCCATTTGATTAACAATGATTTGCGGTATACCCTCACGTTTTGATTCTACTTTTCCTTCTACATACAAAACGGTTTTATCCGTAAGCAACTCAATAAATTGACGGTATTTTGTAGGGAATAATGTTAAAGAACAATCTCCAGAAGTATCACTAATGGTCACAAAAGCCATTGGTTCACCTTTTTTTGTTGTAATTTTGTGAATGTTTTTGATTGAACCAATTATTCTGCTTGTTTTTCCAATTGTTAACTCATTTATATATACAATTTGTTTCCAAGGCCGTACTGAATCGTATTTCTCAGTTGGATGCCCTGATAGATACGTTCCTAAAAAGTGTTCTTCATTTTCTAACTTCTCTTCGATTGTTAAGTCAGGAGCAGATTCATATTTGGGTTTTAGTAATTCAAATAAATCAATATTATTCCCACTCATTTGCACACTTTGAATGATGCCTTCGATCGATGCCAAAAGTGTTCCTCGAGAGTGCTCAAACTGATCAAATGCGCCAACATAGATTAATGGTTTGATGTATTCTGGCTTCAACCATTTCTTATCTAGTCTTTTAAGAAAATCAATTAAATCTTTGTACTTTCCATCATTCTTCCGATTCGTAATCATGTCGTCAATCATATCTCTTCTCAGCCCTTTTATAGAACTAAAGCCAAAAAGAATTTGGCTATTAATTAAAGAAAACCCGCCAAAACTAGCATTAATGTCTGGTGAAAGAACTTTGATGGCTCTTTTTTTCGCTTCGATAATATATTCTTTCATTTTAGTAGAATTATTTAAAGCTGAGTTTAATAAAGCTACGAAAAAAGCATTAGGATAATGGGCCTTTAAATACGCCATTTGATAAGCGATAAAAGAATACGCTACTGCATGTGACCGGTTAAAACCATAGTTAGCAAATCGTTCAATGTAATCATAAACTTGCATGGCAACTTCTGGGGTGTACCCTAACTTAGCGGCACCACTAGTAAAATGTTGTCGTTCTTTATCAATAATGCTTTTTTGTTTTTTTCCGATCGCTCTTCGTAAAATATCCGCTTGTCCTAACGTGTAGCCTCCCATTCTGGCAGCTACTTGCATAACTTGTTCTTGATAAACCATTACACCATAAGTGACAGACAGGATCTCTGAAAGAGATTCATGAGGGTATACAATTGGAAGTACACCTTTCTTTCTTTTGATAAACGTATCGATCTGTTCCATAGGACCGGGACGATACAATGCATTCACAGCTGCTATATCTTCCATAGAAGATGGCTCTAACCTGCGCAATACGCTTTTAATCCCCGCTGATTCAAATTGAAAGATCCCTACCATATCTCCTTTTCGAAATAATTGAAGTGTCTCTTGATCTTGCATAGGTATGTTTAACAAATTTAATCGCTTGCCAGTCTCTCTTTGGACAAGTTTTAATGCATTATCTATAATAGATAAATTCTTCAAACCTAAGAAATCCATTTTCAACAATCCAATTTCTTCTACATTCCCCATAGGGTACTGCGTTAAAAAAATCTCGCCTCCACCTTTTTGTAAAGGAACGTATTGAGTTAAGGGCTTATCACTGATGACTACACCTGCAGCATGAGTTGAAATATGTCGAGGCAAACCTTCAATTTTTTTGGCCGTTTCAAACAAAAGTGTATTTTTTTCGTTTTCTTCAACCAGTTTTCTTAACGTTGCAGATTGTTTAAAAGCTTTTTCTAAAGTAATGCCAAGCACACTTGGAATAGCTTTAGACCAAACGTTCGCTTCGGAAGGACTCAAACCAAATACTCGGGATACATCTTTCAAAGCCATTTTAGCAGCTAAAGTGCCGAACGTTGCGATTTGAGCTACATGATTCTTACCATACTTATTTCTGACATATTGCAATATTTCCTCTCGCCGATTATCAGGAAAATCCAAATCGATATCCGGCATTGTATAACGTTCTTCATTTAAAAACCGTTCAAATAACAGATCATATTCAATTGGATCCACATCTGTAATTCCAAGTAAATAAGCGACCAAAGAACCCGCTGCTGAACCCCTGCCTGCTCCAGTAACAATTTTCACTTTATGAGCATATGCCATGACATCCCATACAATTAAGAAATAATCTTCGAATCCCATTTTTCCAATGACGGTTAATTCATATTCTAAGCGATCGATATAGCGTTTATCCGGTTCGGATACTCTTTTTTCTAAACCAATCAGACACTGTTCTTTTAAAAATGCCGTTGTCGATTTCTCGGTTGGCAAAGGAAATTTTGGTAGCAATTGTTGGTGCAAAACAATCTCACTAGTTATCATATCAGCAATAGCGTTTGTTCTTTGAGCTTCTTCTGCTAAGTCATTCTCTTTGAATTGTTTTTCCACTAAACTACTCTCAGGTAAAAAATAATCTCCATTTATAGAAGCATTTTGGATTGAAAGGGCTTCTCCCTTATCAATCGCTCTTAAAGCAGCCGTACTAAACTCATCATCTGCATCAATATACCGAATATCTTGTAAAGCCACAGTAGGTGTTCCAGTATCTCGAGATACCTCATTCAATTTATTTTTTATTGATTTCAGCTTTAGATGAAGTTGAACACCTATATAAAACTGATTTTTTGGAAATGTTTTTTGCCATTTTTTTATAACTGTTGCAGCTGACTCTGCGTCATCTTTAAATAAAAAAGATTCAGCTTCTCCTGTTTCCCCAGGTGTGATTGCAATTAAGTCCTGACTGTATTGTTCTATTTGATCGACAGTCAACCGCTCATTTTCAGCTAAAAGCATTTTTTTGCTTGAAAGAATCATCAAATTTTCATAGCCTTTAGCATTTTTCGCTAATAAAATGATTGAATGATTTTCTTCGCTTTTTACAATACCGCCAACATCTAGGGTTAATCCTAAAATAGGTTTAATCTGGTGTTTTTTACACATTTTGTAAAAGTCTACCAACCCATATAAAATATTGTGATCAGTAAGAGCAATGGCTTGATAACCTCTTTCTTTAGCCTTAATGACTAATTCTTCAATCGAAATGGTGCTTTGTAATAAACTATAAGAACTCATTACTTGTAATTGTACAAATGACATTTTGTCACCCCATTCTAACTCTCTGTTTCTTATTATACCCTTCTCTGATTCGTATACGCAAACCTTCTAAAAGGAACTTACTTTTCTTCGCCACTCTCTTAAATTAGAATACCACAAATACTTTTTCTTCTTACTTTTTCCTTTACAAAATTTTTGAAAATGCTAAAATGAATGTGTAAAAGAAGAGAGGTCAAATTATGAAATATCTAGTTACATTATTCTGGGGATTCTTTATTGGTCAAGCTGTAAATTATATTGGAGCTTCATTATCAAGCAGCTCATATAACTTCGTTACAGCATCACTGATTGGATTATTTATTGGGTTAATGGTGATATTAATTGCTAAAACTTTTTCAGAACCAAAACGCGAACACGCAACTAAATAAGATCAATTAAACAAAAAAAAGACATTCAATCGAATGTCTTTTTTTTGTTTAATCATCTAACAGTTGTGTTTCATAGGATAAGTGGTCATCTTTTAACGTAATGGTTACTTTAGATTTCGGTAGAATTTCGCCAGAAATAATACCTTTGGCTAAAGGTGTTTCTACTTGTTTCGTAATAAATCGTTTTAATGGTCTTGCTCCATACATCGGATCATAAGCTTTTTCGGCTATCCAAACTTGTGCTTCTCCAGAAATCGTTAACTCAATGTCTTGATCAGCTAAGCGGACAGCTAAATCGTGGATTAATTTAAGAATAATTTTTTTCACAACTTGTAAGCCTAAAGGAGCAAAAAGAATAGTGTCATCGATCCTATTTAAAAACTCAGGTTTAAAGGATGTTTTTAACAGCGATAATACCTGTTCTTTAGTTGAGTCTTTAATTTGTCCTTGGTCATCTGTACCTTCTAATAATAGATCAGACCCAATATTACTTGTCATAATCAAAACAGTGTTTTTAAAATCGACCATTCTGCCTTTTGAGTCAGTCAATCGACCATCATCTAATACTTGTAATAAAATATTGAAAACATCTGGATGAGCCTTTTCAATTTCATCTAACAAAACAATGGTATAAGGACTTCTCCGGACAGCTTCAGTCAATTGTCCACCTTCATCATAACCGACGTAACCAGGTGGTGCACCTATCAATCTTGAAACAGTATGTTTCTCCATATACTCACTCATGTCAATCCGGACCATATGATCTTGTGAGTCAAATAAATTGTCAGCTAATGCTTTTGCCAATTCTGTTTTCCCAACCCCAGTTGGTCCTAAAAATAGGAATGAACCTAGCGGACGATTAGGATCTTGGATGCCAGCTCTAGCCCTTATAACCGCATCTGATACGCTTTGTACCGCTTCATCTTGACCAATGACACGCTCATTTAATGATTCATCTAAGTGCATCAATTTTTCGCGTTCGCCTTTAATCAACTTACTAACAGGAATACCCGTCATTCGACCAATAACTACAGCAATTTCTTCTTCTGTAACCGATTCTTGTACCAGTCTAACTTGATTATCTTGATCAGCTAATTGTTGCTCTTCGAGTTTTTTTAGTTCTGTCTCTAAAGCAGGTATTTGTCCATGTCTCAAGACAGCAGCTCGCTCCAAATCATAATTGCCTTCTGCTTCTTCTAATTCATGACGTGCTTTTTCAATTTCAGCACGTTTATCGCGTAGTTTAGCTACTTCTTCTTTTTCAGTTTCCCATTTCATTTTCAGCTGGTTCGCTTCTTCACGTAAATTGGATAATTCTTCTTGAATAATAGCCAATCTGCGCATGCTAGCGTCATCTTTCTCTTTTTTCAATGCAGCTTCTTCTATTTCTAACTGCATCAACCGGCGAGAAACTTGATCCAATTCAGTGGGTCTTGAATTCATTTCAACTCGAATGGTAGCACAAGCTTCATCTATTAGATCAATTGCTTTATCTGGTAAAAAACGATCTGTAATGTAACGGTTGGATAGCGTTGCCGCAGCCACTAAAGCGTTATCGTGAATATTTACGCTATGGTGAATTTCAAACCGTTCTTTTAGTCCTCTTAAAATACTAATGGTTTCTTCTACTGTAGGTTCATCAACAAGTACTTTTTGGAAACGTCTTTCAAGTGCTTTATCTGACTCCATGTATTTTCGATATTCATCTAATGTTGTCGCACCAATACAATGCAGTTCTCCACGAGCCAGCATCGGTTTTAATAAGTTTCCTGCATCCATACTGCCTTCTGTTTTCCCGGCGCCTACAATTGTGTGGATCTCATCAATAAATAAGATGATGTTCCCTTCGCTTTTCTTCACTTCTTTTAGAACTGCTTTTAAGCGTTCTTCAAATTCTCCACGGTATTTAGCACCTGCAATCAAAGAACCCATGTCTAATGAAAAAATGGTTTTTCCTTTTAAATTTTCGGGTACATCTTTTCGAACGATTCGTTGAGCCAACCCTTCAATAATAGCGGTTTTACCAACACCAGGTTCTCCAATCAATACCGGATTGTTCTTCGTTTTACGAGATAAAATCCGAATAACATCTCTAATCTCATCATCTCTACCTATAACAGGATCTTGGTTTCCGCTTTTTACGGCTTTAACTAGATCCGTACCGTATTTTTCAAGTGCTTGATAAGTTTCTTCTTGATTTTGTGAGGTCACGCGATCTCCTCCTCTTATTTTTTCAATTTCATTTTTTAAATTCTTTTCAGTTAACCCATTCTTCAATAGATACTTAGTTAAAGAATGATTTTTTAATTTCATAAGTGCCAATAAGACGATCTCAGTAGAAAGAAAGTCATCTTTAAATGTAGCTCTTAATTTATCTGCTTCTGTTAATAAATTATATAGGTTTTGACTCATTCCTTGTCCATATTGAACATTAGAGCCTTCAACAGTTGGGTAATAATCCAATTCTTGATCAATATAAGATTCAAAATCCTCTGTATTGATCCCTAACGATTGATAAAGCCCACGTGCAAAATGATCAGGCGTTAAAAAGATCTTCCATAAATGGAGAAGATCTATTTCTTGATGTTTTCTAGTTACAGCAATATTTTGAGCTTCGCCAAGGGTTTGTTGCATCGTAGTAGTCATTTTTTCTATATCCATAGAAACCCCTCCTTGATTTACTAATGTTAGTATACTTCATTGGTCAGTAAAGGTCAAATAAAAATAATTGGAATTTTGACTAATTTATTCATTTATTTTTTAACCATTATTTGTACGGTTAATGTTAAAAATCTTACCCCAATTTTTATCATTAGAGTAAACTTTTCTTTATCTTATACCTAAAGCAATCCGGGCATAGCGGCTCATTTTACTTGTATCCCAAGCAGGATACCAAACTAATTTCACTTCGGTTGAAGAAATTTCAGGTATCGACTGTATAGCTTTCATGATGTCATCGGTAATAGTATCTGCCAAAGGACAACCCATAGTCGTTAACGTTAATTTTATCACACAGTGTTTTTCTTCGCTTACTTCAACTCCGTAAATTAATCCCAAGTTCACAATATCAATGTTCAGTTCAGGATCAATGACTTGCTCTAAAGCTGCTAATATGCGTTCTTTCAGATTTTCCAATTGATTTTCTTTAGTTGTTTCCATAGGTTGAGCACCTTCTCTTTTTGACTTGATTTTACCAAAATCAAAGTCTTTCAGCAAGAGATTGTGAATGTTTTTATAAATGTTTTTCGAAAAAATTAGCTGTTTCAACAGATATCATATAAGGAACATGATGGCCTTGACCTTCAGTTGTTGTAAAACTCACATGTTTTCCATACTCTTGATCTTTGATTCTTTTGTAGAAATCAAACGTCGGTTGGTAAGGGACTAAATCATCATCTTCATCATGCCAAAAATGAACGAATTTCCCATCAATTTTTTCAGGTTGCATATCAAGCGAAATAGGTTTTAACGACTCGATTGCATGAGCAAATTGTTCAGATTCAAAATCGATTTCTACTCCTATTTGCCATTTGGAAGTTAATAACCATTTTGAGAAAGGAATTGGAGACGGACTTCCCATTAAGACAACAGCCGTTTTTATCCAAGGATATTGCGTTAACAAAGCACATGTGGTCACGCCACCCATTGATAAACCAGACACTCCGATTTGTTCTTGATCTGCTAGACCAACTTCGACGTAATGCTCTATTAAAGCTGGAAACTCCATTACATTGTGTTGAACAACATCCCAAAACTCCATACTTCTCTCGGTTACTGGTGCTCCTTGACTTCTTTCTCCATGCAAATAAGCTTCTGGTATCAAGACACGGAATCCTTTTTTAGCAATCTCATAACCATGAACTAAAGAGCTTTCTTTATAATTTGTCCAACCATGATAAAAAACAACAGTGGGCAATTTTTGGTCTATTAATTCCGTTGAAACAACTTCTAGTACCGGTATCTCATTAATGTATTCATGTTTTACTGTTATCATTTATCTATCCTCTTTCTATATTTATTCTTATAGACTTTGTGGTACACTATTCGTAAAGGTTCTATAAAATAAGTGTATCATAAAAGAAAACTAGAAGCTTTTATAAACCTAAATGAATAGTCGGAGGATTTTGATGAATAAAAAATTAATTGCTCTTGATTTAGATGGCACTACCTTAAACAATCGTTCAGAAATTTCGGTTAGAACTCAAAATGTTTTAACAACTTTACGAAATGCCGGTCACATCGTTTCAATCGTAACGGGCAGGCCTTACCGTAATAGCAAACAATTTTACACCCAATTAGGAATGGAAACGCCAATCGTAAACTTTAATGGTGCTTTGTGTCACTTACCAAATCAATTAAATTGGGAATCACAATACCATAAAACATTGGATCGTGAAATTGCGCTAGATATGCTGACTTTAAAAAAAGATTTAGATATTCATTTGATTGCAGCAGAACTGAGAGATACAGTCTTTGCAGACAACTACTTTGTTCCTTATAGCGATTTCTTTCCAGAAGGAAAAAAAGGCGCTTCTAAATTAACAGCATCTAGCTTGAAAGAAGACCCTACTGCTGTTTGTGTTTTTACAGATGCAGAAAATCAAGCTTATATTATTGAAAAAGTTACAGCTCGTTATGGAAACGCTGTTGAAATTAGAACATGGGGCGGACAAACGCCTTGTTTAGAGATCGTAGCAGCAGGAGTACAAAAAGCATTAGGTGTTGAACGTATTGCCCAAGTATACGGTGTGAAGCAAAAAGATATCATTGCTTTTGGGGATGAAGACAATGATTATGAAATGATTCAATATGCTGGTCATGGCGTAGTGATGAAAAACGGGAT
This sequence comes from Carnobacterium inhibens subsp. inhibens DSM 13024, assembly GCF_000746825.1. Taxonomy (NCBI): domain Bacteria; kingdom Bacillati; phylum Bacillota; class Bacilli; order Lactobacillales; family Carnobacteriaceae; genus Carnobacterium; species Carnobacterium inhibens. Next base: position 233,390 of record NZ_JQIV01000006.1, on the reverse strand, counting down.
TGATTCTTTAAAACAAATTTCAAATGATATAACAGAAAAAACCAACAATGAAGAAGGTTTAGCTCATTATTTAGAAAACTATTTTGGATTGATTTAAAGTCAAAAAGAAACAGGATGTCCGTTCAAATTGAACGGCACCCTGTTTCTTTTATTTTTTCATTAAAGATTCTTTTTGTCGGTCTGAACTCCAAAACTCGCCTAACACTTTATTCGTTTCCATAAAGTTGACGAAAGCTGACGCATCTGCTTCTCTAACAGCTTGTTCTAATTCATACATTTCATATCGAGTGATAACCATCATTAAGATAGAACGATCGGTTTTTGAATAAGCACCTTTAGCAGGAATAATCGTAATCCCTCTTATCAACTTTCCATGTATTTCTTTCACTAAAGCATCCGGTTCATTGGTCACAATCATAGCCGTAATTTTTTGATGACTGGTGTGTATTGTATCAATCATTTTGGTCATCACATAAATCGACACCAAAGTATAAAGAGCATATTCCCATCCGTATAAAACACCGGCTGATGAAACGATAAGTAAATTCATTGCAAATGTTAATGTACCAATAGATCTACCCGTAGTTTTAGCTAATACCATTGAAATAATATCCATTCCGCCAGTTGAAAAACCGTATTTTAATGCAAAACCAATTCCAGTTCCACTAATAATCCCTCCAAATAAAGCGTTCATCATAGGATCATTCGTCAGTGGATTAATCGGCAAAAGAACCGTAAAAAACGAAATCAAAATAGACGTCATAAAACTGTATAATGTGAAATTTCTCCCCACTTTAAACCATCCAAGTAACGCGATAGGAATATTAAATACAAGTATTAATATACCCGTATCAATAAGGATGCCTGAAGAATTGTCTAATACACCCGATAATAATTGCGCAATTCCGTTAATACCCGAAGCATAAATATTGGCTGGTATTAAAAAATTGTTTAATGCGATTGCATTTGTGATAGCTGCGAAAAAGATAAAAAAGATTTTTTTTGCTTGTTCAATCCAAAAATTCGGCGTTTTTAACTGTGTCATCTCATAACTCCTTATATACTTAATCAAACAAGAATAACAAGATTTTTCTTATTAATAAAGAAAAAAATTTTTTTCTTCATTACACTCTCATTTGTATCCGTTTTCCAAGGATTTGCCTGCCTTTTATGGTACAATTTAAGAGCACAATGTAAAAGGAGGAATTACTTATGGCAAAAGAAGCAAGTTTTGATATCGTTTCAGAAATGAATATGGAAGAAATAAAAAATGCCGTACAATTAGCAACAAAAGAAATTGCAAATCGTTTTGATTTCAAAGGTTCGATCAGTGAAATCAAATTAGAAAAAGAAAAATTAGTTATCGTCTCAGATGATGACTTTAAATTAGAACAAGTAAAAGATGTATTGACTAATAAATTAGTTAAAAGAGGCGTTCCAACTCGAAATCTTCATTATTCTTCAACTGAAAAAGCTTTTGGAGGGAATGTTCGTCAATTCGCTGATTTAATCAGTGGAATTGATAAAGAACATGCCAAAACAATTACTCAGTTAATTAAAAAATCTGGTATTAAAGTAAAAACCCAAATACAAGATGACCAAATAAGAGTAATTGGCAAAAATCGTGATGATCTGCAACAAGTTATCGCTTTACTAAGAGATGCTAACTTGCCTATCGATTTACAGTTTACAAATTACAGATAACCTGGCATTACTATATTTAACAAAGATAAAAGACCTTCAAATAGAATTTGAAGGTCTTTTATCTTTGTTCGTTAGAATTCTTCGACTGCATTCACAGATACCGTCTTACTTCCTGCAAGTAATTTAGATACTGGGCAACGATTTTCAGCTTCTTCTATAATTTTTTTACTTTCTTCAAAAGGCAATCCATCGATTTTCGCAACAGCCTCTACATTAAAGAAGTAGCCGATTCCGTTTGGTTCACGCATAAAATCGACATGAACTTCTACACGACTTGTATTTTCTTTTCCTCTTGCTTTTAGCAAAGATTGAATAGTAGCATTTAAACAAGTACTAAAAGACAACCCAAGTAACTCTTCAGGATTTGTTCCTTCTTCTTTATTTAAAGGGCTGGAAAGTTTAACATTCAACCCGCCATTTTTCACAAACGCTTCACCATTTACACCCGTTTCATTGACCATTTCAGCATGAAATAAAGATTTTTGATTCTTCACGAAATCCCTACTTTCTATCCAATGAATTCACAATGTTATAATTATTTTTTCCCAACTGCTTCTTCAATTTTTGGAAGAATGCTCTTGGCAATTGTTGACCCGACGATCATCATTTCATATGCTGCTCTTACATCTTCTGTTGTTCGAGAAAGAAGTCTCATATAAATTTCTCCGTCTCCCGCAAGACAAACACGGTAATAACCTGTTTTCATTTCATTCAGTTCATTTAAAATTTCTAATACTTGATTTTTTGCATCAAAATTCGTTACGTAGGCTAACTTATGGTACACGATTTGAAAATCAATGATTCCTTCTTCTTTATTATCAAAAACAATTCCAAATGGCAAAGCTTGGCTATCATTCAATTTAAATTTACCATTATAAAGAACTTGTCCATTTTTTATTTCTTTCTTGGCTAAAGGCACATGCTTAGCCTTTAAGATGGCTTCAAAGTTTACTAATGCTTTATTCACTATACTATACCCCACTTTTTTGATTTCTAATCTCATTTTCATTTTTAATTATAACGTAATCTGTCCTTAATGAACAGAGTATTTAGGAAAACAAAACTTACAGGTGATGAAAATATATTTTGAGATAGCCGTAGCAGTCTGAGTCATTTAATCTTTTACGATAATTTCTGTAATTATTTATGCACAAAAAAAAGAGCTGGGACAATAGTCCCAACTCTTTTGAAAAACATCTTAACGACGGATTTCTTTGATACGAGCTGCTTTTCCGTGTAGGTCACGTAAGTAGTACAATTTAGCACGACGTACTTTACCAAAGCGGACAACCTCAATTTGAGCAACACGTGGTGAATGCATTGGGAATGTACGTTCAACGCCAATTCCGTTAGAAATTTTACGAACTGTATAAGTTTCGCTAATTCCAGCACCACGGCGTTTGATTACAACACCTTCAAATAATTGGATACGTTCTCTAGTACCCTCAACGATCTTAGCATGAACACGTACAGTATCTCCTGGACGGAAAGCTGGGATGTCTTCACGTAATTGTTCGTTAGTAATTGCTTCAATTAATTTACTCATTGTATTTTCTCCTTCCAACAAACCTTCATATCTCTATATAGAAACAGCGGAACATCGTTTTTTCGGCAGGCTTTGCCCACTCACTAAATTAGTTTAACATATGCCTAATTAGGTGTAAAGTAAATTTCCTTTGTTTTTATAAAATTTTACTTTACTGATCGTTCATTTTTACTTTTTACAAAGATTCTTTTTCTTTTTCGATCTCGCCTAAGTATTTTTTCTGTTCATTTGATAGAGCAAGGTTATCAAGCATATCCGGACGTCTTTCAAATGTCCGTCTAATTGACTCTTTATCTTGCCACTCTTTAATTTTTTTGTGATTTCCACTTATCAATACATCTGGAACTTTCATTCCCCGATATTCAGCCGGTCTTGTGTACTGTGGATGCTCTAATAATCCAGTTGAATGAGAGTCTGTTTTAGCTGATTGATCATTTCCTAATACTTCCGGTAACAGACGTACAGTAGCATCAATCATCACCATCGCACCAAGTTCTCCACCTGTTAACACATAATCTCCCAAAGAAATTTCATCTGTTACCAATGTACGAATCCGTTCATCGTATCCTTCATAATGGCCGCAAATAAAGACTAAATGTTCTTCTTCTGCTAACTCTTCTGCTACAGATTGGGTGAAAGGTATGCCAGCAGGATCTAATAAAATGACCCTTTTTTTAGTTTCTGGGGCTTTCTCATTTATCGCATCTATGGCATCAAAAATTGGCTGTGCTTTTAGCAGCATGCCCGCTCCGCCGCCATAGGGGTAATCATCTACATTCAGGTGTTTATTATCTGTATAGTCTCGAAAATTTACCACATCTACTTTTAATAGATCTCTATCAATAGCTTTTCCAATAATGGATTCGGTTAATGGGCCTTGGAACATTCTCGGAAATAGGGTTAAAACATCTATTTTCATTAATCATCTAACCCTTCCATCATATGAATAGTCACTAATTGATTTTCTAAATCAACTTTCAAGACGATTTCTTCAATATATGGAATCAATAGATCTTTCTTTTTAGGTCGTTCAATTATCCAAACGTCATTTGCGCCTGGCGACATGACTTCACTTATTTTTCCAATCGTATTGTTTTCTTCATCTTGGACAGTCAACCCAACAATTTGATGCAAATAATATTCATTTTCTGGCAGTTCCGTTAGCTTCTCTTCGCCGACTTTTAATATGCCATCACGATATTTTTCTACGTCATTGATATTAGGATGGTTTTCAAAGGATAGGATATCAAAGTTTTTATGTTTACGGTGACTTGTAACCGTTAAGTCAATTACTTTTTTGCCATCTTGAAATAAAGTCAAAATGGAACCTTTTTTGTATCGTTCTTCTGGAAAATCCGTTTTTGAAATGACACGAACTTCGCCTTTGATCCCTTGTGTGTTCACGATTTTTCCTACATTGTACATTTTTTTCATTTTATTCCCTCATTTACAACGCTATTTTTTTATTATGTTTCATTATTATCCTGTTAAAATCATTTATAAAAAAAGAAACCATCTCTTATTGAAGAAATGATTTCTCTTTCGGAATTTAACTATTCACAATCGTTAATCTTACACGCTTAGATCCAAGGACCCTCACACTGTAAACAATTGTACGAATAGCTTTTGCTACGCGACCTTTTTTTCCAATTACTCGTCCAACATCTTCAGGATGAACAGACAATTGATAATCTAAAAACTCTTCAGTTTCTACTAAAGCAATTGCCAAATCATCCGGATGACTTACAAGAGGACTCACAACTGTAAGAATTAAATCTTTTATGTCAGCCATAGAAAACATCCTTTTATTTAGTGTTTTTTGATTCATGGAATTTTTTCATAATGCCTTCTTTTGAAAGGATGTTACGAATTGTATCAGAAGGTTGAGCACCATTAGCTAACCATTTTAATACTGCTTCTTCGTCCACTTTTACTTCTGCTGGATCAACAACTGGGTTGTATGTTCCTACAGTTTCGATGAAACGTCCATCACGTGGAGAACGTGAATCTGCAACTACGATACGGTAAAAAGGATTTCTTTTTGATCCCATGCGTTTTAAACGAATTTTTACTGCCATATTTCTTACACCTCCATTAACTATCTCACAATAAGTAGTTTACCAGTTTATTTATAGCTTGTAAAGTGTTTTTTCTTTACAGCATGTTTTTTTTTTACAAACGATAAATTTCCTATTTCAGACTCTTATTTACGCCCTTTTTTGTTTTTTTTCTTCATTTTTTTCTTGTTCTTGCGAACCATAGAGTTCATAGCCATTTTACCAAGCTTGCCTTTAGCACCTTGCCCAAATAGATTATCCATACCATTCATATTGCCTTTAGACATTTGACTCATCATTTTTTTCGATTCATTGAATTGTTTGATCATACGATTTACTTCAGCAATCGGACGAGCAGATCCTCTAGCGATTCTACGACGTCTGCTTTGAGATAAAATATCTGGATTTTCTCTCTCTTGCGGTGTCATAGACAACACAATAGCTTTCATTCGTGCTGTATCTTTTGGATCGATTTGAAGCTTATCTAATCCTGGAACATTATTCATACCTGGAATCATTTTCAAAATATCTTCTATTGGTCCCATATTGCTAACTTGATCCATTTGTTCAATAAAATCATTAAAGTCAAAACTATTCTCACGCAATTTCGTGATCATTTCTTCAGATTTCTTTTCATCAAAATCTTGCTGAGCTTTTTCGATCAAGGTCAACATGTCACCCATACCTAAGATACGGTTAGCCATACGATCAGGATAAAACGGTTCTAAAGCATCTAGTTTTTCACCAGACCCCGTAAATTTAATTGGCTTTCCAGTTACTGCACGAATAGAAAGCGCAGCTCCCCCACGAGTATCACCATCTAATTTGGTTAAAATAACACCGGAGATATCTAATTGTTCATTAAAAGAAGAGGCTACATTAGCAGCTTCTTGACCAGTCATAGCATCTACAACTAAGAAGATTTCTGTCGGCTGAGTTATTTCTTTGATATCACTTAATTCTTGCATCAACGTTTCATCGATTTGTAGACGTCCAGCAGTATCTATCAGTACAAAGTCTAAATGTTCAGCTTTGGCTTTCTCGATCCCTTGTCTGGCAATTTCAACTGGACTTACTTGGTCTCCCATAGAGAAAACCGGAACATCTATTTGTTTACCGATCGTTTCCAATTGTTGGATAGCAGCTGGACGATAAATATCGGCAGCTATCAATAATGGGCGTTTGTTTTGGTTCTTACGTAAATAACTCGCCAATTTACCAGCAGTAGTTGTTTTACCTGCCCCTTGTAACCCAACCATCATAACAACAGTTGGTGCTTTTGCTGCCGTTTGAATCGTTTCTTGTTCTCCACCCATTAAATCAGTTAATTCTTCGCTAACAATTTTAATGATTTGCTGTCCTGGAGAAAGACTCTCTAATACTTCAGAACCTACTGCGCGAGCACTAACTGTTTTAACAAAATCTTTTACTACTTTAAAGTTAACGTCTGCTTCTAGTAAAGCTAAACGAACTTCTCTCATCATTTCTTTTACATCAGCTTCTGACACTTTTCCTTTGCGACGCATTTTAGTCATCGCATTTTGGAGACGTTCAGTTAAACCTTCAAATGCCATTTTACTTCACCATTCCTTTATTTCTCGTCTCTATCTTTTTTTAATAACTGGATATATTGCTCTAGTGACTCATCTTTTGGATAATGACTTTTAATGTAACGTGACATATCCTCTACGACAGCCATTGTTGTATTGAAATCTTCTAATAAATGCAACTTTCTTTCATATTCCATTAAACTATTTTCAGTTCGCCTTATGTTATCATAAATCGCTTGACGACTAACTTCAAACTCTTCTGCAATCTCACCTAAAGAAAAATCATCAGCGTAGTATAATTGCATGTAGCTTTTTTGCTTATCGGTCAATAAAGAGCCATAGAAATCGAATAAGGCATTCATTTGATTTGTTTTTTCAATTTCCACTTCAACACTTCTTTCTTTACTTAATAACTGTCAAGGAAAACACGTTTACACACCTTAATAGCGTACCTATTTTCGCGTCAATAGTCAATAGTTTGTCTTATTTTTACAAAACATTTATTACCTATAATGCCTATTGCTATATGTATACAAAAGAATACCATCGCTGTTAGTTAAACGCACTAACAGCGATGGTATTCTTTGTATTCTGATTTAATTAAAGTTGCTTAGTTTTTACCATTACGGTATTCTTCAATATTTAATTTGATATTTGAAACTTTTGGACCATAGATTACTTGAGCATTATTTCCTTTTACTAAGACTCCAGCTGCTCCAGTTGATTTCAACTTAGCTTGATCAACTAATTGGCCATCTTTTACGGTAACTCTCAAACGAGTTGCACAGTTGTCAACATCAATCAAGTTTTCTTCTCCACCAAGTCCTTCAATAATGCTGATAGACATTTCATCAGCAGGATTAGCAGATTTTGCAGGAGAAGCACTACTTGTACTTGATGTGTTAGCTAAATATTCATCAATATTTGATTTAATGTTCGAAACTTTTGGCCCATAAATGACTTGAGCATTGTTTCCTTTTACAACCACTCCAGCTGCTCCAGTTGATTTCAATTGAGCTTGATCAACCAATTTTCCGTCTTTGATGGTAACTCTTAAACGTGTTGCACAGTTGTCAACATCAATCAAGTTTTCTTTACCACCAAGACCTTCAATAATGTCATGTGACATTTCATCTTGAATTGGTTCGTTAGTTGCATTTTCACCAGCTTTTTTAGCTTGGTAATCTGCTTTTGTATACATTTTCGATTCAGTAACTTCATCTTCACGACCGGGTGTTTTCAAGTCGAATTTTGTAATGAAGAAACGGAAAACGAAATAATAAACAAGAGCATATACGATTCCTACTATGACAACTGGTATCCAGTTCGTAATTCCTTGTCCTGGTAAAATACCATACAATACGAAATCAAGTAATCCACCTGAGAAGGTCAATCCTACTCCAACACTTAAGAAGTGCATAATCACAAACGAGAACGCTGCTAATACACAATGTACTCCAAAGTATAAGAATGGTGAAGCAAATAAGAATGAAAATTCCAGTGGTTCAGTAATACCAGTAAAAATTGACGTCAAAGAAGATGACATCATAAGTCCTTTAACATCTTTTTTACGTTCTGGTTTAGCCGTTTGGTACATAGCAAATGCTGCTGCTGGGAAACCGAAAATCATGAACGGGAACATTCCAGAGAAGAATTTAGCCGCTTCAGGATCAACTGCTTGTCCATTAGCTAATTGTGAGAAGATAATATTTTGTGCTCCTTCTACAATTGTGCCATTAATTTCAGCTGTTCCACCAAGTGCGGTCTGCCAGAAAGGAAGATAAAATACGTGGTGCAATCCTAGTGGAATCAACGCACGGTAAATAAACCCGTATAAGAATGTTCCTATATATCCAAGATCAGCTACAACAGAACCTAACCAAGCAATTGCTGCACCGGCATATGGCCATACGAAAGCAAGAATCATCCCTACGATTACAGCTGCAAACGCGGATACGATTGGTATGAAACGCGTTCCAGAAAAGAATGATAAAGCATCAGGCAATTCAATTTTATAATAACGATTATGCAAAGCTGCAACCACTAAACCAATGATGATCCCACCAAATACTCCAGTGTTCATCGTTGCTTCAAAACCAAGGACAGAACCAATCAATCCAGGTGTTTGTTGCAATGTTTCGATACTTCCAAAGTTCGTTATGCTACTTGTTAATGATGCATACATCATTAAGTAAGCGACAACAGCTGATAATGCTGCTACTTCTTTGGCAGCCTTAGCCATTCCTAAAGCAACACCAACAGCAAATAATAATGGCAGGTTATCAAAAACAATCGTACCGCAATCTTTAAGGACTGTTAAAATACCATATAAAACAGTGCCTTCCCCTAGTAGCCACTCTAAGTCATATAGACCTACAAATGAATCTCCAGTAAAAGATGATCCTATTCCTAGTAGCAAACCAGCTACTGGAAGCAAAGCAATAGGGAGCATAAAGGTTTTACCCATTTTTTGCAGCCCTTCAAATAATTTATCTTTCACTTTTTTTCCTCCTTATTAAATCTAAAATAATTGCTTATATAAAGCGCGTATAATGATGAAAAATATCATACTGACTCATATTATCACATTATTAAGACACATTCAAAATGAAAACGCACACATGTTCACTAAAAAAAGCCTTGCTCTAAAATAGATTTAGAACAAGGCTTTTAAGCTAGTTATTAAATAGAATTTTGAATTAATTCACTGAATAATCCATAGATGTATTCGTTTGGATCAAATACTTGCAAGTCATCCATACTTTCACCTAATCCAACAAATTTGACTGGAATATCTAATTCTTTGCGAATCGCTAAAACAATCCCACCTTTTGCTGTTCCATCTAGTTTTGTCAAAACAATTCCTGACACATTTGTTGTTTGTTTGAATTGCTTCGCTTGGTTCATCGCATTTTGTCCTGTTGTTGCATCTAATACAAGCAACACTTCATGCGGACCTCCAGGAATTTCTCGTTCAATGATCCGTTTCATTTTTTCTAATTCATTCATCAAGTTTACTTTATTTTGCAATCGGCCTGCTGTATCAACGAATAAAATATCGGCTTCCTGTTGTTTAGCTTCCTTTATCGCATCAAAAACTACTGCGGCAGGATCGCCACCAGCTTTCCCACTGATAACTTCTACCCCAACACGTTCGCCCCAGACATGCAATTGTTCTATAGCTCCAGCTCTAAATGTATCCCCAGCTGCTAACATGACTTTTTTTCCTTCTTGTTGATAAAGATGAGCCATCTTACCGATAGTCGTTGTCTTCCCTACTCCATTTACACCGACCATTAAAATAACCGTTAACCCTTCTTCGTTGATTTGAATAACGGATTTTTCTGTATTTCCTTTCTCATAGATCTCGACCATTTTTTCAATAATCACTTGTTGGACTTCATTAGACGCTTTTGCATTTTTTAGTTTCACTTCTTGACGTAAGGCATCAGTGATTTCCATTGTTGCTTCAAACCCAACATCAGCTCCAATGAGCACTTCTTCAAGTTCATCAAAAAAGTCTTCATCAACAGTTCTGAAATTCGCAAACAATTCATTCATGCGCTCTGAAAAAGTTTTACGCGTTTTTTCAAGACCTTTTTCATATTTCTCTGTTACTTCTGTTGTCTCAACTTTTTCTTCGCCAGTAAAAGCTTTTTTAATTTTATCAAATAACCCCATTATACACCCTCTTTTCTTAACGTTATTAGTTTAACACAAATTTTTGAATGGCATGTGCTACACCATGCTCTTCATTTGTTTTGGTAATATACTGAGCCATTGATTTGATTTCAACAGTAGCATTTCCCATTGCTACACCAATACCTGCATATTCGATCATTGCAGCATCATTAGCTTCATCTCCTAAAGCCATCACCTCTGACGCTTCAAAACCTAGCAAATGAGCTAAAACAGCTATTCCTCGTCCTTTATCAACAGACTTTGGCATTAATTCCAATAAGATTGGTCGGGATTTCATTATCGTGAATTTTTTATAAAAATAGGTTGGAATATTTTTGATAGCTTCGTCTAAATCTGTTTGTGTGTAACAAAAAACGGCTTTATTGATTGCGATATCTTCAGGAACTTCTTCCATTGATATCGGAACATACGGCAATGCAGTCATTACGGTTGGATAAAGAGATTCTCGGCCTTTAGGATAAGGCGGCTCATAAATATTTTCTAAATCAATAAAGTTACATGGTACATTGATTAGTTTGCTTAATTCAAATATTTCTTCTATTTCTGTTTTCGTTAAGGTTTGTTTAGATAGTACTTCGCCAGTATTTGTCCGCTGAACTAAACCGCCATTGTACGTAATCCCATAATCGCCTGCTTCTCTTAGATTTAGTTCTTCTAAAAATGAGATCATTCCTAATAAAGGTCTACCTGTACAGAGTACCACTTTAACTCCTCGTTCTTTTGCAGCTTTTATTGCTTCTTTATTTTCATTTGATATGGCATGTTTTCCATTTAATAATGTTCCATCCAAATCAATGGCAATTAATTTGATCATACTTTGACTCCTATCTTCTTAATAACTATTTTAAAAGAGAAAAAGATCGACACCAATCGACCTTTCTCTCTTATCATCTTACCTACGTTATACTTGCATGAACATCGTTTATTTCTTCTAAACGAACAGAAACTACTTTTGAAATACCGGATTCTTGCATAGTTATTCCATAAAGAACATTTGCTTCTTCCATGGTTCCTTTACGGTGAGTGATGACAATAAATTGAGTGTCGCCGTCAAACTGTTTTAAGTAACGTCCAAATCTAATCACATTCGCTTCATCAAGCGCTGCTTCGACTTCATCTAAGATACAGAAAGGTACTGGTCGAACTTGTATAATTGAGAACATCAATGCAATTGCTGTAAAGGCTCGTTCTCCACCTGAGAGTAAACTCAATTGCTGCAGTTTTTTTCCTGGTGGTTGAGCAATGATATCAATACCTGTTGTCAGCAAATTTTCAGGATCCGTTAAACGTAATTCAGCCGATCCGCCGCCAAACATTTGTGGAAAGACGACAGAAAATTTGGTTCGAATGTCTTCAAATACCTCTGAAAATCTTAGTTTGACTTCTTCATCCATTTCATTCATGGTCGTATATAAACTGATTTTAGCCTCAAGAAGGTCTTCACGTTGATCAACTAGGAAAGAATAGCGTTCGTTCACACGCTCAAACTCTTCGATTGCTCCAATATTAACAGAGCCCAACTCTTCAATGCTTTGTTTTAATAGTTTTACAGTACGTGTTGCTTCTTCGACTGAAATTTCAAGGATATGACTTTCCTTTGCGGCTTCAAATGTCAGCTCATACTCTTCAGTAAGATAGTTTAAGCGATTTTCGATGGCTACATCTGTTCGATTCAGCGCTACTTCAAATTTTGTCTTTTCTTCTAAAAGATAGTGTTTTTGATTATTTGTTAATGTAGTCAACTGTTCAATATCGTTTAATTGAAGTTCAATGTCATTTTTTTCTTCTTTTAATGTTGATAATTGAATGTCCAATTTATGTTTTGTTTCTGTTAACTGAGCTAACTTATCATCCAACTCTTTTCTAGTCATCTGATGACTGCCATCAAATTGTGTCATTTGTTCCATTCGACTATCCATTGCTTTAACTTCTAAACGTTGACTTTCTAATTGACTAGACACCGCTTTTTGTTCTTTTTTCAACCCTACTAATTGCTCTTTTAAAGCAACTAGCTCAGTCCGCAATGATTGTTGTTTCTCATTTACTACTGTTTGATTCTTTTCTCGTTCTTCATTTTGAGAAGAAGCCAATAGTATTTGACGATTGATTTGTTCCATCTCAGTTGTAACATTTTGCAAAGCCTCTGCTAATTCTACTTTTTTCAATTCATAAGATTCAGCTTCTTCTTTTGCTTCATGGTTTTCGTACTGAACGACTTTTAATTCTCTTGTTAATCGGACTTGTTTTTCTTCTAGCGTTTCAGCTTGATTTTTCAATTCTTGTTCTCTCAAACGTTGTCTTTCACCATGTTCACGTAATTCATTTAAACTGATTTCTTCTTTTTTAATGTCTTGTTTCAATGTACGAACTTCTATTTCTTTTTTTGTTAACGTTTCTTCCATTTGAGTAATCTGCTTAGTCAGATTCGTTAATTCGTTTTTACGTCCAAACAAACTTCCTTGATTACCAGATTTGCTTGCCCCACCGGTCATAGAGCCACCAGCATTCATGACATCTCCTTCTAAAGTAACAACACGGTACTTAAACTGTATTTCACGTGCAATCCTATTAGCAGAAGCCAAGTCTTGTGCCACAATGGTTGTTCCTAGTAAATTTTGGATGATGTGTGCAACGGTCGTTGGGTAAGTCACCAATTGACTAGCAATTCCAAGATACCCTTCACAATTACGCGCTTTTTGTTCTATCACAGATGGTAAATGACGCGCTTTTATTGTAGTTAACGGTAAAAAGGTAGCTCGACCTAATCGTTTTTGCTTCAAATATTGAATCCCTTTACGACCGCTCTGTTCATCTTGAACAATAATATTTTGACTTGCTGCTCCAAGCGCGATATCAATAGCTAATTCAGCTTGTTTAGGTACTTCGATCAATTCTGCTACAGCTCCGATAATACCGCCGACTTGCTGTTTTTGCTTTAAGATCTCTCTTACCCCTTGATAAAAACCAGCGTAATCTTCATTAAGTTCTTTTAAACTTTCTTTTTTCGCTTTTGCTTGCTGTACAACTTTTAAAGCATCGTACATACGTGTTTCATTTGCTTCCAACTCTTGTCTTTTGCCTTGAATATGTGCTTGCGTTTCTTGATATTGCAATAATTTTTGAGCAATTTCTTGTTGAGCATCCTTTAATTCATGCGAAATCAGTTCAATTTTTTCAGTAATGTCTTTTATATTTTTTTCAAGATCTATAACTGAAGCATTTGATTTGAGGTTTCTTTGCGCCATTTGATAAGAACTTCGTTCAAGATAACTTTGCTCGTTTCGTAAGCTGGTTTGTTTTTGCATGAGATCTACATACTCATCTCGTAAGATCTCAATCGTTTCTTTTGAATTTCCTGAAAGTGATAAAATCTCTTTTTCTACTGCTGAAAGTTCAGCTTTTACTTGGTTTTCTTTTTGGTTTTTTGTCGCAAGAAATTCATTGATCGTATTTAATTGCTGCTCTAATTGAACGATTTTTTGATTGAGCTGTTCTTTTGACGTTTCAAGTTGTTGCAAATTTTCAGTTGTGTATTTATTGCGCTCAGATAACACATTTTTTTGACCTTCTGTTTGTTCAAATAATTGAATCGCTTGAACCAATTGTTCTTGTACCTCTTCAATGGTTTCCGTCAAACCAGCTTTTTGCTTACGTTTGATTTTTAACTGGTATTCACATTCTGCTAACTGTTGTTTCTTTTCAATCAATTGGTTATCAAAAGATGAAATCCCTGTTTTACTTTCATCCCATTTCAATTTCAATCGTTCGATCTCAACCACAGTCAACGCGATGTCCATCTCAGTCAATTGCTCTTTGTACAATAAATATTCTTTTGCTATACTACTTTGTTCTCTAAGGGGTTCTACTTGATCTTCTAGTTCATACACTATGTCTTGAACACGATTCAAATTCTCTTCAGTTTCTGTTAATTTTTGTTCCGCCTTTTTCTTACGTGTCTTATACTTCAAGACACCAGCAGCTTCTTCAAAAATAGCTCTTCGTTCTTCTGGTTTGCTGTTAAAGATGCTTTCTACTTTTCCTTGTGAAATAATTGAGAACGATTCTTTCCCTAAACCAGAATCCATAAAGAGATCAACAATGTCTTTTAGACGACAAGCTTGTTTATTTAAATAAAATTCGCTATCACCATTTCGATTCAAACGTCTAGTGATACTGATTTCACTAAATTCTAACGGTAAAAAGTGGTCTTCATTTTCTAAAATCAATGTAACTTCAGCTACATTTACTGGTTTACGTGTATCTGATCCTGAAAAAATGATGTCGTTCATTCTTCCACCGCGTAAGTTTTTTGCTGACTGTTCACCTAGAACCCAGCGGATAGCTTCTGTTATATTGCTTTTCCCGCTTCCATTAGGACCTACAACAGCTGTTACACCATCATGAAACTCAATAGTCGTCTTATCTGCAAACGACTTGAAACCAGTGATGTCTATTCTTTTTAACTGCACAACTACTGGCTCCTTTCTTCTAAACTATTTTTCTTTTAAGAT
Organism: Carnobacterium inhibens subsp. inhibens DSM 13024; assembly: GCF_000746825.1. Taxonomy (NCBI): domain Bacteria; kingdom Bacillati; phylum Bacillota; class Bacilli; order Lactobacillales; family Carnobacteriaceae; genus Carnobacterium; species Carnobacterium inhibens. The sequence goes on along the minus strand of NZ_JQIV01000006.1, from coordinate 218,320 downwards.
AAGCAATGCATTTTCTGCAGCAACTTGTTCAGCTGCTTTTTTCGTTTTACCTTGGCCTTGGCCTAAGACTTGACCTTCAGCACGTACTTCTACTACAAAAGCCTTTTGATGAGCTGGTCCAATTTCATCAACCAATTGATAGTCGATTTCAATTTCGCCTTTTTGTTGTAAGAATTCTTGTAAATTTGTTTTATGATCCATCACATGTGAGAAAGCACCGGACTTGATTTTCGGAAAAATGGTTTGTTCTAAAAATGTTAAGACACTGTCTAATCCTTGATCTAAATATAACGCTCCAATAAATGATTCAAATAAATCGCAAAGCAAGGCTGGACGTTTTCTTCCGTTCATGCGTTCTTCGCCTTTACCCAATCGGATAAATTGATCAAATTCGTATTCTTTTGCAAATTGACTTAGACTAGCTTCACACACAATAGTCGCTCTTAATCGCGTCAATTTTCCTTCAGGTACATTTGGATATAAGTCATATAAAAATCTTGAAACGGTCAGTTCTAAAACAGCATCTCCTAAAAATTCAATTCTTTCATTATCCTTCAATTTAAGGTTCCTGTGCTCATTCACATATGATGAATGGGTAAATGCTTCTTCTAAATAAGCAAGATCATGAAAAGTTATGCCAAATTTAGTATTTAAATGTGTTAAAAATGTTTCATCCATTATATTCTCCCTTTCTATAAAAATTTTCTCCATGCTCGTCCATTATACTTGGTTTATTCATAAAAATAAACCATTTCTGGATTAAGTCCATAAACGGCTAAATGTTATCTAAAAAAGAGTCCCTTAGCTATTAACAAGCTAAGGGACTCTAAACTAGTTTTATTAATCTTTATGTTCTTCGATATACGTTACTGCATCTCCGACAGTAGTGATTTGTTCAGCGTCTTCATCAGATATTTCTGTTCCAAAAACGTCTTCTAGTTCCATAACTAATTCTACAACATCAAGAGAATCTGCACCTAAATCATCTTTAAAAGTAAGATCTTTAGATACTTTCTCTTCATCAATTCCAAATCTTTCAACAATAATTTTTTTGATTTTTTCGAAAGTTTCATTCGTTAACAATACATTACACCTCCGTATTCGACATTTGTAATTAATGAATAATTTACCATTACTTTATATATTTTAACGATGTTCAAGAACATTGTCCAATTATTTTTTTAAAGCTGGTTTTTTAGCATCTGATTGAGCTACTCAGCAGATGATTCTTTTTCTTCAAAATAATGTACTAAGTCATCAATAACGTGTGAATCTAACATTTCATGAATCTGTTTAATTGTGTGGTAAACTGCTTCTTTCTCAGTAGACCCGTGAGTCTTAACAACTGGTGCTTTAACTCCAAATAGTACTGCACCACCATGTGTTGAATAATCCATAACGTCTTTCATATTAGAAAAACTATCTTTTAATAAAAATCCGCCTAATTTAGCTTTTGTGCCATTATCATAAACAGCATTTTTAATGAGTTTCATCATAGACATAGCCGTACCTTCAATTGTTTTTAGTACAGCATTTCCAGTAAAGCCATCTGTCACTACTACATCTGCTGCACCGCTCAATAATTCGCGTGCTTCTACATTTCCAATGAAGTTGATATCTGCATTGTTTGCCAACAATTGGTAAGCTCTTTTAGTAACATCATTTCCTTTATTTTCTTCTGTTCCATTGTTTAATAAACCAACTTTTGGATTTTTGACTCCTCTAACAAATTGCGCATAGTAGCTGCCTAATACCGCATATTGGTGAATATTTTCCGGCTTGGTATCGGCATTTGCACCAACATCCATTAAATTAAAGGCCCCGTTGTCTGTTCCAATAACAGGTAACGATACCAATAACCCTGGCCGGTCAATTCCTTTGATTCTTCCAATAACCAATAATCCAGCTGTTAATAATGCGCCTGTATTTCCTGCAGAAAATAGGGCATCTGCTTTTTTATCTTTAACTGCTTGAGCTGCTAATACCATTGAAGCATTTTTTTTACGACGAACAGCACGAACAGGATCATCATCACTCGCAATTTTTTCATCTGTATGAACGATGGTTATATTTGTTTCATCTGTCAAATATTTTCTAATCGATTCTTCTTTCCCATATAAAATAAATTCCATATCTTTGAATTCTTTAGCTGCCATCATGACACCTTCTACAATTACTTTTGGTGCGTTATCTCCGCCCATTGCATCTACTGCAATTTTCAAATCGTTTGCCTCCCTGTTACTTTCATTCATTCTAAATTTTTGCTTACTACTGAATTTTAACACTAATGATACTGTAACCTCAATTAAAATCTAAACCTTCTAATTCGTTAAACCCAACCGCTTCTCTGATTGGTTGGTATTTTTTGTTTGTTAGAAAATCTTTTTGATTAACCAATTGGGCTGCTTCTTGTCTGGCTGCTTCTAAGGCTCCAAAATCACCAATGATATCCCCAACTCTAAAATCCGGCAGCCCTGACTGTTTATTCCCAAACAAATCTCCAGGACCTCTTAATTCTAAATCTTTTTCACTCAATAAAAAACCATCTGTGGTTTCAGTCATTATCTTCATTCGTTCGATTCCGTTTTCCGTTTTGGGATTTGCGACTAGAATACAATAAGATTCTTTGACGCCTCGACCAACCCGCCCTCTTAATTGATGCAGTTGAGACAATCCAAAGCGATCTGCATCATAAATCACCATTGTTGTCGCATTGGGCACATTTACCCCAACTTCAATAACGGTTGTAGAAACAAGCACATCTAATTTACGCTCTTTGAAATTTTCCATAATGCTTTCTTTTTCAGAAGATTTCATTTTACCATGCAATAACCCTACTTCAAAACGGCCACCATAATATACGGATAACTTTTCATAAATATCTGTCGCGTTTTTAACATCCAAACTTTCAGACTCTTCAATAAGCGGACAAATAACATACGCCTGAGATCCTTTTTTTAATTGAATTTCAATAAATTCTAATGTCTTTTCAAAGTTTTGCGGTTTGATCCACGTAGTTTGAATAGGTATTCTTCCAGCGGGCATTTCATCGATAATCGAAACATCCATTTCACCATATGTTGTAATAGCTAATGTTCGCGGAATAGGCGTTGCGGTCATAAATAAAACATCCGCATCTTTTCCCTTATCTCTTAATAATTTTCGTTGATTTACCCCGAAACGATGCTGTTCATCTGTGATAACTAGACCAAGACGAGAAAAATGTACATCTTCTTGAATCAATGCATGTGTTCCTATAAGGACATCCAATTCACCATTCGCTAATTGTTCTAAAATAATGCGTCGATCTTTTGTTCTTGTTGAACCTGTTAGCAATGCTATTTTAACTTCCAAAGGGTCAAAAAGCTCATCTAAACTTTCCATATGCTGTTCAGCAAGAATTTCAGTGGGAACCATTAAAGCAGACTGAAAACCAACATTTGCAGCAGCATACAATGCAATTGCAGCAACGATCGTTTTCCCACTTCCAACATCTCCTTGCAATAAGCGATGCATATGAATAGGTTGTCTTAAATCACTACAAATTTCATTCACTACACGTTTTTGAGCCTTCGTTAATTCAAAAGGCAAGGTTTCAATAAAGTTTCTTAAATCCTTAACGTTGTAATTAACTGAATTTCCTTTACCCATTGCTTTTTGTTTTTTACGCACAATTTGCATGCGCATTTGATACAAGAGAAATTCTTCAAAAACAACTTCTCTTCTGGCCTGGACTTTTTGTTCTTCTGATGCTGGAAAATGCATAGCAGAAATAGCATCGTGATGGGAAATAAGTCTGTATTTTGTTTTTAATTCCTGTGGTACAACTTCAGGAATGAGGTCTTCATAAAGTTTGAAGGCTTCGGTGATCAATTGCAGAATCGTACTTTGTTTAATGTGTTTATTTGCACTATAAACAGATTCAAAATCGCCATGTTCAGCATCAGAACGGGTACCTAAAATCTTTATCCCCATTAAACTTTTTCTTTTTGCATCCCATTTTCCAAATACAGCCATTTCTTCCCCAGTAACGATTTTACTTTTTAAATAGGGTTGATTAAAAAACGTTACCGTTATTACTGCATGTTCAATAATCAGTCGAAATGATAACCGATTCTTTTTGGGTCCAAATCGGCTGACGACCGCTTCTGAAACAACATTCCCTTTTAACGTTACTTTTTCTTGATCTTCTATTTCCAATAGGTCTTTTTCTTGAATGTCTTCATAGCGGATCGGATAGTGAGAAAGCAAATCAGCAATGGTATGGATCCCCAATTGATGCAATGCTTCTAACCGCTTTTCTCCAACATAAGGGAGGACAGAAACACTATCATAAATTGACTTTGTCATATAATTTTAGACAAATCAAAAACAGTTTCATTGATTTTTTGACTTGTCTTTCACCTCCCTTTAGTGCCTTTTTTCTAAAATAAAACTCTACCTACTTTATATGTAGCCATTTTAATTGACTAAAAAAGACAAAAATAGGAATGGAATGAAATCCGTATCTATTTTTGTCTCTTTTATTATTCTACTGACAAGATGTAAGGATAAACAGGTTGTTGACCGTCATGAACTTCTACTTCTACATCTTCAAATAGGTTTTCGATCTCCGCCGCAATTTCATCAGCTTCATCTTTATCGCCATCTTCGCCAAGTAAAATCGTCACAATTTCACTGTCTTCTGAAATCATTTGTTTTAAGGTTTCAATCGTAACTTGTTTACGATCAGGTTGCGATACTTTAATTTTGCCTTCAATAATTCCCATGAAATCATCTTTTTTAATAGAGATTCCATCGATATCTGTATCTCTTACAGCATTAGTCACTTGTCCACTAACAACATTCGATAATTCGTTCATCATCTCAGCTTTATTCGTGTCTAAGTCATTTAATTCATTGAATGCTAACATCGCTGTCATACCTTGTGATACTGTCTTACTAGGAACAACAACCACTGGTAATTCACTAACTTCAGCTGCTTGATCAGCTGCCATAAATATATTTTTATTGTTTGGTAAGATAATAATCTTTTCCGCATTAACTTCTTCGATTGCTTTAAGAATATCTTCTGTACTTGGATTCATTGTTTGGCCGCCACTGATAACATAATCCACACCTAAACTTTTAAATAAGTTTTGAACACCTTCACCGGCTGCAACAGCAATGATTCCATAAGGTGTTTTAGCTGCTTTTTTAGCAGGTTGTGGTGATTCATTTTCAAGAATCGTTTCATGTTGAACACGCATGTTATCAACTTTGATTTTGATCAATGAACCAAATTTTTGTCCATAGTTCATAACTTCTCCTGGATGTTCTGTATGAACATGAACTTTAACGATTTCGTCATCAGATACAACCAATAAAGAATCTCCGATTTCATTTAAATGATTACGGAATATGTCATAGTCAAATTCACTGTCAACAGTTTCGCCTTTACCAATTTGAACCATGATTTCTGTACAATAACCAAATTTGATATCTTCAGTATGGATATGATTAGAAACACTTCTATGGTGTTCAGCATTAACTAATTCTGTCATTTCTTGAGCAGAAGGTTGGTAAATGTCTTCTTCTACAATTTTCCCAGATAGCACTTCTAAGAATCCTTCATAAATAAATAAAAGACCTTGTCCACCACTATCAACAACCCCAACTTCTTTAAGTACAGGTAATAAATCAGGCGTTTTAGCTAATGATTTTTTAGCACCTCGTACGATTGCTTCCATTACTTCAACAATATCATCAGTTTCTTTTGCTTTTTTTTCACCGACTTTAGCAGATTCACGAGCCACAGTCAAAATCGTTCCTTCAACTGGTTTCATAACTGCTTTATAAGCCGTTTCCACACCTCTAGTAAATGCTTCTGAAAAGTCTTTAGAAGACAACGTTTCTTTATTTTCAATAGCTTTGCCGAATCCTCTAAACAATTGAGATAAGATAACTCCAGAGTTTCCACGAGCGCCCATCAATAAACCTTTTGAAAGAGCCGCTGATAGATCCCCTATACTTTCAGAAGTTGTATTAGCAACTGCTTTAGCGCCACTTGCCAATGATAAATTCATATTAGTCCCTGTGTCTCCATCTGGAACTGGAAAAACGTTCAACGAGTTTACATATTCCGCATTTTTATCTAAACGATCAGCACCTGTTGCTACCATTAAGCGAAACTGTTTACCTTCTAATTTTGTAACTTTCACTACATATATCCTCCTTAGTTACTTCCCAACAAAGTATCAGTAACTATTTCTTCTTTTAATAAATATTTTTTTAGTCATTTAATACACGAACGCCTTGTACAAAGACATTTACAGTATTAGCAGTAACACCCAGCATGGTTTCTAAATTGTATTTTACGATTTCTTGCACATTACGGCTGACTTCAGAAATTTTTATTCCATAACTTACAATAATATAAATATCAATTGCAACACCATTGTCTTCTTGACGCACAATTATTCCGCGTGAATAGTTTTCCTTTTTCAGTATATCATTTAAATTGTCACGTATTTGGCTTTTACTTGCCATTCCAACGATTCCAAAAATTTCGGTTGCAGCACCACCAACCACGGTTGCAATGACTTCATTTGAAATATCTATTGCTCCGAATTGTGTTTTGATTTTAACTGCCATGTTAAAAATCCTCCTTTTGGCTAGCAAGCCATAAATTACTACTCTATATTTTATCATAGCAGACCCATTAAGAAAAGAAAAACTAAGTTTCCGTAATTTATTCCTCATTTTAATGATAATAAGCAAATAAAAAAGCCTGTCAAGTAAATTTCCTTGAAAGAAAATTGTTGCAAAGGCAACCGAATTATGATAAATTATTGAAGTATGAGTATTGATTGAAGCTTTGCTTCGATATATCGGCAAAGGAGGAAAGACTAATGGCTAAAGAATGTGTAATTACAGGACGTAAAGCAAGAAGCGGAAATAACCGCTCTCACGCTATGAACAAAACAAAACGTACTTGGGGTGCTAACTTACAAAAAGTTCGCATCATGGTTGACGGATCACCTAAAAAAGTTTGGGTATCTGCTCGAGCACTTAAATCTGGTAAAATTGAACGCGTATAATTTTACTTAAAAAAGAACCTTTCCCATCGTCATGGAAAAGGTTCTTTTTATTTGTTCTATTTTTCATACAGAAGACTTGTTTCAGCTACCAATAGTTTCATTGTCTTTGCTTTGGATGACAGCAATTAATCCTGAATCAAATGAAAAAGTTGCGGTGTCAGAAACAAATTCATTGCTGGCCAAGGAGATTGGATAAGTAAAGTCTGAATGGCTCAAACGATATTTTGCATCCATTATAGATAAACGTTCTACAGGGGACAAACAGGTAAAGGCAAGGTATTTCTTATCCACTTCTTTAACTAGCTTATGCGTACCCGGCTTGTAATAAGTGATAGTATTCTGTTTATCTATTAAGCGAATTTTAGTGGCTTGTTTGAAAAATTTAGGTTGAAATACCATGTAGATATTATTTAACAAGTGATCCATTCTTCCGCCAGTAGCACCATAAATCGATACACTGTCCGGATCGAATTCATCAAAAGCTATTTGAACTGCTAATTCGGTGTCCGTTTCATCTTTTTCAGCTTTATAGACTCGAACGTCGCCAACTTCTTTTTTTATTTCTTTTAATTCTTCTTCTGTAACCGAATCAAAATCTCCAAGGGCTATTTTAGGAATAATTCCTTGTTCTAGCAAACGTACAGAACCTCTGTCTACACCTATCCAAATGATTTCTTTCGAATCGGCTTGTTTAATGTCCGGTATGCGATCGTACGGTCCACCGACCATAATGGCAAGTTGTACCATATTACCTTACCGCATCCTTTAATAATGCCATTCTATTAAGAGGTTCGTCAGCAGTATAAATATATGACCCAGCAACAAAAACAGATGCTCCTGCTTCTTTGCATTGTTTAGCCGTACCTTCTGCTATTCCTCCGTCAACTTCAATTTCGTAGCTGTAACCTTCTTTATTTTTCAATTCATTAGCTCGTTCAATTTTCTTTAAAGTTTCTGGGATAAAGCTTTGTCCGCCATAGCCAGGATTGACTGTCATAACTAAAACCAAATCAACTAGATCCAATACATGTATCAAGGATTCGATTGGTGTTCCTGGATTAACCGCAATTCCTGCTTTAACGCCTTGTTTTTTTATCAATTGAATCACACGATGAATATGAGATGTACTCTCAACATGAACAGTAATGATGTCTGCTCCTGCTTTAGCAAAATTTTCAATGTAATTTTCTGGGTACTCAACCATTAAATGACAATCTAAAGGCAATTTCGTAACTGAACGGATAGCAGCTACTGTATCCGCTCCAAAGGTAATATTAGGAACAAAATGTCCATCCATAACATCAACATGAATGTAGTCTGCCCCTCCATCTTCAACTAAACGGATATCTCTTTCTAAATTCGCAAAATCTGCACTCAAAATAGATGGTGCTAACTTCATTTACTCGTCCTCATTTCTTATCTTTATTATCGTATCGTGGTTTACGGCTTTCAATTTCATTTAAAAATTGCAAGTAATGTTTGTACCGATATTCCGGTATCGCATGTGACTCAACATCTTTTTTAACTTGACAGCCTGGTTCTTTTTTATGCATACATCCTCTAAAACGGCATTGGTCTTGTACCTCAACAAATTCAGGGAAACAAGATGAGAGTTCTTCTGCTTCTAATTCCAAAAAATCAATTGAACTAAACCCTGGAGTGTCTGCTACTAATCCGTCATACAAAGGCAGCAATTCAACATGTCTTGTTGTATGTTTTCCACGCCCAAGTGAACTTGAGATTTCAGCAGTTTTCAACAACAAATCAGGAGCAATACTATTCAACAAGGTTGATTTTCCAGCACCCGATTGGCCCATAAAAACAGTTAAGTTATTAGGGAAATAAGAAGTTAATTTTTCTAACGATTTTTTGTTATCTGTTGGTTCAGGAACAATAAGAATATAACCCATTTTTCCATAGTCCTGTTGTTTTTCTTTTAATTCTTGAAACAACTCTTCAGTTAATAAATCAATTTTACTAATATATATAATGGCTTGGATTCCTTTGCTTTCTAAAGTAACCAAAAAGCGATCTAATAAATTTGTTGAAAAATTTGGTTCAATAGCAGACATCACTACCACGCCTATGTCAACATTTGCTACGGTAGGACGGACTAGTTCATTTTTTCTAGGTAACAATTCTTGTACGACACCTTCACTTAAATTGCCACTTTCAAATAAGACATAATCACCAACCAAAGGTGTTAAATCTCTTTTTCGAAAATTCCCTCTTCCTCTGGTTTGATAGGTTTCTCCTTTGTAATACACATAATAAAAACCGCTTAATGCTTTTCTAATTTGACCTTCCGGCAATAAAACCCCTCCTAAATCGTGCTCTCTTTTCTACTCTACTGAATGAAACTCAAGAAAGCAAGATTTTAATCATCCTAGTTTTATTTTTTATGATCAAAAAAAGGATTCAGAAACTTAAAATAGTTTCTGAATCCTTTTGATTTATTTTATCATTCAGCTGTAACGTTTGTCTTTTCTTCTATCACTTCTCCGTCTCGTTCAATACGATAAGATGCTGTGTCACCTTCTTGGAGAACGAATGGAATAACTGTCTCAAAATCTTCTGTAATAGTGAACTTCTGGAATTCTTTATCTAAAGTATGTTCTTCATCTTCTATATAGATAATAATCTCGTTCGGTACTGGAGTTGACTCCTGAGAGCTGCTTTCTGACTCTTTCTCAGACTCTTCCTCCGCTTTTGGTTCAGCATAAGGGATACTTACTTTTTTTGAAAAGGTCTGTACAGGCTGTTTACCCAACGAAATTACCACTGAGAAAGGCGTCCCACTTGACAATAGTTCACCGGCAGCAGGATCTTGTGAAATAACTTGACCTTCTGAAATGTCATTAGAATATTCTTCTTTGAATGTTACAGTCAACCCATTTTCATTAGCATAGTCTTGTACACCTTTTTCAGAATAACCTGTCAAATCTCTCATTTCAATCATGGCTTCGCCGGTACTCACAGTCAATGTCACTGTTGTTTCGCTTGGAACCACTTCTTCACCTTCAGTTACACTTTGTTCCATAATCGTACCTTCTGGATAAGTTTCGCTGCTGGCATCTACTCGTTTAGTATCAAAACCTTGTTCAATGAGTTCTGCTTTAACTTCTTCATAAGGCTCACCTATATAATCTCTAAATGAAACCGTTTCTTTCCCAGAACTAACATAAAGATTAACATCCGTTTCTTCTTTCACACTTGTTCCTGTTTCCGGATCTGTTCGTGTTATGAGACCTGCTTCAACATCTTCGCTTGTTTCTATAATCGTCGTTTTGACTGTCAAGTTTACCATCGAAAGAGCTTCTTCGGCTTCTTCTTTTGACATACCTATAACATCTGGTACAAAAACATCTTTAGGAGCTGTAAGAGCTAATGCCACCATACTTCCTACAAAAACAAGAACAAGTAACAACAATGTCAACCAGATGATCTTTCGTTTTTTCTTCTTGGTTTTTTTGTCTTTTTTTATTTTTTTATTTTTTTTGTCTTCTTTAGCAGTTTCTGCTTCAGCAGCTTTTTCTTCCGCCATGACTGTAGGAGCTACGGGAACAATCGGTTCCAACACTTTAGTTTTCTCCATCATACTAGCTGGTACAAATTTTGTCTCATTGATTCTTTGAGGTGTCAAAGAAGTTGCTAAATCAGAAGCCATTTCTTGAACGGTTCGATACCTGTCCACAGTTTCTTTCGCTGTTGCTTTAAGAACAACATTCTCTAATGGTTGCGGTATACGATGGTCAAAATCTTTAACAGAAGGCAGGGACTCTTGAAAATGTTTCAAAGCAATCGATACTGCAGATTCGCCTTCAAAAGGTACATTACCTGTTAGTAATTCATACAAGATAATGCCTAACGAATAAATATCAGATTGTTTCGTCGCCATTCCTCCTCTTGCTTGTTCTGGAGAGAGGTAATGAACCGAACCCAATAAAGAATTGGTTTGGGTAATAGACGTTTGCGATAGCGCTACTGCTATACCAAAATCCGTTATTTTCACTGTACCTTCTTCATCGATCAAAACATTTTGTGGTTTTAAATCTCTATGAATAATACTATTCTTGTGGGCTTCTGCAACTGCTGCCAGTATTTGTCTCATGATATCCAATACTTTTTGGTAAGGAATAGGGAAATTGCTATGGATATAATGCTTTAGATCCATTCCTTTGACGTATTCCATTACAATGTATTGATTGTTTTCTTCTTCTCCAATATCATAAACACTGACAATATTAGGATGCGTCAATTCTGTAGCAGCCAACGCTTCACGTTTAAAACGTCGAATGGTATCTTGATCATCTCTAAAGTCGAAACGCAATACTTTAACTGCTACATCTCTTTCTAAAATGAGATCTTTTGCAAGATAAACATTTGCCATACCTCCAGCTCCAACTGTACCAATAATTTTATATCGCCCATTAAGTTTCTTACCCATTTCCATTGTTATCCCCCCTTTCTGCTGTGATTTGAACTAACATAATTGTTATATTGTCATAACCTCCACGCTCGTTAGCCATTGTTACTAAAGTTTCAACTTTTTCTTCACTCGATTTTTGGATACTCAAAACCTCGTTTATATCTTCATCTTCCACCATATTGGTTAATCCATCTGAACAAAGCAACATTTGATCATTAGGCAATGCGGGTAAAATCGTTACATCAATATCGATTTCTTCCGTTACACCTAATGAACGTGTCAGCACATTCTTTCTTGGATGATTTTCAGCATCCTCAGAAGAAATTTCTCCGCTTTTTACCAATTCATTTACTAAAGAATGATCTTCAGTGACTTGATTTAATCGGCCTCCAGTATAGTGGTAAGCTCTGCTATCACCAATATTTGCAATCACAAATTCTTGATCTACTACTGCTGCTGCTACAAGTGTTGTACCCATTCCTTCTAAATCAAAAAATTTACGTGATTTCTCCAAAATGCGTTTGTTTTCGCGACTAATTCGTGTCAACATCCACTGTGTGATCTGTTCAGCATCTTGAACATCGGATTCTTCCCATGTATGCCCTAAATGAGAAACGGCCATTTCACTAGCCACATCGCCGCCTCGATGTCCTCCCATTCCATCACAAAGAATAGCTAGTCTAATATTCTTTTTATTTATAAAATAACCAGCAAAATCTTGATTATTTTTTCTCTTTTTTCCGGTATCACTACGAAATACAATCTCCATTGTTTCACCTCATGCCTTTCACTATTGATTACATTGTCAAATTTTAATTGATCATGAACGTTCTGTATCATTTCACTGCGGCTTGAATAAACAAGCCGTAGTGAAATGATACAGAAATTTAATCACTCATCAAGTATAAAAAGACAAACTAAAAAGGAAGTGGGACAAAGATATGGGCTAATTACTTTTCCCCGCACCACCCCATTTTTAGTTATCTTTCCTTTGATCTTAATTAAATTTATTTCTGTATTTTTCGGACACAACTAATAAAGAACCCATCCGTTCCAAAATCATGCGGATAAAGTTGTAAGAATCCATCTTTCACACATTTAGAAAGAGCTTCTGCTGCAACAACTGGAACTTTTTCAAATTCTTCATGTGCAGCTAAAAAATGTTCAATCGTATCTTTATTTTCCTCATTTGCTATTGTACACGTACTGTAAACTAAAAGTCCACCTACTTTTAGTTTTGGAGCGACTTGTTCCAGAATACCAAGTTGTACTTTTTGTAAATTTAATAAATCTTTTTCTTTCTTAGTGTATTTAATATCAGGCTTACGTCTCATTAATCCTAAACCAGAACACGGAGCATCTACTAATATACGGTCAAATTGTTCATCTGAGAACTCTTGATCTACATTTCTTGCATCTAATTTCATGGCTGTTACCACATCTTCTACATGCATTCTTTTAGCATTTTCTGTAATCAATGCCACTTTGTGTTCATGAAGATCAAGTGCCGTTACTTTTCCGCCTTCTTCAGCAGATAAGTAAGAAGCAATATGCGTTGTTTTGCCGCCTGGAGCAGCACAAGCATCTAATACTTGATGATGCGGTTCGATTTGTAAAGCTGGTGCAACTAATTGAGAAGATTCATCTTGAATCGTTAATTGACCAGATTGAAACAGTGGTGAAGAAGCAAAGTGTCCGCCATCACTGACGATACCAACTGGAGAAATGACACTCTCACGAACATCAAAACCTTCTTCTTCCATTGCTTCTAATGCTTCATCAACTGTCAAAAATTTTCCGTTTACTCTTGCACTTGAATGACTTGGACGAAGCAAAGATTCACCTAAGTGTTTTGTTTCTTCCAATCCGATATCAGCAGTAAATTTCTCTACCAACCATCTTGGCATACTAAGTTCGATACTCAATCGTTCAATCGGGTCTGAGATAGTTTCAGTATCAGGAAACCCTTTACGTTCGGCACTTCTTAATACTCCGTTTATAAATTTACTTATACCAATATGCCCTTTTTTCTTAGCGACTTCTACTGCCTCAAAAAGGATAGCATGAGCAGGTATTTTATCCAGATAAATCATTTGGTAAATAGAGAGTCTTAAAAGATTCCGTACCCATGCATCAATTTTTTTATCTTCATTTAAAAATGGAGATAAATAAAAATCCAAAGTTAATTTCCGTTGCAATACGCCATAGACCAATTCAGTCAACAAGCGAGCATCTGCGGCATTCAACTTATTTTTTTGAATCGCTTCGTTAATAAGAAGGTTTGAATAAGACCCTGTTTTATCTGTCCGCTCTAGTATAGACATCGCTAGATAGCGACTAGTTTTTTTGACATTTCTTTTTTGTGGATTTTGATTAGTCTCCATTTGACCCTACCTTTTCTCCAACGTTCAGTTGGCTTCCTACTCCACTTAAAAAAGCCATAACACTCATTTTACTTTTTCCAGCTGGTTGGACTTCATTTAATTTTGCAACAGTTTGCTCTCCACAAGCTACATAAATCGCTTCTTTATCCATTTTGATAATGGTACCTGGAATAGCAGTTGTTTTTTCATCAGTAGGTCTTACATCCCATAATTTCAATCTTTTACCTTCTAATAACGTATAAGCCACTGGCCAAGGACGCATGCCGCGAACTTGATAATCAACTTCTTGGGCTGTTTTATTCCAATCTATCATTTCTTCTTCACGTTTAATATTAGGCGAGTAAGTAACTTCATCTTCGTTTTGTTTTAACGGTGTGATTTCTCCTGCCAATAATTTAGGCAAAGTTTCCATCAACAATTCTTTGCCCAGTACGCTTAACCGATCAAATAAGGTTCCAACATCATCATTTTCAGTAATCTCTAATGAACGTTGTGCAAGTATATCGCCTGCATCCATCTTTTTCTCCATATACATGATCGAAACTCCAGTTTCTTTTTCCCCTTTTATAAGAGCGTAATGAACGGGTGCGCCTCCACGGTACTTAGGAAGTAATGATGCATGTACGTTTACAGCACCATATTTAGGTACAGATAATAATTTTTGCGGCAGAAACTGTCCGAATGCTGCTGTAACGATCAAATCTGGTTCTAAAGCGATAAGTGCATCCATTTCTGGTGAACCCGAAATTTTTTCTGGTTGAAAAACAGGCAATCCAAGTTCAAGCGCAGCTGCTTTAACAGGTGAAGGTGTTAATAGTTTCTTTCTTCCCACAGGTCGATCTGGTTGCGTCACAACCGCTATTACGTCATATTCTGAGTTTGTTAAAGCTTTGAGTATAGGAACTGAAAATGCCGGGGTTCCCATAAATATAATTTTGGTCATTCTAAATTCGCCTCCATATAACTTTCTAAATCTTCTGGTTTGATTTTTTGAATGATTTTATCTGTAAACAACTTGCCATCCAAGTGTTCCAACTCATGTTGAAACGCACGTGCTAAATAGTCATCTGCTTCGACTTCATATTCATCGCCATTGCGGTCATAGTATCTTAATACGATCGTATCCGCTCTTTTTATAGTTCCGTACACTTCTGGAAAACTCAAACAACCTTCTACATCAATGGCTTCTCCAGATGATTGAACAATTTTTGGATTAATCATTTCAAATAATCCAGAATCTTCATCAATTTCTACTAATGCTAAACGGAGGTTACTATTTACTTGTGGAGCTGCGATTCCAATTCCATCATTTTCGATCATTGTTTCATGCATATCCTCTAATAGTTGGATAATCTCATCGGTAATTTCTTCTACTTCTTTTGTAGGAGTAGTCAGTATGGGATTGGGGTATTTTACAATTGGCAATACGGACATCATTGACCTTCTCTCTTTCTATTTTTTGCTAACTAAATCTTCAACCATTAAATAAAGTTCATTGGTTCAGAATCAATAGCAATTTGTAGCCCTTTTGTCATTTCTTTTTGAGATTCCATCAAAATTGTTTGCAAGGCTGCTTTTAAATGCGGTTCATTTTTATATTTAATGATTGTTTGGTAGTAATATCGGTTATTCATACGAGCTACCGCTTTAGGCGTTGGCCCTAACATAATCGTTTCAGGTTGCAATTGAGGTTTAATGTATTGAACGATATGCTGCATTTTCTTTGCAGCCGCAAGTTCTTCTTCATGACTCGTTGTAATGAGAACGGTATAAAAGTAAGGTGGATAACTCCCTCGATGTCTCAAAGACATCTCTTTTTTATAAAATGTATCATAGTCGTGTTCTTTAGCTAACTGAATGGCATAATGTTCAGGGTTAAATGTCTGAACGATGACTTCTCCAGTTAATTCTGCTCTACCCGCACGCCCACTCACCTGAGTCAATAATTGAAATGTACGCTCGCTGGCTCTAAAGTCAGGCAATCCTAATCCAGTGTCCGCGTTTAAAACGCCTACTAGTGTAATATTTGGAAAATCCAACCCTTTTGCGATCATTTGTGTGCCTAATAAAATGTCTGCTTCACCATTTCCAAAAGAAGTCAGCAACTTTTCATGTGCACCTTTTTTCCGGGTAGTATCCACATCCATTCGGATCACTTTTGCCTCAGGAAGAACTTCTTTTAGCTCTTCCTCAATTTTTTGGGTCCCAGTACCATAATAACGAATTTTATTCCCTTTACAACTTGGACAAGTATAAGGAATCTTTTCTTCATGACCACAATAGTGGCACTTCATTGTTTTAGTATCCATGTGTAGTGTCAAGGAAATATCACAATTTGGGCAAGGTAAAACAAAACCGCAATCTCGGCACATAACAAATGAAGAATAACCACGTCGGTTTAGTAATAAAACAATTTGTTCTTTTTTTGCTATCCGATCACGAATTTTTTCTTGTAAAAGAACCGAAAAACTGCTTCGATTGGCATTTTTCACTTCTTCTCTCATATCTACGATTTCAACATCTGGTAATTCTTTGCGGTTAACTCTTGTAGGCAATTCTAGCAATGTATAAACGTTTTTTTGAGCTCGTGCCCTTGATTCTAATGACGGAGTAGCACTTCCTAAGATAACTGGACAATCATGGTAATTGGCCCTCCAAATGGCTATATCTCTAGCGTGGTATCTTGGATTTTCATCTTGCTTATACGTAGCTTCATGTTCTTCATCTATAATGATTACTCCAATATTTTTTACCGGTGCAAAGATAGATGAACGTGCACCTACAACTACACGAGCTTCGCCTCGTTCGATTTTACGCCATTCATCATACTTTTCACCAACGGATAATCCACTATGCAGTACGGCTACCTTTTCACCAAAACGGCCTTTAAAATGATTGACCATTTGAGGCGTTAGAGCTATCTCAGGTACTAGCATTAAAGCACTTTTATTATTTTGCAGTGTTTGAGCAATAGTTTGCAAATAAATTTCTGTCTTTCCACTACCCGTTACCCCTTTTAACAAAAACACTTCAGTTCTTTCCTCAGATACGGCCTTTAAAATCGGTTGAATGGCTTTTTCCTGCCCCTCATTTAATTGAAAAGACACAGTTGGTTTAAAACTTTGATTTTTAAACGGATCACGGTAAACCTCAACTTCTTTGATTGTCAGCCAATCTTTTTTTTCACCCGTTCGAATATCTGATGCAGTAAGTTTGGTTGATAAAGTCAACTCACTTACACTAATCTCTTTGTCGTCTAACATTTGTAAGACTTCTAAAAGCAGCCGCTGTTTGGGTCCACGTTTGCCTAATGAAATTTTTTCATCTTCTAATTGCTCAAAAGATAAATTAGCTTGAAGTACTCTTTTTTTCTTCGTCTTTGCTTGATTTTTCACTTCATAAACAACTTCTACAGCATCTTTTTTCTTTAAATCGATCAATTGAGGCAAAATAGCTCTTGATTCTGCTTCATCCCAGTTGATTTCATTCTTGCCTTTAAACAATTCAAAAAATAGATCTTCTGGTATTTCATCAATCAAGCGGATTTTTTTTTCGTATTTTGCTTTCAAAATTGCCGGTAACATTGTTTGATAGCACGTTATTTGGAAAGCATAGGTTTTACGTGCCATCTCTTTTCCTAACAGCAGCATTTCTTGATTTAAAACTGCTGTTAAATCCATCAAACCAACAATAGATTTTAACTCGCCTTCATAATCTGTTGAGTGAGTAATTTCTACAACAAAGCCTTGTACTTTTCTCGCACCTAAACCAAAAGGAACTACGACACGCATTCCTTGGACAACATCTTGTTCAAGTTCATCCGGAATACGGTAATCATAAGGTTTGTTTGTCTGCATTGTTGGTATATCCACAATAACTTTAGCAATTGAAACCACTCATTTTCACACCTTTATTTCGTCATTTTAGTAAGAGCAACAGCTAGTATTTCTTCAGCGATCGCTTGTTTACTATTAACTGATAATTCTACAGGTTCTTCGTCAACCATAAAAATCGTTACTTCATTTGTATCTTTATTAAATCCTGCATGAGGTTTAGAGACATCATTTGCAACGATCATATCAGCCTTTTTCTTTATTAGTTTTCCTTTAGCATATTCTTCAACGTTTGTTGTTTCGGCAGCAAAACCAATTAGAAATTGATGCTTTTTCTGACTGCCCAGAGTAGCCAGTATATCTTTATTTTTCACTAATTTAAGTATCATTTCCTGCTCATTTTTCTTTATTTTTTCATTTAAGGCTTGTTCTGGTCGATAATCGGATACAGCAGCAGACATAATAACAATAGAAGCAGTATCAAACTCAGCATCAACAGCTTGATGCATTTGTTGTGCCGTTTCAACCGGTATTAAACTTACTCCATATGGCGTCTGCAATGTCTTAGAGGCTGAAATCAAACAAACATCTGCTCCTAAATTACGTGCAGCAATAGCTAAGCTGTACCCCATTTTCCCAGAAGAATCATTCGTAATATATCGAACGGGATCAATTCTTTCTTTTGTCCCTCCAGCTGTAATAACAACCTTTTTATTTTTCAAAGGTAAATTGGGTTCTTTATTTAATAAAAATTCTTGGATCGTTTCAACAATTTTTTCCGTCTCAGGGAAACGGCCTTTTCCATTATACCCTTCAGCTAGAAAACCTGTATCAGGTTCCATCACAAAACGACCGTCATCTTCCAGAGTTTGAATGTTTCTGACCGTTGCTGGATTTTCCAGCATATGCTGATTCATTGCAGGCACAATAAATACGGGGGCTGTTGTAGCTAACAATGCCGTAGATACAAAATCATCTGCTAGACCGTTTGCCATTTTAGCGAGGCTGTTAGCTGTTGCTGGAGCCACTACTGCTAGATCAGACCAATCAGCCAAATGAATATGACTGACTTTGTCTCCTTCGCGTTCATCAAATGTATCTGTATATACATGATGTTTACTTAAAATTTGAAAGGTTAACGGTGTAACAAATTCAGTGGCAGATTTTGTCATAGCTACTTTTACTGTAGCCCCTGCTTTTATTAAGCGTCTTACCAAATCAGAAACTTTATAGACAGCAATACCTCCGGTTACGTATACTGCAATTTTTTTCCCTTTTAACAACTGACATCCCTCCTGATAAGGTTTCAAAAACCATTGTTTCTATTCCCCACTTACTGTTTACCTAAGCTGTTAAAACTAAAAGACTCTTAGCCATTACTCAGTATGCTCATTTAGAGCTGCCTTTACTATTTTCTTTTCGAACTAGAACGGGATTATCACGCTTTTCTACTTATTTTACTAGAAATAGATGCATTTGTCTTGGCCATCCTCTAATTCTTAACGGTAATCCAATCTATTCTTCTTTATTTTAAGACAAAAGTGCTTCAAAGTAAGAAAACCATTACTTTGAAGCACTTTTTAGATATGTGTCTTATTCTTCAGGTCCAACCGTTACTGGGTCAATAACTAGATCGCCATTATTAATTTCTTCTAAAGCACGACCAACATTTTTATGTGAACGATAGTTTTCTAACATCGGCATTGAGCCACCATCAAGTTCATGGGCTCTTTTACTTGCTAAGGTAACTAACGAATATTTTGATTCAATTTTTTCTAATAAACTATCAATAGATGGTTCTAACATCATGATTTTTACAGCTCCTCAATCATTTTTTTGTAACGTTCTATCACGCGTGACACTTTTAAATGTTCACTCTCAATGATTTGTTTGATTTTTCTTACAGCGTTCTCGACTTTATCGTTTTCAACCGCATAATCATAATAACGCATTAAATCAATTTCTTCAATTGCTTTTGTCATACGTTGTTCAATTACAGGCATTTCATCTGTTCCCCGACCAACTATACGAGATTTTAATTCTTTTAAATCTGGTGGTGTTAAAAAGATAAATATTCCTTCAGGCATTTTTTCACGAACTTGAAGGGCTCCTTGAACTTCTATTTCTAAGAACACATCTTTGCCTCGTTGCAATGTTTCTTCAACATACTCAAGAGGAGTTCCATAGTAATTCCCTACATATTCAGCATATTCTAATAATCCTCCGCTTTCAATCAAAGCTTCAAATTTTTCTTTTGTACTGAAAAAGTAATCTACTCCATCTCTTTCTCCTGCTCTTTGCTTTCGAGTCGTCATTGAAATCGAATAATCAAAATCGTTATCTCCGCTCTCGAATATTGCCTGTCTTACTGTCCCTTTTCCTACTCCAGACGGTCCAGAAAGAACAATTAAAAGTCCACGTTCAGTCATGTCAAAATCCTTCCTATCCTTAAAATGTACGAAATACTTCTTTCCCATTATCCAGATCTAACAAATGCTATTTGCCTAAGAGTTTAAAAACTGTTTGAGTTCAGTCATTTCTTCATTTGTTAAAGTAATGCCTTTCCCCATCTTCTCATGATCAGAGCTCCAATCACGAATGTCGAATTTAGGAGCATTACCATTCCAACTCACCAGATTTAATTCTTTGCGCCATCCTTTAGCGTTTTCAGAAAGAACAGCCATTTCTTCCATAATTTCAAATGAAAATTTTTGGTTCATCCTAAACACCTCAATAATCTTTAGCTACTTCTCGTTTTTATCTGTTAAAGATAACTTATTCTCTAGTTTAGCATAAAATTCCAATTGCTTATAGTTTTTTATTTATAGGAACCGTTTTTATATTGTCAAAATTTCACCTTCAACGTATACCAATGTTATTCCAGCAAAAAAAAACGGTACTACACCAAGAAAATTAGTCTTGATTTCATACCGTTTGTTTATGTTGTAATTTATCCCATGTCCTTAACTTTCATTAAACGAGTAATTGCTGCTCTTTCGCTTTCATCCAATTTCATTTGAATGAAATAGATTGTTTCTTCATATCGAGGAATCGTCATGTATTCGAGGGCATTTACTCGACGACGAGTTTTTTCAATCTCATCTGCCATTAATTGACACGTCTTTTCTATTTCAGACAATTCCAATAGTTGTTTTAGTACATCTGCCATTTGCTCAATAGATGTATCTAACTCACTATTAGAATTAAGGTAACCATAAACCAATTCTTCAGAGTTTCCATTATCATTGTAGTTAAAATTCATTACAGGTACTTTTACACTCATAATATTTTTTTCATACAAATCAAGACTAACACTCCGAGGTGGGATAGCCACTAGTTCTTCAATAAATTTTTCATTCAACAATGCCTTTGCCATTACAAAAGATTGCATCGCTTTGGTCAACTTTATTTCAACTTCTGCACGCAACTCGTTATTCTTTCGAATTAATAAAATAAATTGTCTCATTAATTCATCTTGTTTATCTTTTAATAATTTATGGCCACGACTTGCTGTACTTAGTTTTGCTTTTAATGTCGCTAATTCCATTCTTGTAGGATTTACATTTAACTTCACCATTTAGACTTACTCCCCTTTCGGCAGGTATTCGTCTAACATATCGTCTTTAATACGTTTCAATTCAGTTCGTGGCAGAATAGATAACAATTCCCATCCTAAGTCCAACGTTTCTTCAATTGTACGATTTGTGTAGTTCCCTTGATTCACGTACTCTTTTTCAAAACGATTCGCAAATTCTGCAAACATTTTATCTTCATCTGACAAGGCAGAATCCCCAAGAACAACTGCGAGTTCTTTAGCTTGTTTTCCTTGAGCGTAAGCAGCAAATAATTGGTTCATCGTTGCTGCATGATCTTTTCTAGTCTTCCCTTCACCTGTTCCTTTGTCTTTTAGACGAGAAAGAGAAGGCAATACGTCGATTGGCGGTTGAACACCACTATTGTATAGTTCACGAGACAAAATCAATTGACCTTCAGTGATGTAACCTGTTAAATCTGGAATTGGATGAGTTTTATCATCTTCCGGCATTGTTAAAATAGGAATTTGTGTTACTGACCCTTTTCCTCCTACTAGACGACCCGCACGTTCATATAAGGTAGCCAAGTTTGTATAAAGATATCCAGGGTAACCACGACGACCCGGAACTTCACGTCGTGCTGCTGAGATTTCACGTAATGCTTCACAGTAATTTGTCATATCCGTCATAATAACCAATAC
Source organism: Carnobacterium inhibens subsp. inhibens DSM 13024 (assembly GCF_000746825.1). Lineage (NCBI taxonomy): Bacteria > Bacillati > Bacillota > Bacilli > Lactobacillales > Carnobacteriaceae > Carnobacterium > Carnobacterium inhibens. The sequence continues at coordinate 196,361 of NZ_JQIV01000006.1, read as the reverse complement.
ATGCATATCTTTTTCATAAGCTAAATATTCTGCTGCAGTCAATGCCATTTTAGGCGTTGCGATCCGCTCAATAGCTGGATCATCAGCTAAATTGATAAACATAACTGAACGGTCGATTGCGCCAGTTTTACGGAAGTCTTCCATAAAGAACTCGGCTTCTTCAAAAGTGATTCCAATAGCTGCAAATACAACGGCAAATTTTTCATCCGAATTTTTTACAGTTGCTTGACGAGCAATTTGAGCGGCTAGTTCTTTGTGTGGCAGACCTGAACCAGAAAACACTGGCAATTTTTGCCCACGAACTAATGTATTCAAATGGTCAATAGAAGAAATACCTGTTTGAATAAATTCATCTGGATAGTCACGAGCCATTGGATTGATAGCTTCACCATTGATATCTAATGTTTTCTCAGGAATCAATTCTGGACCATTATCATTTACGCGTCCCATTCCATCGAATACTCGCCCAACCATATCTTCAGAAACATCTAAAGATAAGGGTCTTCCTAGAAAGCGAACTTTTGTATCTTTCAAGTTAATCCCGCTTGATCCTTCAAAAATCTGAACCATAGCTTTATCGCCATCAATTTCAAGAACTTGTCCACGTCTTTTTTCACCATTTTGCATTTGAATTTCAACTAACTCATCAAATTTTACACCTTCTACGCCTTCTACAGCCATTAAGGGTCCTACGACTTCATTTATTGTGCGATATTCTTTAAGCATCTACTTCCATACCTCCTTTTGAAACAACTTCATGTATAGCCTCTTTAATGTCATTTCTTAACACTTCAAATTTACTGATTTGTTCTTCAGGGAAGTATTTAGATTTAGCGATTTGTTCACGAACAGCTGATGTACCTTTCATAATTTCAGCAAAGTAAGCACCAAGTTCCATACCCGCTCTTGCTTCATCTTCAAAGTTCAAAATAGTCGCCAACATTTCGTATTGTTTTTCTCTTGATGTGTACGTATCCACATCATCAAAAGCATTTTGCTGCAAGAAGTCTTCACGAATCATTTTAGCCGTTTCTAATTTTAACCGGTCTTTTTCGGATAAAGAATCAACCCCGACTAGACGTACAATTTCATCTAACTCAGACTCATCTTGTAAAAGTGCTTTTGTTCTTGTAACCATAGCAGACCAATCTTTATCCAAAGCATTTCCTATATAAGCATTTAATTCATTTGAATAAAGAGAATAAGAAGTCAACCAATCAATTGAAGGGAAATGACGTCTTTGAGCCAACAAATTATCCAAGCTCCAAAAAACTTTTACTACACGTAACGTATTTTGTGTTACGGGTTCAGATGTATCTCCTCCAGGAGGTGATACTGCTCCAATAGCTGTTATGCTTCCTTCTCTGCCTTCTGATCCTAACGTAATCACTTTCCCTGCACGCTCATAGTATTCTGCGATACGGCTACCTAAGTAGGCTGGATATCCTTCATCCCCTGGCATCTCTTCTAACCGACCAGACATTTCACGTAACGCTTCTGCCCAACGAGAAGTTGAATCAGCCATAATTGCTACACTGTAACCCATATCGCGGAAATATTCTGCAATCGTGATTCCTGTATAAATTGAAGCTTCACGAGCTGCAACTGGCATATTAGAAGTATTCGCAATCAAGATTGTTCTTTCCATGATTGATTCGCCTGTATTAGGGTCAATCAATTCAGGAAATTCATTGATTACGTCTGTCATTTCGTTTCCACGTTCACCACAACCAACATAAACAACTAAATCAACATCTGCCCATTTCGCAATTTGATGCTGAACAACCGTTTTACCCGCTCCAAATGGACCTGGTACAGCTGCTGAACCGCCTTTAGCTACTGGGAACAAAGTATCGATAACACGTTGTCCAGTTACCATTGGTTCAACTGGATTTAGTTTTTTAGCCGTTGGACGACCATGTCGAACAGGCCATTTTTGCATCATAGTAAACTCTTTTACACCATCTGCTGTTTCAATGCTATAAATCGTTTCATTAATATCAAATTGACCTTGTTCAATACTTTTTATTGTACCTTCAATACCATGTGGAACCATGATTTTATGAGAAATAACTTTGGTTTCGGGAACTGAACCTACGATATCTCCTGTAGATACTTTTTGTCCAATTTCAACAGTTGGTGTAAATTCCCATTTTTTTGTTCGATCTAAGGCTTCAATACTTACTCCGCGAACTAAAAAGTTACTTTCTGTTTTGTCCATAAATTTATCTAGAGGTCGTTGAATTCCATCAAACATTTGTGCAATCATCCCAGGAGCCAATTCAACCGATAACGCGTCTCCTGTCGTTTCAACTGGTTCTCCAGGTCCAATCATAGATGTTTCTTCATAAACTTGAATAGAGGCTACATTTCCGCGCATTTCAATGATTTCGCCTATTAGACCTAATTTGCCGACTTTACAAATATCTTGGATATTTGCTTCTTCCATTCCTTCAGCTGTAACTAAAGGACCGGAAACACTAACAATTCTTCCTATTTTCAAACTCGTAACCCCCTATAAAATATTTTGACCGACAGCTTTTTCAACATTTTCTTGAATCCGATTTTTACCAATATCTAATGATCCTAAATGATTCGGAATCAATATAATAGCAGGCGAAATCTCTTCGTCGTATCGTTTTATGGTATCTGGAATCAACTTACCTAATGGTTCAGTCAAGTAAATAATGCCATAATTTTCTGTTGCTAATCGATCGATCGTTGTTCTAGCTTCTTTTGCTTCAGATGCGAAGAAAACATCAAAGCCTAACATTTTAAATGGTAAGATAGAATCTTTATCTCCTACTACACCAATTTTATGAGCCATAGTTCATTCGCATCCTTTCTCTAATAGCTTCAATGGGAAGATTATTTTCTTTACCAACTAAAATTAGTCTTAAATTCTTCACTTCATTCTCTTTAGCATAGAGATAAGCAATCGTTGGTAAGGGACCAAAAACTTCAAGTTTAGCATCTTTTATGCGATTAATAAAAGCATTATCCGTTTCTAAATCTATTTTTTCTGGAGATAATTCTTTTGTTTCATCATTAATTGATGCTAATATAATGTTTTTATATTTAGATTCCGCAAGTTTTTTGCCTGCATTAACTAAATTATCCGCTCCTATTTGTACTAGTTGATCCTTAGGTATAGTCCCAGAGCTGGATAGAACAGTTGTTAAAAAATTACGTGTTCTTTTTTGTCGAATCGCTCTTGTTAAAGTAGAGAGATTATTCAAATCAATATAAAAAGTCACTAGATCTAAAATCTTAGCATCATCCAGACTTTCTGCCAGGTGCCTTAAATGAGTAAAATAACGGCGATCTAGAATAATATCAACGGCTTGGCTATCTTTATATTCCTCATAAGCATCAGTTGCTTCTTGGATACTGATTAAATAATCGTTATCTAAATCGCTTGAACTCTTTGTTTCGACTGCTTGTCTTAATACTGAAGTAGGTACGCTGCCTATATCTATAAGCAATGTATCGAAATCTTTTTTAGTAACCATTTCTTTTAACAAAACTTTTAAATTATGATAAGAGTAACGCAATGAAAATAACTCAATTAACTTAGGATTAGGAGAAATTTTAAATAAATCAGTATAGACAGACTGCAATTCATTCATCAACAGCGTATCATAATTTTTAGTCTCCTTTAACTCTTCAACATCATTTCGATAAGGAGTATCTTTTAAAACATTCACTGCTTCTTCAAAATTGCTTGCTTGTAACATCCGTTCATATTGATCATTTCTAAGGAGACTACTTTCATATACGCGAATGCGTGTATTTGCGCCAACAAAGTCTGTTGATTTCATTTTTTCCTCTCCTTTTTAATCAAATAATTGTTTTGAAACTGATGAAACAAGTTGTCCCTTAATATCTTTAACCAATTCATCAAAAAGATAGTTGTATTCTATTCCGGTCTTTTTAAGGATAAATCCATTCTTTTTAGAAATAGTTTCAGTAGACAATTGAATATTGACCTCTTCTTTAGCTACTTTATTGATCCAGTCATTTGATACTTTATCGACAGAATATTGTCCTACTATCAATTCGATAGATTCACTACCTTTATGTTGTTTTAAAACAGATAATAGAAACTGTTGAAACTCTGTATCTGTCCACTGATTCATTTGTTCTTCAGCTTTACTAAAAACGATTTTTAACATTTTTTGCTTCTCAGAAAGTAATTGATTTCGCTTATTGATTTGCAACGTATGTTTATCTTGTTCAAACTTCCTTGCCAATCGTGAATCAATTAAACTTATTTGTTTTGCTTTTTCTTCAGCTAGATTCCTAGCTGATTCTTCAAGCAACTGTGCTTTTTCAGCTTCGGCTTCTTTGATTTTTTCTTGTACTTCAGCTTTTTTATTTTCAATCAAACGTTCTGTCAATAGTTTTAAATCTGACATTTCTACGCCTCCATTCTTTCTATTTTTACTATAAATGGAATCATTATGATTAAGCGTTAAATATCATTAAGAATGAAATAACAAAACCTAAAATAGCGTACGTTTCTACCATGGCTGCATATACAATCCCTTTAGTCGCATGTTCCGGTCTTTTAGCTAAGATTTGGATACCTGCAGCCGCAACACGTCCTTGTGCAACACCAGAAGTTAATCCAGTAAATGCAATTGGTAGAGAAGCCATAAACATATACATACCTTCAGCTAAACTTGTATCTAAACCAGTGTTTAAGAAAATTAAAAACGCGATAACGAAACCGTACAAACCTTGAGTTCCCGGTAATAGCATTAAGATTAATGATTGTCCGAATTTTTCAGGTTGTTCTGTCGTTAATGCAGCTGCTGCTTCCCCTGCAATTCCGACCCCTTTAGCAGAACCTGTTCCTGCAAAGAATGTAGCAAAAGCTATACCTAAAGCTGCAAATACTAATCCGCCGTTTTCAATTAAATAACTTGTAAAAGTTTCCATTATAAAATTCCTCCATTTAAATTCTTTTTTTATTTGTTGGTTCTATTTTTTAAATAAATATGTTTTTCGAAGGTTTTAAAAGGATTTAATGATCGTCCTCCACCTTCATAAAATTTACCGAAAAATTCAACATACTGAAGTCTTATTGTATGAATATAAGCACTTAAGTAGGTCAAGAAAATATTTAATGCGTGTAAGACGATAAACAGTAATGCACCAATCGTAAATTTCATTACTGGTGGGAAAATGTCTACAATAGAATTAAACGCTACCGCAATACTCCCACCAGAAACTCCTAATGCCATTAAACGAGTATAACTGACTAAATCTCCAACATAATTGGTTGCTCCATAAATATTGTAAAGTCCTAGTCCAAAACCCATTACTTTGTTGTCAGATGCCAGCATAGTTACCAATATAATCCCAATAACATTGGCAATGATCACGACTAAAGAAATCATTTGTAAAAGGTCATTATTCCAAAGTACCATATTGATTACTAAAAGACCTATACCTAATAGGATAAGAGCCCAAGCTGTTCCATCAATATAACTGGATGATCTTTGTTGTTTACGCCATTTTAGTCCACCATTTAAAAGCAATCCATAAACTAATTGGATAAATCCAAATACTACAGACAAAATCAAAATAGTAATGACATCATTCGTAATCGACAATAATTGGAAAGGCAAATCGTATCCAAAGAAACTTCCATAAATAAATCCCCAAGCAATTACTGAATAAGATAAATAGTGAAAGAGTTGGACAAAGTTTTTCATGCCCTTTTCAAACTTGAACACTTTTGATCCAATTAAAGTTGCTGCCCAAAGCAATATTCCATATCCTAAATCTGCACTCATCATTCCGAAAAAGACAAAGTAAAAAGGCATCATGAAAGGGGTAGGATCTACGTCATCGTATTTAGGCATACTATACATTTCTGTAATACTTTCAAATGGTTTAACTAATTTATTGTTTTTCAATACTACAGGCACTTTAGCATAGTTCTTAAATTTAATTTCATCTGCAATAACGACATAACCATCTTTTCCAACGTATTCATCTAAAAGGCTGTTCAATTCAGGAATTCGTTCCTCTTCTAGCCAGCCATTCAAAATAAATAAATCACTACCATTTAGTAATAAGGTTTTTCCTATTTCTCTTTCAACTAAATTATAATAATATTCTTCACCAAGCTGGAGGTCTATGGCTTTTTCTTTAAATGCTTTTATTGTATCTTTTAATTTATCTTCTTCTTTGCGCAGATCACTAACTTCTTTAAGTACTACTTTCAATTCATTTAGAGGCGTTAGTTTATAAGGATAAGAGAGTCTGGATAATTGGAATCGTTCAAAAATTTCTTCCATTAGCGAGTCTAATTTTTTTGGTACTAATACTAGATAGGATGCTTCATCTTTATAATGAAATATTTTTTCTAAATAACTATTTTCTATCGATTCAACTTCTTTTTCAAAGTTCTCTACGTTACCAGAAGCTATACTTCCAACTGTTCCAGACATTAATTGAAATGTTTTTAAATCGTTAGGATTAAAGGTCATATTTTGCCATTTCCGAAGAAATTCTTCTTTTTCTCCAAGATTTTTTTTCATCTGATCTAATTCAACCAGTCTTTTTTCTATTTTTCCTAACTCAACAATAGTGTGGTCAAGATCAGAATGAAAGACATGATTTTCAAGTTCTTCGAGAGTATACTCTTCGCGACCTTTTCTCAACTTAGCAATCATACCTGGTTGAGAAATATGTTGATTCAAGAAATTTAGAGTTGCTTGGATTTCTTTTAATTTTTCTTCATATTCAACACGTTTTTGAGGTGCTGTATCCGTTGAATAGTAATCAAGAAATTCAGAGTCTTCTAATGTAGACAATTCAACCATTTCAAGCTTTTGTAATTCTTGTACAGCTTTTAATAGAGAATCCTTTTTTTCTTGCTCAGCTAGAAGTGTCATTTGTTTCATCTTAGCTATTGCCATAGTGAGTACTTACCTCCTTTACAATATGATTAACAACACTATTTTGTTTAACCTCTACAGATTCAAGTATTGATTCAACTTCAAGAGACAATTCTTGATCAACAGCTTGTTTTTCTATTGCTAAACGATCACGAAACAAGACTTGTTGGTTTGCTTCATAATTGTCTAATTCCTGTTGCATATTTTGATTACTTTTTTTAATTTCTTCGTTAACAGACTGACTAATTTCTTGAATCTTTTTTTCTCCATTAACTTCAATTTGTCGGGCTCTTTCTTCTGCTTCTTTAACGTATTCAATTGCTTCTAAACTCATTCATACACCTCCTTAAAATACAAAAAAAGACATCACTTAAGAATCATTCTTCTCACCCCTTGAAGAATTCATCCTTGAAAGCAAATGCCCAACCATTATTTTTATTCAACTAAGCATAATTTAACATAGCATTCTGTATATGTCAAATCATAAATACCTAAAAATCAACGTATAAAGCGTTTTTTTAACAAAAAACCTCTATACGTTTAGTCTCATTTTTAGATAAATAAATCTCAGAAAATACTTAGATGAATAAAAAAGTAAATGATTACTTTCATTAGTATATCGACATTTTATCTTACTTATTAAGACATTATTAAATTAGAAACACCGCTTATTTTCTTACCTCACCAAATGAGAATAATGCAATAGAGCCAAATCCTGTATGTGAAGCAATGGTAGGTCCATAAGGATATACTTGTATATCTTTAACATTGATTTTAGATTCAATTTCCTTTTTGATCCATTCAGCTTCTTGTTGAACACCGACATGTCCAATAAAAAGAGTTTGGTCTTCAGGATCTACTATACCTTCAACTGTTTTATTAACTAAATAATGCAGCGATTTTTTTCTACCTCTGACTTTAGCACTCGGTACTAAACCACCTTTTTCATTCATCACTATGATAGGTTTTACATTTAAAACACTGCCAAGGGTTGCAGAGACTGAAGAGATTCTTCCACTACGCTCAAGATGTCTAATATCATCTACGGTTACCCAGGAATGAAGTTTCATTTTATATTCTTCTAACCAGCTCACGACTTCTTCTAAAGATTGTCCTGCATTTTTTCGATTTACAGCTTCATATATCAATAAGCCTTCACCAAGACAAGCCGCTTTAGAGTCAACTACTGTAATATTTACTTCATCATATTCTTCTTTCAACATTTCTACTGCTGTTACAGCATTATTATAAGAACCGCTTAATGCAGAAGATAAACCTAAAAATACAGCTGGTTGACCTTTCTCAACATACATTTTGAATACTTCAATAAATTTACCAATGTTGATTTGTGAACTAGTGGCCATTGCGCCATTCTTTAAAGCTTCAAAGAAGGCATCACGGTCAAATGTTTCACCCATGTCGTCTATATAATCTTTTCCTTCAAGATTGATAATTAAATTTATAATTTCTATATCATTTTCTTTTATAAAATCTAGTGGCAAATCACAACAAGAATCTGCAATAATTTTATAATCCATTATTAAAACCCCTTTTTTTACTAAATCTTTCAGTTCACTCACTTATTATGCCATTTTTTCAGAAAAATAGAAACTTTTTAAAAATTAATTTAAACAGCTTGCTTTGTTGAACGTTTGTTCGTATAATATAAATATCAAACAAACGTTCGGAGGAATATAGATGAAAAAAAATACTTTAGAAGAACAAGTTCATCCCTTTTCTTTTCTGCAAAAAAAATTCTTTTTAACTGACGCCGCTAGTGAACTAGAGATTTTAACACAAATGCCTAAAGAACAAATTACTTTTTTCTTAAACCAAGCCTTTACTAAAAAGAGAAAAATAATCGTACAGTTGAATCATTTGGCAGAATCTTCTTTTTCAGCAGAAGTTACTGGTTATATTAGATATGCACCTTTTAAGAAGCCTCAAATCATTCTAGAAAATACAATTACTCATATGACTTACTTAATTAATCCCAACAATATAAGACATATCCGTTTATCCTAATTGAATCCTTTCCCTCACTTTAACATTTTCCTTCACTTCACTAATTCCTATAAATAAAAAGACCCTCCATATAATTATTAGATACCAGTTATCTAATGAATCTAAAAGGAGAGTCTTTTTGTATTTGTATTGCTTAGTTTAATGATAAACATTTATTTCTAAGATAGTAATTTTTTACTTTTTGTTGGATTCAGTTTTTTCTCGATCCAACCTAAGAAGAGGTCACTGATAACTGCCATTAAAGCAGTTGGAATTGCACCTGCGAGGATGATTGCTCCACCATCGGTTACATTTACGCCCCGAGTAATAATATCACCTAAACCACCGGCTCCAATAAACGTTCCGATTGCAGTTACACCAATCCCGACTACCATAGCATTACGAATTCCGGCCATAATGATCGATAAAGCTAAAGGAAGTTCAACCATATAGGTTAGCTGCCATCTTGTCATACCCATACCTTTACCTGAATCCAAAATATTTTTGTCCACACTTCGAACTCCTGCGTACGTATTTTTAATAATAGGGAGTAATGAGTATAAAAATACTGTTGTAATAACGGTATTTACACCTAATCCCAACCCTAACATCAAGATAGACAACATGGCTAACGAAGGGACCGTTTGAATGACGTTAGCTGCTCCAACGACCCAGTCAGCTAACTTTCCATGTCGAGAAATCCAGAAACCAATTGGAATTCCAATAATCCCTGCAAAAATCACACCATAAATCGAAATTAAGAAGTGACGAAAAAATTGGCTCCAAATATAAAGACCATTTTCTGAAAAATAATAAATTAATTGTTCCCATAAATTCATTTGTGCCATCATTATTATTCGCCTCCTCCTTCGTTTACCTCAACTGATTCAAAATAATTGTTTTCTTTCAAAAAGTCGTCTGCTACAACTTTAGGTTCAATTAAATTGTTATCTGAAATATAATTTAATTCTTGCATTTTTTCATCCGTTATAGAATTTTGTAATTTTGATAATACTTCATTTAATTCAGGATAGGCTTCTAATACTTCAAAAGTTGCAACTGGACTAGCGTCATATGGAGGGAATAATTGTTTATCATCTTCCAACACAACTAAGTCATAACTTTTAATACGTCCATCTGTTGAATAACCTAGCACAACATCCATTTCTCCAGCTTGTAATGCATTATAAACTAATCCGATTTGCATAGGATAAACACGGTTAAAATCAAAGCCATAAGTATCTAGAAATGCAGCATACCCGTCTCCTTCACGCTGGATCCAAGATGAGTCTACTCCAGCATTTAATTCACCCGCTACGTCCTCCAAATCACTAATGGTAACTAAATTATATTGATCTGCAAGTTCTTGTGTCACCATAAAAGCGTACGTGTTTGCAAAACCATAAGTTGGAAACCATTTTTGATTGAATTCAGCAGCAAATCCATCCACAACAAGTTCTAATGCTTTTTCAGGATCAGTGATCGGATCTCTTCCTAATTCACCTGTTAAAGAAGTTCCTGTATATTTAATTGCGGCTACATTAGCATCTCCACCAACCAAAGCTTGATGATTTAAAGAAGATGATCCTAAATTATTTACAATCTGAGCATCTATATCAATGTAATGCTCAACCATACCTTCAACAATATAACCTATAATTTGTTGTTCTGTAGTAGAACCACCCGTTATTGTGATTCCCTCTTCATTAAATCCACTACCTAACCCAGGTAACGAACAACTGCTTAATACTATCGCTGCCATAAAAAGGGCAGCAATTTTTTGAATTTTCTTCATCGTTGAAGCCCTCCTATTCATTTCCTTGCACAGTTCTAGGCGTTACTTTTTTTTCTAATTTTCCTAGTACAAAATCTGTCAATAATGCAAGAATGGTTACAGGTATGGTTCCGCCAATAATCAAACTAGGAATAAAAAGATTTAATCCATTAAAGATAAAATCACCTAATCCCCCAGCACCAATATAAGAAGCTAATGCAGCCCATGAGATAACGTAAACACCTGACAAGCGAATTCCTGCCATAATAACCGGTGCGGCTTGAGGTAATTCGACATTTTTTATCAACTGTAGACTGGTCATTCCCATTCCTTTACCTGCGTCCCTTAAATTAGTATCTACTCCATTCATTCCTATATAAGTGTTTCTTAAAATAGGTAATAAAGAATAGATAAATAATGCAACGATTGCAGGCACCTTTCCAATTCCAAATAGAGGAATCATTAAAGCTAGTAGTGCTAAAGAAGGGACAGTTTGTAAAATTGTTGCTAAGCCGATAATAAACTTAGCACTTTTTTCAAATCTTGTTAATAATACTCCTAAAGGGACAGCCACAATAACACCTAACGCCAAAGCAAATGCTGAAATGTAGAAATGTTCCCACGTTTTCAGGAGTAAATCAGAGCCATTTGTTGCAAAAAATTCAGCCATTATTTTTTCCTCCTCTATTCATTACTCTCGTTAGGAGTGGTCGTTTCAAAAACATTTCCACTTGTAATATCTTCTTCCTCACCCCATATTGTATCGTAAACCACATCTACGAGTGACGTACGAGTGACTAAACCAATCAACCGATCTTTATTATCCACGACTGGGATATTTTTAAATCCACGTTTTAAAATTCTTTGAACAGTATCTCTTAAAAGAGTACCTTCTCGAACAAAATAAACTTTATCCATCATAATATCTCCTACACTTGTAGCCCGTTTACGATTACGATCGATTCTTTCTATATCAACATATCCCTTTAAGACACCAGAGTCATCCGTGACAAATAGGGAGTCGACTCGTTTATCTCTCATCAAACGAATCGCTTCTGAAAGAGATTTTCCAGGAGTTACAGAGATAGGATTTTTTATCATAACTTGGTCTACCGTTTGAATATTTGGTCTTGCTTGAATCAATCGGTCCTCACCGATAAAATCTTCAACAAACTGATTAGCCGGTTCAGCTAGTATATTATCCGGCGTATCAAATTGAACGACACGACCATTTTGCATAATCACAATGCGGTCAGCCAGCTTTAAAGCTTCATCCATGTCATGGGTAACAAAAATAAACGTTTTTCCCATCTCTTCTTGTAATTCTTTCACTAATTCTTGTAAAGCATCTCTAGTAATAGGATCTAGTGCTCCAAAAGGTTCATCCATTAATATAACATCTTGGTTCGCAGCCAAAGCACGAATAACACCAATTCTTTGTTGCTGTCCACCAGAAAGTTCTGCTGGGTAACGTTCCAAAAAGTCTTTTGGTAAATCTACTTTTTCAAGTAGTCGTTCAGCTGATTCTCGTTGTTTATCTTCAGACCACTTTAATAATTTAGGAACCATGACAATATTGTCATAAATTGTCATATGAGGCATTAACCCAATTTGTTGGATAACATAACCGATTTTACGTCTTAATTGAACAGGGTCTTTTTTCATAATATCTTCCCCATTAATTAAAATTTGTCCTGATGTCGGCTCAATCATACGATTGATCATTCGCATAGAAGTCGTTTTCCCACTTCCACTTGTACCGATAAACACAATAAATTCTCCATCATTAAATGTAAGGTTAATAGCGTCGACTGCTTTTTTCCCACCTTTATATACTTTTGAAACATCTTTAAATTCTATCAATACACTCACCTCTTTATATATTCTTTCTATTTTTTGACCATATGCAAAACTATTATCTCAAACATACTAACTCTAATCAAATTTGACGATTTTTGATTAATTTTTTCTCATAAAAAAAGATTTTGGAATTAGTATTCCAAAATCTTTCTTTAGCTAGCTTATGAGTTTATAGAATTGGAGAAAATAATCTAGAAAAAGTTTGTTTAAATTTCATCCATTTAGATTTATTATCAATGATTTCTTTTGTCAGTAGATAGCTTTTCTTCATATCTTCATAAAAGAAATTTTGCTGTTGCTGAGCAATCTTAGCATCATAGATAAAAACATTTACTTCAAAATTTAATTTAAAACTACGGATATCAAAATTAGCTGTCCCAATCGAACAGATATCTCCATCCACAACTACTGTTTTTGCATGTAAAAATCCATTATCGTAAATATATACTTCTGCACCAACTGCTGCCATAGCTTCAGCATAATACATGGTAGCCCGATAAATAAATGGATGATCTGGTTTATTCGGTATCATGATTTTAACATCAATCCCAGACATTATAGCAATTTGAATAGATTCCAATACTGAATCATCTGGAACAAAATAAGGCGTTTGAATAAAAACAGACTCTTTAGCCATACTGATCATCTTAATATAACCCTTTTTGATTTGCTCAAGATCTGAATCTGGGCCACTCGAAACGACTTGTACGTTCGTATGCCCTTTTTTATCAATTAAAGGGAAGAAATTTTCTTCATATTCCAATTTATGTTTAGGAACTGCTGCATTCCAATCCATTAAAAATCGACTTTGTAATGCTAGGACAGCATTTCCTTGAATTTTTAAATGGGTATCTCTCCAATAGCCAAATTTCTTATACTCGCCTAAATACTCATCTCCAACGTTGAAACCGCCAGTATACCCAATTTTCCCATCAATAATCACAATTTTACGGTGATTGCGGTAGTTAAAACGTAAATTAATCAATGGAAATTTTGAACCAAAGAAAGGTTCAGCTTTGCCACCTAATTTTTTTAATTTTTTAAAAAAATTAGGCTTTAACGATCGAGAACCTAAAGCATCATAAATAACTAAAACATCAACTCCAGCAGCTGCACGTTCTTCTAAGACTTTAAGAACACGTTTCCCTATTTTATCGTTATGGATAATATAATAGATCATATGAATGTGATGCTCCGCTTTAGAAATATCTTCTATTAAAGAATTAAATTTCTGTGCTCCATCAGTGAACAATTCAATTTTATTTCCTTTAGTTAAAATTGATTCGTCACTTTCTAAAAATAAACTTGCCATTTCTTTTGCGTTTTCAGTAGCTTGTTTAGCAGATAATAAATTTTCATCCTCTGCTAACATTTCTTTTTGAGCTTGTACGAGCTCTGGCATTCCTATATTTTCTTGAGACTTGATATCAAATATCTTTTCACGGGTCAATTTTTTCCCAATAAACAAATAAAAAATGAATCCAATTCCTGGTAAAAGAATCAACACAAGCAACCATGCCCAAGTAGCAGCAATATCTCGTTTCTCACGAAAAACCGTAATGACAGCAAAAACGATATTTAAAAAGAAAAAACCCAAAAGTATGTATGTGATAATCTGCATCGACGTATTCCTCTCCAACTTTATTATTAGTCAATCTTACTACTTCCCTAATTTTTTAGCTACTACAAACTAGCGAACTGCAGGAATTCATTACCAAAAAAGAGATTGGGCAGCTGCCACAATCTCTCACTTATTTATCCTTAAAAAAAATGGTTAATGTTTACTTTTTGGTAAAAACAACATTGGAGTCGTTTTAGCTATGATGATTAATACAACGCTTGTTACTATTCCAGTAACGAGTGCACTTCCACCGTTCGCAATAAATGAATACCAAATAGGATTCATTCCTTCTGGAGCATAACTTCCCCAAAAATAATACCCTGCAATAAAGTGCCAGAAGAAACGAGCTACTGTTCCTAATATCGTTCCAAAGACAATTAATTGATATTGCTTTAGTTTTTTATTTTCTTTAAAAGATCGTTGGATAGGTCTGCTTACCAGACCTGCAAAACCAACAAAAGCAAAAGCAACAAAATATTCTATAAATCCTTGTAATGGATGCAATATACTAGCGTTTCCAACTAAGAAATGCAATACTCCCCATAAAAATCCTGATGCAGACGCTGCTATAAAACCATACCTAAATGCAAACAACGTTAACGGAATCATCCCTAACGAAATTGTAAATCCTGTTCCAATATTGGTTGGAATCAAAGATAACACAATTGCTAAAGCGGCAACTATCGTCCCTTCTATCCAAACACGTAACCTCATACTACTCAAAAAAAACTCCTCCTTCATGTGTTGAACAGTGCCACACATCAAAGGAGGAGTCCGAATAATCATTTTAACACTATTATTTCGTCCCCGTCACAATCCCTACGCTCGTACTAACGAACAGGTTCCAAGGGTTAGAATCTATTGATTCAATCTCAGCTTTTTACAGCACCCCTTTGTGATGGTTGTTCATTCAATTTTACTTCCATATAATATAGTACAATTATACTGATTTTTTGTCAATATACGATTTGATGATTCAACTATTAAGCAGATTAAACTAGACTGCCCTCAAGTATTTTTGAGTAAACAAACTTATACCCATCTGCTTCCTTTACTTTCTTTTTAGTATCTTTGAATCCTGATTTTAAATACATCATTTGTCCACTGATGTTATCGTAATCAATCAACAAAACAATTTCATTAATAGAAGAAAACCGCTCTTTTATATACTCCGGTAGTTTTTCCATTGAAGCTTTTCCGTATCCTTGCTTTTGATACCGTTTATCGACCGAATGGGCTTTTAAAAGAATAGCATTGGGATTTGAGACATAGTTTAATACCGAATTTCCTGTTTGAAGGATAAAGAAACCTACCATCGTATCTTGGTCTAAGATCAAGATAGGGTATTTTTCATTTTCATGTAAACTTTCAGTCATACCGACCATAGGCATCACTGTGTAAGGATTTTTTTCTATTATATAATCTTCTATCATAGAAACATCGCCTACTGTTGCTTCTCTTAGTATAATATTTTCCATCCTATTCATACACTAACCTCCACTGATTTATTGTATTAAACCTCTTTATAAGCCTACCTTACCTGTCCCCATCCCATTCAGCATAAAATTCTGATAAATAGTGTTCCATAAAAGCATGTCTTTGTTCTGCTAACTTTTTCCCAGGAGTTGTATTCATTTCTTCCCTTAGTTTTAACAATTTTTCATAAAAATGCATAATAGCTGTATCTTCTCCAGAACGATAATCTTCAATAGTAAGATGTTCACGTGGTTTTTTTTCCGGATCATGTATCAATCGATTTTTTGAACCTGAATAGGCCATTGTTCTAGCGATCCCAATTGCTCCTATTGCATCCAATCTATCTGCATCTTGAATAATTTTTCCTTCTATTGAAGTCAATTTAGTTTTATTTGTCCCACCTTTGTATGACATGTGAAGAATGATATCCATTATTTGTTCTGTTTCTTCTTCAGTTATAGGATGAGTTGAAAGCCAACTTCTAACTTTCTTCTCCCCATCAGCTTCTGTTTTATTCATTTTTTCATCAGCCACATCATGTAAAAGAGCCGCCATCTCGCAAATAAAGAAATTTATTTCTTTACGTTCTTGTTTTGCAATACTTTTTGCTAAATTTCTGACTCGATGAATATGCCACCAATCATGACCGCTAGCATCATCTTTTAATAATTTATATACATAGTCTTCTGTATGTTCAATAATTTTTTTTTGTAAATCTGTTAACATTTTTTCCACCTCATTTGTACTCTTCCAGCACTTCAAAATAAGTCTATCAATCCCACTAAAAAACCACAAGTTATATGTCAATTTTTATATCTTATTTTTTATCTTTTTTTACAAGAAACCTAAAAAGAAAACGCTTTTAAAAACTTTTTTTATTTTTTTTATTCCCCCTCTCAGGTCTGTCGTCAAGGTAAAACAACGGTATTAAAGCTTATTTTTGAAAATGGTTTTGTTTTTCATTTTTTTTTATTCATGTTACACTGATTATTGTGCTTCATTTTAAAAGTTTTTTTTTAATGAATAGATGTCGATTTTTCTTAAACATTTTTCAAAGAAATCAGCCATTTTACGAATGGTTTCTATAACAATTTATGTTTTGATTCTATCCTTATCAGATTGTACTTTATTCATTTTGATTCACTAGTTGACATTCATAAATAAAAAAAGGAAGGGGATGTTATTTTTGTCAAAAATAACTATTGAAAATGTTACAAAAGTTTTTGGTAAAAGAACAACACAAGCCTTAGAGTTGTTAAACCAACAAAAATCTAAGCAAGAAATCTTTAAAGAAACTGGGGCCACTGTAGGAGTAAACAACGTTAGCTTTACAGTTGAAGAAGGTGAGATTTTTGTCATCATGGGATTATCAGGTAGTGGAAAGTCTACTCTTGTCCGCATGTTTAATCGTTTAATCGATCCTACTAAAGGAAATATTTACATCGATGATAAAAATTTATCTACTATGGATAAAAAAGCCTTGCGCCAAGTCAGAAGAGAAAAATTAAGTATGGTTTTCCAAAACTTTGGTCTCTTCCCTCACCGTACGATTTTAGAAAACACTGAATATGGATTAGAAATTCAAGGTGTTGATAAAGCTGTGAGACAACAAAAAGCTCAAAAAGCTTTAGAAAACGCTGGATTAGGCGATTATAAAGATCAATATCCTAGTCAATTATCAGGTGGAATGCAACAACGAGTTGGTCTTGCACGTGCTTTAGCGAATGATCCTGAGATTTTATTAATGGATGAAGCTTTCTCTGCGTTAGATCCTTTAATTCGTCGTGAAATGCAAGATGAATTAATTGAACTTCAAGCAAATGTTAAAAAAACGATTATCTTTATTACGCATGATTTAAATGAAGCTTTAAGAATCGGCGACAAAATTGCTTTAATGAAAGATGGTTCCATTGTGCAAATTGGTTCTCCTGAAGAAATATTGACTCATCCTGCAAATGATTACGTGGAAAAATTCGTTGAAGATGTGGATCGCTCTAAAGTATTAACTGCTGAAAACATCATGCAACGTCCTGAAACATTAAATATTAAAAACCATGGTCCTCGTTTTGCATTAGAACAAATGCGCAGTGAAGGAATCTCTAGTATGTTAGTTGTAGATAGCCAACGCAATCTTTTAGGCTATATTACAGCTGAAGATGCTTCGGAAGCACGTAAGAAAAATATTCAAACAATTGAAAGTATCCTTAAAGTCGATATCCCAACTGTTACAAGAACAACTTCCATGAACGATATCTTCTCTGTTATTCATGATTCAACTACTCCGGTAGCAGTTGTGGATGAAGGAAAATTAGTAGGTATTATTGTCAGAGGTGCTGTAATAGCCGCTCTTGCAGGAGAAAGTGAGGTGCTGCAAAATGTTTAATTTATTAGATATTATTCCAGAATTACCTGTAGCTGATGCAATAGAAAGTTTCACAAGTTGGATAACAGATACTTTTGCATTTTTGTTTGACCCTATACAAAAATATTCTGAGATTGCTATGGAATTTGTAACAGATACTTTATTACTACTTCCACCCATTTTATTTATTTTGATTATTGCTGTGATCGCCTTTTTCTCTTCAAAAAAGAAATTTGGCTTAGCAACATTTTCAATCATTGGGCTTTGGTTCATCTATAATCAAGGACTTTGGGAAGAGTTAATGAGCACTTTAACACTCGTTCTAGTTGCTAGTTTATTATCAATTGTTATTGGAGTTCCATTTGGTATTTTAATGGCTAAAAGTAAAATAGCGAATACCATTATTGCTCCTATACTGGATTTTATGCAAACAATGCCGGCTTTTGTTTATTTAATACCCGCAGTTGCCTTCTTTGGGATTGGTATGGTTCCAGGAGTGTTTGCCTCATTGATTTTTGCAATTCCACCGACTGTTCGTTTTACAAATCTAGGAATCAGACAAGTCTCAGCTGAATTAGTTGAAGCATCAGAATCTTTTGGTAGCACTGGTGCTCAAAAGTTATTCAAAGTAGAACTTCCATTAGCTAAGTCAACAATCATGGCTGGTATCAACCAAACTGTTATGTTAGCTCTATCAATGGTCGTTATCGCTTCTATGATCGGTGCTCCTGGTCTTGGAAGAGAAGTTCTTTCTTCTCTGCAACGTGCACAAATCGGTACAGGTTTTGTATCTGGTTTAGGTTTAGTTGTTCTAGCGATTATCATTGATCGTTTAACACAAAAATTAAATAAAAAATAATTGAATGTTATTTTAAAAAAAAAAAGGAGATGGATTAGTTATGAAAAAATTAAACTGGAAACATTTAGGCCTCACAGCAGGTTTAGGATTATCATTAGCTGCAGCAGGTTGTGCAACAGAAAAATCTTCAACAGAGGATACATCTGTTGGTAAAGGACAAGAAATTGAATTAGCTTATGTAGAATGGGATACTGAAGTCGCTTCTACTCACGTGATCGGTAAAGTTTTAGAAGATTTAGGTTATAATGTAAAATTAACACCTTTAGATAACGCTGTAATGTGGCAAGCCGTAGCAAGCGGTGACGCTGACGCTATGGTAGCTGCATGGCTGCCAGCCACTCATGGTTCTCAATTTGAAGAATATGGCGACCAAATGGTTAACCTTGGAACGAACTTAGAAGGCGCATTAGTTGGTTTAGTTGTTCCTGAATACATGGATGTAGATTCTATCGCAGACCTTACTGATGAAGCTGAAATGAGCATCACAGGTATCGAACCCGGTGCTGGTGTTGTTGCTGCAACTGAAACAGCCTTAGAAGATTACGATAATTTAAGTGATTGGGAACTTGAGACTTCTTCATCTGGTGCAATGACTGTTGAATTAGGTCAAGCTATTCAAAATGAAGAAGAAATTGTTATTACTGGTTGGTCTCCACACTGGATGTTCGCCACTTATGGCTTGAAATATCTTGAAGATCCTGAAGGTTCATTTGGTGAAGCAGAAACGATCAACACTATGGCTCGTGAAGGTTTAGAAGAAGATATGCCAGAAGCTTATCAAATATTAGATCAATTTAACTGGACAACAGAAGAAATGGAAAGCATTATGCTAGATATTTCTGAAGGAGAAGATCCTGAAGATGCAGCAGAAACATGGATTGAAGAAAATCCTGACCGCGTTGCTGAATGGACTGAAGGCGTAACAGAATAGTCTTATCTATCCCCTGTTAGAAAAAGAGCATTCACTTTTGTGAATGCTCTTTTTTGCTTATTTAAATTAAAAAAACTTTTACTAACTTCAATTAAGAAGTCAGTAAAAGCCCCTTTTAATTTAATTTTTGCGATTACGTGAACTAGTTTCCATAATAATTGGTAAAATTACTGGACGTCTACGTGTTTGTTCAAAAAGATGTTTGTTTAAAGCGTCTCTAATTTCTTGTTTTAAACGGCTCCATTCAAATTCTTTACGACTTAAATTTTCTTCTACTACTTTTCTGATAATCTCATTGCTTTGATTAATAAGATCTGTATTTTCTTTAACGTATACAAACCCTCTCGTCATAACTTCAGGTCCTGAGATGATTTTACTTTTTCTGCGATTAATAGTAACGACCGCTACAAAGATTCCATCTTCAGATAGCAATTTACGGTCGCGTAACACAATATTTCCAATATCGCCAATTCCAATACCATCTACCATTGTGTTTCCGGCTGTTACTTGTCCTGCTACATGCATACGTTCATTTTTGTATTCCATAATATCGCCTTTTCCAGGAATAAAAATATTCTTGTATGACATCCCAACTTCGTGTGCCAATTCTGCATGAGCAGAAAGCATTCGGTATTCTCCTTGAACAGGAATAAAGTAAGTAGGTTTAATCAAATTGATCATTAATTTTAAATCATTAGGAGTTGCATGTCCTGATGCTTTTAAATTATCTGAAATTTGTTTTACAGTTCCACCTGCACGGTAAATCAAGTTTTCTGCTTGAGCAACTGTTACTTCCATTGCTGTTGAAGGGCTGGTTACGATATAAACTAAATCGCCCTCTTTAATATTTACTTGAGTGTGTTTTCCTTTAGCCATACGCGTTAGAGTCTTAATTGGTTCACCAGTAACACCCGTTTCTAATACAACAATTTCTTTATCTTCGTATTTTTCGATCTCTGTTATTGGAACAATTAAATCCTCACTTGGCAATTGAAGTTTATTCAATTCCATAGCAATTCGAACAATTTCTTCAAGGTTGCTTCCTGTAATAAAAATCTTCTTATGAGATTTATGAGCAGCATCTAAGACTTGTTGGATACGCAGAATGTTGCTTGCAACACTAGCTACGATGATACGTCCTGTAGCATTTTGGAATGTATCCAATACTTCTTCTGCTACTTTCAAATCACTGATATTTTCTACTGGGCTTTCAGCTTCGCTAGAATCACTCAATAAAGCTAGTACTTTGTCTTTTCCAATGTCAGCAATACGTGACAAGTTACTTTGATACATTGGTTTTGCACTTTGGTCAAATTTGAAATCACCCGTATAAACGACGCTTCCTTCAGTTGTCTTAAGCGCTATCCCAACTGAATCAGGAATCGTATGATTCGTTCTAAAGAAACTAGCAATCACATCTCCAAATTCAATCTCAGTATTTTCATCTATAATATGATAATCATCAAATTTACTTACTTGACTATCTTTTTCAACAAATAATTTTGCTAAAGCTATTGTTAGCTCCGTACCAAATACTGGAACGTCAAATTTTTGAAGGAAATAAGGCAATGCTCCTATTGCATCTTCATGACCATGTGTTAGAAATACTCCAGTTACACGATTTCTATTTTCTTCTAAATAACTAAAGTCAGGAATGACTACGTCGATTCCTAGTAATTCTGTTTCTGGAAACATCAATCCACAATCCAATACAAAGATGTCTTCATCAACTTCAACAGCATACATATTTTTTCCATTTTCTCGAACTCCACCTAGTGGAATAATTTTAATTGTGCTCATTTCTTCACCTCTTTTACTTTCAATTCATTATTTTTTGTATTTACCAATTTAATGTAGTTAAAATAAACTCTTCTTCTTCTTTTGTGCAAGCTACCAATGGCAATCTTACGCCTCCAACTTCAATGCCTAAATGATTTAACGCAAATTTCACTGGCGCAGGAGATGGTACTGTAAACAGACTATTCATTTTTGGCACTAACTGACGATGCAATTCTGCTGCTTCACTCATTTGAAGGGCTTCTAAGCAGTTGTACATTTTCACCATATCGTTTCCTAAAACATGGCTTGCTACTGAAATCACTCCAGTTGCTCCAATACATTTTGCAGGAAAAGCGTTGCCGTCTTCACCAGTATAGACTAAAAAGTCATCCGAAGTTTGCTCAATTTCTTCACTCACAGCGTCTAGACCTAAACATTCTTTGACTCCAATAATATTTTTAATAGCTGAGAGTTTTATCGTCGTCTTAGGATCAATAGAAACGCTCGTACGACCTGGAACATTATAGATAATAATGGGTAATGTTGTACTATTTGCTACAGCTTCAAAGTGAGCATATAGACCTGCTTGATTAGGCTTGCTGTAATAAGGAGCAACTACTAACGCTGCATCAATACCTGAAATGGCTTCAACCTCTTTTGTAAAAGCAATCGTTTCAGCAGTATTGAATGAACCTGTACCAGCAATAACGGGTACTCGACCTGCTACTAATTCGATTGTTTTTTGATACAACTCCAGCTTTTCATTATGGGTTAACGTAGGAGATTCTCCGGTTGTTCCTCCCACTACTAACCCTTCAGTGCCATTTTCAAGCAAATAGTTGATTAATTTTTCTAAACGTCCATAATCAACTGCTCCTTGATCGTCAAATGGAGTGGTCATAGCTGTTATAATGCGAGCTTTTTTTAAATCCATTTAAATCACCCTTTACTTTAAATTCATCTTACATTGATTAATCTTTTGCTTTTACTAATCCTAATTTATATAGACTTTCAGCAATTTGAACAGAATTCCAAGCTGCGCCTTTTAATAAATTATCTGAAACAACCCACATATGATAACCATTCTCTTGGTCACGATCTTTACGGATTCTTCCAACAAATGTTTCTTTTTTTCCAGCTGCATCTAACGGAGTTGGATAAATTTGGTTAGCAGGATCGTCTTGAAGTTCTACACCAGGTGCATTTCTTAAAAGGTCTTGAATAGAAGCCACGCTAGCTCCATCTTCTTTCACTTCAATATAAACAGATTCTGCATGTCCTGATACAACAGGAATACGGACACATGTTGCAGAAATTTTTATTTTATCGTTACTCATGATTTTTTTTGTTTCATTAATCATCTTTAATTCTTCAAATGTGTATCCATCTTCAGTAAATAAATCAATTTGCGGTAAAGCGTTAAAAGCAATTGGAAAATGCTTTTTGTCACCACCGGATGGCAAAATTGCTGCTTCAAAAGGTTCGTTATTCAACATGTTTTTTGCTTGGTCTTTCATCTCTTTTACAGCAGATACTCCTGCCCCACTTACTGCTTGGTAAGTTGAAACGATGATACGATCTAGTCCATATTGTTTACGAATTGGTTCAAGTGCCACCATCATTTGGATAGTTGAACAGTTCGGGTTAGCAATAATGCCTTTATGCGAACGAATCGCTTCCTCATTCACTTCAGGAACAACTAATGGTACTTCAGTATCCATACGGTAGGCGCTCGTGTTGTCGATAACAACTGCTCCGCGTTTTACTGCTTCCGGCGCAAATTGTTTTGAGATTGAGCCGCCAGCACTAAATAAAGCAATATCAACATTTTCAAAAGAATCAGCTGTTGTTTCTTGAATTTCGATTTCTTTTCCATTAAATAAAGCTTTTTTTCCAGCTGATCTTTTAGAAGCTAATAGTTTCACCTCTTTAATAGGAAAAGCAGCTTGTTCCAACATTTGAATCATTTTTGTTCCTACAGCTCCAGTTGCTCCAACAACTGCAATAGTATATCCACTCATTTATTTATCTCTCCTAATACATTTCTTTTTATCTATTAACTACACGTACTCCCAATATACATTTTAGCACAATTTTAAAGGAAATTATACACATGTAGATTATTCGCTCTCTTTTGTTTTATTATTATAACGTAGCAAAGTAAAAGTATGATACACTTTTTACGTCTATTCCCTCAATCAAATATGAAAGGAGAGCATATGAAACGCAAATATAAAATTTTAATAATTGGTATCGTTCTTTTTGTTTTACTTATTCTAGGAGGTTTGTTTTTTTTACGCTCTATGACTTACCTGCCTTTAGACGAAGCTATTGAAGAGACTATGCCATCCAATCAGAATTATCAAGTCAAAGAAACCTCTGATGCCGTTATCTTTATGCCATTGAAGGAATCACATCCGACGTCAGTTATTTTTTATCAAGGAGGGTTGGTAGAGGAAAAAAGCTATAGTTCCCTCGCTGCTAAACTCGCTTCAAAAGGGTTTCCTGTATACCTTGTTAAGCATGCGTTAAATCTTGCTGTTACCGATACAAATAAAGCAGAAAAACTGATTGTTGATGAAAACATAACTGATTTCGTTATTGGAGGTCATTCTTTAGGAGGCGTCATGGCCAGCCGCTTTGCAAATGAAATAGATTCGGATCTGTTAAAAGGGGTCTTTTTACTAGCCAGCTACCCTGATGAAAAAGGTCGACTAGACACCTTACCTATTTCAGTTCTTTCACTTGTAGGTTCTAAGGATGGTGTACTTGACAACGAAGCCTACCAAGATGGAAAAACTTACTTGCCTGATTCTACATCCTATTACATTATCGAAGGCGGTAATCATGCTGGATTTGGAGATTATGGACATCAAGAAGGCGATAATGATGCTAGTATTTCTCATGAGGAACAACAAGAATTAACCGTTCAATTTTTAGTAGAATGGCTGAATAAGATTGAAGAATAATCATAAAAAAAGAGCCCAATTAAAAATTGGACTCTTTTTTCTATTCATGTTTATTTTTCTTCAGTTTTCAATAATACTTTACGAGAAAGGTTGATTCTTCCTTGTTTATCGATTTCGATAACTTTAACATCCATTACTTCGCCTAAAGTCAAAACATCTTCAACTTTCGCAACACGTTCGTTTGCTAATTCAGAAATATGAACTAATCCATCTTTTCCTTTAGCAATTTCAACAAAAGCTCCGAATTTTTCAATTCGTTTTACTTTTCCTGAATAAACTTTACCAACTTCGATATCTTTTGTTAATTCTTCAATAATTTCTTTAGCACGTTTGATCATAGCCGCGTCTTCAGATGCAATACTGATATTTCCTTCTTGATCGATATCAATTTTAACGCCGGTTTCATCAATAATAGCATTGATTTGGTCACCACCGCGGCCAATAACAACTTTGATTTTTTCCGGTTTGATTTGCATCATTTCAATTTTAGGAGCATATGCGCTTAATTCTTCATGTGGCTCAGCAATTGTAGAAATCAATTCATCAAGAATTTCCATTCTTGCTTTTTTAGCTTGAGTTAAGGCTTCTTCTAAAATTTGTTGCGTAATTCCTTCAATTTTAATATCCATTTGAAGAGCAGTGATTCCTTTGCTTGTACCAGCTACTTTAAAGTCCATATCGCCCAAGTGATCTTCTAATCCTTGAATATCCGTTAAGACAGTATAGTTTTCGCCTTCTTTAACAAGTCCCATTGCGATCCCAGCTACTGGAGCTTTGATTGGCACGCCGGCATCCATTAAAGCTAATGTACCCGCACAGATACTTGCTTGTGATGAGGAACCATTTGATTCAAGAACTTCAGCCACTAAACGAATCATGTATGGGAAATCTTCTTCACTTGGAATCACTTGTGCTAAAGCACGTTCACCTAATGCTCCGTGTCCGATTTCTCGACGACCTGGTCCACGTGATGGGCCAGTGCTTCCAACAGAGTATTGTGGGAAGTTATAGTGATGAATGAATCGTTTGCTGTTCTCAACACCTAATCCATCAATAATTTGATGTTCGCC
The DNA here is from genome assembly GCF_000746825.1 of Carnobacterium inhibens subsp. inhibens DSM 13024. Lineage (NCBI taxonomy): Bacteria > Bacillati > Bacillota > Bacilli > Lactobacillales > Carnobacteriaceae > Carnobacterium > Carnobacterium inhibens. The sequence goes on along the minus strand of NZ_JQIV01000006.1, from coordinate 170,742 downwards.
TAATGGTGCTAAAGTAGCTACAGACAAAGCTTGCGTTTGCCCACGAGTGAACAAACCAGAACCATGTGCTCTTGGTAAAAGTCCGATTTCTGAAGCTAAAGAACGAATTTCATCAATTTTACGACCATCTGGTCTGATTTTATCGACTGTAATTAAACGACGTACTTCATTTTTTTCCATATCTTCAACAATTTGTTTTACTTCTTTATTGATACGGTTAGATTCATCATGTTCTTTATATTTTTCTTCGTAAAAAGCAATTGCGTCTTCTTTAACTGCTTCAATATTTTCTTCACGAGCTAATTTTTCTTCTGTTTGAATGGCAGCAATCATTTTACTTTGGAAAGCATCATTCACTTCTTTTTCTAAATCTGCATCGATTTGTAATAATTGAATAGTCATTTTTTCTTTGCCGACAGCCGCAACGATTTCTTCTTGGAAAGCAACTAATTCTTGAATAGCTCTATGTCCAAACATTAAAGCGCCTAGCATATCTTCTTCTGAAACTTCTTCGGCTCCACTTTCAACCATGTTGATAGCTTCTTTTGTACCAGCAACTGTTAAGTGTATATCTGATAAAGCTTCTTGTTCAACTGTTGGGTTAATGATGTATTCTCCATCAATGCGTCCAACGTCTACTCCAGCAATTGGTCCATTAAATGGAATATCTGAAATTGCTAGTGATAAAGAAGAACCAAACATAGCTGAGAAAGATGGTGAACAGTCTTGTTCTACAGACATAACTGTATTTGTGATTTGAACTTCATTACGAAATCCTTCAGCAAACATTGGACGAATCGGACGGTCGATTAATCGAGCTGTTAGCGTCGCTGTTTCACTTGGACGCGCTTCTCTTTTAATAAAACCACCTGGGATTTTCCCAACTGAATACATTTTTTCATCATAATTTACAGTTAACGGGAAGAAATCTACATCCTTAGCTTTTTTACTAGCCACAGCTGCTGTTAATACTGCAGTATCATTATAACGAATCAAAACGGCTCCATTAGCTTGTTTTGCTAATTGTCCAACTTCAACTGTTAATGTACGTCCTGCCCATTCTTTAGTGAAAACTTGCTTCTCTGTCATTGTGTGCATTTCTCCTTTTTCTTAAAGCTTTTATTCGTTACTTCCAAACAGACTACTAAACAAATGTCAACATTTCACTTTCATTCAAATGCTCACATTTGTATAGTAGGATGGATAACAAAATAAAACAGCTTTTTTCTTTTACATACAAAATGAAGCGAGATTCCTTAGAACCTCGCTTCTAAATAGACTACGAAAAATTAACGACGTAGGCCTAATCTTTGAATCAATTCACGGTAACGAGTAATATCTTTGTTGCGTAAGTACGCAAGCAAGTTACGACGGTGACCAATTTTTTTCATAAGTCCACGGTAAGAATGGTGGTCTTTTTTGTGAACACGTGCATGTTCATTTAAGTGGTTGATCTCAGCTGTTAATACAGCAACTTGTACTTCGGGAGAACCTGTATCTCCTTCGTGGATTGCGTATTCTTTGATGATTTCATTTTTACGTTCTTTAGAAATTGACATTTCTAAGCACCTCATTTCTCAATTTTTCCTCTTACTGAGTAGACGTTGGTGATTCGTTTTACCAAGTAAAAGGTATGTGTTTAGTACACATTTAAATTCTACTAGAATAAATGACAAAATGCAAGTTTTTTAATTAACATTCTTCATTTAACTAGTCCTTTACTTTCTCCTATAATTCATCATTTTTTTAATTTATATTGAGCTGTTATTTCTAATATCAAATCTCTTAAGTTAGCCGCTTTTTCAAAATTCAATTCTTTTGCTGCAACTCTCATTTCTACTTCCATGCCATCAATTAATTCTAAACGCTGCTCTCTAGTCATCTTAGCAATATTCTCTAATCCAGATGCTCCCACTTCATCTCCTTCTACTACTGAAGTAATAGAAATCAAGTCACGAATGTCTTTAATAATCGTTTTAGGCGTAATACCATGTTCTTCATTGTACTCTTGTTGCGTTGCACGACGCCTTTCTGTTTCTGTTATGGCGGCATTCATAGAATCCGTTATTCGATCAGCGTACATGATCACTTTCCCATTTTCATTACGTGCAGCGCGACCAATAGTCTGTACAAGTGAACGTTCACTTCTTAAGAAACCTTCTTTGTCAGCATCTAAGATAATAACTAAAGATACTTCTGGTACATCAATACCTTCACGTAGCAAGTTGATCCCGATCAGTACATCGTACACACCTAAACGCAAGTCTCGAAGAATTTCTGTTCGTTCAAGTGTTTTGATCTCACTATGCAAATAGGCAACTTTAATGCCTACTTCTTTCAAGTAATCTGTTAAATCTTCTGACATTTTTTTAGTCAATGTAGTAATAAATACACGCTCATTTTTTTCAGTGCGTTCATTTATTTCACCAATTAAATCATCAATTTGTCCTTTGATTGGACGTACTTCTATAATAGGATCTAGTAATCCTGTAGGACGGATAATTTGTTCAATAACCTCTGGAGCTCGCTCCAATTCATATGGTCCAGGTGTAGCTGAAATATACATAATTTGATTCACATGTTTCTCAAATTCTTCCAAGCGTAGCGGGCGATTGTCTAAAGCACTTGGTAATCTGAAACCATATTCAATCAATTGTTCTTTTCTAGCTCTGTCACCGTTATACATTCCTCTAATTTGAGACATTGTAATATGCGACTCATCAATTACGATCAAAAAATCATCTGGAAAGAAGTCAATCAATGTATAAGGTGCTTCTCCAGGTTTACGCCCATCCATATGCCGAGAATAGTTTTCAATTCCAGAGCAATAACCCATTTCCAATAACATTTCTAAATCGTAGTTCGTGCGTTGTTCTAAACGTTGAGCTTCAATCAATTTGTTTTCAGCACGTAAAACTTTTAGGCGTTGTTCTAACTCTTCTTGAATATTTTGAACAGCAGACCTTGTTTGTTCATCATTTGCAACAAAGTGAGTTGCTGGAAAAATCGGAACATGTTGAACATCTGCTTTAACTTCACCTGTTAAAACATCTACTTCTCTGATACGATCGATTTCATCTCCAAAGAACTCTACACGGATAGCTTCACTGTCACGCGATGCTAAAAATATTTCAACTACATCTCCTCTAACACGAAAACGTCCACGTTGAAAATCGATATCATTTCGTTCGAATTGCATATCGACTAAACGACGCAACATTTCGTCACGGTTTATTTCAGCCCCTACACGTAGAGAGAGGACATGATCTCGATAATCTTCGGGGTTAACCAGCCCATAAATACACGAAACGGAAGCTACTACAATCACATCTCGTCGTTCTAATAAAGAACTAGTTGCAGAGTGGCGTAGTTTATCGATTTCATCATTAACGCTCGACTCTTTTTCAATAAATGTGTCACTTGAAGGAACGTAAGCTTCTGGTTGGTAATAATCATAATAACTAACAAAATATTCAACTGCATTATTAGGAAAGAATTCCTTAAACTCCCCATACAGCTGACCAGCTAAAGTTTTGTTGTGTGCAATGACCAAAGTAGGTTTATTTACTTCTTTGATAACATTTGATACCGTGAATGTTTTCCCGGTTCCTGTGGCACCTAGTAAAGTTTGTTCTTTTTTGCCTGTTTCTATACCTTCAATTAATTTTTTTATCGCAGCAGGCTGATCACCGCCTGGTTGGTACTTAGAAACCAATTCAAATTGATCCTTTGGCATTCACTTACCTCCTCACACTTCTAAAAACAAGATTAAATACTATTTAATAGACATACTGCATACTAATCCTATTTTATTATTCTAGCACGGAACGTGTGTTCTTACAACTAATTCGATATGTTTCCGATAGGATTTGACGATTTCTATTTGTTGAAAACAAAAAAAAGCTATAAGTCCTGATTACTCGAGACTTACAGCTTTTTTAAAAATTTTATAACAATGACCTCTTATTTAGCTAATTTAGCAGTTAAACGAGATTTATCACGGTTAGCTTTATTTTTATGAATCAATCCTTTAGATGCAGCCATGTCAATTGATTTGATTGCTTCTTTAAGTAATGGTTCAGCGTTTTCGTTACCTGCTTCAACAGCTTGAACGTATTTTTTAATAGCAGTACGCATTGAACTTTTTTGAACGTTGTTTTGTGCAGCTGATTTCTCAGAAGTACGAACACGTTTGATTGCAGCTTCGATGTTTGGCATTTGATTCACCCCACTTTCAATTATTTACAACATAAAATAGTCTATTCTAGTTGTTTCAACAAATTCAATTATACATAAAGACAAGCTTCAATGCAATAAAAATGTGTAAAGTTTTTTTACTTGATAGCTAGATTCATTTAAATCCTTGTACCTGTCTTCTTTAGAGAGTTCTTTTGTGCATATTGGAGAACAAATAATTCAAATTGCATCTCTTTATCGCCTTGTCCTGTTTTTAAGCGGTATTCTGCATCAATCAATCCTTTATAAGCTTCTATAAGTGCAGCTTCCTTAATTTTTCTCATCTGTTGGATGGCTAGCTTAACACGGTAAGGATGAGTTTTTATTTGTTTCGCAATATCTCCTTGCTGATAGCCCTTTTTTTCTAAAATTTTGACTTGGATAAGCAAGCGGAATTGAGAAGTCATAATCGCATTTATTTTAATTGGATCCTCTTTTTGCAACAAAAGATCTTGATATAAATTAAGAGCTTGTCCGACATCTTTTTTCAAAACATATTCATTTAAGGCAAAAATATTTTGTTCTAACGATTTAGCTACGAGTTCTTGAACGGCTTCTTTTGTAATATACTTAGTATCTTGAGCATAAAGAAAAAGTTTAGGCAGCTCTCCCATTGCTACAGATAGTCTAGCGTCTGTTAATTGAATAAATAATTCAAATGCTTCTGGAGAATAGCGATACCCTTCATTCTCTATTGTATCTTTTACGTACTTTCGCATCTCTTTTTCCACTAACGCATTTACTTCAATAACTGTTGCTGTCTTTTTTAGTAATTTCGTTATCTTTTTGCGTTCATCTAATTTTTCATAGGGAGCAAAAAACACAAGTGTCGTTGATTCAGATGGATGACTTAAATAACTCTCCAACCATTTCAAGTCATGTTCCAACTTTGATTTTATTTTTTCACCTGTTAAAAAAATGGGTCTATCGACAAAAACGACTCGACGGTCTCCAAAAAACGGAATCGATTCTGCATCTTCTAAAGCCGTTCCAATAGTAACCTCTTCCATATCGTACGCACCAAAATTGAGTTCCAATTCTTCTGAAGTCAATAGTGAATCTGTTAGTGTCTTTCTAGCCACACTTGCCAAATAGGACTCAGTTCCTAACACAACATAAACTTGGGCAATCGTACCATTTTTTATTTTAGTTATCTCAGATCCAAAATTCACTTTGTTCCACCACTTTCTTATATTGTCTTTATGGTACATAGCATTAATTTATTTTGCAAGGCTATTCCTGAATTATTTTAAAATCGTTTGAAAATCCATCCCTTTAATTCCATTCCATTGAGTAATATACCGGTATCTAAAACTACCTTGCAGATCTGTGCGGTAGACCAGAGCATTTACATCTTCTAATCGGTTTAACACTTCATCCTTAGGGTGACCATAGCGGTTATTTAAGCCACAAGATATTATTGCTGCCTTAGGATTGATTCCTTCAATAAAGGATTGACTGGTTGAAGTTTGACTTCCGTGATGAGCGACCTTTAAGATATCTACTCTTAGATTAGGATAAAGAGCGGTTAACTCTAATTCACCTTCTTCTTCGATATCGCCTGTAAATAGCCAATAATACTCTCCAATTTTTCCATATAACACTAGAGAATCATTGTTACCGCCTATTCCATTTTTTAAAGGCCATAAAACAGCTAACGACGGACCAACTAATTGTTTCTGATTTGTTTCAGCCGTAACTGCTGTTAACCTCACTCCCTTTTTTTCTAATGCAGTGATTACATCATAAAATTGTTGTTTTTTTGGTGCACTTTTTGGAAAAACAAGCTCCTTTATTTTGATACTCTCAAACATTTCCATTAAAGCACCCATGTGGTCTTCATCTGAGTGAGTAATAAAAACTTGATCCAGTGTTGTTACACCTAAAGATTTAATAACTGGAACTAAAACGCGGCTGGCAACAGTCGATTGTTTTGTTCTTATCTGCCATTCTTCTTTTTCAAAAGTTATTGACCCTCCCGTATCTATTAAATAAACACCCTTTCCATAGGGTTCTTTAATTAAAATAGCATCTCCTTGCCCTACATCTAGTACAATCACTTCTCCATAAGGATTGTAGTTTTGATAACGAGTGAATACACTAAGAATGAGCATAAATAAGATAATTGATCGTTTTCGTTTCTTTTTTTTCTCTAAAGAAATAAGCAAAATAATCAAAGCAGAAACGGTTAAGACAACTAAACTAAGAGGTACTTTGCCTGTAACAATCGTGCCATACGGAAAAAGCGCTATTTTTAAAACGATCCATTCCATTAATTCTACTATCCATTCTGTTAAATGGATAAAAAAATCAAAAAATATTGTTCCATTAAAAATAAACGAACTGAAGAACAATAAAATGATCATAGGCATAACAATCCACGCAAATAAAGGAACAAAGATTATATTAGCAAATATCCCTACCCATGAAAATTCAAAAAAATGGATACTAAGAATAGGAACAGAAATCAACGTTAAAACAAATGAAATAACTAAACTATTTACACTGTTAAACTTTGATTGATTAAATAACGTGTTCGAAAATAAAATCAACGCTAAACTAAGAAGATAACTTAATTGAAACCCTACAGAAAAAATTTGATAAGGATCAACCCAAAGACCAATAATCAACGTCCAAGACCATGTGTCCATCCCAGAAATAGGTCGTTCAAGGCGTGAACCCGTTTGACTAATCAAACTCATTGAAATAGCTCTAAAAATACTAGTTCCCCAACCTGTCAAACTCCCATATATCAGGAGTAAAAACAATAAAATCAGATAGGTACGTTCTCGTGAGATACCAATTCTCCAGAGACTATATGTTAATCCTGTAATTAAAAATTGAATGTGCAGTCCGGAAATACTTAACAAATGAATGATGCCAATTTCTTTGTAGCCATTCATCACTTGGTTCTCAATAGAACTAGTATCTGCAAACAACAGTGTTTTTATGTAACTTGAAACGGTTGGCGTTGTATGATTATCAATATGAGATAAAAGGATTTGTCTTATATTTTTAATGTTTAATTTTTCAAAAAATGTTTGGTGGTAGTTATTTGTATAAGGAGTGATTGTTTCAGCTTCTAATATCCAAAACAGGTTATTCCGGTATAAGTACTGCTGATAATTAAATTGATTTAAGTTTCTATTCTGTTCTGGCTCAGTTAATAAACCGGAGACAATAAACTTCTCTACTGTTCGTTGCTTCTGCCAGAGCAGCTTCTCTTCTTCATCAGATAAACGATAAAAAACAACGACTTTTTCAGAAACTTTTTTATTTTCAACAACTTCTGTAACTGTTCCATAGAACTGAACTTGATCTCCATCGATTTTAAGATCATTGGGGTCTAATGTAATCAAAAATAGTTGTTCTTCTGCAGAAAGTTCTGTATGTCTACTGCTCTTTTCGATACTTACAATCAGAAGGGTGAGACTAACCAGTAAACAAGAGTAAATGATCAGTTTTTTTCTACGAGTAACAAGTAATCGAGCCACCCAAATGATGAGTAAAAGAATACTCAACCAATGAGCAGACAGAACAACGATCGTACATAATAAACACAAAATGGCAGAAAAAAGGACATATCCTTTCAACTATTGAATAGCGGTATGTCCATCACTATGGCTTAAACTAGTTTCTTTATTGGATGAGAAATCTAGTTGTTGAAAAAAATCTTTTGGAAGGGCCACTTTTTGGCATTGAACGTGGGCTTGTTCAATTAACTTTAATGCATAAGGATTATTATGGTAATCTTCTAAATAATTTATTTTAGTAATACCTGCTTGAATAATCATTTTTGTACACTGCAAACAAGGGAAATGCGTGACATATATTTCAGCGCCTTCAGTTTGAGCACCAAATTTTGAACATTGAAGTATAGCGTTCATTTCAGCATGAATCGTGCGTAAGCAGTGTCCGTCAACTACATAACAGCCTTCGTCTATACAATGCACATCTCCATTTACAGATCCATTATAGCCTCCTGCAATGATTCTCTTTTCTCTTACAATAGTTGCACCAACCGTTAATCGAGTACATGTACTTCTTAAAGACAGCAATAAGCTTTGAGACATAAAATATTGATCCCATGGTATACGTTCTGGCATGCCAATCCTCCTCCAATCGATTTCGTTTAAATACTGATTTCATTCATGTTTTCTCAAGTATACAAAAGGCTGTTACGACTTTCAATACTTCTTTTTCTCATTTACTTTCTTTACTCATTGCCCACTGTAATGCTCGATTGTATAGCCTCAAAAGTCTTTTCACCAATGCCGGACACATTTTTCAATTCTTCAATTTTTTGAAAAGAGCCATTATCCTGTCTATAAGTAACGATTTGTTCTGCTTTTTTCTCTCCTATTCCAGATAACTGTTGCAACTCACTAGCATCTGCAAGATTGATATTCACTTTTGTTGATGCGTTGGGTTCGCTACTTCCCTCAGGTACTGTAATAACATTCTCTTCCATCGAAGCAACCTGTGTTTCTTGATCCGTTTGAAGGGTTTCAGAGTCTCCTAATTTTGGAATAAATATGACCATTTGATCCGCTAATTTTAAAGATAGATTTACTGGTGTTTGGTCAGCCTCCTCACTAAACCCGCCAGCTAAATCGACAGCATCAATCAATCGCATGTCACTGGTTACTTCATACACACCTGGAAGGTATACCGCTCCTTTAACATCTACATAGATTTTTTCTACCGAACTTTCAGACACGTGATCTACTGATTCTAGTTCTACGGATGATTTCCTATCATTTTGCAAGTAACTCATTGTCATTGACTGTTCTTCTACAGAGTTCGAATTTTTAAATAGAAGAAAACTTATTCCCAATACGCTTATTATTAAACAACAGAAAACACCTATTTCGATAGCTAAACGGTATTTTATCAACCATTCTTTTCCTGTTTTTAACATCTCCTTACACTCCTTTTCGAGTCCTTCTAACAAGTAATATACGTTAAAACTCATCTTTTCAGTTTAAATAAGCGCTTTAATTTATTTCTTTTCAAGTTTGTAGTATGGTTAAGTTGATTAAAAAAGTTCATATTAGGAGTGATAAAATGAATAAAGGTAAACTGATTGTATTATATGTAGCCTATTTAATAATGGTTGCTACAAATGCTTTAGCAAATATTCTTCCAATAAATGGCTATCAAACGGGAGAAATTTCAGATATGCATGATGTATTTTTTACTCCTGCTGGTTTCATTTTTAGTATTTGGGGAGTGATCTACTTCGCATTGTTAGTGTGGCTGCTAAGTTTTAGTTTCAAAAAGCAAAACTTGAGTCATTCACAACTTTTGGGCTTCTTATTGACTTGTTTGTTTAATGCAAGTTGGATTTTGGTTTGGCATTTCCTTTTAGACGGAGTTGCTCTTATTGTTATTTTCTTATTGCTTCTTTCGCTTATCTTTTTATATCAAGCACAAAAGAAATCTCACTCTTCCAAGCTTTACTTGGTTCCTATTTCACTTTACTTAGGATGGATCATTGTTGCGACAATCACTAATTTCAGCTATTGGTTAGTTGCCAGTATAGGAATTGATGCAAGCCTTCAAAACTTGTTGACGTATGTATTATTAGCCTTAACAACACTTGTAGGATTAGGTATTGTTTTTTATTTAAAAGACTTAGTTATTCCGTTAGTCTTTGTCTGGGCCATGTTTGGTATTTTCACAAAAAACTTGCCTGATCATCGTATGATGGCTATTTTTACAATCGTTTTAGCTATTGTACTTGTCATTGGGAGCTTGGTTTCGTTATTCACTAGCAAAAGAACAAATCAAAAAAATCCTTATCATTTCTAAAATAAGAAATACAAAAAAGAAGTCAGCGCTAAACTGACTTCTTTTTTGTATATAAAATTATAAGCCTTCTAAATAATCAATTGCATCTTGGAAGTTTTTTACTGGAATAATTTTCATTTCAGTATCGATTTCTTTTGCTGCTTCAAGCGCTTCTTGATAATTCGTCATCATTTCAGGATAATTAGCTTTTATCACTGGATCGATCGTATCATCTGGCGCAAAAAAGATCGTGGCACCTTCTTCACTAGCTGCTACAACTTTTTTATCGATCCCTCCAATTCGACCTATTGTTCCATCTGATTCAATTGTTCCTGTTCCCGCGATTTCATTTCCATCACGCAAATTTTTACCAGTCAATTGCGTATAAATTTGCAAAGCAAACATAAAACCTGCAGAAGGTCCACCAATTTCTCCAGCATTTATAGCTACAGGAATTTCTGTTTCAATGGAAGTATTGTCGACTAAAGAAATTCCTAAACCAGCTTGTTTCGTTTCTTTCATATCCATTAGGTTTCCGGATGTCGTTTGTTTTTCACCATTATGCTCATACGTTACTTCTATTGATTGACCAACCTCTTGTTGTTGAACATACTCAATAAATTCTGCTGAACTCTCAAAATTCTGTCCATCAAGCGAAAGTATGGTATCACCAACTGTTAATTTTCCTTCAAAACTGGATCCTTCTAAAATAGACATGATATAGATTCCATTATAGGTCAATTGATACTGCTCACCAGCTGTTTTATATGCCAACTCAATAGCTGAATTGATGGAACTTGTCATGTAGTAATTCTGTAGATTCGTATACTCTTCATTAGAAGTATTTGTACCAAATAGTTCTTCTTTTGTAACTCCCTCATGAAAAGGCAAGTATTTCATAAAGTAAGTAAGTGGTGTAGCTTTTCGAATAGCAACTGTAGTCAACATATAATGACCTTTTTCTTGATCATCTTTTTGATTTACTTTTACCAATTCATTTAACTGTACAGCTGAACCCGGGCCTTCTATATAATAAGGAATAGGCATAAAAATTCCAAAAAGAACAATCAGTACTAGCAGAATAAGTAGACTCTTATGTCTCTTTTTTTTCATATCGTTCATCTTAATCATCCTTTATATACATAAATTGACTATTCAACTACTATTCGATTATTTTTGATACTTCAACTTAATGGCTTCATTTACAACTTTTGGAACCAATGTGGAAACGTCACCGCCAAACATAGCCACTTCCTTGATTAAGCTAGAACTTAAAAATCGATACTTCTCATTTGACATTAAAAAGACCGTTTCAATGTCTTTATGTTGAATCTTATTCATAGTAGCAATAGTAGATTCATACTCAAAATCAGCATTATTTCGTAGTCCTCTTAATAAAGTAACGGCTCCAATTTCTTTTGCCAATTCCACTGTTAGTCCCCCACTGTGTTCAGTCACACTGACATTTTCTAAATAATTTACAGCACTTTTTATAAAGGTTATTTTTTCTTCTAACGTGAACAAAGCATTTTTAGAGGTATTAGTAGCAACTGCTATAACTACCTGATCAAATAATTTAGCAGCTCTTTCTACTGTGTCTAAATGCCCATTAGTAAAGGGATCAAAACTTCCAGGAAACAACGCTATTTTATTCATTTGTCTCCTCCTGATCATTAATGTATTCATACATAACGATTTGAGTTGATCCATAAAGTTCTTTTCTAAACGATATTGCTGCCCCAATAGTTTCTTTTAAATGTGTATGTTTATCCAATTCACAAATAATAATAGCTTTATTATTCAACAAATCAGAAGCGATTATTTTTTCGATTTGTTTTTCAATTTCTTGTTTTGCATAGGGTGGATCTAAAAATAATAAATCGAATTTTTTTTTACCTTTTAATAAATCTAAAGAACGATTAGCATCGTTTCGGTAAACTTCAAATTTTTCTGGTTCTTTTGTTACAGCAATATTTTCTTTTATTGTTTTGAGAGCTAAAGGATCTCGATCAATTAAAACCGCCTTATCCATACCACGAGAAATAGCCTCAATAGACAATCCTCCACTACCAGCAAATAAATCCAAACAATTTCCCCCATCAAAATAAGGACCTATGATATTGAAAATAGATTCTTTTACTTTATCTGTTGTAGGTCTTGTATTATTTCCGGGAACAGCTTTTAATTTTCTGCCTCCATATTCTCCAGTAATGATTCGCATAAAACTACTTCCTTTCAATCTTCAATTTCGCTTATCTATGCAGCAACAGATTTGTAATATAAAATGCTAAACAAGCCGAGAATTGAATCGACTTATTTAGCATGAAAAATTAAAAACTAGTTTCACCAGCGATAGTATCTTCATTTATTTCTTTATTGCCATGGGTATCTTCTTTACCAAAAACATCTTTAAAGTCTAAATTAATAAATGGTCGATACGACAGTTCTACTTTTCTTACGAAATGCAACTCGCTTAATTTCTTTTGTGTTGCTTCTACATCAGATTGATTGATATACATCACTACATACTTCATTCGTCTAGAAGCATAATGAATCAACCCAAAACGCTTAAGTGTTTTAAAATGCCTCAAACTGTATACCCACACGATAATTCCTTGTCTTTCATTTGTGGTTAATTCCATATCTTCCCTCCTTGTTTACCCTAATTAAATTTTCTTAATGGAGAATAAGCAAGACATCATTTGCACGATAAGCTATTCCAATTTCTGTCATATCTGCATCCATTAAAAAATTTCTTTCTATTTCAAGTGTAAACCAATTAGTTACTAACCAATTCATATCTTTTTTCTGGTTTGAATACAACACACGTATTTTATCCAGTTCTAAGTCAGTATCTTGTAAAGTAAGTTCAATTTGATCACTTGTTAATGTTTGAAATTCTTGATCTATACCTTCATCAAGAGACTCTGATTCATCCTCTAGAATAAAAGTTTCGACAGAAGAGGATTGGTTATTTGGTTCATCTATTGAACCTTCACTTGAATCGATTGACTCAGACGACTGGTTCTCTTCAGAATCTAGTTGTACTTCTTGATTCACAAAAATTGTTTCAGCAACTTCAGATAACTGAATATTCAACTTAAGAGGTTCCAGTTCATACCTTTGACGTAAAATATTTACAATCTCATTCACTTGCAATTGATTACCCTCATTGATTTCTCTCTGAATTTCGCTATCAATTTCTTCAGCATTCTCATTACTTTTAGCAGAACCGTTATCGTATACTCCTAATTCAAGCAAGGAACTAGAATCTAAATAGCGAACCCCAACAATTTGATTCGTTGATCGGTCCATCATTAATATGGCAAATGTATGATTATCAAACGCAATAAGTGGTCGATAATTTAAATCACTTTCTGTTAATTCCAGAGTCACTTGTTCTCCTTGGTCATCTACAGAATAGGTTGGATAAAAGCTTGCTAATTGAAATACTTCTATGATAGACATACCAATGCTAAATGGAGCAACATTCAAATCAGATCCTAGCACAAACAAATCAGTTATGATTCCATCTTTTACTCCTAATTGGACATAATCATTTTCATTCTCTCCAAAAATCCACCATTCTTTACCGTTTATAGCAGGGTCTTTGCGCTTTGGTTGCCCATATTGATCAGTAAAATCGTCACTGCTTAATCCTATATAACTACCTAATCCAGAAACTGGAAGTTTTTCAGGCTCTAAATCCGTAGTTTGGTAATTAAAGGGTTCAGACTGAGCGACCTCACTTTCTTCATTTGGTGTAATGATATCAGCGGGGTTTTTAGAAATAACTTCTGGCAACCAATAAGTCGCCAGAAGCATAAGGAACACCAATGGTACAGCCCTTAAAAATGTCTTCAATCCATTTAGCCTCCTCATTTTGGTAGCTAAACCATTCTTACTTTAATTTTCGGGTCATCTATCAGCTGAAATGAACTTTTCAGTATAGATCTATCTACTACTGTTTATTATTTAGCTTTAATCTCAATTAATAAGTCGCCAGTTTCAATAATATCCTCATCAGAAACATAGATTTGATCAATGACCCCTTCTATATTCGCTTTGATGGTCGTTTCCATTTTCATTGCTTCTGTAATAATAATAGGCTGACCTTGCTTGACACGTTCACCTTTTTGAACTAATACTTCCAGAACAGACCCAGGCATAGTAGCACCAATATGTTCTTTATTGGTAGGTTCTGCTTTTCTACGGACAGCTTTTGTACTTGTGATACTGTAATCTTTTACGACAACTTCTCTTCCTTGTCCATTCAAGTCAAAGTATAGAATACGCATTCCTTCAGAATTCGGTTCTCCTATTTGGTTCAATTTTACAATCAACGTTTTACCTTTTTCTATTTGAACTTCAATTGATTCACCTGTACGCATCCCATGGAAGAATGTCATCGTATCTAATAACGTTACTTCACCAAAGGTTTCAAGGTTATTACGGTAATCCAAAAATACTTGTGGATACATAATGTAACTAAGCACATCTTCTTTAGTCGGTTCAGCTTGGATTTTTTCTGCTAGTTCTTTTTTGATTTCATTAAAATCAACAGGTGAAGCTAAACTACCAGGACGAACCGTAATCGGTTCTTTTCCTTTCAAGACAATACGCTGAAGTTCTTTAGGGAATCCACCAGTAGGTTGACCTAAATCTCCCATGAAGAAACTAATAACAGAATCTGGAAAATCAATGTCCATTCCTTTTTCAAAAATGTCTGCTTCAGTTAGTTTATTTTGTATCATGAATAAAGCCATATCTCCAACAACTTTAGAAGATGGCGTTACTTTAACGATGTCTCCAAACATTTGGTTAACTGTTGAATACATTATCTTAACTTCATCCCATTGTTCTTCTAACCCAATGGCTTTAGCCTGTTGTTGTAAGTTAGTGTACTGTCCACCTGGCATTTCGTGTTGATATACTTCAGTTGATGGGGCACTGATACCCACTTCAAAATCACTATAAAGTGCACGAACATCTTCCCAATAATGGTTGATTTGTTGAACATTTTCAATTGTAATGTCAGGAGCTCTGTCTGCATTTACTAAAGCATAATACAAACTATTCATACTTGGTTGGCTAGTTGCTCCGCTCATAGCGCTCATAGCTACATCTACAATGTCCACACCGGCTTTTACAGCCGCTGCATAGGTAAAGATACCATTTCCGCTAGTATCGTGTGTATGCAAGTGAATTGGGACATCTACTGTTTCTTTCAATTCACTGATCAAACGATAAGCAGCTTGTGGCATCAATATTCCAGACATGTCTTTGACTGCAATAATATGCGCTCCTTGATTTTCTAATTCTTTAGCCATATCTTTATAATACTCAATCGTATATTTATCTCTTTTAGGATCATTAATGTCTCCGGTGTAACAAATGGTTGCTTCAGCAATTTTTCCATTATCACGTACACTTTGAATACTTTTTTCCATTTGTTGAATCCAGTTTAAACTATCAAAAATACGGAATACATCAATTCCATTTTGAGCTGCTTTTTGAATGAAAGCCTCAATAACATTATCAGGGTAGTTTTGGTAGCCAACAGCATTCGAGCCTCTAAACAACATTTGGAATAAAGTATTCGGCATTTTTTTACGCAATTTTTCTAATCTTTCCCAAGGATCTTCGTTTAAGAAGCGGTAAGCTACGTCAAATGTAGCTCCTCCCCACATCTCAGAAGAAAATAATTGTGGAATGCCTTTTTGTGTTTCTTCAGCAATATTTAAAAAGTCTTGGGTTCTAACACGAGTAGCTAATAAACTTTGGTGTGCATCTCTAAACGTCGTATCTGTCAGCAATACTTCGTTTTTATTTTTGATCCATTCTACTACGGCATCTGCACCATTAGTGTCTAGAATATTTTTTGCACTTATATAATCATTGTCTAATGTTAGTAATTTCCCAGGTTTTCTTGCGGGTGCAAAGAATTTTTTCTCTCTTTGTTCAATTCCCGGGAATCCATTGACCGTAATATTTCCAATGTATTGCATCGTTTTATTTCCACGGTCTCTAACTTTTGAAAATTTAAACAATTCAGGTGTTGTATCAATAAATGTCGTTTTGGCTTCACCTGATAGAAAAACAGGATGCGAAATAACATTTTGCATAAACGGAATGTTGGTTTTTACACCTCTGATACGAAATTCTTTCAAAGAACGCTCCATTTTTTGAACAGCTAATTCGAAAGTAGATGCTTGGACACATGCTTTAACTAATAACGAATCAAAGAAAGGTGTGACAACACTTCCTTGGAATCCATTACCAGCATCTAGTCGGATACCAAATCCACCCGGAGAACGATACGTATTAATTTTACCAGTATCTGGCAAGAAATTATTCATCGGATCTTCAGTAGTGATTCGGCACTGAATAGCAGCACCCATCAATGGAATATCTTTTTGTTGTGGAATATGAATATCTTTGTGTAGATCTTTGCCTTGAGCAATAAGAATTTGTGCTTGAACAATATCGATCCCAGTAATCATCTCAGTGATTGTGTGTTCAACTTGAACACGTGGGTTAACTTCAATAAAATAAAAATTATCGCCTTCTAATAAAAATTCCACAGTTCCAGCATTCACATACCCAACGTGCTCCATCAATTGAACAGCTGCTGAACACATTTCCATTCTTAATTCCTCAGAAATAGACACACAGGGAGCTACTTCCACAACTTTTTGGTGACGGCGTTGAACAGAACAATCTCTTTCATAAAGATGCACGATATTTCCGTGTTTATCTCCTAGTATTTGGACTTCAATATGTTTTGGATTTTGAATGTATCGCTCAACATATATTTCTCCGCTACCAAATGCTGCTTTAGCTTCACTTTGCGCTCGTTCAAAGCTGTCTTTTACATCAGCTTCACTCTTGGCCACACGCATACCGCGTCCTCCGCCACCAAGGGCAGCTTTAACGATAATAGGATAGCCATAGGTCTTCCCAAATTCTTTTACCCCATCTAGGTTAGCTACTGGACCATCGGATCCTGGTATAGATTGAATACCTGCAGCTATGGCTGCCTCTTTAGCTTTGATCTTATCTCCAAAAATATCTAAGTGATGTAGTTTTGGACCAATAAAAATAATGCCTTCTTCTTCACAACGTCGAGCAAATTCAATATTTTCAGATAAGAAACCATATCCAGGATGAATGGCATCTGCCCCTGAATCTTTAGCAATACGAATCAAGTCTTCGATATCTAAGTAGGCATCAATTGGCTTTTTCCCTCTTCCAACTAAATACGCTTCATCGGCTTTAAAACGATGAACCGATCCCTCATCTTCCTGTGCATATACAGCTACTGTTTCAATAGCCAATTCTGTTAAAGCTCTAAAAATACGAATGGCAATTTCACCACGATTTGCTACTAATACTTTTTCCATTTTGTCACTCCTGATCTTCGTATTTTTTTGTAATTGAATGAAGTTGATTTTCACTTTAAAAGGTAATAAAGAAAACATCGAGATCATTCACTAAAATTCAATTTGAATTTTAGTTTCTTTCCATAGCTTGCTGCCTATTTTTTTTATCAGTTGCACTAACATTTAGTACCAAACCAATAGAGATCGTTAGTACAATCGTACTTGAACCTCCATAACTGATAAATGGAAAAGTTACTCCTGTAATAGGCATTAATCCTATTACTCCACCTAAATTAACAAGTCCTTGGATTAATAACATTGTAGCAATTCCGATACAAATTAACGATCCGAATGAATCTTTTGCTCGAATACCTACTAGATAAATGCGTAAAATCAACAATCCAAACAACCCAACAATAAGGAAGACACCAAATAATCCTATTTCTTCACCAATGATAGACATGATAAAATCTGTATAGGGTTCAGGCAAATACCCTGTTTTTTGAATGCTCTCCCCTATTCCTACTCCAAAAATCCCTCCACGCTTTAATGCATAATAAGAATTTACTAATTGAAGTCCTGCACTTTCTGAAACAGCGAATGGATCCCAAAAGGCTAAAAAGCGATCATATTGATACTCTTCAAGGAATGGAAGACTCATTCCAAATATACGGACAAGCCCAAGTATTCCACCAATCAAAACAACACCTAAAGTTCCAACAGCTGCGGCAAGTTTTGTCGAAACACCACTTGCTAAAATCATAATGGTTCCAGTAACGAGTAAAATAGCCGCTCCCCCTACATCGGGTTGCAAGATAATTAACAATATATAAAAACCAAAAAGCGTTAATGGTGGAGCAACTGTTTCTTTAAAGTTATGAACCAGTTGATTTTGCTTTTTCGAAAAAATATAAGCGAAATACCAAATGACAACTATTTTTGCAAATTCAGCCGGTTGAAAACTAAACCCCAAAATAAATATCCAGCCTTTTGCCCCTTTTGTTACTGTACCAAAGAAAAATAAGTAGAGCAGCAGCAGCGCGATAAAACCGCTAGCGGCAACTAAAAAGCGTTTGTTCTTTAATAACTTATATTTGAATAAAAAAACAATCATGCTTGTAATTAAACCCAAAACAACAAAGATGGCTTGTCTAGTAAAATAATATTGAGAATTATTATATTGATTAATAGCAACATAACTACTAGCACTATAGACCATTAAGATCCCTATTATGGATAAAATTAAATAAGGGATAAAGATATAGTAATCAAGATATTTAAATTTTTTCATATTTACGGCTAAAAGACGCCTTTAGCCTCCCTATTTTTTAAATTTTGCTGCTACATTTTTTAAAGTCATGTCTTACGACTCTAACTGCCAGTTGTGCAACACTATTATTATAGCAACAAAATATCTATCCAACAATACAAAGGATAGGATTTGGCCTTAATCGTTCTATTCACTATTCATTCAAAAAAAAAAAGACAGCTTTTTTCAAAAATGAAAGTACCATTTTTGAAAAACTGTCTTTTATCGTTTTAGTTTTGTGACGCTTTATTTTTCTTAGCAGATTTTTCACGTTCATTTTTATTTAAAACTTGTTTACGTAAACGAACATTTTCAGGAGTAATTTCACAGTATTCATCATCACCTAAGAATTCTAATGATTCTTCAAGTGTTAAATGACGAGGTGCTTTAATTACGTTAGTTTGGTCTTTATTAGCAGAACGTACGTTAGTTTTTTGTTTAGCTTTCGTGATATTAACAGTGATGTCATTTTCACGAGAATTTTCTCCAACGATCATTCCTTCATAAATTTCAGTTGTTGGTTCAATAAAGATTGTACCACGATCTTCAACACCCATGATACCGTAAGTTGTTGCTTTTCCAGTTTCAGTTGAAACTAAAGCACCATTACGACGACCACCAATTTTAGTTTTTAAACGTGGCAAGTATTGATCAAATGTATGGTTCATAATTCCGTATCCACGTGTCATTGAAAGAAACTCAGTAGAGTATCCGATCAATCCGCGAGCTGGAGCTAAGAAAGTCAATTTAACTTGACCATTTCCATTATTGACCATATCTTTCATTTCACCTTTACGAGCACTTAAAGATTCAATGATTGAACCCATGTATTCTTCAGGAGTATCGATTTGAACTAATTCAAATGGTTCACATTGAACGCCATCAAAGTCTCTTAAGATAACTTCTGGACGAGAAACTTGCAATTCGTAACCTTCACGACGCATGTTTTCAATAAGAATTGATAAATGCAATTCTCCACGACCTGAAACGATCCATGCATCTGGAGAATCAGTAGGATCAATACGTAATGAAACGTCTGTATGCAACTCAGACATTAAGCGTTCTTCAATTTTACGTGAAGTTACCCATTTACCTTCGCGACCTGCAAAAGGTGAGTTGTTTACTAAGAAAGTCATTTGCAATGTTGGTTCATCAATATGAAGGATTGGTAATGGATCTACATGGTTAACTGGTGTAACAGTTTCCCCAACGAAGATATCTTCCATACCAGAAACTGCAATTAAATCTCCAGCTTTTGCTTCATCGATTTCTACACGTTGCAATCCGAAGAATCCAAAAAGTTTTGTTACACGGAAGTTTTTAGTTGATCCGTCTAATTTACTTAATGTTACAGAATCTCCAACTTTGATTGTTCCACGGAATACACGTCCGATACCAATACGTCCAACATAGTCGTTGTAATCCAATAACGATACTTGGAATTGTAAAGGTTCGTCAGAGTTATCAATTGGAGCAGGGATTTTTTCAAGAATTGTATCAAAGACATGAGCCATTGTTGGTTCTTGATCATTTTTATCATCTGATAAACTAGATGTTCCATTCATTGCTGACGCATAAATAACTGGGAAATCTAATTGATCATCATCGGCACCTAATTCAATAAATAATTCTAATACTTCGTCTACTACTTCTGCAGGACGAGCTGAATCTTTATCGATTTTGTTTACTACTACGATAGGAACAACTTTTTGTTCCAAAGCTTTTTTCAATACAAAACGTGTTTGAGGCATTGTACCTTCATAAGAATCGACAACTAAAACTACACCATCAACCATTTTCATAATACGTTCAACTTCTCCACCAAAGTCAGCATGGCCTGGTGTATCCAAGATGTTGATATGAGTATCTTTATATTTAACAGCAGTGTTTTTAGCTAAAATTGTAATTCCACGTTCTTGTTCTAAAGCATTTGAGTCCATTGCACGTTCTGCCAATTGGTTACGTGCATCTAATGTATCTGATTGCTTTAATAATTCATCGACTAATGTTGTTTTACCATGGTCGACATGGGCAATTATAGCGACATTTCTAAGGTTTTCTCTTTTTTTCATTAATGTATTCCTCCAAGATTCTTCTTCTTATTTCAATGCTACTGAATCGCTATCTACGAATAAAAAAGTGTTCTGTTCAATACAACTTTGCACTTGAACTATTCATAAGTTTTTTGCAATTCTTTGATGAAAACGCATTGAAAACTTATGAAGACAACTATCAACTTGTCTATTCTAACACTTATAGAAGTAATTGAAAAGAAAAAAGACACATTTTTTGCAATTTTTCAATTGTAAGCGATTCATTCATTAGATGATTCACATTTTTAAAACACTGTTTTTATATTATGTCCTAAAATATGAAAATACTGCTTGTTTCTTCTCTAATTATAAGACAACATTCAATCTCACCTTACTTTTTTGTGTTTAATAACATGATTATTTCCTTATGGGCGGTAGGCGTAGCAACAAGCGAAGGATTTTTTTGCAGCAAATCAATTGAACTTCCATTCATCTTAGTGTAGATGAGACCAACTTCTTCAGCAATAATTTTCCCGGCGGCAATATCCCACGGGGCTAAAGATGCTGCTATATAGCCAATCAATTGTCCAGAAGCAACATGAGCAGTCTCAATTCCAGCTGAACCAATCAATCGCACACCCGAACTTGCTCTTCCTACTAGTCTAGCTAACCCTTCTTCTTTTGACATAAGTGCGCTACTGATTGCTACTAATCCTTCTTTTAAAGATAGATCTTTAACAGGAGGCAGCTTCTTTTTATTGCAATAGGCTCCTTTACCTTTATGAGCTGAATACATCTTATCTTGCATCACATCATAAATGAATCCTGCTTGGCCTATCCCATCTTCATAAACAGCTACCATTATTGCAAAATCATATTGTTGTTTGATAAAATTTAAGGTTCCATCAATTGGATCTATGATCCATACTATTCCATCTAAATTTTGAAATTCATCTCCAAATCCTTCTTCCCCCATAATTCGTTCCCCTGGGAAAAACTGATGAATTTTTTCAATAAATTGTTTTTCTACAGCTTTATCAATATTAGTAACTAAGTCATTTCGATTCGACTTTTGCTGGATATCTAGATTCTCTTCAAATGATGACTTGATAAGTTTTGCAGCATCATAAATCCATTCTTGTATCAACTGAGTTCTTTCTATAAACTGATTCAAAACATTCACGTCCTCTTAAAAGTAATTGATTTTAGTTTACCAAGAAAAGTAAAAAAAACACAACTACTCTACTTTTCAGTTAGATGGATTCTTTTCTTTGTAGTTGTTTTCGCTTCTTTCACTACACGATAAAGGGAGTAATCTGAAAGAGCTTCAAATTTTTTGCCCCACCTTTTTTCTTCTCCAATAGCTGGAATAACTCTCTTGAATTTTTCATACTTCATTAAAAACTCTTCTCTATCAATCTCTTTTTCATAGGCTAACTCTACCATACGCCATATATTAACTACATCTTCCATTTGTTCCTTTGTCCAATCATAATCAATTGGGTAACTATAATTTCTTTCCATTTTTAACCCTCCATTTATTAACCTTGTTCTATCCAATCTAATTGGCTTCGAATTTCTTTTGCAATAACAATTAAATTTTTTTGCTCTGTTTCAGAAAAACTCAACCCGGCGATTTGTCTAATGCCATTTCCTCCTAATACAACAGGAATCGATAATGGAATATCTTTCATTTCACCTATATCCATTAGATGGACAATTGGAACAATAGCATTTTCATTTTTTAAAATAATTTGTACCAAATTTAGTAATGCAGCTGTATGAGTGCTCGTTAACTCCTGATTCTCATTTTGCTGGTTTTGCTTTCTTATCTTTTCTTCAATTTCAAACATATCATCTTGATTAATATTTGTTGTTGGATCCATTGTTAATCCTAATAATGAATTTCCCCCAACACTTGAACGACTCCAAGCTGCTAATTTATGTAAAGGACTGGTTCCTCCAATAACATACCCTTTTACCTCGCGAAATGAAGTATCTAAAACCTTACTGACTAATTTTTGAAAATAAAGAGTATCAATATACGTACCTATGCCAAAAATTTTATGCTTAGGTAATCCAGAAAATTTCCATACTAGATATGTAAATAAACCATTAAATTCGTTTGCTACTAAAATCAAGCCACTAAAACCTGATGCCATAGCTTGATTGATGATTTTGCGTACCAGTAATATATTCCTTCTAAGGTACTCTGAGTCCTGCTCATTCTCCTGTCTTTCTTCTTTAGCACTTAAAATTAAAATATCTGCATCCGCATAATCTTTTTCACTACCTAATTTCAATTCATTTATAGAAAAAACTTCAGATGCATATTTCAAATCATTGATTTTATCATTTTGTTGAATAGGAAAAGGAAATAAATAAATATCTTTTACATTTAATGTCATCATACTCAAAAAGCAAAAATGATAAGCTAAGTCATCGGATCCAACTATTACAATTTTTTTGTCGTTTTCCATTTGATCTCCTCCAATGTTAGATATTATCTATTTTACCAACCTTACCAAACTTAGTATACCAAAATATCTTCTTAAAGTGGGGACAATACACCCGACATCTGGTATTAAACAACAAAAAGCAGAGATGCAAAAAAAGGGGTTGAGACAAATTGTCTCAACCCCTTTTTCAGTATGAACACATTCTAATTGGAACAATTAAAATGACTACAAAGTAGTAGATTTCTAATAATTATGCGTGGATCGGTAAACCTAATGCCAGTTCAGCAGTATCCATAGTAACTTCAGCTAAAGATGGGTGAGCATGAATAGTTGATGCAATATCTTCTGCAACCATTCCAGATTCAATTGCTAAACCAATTTCAGCAATAATGTCACTAGCACTAACACCAGCAACTTGAGCTCCAACCAACACACCTTCATCTTTAGTAGTTATTAAGCGAACAAAACCTTCAGTAGCGTTTAGAGATAAAGCACGTCCATTCCCAGCTAATGGGAATTTAGAAGATTTAACATCTAAACCTTTTTCTTTTGCTTCAGCAGCAGTTAAACCAACTACAGCCAATTCAGGATCTGTAAAGGCAACAGCAGGCATTGCTCTATAATCGATTGCTACTTTTTTGCCAGAAATTGCTTCAGCAGCAATTTTAGCTTCGTAACTAGCTTTATGAGCTAACGCTGCTCCTGGAGTGATATCTCCAATTGCATAAATGTTTTTCACATTTGTACGACCTTGAGCGTCAACTTTAACAAGTCCACGTTCATTCATTTCAACACCAGTTGATTCTAAACCTAATTCATCTGTGTTTGGACGACGACCAACTGTTACCATTACATAATCAGCTTCAATTGTTTTTTCTTCGCCTTTCACTTCATAAGTGACAGATACGCCATTTTCAGTTTCAACCGCTTCTTTAGCCATTGCATTATTTTCAATCGTAACATTTTTCTTTTTAAAGTTGTCTGTTACTAATTTAACCATATCTTTTTCGAATGTTGGCAAAATAGATGGTGCAAATTCAAGAATTGTTACTTCAGCTCCTAAGTTTGCGTAAGCTCCAGCTAGTTCGCTACCAATATACCCACCACCAACTACAACAAGTTTTTTAGGAACTTCTGGTAAAGCCAATCCACCAGTTGAGTCGATAACACGTTTGCCGAATTTGAAACCTTTGATTTCAATTGGGCGGCTACCAGTTGCAACAATCGCATTTTTAAATGAATACGTTTGAGCAGCTACTTCAGTCATAACGCGTAAAGTATGTTCATCGTTGAAGTAAGCTTCACCACGAAGAATCTCTACTTTATTTTTTTTCAATAAGCCTTCAACACCCTTAGTTAAAGTAGCTACGACTTTATTGTTTTTCCATTCTTGTGTTTTAGCAAAGTCTAAAACAACATTTTCAGCAGTTACACCGAAAACAGAAGAATCTAAGGCATCTTGATAGTGGTGTCCAGCACTGATTAGTGCTTTAGAAGGAATACATCCAACGTTAAGACAAACTCCACCAATATACTCTTTTTCCACAATAGCAACTTTTTGTCCCATTTGAGCAGCACGAATGGCTGCTACGTAACCTCCTGGACCAGAACCGATGACAACTGTGTCTAACTCTATTGCGAAATCTCCTACTACCATTTAACCTTCACCTTACCCTTCCATTAACAATAATTCTGGATCAGCAAGCAACGTTTTTAATTCGTTCATTGCTTTTTGTGCAGTTGCTCCATCAATGATACGGTGGTCAAAACTTAATGACAATTGCATAACTGGCGCTACAACAATTTCGTCATCTGCGTTAACAACAGCTTTTTTAGCGATACGACCTACACCTAAAATAGCAACTTCAGGGTAGTTAATTACTGGAGTGAACCAGCCTCCACCGATCGAACCGATATTGCTGATTGAGATTGAACCATTACTCATTTCGTTAGCAGCTAATTTACCTTCTGTAGCTTTACCAGAAAGTTCAGTAATTTCGCTTGCGATAGAGAAAATGCTCTTAGCGTCAGCATCTTTGATAACTGGTACAAATAATCCACGATCAGTATCAGTAGCGATACCAATGTTGAAATAATGTTTGTAAACAATTTCGTTAGTTGAATCATCAATTGATGCATTCAATGCTGGGTATTTACGTAATACTGAAACGATAGCTTTAACAACGTAAGGCAAGAATGTTAATTTAACACCTTTGCTTGCTGCGATATCTTTAAAGTGTTTACGGTGAGCCATTAATTTAGTTGAATCTACTTCGTCGAACAAAGTAACATGTGGAGCAGTTGCTTTACTGTTTACCATTGCTTTAGCGATTGCTTTACGCATTGGAGTCATTGCTTCACGAGTTTCAAGTTCAGCTTGGTTAGATTTGAATGCTTTAGCTGGTGCTGCTTCTTTCTTAGCTGCTGGAGCTTTTGTTTCAGCAGCTTTTTCAGCTGGTGCTGCTGTAGCTTCAGGTGCTTTTCCACCATTTTTCTTGAAGTTTTCGATATCTTCTTTAGTTGTGCGACCGTTTTTACCAGTAGCAGAAACTTGAGTGATATCTACGTCATTTTCGCGAGCGAATTGACGAACAGATGGCATTGCTAAAACATTTTTGTTTGAAGATGGTGCTTCTGTTGAAGCTGTAGCTGTTGATGCTGCTGGAGCTTCTTGAGCTGCTGGTGCTGCTGGTGCTGCACCCTCAGTATTGTGTTCTGGAGAGTCAATTTCTAATAATGCTTGACCTACCATAGCAACTGTTCCTTCTTCAACCAAGATTTTTTTGATTGTTCCAGAAACTGGAGACGCAATTTCTTCTACAGATTTGTCGTTTTGGATTTCAGCAACAGAATCTTCTTCGTTAACAGTATCGCCTTCAGCTACTAACCATTTTACGATTTCGCCTTCTGCCATTCCTTCTCCAACGTCTGGCATTTTGAATTGGTAAAAAGCAGTTCCTGATGAAGCAGGTGCTGGAGCAGATGCTGCTGGAGCTTCTGGTGAAGTAGCTGGAACAGATCCTGCTTCTTCATCTTCTTCATGTCCTGGAGCATCAATTTCAACAATAACTTGCCCAACTGTTGCTACAGTTCCTTCTTCTACCATAATTTTCTTGATTGTACCTGAAACGGGTGTTGCAATTTCTTCTACAGATTTGTCGTTTTGGATTTCTACAATTGAATCTTCTTCTTCAACTGTATCGCCTTCAGCTACTAACCATTTTACGATTTCGCCTTCTGCCATTCCTTCTCCAACGTCTGGTAATTTAAATTTAAATGCCATTTGTTTTTCTTCCCTTCTATATTTAGCTATTCTTTTTTGAAATAGTTTTCAAGTATTATACTAGAAGAAACAAATGCAATAGACTTTTAACGGTTATTGCATCTGTCATTTCATTTTATGAATAGATTAGAAATTGTACGTTTCTTTTACTTTATCAGCGATGTCAGTTGCATTTGGCAACCAAGCATTTTCTGCTAAACCAAATGGGAAAACTGTATCTGGTGCAGCTACACGGCCAATTGGCGCTTGTAATGAAAGGATAGCACGTTCAGAAATTTCAGACATAACCATTGCGCCAACACCTGCTTGACGTTGTGCTTCTTGAACAACAACAACGCGTCCAGTTTTTTCAACTGAAGCAACGATTGTTTCAATATCTAATGGAGAAATAGTTCTTAAGTCAACGATTTCAACAGAGATACCTTCTTTTTCAAGTTCATCTGCAGCTTTAATAGCTTCACGAACCATAGCACCATAAGTGATAACAGAAACATCTTTACCTTCACGAGTGATTGCAGCTTTTCCAAGAGGAATAGTGTAAGACTCTTCAGGAACTTCATCACGGAATGAACGGTATAATTTCATATGTTCCATGAATACAACTGGATCATTGTCACGTAAAGCAGAAGTCAATAGACCTTTTGCATCATACGGATTTGATGGAACAACTACTTTGATACCAGGAGATTGAGTAAGAATACCTTCAAGGTTATCTGAGTGCATTTCTGGAGTATGAACTCCGCCACCAAATGGTGTACGAATAGTAATAGGCATGTTACGAGTACTGCTCATACGGTAACGAGTACGTGCAGCTTGTCCTACTATTGAATCTAATACTTCAAATAAGAATCCAATAAATTGAATTTCTGGAACTGGACGGAAACCTTGGAAAGCAAGTCCAATAGCTAATCCACCAATACCTGATTCAGCAAGAGGTGTATCTGAAACACGTTCTTCGCCATATTTTTCTTGAAGACCAGCAGTTGCACGGAATACTCCGCCATTTTTACCTACATCTTCACCGAAAATCAAAATATCTTGATCGCGTTCCATTTCTTGGTCAAGCGCTTCAGTAATCGCTTGAATCATTGTTAATTGTGCCATGATTATTTACTCTCCTTTGCTTCGAAAGTTGCAATTTGTTCAGCGATAACTTGAGTTGGTGTTTCATACATGTTTTTCAAGAAATCAGAAACTTTTTGTTTTGGTGCTTGGTCTGCTTCTTTAACAGAAGCTTTGATCTCTTCTTTAGTTTTTTCAATTAATTCATTTTCTTTTTCTTCTGACCATAAACCTTTTTCAGTTAAGAAATTACGGAAACGAATCAATGGATCGCGTTGTTCCCAGTAATCAAAACTGTCTTTGTCACGGTAACGAGTTGGGTCATCTCCTGATGTTGAGTGAGGACCAAAACGTGAAGTGATTGTTTCAATTAAAACAGGACCATTTCCAGCTACAGCCCATTCTCTTGCTTGTTTAGCAACAGCGTAAACTGCTAATGGATCCATACCATCTACTTGGATTCCTGGGATTCCAGCTGCAACAGCTTTTTGAGCCAATGTTGTAGCTGCAGTTTGTTTGTGACGAGGTGTTGAAATCGCATATCCGTTGTTTTGAACAAAGAATACTACAGGAGCTTTATATGCACCGGCAAAGTTCAATCCTTCGTAGAAATCTCCTTGAGATGAACCGCCATCACCTGTATAAGTAAATGCAACATTTTGTTTGCCACGCATTTTAAGACCAACACCCGCACCCATAGCTTGGATGATTTGAGCACCGATGATAATTTGTGGTGGTACAGCATGTAAATCTTCAGGATATTCATTTCCTGCTGAATGTCCGCGAGACCATAAAAAGGCTTTTGAAACTGGTAATCCATGTTGGATCAATTGAGGCATATCACGGTAACCAGGGAATAATTCATCTTCTTTTTCAAATGCATAATGACTTGCTAATTGAGAAGCTTCTTGTCCAGCTGTTGGAGCGTAGAAACCTAAGCGTCCTTGACGAGCTAAAGCCATTGAACGTTCGTGTAAGATTCTAGACCAAACCATTTGTTCCATTAATTCAACTAGTTGATCGTCAGATAAATCAGGCATGATGTCTTTGTTTACAACTTTACCGTCCTTATCTAAGATTTGTACCATTGGGAAAGCAGCATCAATTGTGCTTAACAATGCTTCAAAATCTACTGGTTGTTTTTTGTTAACCATGTATAACCCATTCCTCTCTCGTTTACAATATTGTTTTTCAAAATTCTGTTTTATACTGTTAAAGAAACTGTATTACTCAGAATTTTTCACAACTTAAATTTAACACGCTTTCAACTTAGATGCAAGTAAACTAAACGTTAAACCTTATGAATTCTATCTATCTACCTTACTTTAGTCTAGATTTCCAGTCATACTGGAATCCTTATTGTGAAATTTTTCACTATTAAAATTGTTTATCCCTTGTTATATAGCACATTAGCTTTAAATTAAACTCTGAAAAAAGCGGATACTTACCTCTTTAAAACTGTTATATAATTTTTATGAAACTGTATTACTTTCTAAAAAAAACTTCTTTATTTTTTTGGATACATCTTTTTTCACAATACGATTTTCTTTTGATTAGTATCCAGTAAATGTTCACTTTTTCGCCATTTTTTTATTTTTCACCTATTTTTTTTCGTAAATTTTAACCATAAGTACAAATAAAAACACTATTGTTTTATTTGTACTAAAAAAAAACCCGTTTTTTAACGGGTTTTCTTTTAGTTCTATTTAAATAATTCCTTGACTTAACATTGCTTGTGCAACTTTTGCAAAACCAGCAATATTAGCACCAGCAACGAAGTCTCCTTCTAAATGATAAGATTTAGCTGTATCTTTTATTTCATTGTAGATGTTCTTCATAATTCTTTTCAATTCTTCATCCACTTCTTCAAAAGTCCAATTTAATCTTTGACTATTTTGACTCATTTCTAAAGCTGAAACAGCTACTCCACCTGCATTAGCAGCTTTTGCAGGACCATAAACGATTCCAGCCTTTTGGAATGCCTTAACTGCTTCTAGATCACATGGCATGTTTGCACCTTCAGCAACAACGCTTACGCCTTGGCCAATCATTTTTTCAGCAGTAGTTCCATCAATTTCATTCTGTGTTGCACAAGGAAGAGCAATAGTATATTTTTCTTCTAAGTCCCAGATATTCCCTTTTTTATATAGTGCATTTGGGCGTTCAACAACATATTCTGAAATTCTCTTTCTTTCTACTTCTTTGATTTTTTTAACGATTGCTAAATCAATTCCTTCTGGATCAAAAATGTACCCATCAGAATCTGAACAAGCAATAACTGTTCCTCCAAATTCTTGTACTTTTTCAATAGCATAGACAGCAACATTTCCACTACCCGAAACCACAACCTTTTGATTTTCAAAAGATTTTCCAATATCATCTAACATTTCTTTAGTGAAATAAACCAATCCATAACCAGTTGCTTCAGTTCTTGTTAAACTACCGCCTAAGAAAAGTGGTTTTCCAGTTAAAACACCTGCTTGAAACCCATTTAATTTTTTATATTGACCAAATAAAAAGCCGATTTCACGCGCTCCAACACCAATATCTCCAGCTGGCACATCAATGTCTGGACCTATATGTCTTTGTAATTCGGTCATAAAACTTTGACAAAAACGCATAACTTCTTCATCAGATTTTCCTTTTGGATCAAAGTCACTTCCACCTTTTCCTCCACCGATTGGAAGTCCAGTCAGACTATTCTTAAAGATTTGTTCAAATCCTAAAAATTTTACGATGCTTTGTGTAACAGATGGATGAAAGCGAAGACCGCCTTTGTAAGGTCCAATTGCTGAATTGTATTGTACCCTGAATCCTCGATTCACATTCACTTCTCCTTGATCGTCGACCCAAGGAACTCTAAATTGAATGATTCTTTCTGGTTCTACTAAACGTTCTAAAATATTTTTTTCAATTAATTCTGGATGTGCTGCGAAGACTGGTTCGATAGTATCAAAAAATTCCTTAACCGCTTGTAAATATTCAGGTTGATCTGGATCCCGTTTTGAAACTTTAGTATAGACCTCATTAACATAATTTTTTGCATCTACCATATTCTAATCTCCTCTGACAATCAATTTAGAAAATCTTTCTTTTTCATGCTCACCATTATCTCATAATCTATATATGAAACAAAGTTTTTTTTCAACTTTTTATACATCGTGCAAATTGCGGCTATTACTGATAAAATAAAAGGGATGAAATGAATAAGTATTTTCCTCATACGGGAAATACTTATTATGAACTAATATTAGGAGTGAAATATTTATGATTACCATGAAAGATATTATTAAAGAAGGACATCCCACACTAAGATTGGTTGCTAAAGAATTAGCATTGCCCCTTAGTGAAGAAGAAAAGCAATTAGGTAAAGACATGCTCCAATTTCTAAAAAACAGCCAAGACCCTGAAATTGCTGAAGAATATAACTTGCGCGCTGGAGTAGGTCTTGCAGCACCTCAATTAGACATTTCAAAACGAATGGTTGCCGTTCACATTCCAGGAATTGAAGAAGGCATTGATGAGCCTATTCTTAGTACAGTTATGATTAACCCTAAAATTATCAGCCATTCTGTTCAAAATGCCTGTTTAACTGAAGGTGAAGGCTGCTTATCTGTGGATCGAGAAGTACCCGGTTATGTTCCTCGTCACAGCCGTATTACATTAACATACTTCGATTTAGAAGGAGAAGCTCACAAAATACGTTTAAAAAACTACCCAGCCATCGTTGTTCAACACGAGATCGACCATATTAATGGAATCATGTTTTATGACCATATTAATAAAGAACAGCCTTTTAAAATCGATGATGACGTAAAAGTTATTTCTTAATATTCAAAAAGCAAAGGTCGGAACCTATTGATATGCTCTTCCTAAAGTAGACAGTAAAAAAAAGCAAACTACTTTAGGGGGATTTTTTTATGCAATCGAATAATAAACATACAGTTACAAAACTAGAACAATCTATTCAACTGTATCTCAATGAAGGAATTAGTTTTAAAGGATTAGAAAAAAACGTTGAGAGATACATTATATTAAGTTTTATAGTACCAAGAGAGTAACGGTAAAAATGGGTTTATCCATTCCACCATAAAAAAGCCATGCATGATTTTTATCATACATGGCTTTTTTTATTTACCTGTCTACTTGACAGAGGGAAGTTCAAATTAGGTCTCAAGCTTCCTTTTTAACTATCTTATAGGTCTTTTCCATTCGATTCAATGACTTTTTTGTACCAGTCAAAAGAATCTTTCTTACTGCGTTCCATTGTTCCATTACCTTCGTTATCACGGTCGACATAAATCATGCCGTAACGTTTTTTCATTTCTCCAGTAGTGAACGAAACGATATCAATGATGCCCCAAGGTGTATAACCCATCAATTCAACACCGTCATGATCTATCGCGATGCCCATTTGTTTGATGTGTTCACGCAAATAAGAGATACGAGCTTCATCATGGATGCTGCCGTCTTCTTCAACAGTATCAATCGCACCAAATCCATTTTCCACAATGAACAGTGGTATTTGATAACGATCCCAGAAACGATTCAACGTATAACGTAAACCTACAGGATCAATCGTCCAACCCCAGTCACTAGCTTTTAGATAAGGATTGTCTACTTGATGAGGAATCTTTCCATGCACGTTAGCCGCTTCATCATCGTTATTTTCATCTTTATGATCCACCACATTAGACATATAGTAACTGAACCCTAAATAATCCACTTTACCTTGTGTTAATATTTCAGCGTCTTCTTCTTGAATAGGAATATTCAAGCCATCGAGTTCAAATTCTTTCAGTGTATAGTTTGGATAATACCCACGTACTTGTACATCCGGGAAGAAATAACGCAGATGCATCGATTCTTCAGCTAACATTACATCTTCTGGATGAGCCGTTAACGGATAAACCGGTACATGTGAAACCATCGCTCCAATTTGGAAATCAGGATTGATTTCGCGACCAATTTTCACTGATAGAGCACTGGCTAGTAAAACATGGTGAGCTGCAGTGTACATCACTTCTTTAGCGTTCTCGCCTTCTTCAACTTGAACACCCACGTTTGTCCATAAGAAAATCGGGTTGGTGTAATCCATCATATTGTTGATTTCGTTAAACGTCATCCAGTATTTCACTTTATTTTTGTACCGGTCAAAAACAACCTCGGCAAATTTAACAAAGAAATCGACTACTTTACGGTTTCTAAATCCACCATAATTTTGCGCTAAGTGTAGCGGCATTTCAAAGTGAGTCAGCGTAATGACCGGCTCAATACTATTTTTCAATAATTCATCAAATAAATCATCGTAAAATTGAAGTCCAGCTTCATTGGGTTCAGCTTCGTCGCCTTTCGGGAAAATACGCGTCCAGTTGATAGATGTACGTAAACTGTTCAATCCCATTTCAGCGAACAACGCCACATCTTCTTTATAACGATTGTAAAAATCAATGGCTTCGTGATTCGGATAA
The DNA here is from genome assembly GCF_000746825.1 of Carnobacterium inhibens subsp. inhibens DSM 13024. Taxonomy (NCBI): domain Bacteria; kingdom Bacillati; phylum Bacillota; class Bacilli; order Lactobacillales; family Carnobacteriaceae; genus Carnobacterium; species Carnobacterium inhibens. The sequence continues at coordinate 137,714 of NZ_JQIV01000006.1, read as the reverse complement.
AATTTACCTTCTTCAACCGTTTCGGTAATTTCGCGTGGCTTACCAGCTGCACCAGCAGTCATTACATCAGCGACACTAGGTCCTTTACCATCTTGATTCCAGCCACCTTCGAATTGATGGGCTGCTAACGCTCCGCCCCATAAGAAACCTTTTGGAAATTTAGACATTTTTATTACCTCCTATTTTTTGATTGTTAATATAGTACCTGTTACTTCTTTTGATACTAAGAACAGACGAGGCCGCACAGTGCGTAGAATTGCAATTTTTTTCGTCTTCCCTATTTTCCATTAAAATTATGTGGATATAATCACATCATAAATTATACCCATATAACTTGTCAATGCCCATATAATTCGAAATATGTTATAATTTTATGAAAAGGAGCAAATTGATGAATAAATACCACGATGTCGCAAATAAAATTAATCTGTCTATTCAAGAAAATAATTTAACACGCGGTCATAAATTGCCTACTCTCACTGAATTAGAAGGTATATATAAAGTCAGTAAAAACACGATTATTAAAGCGTTGGAAGTTTTAGAAACAAATGGTGTGATTTACCAAGTAAGAGGCAGCGGTACATATGTACGTGGTCGTCACCGCAAAGGCTTTGTGAATTTAACGGATGTTCAAGGATTTCACAGTATTTTTAGAGAATTCAATTTGTCTTCAGAAGTCATTGAATTAAAAGAAATCGAAGCACCTTCAAATGTCGCAGAAATACTTGAGCTTACAGATCAAGAAACAATCTATTACATTAAACGCGTCCGCTACATCGAATCACGTCCCTTTTGTGTGGAAGAATCCTATTACCTCAAGACGGTCGTGCCTTATTTGAATGAAGAAATTGCCAGCCAATCTATATTCAACTACTTAACGGAAGACTTAAAAATAAACATTCGTTTTTCAGATTTATTTATGCGTATTGGAAAATTAAATCAAGAAGAAGCAGCATATTTACAGTTGGAAACACACGATCCTTCTTTAACGATCGAAAGCATCTATTATTTAAACAGTGGTCGCCCATTCAATTATTCCAACATCAAATACCATCACGAAGAAGCTCAATTCTTTGTACAGGGGAATAATTTTTAGATTATTTTCAAACTATCAAAAAAAAATACTTTTCTAAAGGAGACAAACTAAATGTCAGAAGAACTCACTCAAGAAATGCTCGATGAACTATATGGTCACATCATCGTTTTGCATAAACCGGTCTTTTCTTTTACGGAATGCCTAACGACTTATTCGAAAGAAGATATGATCGCAATAGCTACTGACCTTCGTTATAAAGTGCGCCGCAGTAAAACAAAAACTGTTATTGCCGAAGATTTTTTCAAAGAACTATCGCTTAAAAGTCAACATCAATTATCTTTTCAATCAAAAGAAACCATTCAACTCTTAAAAGAACTGATGAATGGACCGAAAGAAATCAATTTCATTCCTTTCTCCCGCAAAAATCCGGGTTTATTTGATTTGCTTTATTCACGCTGGGTCTTTTTATTTTATTACGAGGATACTTACACCCTAGTACTGCCAAACGAGACCAAAGAAATGCTGCAAAGCTTTATTGATAATCCTGATTTTAAAGAAGAAAATAAAAGAAAAAATCTACTTCATGAATATGTAGAGGCGTTTATGAACCTGTACGGCGCTTTTGAAACGGACTTTTTCTTAAAAGTATGGAATCAACACAACAAACAATACCCATTAGAACTTAATGAATTATTGTTTGAATTAATTGGGTTAGCTTGGTTTAATGAACGACTAAGGTTTACAGATAGTCTAGAATACATTTTTGATAATTATGCTATGGATGAAAATGAAGTACCCTTTTTCATATCAAGTTCTTCAAACCACGATTATTATCAACCAACAAAAGCTGATATTAACTATTTTGCTAACCATGAATTTGACGAGCGAACTGCTCAATACAAAAAAATGAGTCGATTTTTCGCTAAGAAGTTGAATTCAGAAAAACTTGTAGCTGTCATGGATATGATTATGGTTTATATTAAACTGGATTTAGCCACGCAGGGTCTAGTTGAAGAACTAGACCGTCAGTTTGGCATTGTTTTTGATGGTATGAAAGACGTAGAAGAATTCAGCTATCTGTATTCAAACTTAAACAACCATTCGCGCATATGGTCTAACAAAGGTCATACGCCAAAAGAACTAACTAAACATCATAATAATACATTAACCTCGATTCCTAATAATGTTATTCCTTTTACGAATAAGAACACTGGAAAGCAAGAACCTATCCAAGTAAAAAAAATTGGCCGAAATGAGCCTTGTCCTTGTGGTAGCGGAAAGAAATACAAACATTGTCACGGAAAATAACTATTAACAAAAAGCCAACAAGCAATTTTCTGCTTGTTGGCTTTTTACATACTAATACTAATGCTATTCAAAGTCAGTGTATTTATTATTATTCCCCTTGCTTTTACTTACCGGGTATTTCTCATTGTTTTTTTTTAGTTTTTCATCAATGATCGAATCAATATTTAAATTGAGGTTATCTGCTAACATATGAGAATAAATCAATACATCTGCTAACTCTTCCTTGATTCGTCCTAAGTTGAATTCTTTTACTTCTTCGGCTGATTTCCATTGAAATAATTCAAGTAATTCTGAAGCTTCTAGTGAAATAGAGATAGCTAAATCTTTTTCATTATGAAATTGACGCCAATCTCTGTCATCTCTGAACTTATTCACCTTTTCCATACTGCTTTTCTCATTATCCATCGCTTTTTTACCCCTTTGCTGCATTTAATAGCGCTTTTTGAAGTTCCTCATCTACCGCGTAAATATATAAACCATTTACTCCTCTTGTTAAAAGCACATTTAATTCGTTTTTTAACAACATATCAGAAAACTGTTCTTTTTTCCCGTTCTTTAATGTTCTTTGGCGAGTAGCTTTTTTATTTTGACTGGAACTTCTATCGAATACAATTTCTCCATTTCTATATTTTACAGAAGGACCGATAATCACACCTGCATAATTTAGGTCAAATCCTTGAATAGTAAATGTAGAACCTACTTCATCAATAGTTTGTTCTTGTTCTGCCCAAGAAAGGTTTCTATTCTTTCTCTTTTGCTCCTTCATTTGAGGCAGTTGCAGATTCCAAGGTAGAGACCAATTCCCTATCTTAACTCTCCAATAATCATCTTTTTCTGGTTTTCTCTTGTCAACGTACTCCCAATCAAATGTTGCAGTAATTCGGGAAATACCTGAATTTTCATCTTTTGCTTTTTCTCTAATGGCTTGATACAACTCTTCAGGATGATTAAAAATTTTCAAATCATATCCTTTAATATCCTTGAGAATGGGATTGATTTTTCTATCATCAATCATCGACCTTATCCAATTAATAGTGCTCTGACTCGCGTTAATCCTCATTTGATTTTCTAAACGGATAAAATTTCCTTTTAAATTCGCCTCATGTTCTAAAGTAAGCAGTTCCTCTTCTTCCCAATATTGTTCAGTAGTAAGAACTTGATTGATATCAAATACCGCTACCACTACTTTTGCTCTCTCCATTAAATCATACAGCTGATTCTTTCCTCTATAAGATTGCTTCCCTTGTGTCCATAACAAATGAGCCTCATCTACAATAACAACATCTGCTTTTTCCTCTGGAGTATGATTATTGATAAACGTTGTTGGTTTACTGACTAAATTAGGCACTTTCTTAGACGTAATACCTAATTTGTTTGCAATTTGTTGATAAACTTTCAACTGTTGCTCATGATTTATCAACAAATAACTATTTGCTTCTTGTAAGACGATATTTTCTGACTCTTCTTGAGCTAGCTGTTTTAATTCGTAAAAGAGACTGCTCATTAAAACTGTTTTACCTGAACCAGCTTCTCCTGCTACTAAAATCAATTCTCCAGACTGGTTTCTCGTTAACGCCTCCATAATTTTTAAGATAACTTTATCCTTAGCTTGGATTTGTTCATCACTTAGTTTATGAAATGGCGAAGCTTTAAATAGAGCAGAGTCTTTGATTATTTTTTCAACAGGGAAAAGAGTTTTATTCTTATTTCTTAATTTTCTCCAAATCTTAGAAAAAATCTCATCTAATTTATCTACCGTATAATACTCTTTTTGTTGATTGGTTCTTCGATTATACACAGATTGAACCGAATCGATACTAGACATATACATAATTAATTTATTTTCAATATCTAAAGTCAATGATTTATTAAAATAATCATGGCCTATTATGTACATTTTTGAATCATCCGAGTTTGCGAGGCTTTCCCAATCTTCCCGTTTTTTGGGATCTTCAATAAGATGTTGTTTGGTTCTTTGTCTTATATCAGAAGTTTCTCCGATGTAAACTGAAAATTCGCGATTCTTTTTCTCATCATGAACGATGTAAACCGTGGGATAATCCAATAGGTATTTTGCATTAGATCCTTCTTCTTGAAGAATTCCACCTTCTAAACTTTCCACTGCTTCGTAGCTATAATCTATTTCATAGATAACTGGATTAGAGATTTTACTCATTTTTTCACCTTCCTCTCAAAACATAGATTTATTACTACGATAACTTTTCTCAGTTTATTCCAATTCTATGCCCGCATTTAAATTAATATTACTTTATAATCGATACTAGGTTTAAACCTCAATAACCCATCAACAAAAGATAGCATCTCTTGCCGTTCAGTTTTATCTAATTCTTTCCTAGCAGCATACTGAACAGTAAGCTAATTTTCACTAGACATAAAATCATCATAGAGATTTTTACCAAAACTATTAGGAGCTTTTTTAAAATTATCAGTTAATAACACATACGCAAGGTCGTTGTAGTTTTTCGAAAATCTATAGAATTCATTCTTTGAAGTTAGAATTAATCTTTTAAAATCCACTTTCGCGCTCTCCTTTTAGGTATGTTGCTTCTATTTTACTATAATAATACTAAGAATATATGATTATTTATTTTTTTCTATAAATACTGTGTTAGTCGCACCATATCTCTACATTAAATCCCATTCTCAATAATCTCATCCGGGTAGTGTTTAATAAAAAAATCACTATCTACTCCTGTAATTCTAAACCCACACTTTTGATATAAGACTAGTTGACCTAAACTAGAATTCTCTGTCCCACTTTGATTATTTTATAGCCTTTTTGTGCAACTTGCTTAACAGCATCCTGATCCTGTACTAACTTCTTTATACATCTACCTAACAAAAAAAGTTGAGTCACCAACTTTAACATGGTGACTCAACTTTCTATTAAATATTAAGTTATATATTAGAAAATTATTTAGCTACTTTAGATTCTAGACCTTCAGCTTTTAAGTACTCGCTAAATGGTACTAATTCTTCAGCTTCATATTTTTCTTTGTAAGCTTTGATTTCTTCTGCGCTGTACAATGTAGCGTCTAATTTCAATGTTTCTACTGGAATTGGACGATCTTTTGTAATCTTAGCATCGATTACAACTGTTTTGCCTTCTTTGTTAGCTTTAACAGCATCAGCCATTACTTGATCCATGTCTTCGATACGGCTTACTGTGAAACCAACAGCACCTTGTGCCTCACCAATTTTAGCGTAGTCTACATCAGTAAATTCAGTACCGAAAGTATTTGTATTTGTATCTTCGTATTTGTTCTTGATGAAACCATACTCAGTGTTAGTGAATACTACGTTGATAACAGGCATTTCGTAACGTACGTTAGTAACAACGTCTTGATAGTTCATAGAGAACGCACCGTCACCCATTAAATTAAATGCTTGACGATCAGGATATACGTTCTTAGCCGCAATACCACCTGGAAGTGCAATACCCATAGAAGCAAACAATGGAGAAGTTCTCCACATGTTTTTAGGAGTCATGTGTAAGTGACGGATAGATGTTTGAGTTGAGTTCCCAACGTCAATTGAGTAGATTGCATCTTCGTCAGCGTATTTGTTGATAGCATTGTATACTTGATAAAGTTGTAACGGACCATTTTCTTTTGTTTCCAACTTAGTCATGTAGTCACGCCAGTTTTGAATGTTTTTCAAGTTAGCAGTCCACCAAGCTGATTCTTCAACAGGTGCTACTTTTTCAAGTAATGAATGAACTGCTGCACCAGCATCTCCAAGAATAGCAACATCTGCATTGTGACGTTTGCCAAGCATTGCTGGGTTGTTGTCGATTTGGATGAAGTTTTCAACGTTTGCGAAAGTTTTTTCTACTTCAGCAAATGGGAAGTTTGAACCAACGAAAAGAACTGTATCTGCTTCTTTAACAGCTTCGTTAGCTGGTTTCCAACCAACACGGTATGTTGAACCAGTCAATCCTTCAAAGTCATAGTCAAAAGTTTCAAAGTTTTTACCAGTTGTAATAACTGGAGCTTTAAGTTTACGAGATAATTCTTGAACCGCTGGACCGTGTCCCATAGTTCCGACACCTGCATAAATAACAGCACGTTTAGATTTGTTCAATACTTCAACAGCTGCGTCAATATCTGCTTCGTTGATTGCAGAAGAAACGTAATCACGGAAGCTGTGACCTGAAGAGTAGAATGCGTCATTAGCGATTTCATGGTAACCAAAATCACCAGGTACTTCTAATACAGCCACTCCACGTTTAGCGATAGCCGTACGAATTGCATCGTCGATCAATTTTGGCAATTGTTCAGCGGTAGCTACACGACGGTTGTATACTGCGATATGATCAAACATTGGGTTTTGGTTCAATTCTTGGAATGCATCCATGTTTAATTCTCTTTGAGGACGAGATCCTAAGATAGCTAAAACTGGTGTGTTATCCATAGCTGCATCGTAAAGACCGTTGATTAAGTGAGATGCACCAGGACCACCTGATCCAACACACACACCTAATTTTCCACCGAATTTCCATTGCATTACGGCTGCCATTGCTCCAACTTCTTCATGTTTTACTTGAAGAAATTTAATATCTGTTTCTTCTTGTTCGCCTAAAGCTTCCATTAAAGGAGCCAAAGTTCCTGAAGGGATTCCATAAATTGTATCTATTCCCCATCCAGCCATTACTTTTAGTGAAGCTGTACTAACTTTAGTTTTTCCATCTGTCATTTTAAAAATCCTCCTAAATTAATTTCATAAAATAAACGCCAGTCCAATTTTAACACGTTTAAATTAAGAATCAAGGTTTACTTTCCAATAAAATGCAATTCTGTGAAAAAATGTACAGATTTTTAACCTAATCTAACGAACCATTCAAAATTCCATCATTTATTCTACATATTTACAATTAAAAATAATAAATCGCTCAATTTGACTAATAAATAGTTTTATCAATCAAATGAATTCTAATTCAAGATTCATTTGATCATTAAAGCAAATTTATCTATTAAGAGAGTCCTAAACTCCAACCTGAAAAGCATCACAAGCAAAAAGCATTGATATAAACCTATTATATCAATGCTTTCACAAACAACTATTAAATTTAAGTATGGAGTCTACGGGAATTGAACCGGTATTAACTGGCTGCCAGCCAATCGTAATCCCATTATACCAAGACCCCAGAGTAGAATGCTTCAGCAAATAAATAACTGAGCCATACCCCCAATATAAATAAATCGAAATTTATCTATTGACTGCCTACTTATTATATCAAACCCAGTTCTTTTAAAGCAATATAAATTCCATCTTCATTGCAACTTTTTGTTACTTTATCGGCTCTCAACTTTACACTTTCTAAAGCATTGCCCATTGCTACTCCAGTTCCAACTTTTTCGATCATTTCTAAATCATTCAAGCCATCTCCAAACGCAATGGTATCTTCTATGTTAAAGCCATTTTCTAAAGCAACTCTAATGACCGTATTTGCTTTTGAACCATCATGCGGCAATACATCTACTCCAGAATCATGCCAGCGTACAAACCGGAATTTCGAAAACTGACCATTTTCATAAAACTGCTTTTCATCTTCACGATAAAAAAGTAAACATTGAACCAATGAGTTATGCAGATAAAAATCAGCATCATACTTTGGAACACCGTATCCAACTGATTTCATAGCAGTAGTTATGCTAACATCAGCTTCTTCATTTCTTCTTCTTAATGTCTCTGGTGTTTCATAAATCATGTCATGGTTATTCAAATCAGCCACTTTAATCAATTTTTCTAATTGAGAATGATCCAATGGATTTTCATAAACAAGTTTATTATGTAAGTATCCTGCTGCACCATTACACACAATATAATGATCCATTTCTAATTCATCGACTATATTTTGAGCCATAAAAAGGTTTCTTCCAGTCGCAATGGCAACTTCATGACCGTTTTTTTTCAATTCTTTAATCGCTAATTTAGTACTCTCTGGAATGTTTTTTTGATCATTAACTAAAGTTCCATCGATATCAAAAAAAATCATTTTCTTTTGCATGTTTAGGTTCTTCCTTTCTATTGCTGCTTATAAGACAATTGTACCCTTTATTCTTCTAGACTACTAGACTGAAAAACAAAAAAACATAGAAGTCCATTCACGCTGGACTTCTATGTTTTTTTTGGTTCTTCAACATTTGACGTTGGTCAGTAATTAATTGAGTTTCTTTTAACACATTCCAGAAATTTTCGGAGGAATAGGAGAAGCTTGCAGCCATGAAAAAGGATGCATTGAGAATTACTTAGCGTTCGGCTTTAGCCGCTACGTTAAGTTTGACGCTTGCAAGTTTTGAGACGCGTTCTTCGGCTCAAAATGGTCCCACGGCTTTCCGCAAGCTATCCCATAATCCGAAGGAAATTTCCTTATCAACTCCAGAAAATAAAGAACCGTTTTTTAAAATTATTTTTATTCTTCTTCACTAAATTGGCTGTTGTATAGATTTGCATAAAAAGCTCCTTTTTCAAGCAGTTCTTCATGCGTTCCTTGTTCAATGATTTCACCTTGATCCATGACTAAAATTAAATCAGAATCTCGGATTGTGGACAAGCGATGGGCAATGACGAAACTTGTTCTGCCTTCCATCACTTTTTTCATCGCTTTTTGAATCAAACTTTCTAAACGTGTATCTACTGAACTAGTCGCTTCATCTAGAATCAAAATTTTCGGATCAGAAATTACAGCCCGTGCAATGGTTAAAAGTTGCTTCTGACCTAAAGATACATTAGACGTTTCTTTGTTTAGTTTCATGTTGTATCCATCAGGTAAAGTTCGTATAAAATGATCCACATTTGCTGTTTTTGCTGCTTCCACAACTTCTTCATCCGTTGCATCTAACTTACCAAAACGAATATTTTCAGCAATCGTTCCACTATAAACCCAAGCATCTTGCAAAACCATTCCAAATAAAGAACGAACATCTTGTCTGGACATAGATTTTGTATCGATACCATCAATTTTAATGGCTCCTTTATCTACATCATAAAAACGCATCAATAAATTGATCAATGTTGTTTTCCCTGCTCCTGTTGGTCCGACAACAGCTACAGTCTGTCCTTTTTTTACAGACACATTCAAATCACTGATCAATGTTTTATCTTTAGCATAACCAAACGCTACATGTTCAAAGTCAACATTTCCTTCTACTACAGCCGGTAGCGGATGTTCAGTTTCATTGATCACTTCTTCTGGTTCATCTAAAATCTCAAAAACACGGTTAATGGCCGCTGCTGCACTTTGTATGACACCTGAAAGTTGTGTAATTTGAGAAATCGGCTGATTAACTTGCCAAATGTATTGAGTAAAAGCTTGCAGATTACCTAGAGATAGCGTACCTATAATGACTAAGTACCCTCCTCCTAAAGCTATCCCAAAATAAGCAATATTGGAAACAAATCCTACTAATGGGCTCATGATCCCCGAAATAAAGGCTGCTCTAAATCCATTTTTATTTAACGTCGCATTGATTTCTTTAAACTCTTCTAGTTTATCTTTTTCTTTCCCATACAATTTGATTTCAGTAAATCCACTAAAGCTTTCTTGAACATGTCCATTCATAGCTCCTAAAGATTCTTGTTGACCTTTAAAATAAGGCTGAGATTTTTTGATCACTGCTTTGGAAATGATAAAAGAAAGCGGGATAGTGGCCATAATCACTAAAGCTAATGGTATAGAAATATAAAGCATCATAGCGATGGCAAATAAGATTCCCATAAACGAATTGACCATTTGAATCAGACTTTGCTGCATGGCATTACTGATAGAATCCACATCATTCGTTACACGACTGAGTATATTTCCTTGTTGATTTCGGTCAAAATACGATACTGGAAGGCGATTGATTTTTTGTTCAATTTCATTTCTTAAATCTCGCATCGTATTTTGAACAACATTTGTCATAATATATGAAGATAAATACAATGTAACTTGGTAAATTGCTGCTATCCCTAAAATAATAACGACAATATTGAAAATGTAAGGAAAATTAACTGTTGCACCAGGAGTACCATTTAACATGTCTGCAACGTTCTTTCCTAATTCTGTCATCGCTAATCCAATAATGAAGGGCTGTAGGGCATTGACAATCATACAGACAATTGTTAGTGCTATAGCAGAGAAAAATCCTACTTTGTAAGGTTTAATGTACTGCCAAATTCGACGAATAGAATCCTTCATACGACTCATGCTAATTCCTCCTTCGACAATTGTGATGAAGCAATATCATAATAGACATCAGATTTCTTCAAAAGCTCTTCATGTGTTCCTTGAGCGACAACCACACCTTTATTTAAAACAATAATATTATCTGCATGCATGATCGTACCTACACGTTGAGCAACAATCAAAACAGCAGCGTTTTTAGTTTCTAATTTTAAACGCGCTCTTAATTTTGCATCTGTTTGGTAATCTAATGCAGAAAAACTATCATCAAAAACATAGATATCCGGTTTTTTTATAATAGCTCGTGCTATTGATAATCTTTGCTTTTGTCCACCAGACATATTGCTTCCACCTTCAGATAAAAATTCATCAAACTGGTCAGGTTTCTTTAAAATAAAGTCTTTTGACTGTGAAATATCCGAAGCTTCTTCCACTTCTTTTTTATTTGCATTCCATTTTCCATAACGCATATTATCAGAAATCGTTCCAGTAAATAACAAGGCTTTTTGAGGAATATAGCCGATTTTTTGACGTAAGGCACTTAATTTATAATCTCTAACGTCTACTCCATCTACCAATATGCGTCCTTTCGTAACATCATAAAAACGTGGAATCAGTTGGATCAAACTAGATTTACCACTACCGGTACTTCCAATAAAAGCTGTTGTTTCTCCAGGTCTAACTGTAAAACTAATGTTTTCGATCACGGGTTCTTCTGTATTACCTGGATACGCAAAAGTTACATTTTCAAATGCTAGGTAACCATGTGTTTTTGTTTCTGTTATTCCATTTTCATTTTCAGTAATAGAAGGTTTAGTATCGAATATCTCTTGGATACGTCTTGCAGAAACTGCTGCTCTTGGGTACATCGTAAAGATATTAGCGAACATCATAAATGAAAAAAGTGCATGGAAGATATACTCAATAAAGGCTACTAAACTTCCGACTTGTAAATCACCAGCGTTTATTTCGATAGCTCCTAGCCAAATCACAATCGCAAAAATACAGTTAAATACTATTGAAAAAATCGGCATTGCTAAAGCCATCAGTTTAAATAGCTTTTTAGAAACAGTCATATAATTTTCATTTACTTCATAAAATCTATTTTCTTGGAATTTTTCTTTTACAAATGCACGTATAACTCTTAATCCAGTTAAGTTTTCTCGTAGGTTTAAATTAATATCATCTAAATTTGTTTGTTGTTTATTGGATAACGGACCTGAATACTTTCCTATAAAATAAACACTTCCTAAGAGAAAAGGAACCGCAATCAACACGATATAAGATAATGACGGACTTGTACGCACGATCATCACAAAACTAGAAATGAACATAAGCGGCGTCATCATTCCTATCCGAAGTACCATCTGTAAAAACACCATTATCTGGAAAGCATCATTTGTTGTACGTGTTACTAAAGATGAGACGCCAAATTCATTGTATTCTTTATGAGAAAAAGACTGAACTTTTTCAAAGATATCATTACGGATATCTTGAACGATCCTTGTAGTAATTTTACTAACGGTATATGCCAAGCCAATTAATCCAAACAACCCGATCACAGAAATAACAAGCATCCATTTCCCATAGTAAGTTACGACATCAAAGTCATTAAACATCAACCCTTTATTGATCAGCTGAGCCAATAATGTGGGCAGCCCTAATTCAATCAGGATAAACCCAAAAACACATAAAAAATTTAAGAATACTAATTTTTTATATTTCATAGTATATCTCCACATTAAATTCATTTTCTCATCTCCTTAAAATATAATAGATACCTTACAGTTTTTTTGTTTATAGCTATCAAATATAATGAATCTTATTACTCAATTATTTATTTAATATACCGCACAAAAAAATATCTATTTTACTATAGCATATTTTTTATAATGAAGGGCAAACTTCTAATTTTTTTATATCGTTTAGCAAATTTAACCTGTCAATCTCCAAACAACTAACTTTCTATACTTAATTAATGAATTATGTTAAAATAATAATAGCTGTTGTGTACTTACCACAACCACTCGTTCGGGAAAAATACTAAACTGAATAAAAGAATGGATCAGAATTTGTTTCTAGCAGCTTTACATTCATGTTAAGGAATTAAACTGACGTGGTTTTCGTTTAATCACCACTGAAAGTCCTTCACTGGTTGATTTTTCGTAATGCAAAACACTTCACCAATTTTTCATAAAAATAATTTGACGTTCTTCAATAAAGAACGAACGTATAAAGAGGAGAGAATTAAATGATTTTTAAAGTTAATTATCAAGAAACAAAATTAAGAAACCCCAAAAGAGAAGACACTAAAACTCTTTATTTGGAAGCTGAAACAGTTGTTGCAGCACGAGCAATAGTTGAACAAAATACCCCCTACAATATTGAATTTGTTCAACAAATTGATGGAAAGTATCTTGAATATGAACAAAATAGTCCAGATTTCAAGTTAACGGAGTTTAACTAATGAAACCTTCTATAAAAAATAATGAAGCTGCTGTCTTTGCCATTGGGGGTTTAGGGGAAATTGGTAAAAATACCTATGGTGTTCAATTTCAAGATGAGATCATTATTATTGACGCAGGTATTAAGTTCCCTGAAGATGATTTATTAGGTATCGACTATGTCATTCCAGATTACAGTTATATCGTTCAAAATATCCATAAAGTAAAAGCTTTAGTGATCACACATGGACATGAAGATCATATTGGCGGTATTCCTTTCCTATTAAGACAAGCTAATATTCCTATCTATGCTGGACCACTTGCTTCAGCTTTGATTCGCAATAAATTAACTGAACACGGTTTATTACGTGATACTGAATTACATGAGATTGGTGAAGATGATGTGATTAAGTTCCGTAAAACAAGCGTAAGTTTCTTCAGAACAACACACAGTATTCCCGAAGCTTTTGGTATTGTTGTTAAAACTCCACCAGGCAACATTGTATTGACTGGTGATTATAAATTTGACTTTACTCCAGTTGGAGAACCTGCGAATTTGCATCGGATGGCTAAAATCGGTGATGAAGGTGTATTAGCTTTACTTTCAGATAGTACAAATGCTGAAGTGCCTACTTTCACTAAATCTGAACAAGTTGTTGGAGAATCCATTACGAGTATCATGCAAAAAGTAGAAGGACGTATTATTTTTGCTACTTTTGCTTCTAACATTTCTCGTTTGCAACAAGTTGCAAATGCAGCGATTAAAACAGAACGAAAAATAGCTGTTTTTGGTCGCAGTATGGAATCTTCTGTTACAACTGGCCGTCAATTAGGCTATATTACAGCTCCAGAAGAAACATTTATTGAACCTAGAGAAATTAATCGTCTTCCTGCAAAGGAAAGCATTATTCTATGTACTGGATCTCAGGGAGAACCGATGGCAGCTTTAAGCCGTATTGCTAACGGTACCCATCGTCAAATCTCTATTCAGCCTGGAGATACAGTTATCTTTTCAAGCTCTCCTATTCCAGGAAACACTTCAAGTGTAAATCGTCTGATTAATTTACTTTCTGAAGCTGGTGCAAATGTTATTCATGGACGAGTAAATAATGTTCATACTTCTGGACATGGTGGTCAACAAGAACAAAAATTGATGCTCCGTTTAATGAAACCTAAATACTTTATTCCTGTCCACGGTGAGTACAGAATGCAAAAAATTCATGCTGGACTTGCTGAATTAGTAGGAATACCTAAAGAAAATTCTTTCATCTTAGATAATGGAGATGTTATTGCTCTGACAGCTGATAGTGCTAGAGAAGCTGGTCATTTCGAAGCTGGAGATGTGTATGTAGATGGTAAAGGGATCGGCGATATTGGTAATGTCGTATTACGAGATCGCAAACTTTTATCTGAAGAAGGTCTAGTGGTTGTGGTTGTCACGATCGATTACAAATCAAAAGAAGTCTTAGCTGGTCCAGATATTCTTTCTCGTGGATTTATCTATATGCGTGAATCAGGAGAATTGATAAATGATGCACAGCAAGTGATGACAAAAAGTTTAAATAAAAGTTTAGCAAATGATAAAGTAACCGAACAATCATTAAAAAATACGATTATTGAGAGCTTAAAACCTTTCTTATATGAACGTACTGAACGTCACCCAATGATTTTACCAGTTATTATGCCGGTTTAGTCGAAAAAAGCCGTTTACAACACTCTTAAGGATGTTGTAAACGGCTTTTTTTATTTTTGTTCAATAAAGTGATAAATCGGTTCATCTCGTTTTTTATCAAAACTAACTTGCAAATCATATCCACTAAAAAACCATTCATCATGCTTGTCAATAAAATAAATGATTCCATTAATCGTTGTTTCAGCTAAAATATCACTTGGTTGTCCTACTTCCATACCCACTGAAAAGCCTTCGTGTACTTCCGTGTTTCCATATACTTTACCTGAAAACCTTACTCCACTGCCTTTTTTAAGTCCAACCTCATTTTCAAACCATTCTCTTGCACTTTCTGTTATATCAATTTTCATAGTAAGTTTCACAGAAACCAGTTCTGTGAATCCTCCTCTCATAAGAACTTATCATCCTTATTAATATTAACATATTTAACGATTCAACGGCATATTTTGACGCTAATAAACCGGTCTTCTTAAGGCATTTGGTTTTCTAACCAGTCAATTTCTTTGTTTCCACCCACAACCATTAGTGTATCGTCCACTCGAATGATTGCCTCAGCAGCCGGAGATATAATCATCTCTTGTCCTCTTCGAATACCAATAACATTTAACCCAAATCGTTTTCTGAAATCCAATTCAAGAAGTGTTTTATCGAAGAACTTTGGATTGGTTACTTTTAACTCAACTAATGAGTATTTATCCGATAATTCAAGGTAATCCACAACATTATTTGAAACCAAATGGTGACCAATCCGAATTCCCATATCTCTTTCAGGATGAACGACATAATCTGCCCCTATTTTTTCTAATACTTTTCCGTGATATTCATTTTGTGCTTTAGCTGTGATATAAGGATTACCCATTTCTTTAATCATTAACGTTGTTAAAATACTGGCTTGAATATCTTCACCTATCGCTATTATAACGTGATCAAAATTTCGAATTCCTAATGACCTTAACACACTTTCATCTTGAGCATTAGCCACTACTGCATGAGTCGCTATATTCATGTACTCATTTACCCTATCTTCATTAGAATCAATTGCCAATACATCATGTCCACTTTCTACGAGAGTTCGACAGATACTGCTGCCAAAACGACCTAATCCGATAATTGCGAAATTCTTCTTCATCTCTTCACCAACTTTTCTTCTACTTTAATTTACTTTAATTTACTTTAACTAATCTAACCAGCGTTTACTTTTATTCAATGAGATGATGTTTAAAGGCATAAATAGCAGCTTGTGTGCGATCATCTACTTCCAACTTAGCCAAAATATTTGACACATGCGTTTTAACCGTTTTAAGCGTAATAAAAAGAGCATCTGCAATTTCTTGGTTCGAATTTCCTTGTGCGATCAACATCAAAATTTCTTGTTCACGGTTCGTTAAATCTTCATGTAACTGACGAACTTGTTTTTTAGTCAAACGTTCCATCATTTTCCCTGTAACTTCAGGTTCAAGAATCGTTTCTCCTTTATATGTAGAACGAATGGCATTAGCAATGGTGCTTGCTGTAGAGGTTTTCAAGATATAACTTGATGCCCCCGCTTCTAATGCTGGATAGACTTTCTCATCATCAATAAAGCTTGTTACGATAACAATTTTAGCATCTGGCCATTCCTTCATAATAGCTTTTGTTGACTCGATTCCATCCATGACATCCATAACCAAATCCATCAAGATAACATCTGGACGCAGCTCTATTGCTTTTTCATAACCAATTTTACCGTTTTCAGCTTCTCCTATGACTTCTATATCACTTTGGATAGACAAGTAAGAAGAAACACCTAATCGAACCATTTCATGATCATCAATCAATAGTACCTTAATCATTGTATACCTCCCCTTTTTCAATTTTATTCATCAGTGGTATTTTAATTTCAATACTTGTTCCCTTATTTTTAAAACTAATAATTTTACATGTTCCGCCCATACCTAATACACGTTCCTTAATATTCTGCAAGCCATAATTTCCAGCTTTACTTTCTTCTGTATTAAATCCAATTCCATCATCGATTACTCTTAACAATACAGATTGGTCAATAACATGTAAATAGACTTCTAACTCTTTTGCTTTTGAATGACGTAATGTATTGGAAAGTAATTCTTGAACGATTCGGAAAAGATGGTCTTCTATCCCATTGGTTAAACAAACATCTTCGATATCCCATTTCATTTCAATTTGTATTTTAGTTCGAAGCTCATTTAAGAGTTGTTCAATTCCTTTTTTCAATGATTTTCCTTCTAAATTAACCGGTCTTAAATGAAGTAATAGCGCGCGCATCTCTGATTGTGCTTCATTTACAATCGATTCTATTAGTCTTACTTGTTTTTGCAGAGCGCCCTTTGATTCGTCCATTTGTTCATTTAGAGCGGAAAGCATCATCATAGCTGCAAACAATTGTTGACTGACTGAGTCATGCAGCTCACGTGCCAGTCTATGACGTTCTGACACTAATATTTCTTCCTTTGTTTGTCCATTAATAGAATTTGGTGTATTGTTATTTAATTGTACCTCATTTGCTAAAGTTACTAATTTTTCTCGAATATCTACTAGCGATTGATTTAATTCATCAGTAAAATAATAGTCTTCTTTATTTTTTATGAGCATTTCTTCAAATATACCTTTTGAATAATTGGCTTCAATCAGAAGATGGAGCGTTTCTTCAATTTGATGCCACTGCCGTTTATTTATATAGTAAATAATGGTTGACACAGTTAGACCAATCGCTACTGAGGCAGCCAATAAGTACCATATAAATGGAATATAAAAGAAACGGGCAGTAAAAACATCCAAATACCAGCTTTCAGATGACACAGCATAACTATAGCTTACTGTAATGACAAATAACAAAATGAAAATGATGATGCTAGTGGTAAAAAAAAGAGAGGTTATTCTTTTTTGTTTCATATAGCGATCACCTCTAAATCTCCCACCAACACATTCGTTATGATTTTTATTGTTCTAGCTTGGCTCTCATACTGCTTACTATACATTTTAATCGATTCATTATCCAAAATATAATGTTGTTCCTCGAAAGAAATTTTCCCTTTGATCGCACTATGCTCAATCATTATGCCCATTCCACTTGGAACCAAAATCCGTGTTTTCCCAAAACCTTTTCGAATCACAATATAGCTATCATTTTTTGGCAAAATGGTATTTCCCAGATCAACTATCGTATCTCCCATAAAAATTGAAAAGTTAATATCATCCCATTCAAATACTGTACTACCGATTCGTTCATTTCCTAACCAATTTCTTTTAAAACGCTTAGCATTTTTGGGTAGATTATCCGTTGTTTCTACTACGATCATTTCTTTTTCATTCCATGGTGCTTGTTGAAAATTAAAAGTATCCATTTTTGATACGGACTTTCCATATGTTAGATAAAAAAAGATAACAGCTACTATTAACATATACCAAACTCCACCCAGAGACAATAATGCAAATAGTGCTAAAAACACACCAATCAATAAATACGTTCTTTTCTTTCTTTTTTGTTGATTACGCCCTAAAAACAATAACCAACTGCCAAGAACAAAAATGCCTAATATAAACACATTATTAACGAGTTGATATAAGGTAAAGATCATTAATAGTGATTCAACCAATAAGAACCATTTCCAATTATTTTTCATATCCATTAAGCCTCCTTGCGTCTTTCTTTCTCTCTAGTATACTGTTTTTGAGTAGTTATGTAATGCTCTTTAGCATGAGCTGCACCTACGACTAAAGACGTAGACTTCAAAAAAAATAAAAGCTGCTCAATGAGTAGCTTTTATTTTAAAAAAGATAAATCGCTTTAACTAATGTTTACAATTTTAATTAACATGTCTCCACCTGGAGTTTCTAAAGTAACTTCACTACCTACTTTTTTACCAATTAAAGCTTTGGCAATAGGTGAATCATTCGAAATCAATCCTTCAAACGGGTCTGCTTCCGCACTACCCACGATTGAATACTCTTCTTCTTCACCATCAGGTAATTCAATAAATGTTACTTTTCTACCTAAAGCAACTTCATCACTTGCAGTATTTGAATTGTCGATAATTTCAGAAAAACGCAACATATTTTCGATAGTTGTTACTCTTCCCTCAACAAAAGCTTGTTCATCTTTTGCTGATTCATACTCAGAGTTTTCTGATAAATCTCCAAAACTACGTGCAATTTTGATTCTTTCTACAATTTCTTTACGTTTTACTGTTTTAAGAAATTCTAATTCTTCTTCTAACTTTGCTTTACCTTCTAATGTCATTGGATATACTTTCTCAATCATTTAATACGGTCTCCTTTTTAGAATCATATCTGATTCTTGCTTTCTTTATTTTAGTTGAAAGCGTAATTATCTTTTCAATATTGACAAGATACCATGTTGTATTCTATTTGTAAACAAAAAATTCGAATTCATTCGAACTTTTAACTTGCTTATCATTCTTTTCAGGTGATCTTTTTTAGGCTTTATTTAATTCCTACTCTAACCTAATTAGTTGGAGAATTTAATTCTTGTACCAATATGCTTCTGATTTTAGTGGTCATCAAATCAATCGCCACTTGGTTGCTTCCACCTTCAGGAATAATGATGTCAGCGTATTTTTTAGATGGTTCTACAAATTGATGGTGCATCGGTTTAACTACGGTTAAGTACTGCTCAATAACAGAATCTAATGTCCTGCCACGCTCTTCTATATCCCGTTTAATACGTCTGATGATGCGTATGTCGTCATTTGTGTCCACGTATACTTTTATATCCATTAACTCTCTTAATCGCGGATCTTCTAAAATTAAGATACCTTCAAGAATGATAACTTCTTTGGGTTCTTGAATAATGATGTCTTCACTTCTCGTATGCGCTGCATAATCATAAACCGGTTTTTGAATCTTTTTGTAATTGATTAAATCTTTTAAGTGTTGGATCAGCAGATCCGTATCAAAAGCAAAAGGATGATCGTAATTTGTTTTTAATCGTTCTTCAAACGATAATTCACTTTGATCTTTATAATAAAAGTCTTGTTCTAACATTAAAATAGAATGACCTGCAAATTGATTATAGATTGCACGACTTACACTAGTTTTCCCACTACCGGATCCTCCGGTAACCCCAATCACTATTGGTCTCTTTTTGTCCGTCATACTTATTCCTCTTTCCTTATGAAAAGCACTGAATCAAATGATCCAATGCTTTTCTAATTCATTTTTGCAATTCATTTAACCTATTCTTAGTCAACATATTCAGCTTTGTATTCAAGATGCTGTTGGTATGTCTCCGCATAGTAAATTTTCCCTGTACTCATATCTGCTAAAAAGTATAAATACTCTGATTCAGTAGGCTCCAGTGTAGCTTTTATTGCATCAGCACTTGGACTATCGACAGGGCCGGGACCAAATCCAGGATGAACATACAGGTTGTAAGGTGACTCTACTGCAACATCATTATTCGATACATATTCTTTATGTTCATCTAGTGCGTAAAGAACAGCTATATCTGTTTGTAAAGGCATATTAATTTCTAAGCGATTATTAAAAACTCCAGCAATTAGTTTTCGATCTTCTAATGTAAAACCTTCACGCTCAACTAATGATGCAATCGTTAAAACATCATGTACATTTCTATTTGATTCTTTAATTTTAGGATAATATTCTTGCATTACTTCATCCATTTTACTGATCATATTTTCTACTAACTCTTCCAACGACATCTCTTCTGGAAAATCATAAGTAGCAGGAAATAAGTATCCTTCTAAACGATATCTAGTATCTTCAGCTTCTAAAGCTGAGGTTAATAATTCTGGATAGTTTGTTTTCATTTTAGTTAAAAAAGCCTCATCCTTAATGACAGTTAAGAAATCTTCTTTACTGTAATCGGTAGTTGCAGCAATAGCATCAGCAATTTGATCAATTGTAATACCTTCTTTAACCAATACTTTATTCCCTTTATATTCAGCAACAGTACCACCTTCTTGAAGTTGACTAATGATTGTATCAAGAGACATCGATGGTGAAAATTCATAATTTCCTGCTTGGAATCCTGTTTCGTTATTCATACGAACGTAATAGCTAAATACGATTGCACTCTTTATGATGTTATTATTTTGTAAAATTTGGGCAATATCTTTCGAACTAGAACCCGTAGGAATTTCAATTATTTTCTCTGTTTGATCATTCTTGTCTAATGGCTCTAAGGAAGTTGTAACATATTGATACCCGATTAGTCCAAAAAGGACGACTAGTATAATAAATGCCGCTGTAATGCTAAGTACAATTCTTTTCACTAACTTTTTTTCTTTTTGTCTTTCTGTAACTTTATCAGTTGGCTGGATTTTGACTTCTTTATGATTTTGTATTTGATTGTTGTCATTTCTTTTTGACAAGAAGCGACCCTCCTAACTATGCCAAGGTTTCCCTTGATTTTCTACTCTACTACTGACACTAACTTGTATCATTATACATGATATCTTAGTTTATGAGAACAAAAAAAAGCCAACAAATTAAATTTGTTGGCAATTTCACACATTTTACTCATATTGACATTATCAAAACTAATGATTATTCTTCTTCATCGGCTAAGAATGTATTTAGTACTTCTTCAATCATTTCCCATTCTTCTTCAGTTTCGATTGGTTTTAATTCACCTTGTTCTCCTGTTTCAGTTTCGATGAAAGAGTATACTTCAAGTTCTACTTCTTCTCCTTCAGCTGCACCAGCAGGATAAACAAAGACATATGATTTACCATAGTCATCTGAATCAAAAGTAAATAAGATTTCATATAATTGTTCATTACCTTGTTCGTCTACTAAAGTAATATGTTCATGATCATGATCGTGCTCATGGTCGTGATCGTGATTGTGGTCATGTGACATTGGTCAACACTCCTTTAATTATGTGATAAGTTTCATTCTCTATTTTAGCGTACAATCCATTGAATTGCTAGTTTTGATTTTGATTCAAATAATTTTGAAGAATCATCACTGCAGCAAGTTTATCAATAACTTTCTTTCTTTTTGCTCTAGAAGTATTTCCTTCTTCAATCAGCATTCTTTCAGCTTGAACAGTCGTTAGTCGTTCGTCTTGTAAGACAACGGGCAGTCCAAATGTATCTTCAATCAATTTTGCATAATGAATAGACGCTTCTGCTCGAGGACCGATTGAGTTATTCATATTCTTTGGCAGTCCAATAACCACTTTTGTTACTTCGTGAATTTTAATTAATTCACCAATACGATCAATTCCGTATTCTTCTTGTGCTTCATTTATTTTAACGATCTCAATTCCTTGTGCTGTCCAGCCAAAAGGGTCACTAACGGCTACACCAACAGTTTTGGAACCAACATCTAATCCCATTGTTCTCATTAAGCTTTAGGTCCACTCTCTTTCAAATAGGTCTTAACGATTTCTTCAACAATTTCGTCACGTTCATGGCGTCTAATTAAATTTCGAGCATCTTTATGACGTGGAATATAAGCAGGGTCTCCTGATAGCAAGTAGCCAACAATTTGATTAATTGGATTGTATCCCTTTTCTTCTAAAGCATCATATACTAGGCTCAAAGTTTCTTTTACACTTTTTTCACTATTGTCACCCACGTTAAAACGTACTGTTTCATCTGTTGAACTCATGGTCTACACCTCGATTTCTGTAACATCTATTCTTATTTTACAA
Source organism: Carnobacterium inhibens subsp. inhibens DSM 13024 (assembly GCF_000746825.1). Taxonomy (NCBI): domain Bacteria; kingdom Bacillati; phylum Bacillota; class Bacilli; order Lactobacillales; family Carnobacteriaceae; genus Carnobacterium; species Carnobacterium inhibens. Next base: position 115,388 of record NZ_JQIV01000006.1, on the reverse strand, counting down.
GAAAGCACTTCAAACTACAATGATTATCAGAAAGGAACTATAGAAATTCTTTGTTTTCAAAAAAAACAAGACCAAGACTATTGCCAAGGTCATATTTTTTTCTATATAAACATTTTTTTGAAAAGTGAATACTGTTTTATGCTTTTTCTTTGATCCATTCTGAAACTTTTTCTAAAGCCTCAGGCAAACCTGCTGGATTCTTACCACCAGCTTGTGCCATATCAGGACGACCTCCGCCACCTCCGCCAACAAGTGGAGCAATCGTTTTAATAAGATCCCCTGCTTTAAATCCTTTTTTGATCGTTTCAGCATCAATAGCTGTTAGCAAGTTAACTTTTCCATCTTTAGCAAAACCTAATGCTAAAACATTTGATACAGCTTGTTGTTTCCACTGATCTGCTAATTGACGTAATTGGTTCATATCTTTCACATCAACTTTAGCAGCAACAACAGTAATCCCATTTACTTCTTTTACATCTTTAAAAATGTCGCCTGCTTGATCATTAGCTAATTTCGCTTGCAAGGATTCATTTTCTTTTTGAATTTCTTTTAATTCATTTTGCAATTGTTGCACTTTAGTGATTACATCTTGAGTTTGTTGTGCTTTTACTAATGCAGCTACTTCATTCAACTGTTTTTGTTCGGTTTGTACTAATTTATATGCAGCTTCACTTGTTACAGCTTCAATTCTACGAACACCGGCACCTATTCCTGATTCAGAAGTAATTTTAAAGATACCAATTTCACTCGTATTGCCGACATGTACTCCACCGCATAATTCAATAGAATAGTCGCCAACATTTACAACGCGGACCTTATCCCCATATTTTTCACCGAATAATGCCATTGCACCCATTTCTTTCGCTTTTGCAATATCTGTTTCTACTGTTACAACTGGGATGGATTCCCATATTTTTTCATTTACGATTTGTTCCATCTCATCTAATTCTTTTTGAGTGATTTGACCAAAATGAGTAAAGTCAAAACGTAAATGACCAGCTGTTACTAAGGAACCAGATTGGTTCGCATGCTCCCCTAAAATATCTTTTAATGCTTGGTGCAGTAAATGTGTTGCTGTGTGGTTTCTAGTGATTCTATTTCTTAATGCTTCATCGACAGCCAACTCATATGTTTCTCCTACAGTAAGAACTTCCATTACTTCTACTGTGTGTAACGGTTGTCCTGCTGGAGCTTTTTTAACATCTACAACTTTTGCAACTGTCTTACCTGAATCATTTTTAATAACTCCTTTATCGGCAACTTGACCACCCATTTCAGCATAAAAAGGCGTTTTATCAAAAATTAATCGAGCTTTTTGACCAGCTTCTATTGTTGATTTAATCTCATCATCTGTCGCAATAACTTCTAATCTACCCAATTCTTTTGTTTTATTGTATCCAACAAATAGACTTTCTTCTTTCAAATCATTGAATAGTTTCGTTTGCACACCCATTGATTTTTCATCGCTTCGTGCTGCACGTGCACGTTCTCTTTGAGCAGTCATTTCCTTCTCAAAACCTTCATGGTCTACTTCAAAACCTTCATCTTGAGCAAACTCTTCTGTTAATTCAACTGGGAATCCGTAAGTGTCATATAACTTAAAAATATCAGCGCCGGCGATTCTTTTTTCGCCTTTTTCTTTTAGTTCACTCATTCGTTCATTTAAGATTGTTAAACCATCATTAATGGTTTCATGGAATCGTTCTTCTTCATTTTTAATCACTTTAACAATGAATTCTTCTTGTTCCACTATTTCTGGATAATGGCTGTTCATAATAGAACCTACAATAGGAACTAGCTTAAATAAGAAAGCTTCATCAATACCCAATTTTTTCCCGTGCATAACTGCACGACGCAACAAGCGACGCAATACATACCCACGTCCTTCATTAGATGGTAATGCACCATCTCCGATAGCAAAACTTACCGCACGAACATGATCTGCAATAACTTTAAAAGAAATATCGTCTATTGAATCTTCACCATATTTTTTAACTTTGCTCAATACTTCTACTTTTTCAATGATTGGCATAAATAAATCTGTTTCAAAGTTTGTCGGTGCATCTTGCAAAATAGACACAACACGTTCTAATCCCATACCTGTATCAATATTTTTATTTGGTAATGGTTCATACGTATCATCTGGTTTATGATTGAATTCTGAAAATACTAAATTCCAAATTTCTAACCAGCGTTCATTTTCTCCACCAGGATAGTTTTCTGGGTCATCTTCAGCTAGGTCATTGAACGCTTCTCCACGGTCATAGAATATTTCTGAATCGGGACCACTTGGGCCAGCACCAATATCCCAAAAATTATCTGCTACATCTACGATATGATCATCTGTTAATCCGACTTTTTCTTTCCAGATTTTTTTAGTATCTGTATCTTCTGGATAAACTGTCACATACAATTTATCTGGATCTAAGCCTAACCATTTTTCTTCTGTTAAAAATTCCCATGCCCACTCAATAGCTTCTTCTTTGAAATAATCTCCAATTGAGAAATTTCCAAGCATTTCAAATAGCGTATGATGACGAGCCGTTTTCCCTACATTCTCAATATCATTTGTACGTATACTTTTTTGTGCATTTGTAATTCTTGGATTTTCTGGTACAACAGATCCGTCAAAATATTTTTTTAAGGTAGCAACACCAGAATTGATCCATAACAGTGTTGGATCTTCAAAAGGCACTAGTGATGCACTAGGTTCTACTTTATGACCTTTTGATTCAAAAAAATCTAAAAACAATTGACGAACTTCGTTACTTGCTAATTTTTTCATTAATTTATTCTTCCCTTCAAATTTAAAAGCTTATATTTTTAAAAAAATAAGTACAAAAAAAGTCCAACAACAACATTGCCAGACAAGGACGAAAATAATCGCGGTACCACCTTGTTTGCAATGATGTCATTCGACCGTTCATTACCTCTTAAGTCTCGATAACGTGAGAAACGATAGTATTTCTACTATTTCAATAAGGGAGCATTGATTTAATATTGTTAGTTTTCTTTCAGCCTAGGAAAACTTTTCTTTAAACAAGAGATCAAATGAATTTATCCTTAGTACGTTTAAAGTATAGGAGAAGTTATCTAAATTGTCAATCTATTAAACGAATATTTCCTCTGGAAACCTTTAAACAATTGGCTTCTCTTTAGCAAGTGTAAAACCACGGCCCCATACTTCACTTGCACTCATAGCAACCACAAAGGCATTTTCATCTACATCTAAAATCGTGTCTTTTAAAAGAGTAAATTCTTGTTCAGCAACGACACACATCAACATTTCTTTATCTGAATTTCCATAGCCGCCTTTAATACCCAAGTTGGTCACTCCACGATTCACCGTGTCAAATATGGCTTGTTTTACTTCAGAAGGGTATTCAGAAATAATCATAACATTCTTAGAATGATTAAACCCAACTTGAACAACGTCAATCGTACGACTGATCACAAAAAGTGAAATGATAGAATACATAACAACTTCTCCATCAAAAACAAGTAATGCACCTACAATGACTAAACCATCAATCAATGCCATACTCATACCTAATGGCAATTTTAGATACTCATGTATCACTTGAGCCACAATACTAGTGCCTCCAGTTGAAGCTTTAGCTCTGAAGACTATACCTAATCCAATTCCTGTAACAATCCCTCCAAATAAAGCAGCCAACAAAGGCGTATCGGTCCATGGTTCCATAAAATCAAGCATGCCTATAAAAGCTGGCAAAATCAAACTTCCTAAAATTGTTTTGTAGCCAGCTTCTTTTCCAAAGAAAATGAAACAAATCAAAAGCAAAGGAATATTAAAAGCTAACTGGACAATAGAAGGATCCCAATTGAACACATTGCTTGTAATCATACTTACTCCACTGATGCCGCCCGAAACAATTAAATTAGGCAACAAGAACGCGTTAAAAGAAACAGCAGCAATGAAAGAGCCTACGACTATGTACAAAATATCAATTGCACCTAATGTATATTTATTTGACATTAATTTTTTCTTCAAAACGTTCATCCTTCCTACAACATGAAACAAAATCCTTGTTTATTCTAACACTTCAAGCTACGTTATAGCAGACTTTTACTATTTTCTCATAAATTTTCTGAAAATTTAATTTTTATTTGGTTTATAATGGAAATTGACCCAAATAATACAAATGCCATTCAAAGGAGTACTCATGTCTACAATAGAACACTATCACCTTGTTATAAACGAATGTTCAGGTTCAGGAAGAGGAAAAAAAATCAGTCAACAAGTGATCCAAACGTTAACAAATAAACGCCTCTCAATTGAATTATATAAGTCAGTTTATCCTGGGCATACCATTAAATTAGTTCATTCTTTAGCACAAAAAATAACTCAAAATCCAGCCTTGTCCCAATTAATCATTATAATCGGAGGAGATGGTACTTTACACGAAGCCTTCTTAGGTTTAGGAGAAGAATTTGCTCATCTTCCATTGGGCTATATTCCTTCGGGTTCCGGAAACGATTTTGCGCGTGGCAACGGCATACCAAAAAATCCTGTAAAAGCGCTAGAGCAAATTTTAGCTGCTGATCAGCCAAAGAAAATAGATGTCCTTCAATACCTTGATCATCATCAAAATAGTACAGGCTATGCCGTAAACAATGTTGGGATCGGTTTTGATGCGGCAATTGTCAAAAAAGCTAATCACTCTCCTTCTAAACCATTTTTAAATAAAATCGGATTGAATTCACTTGTTTACCTTGCTTGTTTCATTCAAGTTTTTTTCAAACAAGCTTCTTTTCCCCTGACTATTATAATTGATGGCAAAAAGAAACAATTTGAGGATGCTTTTTTAGTTATTGTAAACAATCACCCTTATTTTGGCGGAGGTATTCCTGTTTCACCTAAAGCATCTCAAGTAGATGGTAAATTAGATTTGATTATTTTACCCAAACTTCCATTTTTGAAAATTCTTTATCTATTCAGTTTGATGATTACTGGAGAAAAACACCTCAATCATAAAGATGTTTATTACTCACAATCAAAAACACTCTCACTTAAAACAACTCGAACAATTGATTCAAATGCAGATGGCGAAGAATTGACGTATCAGTCAATCGATTTTACCCTTCACACCAGTTCTCGTTATTTTTGGCATTAAGCCGACCACCATTAAAAAAACGTTTCAGAAGTGAATTCTTCTGGAACGTTTTTTTAGTTATGCGGTACGATTCCTTCCATGCCGATCATTGGGTCGATAGCATTAGATTGGATCATTTCAATTGTTAGTTTGTAATTTTTTGGTTCTTTTTTATCTTCTATCAAAGACAACTGGGTAGAATCAGCGTCATTAGTAGACGTCTTTGTTTCTATTGCCGTAGCTTCTTTAATACCAACAGGTTCTGCATTACTTTCTCTAGGTAGCAGCTCATCACCTAGTAACCGCTCTGCTAATGTTGTTAGTCTAGTAGCTGATGATTTGCTTACACTTTCTTCAAAAGCGTTCGGTTCACCACATAGAATAAGCAACTCACTACTTCTTGTAATGGCAGTGTATAGCAAGTCACGTCTTAACATCCGATGATAGTTTTGTACCATTGGTAAGATAACCATTTTGAACTCCGAACCTTGCGATTTATGAATTGAACAACAATAGGCTAACGTGATTTTTATCCATTCATTTCGTTTATAGACGACTTCATTTGCATCAAATTGAATAACGATCTCATCCACTTTGTCTTCGGTTTCTTTCGCTAAATTGATACCAGTGATTTCTCCCATGTCGCCATTAAAGACATTCATCTCTGGATAATTCACCAATTGTAAGACTTTATCTCCAATCCGATAATTTTTGTCATTAAATTTGACTTCTTTTCGTCTGCCTGAAGGATTTGGATTAAATATTTCTTGCATCATTTTATTCAAGGCATCTATTCCAGCCGGTCCTCTATACATAGGTGCTAAAACTTGAATGTCTTGAGCAGTGAACCCTTTATCCTTAGCTCTTTCCACTACCTGGCGGATGACAGGTTCAATTTGATAAGTATTGCATTGAAAAAAAGAACGATCTTTTTTATTCTTAGTAAAATCTGCAGGTAATTTACCTTCTTTTATTGCATGAGCTAAAGAAATAATTGACGAACCATCATCTTGACGATAGATTTCGGTTAATTCTCTGCTAGGAATTTGTTTTGCATGAATAAGATCATGCAAAACCTGTCCTGGTCCAACAGAAGGCAACTGATCTTTATCCCCAACAAATATAACTTGCATATTTTGTGGTACAGCTCTTAACAATTGATTAGCTAACCACGTGTCAACCATTGACATTTCATCAACGATCAACAATCCACCCTCTAGTTCACGATCAGAAAGTTCAGCGCTTGGTTTTTCTTGACCATTCAACCCAAGGAGTCGATGGATCGTGCTACTGGGCAGTCCAGTAGACTCATTCATTCTTTTAGCTGCACGCCCTGTTGGTGCAGCTAAAAGAATAGGAAAAATCTTATCGTGGTAATCTTCAATTTCTAGAGACAAACCGTTTAGTTCTGCGAATAAATTTACGATTCCATTCAATACGGTTGTTTTTCCGGTTCCTGGACCACCAGTTAAAATGAATAATGGTGAAATGAGAGCTTCTTCAATGGCTTCTACTTGTGATTGCCCATATTGGATTCCCAATCTTTTTTCCATTTTACGTATTTCTTTTTTGATATTATGACCAGAATATTGAATTTTTTCACTATTTTCCATCAAACGTTTGACAGAAGTAGCGATACCCCATTCTGCAGCATACAATGAATTAATATACAGCTTATGATTATCTTCAATCAGTTTATTTTCTTCAATCAATTTTAGTAATTCTTTTGCTACTAGATCCGGTTCAATAATAAATGACCGGCTTTCTTCTAATACTTTTATCGTTTCTCTTAATAAAGGCTCTGCTAATGTATACGTATTGCCTTCACTAAGACACAACTCATTTAATGAAAATAAGATTCCCGCTTGAATACGTCCTGGAGAATCCGCTGCAAAACCAAGGTTCTCTGCGATCGCATCTGCTTTTTTAAATCCTACATTTTCAACATCTTCTATTAAGCGATAAGGATTCTCTTGGATAACTTCTAAAGTCTCTTCTTGATACGTTTGGTAAATCGTATAAGCTAATCGACTTCCGAAGCCAAAATCATTTAACCCAATAATTATTTTCTCCATTCCATTACTTGAACGGATAGTATCAACGATTACTTCTCTCTTCTTACTATTTAATCCAGGTATTTTAGCTAAGACGGTCTCGTCTGCATTAATTTGATCAATCGCATCTTCCCCTAGAAGATCAACGATCGTTTCAGCTGTTTTTTTTCCGATCCCTGGAAATTTATCACTTGAAAGATAAGCAATCACACCTTCAGCAGAAGTTGGTTTTTCTTGTCGATAACGTTCTGCATTAAACTGCATACCGAATTTAGGATGCTCAATCAATTGACCAAAAAAGCGATAGTTTTCTTCTTCTTGGATTTGTCCAAAGTTACCCGTAATGACAATTTCTTTTTCTGTAAAAGAACTATTTGTCTCAATGACTCGTGTCAGCAATACTTTATAAAAGTTTGTCGGATTCTGATAGAAAATTGCAACAACTTGCCCTACAAAATAAGGTGGTTCTTTTTCAAACAAATCTAGATTCTCTTGTAAAGCCAATTTTCTCATCCATCCTTTCTATCTTAATTGGTTTTTAACTATTCGACATCTTTTTGGTTCTTCACTATACTTTCTATAGCTGTTAGCTGTTGGATTCGCTCTTCATATCTACTTGGATTCAACTCTTTTGATTTATTAAAGAATGATTGAAAAATATTGAGATCTTCTTCTAAAACCATTCCGACTACTCCTCTTTTAAACCAAGCTTCATCATTTTGCGGAGCTTGTTCCATGCTTAACTCAAAGTACTTTTTGGCTTCTTGGAATGAGCCGACTTGCATTAATGTATTGCCTATTAATAAAATTAACGTCATATCCAATTTATCTTCTTCATACGCACTCAAAAAATAAACCAAGGCTTTCTTTGATTGATCTAAGGCTAAATAATTTTGTCCAATCATCACCATAGCGTCTTTTTTTAACGGAGTCTCTTGGAATTGGGTTACTTGTTCAAAATAGTTTAATGAAACTTGATAGTTCTCTAATTCATAATAAAGGTTTCCAAACGCATAAATGAAAATGGAATCGTTAGGATACTTTTCAATTGCCGTTTCTAGTATTGCTTTTGCATCATCATATTTATGACCTAAAATAAACATGGTTGCTAAATTATAATAACTGTCACTATTGTCAGGATTATCATTGATTTCTTCCATAAGTAATTGAATGGCTTGATTAAATTCGCCTTGTTCCCATAACTGAAAAGCTTTATGGTTTCGTTCCATACTTACTTCCTCCTTTTTGCAACTTCTATTATTTTACACCAAAATCCCATTGGATTCTACTGATTGATGCCTTTGTTTTATTTCTTTCCTATGTACAACAAAAAAGCTAGGGCAAGCCCTAGCTTTTTTGAAATCAATGATTTTTTTAAACGTATTGCAATTCTCTTGTTTCGTTGTAAGCTGCATCAATCGTACCGCCGCCTAAACATTCCATGCCGTCATAAAAAACAACTGCTTGTCCAGGAGTGATTGCGCGTACTGGTTCGTCAAATTCAACAGTAGCTGCTGTTCCATCTTCGTTCAAGTGAACCGTAACACCGGTATCAGCTTGGCGGTAACGGAATTTAGCTGTACATTTAAATGAACGAGGTTTTTCTTCATTTATTGTAAAATGAAGGTCAGAAGCTTCTAAATGAGTAGCAAGCAGCCATTCATGATTAAAACCTTGTCCTACATACAACGTATTGGTTTCTAGATCTTTCCCAATAACAAACCAAGGATCACTTGATTTGCCTCCGCCGCCAATACCTAACCCTTGACGTTGGCCGATAGTGTAATACATCAATCCATCATGTTGCCCTTTTATTTCCCCATCTACTGTCATCATTTTACCTGGTTGTGCCGGTAAATAAGTCATTAAGAATTTTTTGAAATCACGTTCTCCAATAAAGCAAACACCTGTAGAGTCTTTTTTCTTAGCAGTAGCTAATCCTGCTTCTTCAGCGATTCTACGTACTTCTGGCTTTTGCATGCCGCCAAGAGGAAATAACGTTTTAGCCAATTGTTCTTGCGATAATTGATTTAAGAAGTAAGTTTGATCTTTATTGTTATCTACGCCTCTTAACATATGAGTAACGCCATTTTCATCTCGTTCTACTTGAGCGTAATGTCCAGTAGCCACATAATCTGCGCCTAGTTCGATAGCGTAATCTAAGAAAGCTTTAAATTTGATTTCTTTATTACACATAACATCTGGGTTAGGCGTACGGCCTTTTTTATACTCTTCTAAAAAGTAGGTAAAAACTTTATCCCAATATTGTTTTTCAAAGTTAATAGAATAATATGGAATTCCAATTTGATTAGCTACTAGCGCAACATCATTATAATCTTCCGTCGCTGTACACATACCAAACTCATCTGTATCATCCCAGTTTTTCATAAAAATACCCACCACATCATAGCCTTGTTGTTTTAACAATAAAGCTGTAACGGATGAATCAACGCCTCCACTCATGCCGACTACAACACGAGTCTTGCTATTGTCTTTCATTACATCACCATCATTTCAAATAGATTCTGAAAATCTTTACGATTTGAAGGTCGCATTTTTCCAGTCTTTATCATTATACTAACTTTTAGTCAGAAATCAAGTCGCTCAACCCAAATAGGAGACGAATTCATCTTCATGAAGTACCTCTCCTATTGCTAATTAATTTAAAATTTTATCATTTTTATACTTTTTCTAATACTCCACATTCAATAAGGTCATGAAAAGTGAAATCTACTTTTTCGCGAATAGCTGCATAGGCAGCTCCATTGTAGATGTTAACTGTTCGCAATCCATTACCTGTTGTTGTCGAAATTTTTAGTTGTGCTAAATCATCAGTAACTACAATTTTTAATTTTACACTTTGTTTATTCGTTGGATCAGCATCCATCGTTCGAGTAAATTGAAAATTCCCTTTAGTCGTTTCTTCAAATCCATTATCTCTTAATGTATATTTTTTTGCATTGGGATTCACTTTAAACGATTCAGTTGATCCTTGTAAAGTTGCTTTCTTTTCAAATGCCATACCGTTCCCTCACTTCTCTTCTTAATCGTAACCCTTTTCATTTTCTACTATAACATAGTCACTATATCCTTATCTATAAAAAAAGAGCTAGATAGCTGAAGTAAACCTGTTAAGCAGACTCTAAAAATAGTTGGTCTACTCTAAAAGGAACCTATCTAACTCAAGCTCTTTTTTTCTATTTTATCTCTTCAACCTTAAACTAATTTTTATCAGTTGTTCAGCTAAATAAGTGATTTGTTCAGATGTAGTTCCAAGCCCAAAGCTCACACGGATCGTTTCTCCAACAATAGGACTTTTTTCTCCATACATAGCAAGTAAGACATGACTTGGGTCAATATTTCCAGCCGTACATGCTGAACCGGCTGAAACAGCTATGCCGGCTAAATCTAAACTCATTAATAACTGCTCTGAAGAAACATGCTTGATCCATAGACTCATGATATGTTCTAATTGGTTTTCTTTATTTCCATTTAGTTCAAATTCTATACCTGATTGAGTTAATTGTTCAATCAATTGAGTGCGTAACTCATGATACTGCACTTTGCGTTCTTCTCGGTTAAGCTGACTGATTTCAACTGCTTTTTGTAAACCGGAAATGGCAGGAATATTTTCTGTTCCAGCTCGGTGTTTTTTTTCTTGTTCTCCACCTAGCATAAAACTTGGTAAATGAATCGTTTCATTGACATAAAGAAAGCCAATTCCTTTAGGACCATTGATTTTATGTCCTGAAACAGAAAGCAGATCAATATGGTCTCTTTTAACATCGATATCTTCTGTTCCATAAGCTTGAACAGCATCTGTGTGAAAGTATGCTGTTGATTCATTTTCATCAATGACAGCGCCAATTTCAGCTATATCCATTACAGTTCCTACCTCGTTATTTGCATACATGATTGAGACTAAAATGGTGTCTGGTCTTAAATTTGCTCTAACCAGATTGGGATCAACTTGCCCTTTTTCATCAACCGGCAAATAAGTCACTTCAAATCCAAGTGTTTCTAAATATTCCATTGGTCTCAAAACAGCATGATGCTCTACCATTGACGTAATAATATGTTTACCCTCTTGTTGTCTTTTTAAGGCTGTTTCAATAATTGCTGTATTATCTGATTCTGTACCACCGCTAGTAATAATAATTTCATTTGGTTTAGCACCTATACTTTTAGCAAAAACAACCCGAGCATTATCTACAATGCGACGGCTGTCTCTTCCATAATTATGAATGCTTGATGCATTACCATAATGATTTTTCATTGCTTCATAAACCACTTCAATAGCTTCTGGGTGAACAGGACTAGTTGCAGCATGATCAAAATACATTTTTTCCATTCTAATTTAGTCCTCCCTTATTTGTTCAAACTAACAATTACTAAATTTTATCACTTTTTTATCTATTCAACAAGACTCTTATTTTTTGTTAATGAGTCTTACCTGTACTAGAAACATCTTCGTTTAATTCTGGAAACAGCATGTTTAGTACATCCATCGTTAACCGTCGACCTTTTCCTTTATATACATAGGCATGCATATGCATAGCCGGATTGAAATTCGCTTCTATCACTGTGTATCCATGCTGTTCATTTTCACTTGGAATAGTCGGATCTGGAATAATTAAATCTATTCCGCTAATTTTAGCTCCAATCGTTTCAGTCATACGAATCGCTGCTTTTTTATAACTTTCATCAATCTCATCGGTTACATCAATTGAGTCTCCACCAGTACTGATATTAGAATTTTCTCTTAAATAAACCCTTTTATCTTTTTCAGGTATGCTTTCAATTGTGTATCCTTGTCCTTTTAACATCAATTGTTCTATTTCTCCTAAAGCGATTTTCTCAAGTGGCGAACGGTGCTTTTCTTCACCACGTAATGGATCTTTATTTTTATCTTGGACTAATTCTTTGATCGTTTTTTGTCCATCCCCCACAACATTAGCAGGTATTCGCAATAAAATGGCCGGAACTTTACCATCTAACACAAAGAAACGGTATTCCGTTCCCGAAATGTACTCTTCAACAAGTACAGCAATATCTTCCTTAAAGGCTATTTCAATGGCTTGTTCATAATCATTTTTTACAGGTGTTTGTTTAAAAATAGAAATTCCTAAACCATAATTAGTCGACTTAGGCTTAACAACAACAGACTTATTTTTATAACGCCAAAATGCTGATTTTGCTTCATCGATTGTCGTATACTCTTCGCCTGCCGGAACATGAAAACCTGCAGAGTCTAGTATCTTTTTCGTAACGGTTTTATTCTCCATAATAAGAGGAGCAATATAAGAATCTTTTGCTGTCATATTTCCATTCTTAACAAATTCAACATGTTGTCCCATGGTTAGTTTTAAAAATTGATCTTGACTATCTAAAACTTCTACTTGGACTCCTTTTTGTAAAGCATCAAAAATTAATAACTGAGTGGACATTTCTAAATAATCAAATCCTCTTAAATTATACGGCCTTTTAGTCGCTTCATCTTTATACTGCTTAGCTAATTCTAATGCAAATTCAATATATGATCCTTTTTCTTCTATTTCCTGCACCATACGCGCAGCTATTGTTAGAGTAGGATTCTTTAATTGGTTTCTAACTTCTTGAAGACAACGAGAGGCTGCTTCAGAATCAGTAGTCAAATGAATCATGTTTTCCATTTGTTTCAAAAGCTCTAATCCTTCTTCTTGAAATTGAGAAACGGATACTGGATTTTCCATAGCTGTCAATTGGCTCATTTCTTCCCCAATTTCAATTTCTTTCATAGTAGCAGTTTCATCCATCCATATCATATACAAACAAAAAAGATGTACAAATTCCATCGTTCCTTTTGACATACCGGCTGAATCAAAAGGATCCAAGTCAAAACTTCTTAATTCAAGATACGAAATCCCTTTTGTTAACAATTCTTCAGCATCTTTGGTTCCTCGAAAACGAACAGCTGAGTAAAATTCTTTTTCTTCAGATAAGAAACCTTTTGCTACCATATTTTGTAAACTTTGAACATAATCTTCAATCGTTTCAAATGAGACAGATACTTCTGATTGGTTGACGTATCCGTAATGACTACTTCGAATACTTCTTACATATTTCTTTGGAAGCTCCTGACTTGTAAAAAAGGATTCATCTACTATAGGAGATGCTCCCAATAAATACGTTAATAACCATCTATAACGAAGGAAATTTTTTGCTAATTTTAGATATATCATTGATTTAAACGACGTTAGAGTTGTATATTCTGTTTGGCTTTCATATAATCGGAGAATCAATTGACTATCCAATTCAAAATTGTAATGCACTCCGCTAATCATTTGTTTCTTTTTACCATATTTGCGAGTCAATGTTTCTCTATAGAGAACATCAGCTTTATTGTCTAATTTAGCAACAGAAATATCTTTTTCATCTGGCAAAACCATGGGCATGCTTATCGGCCATATGGCTTCATCTTCAGGTAACGTTTGGAGTACAACATCATGTAGAGCCGTTAACCAATTGTAACTCTCTTGGATAGAATTTAACGGAGGAGTAATTAATTCTAATTGCGATTCACTGTAGTCTGTTTGAATGTAAGGGTGATAAGTTCTATTCCCAAATTTTTTTGAATGGTCTGTTACAGCTAGTTGACCGCTATCGTTTACTCTCAATCCTTCTTTCTCAATCCCAAAAACGGCTTGATAATAAGCTTTACTCATTTCTGTTTCTTGTATCATTTGTTTAACGGTTTTCATTTTTAACATTCCTCATTTGCCTTATTTATTTGTCGCTCTATTTCTGCATGAATCTTGGGTTCGGGAGCAAAATCATTTTCCCAATTAGCTGGTTTCATTACTTTTCCATCTGTTTTTCTATATCGTGGTTTGCCATCTGGAAAAAGCTTTCCCATATTTGCTTGATGAACAATTGAAAAAATAGGATCAGGATCGATCCCCATCAGTACAAAAGAACCATAGTTAAAATAATTCGCATCCGTTAATGCATCTACTTGTCCAATTAATCGGCTTTGAACTTCTTTTTGTTCATTTTTTATTTTGACTATTGATTCTTCCGCAGCATTTTTCCATTCTAAAATTACTTCATCAAATTGCGTTATATCGCCTTTTACACTGGCATATAAAAATTCTATTACTTCTTCTGTTGTAAAATTTGCTCGTTTAATCGCCTCTTCTGGAGTTAAAGCTTGTGGTTTACTTTTCCCGGGCTTATCAAAAACTTCATGAAATTCTTGAACTTGTTCAAAAGGTGATAACTTAATCATTTTTTAGCTTTCCTCCTATCAAAAATCATCTCACTTCTTTTTTAGACGAAGTCATTAAATTGAGTACCTGGTTCTTCACTAACCAAATATTTTCTTAATGCTGCATTCTCAGATTCCAATATTCTACGATGAATTTCAGATTCTTTCAAATCAGCTTGCATGATTTTTAAAAACTCAATATTATCTTGTGATTGACGCTTCGTTCGTTCAATTTCTATCTTTTCTTCAGTCAATTTTTTTATATCTTTTTCCAAGTCTTCTATTGTTTCGGTCAGCATTTTATTTTTTTCAATTAAAGAAGCGTTTTGAAATCCGATTTCTTTAATTTCTTGTTCATTTTTTCCATCTACTAAGTTGATATAAACCAATAGAAAAGCTAAACATGCAATAATAAAAGGTATTATTGGCGTAGAATACCTAAACATTGAAATCAAGACACTCATGACTACGGTACACCCAAAAATAATAAGGCCTATACGATAAGATTTTATTTTGCGTTTGGTATTTAAGGCTTTTAAATAATCGATTTTATTCTGCAAGGTTGCTTTTTCTGCTTGTTCTTGTTCAATTTTTTTTCGATTTTTATAAAACAGCTCTTTTTCTTTTCTTTCAATGGAATCTTGTACTTGTTTCTGATACTGTTCAAACCATTCTTTTTCTTTTACAAGTTTCTCTAATTCTCTGTCTATTTCTATTTGATAAGTCACTTTTTTCACTGAGAGTTCCTCTTCTATTTGATTCAATTTCTTGTTTGCTGAAGTAATTAGTTCATCTGCATTATTTTCAGCTAGTTGCGTAATTTTTTCAGCTTTTTGTTTTTCTTCATTCAATTGATCAATAGCTTGTTTTTTTTCTACTAAAATTTCTTCTTTGACTGTTACAATTTCTCTTTGAACCTCCTGATACATTTTCTCTGATTCATGAAATGTAAATGTCAAAAGATCCTGCGCTTCTTGTTTGGCTTGTTGAAGAAGTTCTTCTTCTCTTTTCTTGACTTCATTTGATTTCATTTCGTTTGCCACTTCCTGATTCAAATCTAAAATTTGTTGTTGTCTTTTTTTATTTTTTGCTAAAGAATGCAACACCAACTTTGATTTATTTTTTAAAGCACTACGATGGTTCTTTTTCATTTGTATACAATTTTTTAAAACTTCAGTCACTTTTCTTTCACTCATTAAAAAGTTCCTTTCTTCTATCTTTACTATTCTATTTGATGAATAGAATCAACTCAAAAATAAATGACTTCTTACACATTATCGCAAATAATCCTAGAAAAGCCAATCCAAAGATAACATTACTTTGCAATTGTAAGTCAGAACCATCAAACAAACGTTCCTTTTTGTAGAATCCATTCAATGACAATGGTATACTATCGGTAAGATCAAGATGGGAGGATACTCTTTATGAATCAACCTTTAGCTTATCGAATGAGACCCACTCATATCGATAATATCGTTGGACAACAACATTTAGTCGGGAAAGGCCGAATCATCCGACGAATGGTAGAAGCTAAAATGCTCTCTTCCATGATTTTATACGGCCCTACAGGAATTGGTAAAACAAGTATTGCGAGCGCCATTGCGGGCACTACCAAATATGCTTTTAGAATTTTAAATGCTGCTAGTGATACAAAAAAAGATTTACAAATTGTTGTGGAAGAAGCAAAAATGAGCGGAACGGTCATCTTGCTTTTAGATGAAGTCCATCGTCTAGATAAACCTAAACAAGATTTTCTATTGCCTCATTTGGAAAACGGCCGAATCATTATGATTGGAGCTACAACTGAAAATCCTTATATTACTATCAATCCAGCCATTCGGAGCAGAACACAAATTTTCGAACTAAAACCTCTTTCTAATGAAGAGATTCAACAAGCATTATGGAACGCAGTTCATGACGCTGAGAGAGGATTTGGCAATGACAAAGTTACAATTACAGACGAAGCCTTATTGCATTTTTCACGAGCAACAAATGGAGATCTAAGAAGTTCTTTGAATGGTTTAGAACTCGCTATCAAGTCTACTTCTCCTGACCAACAAGGTATCATTACGATTACTTTAGAAATTGCTGAAGAATGTGTTCAAAGAAAAGCTTTAACTCATGATAAAGATGGCGATGCTCACTACGATGTCATCTCAGCGCTGCAAAAATCCATTCGTGGAAGTGATGTAAATGCAGCACTTCATTATCTTGCTCGATTGGTTGAAGCAGGTGATCTTCCTATTATTTCAAGACGCCTAATGGTTATTGCTTATGAAGATATTGGATTAGCAAATCCTTCAGCAGCTTCTAGAACGGTTACCGCTGTTCAGGCTGCTGAAAAATTAGGCTTTCCGGAAGCCAGGATCCCTTTAGCAAATGTAGTTGTAGATCTCTGCCTTTCTCCAAAATCAAATTCGTCTTACGTAGCGATTGATGCAGCTTTACAAGATGTACGAGCTGGAAAAAGTGGAGATGTACCAGATCACTTAAGGGATTCTCATTATAGTGGAGCTAAAAAATTAGGTCGCGGCGTAGATTACCTTTATCCGCATAGTTATCCAGGTGCTTGGGTAGATCAACAATATTTACCAGCAAAAATAAAAAATGCTTCTTATTATACACCAAACCATACTGGGAAATATGAAGATACGCTAGCAAAACAATACGACTCAATCAATTCAAAAAAGAAACACATCAATAAGCATTAACCGCTTTCTTTGCGTTGTTGACTAGCTTTCATCAGTAAACGAGCAGCCTATTTATTGACAATAATACTTCCCTATGCTAATATAAGGATAAGATTTCTGAGATGTTCGTCTTGCTCAACATGTGTTGACCGAACAATTAATATTACCTTGGGATCCAACCTGATTCAAACGGATAACATGCCTTTTCACTTGGTAGTTAGAAGCTTGACAGCGGAGCCCACCTGCTAACTGCGGGTTCAATACTAACTGAGCATAATAACGGCATCATCGGATTTCTCATTTAAAGTTTAAAACTTTTAAAGTCATTCTTAATTGAATGGCTTTTTTCTTTTCCATATACGCATTTACACTTAATTTAATTAAAATATATGGTATTCTTAATCTATACTATAATTGAAAGAAGGATGTGTGTCATGCTATTATCTGTACTATTCTTTATTTTTGCCCTACTCTTGATGTATGCAGGTTATTTTTTTTATACAGGAAAAGCTGCCGTATTATTAACCACTACTGATAAAAAACTTCCTATGGAAGCTGCAACATTTTTCAAAGTATATGGAGTACTCTTTTTCATTGGAGGTCTTGCCTCACTTGTACTTATTTTTTTTCATCCAAATTGGTTGGCTTTCACTGTTTTAGTTTTTGTAGTGTTTACAATGCTTTTGTTTATCATTGGATTAAACAAGCGAATGTAATTTTTATTATTCTGTTATAAAGGCAAACCACTAACTCTCTTTCATATTTCTATGAAAATGGATATATTTGGAGTACAATGAGCTTAGAAAGAAGTATTCATTTATTTTATTATAAGGAATGGAGTGATCACATATGTTACAACAATACAATCGTATCTTAGTAGCTGTAGATGGTTCAACAGAAGCTGAGTTAGCTTTTAAGAAAGCTGTACAAGTTGCTGTAAGAAACTCTGCAACGTTAGTTCTTGCTCATGTTATTGACACTCGCGCATTTCAAAGCATCTCTACTTTTGATGGAGCTATGGCTGATAAAGCAAGCGAACAAGCTAAAAACACATTAGAAGAGTATGTACGTTATGCAAAAAATCATCGTGTTCAAGATATTACTTACTCTATCGAATACGGTTCTCCAAAAGTATTGATTGCAAAACAGATACCAGAAGACCAAAATATCGACTTGATCATGTTGGGCGCGACCGGTTTAAATGCTGTAGAACGTATTTTTATAGGCTCCGTTTCAGAATATGTTATACGACATGCCAATTGTGATGTATTAATTGTCCGTACTGATTTAGAAAATAAAAGAGATTAACAAGTAAAAAGCAAAATAAAAAAACAACCAAATCAATTGGTTGTTTTTTTATTTACTTTAGTTATTATTATGCACGTAATCTTTCAACATCGCGAGCAATCATAATTTCTTCATCTGTAGGAATCAATAGTACTTTAACTTTTGATTCTGGAGTAGAAATAATGCGTTCTTTTCCACGTACATTGTTAGCTTCTGCATCGATTTCAGCACCAAACCAGTTCATGCCATCAATAATAATTTGGCGGGTTTCTGGAGAATTTTCTCCAATTCCTGCAGTAAAGACAATTGCATCTGCACCATTTAAGATAGCAAAGTATTGTCCAATATATTTTTGAACACGATTGTAAAAAATATCTAATGCTGTTTGTGCATCTTCGTTTCCTTTTTCTGCTTCTTCTTCGACATCACGCATATCGCTTGAAACATGAGAAAGACCAAGTAAGCCAGATTTATTATTTAAAATATAGATCATGTCATTGATATCAGTAATGTTTAATTTATCCATTAAGAAAGGCAACAATGATGCGTCAATGTCTCCAGTACGAGTTCCCATTGTGATACCTGCTAAAGGAGTGAATCCCATAGATGTATCAAGTGATTTTCCACCTTTTACAGCTGTAATAGATCCACCGTTACCTAAATGACAAGTAATAATTTTTGTTTCTTCAAGTGGTTTTCCTAACATCTCAGCTGCACGCTCAGAAACATATCTATGTGAAGTACCATGAGCTCCGTATTTACGTGCTGCAAAGTCAGTGTAGTATTCCATTGGAAGACTGTACAAGTAGTTTTCTTTAGGCATTGTTGTATGGAATGATGTGTCAAAAACAGCTACACTTGTAATATTTGGCAATAATTTTTTGAAAGCTTTAATTCCTGTAGCATTAGCTGGATTGTGTAGTGGAGCAAATTCAGCTAAACTTTCGATTTGTGCTAATACTTCATCCGTAATTAATGCTGAATCTTTAAATAATTCTCCACCAGCTACTACACGGTGTCCTACACCAGTAATTTCTTCGTAGTTTGCAATAACTTTTAGTTCAATTAATTTATCTAATACCATTTGAATAGCAATTTCGTGGTTTTCAATATCTTCGACAACTTTATATTTTTCACCTGCATATTTTGTAGTGAAGATTGAATTGTTTAAACCGATTCTTTCGATAATCCCTGAAGCGATTTCTTCTTCAGCTGGCATTTCATACAATGTAAATTTTAAACTTGAACTACCTGCGTTAATTGCAATTGTTTTTGACATATTTTCCATCTCCTAATTTAAGTTTTTAAATGTTCTCTTTTTTCCAGCTATCTACTTCTTTCATAAATTGAAGCATAGCTTTTTGATTTTTAAAGTCTGGAATTTGCGCTAACAAGACTTGTTTAGCTTGTTTGGCATTATCCCCTTTTTTTTGAATCAAGAGAATTGATTTACGTGAATTCTTGGTCTTAAATAATTCGTTTGGCAGATTTAACATTCCTTGTAAGAAAGCCTCTTCTTGAATCATTTTCAATAATGCTGGTGTTTCATCCGTTTCAAATAACTGAGCTGGAACTAAAAAGATACCAAATCCACCATTTTTTAAGTAATATAAACTTTGTTCAATGAATAGATGATGAGCATAAGAATGACCATTTTTTGCTGCCGTTTTAAATTTACTAGCTTTTTCATCCAGTGGATAATATCCGACAGGCAAGTCACTCACAATAACATCAACTGGATCTATAAGCAAATCTTGTATTGAATCTTGATGGGTCAATGTTACGCTTTGTCTTTGCATTACTGTATTAACAGAAGCTAGCGTTATCAATAAATCATCATTATCGATTCCTTCAGCCTCTACCGAGATACTTTTTGATAATAACCCATTATAAACAGTTGATAAAAGATTACCCATCCCCACAGCGGGATCCAGTAAGCGAATCGTTTTATCTTTTTCACTGATCAATTTCTCAATCAAATAGTTGAAAATGAAACCAATAGCATCTGGTGTCATTTGGTGGTTTGGTTGCAATACATCCATTTTCGAACCTTTCAAAAGAGCTAACTGTATAGCCTTTCGAATTTCTTCTGGTTCCATACTATCTAGTTTAATATCTTGATAGAGTTGAGTTAACTTTCCAACAGTTTCATCTGAAGGCAAACCATCTATTTGATGAGGTTGTTTATTGGCCAGAATATTTTCTCCTGTTTCCGAAAGAGCCTCTAAATAAGAAACGTCTAATTCTTTTTGCAAGAGTTGGACTGAAGTATCCAATTGATTAAATAGCTGTTCAATTTCTTTTTGAGACAATAATTTCAACCTCTTTCTTTTTTACTTACACCCTTGAGTGATGGTGTTTATAAGAATTGAAATGAGTCATAAGTTAAAAACACTACTCTTTCATTCTAACGAATAAACGGCCAGGTTTCAAGCAAGAGCTCACTTTAATTTCAAGAACTTCGCACCTATTTTTTGACAATTTTATCGTGTTGTGTGAATTAAAATGGTTTTGATTCCGTTTCTTAAAGATAAGTGAAACCATAACAGTCAAAAAAGCTCTTCTAATAGTAGAAGAGCTTTTCATTTTAAATTATTGAGCTGCTGGATAAACTGAAACTTGTTTTTTGTCGCGGCCTTTGCGTTCGAAACGAACAACTCCGTCACATTTAGCAAACAAAGTATCGTCTCCACCGATTCCAACGTTAACACCTGGATAAATTTTAGTTCCGCGTTGACGGAATAAAATTGAACCACCTGAAACAGTTTGTCCATCTGCACGTTTAGCGCCTAAACGTTTAGAGTTTGAGTCACGTCCGTTAGTTGTAGAACCGCCACCTTTTTTATGGGCGAAGAATTGTAAATTCATTTTTAACATATGAGTTGCACCTCCTATTATAATTTTTTTACTGTGCAAGTTTGACATATTCTGGATACTCTTCAACAATTCCCGTTAAGGAAAGAAGTAGACTCTCGAGAAGAATTTGTGAAATTTTCGACTGTTCTTCAGTTAATTCGCTTAAAAGCTCAACATATAAATAGCCGCCTTCTACCTCTTCATTTGTTTCTACTAATGGAGAAACGCCTGATAAAGCAGAAATGCTATTTGTTGTTCCTATCACTAATGCTGAAACAGCTGCACATACGATATCGCTGCCGTAGGGTCCAGACTCTGCATGTCCTGTAACTTCAAAGGAAACGATGTCTTCTTTGTTATTACGTTTAAAGAATGCTTGAATCATATTGGAACACCACTTTCTTATGCGTTGATTGCGTTGATAATAACTTTTGTATATGGTTGACGGTGACCTTGTTTACGGTGACTATGTTTTTTAGGTTTGTAGATAAAAGTCGTAACTTTCTTTTGAAGACCATGTTTTTCAACAGTACCTTCAACAGTAGCTCCCACAATAGTTGGAGCTCCAACTTTTGTTTCTTCTCCACCAATTAAGACAACTTCTTCAAAGACTACAGTTTCACCAGCTTCAACATTCAATTTTTCAATGTAGATTTCTTGGCCAACCTCAACTTTAATTTGTTTCCCACCTGTTTTGATAATTGCGTACATTCTTTCGCACCTCCTTATTAGACTTAGACTCGCCATCATGAGTGCCGTTATGGACTTAAACTCATTCCAGTGCGGTTGTAGTTGTGGTGCTACACATTTACAACATTAACATCATACCAAATTGTATTGCCTGCGTCAATAAATACTTTAGCTAAACATCACATTACTAAAACAATTGTCTTTTAATTTTACCTATTACAAAAATGTATCTGACGATACTACCCTTGTTCCAAATTTTTCAGCAAATTCTATGTCGTGAGTGACAATCAAAATACCTGTACCAGATGAAGCAATCGATTGAATCATTTTACCTACTTCGTTTGCTGAATCACGATCCAATGCTGAGGTTGGTTCATCAAAACAGATAATTTTAGGATTGAGCATCATCGATCTGGCAATCGCTGCACGCTGTTGCTGTCCTCCAGATAATGTACTTGGGTAAACATCTTTTTTATCTAAAATGTTCATTTGTTTAAGTAGTAATTCTGCTTTTTTAATGGCTTGTTCCTTTGTCATCAATTTTTGATCTAATGGTGCTTCGATACAGTTCTTCATAACCGTTAAATTAGGAAATAATTGATAATCTTGAAATACCATACCTATTTGATTGCTATAAGATACGCGTTCTTTTTTTGAGGCATACTCTATTTTGCCTCCTGGAGTTTCACGACATAAATAGTGATCATCAACGGTGATTGTTCCATTGTCTGCTTGTTCAAGTTGGTTCAACAATCTCATTAACGTAGTCTTTCCAGTGCCTGATTCACCAACAAGTGTCACAATTTCTCCAGCTTCAATAGTGAAGTCAAAATTTCTGATCACGTCTATTCCATTAAATTTTTTCGTTAGGTTCGTTGCTTTCAATCCCATTTTAACCTTCTCCTTTAATAATTAGACTTCTTCTCAATAGCATTCAATGCTAAAGTCACTATACCTGTCACCAGTAAATAAATTACTCCAACTGCTGCATATGGAATCAAAGATGCATATGTGTTAGCTGCAATTTGACCAGCGCGCAATAACTCTCCTAACCCTAAGATATAGATAAGAGAGGTATCTTTTACTAACGCAATCACTTCATTCCCTACAGAAGGCAGCACAACACGTATAACTTGTGGGATAATAATTTTTCTAAACCCATTTATTTTCCCGATACCCAACACTTTAATTGCTTCAAACTGTCCTTTTGGAATAGACAAAATACCACCGCGGAAAATTTCTGCATAATAAGCTGTATAATTTATGATGAATGTGAAAACGGCAGCTGAAAAGCGATCAAAAGTTATTCCAACAAGTGGTAAGCCGAAAAATACGACCATTAATTGCAGCAACAATGGGGTACCTCTCATGATGTAAACATAAACTTGTATGATCCAAGATATCCATTTAGGAGCATACACTCGTACACAAGCGACTAAAAACCCCAATGGGATAGTTACAATAACTATGATTAAAAATAATAACAATGTTGTTTTTAACCCATCTAATAAACTAGGCGTTATTTCAGCAATCAAATCCATTTTATACTCATCCTTTTCCTACTATTAGTTTATTCTGTGATCCATTTATCTTTGATTTCATCTAATGTTCCGTCTTTTTCCATTTCAGCTAACGTAGTATTTAACTTTTCTGAAAATTGAGTATCTGTTTTTCTTACACCCACAGCAGTATCCTCATATGCGAAACGTTCATCCAAAATGCGATACTTTTCTGCCCCTTTTTGTTTCATCGTATAACGGGCATACAATTCACTGACTGCAATTGCATCGCTTCTTTTACTATCAAGGTCATTAAATACATCATTATAAGATGGATACTGAATAATTTCCCCATTAGCAAAAGTTTTCATAATGCCACTTTCATGAGTTTCCAATAAACTAACAGTACTAGAAGCTTGTTGACCTGCTACTACTTTTCCTTTTAGATCCTCCCAAGTTTTTATAGGGCTATCTTCTAAAACAACAAATATTTGTCCTCCACTTGTATAAGGTGTACTAAAAGCAACTTTTTCTTTGCGTTCTTCCGTTATAGAATACCCATTCCAAATAGCATCAATATTTCCTGAATTTAATTCGGTTTCTTTCATCGCCCAATCAATCGGCTGGAATTCAATTTTCAATTCTAATCTTTTAGCAACTTCTGTGGCTAGATCAATATCTAATCCTACTAAGTTTCCTGCATTATCTCGAAAACCCATTGGTACAAATGTGTCATCTAGTCCCACTACAAAAGTATCCCCAGGTTCTCCTAAAAATATCTCTTCAGCTGCATTTTTTTTAGAGTTGCCACAAGCCATCATAAAGAATGAAACAGCTAGTAAACTAATCATTATTTTTTTCATGGTTTTACTCCTCCTAAAACTCTATAAACTTTCTTTTTTTAGTTATTTGATTTTCTCGTTTTATTCAGCAAACCATTTTTCATAAATTTTATCAAAAGTACCATCTGATTTTAATTCTTCTAACGCTTTATCAATAGCTTCAGCTAATTGATCATCTTCTTTACGCATGCCTACCGCATATTCTTCTTCTCCAAAGTTATCTTCTAGTACACGATAGCTAACATCTGCATTTTGTTTCATGTAATAACGTCCTAATGTTTCATCAACTACAATAGCTTCACTTCTACCTGATGCTAAGTCATTGAACACATCATTATTTGAAGGATACAGAACCACTTCTTGATTTGCAAAGGAATCTACTATATTCGATTCATCAGCATTAATAGCATCTACCGCACTTGAGGATTGTTGAGCTGCCACTACTTTTCCATTTAAATCTTCTTTTGTTTGGATTTTACTGTCTTCTAATACAATAATAATTTGACTATTTTCTAAATAAGACGAACTAAAGTCAACTTGTTTTTTTCTTTCATCAGTAATGGTATAACCATTCCAAATCACATCAATATTCCCACTCTTTAATTCGGTTTCTTTTAGCGCCCAATCGATAGCTTGAAACTCAACATCTATGTCTAATTTTTTACCTACTTCATTTGCTAAATCCACATCAAATCCTACAATGTCTCCATTACTATCACGAAAACCCATAGGAGCAAATGTATCGTCTAAACCCACTACTAATTTTCCTTCATCTTTAATTTGTTCATATGAGTCTACATTGGCTTTATTCGTGCTGCAACCTGCTAAAAGTGCTGTGAATCCTAATCCTAAAATTAATTTTATCATTGTATTTTTCATTTTTAACGCCCCTTTTAATTTTATTGTATTTTATTTTGCCTTCAGGCTGCAGTCCTTAAAAACAAAAAAAGTCCTTTGATTTTCTATTAGTAAGAAAATCAAAGGACGATTGATATCAATATCGTGGTTCCACCTTTATTCGTAGCTTCTTCGCAGAAAACTACCTCATCACGTTCAAAACTACTAAACGCTAGTACTATAACGGGTACTCCCGGATCAGTTTACTTATAAGCATTCAACTGTCAGCTCAGAGATGTGTGTTCGGAATAGACCCTTGATTGCTTTCAGCACCGCAATCTCTCTTAAAAGTTTCTAAACTTACTTTTTCTCTTCAAAGCTTTTAATCATTTTTTAATACTATAGCACAGTTATTTTCGTTTGCCAAATATTTTCTGCCAAAAATTTGGTTTTTCTTTGGTTAGCGTCATTAAGGGAACTGTTTCACCTAAAATACGACGAGCAATATTACGGTACCCTTGAGAAGCAGGATTCTTTGGATTTAAAACAATCGGATCTCCTTTATTAGAAGAACGAACGACATCATCATCATCAAAAACAATTCCTAATAGATCAATCGACAAATGTCTAGTGATCTCATCGATATCCATTACTTCTCCATCTTGCATCATACGTTTACGAATACGATTGATGATTAAACGCGGAGGTTCAAGTTCCGTTTGCTCTAAAAGACCAATAATACGATCTGCATCGCGTATAGCCGATATTTCAGGAGTGGTTACCAGAATTGCTTGGTCTGCTGCTGCAATCGAATTTTGGAAACCTTGTTCAATACCGGCAGGGCAATCGATTAAGATATAGTCGTATTCTTTTTTCAATTCAGAAACGATTTCAATCATTTGTTCACCATTCACATCATTTTTATCTGCATTTTGTGCTGCAGGAAGCAAGTACAAATTATCATTAAATCGTTTATCTTTTATGATAGCTTGATGCAGTTTTGTACGACCTTCCACTACATCGATAATATCATAAATGATTCGATTTTCTAGACCAAGAATAACATCTAAATTTCTCAATCCAATATCCATATCTATAAGACAGACTCTTTTCCCTTGAAGAGCAAGAGCTGTACCTAGATTTGCAGTAGAAGTTGTTTTCCCTACACCACCTTTACCAGATGTAATAACGATTGCTATACCCATTCGTTTAATCCCCCTATCACTTTGCCCAAATTTGGACGTGCTTTTCGTAATTGCTCTAATGAATTAAAATCTAAAATATGTAAATCATTTATATAAGCAAACTCGTTTTTCCTAATGTTATCTTGGTTATTCTTTTTTTCAATGATTTGTACATTGTCTGCAATTCTAATTTGAGCCTCTGTATGAAAATCTGCAACAATAACTGCATTCGTGTCTCCTTCGAATCCAGCATGTGCGATTCCCATCAACTCTCCAATAATAAAGATACTTCCATTAGCTCGAAGCATCCCGCCAGGATGAACCTTTCCTACAAATAGAAGATTACCTGGTGCTGCTAAAACTTGTCCGCTTCTAATCGTTTGAACTTCCATTTGTAAACTAACTGCTTGTTGCCACTCAATAGCTTTATCAACTGAGACAACATCAGAAGTGATTTTTTTGATTAAGAAAGTACTTTTTGATTCTATTTCTTCAGTCAATATCGATTGTTGTTCTTGAGACAATAATCGATTACCAGTTTTTATCTCTAAATAGATCTCTTTTTGTATTTCTTTAGATCTTTTTTGTTCTCCATTCAAATGTTCTAATAATTCATCTAGTTCTTTCATTACGGATACAAAAGAAGCTGATTCATCTAAGCTCAATACAAAGCTACCCTTAGTTCCTTTTAATGTCACACTTTGTTTCACTTTAACAACTCCCTCAACCGAGATTTCACCATTGATGTTGTTTACTCTCCCTGAATATGTTCAATTATTTTTTTCAAAGGATAAAATACAATAATAAATAACACTAAATTCAAGAGTAAAGTTGGCCCTAAACGATCTGCCAAAAATGTCGTCCAATTAATTTTGGTATACCCTAATACTTGATAAAACAGGTATAAGTAAGTTTCAATCAAACTTAAATTTATGATCACCATCATACCAATTACAATAGGATTAGGATTGAGAACCTTTTTCAGTTTTTCCGTTAAGTAAATAATTAAAGGAAATAAAAGAACATATACTCCTAAAATCCCAACATAGTAGCTATCATAAATTAAGCCAAATAGAAGACTGTACACAAGCATTTTACTTCTTGGTATATAAAAGGACATCAAAATAAGCACTAATATGATCAATCTAGGAGTCATAACTTTTGTTCCTTCAAGAAAGTACTCTGAAAAGACTACAGTCAATACACCATCTAATAAAAAGAAAAAAGCAAGCAATAATGGAATTAAAGTAGCGGTTTTCCAATTCTCTCTCATTTACTCACCACTTTCAGCGGATCGTTTAATAAATGTCACATAACGAATATCATTCGTATCTGCTGCAGGTACAATATAAGCTTCCTGTGATAAACCAAAAGAATCTAATTTAACTTCCTCTATCGTTCCAATCAATAGCGCACTAGGAGATACTCCTCCTAAGCCGGATGTCATGACTTGATCGCCTTCTTTTAATTCAGCATCTGTTGTAATTTGTTTCATTACTAATCGTTTTTTTTCAGCATCATATCCATTGATAATACCATGTACAACTCCATCATCCGTTTGAACAGAAGCTGCAACTCGATTGTTATTTTGATCTAAAGTAGTGACTAATTGAACCTTAGAACTAGTAGGACTTACTTCAACAACTCGACCTATTAATCCATTACCTGACATTACTGACATGTTCAGTTCAATACCACTTTGGCTTCCTTTATCTACAACTATTTGATCAACCCAACTGTCAGGATTACGGCTAAGTACCGCACCGTTAATGGATTCATAATCAGATAATGTATCTGTTAAGGCTAATTGTTCTTTTAATTTTTCATTATTTTGTTTTAAGTCTGCAATTTCGACTTCTGTTTCATACAATTTATCAATTTTTGATTTTAACAATTGATTTTCTTCATACGTATTTTTTAGACCATCTACTGATTCCAAAAAATCAACAACTGCATTCATCGGTTTTGCTACTACCCGAGATACAACTGCTGTAATATCATTAGTAAGCTGTTGGAAAATTGGAATGTTCCCACTCCCAGTGATTGAAAAGGCTATCAGACCTAAAGAAACAATCATACTTACTAATAAAATGATTAGTTTTTTATTTGAAAAAAACTGATTCAAAATATCACCTCATTAATTTTACAGGCTTTCTTTATTTTAACATAAGTCAACCCAAATAACTTGTCTAACTTCATTCTTTTTCACATGAAAATATGCGGGAAGAAAATAAACTTCCCGCACCTTCTTGTAACCTTATTTAGGCTAGCTTATCTATTTGCTCTTTTTTTATAAATATCAATGTGTTTTAATGACTCGCCTGTCCCTAGTGCGACACAGTCTAATGGTTCATTAGCGATGAAAACTGGAACATCCGTTTCTTCAGCAATAACGTCTCCCATATTTTTCAATAAAGCTCCGCCACCTGTTAAAACAATCCCATGATCTATAACATCTGCTGAAATTTCGGGAGATGTTTCTTCAAGTGTTTCTCTAACTGCAACAATGATTCCTTCAACAACTTCTTGAATCGCTTCAGCAATATCAACAGCAGAAATTTCAATCGTTTGCGGCAGTCCTGTCAATAAATCACGACCACGAATATCCATAACACCGTATTCTGTTGCTTTTTCAACAGAAGCACAACCGATTTGGATCTTAATTTGTTCAGCAGTGCGTTCTCCTATAAGAAGATTATATTTTTTACGGACATAGTGAATAATCACGTCATCCATACGGTCTCCAGCTAAACGAATCGAGCGGCTGCTTACAATTCCGCCTAATGCTATTGTAGCTACATCTGTTGTTCCACCACCAATATCAACGACCATACTTCCTGTAGGATCCATTACTGGTAAACCTGCTCCAATTGCCGCAGCAAAGGGTTCTTCAATAATAAAAGCATCTTTTGCTCCTGCCATTCTTGTAGCATCAATAACGGCTCTTTTTTCTACTTCCGTTACACCACTTGGTACACAAATCATGACAAACGGTTTAGAGGT
This sequence comes from Carnobacterium inhibens subsp. inhibens DSM 13024, assembly GCF_000746825.1. Taxonomy (NCBI): domain Bacteria; kingdom Bacillati; phylum Bacillota; class Bacilli; order Lactobacillales; family Carnobacteriaceae; genus Carnobacterium; species Carnobacterium inhibens. The sequence continues at coordinate 86,086 of NZ_JQIV01000006.1, read as the reverse complement.
TGATTTTCCTATTGCTTTTTCGATGTAATATTTCATCATAGCTGCTGTTGTATCATAATCCGCAATAACGCCATTTTTCATAGGACGAATAGCAATAATGGAACCAGGTGTTCTCCCGATCATGTTTCTTGCATCTTCACCAACTGCGACGATTTCTCCCGTTACAGTATCTTTTGCGACTACTGAAGGCTCTTTTAAAACGATTCCTTTTCCTGCAACATACACATTCGTATTTGCAGTACCTAAATCAATTCCTATATCTTTATTTCCAAATCTAAACAAATGATTTCATCCTCTCAAATCTACCTAAACTTTATATTTATCGTTCTATTTCTCAGATTCACAGTAATTGTATCTTTAACATCTAACACTGAAAGGTAGACACTTAAACAGTATAGCAAAAAACAGAATAGAATGCTCTAACCGAAACCATCATACTGTATTTTTTAAGTTATGACATCTTTATTTTTTATATTTTAACACAAATTTAAGTAATTCCATATATAAGTAAAGAAAATGAAATAGACCCTAAATGATTCAGCACTTTTCTTTATACACTTTAGCCAATTTAATAGTATATTTTAGTGCACAAAAAAAGCCTAGTGAAAAATCACTAGGCTTTTAAACATTAGCTTACGCTTTGTTTACGTTTGCTGCTTGAGGTCCACGGTTTCCTTCTTCAACGTCGAAAGTTACTGTTTGTCCTTCTTCTAAAGATTTGAATCCTTCACCTTGGATAGCTGAGAAATGTACGAATACATCGTCTGCTCCTTCACGTTCGATGAATCCAAAACCTTTTTCTGCGTTAAACCATTTTACTGTACCTTGTTCCATAATGAAATTCCTCCTCGTGCCTTATAGCACATATAATGATATTCTTGCTAACGGTACGAATCAGACTGTTGTAAAACAATTCTACGTGATCCTTAACAAAAACATTATAGTAATTGTAGCATCCATTTATTAATATTTCAAGAGAAACGCATATTATTTTATACAAAAAAAAGGAATCAACCTAAGTTGACTCCTTAAACAATTTTAATTTTTAATTAAGCTTTGTTTACGTTTGCTGCTTGAGGTCCACGGTTTCCTTCTTCAACGTCGAAAGTTACTGCTTGTCCTTCATCTAAAGATTTGAATCCTTCAGTTTGGATAGCTGAGAAATGTACGAATACATCGTCTGCTCCTTCACGTTCGATAAATCCAAAACCTTTTTCTGCGTTAAACCATTTTACTGTACCTTGTTCCATAATGAAATTCCTCCTCGTGCCTTATAGCACATATAGTGATATTCTTGCTTACGGTGCGAATTGGAATGTTCTGAAACATTTCTTTGTTCTACCTAACAAAAACTCAATGTAAGTATAGCATGGGTATTTTTATTAAGCAACCTTATCTCTAAAACTATTTTTTTCATTACATAATTAATTAATCTTCTAATCAAATACAATACAAAAAAGGAGCCAACCTAAGGCTGACTCCTTAAACAATTTTAATTTTAATTAAGCTTTGTTTACGTTTGCTGCTTGAGGTCCACGGTTTCCTTCTTCAACGTCGAAAGTTACTGCTTGTCCTTCTTCTAAAGATTTGAATCCTTCAGATTGGATAGCTGAGAAATGTACGAATACATCGTCTGCTCCTTCACGTTCGATAAATCCAAAACCTTTTTCTGCGTTAAACCATTTTACTGTACCTTGTTCCATAATGAAATTCCTCCTCGTGCCTTATAGCACATATAGTGATATTCTTGCTTGCGGTGCGAATCGGAATGTTTTGAAACAATTCTATTTTCTACCTAACAAAAACTCAACGTAAGTATAGCATGGGTATTTTTATTAAGCAACCTTATCTTCAAAACATTTTTTATTCGGTATCATCTGTATGATCTTATTAATCTGATAATAAAGTTAGATGGCAAAAATCAAATTATTTCAAATGAACTTTCTTATAGGAAAATCAGTTATATTTATTTAACCTAGTCTATTCCTACGAATAGTTATCGAACTACACAAAAAAGGAGTCAACCTAAGTCGACTCCTTAAACAATTTTAATTTTTAATTAAGCTTTGTTTACGTTTGCTGCTTGAGGTCCACGGTTTCCTTCTTCAACGTCGAAAGTTACTGCTTGTCCTTCTTCTAAAGACTTGAATCCTTCAGATTGGATAGCTGAGAAATGTACGAATACATCGTCTGCTCCTTCACGTTCGATAAATCCAAAACCTTTTTCTGCGTTAAACCATTTTACTGTACCTTGTTCCATAATGAAATTCCTCCTCGTGCCTTATAGCACATATAGTGATATTCTTGCTTACGGTGCGAATCGGAATGTTCTGAAACATTTCTTTGTTCTACCTAACAAAAACTCAAGATAAGTATAGCATGGGTATTTTTATTAAGCAACCTTTATGTACAGAACTTTTAACAAATACCTATTTCTTTTAAACTTACAAATTCACTTTCTCCAACGATAATATGATCTAACAATTCAATCCCCATCAATTCTCCGCATTCAGACATTCTTCTTGTAAATTGAATATCTGCTTCAGATGGATCAGGATTGCCTGATGGATGATTGTGACCAACAATAATTCTCGCTGCTGAATACCTCACAGCTCCTCTAAAAATTTCTCGAGGATGGGCAACGCTAGAATTAAGCCCTCCAATAAAGATCGTTTCTTTTTTTATAATTTCATTTTTTGTATTTAAAAATAAAACAACCACATGTTCTTGTTGCAGACCTTTCATCTCTACTAATAGCATCTCGCCTGCTTTGGTACTAGAAGTAATCTGGCCTATCTTTATTTGGGAAGCCTGAGAAATACGCATGCCCAATTCAATAGCGGCTTTTAATTCAATAGCTTTTATCCTTCCAATCCCAGAAACTGCCATTAATTCTTGGCAGGAAGCAGTTTTCAAATGATAAAGATTTCCAAAATGATTGAGCATCGACAAAGCTAAAGAGAGCACATTCGTTCCTTTCGTTCCTGTTCTCAGTAAAATAGCCAGTAATTCATGATTGGATAGCGCCTTTTCTCCATAATGTTCTAATCGTTCTCTAGGCCTCGACTGAATAGGAACTTCATTGATTAAATTCATAGTTTTTATAGTCATAAAGAGATCCTCCCTTTTTCACACTAGTACTATCCGTGAAAATGGAGGATCCGATTTTATTTTTTTAGTGTTGATTTTGCTGTTCGATAAACCTTTTAACTTCTAGTAAATCATCAAAAATAGCTACTGTTTTTTCTTTGGCCTCATTAGTTGGTTTTATTAAGTCTGGTATCATGATCACTGGGACCCCAGCTTCGTGACTTGCACGGATGCCATTAAGCGAATCTTCTAAAACAAGAGTGTTTTCTTTTGAAACAGCCGTCTTTAACCAAGCTTTTTCGTATATTTCAGGACTAGGTTTTGCCTTTGATACTTCATCTCCACCTATAATCACATCAAAATAACTAGTAAGTTGCTCTTTTTCTAAAAACAAAGAGACAGTTGATCTTATACTACTTGAAGCAACTATTTTCTTTATCTTTTTACTATCCAAATAATCCAATAATTCAATTAATCCTTTTTTCTTACGCAAACCATTGTCTTCTACATACTCCAATAACGCTTGTCCACCTTTATGGATTAGAGACTCAACTTGTTCTTGTTTATTTTCATAGTGTAAATAAAGTTCTTTATGAAAATCCTCATCAGAAACCCCAATATACTTCTCGTGAAACTCCCAAGTATATTCCAACCCTACTTTCTTTGCTACTGTTCGATTCGCCTCATAATATAGCGTTTCTGTATCAAACATCAATCCATCCATATCAAAAATGACTGCTTCTACTTTATGCATACTTCTCCCCCACTTCAATTATCTATTTGCTGCTTTAAAAAATTCTCTAACTTCAGAGATAAAATATAAAGAACCTGTTACGATCACTACACCGTTCCCATCCGATTCGTTAATGGAGGCTACTAGTGCTTCTTGCCAATGATCGATCACGATTCCATTTCTCACTGTTAATTTTTTTAACTCTTCCGGTGTAGCTGCTCTAGGATAATCAAAGCTTGTAAGAATCAAGTAACTATTAGGTATAGTCTCCAATATATCAATCATCTCTTGGCTATTTTTATCCTGCATAACAGCCATAATGATATAAATATCTTGTTGAGCAAAATTCTTTTTTATCGTTTTCGCTAACGTATCCATTGCATGTTCATTATGAGCACCATCTAACACAAGAAGCGGTTGATCATTTATTTTTTCCATTCTGCCAGGCCAAAAAGTTTGTTTCAAGCCGCTGAGTATCTTTTCATGATTCACTGCTAATCCTGTTTCATGACTATAAACTCTTAGCGCTTCAATCGCTACAGCAGCATTTTCTACTTGATGATAGCCTAACATTCCAATTTGTATAGGACTAAGCCGGATAAAATCATCTTCAAATACAAATTGTTCTCCCCATGTAGGCAATGTTTGCCATTTTGTAACAAAAAAATCTTGATCATACTTTAATAATAAACTATTCTGCTCTTCGGCTTTTCTTTCTATTACTTTTAAAGCCTCATCCTTAATTTTTCCCGTCACCACTGGAACACCAACTTTAATAATGCCAGCTTTATTTAAAGCAATTTCAGGCAATGTATCGCCAAGCAACTGCATGTGATCCATACCGATCGTAGTAATGACCGAAACAATGGGGGTAATGATATTTGTTGAATCAACTAATCCCCCTATTCCCACTTCTACAAGAACTACATCTGCTCGTCCTTCACCAAAGTAAATCAACATCATCATCGTTATAATTTCAAATTCGCTAGGCCCGCCTAATGCTGTTTTTTCTAATCCTTTTGCAAGTGGGTAAACACTATTAGCTAAACGTAAAATTTCATTATCTGGTAAAGGTTCTCCATTTACACTGATACGTTCATTAAACGTTTCTATATATGGAGATGTATACGTTCCAACTATTTGTCCATTTGCTTCCAACATGTTTCTTAAGAAAGCTAGTGTAGAACCTTTTCCGTTTGTTCCTGCAATGTGTATTGATTTAAATTTTCTTTCGGGATGATTTACTTGACTTAACATCCATTCCATTCGTTTTAATCCTGGCTTCTTCCCAAAAGTTCTAGTTGCATGAATCCAGTTTAGTGCTTCTTCATACGTAGTGAACATCATTTACCTCCACCTATTTTTCTATTCCCTATATTATTTAATTATAAACTACCTTAGTCATTTCAACCATGAAAATAAAGGGGCTCATTTAAATTTCGATTCTGTTTTTTCAATTGCTGCCCAATAATAAAGCGAGCAAAAGCTAAGAATCATCTTAGGTTTTACTCGCTTTAAAGTTATATAGCTCTAAAAAAAATTAAAGTTGATCTTTCAATACTTTTATACGTTCTGTTACTGCAACTTGTTTTTCAAGATAATCGACTTGTTTAGCCTTTTCAGCTTCAACTACTGCATCAGGAGCATTTTCTACAAATCTTTTGTTTGCTAATTTCCCTTCAACCCGTTTAACTTCTTTACTCCACTTGTCTAATTCTTTTTCAAGACGAGTGATTTCTTCTTCCAAGTTGATCAGACCAGCCAACGGCAAGTAGATTTCAGCACCTGTAATCACAGAAGCCATAGCTGTTTCAGGAGCTTCTATATTACTTGAAATCGTCAATGTTTCAGGATTACAGAATCGTTCAATATAAGAAGTATTGTCTTTCAAAAATTGTTCAATGGTTTGATCATTTGTTTTGATCAATAATTCGATTTTTTTAGACAGCGGTGTATTTACTTCAGAACGACTATTACGGACCGAACGAATCAGTTCCATCAGCACATCCATACCTTTAGTTGCTGCTTCATCAGATAATTCAGGGTGTACAACTGGGTAATCCGCTACTACCAATGATTCCCCTTCATGAGGAATATTTTCCCAGATCTCTTCTGTAACAAAAGGCATAATTGGGTGCAATAAACGTAATGTTTGATCCAATACATAAGCTAAAATACTTCTGGTCATTTGTTTCGCTTTTTCATCTTCTCCAAACAATACTTCTTTACTCATTTCGATGTACCAGTCACAAAAATCATCCCAGATAAAGTGGTACAAATGACGGCCTGCTTCACCAAATTCAAACCGTTCAAATAAGTCTGTTACTTTTTCAACTGTTTCATTTAATTTTGTCAAAATCCAACGGTCAGCAACTGTTTTTTCACCTGATAAATCAATTTGATCGACAGTAAAGTTTTCCATATTCATCAAGGCAAAACGACTAGCGTTCCAAATTTTATTAATAAAATTCCAAGCAGCATCCATTTTGTCATAGCTGAAACGAACATCTTGCCCTGGAGCAGAACCGTTTGACAAGAACCAACGTAGTGCATCAGCTCCGTATTTTTCAATAACATCCATTGGGTCAATTCCGTTACCTAGAGATTTACTCATTTTCCGACCTTCAGTATCACGGATAAGACCATGAATCAACACGTTGTTGAAAGGACGTTTCCCAGTGAATTCTAGACTTTGGAACATCATACGGCTAACCCAGAAGAAAATAATGTCGTATCCCGTTACAAGTGTGTTTGTAGGGAAATAACGTTTAAAATCTTCAGATTCTTCATCAGGCCATCCCATTGTAGAAAACGGCCATAATGCTGAACTAAACCAAGTGTCCAAAACATCTGGATCTTGCACCCAGTTTTCGCTATCTTCAGGAGCTTCCATTCCTACGTATAATTCACCACTTGTTTTATGGTACCAAGCTGGGATACGGTGACCCCACCATAATTGACGTGAAATTACCCAATCATGAACATTTTCCATCCAACGCATATACGTATTTTCAAAACGTTCTGGCACAAAGTTCACTTTCTCTTCTGTGCCTTGGCTTTCAATAGCTTCTTTAGCCAATGGAGCCATATTTACAAACCATTGTGTAGATAATCTTGGTTCTACTACAACGCCTGTACGCTCTGAATGACCAACACTGTGTATCATTTTTTCAATTTTGATAAGTCGTCCTTCTGCTTCTAAATCTTTTATAACAGCTTTACGAGCTTCAAAACGGTCCATCGCTTCATATTTACCAGCTAGTTCATTCATTGAACCATCATCGTTCATCACATTGATCTGCGGCAAGTCATGGCGTTTCCCAACTTCAAAGTCATTAGGATCATGAGCAGGAGTAATTTTCACTACACCCGTACCAAAATCCATCTCAACGTAGTCATCTGCAACAATCGGAATTTCACGATTCATTAGTGGCAACATAACTGTTTTACCAATTAAATGTTGGTACCGTTCATCTTCAGGATGAACTGCAATCGCTGTATCACCCAACATCGTTTCAGGTCGCGTCGTAGCGATTTCAACTACTCCACTACCATCTGTTAAAGGATAACTCATATGATAAAAAGCACCTTCAACATCTTTATGGATCACTTCAATATCTGATAAAGCCGTTTTAGCTTTTGGGTCCCAGTTGATAATGTATTCTCCACGGTAAATCAATTTTTTATTGTACATTGTTACAAATACTTTACGAACCGCTTCAGATAATCCTTCATCTAATGTAAAACGTTCACGGCTATAATCAACTGAAATACCCACTTTTGCCCATTGCTCACGAATCACACTTGCGTATTCCTCTTTCCAATCCCATACCGTATCAATAAATTTATCGCGTCCAAGATCATAGCGTGAAATTCCATCCTCAGCAAGTTTTGCTTCTACTTTTGCTTGAGTTGCGATTCCAGCATGATCCATTCCCGGCAACCATAATGTATCGTATCCTTGCATTCTTTTTTGTCTAACGATAATATCTTGCAGAGTCGTATCCCAAGCATGACCTAAATGCAATTTCCCTGTTACATTGGGAGGCGGAATAACAACAGAATAAGCTTCTTTCGTTTTATCTCCACTTGGTTTAAATAGTCCTTTTTCTACCCATTTTTCATAACGACCAGCTTCTACTTCATTTGGTTGATATTTAGTAGACATTTTCAATTCATCTGTCATTTTATCTCTCCTTTACAATATCACTTAATAAATCTGAAAAACAAAAAAAGCATCCATCCTAATAATAAATTATTATTAGGACGAATGCTGTTCACTCGCGGTACCACCTATATTGCATACTTCTGCTATCTTCAAAAGTATACCTCTTAGTTCCATTTTTAACGGATCGTTACTCCGAACAAAGTTACTTTACTTTCACTTTGCCAGCTCCCAAGCTACCTTCATTTTACTGTGACTAAGAACTCTCAGCATCTGTTCTATTCTCTCAAAGTCAGCAAATAAAATTACTCCTCTTGTTCATTGCCTTTTATTTTTATATAGTAGCATTAAAAATGCTACTTTTCAATATGCATCTTTTTTAATCAACGTGCAGCTCTTGTCGCTTTGATAGCTTGATCATAATCTGGCTCACTAGACATTTCAGGAACGATCTCTTGATAAACGATCTCACCTCTAGGGTTGATCACAAAAACTGAACGAGCTAACTTTTCAAGCTCTTCCATAACCAAACCATAGGCCTCCCCAAATTCCAAGTTACTGTCATGCAGCATTTCCATTGAGATATCTTTTCCAGCACACCATTCAGCTTGTTCTTCTTTCGAGTTATTAGAAATAGTGATCAACTGGACACCATCTAGTTCGCTGGCAATTTTATTAAACTCTTTAGCTTGCAACGCGCATACTCGCGTATCGATATCCGGGATTACACTGATTAACACAACTTTTCCAGAAAAGTCACTTAATTTAACTAGTTCATCTGCTAAATTTTCAACTTTAAAATCAGGTGCTTTATCTCCAACTTTTGGTTGGATCCCTTTTAACTTATACGGTGTACCTTTTTTCGTTATTTCCATATGAACACTCCCTATTCTATGCTTCCTCTTAAAATAGTATACGAAGAATCCTTTTTTAAAGCAACATTCCAGCACAAAACAAATGCCCCGGCAAATTACGCTAGCTTACTTTTTTTACCTGTAATCCTACTCTTCTTCACCTAAACTGGCTGGATAAAGAGCTTCATTTTGATAAACCATAGTAAAAATTTCGCTAGAAAAATCAATATACTTCATTTGAATATTATCCGGCACTCTTATTCTACCTGGGGCAAAGTTTAAAATAGAAGTGATACCTGCATCAATTAATTGTTCCACTACTTTTTGAGACACTTCACTAGGTACGGCACAAATGGCTGTACGAATTTGTTCTTTTATAATAAAATTCTTCATCTGTTCCATAGGCAAAATTGGCACTCCTGAAATTTCCTTTCCAAAATAACTTGACTCAATATCAAAAGCACCTTTGATGGTGATATTTTTTTCTTTTTTTAAATTATTTCTTAATATCGCTTTCCCAAGGTTTCCTGCTCCAACAAGTACAACGTTAATGATATTATTCACATTTAATAACTCACGAAAAACTTCCGTTACATAAGTAACTTCATAGCCGTATCCACTTCTGCCTAATTCACCAAAATGAGAAAAATCACGTCGGATCGTTGCAGAAGGAATCTGTGTCATCTGGCTTAATTCTTTTGATTTAACACGCTCTACACCAGATTCATTTAACTTTTTTAATGAACGGTAATAAATGGGTAATCTTTGTGCTGTTGCATTCGGAATTTGATGTATCTTCGTATTCATCTCCACATTTCTGCCTCCCAAGCTTTAATTTCTTTATTATCATATCATCTTTTTATCCTTAACTCAATATAATTGTGATATTAATCACAATTATATTGAATACAAAGAAAAAGAAGATACGTATTTGAACTTCATCTTCTTTTTCTCTGTATTCAATTTTAAAGCCTACTTTATTTTTTTTGGTAAACAATTTTTCCATTAATCACTGTTTTTGAAACTTCCACTTTACTTAAATATTCTGGTTTCACTTTAAAAGGGTTTTGTTTTAGAATAGTAAAATCACTTATATAGCCAGGTTTTATTTTTCCTCTAGAATCTTCTTTGTAGCCAGCAATTGCACTTCCAGTGGTGTACAAAGAAATTGCTTCATATACAGAAAGTTCTTCTTCAGGAAAATAACGTTCAGCTGTTTTACCTTCTCTCACAGTCCTAGTAACAGCTGCATGGATGCCATAAAAAGGGTTTGGGATTTCAACTGGCGCATCACTGCCGCCTGCAACCGGAAAACCGGATTCCTTTATACTCTTCCAAGCAAATACCAAAGGCGGATGGTTCTCGCCTAAAACATCTAATGCCCAAGGCAAGTCACTACTCATAAATTGAGGCTGTAGGTCAAAAACTAATGGTAAACTTTTAGCTTTCTTTAGTAATTCTTCATTTAGCCATGGAGTGTGAATCATACGGTCAAGTTGACCCGGTAATGGAGGGTATTCATTGAGTGTTTCAATTACTTTTTCGAAAGCTCTATCTCCTAATATATGAATAGCTACTGGCAACTTCGCTTTACGAGCTGCTTTTATTAAGTTTAAAAAAACCTCATCCTTTTGAACTTGAAGGCCGTAATGATTTGTTCCGGCATAAGGTTGACTCATCAATGCTGTTTGCGAACCAACTGTTCCATCATAAAAGATTTTCATTGCGCCTAATTCGATATAAGGATTGCCATCTAAAAAGATTTCATTAGAACGATTATACGCATGGAGTTCTTCATGATGAATCAATAAATGAACACGAAAGAGCATCTCTTTTCCTTCAATTACATCGTGGTACGTCTGCAATGTTCCTTCAAAACCATTAAAGTAATGCAAATCTTCAGAATGTCCGCCAGTTACTCCTTTTGACCACAAATCCTCAATAGCTAATTCTAAATACTTTTCTTGCTCTTCGGATGTAGCAGCCGGAAAAGCATTTATAGCTAAATTTGTCGCTTCATCTTTTAAAATTCCTGTTAGATTTCCATCAAGATCTAATTGTATCTCTCCACCACCATCATAAATTTGTCCATCTTTAAGACCAATTTTGTCGATCAATGCAGTATTAATGACTACATTATGATAATCAATTCGACGAACCAACAAGGGGTGTTGTGTCGTAAGAGTGTCCAACTCTGTTTTTGTAATAGGTGTCGAATCATCTTGCCATTCATTTTCATTGTATCCTTCAACAAACAACCATTCTTCAGGTGATAGTTGGTTAATTTTTTCTCGTATCTTACGCAAACTTTCTTGCTTACTTTTTGCTTGATTTAAATTTAACCGAGCAAGACTTTGTCCATACCATAATAAATGTAAATGACTATCTACAAAACCTGGAAATACTATCTCCCCTTTTAAATCAATTTCCTCGGTTATTTCTAAATGATATTGGTTTCTCAATTCTTCTTCTTCGCCCGTAGCTACAATAACTTCCCCATCAGTTATAACGGCTGAAACTGTGTCGTTTTCTCTTTCCATTGTAAAAAAAAGACCTTTTTTCCATAACTTCACTTTACATCCTCCTGTCTTTTATATGCTTTTATAGAAAAAAAGACTAACCACAAGTTGTGTATTAGTCTTTTCAAAGTACAAACACTTTTATAACAAACTTGAAAAGTCAGCTTTTTGCTGTGCTTCTAACGTATCTCCCACTGTGATTTTAGTAATTACTAAACCATTCATGGCTCTTTCTATTAATCCCTCAACATCAAGTCGGCTTTCGTATTCACGAGCTTTTTCCAACTTAGGTTGTGTTTTAGGTGCTGGTGGAGCAAAAATGGTACAGCAGTCTTCAAATGGTTGAATAGATAATTCAAATGTATCAATTTTTTGAGCAATCTCAATAATTTCATTTTTATCCATTGAAACAACTGGTCGAATAATAGGCGTTGCTGTTACATCATTAATAGCTATCATGCTGTGCAGTGTTTGTGAAGCTACTTGCCCTAATGATTCTCCATTGATGATCGCTAAACCTTTTCGTTCTTCACGTATACGATCAGTCAATCTCATCATCAACCGACGTGTAACCGTCATTAAATAGCCTTCTGGAACAATTTTCTTTATTTCTTCTTGGATTTCAGTAAAAGGTACTTCGATAAATTGAACACTGCCTGAAAAAGCAGCTAATTTAGCAGCTAGATCTTTCGCTTTTTGAAGAGCACGCGGACTAGTATATGGCGGGCTGTGGAAATGAACAGCTTCAACAGTTACGCCGCGTTTCATAGTCAAATAGCCAGCTACTGGTGAATCGATTCCTCCAGATAACATCAACATACCTTTCCCACTTGAGCCTACTGGCAAACCACCTGCCCCCAAAATCGTCTTGCTAGAAAGAAAGAATCCTTCTTTACGAATTTCCACGCGTAAGGTAATATCAGGCTTTTTCATATGAACTTTTATGCCTTCGATTTGGCTAAAGATTTCTGCCCCAAGCAATTGATTCATATCATTCGTATCTAACTCATAATCATGATCTGAACGTCTAGTAGCAATTTTAAATGTTTTTCCTTCTGAATAAAGTTCTTTTATCATTTCTACTGCAACTTTTTTTACAAGTTCAATATCTCTTTCCAAACGTCTAACTGGAGAATACGTTTGAATTCCAAAAATAGAACGTAATCTTTCCAATACAGCATCGCTATCGGCACCATTTAATTCTAAATGCATGCGGTCACGTTCGCCATGTACTTTCAGCTCTTCAAAATCGCTTAAAGCAAATTTAACATTTTGAGCCAATTGACTGATAAAAATCCGTTTGTTTTTACCTTTTGTTGACAGTTCACCATAGCGTATCATTACTTCATCGTATTGCATGTGTTGCTTACTTCCTCTCTGTCAATCTAGATTTATTTTATATCTTTAAATTGTTGATACAAGAAATCAAATTCTTTCATAAAGACTTTTGCTTCTTCTAATGTATTAGTATCTGTTAAACTCACCCGTATTGCGCTAGTAGCGATCTTTTCTGGAACATTCATTGCTACTAAAGTACTGGATGTCGTACCCTTGCGACTAGAACAGGCACTTGTTGTTGAAATGTAAATGTCTTTTTTCTCGAAAGCATGCACCATTACTTCACCTCTTATCCCTTTTAAAGCAAAACATAAGATATGCGGAGCGCCTTCTTTTTGGGAGAACACTGAAACTTTTTTATAACCCTCTAACTGTTCCATAAGGTAATTTTTTATTTCTTTTTGATTCTTTTGTTTCTCTTTTTCTTTTTCCAATACCAAACGCAAAGCTTTTGCCATAGCAGCTACACCTGCTACATTTTCCGTTCCACTACGTTTGCCAGATTCTTGTCCTCCGCCACTTAGAATCGGAGCTATCTTCTTGCCTTTTTTTATATACATAAATCCTATACCTTTGGGACCATGAAATTTATGAGCAGAAAAAGTGGCTAAATCGATCCTTGAACTGTTCCCTAACGAGAAAGGGATTTTTCCAATTGCCTGAACAGCATCTACATGAAAGTGAACAGTCGGATAGTCTTTTAAAATTTCTTCAATTTCTGTTAATGGTTGGATACTGCCAACTTCATTATTTACTGCCATGACCGAAACAAGTATCGTATCAGGCCTCAACGCCTCTTTCAAATCAGAAACTGAAATTTTCCCACTGGAATCAACTGGTAAAATCGTTACATCAAATCCTAACATTTTTAACTGCTCTACAGATTCTTTAACAGCAGGATGTTCGACAGCAGTAGTGATTATGTGTTTTCCAAATTGTCGTTTTTCAATGGCTGTCCCTTTTATAGCCCAGTTATCGCCTTCTGTTCCACCACTTGTAAAATAAATTTCTTCTGGCATAACATGCAGTAAATCAGCTATTTGTTTTCTAGATTGTTGAAGCAGCCCATCTGCATAATCACCCAATTGGTGTAGACTAGAAGGATTGCCGCTTATGCTCTGGCTTACTTTTTCAAATGTTTGTAATACGCTTTTGTCAATACTAGTTGTTGCACTATTATCAAAATAGATCATTGGATCGTCACACTTTCTTTTTAGGTTGTTCCGTACTAAAAAATTACTTACTTATTATAACAAAAACTCTTTTGAATACAAGGCATCTCTTTTTTCACAAAATGAAACAGAGCAGCTTATCTCACTGCTCTGTTTCATCCGTTGCCGTTAATTTAAATTATTGGGTATTATTTAGCATTTCTACTTTTTTCTTCATAATATTGAGATTCGACTTTTTTGAATGATCCCGGTTCTACGATTTCTAATGCAGTTGAGATCACTTCAAGCGACTCTTTGTATTGAAACTCCTTATTGAACAAAGTGTTACTTTCTAAAATAACCTCTCCTATTTCAGGATGATCATTGCGGTAACGATTAGCATATTGCATCATATATTCAGTCAATAATGCACTATCCACAATTTCTTCAGTTTTATCAATCAGTAGTTCAACATCATCTTCACACATGTCACACATTTTTTTGATTTCAGTCATATCAATCTTCAATTTATTTAATTCTTTGGCTAATTTTTCAATGCGTTCTGTCGTAACAAAAAACAAATCTAAATATTCTTCAGGCAGACCTGGTAAATGTTGCTTTTCAATATATCGCTTGATTCCTCGCATATTAAACTCAAAATCGTCAATTTTTTCTTTAACTTCGGTTTCTTCCTTACGCAAGTCCGTTAATTGAGTGATCAATGCTTCTTGTTTTTCCTCAATTCGAGTTAATTTTTCACCGTCTTCAGCGAAACTTTCTGCTACAACTGTATAAACAGCCTGATTTTTTTCCATACCATTAGTGAATGTTTCAAAATTTTGTTGACTCTCATCGATTTGTTCTTGAATCTCTTTTATTTGTTCAAAAACAGTATCTTCAAGTTTATAACTTTGTGATACACGATCGATCTCAATCAATAATTGTTTATTTCGTTTGTTTACGAATGCAATAAATTCAGCTAAAACGGGTTGTTCTTTTGCTACTAGTTGTTTCGCATTTATTTCAGCTTCCATTACGTCATATAAGTGATTAATTTTTTCTTGAATGACAACATCCAACTTTTGAACCTCTTCAATTTCACACTGTTCAAGAAGTTTCTCAACTTGTTTGATATCTTTTTCAACTTCAGCAATATCCGTTGTCATGGTATCTTCTAAAAAGATAAATTTTTGCACATCTTTTAGTTCATGATATCCTTCTTTTAATTCTTGAATTTGTGCCGGAAATTCATGACTGATTTCTTTCACTAAACTTGGAATAATCGTAACTGCATCATTCAATTCTTTGGTTTCTTGACTCACTTTTCCCAATACTTCTTCCGCTTCAATATGATCTCCAGAAGACGTTAACTCAGAAAAATCAGCAAAGCTCAATTCCAAAAATGTCAGTTGTTTTTCTAGCTTATCAAGTGCTACCCCAAAAGAAAAACTTTGTGTTAACAATTTTTTTCGTATACCTTGATACATTTCTTGAACTTTTTTAATAGCTTGACTATTTTTTTCTTCACTCTTTAATAATTCATTTAAAGCTAATTGAATCTCTTTTGTTTTCTCATCAGTGCTCTTGATCAATTCACCTGTTTTAGTTTCGGCTTTACTAGCTTTGATTAGTTGTAAACGATCAGTCGCTTGTTCAGCATCAAATAGAAGATTTTCTATATCTGGAAAGGCCGTCATTTCAATTTGTTTCCATCTGTCTTTCCACTGTTCAAAACTTTTCTTCGTTTGCCCAGTTAAAGATAACGTTTTAACATTGTGAATAATATCAGCAATTGGTGTATCCATTAATTCAAATTTTTGTTGTTCTAACTTATTAATTGTTTGGTAATGCTTCTTTTTCATAATGTAACTTGTTACGTAAGCTATAATAGCTAATACGACTATAACAATTAAAACAGTTTCTAGTTTCATTCTAAAACCTCCGATTGAATTACTGCTAATTTCTTTTACGTATACAAAAGATGACTCTTTTATCTATGTAGAAATGTTTCATTGGGTTCGATTTTCAATAAGTATTTACTTATAAAAACTCCTATTGTATATTATAGCATAGAAGGAAATATTCTCACACCTCAATCTAAGAAAATATTATTATTTACTTAGGTTAGTTTTAATCGCATTTAAAGGAGTGTTCATATGACAAAAGAATCTACTTACTCGTTAACCAACAAACAACTTAGTGCCGTTATTGGTGACGAACCTAATTTTATAGCTAACTTGAGCAATGCAGCAGCTTTATTATTTGAAAATTTGCCTACTATTAATTGGGCTGGTTTTTATTTATATGATTCCAATTCAGATGAACTTGTTTTAGGACCTTTCCAAGGTAGAGTAGCTTGTATCAGAATCCAAAATGGTAAAGGTGTCTGCGGATCGGCTTATGCAAAGAAAGAAAGTATCTTTGTAGAAGATGTTAATCAATTCCCAGGTCACATTGCTTGTGATGCAGCGAGCCAATCTGAAATCGTTGTTCCCCTGATAAAAGATGGCCGTATCATTGGTGTTTTAGATATTGATGCTCCAATTACTAATCGCTTTGACGAAATTGACCAAAACTATTTAGAAGAATTCGTCCAAATTCTTTTAGATCCCTCAATTATATAATAGAATGACTTGACTTACTAATGATTTATAGCGTATAATTGCGTTTGTGTAAAATAATGCAGCGTGAGAGTGGTATTCACGTCAACAGTTCATTGCCAGTAATGGTGCAATTGCGTAACCTATGGCTGCAAAGGTGAAGATTGAAAAATGGACTGCACGAAATACTGAACTTCAACTTATTATTTTACTCCAAAAAACATTTATTGGAGGAATTACATTATGTCACGTTATACAGGTCCAAGTTGGAAAGTTTCTCGTCGTCTAGGCATTTCACTTTCTGGCACAGGTAAAGAAATCGAACGCCGTCCTTACGCTCCAGGTCCTCATGGTCCGAACAGCCGTAAAAAATTAACAGAATACGGTCTTCAATTACAAGAAAAACAAAAATTGCGTCACATGTTTGGTATGAACGAACGTCAATTTAGTAACTTATTCTTAAAAGCTGGTAAAATTAAAGAAGGTAAACATGGTGAAAACTTCATGATCCTTTTAGAACAACGTTTAGATAATGTTGTTTACCGTTTAGGTTTAGCTACTACTCGTCGTCAAGCACGTCAATTAGTAAACCACGGCCACATCCTTGTTGATGGCAAACGCGTTGATATTCCATCATACAGCGTTTCAGTTGGACAAGTTATCACTGTTCGTGAAAAATCTAAAAACATGGAAATTATTAAATCTGCTGCTGAATCATTATTTGGCCGTCCTGATTACGTAACTTTCGATGTTGAAAAATTAGAAGGTTCATACAACCGTCTTCCATTAAGAGACGAATTATCTTCTGAAATCGACGAAACAATCATCGTTGAATACTACTCTCGTTAATTCTTGAGTAATGCGAAAAACACTTTTAAAAACCCACAAACGTTTATATACAAACGTTTGCGGGTTTTTTCTTTTTTTATCCAAAACGTGGAATAACTCGTAATAAATAGTTTATCTGGGGAACTCTGGGGTTATAAAGGAAGACGACTGTCATTTAAGAAAACTATGTTTTAACGCAAAAAAAATAACTCTACCTCAATTAAGAGATAGGGTTTTTTACTGCTTTATAAGTAAATATTTCCCACAAAAAAGCTCTTATTTATTTATGAGAGGTAAAATGCAACCTGTGAGTATTGGTTAGATTTAAGACTATAAGATTAGACTTTTACTACATAATAAAGTTATGTTTTAACGCAACTATATATTTTTTAAATGATAAGGGTTACAATATAGATAAAATTATAAAGGAGTGTTGGGTATGGACGATAAAGCATTAAAAATATTAGAAAAAATTTATGATAAGCTTGATTATATTGCAGAAAAACTAGATGTAATTGAGGAAACTTCTACATCTTCTAAAGGCGATATAGAATTAATTAAGTTATCTTTAACTCGGATTGAAGAATCGACGGGACCTGTAAATCCTAACATTGGATAAAAAGTTTTATCTTATAGACTAGATTAATAGACTCTCTTACCTTATATGATAAAATTAAATCATAAGGAGGAAGTTACTTATGGGAGACTTAAATAATAAAGATAGTAAACAGAAAAATGATGAAAAGAAGACGGACAAAACATCTTATCTTGCTTTAGGTATGTCTTTGGGTCTTGCGTTTGGAGCTGCTTTAGGGCTAGTGTTTGATAATTTGGCTATTGGAATCGCTATAGGTATTGCTCTTGGTGTTGCAGTTGGTGCAGGTGTGGATAGTCAAAATTCTAAAAATAAATCAAAATAAACCCAAAAAAAAAGCCGCCTCAATTAAGAAGTGGCTTTTCGTGTATATAAATTGGTATTATTATACTTAACTAAACATAAAAATCCATATGGATGAATAATGATCTTGTTTCGCAATGCTTGTGTTTCCAGCATGTCTGCAACCTTCTTTATTTAATTTAATAAAAATAAGCTAATTTCCAAACTAATTGTTTAACTTTCAAAGTTTATAAGCTGGGGAAACTCTTGGGGAAGTTTTTATAAAACACCTTAAACAGACTTACAGTGCAAGCTTTGCAAAACGATTCATTGTACTTCTCTCGTTAATCCGATTGTAATACAAAGAATCATTTTAAACCCACAAACATTTTCATTGTTTGTGGGTTTTTTCTCTTCCATTATTCGCATAGCTAAAACGGCTTATTCTGTAACAACTCTAATTTTCTAACTTCTAAAGTTAGAAGTCCTTTTTTCCTATTCCACTCCCTATTACAGGCA
Source organism: Carnobacterium inhibens subsp. inhibens DSM 13024 (assembly GCF_000746825.1). Classification (NCBI taxonomy): domain Bacteria; kingdom Bacillati; phylum Bacillota; class Bacilli; order Lactobacillales; family Carnobacteriaceae; genus Carnobacterium; species Carnobacterium inhibens. The sequence continues at coordinate 67,412 of NZ_JQIV01000006.1, read as the reverse complement.
TTTTTAAAGAGAAAAACCTGTTTATTTTTTTAGTTAACAACCGTTTCCAATAGGTATTTACGGGCGTTTATATGAATTTGATGAGAAAACAAAAAAAGTAGTTCAAGTGTATTTTCATCTACACTTTTTTGTGGTAAGCTTTGTTAATTAATAAGTTAGTTAGTTGTTTTTGCCCTTATATATTTATCCACTATTATCATTTTATACTAAATTGTTTTTACTAAGAAGGAGTGTATACTGTGTCTAATAATACAGTAATCGAAGTTACTGGTCCTGCTGTCAAATTAAAAAGCAACAAATCAAAAATAGTCATCCATTATCAAGATGATTTTAATGCACTAATACATTATGAGTTTATTGTCCGTAAATTCAATGAAAAAAAAGAAGAAGATAAGGATGACGAACGCTGAGATTTTTACACTCAGCGTTTTTTTCTACTATAACTAAAAATAACTATTTTTAGTCTTGTAATAAAAATGGTACACTAAACCATAAGGACTTAAATATGTTTAAAAGAATTAGGAGTGTTTCATTTATGACAAGTAAAATGAATGTAGAAAGTTTCAACTTAGATCATACTAAAGTTAAAGCACCTTATGTTAGATTAGCAGATAAAAAGATGGGATTGAATGGCGATAAAATTTTGAAATACGATGTCCGCTTCTCTCAACCTAATAAAGAACATATGGACATGATGAGTGTTCATTCATTAGAACATTTAACAGCTGAATTGATTCGTAATCATGCTGATTATATTATTGATTTTGGACCTATGGGATGCCAAACCGGCTTTTATCTAACTGTCATCAATCATGAAAACTATGACGAGATTTTAGAAGTTTTACAAAAAACTATGGAAGATGTTTTAGTGGCAACAGAAGTTCCCGCAAGCAACGAAACTCAATGTGGATGGGCAGCTCACCATACCTTAGAAGGTGCTCAAAAATTAGCAAAAGATTTTTTAGCAAAACGCAATGAATGGCATATTGTGTTTGCTTAATAAAAAATTCCTTACGAATATTCGTAAGGAATTTTTTATTAAGTTGCATACGAATTTGCAGGCTCTTGCAAGTCATATACACTGTAAGCTTGTTTATATAAAGGAACGAGTTGTATAAATGTATTGAGTATATATTCTTGCATGGCTTTTGGATCCTTTAAAATCGGATCCTCTGCTAATAGTTGTCTCCCGATTAAAAACTCGCCTTTTTTCACCGTTTGCCAACGTATCAATCCATTCAACAAATCTGCTTCAGTTAGGGGTATGACGGTTTCTTTTGTATGATCCCATGAAACAACATAGTCATCAGGAATCTTAAATAGTAATGATGGATCTTCGATTATTTGTAAGGCCATCTTTTCTTCATACAAAGGGTTATCAATAAAAGCCAGCCAAATAAACAGATGTGTCTCATACAATCCTAGTTGGAAATGCGGATATTTTTTGTACCCTCTTTTATCTCCTCCTATTGCCAACCAAGTATCTTTTGGTGCATTTTTAGTTCTTCTTAAGTGTTGTGCAATATGAACTGGAAGAATCTCTTGATTCAATTCAATAGCTATTTCTTTAGCAAAGTCTTGACCTAATGCGCGAAATTTTGGTTGTAATTGATTTCGAATAGCTGTCATTCTTTGTTCTAAACCTTCTATTTTAAATACGTCAAAGTCTTCTTTTGTAAAGGTGTTATTATTCATCCATTCACTCCCGATGTCCTACTATTTTTTATTGGATAACCATTGAAATTTCTTCGTTCATTAGCTGAGTAGCTTTAATTCCTCCACCAAATAAATACTAAATATCTGGTGTTAAATAAACGATTTTATCATTTTTAAAGGACTTAGTTTTTTGGATCAACTCATTAGATACTAAATTATTAGTTGCTTTATCTCCACCAATCGTTGAAGTACGATTGATAACAAATAATAAATCCGGGTTTTCATTAACTACACATTCAGGCGAAATAGATTGTCTATGTATTGGAGGTTCGATTGTAACCTCACTAGACTTAAATCCAAAAACATCATTCACTAACCCAAAACGTGAATGGTTTCATGATAAGCCTGCAACAACTGATGAGTGCCCAAGTTAATAGTAAATTCACTGCCTGAGGCAATCTTACAGTGAAAAAAATATATTTCTAATGCTGATTTTATAGATTTTCTTTAAAAAAAGCAATCGTTTTTGATTGTTTTTGTGTGATAATGAGCAAATTAATAAAAAGTTTTCATTCTCAATTGTTCATGCTATACTAATTTTTAATATAAGCTTATTTATAAGGATAAGCTTTATCTCATTTCCACTAAAAGAAGGGGGCTTACACATGGCTGACAGAGAAACTCAAGACTATTTATCAAAAGGCATTTATGGAAATAAAAAAACAAACCCCGATGAAAGAAATAAATATTTTGGTAGTTTAAGAGAACGTGTTTATTTATCTATGACTATTGAACAACTCATGTCCAATGAGTATCTTGATGCATTAAAAAAAGAAATCCGACTTCATCCCCAGCAACAACTACTATTAAATGGTCAAATTGACATGAGTAAATTGAGTCCTTATATAAAAATAAGCCAAGACACAGACTGCTCGTTTCGTATTGTCTCTGATGAAGGGGCTCAACATAGTCCATTTGGTCTTATCTATGTGTCAACACATGCCGTCAATGAAGAAGTGGTTGATGTAGCTGTTAAATACCCTACTTCACTACCTAATCAGGAAAAAGATAATGAAAAGCCTTCTTTTTTTAAAAAGTTTTTTTCTTAATAGACTAAACAAAAAAGCTAAACTATTTAGCTTTTTTGTTTAGTCTATTTTCATTGTATGTCAATTGCTTTGGTTTCCATTCAAAATAGGCTACTCGCTCACCTCCTACAAAAAGACCTTCACCCGTTTTAATAAATCCTAATTTTTGTAAAATATGTTGTGACTTTTTATGATACAAATAAGTTTTAGCTCTTATCGTTTTGATTTTTTCAGAGACAAGCCAATCTAAAAAAGCTTGTGCACCTTCCGTAGCATAGCCATTTCCTGCATATGCCTCTACTATTCCATATCCTAACTCCGCTTCACCAGTTATTTCAGGGGTTCCTTGTGCACTTACTTCTCCAATGATTTTATTTTCAGCTTTCAGTATTATGAGGTGTGTCCATTTTGCTTTATTTGGGTCTTCTTTTACTGATTCTAGTACATAAGGTAAATAAAAGAAAAATTCTACTCCTGGCCATTCTTTTGCCACGCTATAGCCAGATAACTCACTTAATCTGTCGTCTCCAATTAGTGTAGCCTCAATAAATGATAACTTATAGGGTATAAGTACTAAGCGCTCCGTCTCTAGAATATCCACCACAACTAACCTCTTTCCTGCTTATTTATCTACTAAATTCATTCTAACTATTTTTATTTTTTTCCTGCTTCTTCTACTCTCTTATTTTAATTTTTTTGCATTTTTATAGCAACCGCATTCTTTCTATTTGATTAATAATTTAGCAAAGAACCTTTTTATTTTTTCACTACTCGTGATAAACTGTTAATGTAAAGTAAAAAGAATGAATGTAAGTGAGGACTTTTAAATGAAAATAATAGAAACAAGAGACGCAAAACTACTAGCAGAATTAGGCTATGTGATGCAAGACAAACATAGAGAAATGTATCCTGATTTTTTTAAACCTTACAATGAAAAAGAATTAGTTTACTATTTTCAGGAATTATTTAAAAATCCAAAACAACAGGTTTTTCTTTGGGTAGATGATCAAAAAGAACCTGAACAAATTGCTGCATATCTTTGGTTGGAAGAAGAAGTTGTTCCTGAAACAGTTTATCGTTATGGATACACCAGGCTTTATTTACACCATATTCTAATTATGCCTACCTACCAAGGAAATGGTTTAGGTAAAGAACTTTTGGCATTTGCAGATAACTTTGCAAAAGAACAGGGTATTCCCCAGATTGAACTCCATTATTGGCCTAATAATGAAATAGCTAAAAAATTGTATCATCAGTTTGGTTATGAGGTTTATACAGAAATCGCCTATAAAACAATCACCACTTAATGATTATTTTATAGCTCAAAAAAAAAAACGAAAAATGATGAGCGTCAAACTCATGATTCTTCGTTTTTTTGATTTAAGCTAAATTTTTGATTAATTCTATTACCATTTCACCAGATTTTTTACCTGCTTCAATAATAAATTCATCAAAACTTATACCCGCTTCTTCGTCAGCTACATCTGACATAGCTCTTACAATAACGAATGGTTTATTGAATTGGTAGCAAACTTGAGCAATCGCTGCCCCTTCCATCTCAGAAGCCAGAGCTTCTGGAAAATGTAGTTTGATCTGATCCACAATTTTTTTATCCGCTACAAAAGAATCACTTGTAAGAATTAATCCCTGTTTTGCTTTTAACCCAACTTTTTCAGCTGCCTCAACGGTTTGCTTTACAAGAGTTTGATCTGCTGGGTACCGAGCAGGCATTTGAGGAACTTGTCCGATGACGTAATCGAATACAGTAGCATCCACGTCATGGTAAGCAAGTTCTGTTGAAATAACAACATCTCCTACGGCTAGACCTGCTCCAATCCCTCCTGCAGAACCTGTATTCACAATAGCATCAACTTCATGTTTAGCGAATAATAAAGTTGCAGCAATTGCAGAATTAACTTTTCCAATTCCAGATTGCACTAAAACCACTTCAGTCTGTTCTATCATCCCAGATGTGAATGAGGCATTCGCCTCTGTCCATTCTTTTTTGTCTTTCATATTCGTTTTTAATACAGCTACTTCCTCTTGCATTGCACCAATAATTCCAATTCTCATTATTTATTTCCTCTCTAGTCTAAATGATTACTTCTTTACCAAAACCATACAATAGCTAAAACAATAATCAATAATGCCGCCACTACAAGAATGATTCTGTCTAGCTTACGTCCTCTATCGCGAATTTTTTCATTTTCACTTTTACGACTTTTGGTCACGACACCTTCTTTTTCCATTTGCTTTTGGTACTCACGTTCAACTCGTTCTCGTTCTTTATCTCTTTTTTTTCTTTCTTTTTCTTTTAGTTGATTTTCTTTTTTGATTTCTGCTCTCGTTTTTGGATTCATCTAACAAAAATCATCCTTTCTATTACTCAGCTGCTTTTTTTAATTTCCAAGCAATAAGAGCATATACTGTTTTAGCATCGTAAATCAAGTGTTTTTCGTAAGCATCCCAAGCTTCATCAAAAGTTAAATAGACTAATTCAATAAATTCATCTTCATCTTGTGCGCGTGGTGTTTCAACTTGTGTCAATTCACGAGCTGTATAAATATAAATTAGTTCATTGGCAAAACCTGGTGACGTAAAGAATGACGTTTCCAATTCGAATATCTCAGCACTTAAACCTGTTTCTTCCTCAAGTTCTCTTTTACCAGTTTCTAAAGGGCTTTTATCTGTGGAATCAATTTTCCCAGCAGGTATTTCCAGTAATACTTGATCAACAGCTTTTCGGTATTGTTTGACAAATATCATTTTCTCATCATCCGTAATAGCCATAATAGCTACTGCACCTGGATGTTTGACCAATTCTCTTTTAGCTGTTTTTCCATTAGGCAATTGAACAGTCTCTACTGCAAAGTCAATTAAATTTCCTTTATAGATACTTTGACTGGACAGTGTCTTTTCTTCAAATTCCACTTAACATTCCTCCTTATAAGCTTTTCTATGTCTTATCATACCTTCCTCACGCTTTTTTTTCAATTAAGTCTAAAGCTAATAGCTATTTATCCTCACTCATCTTCCAATTTACTATGAATCTAATGATCTTTCGTGATCCTTCCCACTGCATTAGTTGTAGCAAGAAATCGTCCTTAGGTCCGATAGGAGTTTTACAAGTATTTATGCTAAAATAAGAATAAGAAAATAAAACTTAAAAAAACAAAAAAATAAACTAATGGAGTGAATAGTATGAATAAAAACATCAAAAATTTAGGGGACATTTTTTATTACACTTTGACAAGTATGACGACTCTTTTAATCTTTTTAGTCATTTACTTTCTGTTCCGTTTTGGTCTCTTTTGGTCATTGATCATCAGTTTAGCAATTGGCGCTTACTTTGTTTATAAGCAATCTATGACGGATAACTCATCGTCTACTAAAAAACTAAAACGGTTATCTCCTGAAAAAGAAGCTTTTTACAAATCTAAAGGAATGTCTAAAGAAGAAATTCAATTTTTTAGAGAAACAATGCATACTGCAAAACTGAAATTATTGCGTTTAGAAAAAAACTTCGTTGGCGTTTCTAAACTTGAAGCAATTGAAAAACGCAACAATACCATCAAATTAGCTAAGTCTTTATTTAAAGGCATCACTGAAGAACCGAATCGTTTGCATGAAGTAGATAAATTTTTATACGTTCATCTTCCTTCTTTAACAGATTTGACAGATAAATATTTAGAAATCAGCCAACATGAAGTAAAAAATAAATCAACATTTGATATTCTTGACGAAAGTGCCTCTACAATTGATGAAATGTGCCAATTGATTGCGGAAGATTATGTTCTTTTCAAATCTGATGATTTTGAAGATATGGCCATAGAGGTAGAACTTGCAAAGAAAGCTATTGAACGCGATAATGGACATACACAATCAATTGAGTCAGAAGAATTATAATCTTTAAGGAGATGGTAAGATGGACAAAGAGAAAGAAGCACTAAATCAACCTTCTACAGTTAAAGAAGTTGATTCTGAATTAGAAAGTTTATTAGCTAATCCATTTGGAGATGTATCGACAAATGCTCCTGTATTACAAAAGCAAGAACAAATTGAAAAAGAAATGGTTCAAACAGAGCAAGTACCTCGTTTAATTGATAGTTTACCTAAAGAACGTCAAGAGCAAGCTCGTTCACTAGCGGAACAAATTGATGTAACAAACGCTCAATCCGTCATGATGTATGGATCAGCTGCTCAACAAAAACTTGGAGAATTTTCGCATTCTATGTTGAACCATGTTCAAAACCAAGATACGGGAGAAATTGGCGATACCTTAAATGATTTAATGTATCGCTTGAATGAAGCTAATCCAGAAGATTTACGAGCTGAAGACAGCAATGTATTCAAAAAAATCTTTGGTCGTGTAAAAAAGTCGATTTATGAAATGACAGCTAAATACCAAAAAATTGGTGCTCAAATTGATAAAATTTCCGTGAAATTAGATAAAGAAAAAGCTGGTCTATTAAATGATAATTTAATGCTAGAACAACTTTACACAAAGAATAAAGATTATTTTGATGCCTTAAATATTTATATTGCTGCTGGGGAATTGAAAATTGACGAATTACTTAACACTCTTATTCCAGAAGCTGTTAAAAAAGCTGAAACAAGCACTAACCAAATGGATGTACAAACAGTTAATGATTTAAATCAATTTTTAGATCGATTAGAAAAACGGACACATGATTTGAAGTTAGCGCGTCAAATGACAATCCAACAAGCTCCTCAAATTCGTTTGATTCAAAATACCAATCAAGCGTTAGCAGAAAAAATTCAATCTTCTATCAATATGGCTATTCCTCTATGGAAAAACCAAATTGCGATTGCTCTTACTCTTCTTCGTCAAAAAGATGCAGTTACTGCTCAACGACAAGTATCTGAGACGACGAATGATTTGATGAAAAAGAACTCCGAGATGCTGAAAATTTCTTCTATTGAAACTGCAAAAGAAAACGAACGTGGTATCATTGATATTGAGACGTTACAACAAACACAAAATGATTTGATTGAGACCTTACAAGAGACACTGCAAATTCAACAAGACGGTCGTGTTAAACGAAAAGAAGCAGAACGTGAACTTTCTGTTATGGAAACCTCTTTACGAGATAAATTGTTGGAACTTACTACAGATAAAAGCTAAAAATTAAAGCACGAGGAACAAAAAGTAACAGCTATTACTTTTTTGTTCCTCGTGTTTTTCTACATGCATATTTGTGTGAAGTGCATATCATTTGATATGTGTACAGAATGTGACTATACTAATAAGTGTAATAAAGAAAAACATTTTTTGAAGGAGGACAAGAACATGGGATTTATTTGGTCATTAATTGTAGGTGGAATTTTAGGAGCTATCGCTGGTATGATAGTTGGTAAAGATGTACCAGGAGGTATTATCGGAAACATTATCGTTGGGTTTATCGGTTCATGGATTGGTAGTTCATTATTGAGCGACTTTGGTCCAATAATTGGTGGTTTCGCAATTATTCCAGCATTAATTGGAGCAATTATTTTAATCTTTATTTTTTCTCTTATCGTTGGAAGACGTAAAGGTTAAAAATAACTAACTTAATAAAGAAGCAAAAAAAGAGCCGTTCAAGAAATTTTTCTTGAACGGCTTTTTTGTGTTTTATTCTTCTTCTTGGTCGAATTGACTGTTGTAAAGATCAGCATAAAAACCATTTTGTTCCAATAACACTTCATGGTTTCCGCTTTCTACTACATCTCCGTCTTTCATCACAATAATTAAATCTGCATTTTTGATTGTAGATAGACGATGTGCAATAACAAATGAAGTTCTTCCATTCATCAAGTGATCCATCGCATTTTGAATAATGATTTCAGTACGTGTATCAACTGAGCTTGTTGCTTCATCCAAAATCAATAATGGTGCGTCTGCTACCATAGCACGAGCGATCGTCATTAATTGTTTTTGTCCAGCTGACAAACTTGTTGTATCATCTAAAATCGTATCGTAACCGTGCGGCAAGGTTTGAATAAAGTGATGAACACCGACTGCTTTACAAGCATTGATAACTGCTTCATCGCTTACTCCTTGTTTGCTGTAGACGATATTTTCTCTTACTGTTCCTTCAAATAACCATGTATCTTGCAATACCATACAGAATTGTTCATGTAAAGCTCCACGTGTCACACTAGAAATCGGTGTTCCGTCAATGTAGATTTCTCCACTATTCACTTCGTAAAAACGCATCAATAAGTTTACTAATGTCGTTTTACCAGCACCTGTAGGACCTACGATTGCAATTTTTTGCCCTGCTTTAGCTTCTAGAGAAAAGTCATTAATAATTAAGCGATCAGGATTGTAACCAAACTTAACGTGATCAAATGTTACATTTCCTTTGACCGTACCTAATGAAGTTGGTTTTCCTGTTTCAACTTCTAATTCTTCTTCTTCTAAGAAGTTAAAAACACGTTCACTAGCAGCTGCAGCCGATTGTAAACTTGTAAAAGCTTGTGCGATCTGAGAAAGAGGTTGCGTAAAGAAACGGATATACATCATAAAGGCAACAATCACACCAAAAGTAATGTGGTCATTAAACGCTAAATAAGCTCCTACTACACACACAACTACATATCCAAAGTTCCCAATGAAATTCATTAAAGGCATCATTAGACCAGAAATATATTGCGATTTCCATGCACTATCGAATAATGTATCATTGATTTCATTAAATTCTTTAATAGCAGATTCTTCACCATTAAAAGCTTTTACAATATTATGTCCAGTATAGATTTCTTCTACATGACCATTTAGTTCTCCTAAACTTTTTTGTTGTTGGCTAAAGAATTTTTGAGATTGTTTAATAATCGTGAGCATTAACGCAAAACCTAGAACAGTTGATAAAATAGCAGCAATAGCCATAGGTACATTTGTATAAAACATCATGATCAATGAACCAACAAACAAGCTGATAGCCGTCACTAATTGACCTAAACTTTGGTTTAATGTTTGACCGATCGTATCGACATCATTTGTTACACGGCTTAAAATATCTCCATGATTATTACTGTCAAAATAACGTAATGGCAGACGATTAATCTTTGATGAAATGTCTGTACGCAATTTTTTGGTTACATTTTGAGTTACAGTTGCCATAATAAAACCTTGGAAATAAGATAAAACAACTCCAAGAATGTACAATGTAACTAATAACAAAGCAATATTTTTAATTTTTTCTAAATCGATTTCACCTGTGATACCTTCAGTGATCACATCTGTAATTTCACTAAGACGATCAGGACCCACTAAATTGAATACTGTACCGATAATAGCAAAAATAAATGCGATGATAATATACCACATATATGTTTTACAATAATTGGCTAATTTACCGATAGATTCTTTGAAATTATCTGGTTTTCCTCCTGCCATAGGTCCCTTAAGTCCTCTTGCTGGAGTTGCTGTTTTTTTACTCACCTGCTAATTCCTCCTTAGAAAGTTGAGAATAAGCAATGTCTTGATAGACTTCGCATGTTTGCATCAATTCTTGATGTGTACCAATTCCAACAATTTTTCCTTCTTCTAAAACAATGATCTTATCTGCATCACGAATCGTACCAATACGTTGAGCAACAATTAATTTTGTTGTATCTGCTAACTCTGTATTTAGTGCTGCACGTAAAATACGGTCAGTTTTGTAATCTAATGCTGAAAATGAATCATCAAACACTAAGATTTCTGGTTTGCGTGAAATAGCACGTGAAATGGCTAAACGTTGACGTTGTCCACCAGATACATTGCTACCTGATTGAGCAATAGAAGCATCATATCCGCCTTCCATTTTCTCAACGAAATCACTACTTTGCGCTATTTCAATTGCTTTTTTCATGTCAGTATCTGTAACTTCATGACCAGCATCTCCATAACTCACATTTGAACGAACCGTCCCACTAAATAAGAACGCTTTTTGCGGAACAAAACCAACTAGAGAATGCAAGTGTTTTTGCGTATATTCTTTAATATCATGGCCATTGATTTTGATTGCTCCACTTGTTACGTCAAAGAAGCGGGGTACTAAGTTAACGAGTGTACTCTTTCCGCTACCCGTAGAACCGATAAAAGCAACCGTTTCACCTTTATTTGCTGTAAAGGAAATATTTTCTAATATGGCCTCAGTAGCATCTGGATATTGGAAGGTTACGTTGTCAAATACGATTGTTCCTTTTTGATCACTATCAGATTGTGTTAAGTTTCCATCTTTGATAGTTTCTTTTGTATTTAAGACCTCTAAAATACGTCCAGCTGATACTGCAGCACGCGGTACAATAATGAATACAATCGTTAACATCATGAATGACATAACAACTTGAACAGCATATGAAGAGAATACAACCATATCACTAAATAAACTGATACGTTCTAGAGCACTTGATTGATTCACTAGTTGAACATCATTGATTAAGTATGCACCTATCCAATAAATAGCTAAACTTAATCCGCTCATGATCAATGACATCCCAGGCCCCATAATGGCCATAATTCTAGTAATAAATAAGTTTGTTTTTGTTAATTTATTATTAGCTTCTCCAAATTTTTCTTCTTCAAAAGCTTCTGCATTGTATGCACGAATCACACGTAATCCAGTTAAGTTTTCGCGAGTAACCCGGTTAAGATTATCCGTTAAATTTTGAATAATTTTAAACTTAGGTAAAGCGAATATTACTATGATACTGATGATAAGTAATAATACTCCTACTGCACCAGCTGTTGAAAGAGTCCACTCCCAAGATTTATCCATTATTTTTGTAATGGCCCAAACAGCCATAATAGGTGCTTTGATCAATACTTGCAACCCTAGCGACATAGCCATTTGTATTTGTGTTACATCATTTGAAGAACGAGTAATCAAACTTGCAGTAGAAAAATGATTGATTTCTTCCATTGAAAATCCTTCAACTTTTGTAAATACTTCTTTTCTTACTGTGCGTGATAGCCCTGCTGCTACTTTTGAAACAAAAAACACTGTTACAAAAGATGCTAGTAAACTACCTAAAGCACATAACATCATAAATCCACCATTTTTGAATATATCTTCCATTTTTGATCCTGGAATTTGAATAAGCTCAGTAATTTTAGACATGCATTCGGGTAATTCCAAATCTAAATAAACTTGAGCAACGATAAAGATGACACTACATAAAATCATTAGCCATTCTTTTCGTTTTAAATACTTTAGTATTTTCAGCATAGTCGTTCTCCTTCATATCTTTAAATAATCATTTATCTTCAGTTTCAGCTTTAACTTGAGCTTCAGACATATTTTGTTGCATTTTTTGGATAATTTCAAAAAACTGATCCATCTCTTCTTCAGTTAAACCATTTGTTAACAATTTTTCGATCCTTTGTATTTCACTGTTTACTTCTTCAACCATACTTTTCCCTGTTTCTGATAGCTGTAATTTTTTGACTCGTGCATCTTTTTCACTAGAAATGCGTTCAATAAATCCTTTTTCTTCCATACTTTTCAGCATTGTTGAAGTAGTTGAGCGTCGCATTGAAAATTTTGTTTCAATATCTTTTTGAAAAACATCTTTCTCTTTATGACTACCTAAAAAAGCAATGATCATCCCTTGTACCTTAGTACATTGTTCATTGCCTATTGGCTTACTCGACTCTATTCTGCGATGGATGAAATTCATTAACTTCCGCATTTCCATTCCTATTTCCCTTTTTTTACTATTATCATTAGTAAAAATCTATCTCACCTCTATCTTCTATTGACTCAATAACAGCGACCCAAAATTGTTAGCACGCTAACAATAATAAATGTATTCAAATATAATGTCAATAACTTTGTGCAATTTCTGAAAATGATTACCCTTTCAACACTTTATCTTATAAAAAAAAGCACCAACAGATTAAAAATCTGTTGGTGCTTTAATATACTCTCTATTATTTAAAAACAATTTTTTTATCGTTTACACTTATAACAAAGAATTATCATTAGCTGACTTATAGTTTTACAACGTTTGCAGCTTGAGCTCCACGGTTTCCTTCAACAATGTCAAATTCAACTGCTTGGCCTTCTTCTAATGATTTAAAGCCGTCGCCTGTAATTGCACTGAAATGTACAAATATATCGTCTCCGCCTTCAACTTCAATAAATCCAAAACCTTTTTCACTATTAAACCATTTAACTGTACCTTTTTCCATAATTCCTGTACCTCCGCTAATTCATTTTGCAATTGATTCTTTTTTGACTACTTATTTTCTTAAAGTAATAAAATCGATTACAAAATTATTATAACTCAGGGTTTTTCTTTTTGCAAGGGTTTACTTTGCTTTAACAGAGACATTTTCAGAAATGAATCACTTTATATTAATATCGGAAATATGCTTTATAAAATCATGGTAATTTTTATTTTCATCTAACCTTATTTGTTTATTGTTGGCTAGCTGATGATTTAAAATATCTTTTAGTGAAATAGAAATCTTGCTAAGATACGTTGCATTGCCAATTAGATCCATCCAATAAGTTCCATCCTCTTTTTGATGAACGATTGTTTGAACCATGCCACCCGGATTAGTCACTTGAACTTTTTCTTCTAATTTACCGCTTTTTAATAATACATACATTAAACTGCTGGCTGCCATTGCTGTACCACAAGCATTTGTAAAACCTACTCCTCTTTCAAATGTACGAACAAATATTTTTTGATTGCCTAGTTCTTCGACGAAACTAACATTCACTCCATCAGGAAAATAAGGATTTGCTCCATTTAAATAAGTTGCTAGTTCTTTAAGCTGTGAGCTTTCCATTGTTTTATGATCGACAAAACTAATTAAATGAGGGTTTGGTACTGCTACGGCAGAAAAACGCAGCCCAGGTGCTAATTCAGGCAGTTCTTGATCAATAAAAGTTTCATCTGCCCAATTAAAAGGCAATGCATCTACATTAAAAGATACCGGGGAAATCTCTACTTGAAAAGTTTGAATATCTTTTCCTAAGTCTTCTGCTTTTTTTACATGGAGATCTGCATGCATCGTCTCAACCACCAACTCATCTTGGTTGTGTTTTTCAGAAAGATAACGAGCAACAGTTCTTAATCCATTGCCGCACATGCTGGCTTCGCTGCCGTCATAATTGATAACTCTCATGCTTTCGCCAGTTGCTTTATGCTTTGCAGCCCCGACTAAAAGAACACCATCTGCTCCATTTAAAAGTCCTTCATTGCGATCTGTAATAATTTTAGTTAAAGAAACCAGCTCATCTTCGCTCAATGTTCTTTCTAATACTGTTTCATCTAAAATAAAAAATTCGTTTTCTGATCCATGTACCTTGATCAACTCTAATTCCATTTAACTGTACCTCCTGCTTTTTTCTTATTTTACCCATCCTCATTTTAAAATACAATAAAAAATGTGTATTCAAGGACAATCTCTTGAATACACATTTTTCATATAAATTTTATTCAGCTTCTGGAACTAATGCTTCTGGAAAATGTTCTTCAACGATTGCTGCACAACGAGCACAAAGTGTAGGAGCATTTGGATTAGAACCCACATCTTCTTTAATTGCACGACATCTTTCACAAGTTTCGCCGTGGGCATGTTCTACAACTACTGCGACAGATTCAGAACGGGTAGCATAACTTGGTGCTTTATCAATCGATTCTGCTATTTCTAAATCTGAAACAATCAATAATTGAGCTAAATTACTATTCAATGAAACAAATAGATCTTTTGTTTGTTCTGTAGGATAAAGGGTCACTTTTGCTTCAAAAGATTTCCCTATGATTTTTTCATTACGTGCTTCTTCAAGTGCTTTTTGAACCACATCACGAACATCCATAAATGCATTCCACATATCCATTAATTCAGCTTCATTCTCATAGCTGTCAATAGCAGGCACATCAGCTAATTGAACAAACTCTTCTGATTCACTTAAAAATGACCAAATTTCTTCAGCTGTATGAGGTAAGATTGGTGTTAATAATTTTGTTAATTTTACCAATACTTCATAGAAGACAGTTTGCATTGCACGACGTTCGTAAGCATCTTCAGCTTCGATATAAACCACATCTTTAGCAAAGTCCAAGTAGAACTGAGATAAATCAACTGTACAGAAGTTATTGATTAATTGATAGATAGAAGAAAATTCATATCTTTCATAATGTCCTTCTACTTTTTCAACCAATTGATTTAAACGAATCATCATATATTTATCTACTGAACGCAAATCTTCAAAAACAACACTATTTTCTGAAGGTGTGTAATCAGCTGTATTTGCTAATAAGAAACGCATTGTATTACGAATCTTACGGTACACTTCAGATACTTGTTTCAAAATTTCATCACTGACACGCACGTCTGCTTGAGTATCTACACTAGAGACCCACAAGCGAATAATGTCAGCTCCCATTTGTTTGATAACTTTGCTTGGTGCAATCGTATTGCCAATAGATTTACTCATTTTACGGCCGTCACCATCTAAAACCATTCCTTGAGAGAGAACTGTTTTATAAGGAGCTTCTCCATTGATGGCAACACTGGTTGTAATGCTTGAATTGAACCATCCACGGTATTGATCTGATCCTTCAAGATACATATCTGCTGGGAAAGTTAAATTCTCTCTTGCTCTTAAGACAGCTTCATGGGATGATCCAGAGTCAAACCAAACATCCATAATGTCTGTTTCTTTTGTGAAAATATTGTTTGGACTTGAAGGATGAGTGAAACCTTCTGGCAATAAGTCTTTTGCTTCACGTTCAAACCAAACATTTGAACCAAATTCTCCAAATAAAGAAGCTACATGTTCAATCGTTTCAGGCGTAATGATGGCTTCGCCATTTTCACCATAAAAAATTGGTAACGGTACTCCCCAAGCACGTTGACGCGAAATAACCCAATCTCCACGATCACGAACCATGTTATACAAGCGTTGCATACCCCATTTTTGAACCCATTCGACCCCTTCAACAGCTTCTAAGATGTCTCCACGAAACTTATCAATAGAAGCAAACCATTGCGGTGTAGCACGGAAAATAACCGGTTTCTTAGTTCTCCAGTCATGCGGGTAACTATGAGTAAAGAAGTTTAATTTTAATAATGCCCCTTCTTTTTTCAACCACTCTGTGATTACTTTATTACCATCATCGTAGAAAATACCTTCTAATCCTGGTGCTTCATCTGTAAAGCATCCTTTATTATCAACTGGAGACAATACACTTAATTTATATTTTTGTCCAACGATAAAGTCATCGTCCCCATGTCCTGGAGCTGTGTGAACAAGTCCTGTACCAGCTTCAAGCGTCACATGATCTCCAAGGATCACTAAAGAAGTACGATCATACATTGGGTGTTGAGCTGTCATATATTCCAATTCTTTTCCTTTTAATTCTTGAATCGTCTCAACTTGATTCCAACCAATTTCTTGTGTCACTGTTTCAATCAAATCTTTTGCTACAACATATTTCTTCCCGTCAGCTACAACAACTGAATAATCGTATTCAGGATGAACAGTAATGGCAAGATTTGATGGAATAGTCCATGGAGTCGTTGTCCAAATCACAAAAGAAGTGTCTTCATCAATTAGACCTTTGCCGTCAACTACCTTAAATGCTACATAGATACTAGCTGATTTAACATCTTTATATTCGATTTCGGCTTCTGCAAGAGCAGATTCACTAGATGGTGACCAATAAATGGGTTTCAAACCTTTATAGATATAACCTTTTTCAGCCATTTTTCCAAATACTCGAATTTGTGCTTCTTCATATTCTTTAGTAAGTGTTACGTATGGATGATCCCACTCGCCAGCAACCCCTAAGCGTTTAAAATCTTCTTTTTGTTTATTCACTTGTTCCCATGCATATTCTTCACATAGTTTACGGAATTCAAAAATACTCATTTCTTTACGTTTTACACCTTTATTTGTTAATGCTTGTTCAATTGGCAGACCATGAGTATCCCAACCAGGAACGTAAGGAGAGCGGAATCCAGACATTGATTTATAACGAACTATAATGTCCTTGCTGATTTTATTTAACGCATGTCCGATATGAATGTTCCCGTTTGCATAAGGTGGGCCATCATGTAAGACGAATGTTGGTTTGCCTTCGTTTATTTTTTGACGTTGTCCATAAATATCTAATTCTTCCCAGTTTTTTTGCCATTCTAACTCGCGTACTGGTAAATTTCCACGCATTGGGAATTTTGTTTTGCCTAATTGTAATGTTTCTTTCATTTTCATCAAAGATCTACCCCTTATTCTTTATAATTTATATCTGTCCTAAAAAAATATCAAGCTCATCATACAGCTGAGATGGGCCAATTGCAACTTTTCTTCATTCCACAAAAAAAAGACTCCTTCCCCAGAGGGACGAAATCTTCGTGGTACCACCCAAATTCAGAAGAAAAAATAAGTTTTTCTTCTCTTAAGTAATTGTGTAACGCCAATTAAACGGTCAACTTTACTTTAATTCAAATTGACACTCATGGAGGATCTTACAAATAGAAGGGACTGTTAGGCTTTCACTATTCGCTAACTCGCTTAGTTTAGTATTCTATCGTTTTTCTGTTCCATTCTCTGCTTTAGTTTTATTTATTTAGGTAATTCAATTGCTGGCAATGTTCCTTCAATTGAAGTTTCTTGTGCATCGTTATTGTCTTCTGTTCCATCAGTGCTAACTACTTTTACCACTTCAGATGACTCATCATTTACTTCATTACTTGGTTCAGTATCCGTAGCTGTTGATTGAGTTTCAGCCTGATTCACACTAGATAATATTTCTTTCAAGGTAGGAATATTAAGGGTCTCTTCTTCAGTAGGTCTTAATAGATCATCCCATTCAGAATTTTTGACCATTTCTAATTGTGATTCTATCATAATTTGTAATCGTTGTTTAAAGACTCGGCTTTGTTTTTTCAATTCATCTGTTTCAGATGTGATTTTTCTAGCTTTCGAAACAGCTTCATCTAATAAACGATCCGCATTTTTTTCTGCTTCAAGACGAATAATGTTCGCTTCCTTAGCTGCATTTTCTTTCAATCTATCCGCTGCATCTTGTGCGACGATAATTGATTTGTTTAAGGCATCTTGCAAATTATTGAAGTGTCCTACTTTTTCTTCAGAAAATTGCAAACTTTTTTCTAACTCACGTTTTTCTTTTAAAACCATTTCGTAGTCCTTAATGATTTGATCTAAATAATCGTTTACTTGATCTTGATCGTAGCCTCGCATCTTGACAGGGAACTCTTTGTTATGTATATCTAAGGGAGTCAACACCATATAAGACACCTCCATTTTTTTAATTTAACGTGCTTTACTACTAAATTATCATAAACTCTATTACAAGTAAATGAGTTCATCCTTATTTATGCAAAACGCCTAATTGAAGACGCCATTTATCTTTTTTAGTTTTACCTTCAATTTCTTGTACCTGTAATCGTCCATACCCGCGAACTGAAACAATATCTAATAAACCAATCTCAAAATCGGGACGACTTAATTCTACCCAATTTAATTTTACTTTACCAGATTCAATCATTTGTTTTGCTCGTTGTCGAGAAATCTTAAACACACTAGAAACGACCGTATCCAAACGCATGGATGATACTGTTTCACTTTCAATAGTCCAATTATCTATCGGTATTAAAATATCCGTGTATTTTTTTTCTTCCATTCGGACCGAAACCTTACCAATACTGATAACTTGTTGTTCTACATAATTAATAGTAGTTTTTTCAACAAATACTTGCCAACGTACCCCATCTGAAACAATATCACCAAAGTAATCTCTTTTTAGTCCCGTTGAAAGTAAGGTACCTAATACTTTGCCATGTGATAACGTTGCAAATTTTGTAGGATACCGTATTTCAGAAATACTAATTTCGAAATCATCTTGTGTTGGTGTGAAATATGCAGGACAGATAAAAGCTCTTACTCTCTCTGCCGCTTCATATCCACCAAAAGAATGAATTGTAATCTCATTATTTTTTCCAACTATTGTCTTAACGATATGCAATTGACGAGGATCTAAAAAATTTGTTAAATAAGGAGTATACTGATCTTCTACGCTTCTTATCCAACCAATGACTGTATCAATAAAGGGTTGCTCTTCTTTTCTAAAATGTTGATAAACATTTTCAATCATAAGAAAAACACCTCCTTCATTTAATATAGAACATTCAAAATTAGTCTAAAGAGGGAAAATAATCCACCTTTAGCTAGATTTAAAACCACCAGTGCAACGATTCCTGAAATACTGAACATTCCAATTGGTGGAATATACCTTCTAAAAAAGCCTAAATAAGGTTCACATATCGTTCCTAATAAACGGCCAAATTTTGATTGATAAGCTCCAGGTAACCAAGACATTAAGATATAAACAACAATGAGGGTAGAATAAATATCTATTGCTTTTACAAGCACAACATAAAGTAATGAAATAAAATCAACCACTATTCTTTTTCCTCTTTTCTTTAATAAAAATCTTTTTCTTGCGTAATATCCGATAGCATTCCATCGATTTCAACATTCTTAGGTGTACAAAGGAAAATTTCGTCTCCGATACGTTGAATGTCTCCATTAATGGCATAAATCGTACCTGTCAAAAAGTCAACGATTCTTTTAGCTTGGTCTTCTTCAATACGAGTGAAATTTAATACAACAGATTGATTAGCAAGCAATAAGTCAGCAATTTCTTGAACTTCAGAATACACTCTTGGTTCAAAAACAACAATTTTTGATTGATGTGAAATATCCGGATTTTTCATTGAAATAACTTTATTTGTTGCTGCTGGTTCACGTCGAGTATTAAATGCTTTTTGATTCTTTACTTCTTGCTTTAATTCATTTTTCTTTGCTCTATTTACTACTTTTTCTTGCTGATGATCAGCTACTGGTTCTAACTCGAATTCTTCCTCGTCGTTTAAGCCAAAAAACTGAGAAAAATTAGTTAACATACCCATTCAAAGTCCTCCTTTTAAATCAATTCCAATTTTATCGAAATCGATTATTAGTCAAAAAAAGACGTTCCAATTCGAACAAAAGTTGCTCCTTCTTCAACAGCAATTGTGTAATCTTTACTCATTCCCATACTAAGTTCAGTACAGGGTGCATACGAAAGATTCTTTTTTTTAATCATTTCCTGTAATTCTCTTAATTGAATAAAAGCTGATCGGATAATTGTCTCACTAGCATCCAACGGTGCCATAGTCATTAAGCCGACTACTTTTATCTTAGTATACTGTGAAAGGCTGACAATAAATTCAGTCAATTCATCTGGGCTTAACCCACTTTTAGAATCTTCGCCCGTCACATTTACTTGAACAAAACAAAAAATTGTCTTTTGAGCTCTTTTTTCAATTTCTTTTGCTAACGACAAACGATCAAGAGCATGAAAGTAATCAATAGAATTGATTACTTTTTTTACTTTTCTGGTCTGAAGGTTCCCAATATAATGCCAAATCAGACAGTCATCGTCGATTTCTTCTTGCTTCAATGCTAAGCCCTCAGGACGGTTTTCTGCAAGATGAATATACCCTTCTTCAATTACAGCTCTTGTTTGTTTACTGGAGACGCTCTTAGTTACTGCTATAACTTGTACACTAGAACGTTCGCGACCAACTCTTTTTAATGATAAACCTAACTTGCGTTCGATTTCACCACAATTTTTTTTAACAGAATTCATTTTTATTTACGGCGTCTTCTAAAGAATGGTGGAGTATCAAGATTATCTTCTTCAGAGTGATTATCTTGTTCTTGCTTTTCTTCACGTTTAAAAATATCAAATTCTGGTTTTTCATTTTGCTGAGTTAGGTCATCTGATGGAGCTTTGGCTCTTTGCTCACGCAAACTAGGTTCACGGCGAATGTCCCAGTCGCCAAATGGATCTTTTGTTTGGTCAGATTGTGTAGCTGATGTTTCAGGCACAATTCTTTGTGTAGAAGCATTTCTGTTTCTATCACTTGTTTGTGGTTTTACTTCTTTTGCTTTAGTTGTATCGATCCCAGTCGCAATAACGGTTACGATAACATCATCACCTAAGTTTTCATTAATAGAAGTACCAAAAATAATATTTACTTCTGTCGTAGAGGCTGCTGAAACGATATCTGAAGCATCTTGAGCTTCGAATAATGTTAAATCAGATCCCCCAGTGATATTTAACAATACAGATTCTGCTCCATCGATTGAAACTTCTAATAAAGGAGAAGAAATAGCTTTTTTAGTCGCTTCAACTGTACGATTTTCACCACTAGCCATACCGATTCCCATCAATGCTGAACCTTGGTTTTCCATAACCGTTTTTACATCGGCAAAATCTAAGTTTACATATCCAGGTGCAGTAATTAAATCTGAAATTCCTTGTACACCTTGTCGTAAAACATTATCCGCTTCATGGAAAGCCTCAAGCATCGGCGTTTTCTTGTCAACGATTTCTAATAAGCGATTATTAGAAATAATCACTAGAGTGTCTACGTGTTCTTTCATTTGTGCTACACCTTCTGCAGCAAAACGTCCACGTTTTGGTCCTTCAAAAGTAAATGGTCTAGTAATGACCCCAACTGTTAAAGCCCCTTGTTCTTTAGCAATTCGAGCCACGATTGGCGCAGCACCAGTACCAGTACCGCCGCCCATACCAGCAGTTACAAAAATCATATCAGCTCCACGCAATGATTCAGCAATTTGTTCTTCGCTCTCTTCAGCTGCTTTACGTCCGATTTCAGGATTTGCACCAGCTCCTAATCCACGAGTCAATTTAGGCCCAAGTTGGATTTTAACTTCAGCATTTGAACCTGCTAAAGCTTGTAGGTCAGTATTTGCTACGATAAATTCTACACCTTGTACATTTTCATCTATCATGCGGTTTACAGCATTATTACCAGCTCCACCAACACCTATTACTTTAATGATTGCTCCATTAGCTGGGTTTGTATCAAATTCTAAGTCCATTCCGTTTTCCTCCTACTACAATTTGAATGCATTTATTTAATCAAAGAAATTTGAGATAAAGCTTTTAGCTTTAGAACTCCATTTGTCTTCACTTTTCTTTTCTTTTTTGATAGGTTTTACTTTTTTAAATTCTAAAGAACTATCTTCAATATGGTCTGAAGGATACTCTAATTTAGTATGATGAGATGTATCTTCATTTTTAGCAATTCCTAATTGATATTCTTTCACTATCTGATGAATTTCATCTAAATTAGCTTCGTGTTGAATCAAGCCTATTCCTGTAGTAAATGTAGGGTAACGCATACCCATTTGATTTGGTATATATAATTTCACTGGGATTTCAAAAATATCCTCAGCCAGTTCTACTATACCAGGCAAAGCAGCAGCTCCACCAGTTATAATAAGTCCCCCTGGCAATTCTCTTGCTCCTACTTTATCTAACTCAGTCTTGATTTTTTCAAAAATCTGAACCAACCGAGCTTCAATAATTTCTGATAAGTAGCGTTCGTCAATTTTTACTGGTTGGTTCTTGCCAATCACTTCTACTGGAAATTTTTCTTCTTGAGAAGTTTCTTCTGGCAAAGCGTATCCATAATCACGCTTGATTCTTTCTGCGTTTTCAACAGTAGTATTTAATACAACGGATATGTCTTTTGTTACGTAATCTCCGCCTTCTTGATCTACATAAGTGTATTTCAATTGGTGATCATGCATAACTGAAGCAGTTGTTTGACCGCCTCCCATATCAACAAGGATGGTACCAAAATCTCTTTCTCCGCTAGACATTGTTATACTACTAGCAGCTAAAGGTTGTAAGACAATATTTTGAATGTTTAAACCAGCTTTTTCAACACAACGTTTTGTGTTATGTAAAATGGTCTTTGGTCCAGTGATCATGATAGCATGCATTTCTAATCGAACGCCAATCATTCCTCTTGGATCTTTGATTCCATCAAATCCGTCAACAATAAATTCTTCTGGTAATATAGTCAAAATTTCTCTTTCTGGAGGAACCGATTTGACCATTGCAGCTGCCAAAACATTTTGGACATCTGTTTCAGTGATTTCACGATTTTCTCCTGATACTGCTATCATTCCGTGACAAGCTTCTATTTCAACAGAATTACTTGGAATTCCAACAATAACATTATAAATATCCACATTAGCTTTTTGTTCAGCTTGTTTAATAGCTTTATTAATTGATTGTACAGTTTTATCGATGTCTACGATAATTCCGCGATTTAAGCCTTCTGATTTTTCATTTCCTACTCCAATAATATTCATTTGTCCATTGATGTATTCAGCTACAACTACTTTTATTGAAGTGGTTCCAATATCTAGACTTACATACATTTCAGTATTTCCCATTCATTGAAACCTCCTGTATCATCTTTTTTATTAAAAACTATAATTAATACTAATTTTACCATATGCATTCTCAATTTACGAAGTATTTCAGTATTTTTTTGTAATTATACAAAAGAAATTTCGTTATTTAATGCTACTCTCCTGCTTCTTCTAAATCGATTTCAACGCTATTTTCTTCAGGAGTTGTTTTTTGAGCATTCTCTTCATCTTTTTTCTTGTCATTGTATTGAAAAGGAGAAAAATATGCGCCTACTTCTATATTAAAAGTTCCTTTTTGATCCCCAATTTTTTTCACCATATCAGGATAATAAACCATTTTTTCAGCAAAAGAAGGAATAGAAGCAATTACTTCATTTCCATCGTTCATGTAGATTTTAATAAGATAGTCATCAATATCGTCAGGAGTATACTCAATTTCTGAAATACTATTTTGAGTCGTTTCATTAATCGCTTTATATTGATCAATCATTAAAATTAAAGCTTTATTTTCTTCAAAGTTCTTGAATATTGGAGGATTTCCTATTGATACTTTTCTACTTTCATTTACAATTTTGCCATTTTCTAGAATATTGTAATACTTATTGTCTTCAGCTAAATAAGCCACTGTTTTATATTCTTCAACTTTTATAGTGTAGTCATTTAATCCACTCAAAGAAATCTCCATAGCTTTTACTTGTGGCAAATCAGCTAAGACCATTTTAGAGATATTTTTTCTTTCGAAGAAAATTCCCCATAGATTTTTCCCGGATTTAATCTGGCTGACATCAATTATTTCTTGATCTGCTACTTCTTTTGTACCACTAACAGATACCATGTCTACCTTACTTAAAGGACTTATAAAATATACAACTATTAAAATTGCAAATGAAAATAATAAAATAAGCGTAATCAACCGTGTAAGAAGATTTTTTTGACGTTGCTTTTTTAATTTTGGTAACGTGTGCTCTAATGATTGAGGCTTTTTACTTACTTGCTCTTTCTTTTTGTTAACAGAAAAAGATTGATTACCATTATTAGTTGTTTTACTCGTTCCAACTTTTTTGAATGGAGGCAGATGCAACTTAAATGATGATTGATTCTTTTTTTTCTTGTTCATGCACCTATCCTCCTTTCTAAAAGTTATTTTTTAACTATTTGGTTTATTACTTCAATCAATGTATCAGAAGCAAAAGGCATACCACTTTGCTTAGCATTTCCGGCCATTTCCTGGCGCATTTCCGGATTTAGCATTAGTTCATCCAATGTTTGAACTAAACTTTCACCAGTTAGTTCTGTTTCTTTTATTAACGTTGCAGCTTGCTTATTGACTAAACTTTCTGCATTTTTTGTTTGATGATCATTCGTAACATACGGACTAGGAATCAATACACTTGGCAAACCTAATGCTGTAAGTTCTGCCAATGTCGTAGCCCCACTTCTTGAAACAACTAGTGAAACAGTAGTAAATACTTCTGGCATATTGGAAATGTAAGATACAACTGAGACATTAAATTTGTCATTATTGATTTGAGTCAACTGATTTTTAATTTTTTCATAATGTACATCACCAGTAACCATTAAAACTTGATAGTCTTTAGTAGCTAACATAGGCAAAGCTTCGATAAATGCATCATTGATTCTTTTGGCTCCTCTACTTCCACCAAAAATTAATACCGTTGGTTTTTCTGAATCCAAATTGTAAGCTTCTAAAGCTGCTTTTTTTTGTACATTACTTACTTCTTGTGCTCTAGGATTACCAGTAAAAACAACCTTTTCAGCATATTTAGCAAAGTCATTTTTTGCTTCTTCAAAACAAATGGCAATTTTGGTCACATAACGTGCAAGAAATTTATTTGTTATACCTGCAACGCTATTTTGTTCATGAATAACGCTAGGAATTCCTAACTTTGATGCAGCATATACTACAGGGGCACATACATACCCTCCAGTTCCGATAACGACATCAGGCTGAAAGTTTTTAACAATTTTTTTTGCTTGCTTAATACTACTAATAAACAGCTGAATCGTTTTAAAAGTATCAAGAGACAGCGAGCGTTTGAATCCTTTTATTTCTACAGATGCAAAAGGAATACCATAATCTTTTACAATTCTGCTCTCTAATCCTTTTTCTGTTCCGACATATAAAAATTCGGCTGTTGGATCTACTTCTTGTATTCGACGCATTAGTGCGAGTGCTGGATAGACATGTCCACCAGTTCCTCCACCGGATAATAAAATTTTCATTAGTTATCAGACCAAATGGCCTATTCCTCCTCTGCTGCTGTTACTTCTTCTGCTACTTGCTCTACGGAGTGAATAAAGGCATCTCCACGAACTTCAAAACTTCGGTATTGATCCCAGCTAGCACAAGCGGGAGATAACAAAATCACGTCATTTGGTTCACTTAATTCATAAGCTACTGGAACTGCTGCTTCGACATTTTGAACTGGAATAATTGTTTCTATCCCAGCTTTTTTGCCTGCTTCGCTTAACTTCATTGCTGTCTCCCCAAAAACAATCAGGGCTTTTACTTTATTGCTCATTGTTGGAATCAAATCATCAAAATCATTTCCACGATCTAATCCACCAGCTAATAAGATTATCGGCACATCAAAACCTTTTAAAGCATTTTCAGTTGCCAATGTATTGGTGGCTTTTGAATCATTGTAAAAACGTCTTTCTTCCAACTCCATTACAAATTGTGTACGGTGTTTTACACCCGCAAAATTTTCTAAACTATTTCGAATAACGCCATTCTCTTGATTCAATAACTTAGCCACTGCGATAGCTGCCATCGCATTTTCAACATTATGCTCACCAGGAACTAAAATAGTTTCTTTTGCCATAACAGGCTCTCGTTGGTAATAAATAACGCCATCTTGTAAATAAACACCATTTTCTAAAAATTCTTTTCTAGAGAATGGAATAATTTGAGCTTTGCTTTGTTTCGCTAGCTTTCTTAATTCGAGTTGGTCCCAATTTAATATGAGGTAATCTTTTTCTGTTTGGTTTTTAGTAATATTCATTTTAGCCGTTACATATTCATCTCTTGTACCATGGTAATCTAAATGAGCAGAGTAAATATTTGTTATCACTGCGATGTGTGGCTTTAATTCTGTAATTCCCATTAATTGGAAACTAGACAATTCCATAACGATTTCATCATCTGCTGTCGCTTTTTGAGCCACAAGACTTGCAGGCGTACCAATATTTCCAGCTACGTATGCATGTCCTTTTGAACGTCCCGCATTTAACAACTCAGCAATCATTGTCGTAGTGGTTGTTTTACCATTTGTACCTGTAATTCCAATAATCGTACTTTCAGCTACTTCATAAGCTAATTCAACTTCGGTTATGACGGGTATACCTTTTTCGATTGCTTTCACAATAATGGGATTGTTGTACATGATTCCTGGGTTTTTCACAACCCATTCAAAATCTTCATCTAATAATTCAACAGGATGCCCCCCTGTGACAACTCGTATACCTGATTCTAACAACTCTTGTGCTTGAGGATTTTCATCAAAATTTTTGTAATCATTTACCGTTACTAAAGCACCTAGTGCGTGTAATAATTTAGCGGCATTTACTCCACTTAAAGCTAAGCCTAAAACCAATACTTTTTTATGTTCATATCGTTTTATGTTTTTCATCTCTAAACCTCTTCTTCTTAAAATAAAGGATTTTTTATAAAACTCAATATATTTTTACATTTCAGTATTATAGAACAATTAATAGACATAATACTGCAGCTACTAATCCAATGGACCAGAAAGTTACTACAACACGCCATTCACTCCAACCACTCATTTCAAAGTGGTGATGAATTGGGCTCATTTTAAACACTCTTTTACCTCTCAACTTGAAAGAAGTAACTTGGATCATAACGCTGGCCGTTTCCATAACAAACACCAAACCAATCAATAGAAGTGACCACTCTTGATGTAATAAAATAGAAACAGCAGCCAATCCACCGCCTAAAGCTAATGACCCAACATCACCCATGAATATTTTAGCTGGCTTTTTATTAAAAAAGAAAAAGCCAATCAATCCTCCGATTACAGTTAAACAAACAATTAAAATATCCGTCTGTTGTTGATTCCACGCAATAATCGCATATGCTCCATATGCAATACTTGCCGTTCCGGCTACTAGACCATCTAGCCCGTCTGTTAAGTTAACGGCATTTGAAAACCCAACCAGCCAAAAAATAATGAACAATCCATAGAACCAACCAATGTCGATTGTACCTAAGAAATAAAGATTCAATTCTGTTGGAAGCCCATCATAAAGATACGCTGCAAAAAATAAAACTCCTCCAAGTATTTGTCCAATTAATTTTTGTTTAGATGTTAATCCAAGGTTTCTCTTTTTAAATACTTTAATGAAGTCATCTAAGAATCCAAGCAATCCATATAAAACAAGAATAAATAAAGATAAACCAATTCCTAAAGAAAAGACGTCCTGCCACAAGGCAACCCAAATAGTCGAAATAATAGCAGCTACTAAAAACACGACGCCTCCCATTGTAGGTGTTCCTGTTTTTACTTCATGCCACTTAGGCCCTTCATCTCTTGTTGTTTGGCCTAATTGTTTTGTTCTAAAAAATCCAATCACGATCGGCATTGCCATAATAGTTAAAGCAAAACTACTCACAATTGCAACTATCATTTCTGTCCATTGCATTATATTACGCTCCTATTTATCTTTGTTTTTTATTTTAATTGCTTTTTCAGCTTCTTCAACATCATCAAAATGATGTTTTTCAGTGCCGATGATTTGATAATCTTCATGACCTTTTCCTGCAATCAACACAATATCATTTGATTTGGCTTGTTGTATAGCTGCTTGGATAGCTTCTCTTCTATCCGGAATCAATTGATAAGTGTCTGCACTTAAACCTGAGACCATCTCTTTTAATATCTCAATAGGATCTTCTGTTCTTGGATTATCCGCTGTGAAAATGACCCTATCAGAGTTCTTTTGTGCAATATCAGCCATTATTGGTCGTTTCGTGCGGTCGCGGTCTCCACCACAACCTACTACACAAAATACATTACCAACTTTAATTTCATTTACAGCATTTAAAACATTTAGCAACCCATCTGGTGTGTGTGCATAATCAACGATAACTGCAAAATCATGTTCACCTTTGACAATTTCAAAACGTCCTCTTACACCGCTTATTTCACTAATCGATTGAATAATAGAAGGCAAATCAAGACCCGCAGCATAGGCTCCAGCAATTGCTGCTAATGCATTTGATACATTGAATTTACCAACTAATTGTAATTGTACTTCGTAAACACGATTTTCAAAATTTAAATTAAAACGTGTTCCTTTGTTTGTGATACTTAAATCAGTAGCTTTAAAGTCAGCAGGTTGATCAATTCCATAAGAAAAAACAGTAGCAGCTGTTTTTTCTTCATAGCTTCTGCCGACTGGGTCATCAAAATTCAGGATAGCAAACTTAGGATTGCCCTGTTCGTACCCATTTCCTAATTGTGAGAACAACAAGCTTTTCGCTTCAGCATATTTTTCCATCGTATGATGATATTCTAAATGATCTTGACTTAGGTTAGTAAAAATAGCAACGTCAAAATCCGTCCCCCATACTCTTCCTTGAACCAATGAATGTGAAGAGACTTCCATCGAGCAGGTTTTCACTTCACTTTTCCGCATTTCATTTAATGTTTTTTGAAGAGTAATACTATCTGGGGTCGTATTCTTTGTTTCAAACACTTTAGAACCAATACGGCGATACATCGTTCCGATAACTCCAGTTTTTTCTTTGTGATCATGGAATATATAATCCAAAAGATGAGTAACAGTCGTCTTTCCATTTGTACCGGTTACACCTATTACACGTAGATCTTGGCTAGGATAATCATAAAAAGCAGCTGCTAAATGAGCCATAGCCTTCATTGTGTTATTTACATATACAACTGGAACTGAAACCTCTATGGGTTCGCTTGCCACAATTAATACTGCTCCTTTTTGAACAGCTTCACTAGCCAATTCATGTCCATTCTTAACAGAACCAATAATACAAATAAAAAGTGAACCAGGTTCAACTTCTCTCGTATCTTGGGTAATGTTAGCTATTTCCAAATTATCGGAAAAATCCATTGAGTACTTTGTAGTTTTTAATGGTTTGATCAATTCAATTGCTTTCATTATTTTCACCTTTTTCTATTCTTGTGGAGTTTCTAATACTATAGTAATTTTATCTGCACCATGCATATTTGCATTTGGTTCTAGGCTTTGACTAACTACATACCCTTCACCCTCAAAAGTAAATTCCAATCCTGTAATTTCTGAAACCTTCAACACATCATTCTTTGACCACCCCATCATATCAGGCATAGTCATCGCACCATTCGTCATCAAAACGATGCGTTGATTTTCAATAGTTGTTTCGTTTGGTAACGGTAATTGCTGTACTATTGTATCACCATTTCCAACAACGGTCACATTTAACTGAGTATCTTCTAATGATTTTAAGGCTTCTTCTTTTGATATTCCAGTAGCTTTTGGCATTTCGACTGAATTAGCTTCAGCATCTTCTTCTTCACCTAAAGCTAAATATTCTAATGCCCGTTTCATAATAGGATGATAAATTTCTTTTACTACTCCACTACCCGTTGTACTTCCATCCTTAATTTTAGGCTGTTTCACGGTGATGTAGAGTATTAGTTTTGGATCGTCTGCCGGAACCATAGCTGCTACAGAATAAATATAATTTGTTCCACCACTATAATACTGTTTTGTTTCAGGATTGACAATTTCTGCAGTTCCAGTTTTTGCAGCAATTTCGTAACCATCAATTTGATAGCCCACTCCTGTACCATTTTTGTTATAAACGACTTCTTTTAGATACTCTAATGTTTGATCCGCTACCTCTTCACTTATAGGTTCCCCAACAACTTCCGGCTCAATGACGGTTTCTTCCCCTGTGTCGGAATCAACGATTTTACTAATAAATTGTGGTTTCATCATTTGCCCATCATTTGCTACAGCAGTAAAAGCCTGCAGCATTTGAAATGCAGTTACGGTTAACCCTTGTCCAAACGCTGTATTAGCTTGTTCTAGAGGATAGTTAAAAGCAACTGAACCTTTAGCTTCATTTGCTAAACCAGAATCAGTCGTTTGGCCAATTCCGAATGCATCCATATATTCTTTCCAAGTTTCTGGACTCATTTTTTCCATTAGGTTAGCAAATGCCACATTACTTGAACGCGCTAAACCTTCCAAGTAGGATATAGTACCCCAACCGTTTGGATCGTGATCATGAATTGGTCCTCCTGAAACGTTTTTTACTCCTGATTTAAAGTACTCATTTGGATCAAAAACTCCTTCACTGACAGCAGCTGCCAAAGTGAGTATCTTCATTGTAGATCCTGGTTCATAGGTATTTTCTACCAATAAATTTTGCCACAATTGATCAATACCCTCTTTTGTAGTTCCATTAAATGTCGGTCTTTGAGATGCAGCAATAATCGCTCCAGTTTCAGGATTGATCAATGTTGCTGTTGCCATAGCTGGATCATATTTTTCATCAATTTCACTCATAACATTCTCCATGTAAACTTGCATGCGTTTATCTATAGTAAGATAAATGTCATCTCCGTTTACAGGCTCAGTTGTTTCTACTTTAGAGTTTGGGATAACATATCCAAAACTATCTTTTTGGTAAATTGTTTTTCCATCTGTACCTTTCAATATATCGTCATAAGCAAGCTCAATACCCATCATGCCTGTTAAGTCTGTGCTAGAAACATCCTCTTTTTCTCCTGAAGGTAATGCAGCATAACCGACTAAATGCGAAGCAAATATTCCATTAGGGTAAAGCCTTGTAGGTGTTTCTTCAAAAACAATACCCGGTAAATTTTCTTCTTCAATATCTTTTTTTGTATCATAGGATAGATTTTTTCCTGCTTCACCAAATTCAACTTGATCAAGATCTTCTTGATTTAATTTAGTTAATATTTCTTCTTTGCTCATTGAAATATGTTTTTCTAATGCCTCAGCAGTTTTTTGTTTGTCAGTTACATGTTGAAGTTCCTCAGCATTAGACCATTTATCCGTTAAAACCGCCACTAAAGAATAAGAAGTAGCGTCCATAGCAACCGATTCCCCCCCAACATCGTATATGGTTCCTCGGTTTGCTTCTAGTACGCTACTTCTTGTGTATAAATTGTTTAGGTTTTGGGATAAATCTTCTCCGTTGACTTCACCTTTTACCATTATAAATGCAATCCGTCCCGCAAAAACGACTAGTAAAAGAATGGTGCCAAAAAATAAAAGTATGGCAACCTTTTTTCTGTTTTTTAGAGGATTTTTATTATTCATTTTATAACATTCCTAACATTTTCTTCATTCATTTCTAGGCCGAATTTATTTGCTATTTCATATACACGATCATATCGAGATAATTCTTGAACTTCTTGTTTCAAATTATCATTGACAGTCGTTGACTCGGCAATAGATGTTGTTGTGTCTTGCAATGTACGGTTGGTACTAGCAATCGTAATCTCTAACGAAATACTGACAGCGATTAAAGCAAATAAAACAATTAAGACAGAACTAATAAGTAGTTTCTCACCTTTTGTGATGCCTATTCTTTTAGTTAAAGGAGTATGTATTTTTTCCTTTTTAGGAGTAGGAGCTACCTGCGGCTGAAAAGGTACTTCGATTTCAATATTTCTAGCTAGGTTACTTTCTAATGGCATATTCTAATACTTCCTTCCTGTCTTCTACTATTTAAATTAGTTTATTTTGTTTTTCTGCAATTCGTAATTTGGCACTTCTTGAGCGATTGTTTACTTCTAATTCTTCTTCTGAAGGTAAAATTGGCTTTCTAGTAATCAATTTTAATTCTGGTAGAAATTCTTCTGGAATAACTGGTAAACCACGTGGCAATTCAGGACCTTTGGAGTGATCTTTAAAAATAGACTTAACAATTCGATCTTCAAGTGAATGAAAAGAAATCACGCTGATACGACCACCTATTGCTAACAAATCAATAGCTTGTTCCAAGGAATCTTCAACAGATGACAATTCATCATTCACTGCAATACGTACGGCTTGGAAAACGCGTTTCGCAGGATGTCCGCCTTTTCTTCTGGCTGGTGCAGGTATACCTGCTTTAATTAATTCTACTAACTCATTAGTTGTTTCTATTGGCTTGATTTCTCTCGCCGCTTCAATTTTACGAGCAATTTGCTTTGAAAACTTTTCTTCACCATAACGATAAAAAATTCTTATTAGATCTTGGTATGACCATTCATTGATCACTTCTTTAGCTGTCAGGGGAGCATCGGTATCCATTCGCATATCTAAAGGTGCATCTTGATGATAACTAAAACCTCGTTCTGCTTCGTCTAATTGCGGAGAAGAAACACCTAAATCGTATAAAATACCATCTACTTCATTTATACCAAGATTTGTTAATTCTTCTTTAATATGACGGAAATTTGATTTGATAAAGGTAACCATACCTTTATCAACATACTCAGCCAATCGAACTTTTGCATTTTCAATTGCACGTTCATCTTGGTCAAAAGCAAATAAATGCCCGTTTCCATTCAATTGTGATAATAAATATTCACTGTGACCGGCTCCGCCTAGAGTGCAATCAACATAAATGCCCTCTGGAGATAACGACAGCCCATCGACTGTTTCTCGCAATAAAACTGTTTCATGATTAAATGCTGTCATTTTTTCGCCTACCTTACTCCATATTTTTCATTCTAAATTTTACATTTATTTATATTACCTTTGGACTTTTTTTAAAAATTAAAATCCAAAATCAATCATCTCTTCAGCAATACTATCAAACATTTCTTCAGCATCTTGGGAAACTTGGTTCCAACTTGTATCGCTCCAAATTTCTATTCGTTCTGAAACCCCTATGACATAGCAAATTTTTTCTAATTTAGCATGGTCTCTTAATGTTTGTGGAATATTGATTCTTCCTTGTTTGTCTAATTCACATTCAACTGCCGCTGAGTAAAAGAATCTTGTAAAAGCACGAGCTTCTTTTTTTGCTAAAGGGAGTTGTTTTAATTTTTCTTCGAGAGCAGTCCATGATTCTTGGGGATAACCAAACAAACATCCGTCTAATCCGCGAGTAAGTATAAATTTCTCACCTAAATCAGATCGAAATTTTGATGGCATAATCAAACGACCTTTTGCATCAATATTGTGCTTGTGTTCACCCATTAACATAGCTGTCTCACCCCAAACTCCAATTAGATATTTTCAGTCTACCACATTGCCCCACTTTCCTCCACAATTATTCAAAAAAAGGCATAAATATTTTCATTAGAATCTTTTTTATTTTTCAAACCCCTTACATTTCAATTCTAGAGGGTTTCCTTGTGGTGGGGGTTCCCACTAATTTAAACATTTACAAAAAAAAAGAGGTTGAGACCAAAGTCTCAACCTCTATGCTATTTCCTTCTGCTTATTCTAAAATGTGTTCCAAAAACCAGACTCGACCATGTCCCTTCACGAATGTTGTTCGATGGATAAGGACCATGTTGAGATTAGTTACTCCGTTTTTCTTAACTCTAACAGTTTTTGTCTCTTTAGGGATAGGATTATACGCTAGAAGATTCGGGTCTAAACGTTTGTTGTTTCCCTTCCCGTTTAAAAAGTAAATATGACTAGGTTAAAAAGATATTGGCCAAGACTAAACCATAGTAAGTAAAGATCGAACTGATAAAGACAAATCGCCAATACATTTTAAAAAAGCTTTTATACAAAATTTCTCCTTTTTTTACTGCTGTCCATACTAAAAGGATAATTCCCAAACTAAAAATAAAAATTAAAAAATAGGGAATCAACGAAAATTCATACGTTAACATACTAAGAATATGAATACCTATAATCAAAAATGGAATCATTAAATCTGGCAATTTTATTGTTGATTGTTGTCTTTTAAAATGATTTCGTATGCTCTTACTAAAGAATAACAATAGTATAAGCGGTAAACAATATAATATCACTTTCCCTATCATCAAGGAAGTTCCGGACTCCATTTCATCCCACCTTTTACATATATATATATACTTATTTTCAGATTTTCTAAACGATTCTTTTTAAATTTAACGTACTTTTTTGTTTTTGTACACTTTATTTTTTTGTCACAAAACAAAAAACCCTTATTGAGCCATGGTCTCAATAAGGGTTTTAAATTATCTCATGATAATTTCGCAAAAAATTAAGCTTCTTTGCTGACTACTTCTTTACCATCGTAATGTCCACATGATGCACAAACGTGATGGCTTTTTTTCAATTCACCACAGTTAGGGCATGCGTTCATACCTGGCACTTCTAATTTAAAATGCGTACGACGTCTGTTTTTTTTAGCTTTTGATGTTCTTCTTGCTGGTACTGCCATTCTACTACACCTCCTTAAAAAATTGCTTTTCTATACAAATTCATGTTAGAAAATAGCACTTATTCTATACTTAACCTTGAGTGTCAGATTCATCTTTAAACAAATCTTTCAACCCAGCAAAACGCGGATCCTCAGTTTCTGATTTTTCTGTTTCTAAATTCGAACTATATTCGTCTTCAGAGATAACAGCCCAATCATTTCCACTAGGCATGTCTTGCCCTTCTTGTTCCTCTTGCGTAAATACTTGCAAAGGAAGATTTAACAAAACTGAGTCCGTAATAGCATCAGTAAGATCGATCATATCTTTATCTAAAAGAATGACTGTTTCTTCCTCATTATCTATTGTAGGTCCAGGAGTAACAGAAGGTGGAATATAAATTTCATCTATTCCAACTGTCATAGGGAATAAAACTGGTTTTAGTGATCTTGCAGAGGGTAGTGTCACAGTTAATGAAACAACCATATGAAGCAAGATTTCCTTTTCATGAACAATGAGCGTTCCTTCTAAATCAATTGGAGAAACATCCAATAATTCTTTTTCTCGATTCATCATTGTCTTTTTCAAGTCAACAGTTTCAGAGAAAACTAACGGTTCATTGCGGTATTTTTGCAATTCGTTTAATGACCATTTCATTTTACATCACTCCTAAAGCAACAAAGATTATTATACTAGTGAATGAATCCTTTGTCAATGTATTTTACCTTACAGGTCTTCCTTATAAGAACTTGTTTTCATATGCATTTTCAAAAAAAATATATTTTATTTTACTGGCTGACGATAGTAATCTTGTTCTTTTATTAAACCCATTTGCCCCATTTGATAAATCTTACCTGCTTTTATATCAGTTGTCCACAAACTTTTATTTTTTTTAGTTACATTAGTGATCAATGGTAAAGTAAACTCTTTTTTCTTTTCTTTCAAGTAATTTCTTCCAGAAGGACTAAAACCTAACAAGTGAATGGCTCGCGGTTTTTTTATTTCCTCAACCATTTCGTCTTTTTTTAATTGTAATAAGATATATACACATAAACGCTGCAATTTAACCCAAGATACCCTTTTATTTTTCACCAATGAAATAAACTGTTCAAAACTTTCTGCCTCATGTACATATTCTTTTAATCGATATTCTATGCCTTCAGTTACCTGGTATATCGTACGCAATTCTTCAAGA
Source organism: Carnobacterium inhibens subsp. inhibens DSM 13024 (assembly GCF_000746825.1). NCBI lineage: Bacteria > Bacillati > Bacillota > Bacilli > Lactobacillales > Carnobacteriaceae > Carnobacterium > Carnobacterium inhibens. The sequence continues at coordinate 31,819 of NZ_JQIV01000006.1, read as the reverse complement.
GATTGTACTTCTATTTGATATTTTAAATAAGACCAATAATTTTCCCAACTAACTAGCGGTTTAGAGGTTACTAGTTTAAAACTGCAATCTGGCATGCTTAGTCTCAATTCTTCAAGTGCAGCATTATTCAACTGATTGCCAACTAATTTTTTTCGAATAGCTGTAGCACTTGAAAAATTCTGTTCCATCAATTCTTCATTATGATAATCAGATCCGACTCTTGTCGTCGTATAGAGTTCCATCGGATTTTTATGGCGCAGATTTTCCCTAGCATAAGCCAGCCCCAAGATATTATTCGGGGTAGAAAGAGAGAAAGTTTGATGAGGTGTAAGTTCTTCCAGAGTTTGAGCCATTTGAGTAGCATACGTCTGTCCTGAATTTTTATTTTCTTTGAATCGCTGATCAATCATAGCTTCATTTTGATTTAGGAAATGAGCCATCTGTTGATAGTCTTTACTGTCACCAGATTCTGAACCAAAGCAAATAGCGTCACATCCTAAAGCATGTAATAAACAAACTGATCCTTTAGCAAAATAATCTGCTGGTTGCGCACTAAATGAAACTGGCAATTCGATGACTAAATCTGCCCCAGCTGCTAAAGCCATTTGTGTTCTAGCCCATTTATCTACAATGGCTGGTTCACCTCGTTGCAGGAAGTTCCCACTCATAACAGCAATGACTACTTCAGCGCCAGATAATTCTCTTGTTTTTTCTAGATGATACACGTGTCCGTTGTGCAAGGGATTATATTCTACAACTACACCACAACTTTTCATAGTAAAGCCCTCTCTTTAACTGGTTACTTTAGTTTGTCTTAAAAATGTTAAAAAAGCTTCGCCATACTTCTCTAATTTATTTTCACCCACACCTTTTACTTTTAACATTTCTGTTTCAGTTTGAGGCATAAGGACACACATCTGATGCAATGTTTCATCTGAAAAAATAACATAGGGTGGCACTTTTTGCTCAGTAGCAAATGTGCGTCTCAGTTCTCTTAATTGATCAAACAAAGCATCGTCTACTGCTACTTTTTGCGCCACTTTTGCTTGTTTTCTAGTGACTGTCATTTCCCCTTTTAATACTGTAACAGCTTTTTCTGTTAATTTTAAAATAGGGTACTGGCCATCAGTAGGAGCTAAGAATTTTTCTGCCGTTAAATAATCAATTAGCTGTGTCACTTCTTTTTGAGGGACACCTTTCATTAATCCATAGGTTGATAGTTCTTCGAAATGCCATTGAGTGACCTTTTTATCTTTAGATCCGGTTAGAACTTTCATGATAAGTGATTTTCCATAGGTTTCACCCATTCGTTTCACACAAGACAACACTTTTTGGGTTTCTAATGTAATATCAATCGCTTCACGATCGTCTAGACAATTGCTGCATCTGCCACAATCGTTGCATTGATCTCCAAAATATTCAACAATATAACGTTGCAAACATACTTGTGTCGAACCGTATTGTGCCATCTCTCTTAATTTTCGATATTCTTGATTCTTCAATTCTTCCATTAACTCTGATTGGTCAATAAAAAATTTTTGAATCTGCATATCTTGAGGAGAAAATAATAAAATAGCATCACTTGGCAATCCATCTCGACCCGCACGGCCTGCTTCTTGATAATATGCCTCAATATTTTTGGGAATTTGATAATGAATCACAAATCGGACATTACTTTTATCGATACCCATTCCAAATGCATTTGTCGCTACCATTACCGTAACTTCATCATAAAGAAATTTTTCTTGCCAATCGTTTCGTTCATCTTCCCTCAGCCCGCCATGGTATTTTCCAGCTTTAATCTTTTTGGCGTTCAATAATTCATAAATACGTTCCACTTCTTTTCGGGTACTAGCATAAACGATTCCCGATTGCCCTTTATTTACTGTTAAATAATCCAGTAAAAAGCGATTTCGTTCTTGTCCTTTCACCACTTGAAAGGCTAAATTATCACGCTCAAATCCCGTTTTCACACGATTATCCGGATCAATATCCAACAACTGCAATATATCATTCGAAACAATTGGAGTCGCTGTAGCAGTCAAAGCTAATACAACAGGGCGATAATCCAATTGTTGAATAGACTCGCCTAAAGATAAATAACTTGGTCTGAAGTCGTGACCCCACTGAGAAATACAATGCGCTTCATCGATAGCTATCATTGAAATGGTTATTGCATGCATCAAATAAAAAATTTCTTCTGTTTGGAATCTTTCCGGAGCAACATAGATTAATTTATACTCACCATTTACGGCTTTTTTTAAACGTGCATTCATCTCGACAGCTGTTAGTGTACTATTTAAATAAGTAGCGGGTATCCCTAATTCTGTTAAGGCATCAACTTGATCTTTCATTAGCGATATAAGAGGCGATACTACTATGGTCACCCCTTCGAAAACTAGAGAAGGAATCTGGTAACAAAGAGATTTCCCACCACCTGTAGGCATAATAGCTAATGTATCTTTTCCTTGCAGGACCTTTTCAATAACTTCTTTTTGTCCCGTTTTAAATTCGGTAAACCCGTACGTTTCTTGCAATACTTGATAAGCCTGTGTTAACAAAGTACCTCTCCTTTCTTGAGGAATCGTTATGTAAAAAAACAGAAAAATCATAGTTGATTTTTCTGTTTTTCATTAAAAAAGTTTCATTCATAAACGATTTATTTGGTACAAACAAAAAACCAACGAGGGCTTTCATTTGTTATTTCTGCATCTCCAAAATCCGCACTTACTTCAATTGAAGAAAAACCGGCTTTAGAGAGCATATTTTTATATTGTTCTAATGGATATGTTCGTTCATTATGTGTTTCATCATAACGCATATAGTTGTCTGACTCTTCATCATACACAAAGAAAGTTAGATCATGTTCAACAGAATGTTCTTTCTCACCTGCATAGCTTGTCCATAAGAAACTGATGTCTTCAGATTGATCATTAAACATATAGCCTGGAAAGACAGTATCCGTTTGATAAATAGAATGAACATCGAATAAAAATTTCCCGCCATCTGTTAATACATTATAGACCTGTTGAAAAACTTTATATACCGCTTCTTCATCAGGCATATAACAAAGTGAATCTGAAAAACAAGTTACAGCTTCAAATTGTCCGATTTCAGAAAGATCCATCATATCTGCCTCAATTAAAGGAAGGGCTACTTCTTCTTTCCTAGCACGTTCATAAGCCAGGCTCAACATATTTTCAGATAGATCTAATCCCGTTACATCATACCCTCTTTTAGACAGCGCTACAGCTAAAGCTCCAGTTCCACAAGCAAGTTCCAGTAATTTTGGACTCTTATTTTGAAATTGACTGTCTACAAATACTCCCCAACGGTCATAAAGTGTTTCATCCATAATTGCATCATATACTTGTGCAAAAACTTGATAACTCATCTTTCTTAAACCATATTTGTGATGTCTACCAAAGGAGCATCACTCCATAATTTTTCAAGATTATAAAACGAACGTTCAGAATAGTGGAATACATGTACAATCACTTCTCCAAGGTCAATTAATAACCATTTAGATGATTCACGTCCTTCAACTCTTCTTACATCCATTCCAGCTTTTTCAGCTTGATCGATGATTTCTTCAGAAATAGCTTTGACTTGTTTTTCACTGTTCCCATGCATCACAATAAAGCAATCTGCTAAAATAGAGATTTTGCTCACATCCATTGCAATAATGTCCTCTGCTCTCTTATCATCTGCTGCTTTTACAACTAATTCTACTAATTTCATGCTTTCGTTTTCCATATTGTTCCTCCTAAGGATTTGCTACCCATTTATTATAAGTAGCAATTGTTTTTGGATAAATTCTTCTATTTTTTTCAATCAAATAGTGCAATGTTTGTTTTGTTTCGTAACCAACAGCTGCTTGTAAATCGTCTGCAGCAAGGGTACGGACTTGTTCTACACCGGGAAAATCTCTGCCAGGTTCTATATAATCGGCAACATAAATCACTTGCTCCAATAAAGACATCTTTTCTGCACCAACAGTATGATGTTTGATTGCATTTAAAATATCTAGATTTGAAATACCTAACTCACGCTCTACTAAAAGAGCTCCTAAAGGGCCATGCCAAATATTGCTCCCATAATCAAGCCACTCTAAATCAAGCTTTTCATGGGAAATCAACTCTCGCATTTCTTTATCGCTGCGTTCTTTAGCATAATCATGAGTTAGAGCTGCAATACTGGCTTTCTCAATGGATACACCGTATCTTTCAGCCAGTTGAACAGCGGCTTGCTCTACACCTAATACATGTTGGAATCTTTTCGAACTTATTTGGCTTTGAACAGCTTCGATCAATTCATTTCTAGTTAAGGATACGTATTTTTTTGAATAGACGATTTGATTTATATTAGTTGTCATCAAGATACAACCCTTCTTGACGGATATACTTTAATGTCTTTTCAGGAATCAAATAATTTACCGGACAGTTCATTTTCAAGTTTTTCCTTAATAGAGTTGAGCTGATGTCCATTGAAGGAACGTCTACCCAAATAATGGGATAAGGACTAAAAATTGGGTAACCTGGACGATTAACACCAACAAACTCCACGAGTTGAGCCAGTTCATCAATTTTGTACCATTTAGGCAAATATTCAACCATATCCCCACCAATAATAAAGTAGTACTCTGTATCTGGATTTTCTTCCTTCAGTTTTACTATTGTATCATAGGTGTAACTTTTCCCACCGCGTTCAATTTCTGCTTTCTCAACATTAAAATAGTCATTATCCTCAGTAGCCAATTCTACCATTCGAAGACGATGAGCAGCATCGATCGCTTTTTTTTCATCTTGATGCGGAGGATTTGCACTTGGCATAAAATAAATTTTCTCTAACCCGAGTTGATGGCAAACTTGATCGGCGATAACTAAATGACCAATATGTGGAGGGTTAAAGGTCCCACCCAGGATGCCCACTCTTCTCTTTGGTTGAATATCCAATTCGATTTCAGTTAATACTTGTGTCTTATTAGTAGAAAAAGATTGCCTTTTCAAGCTAATCACCTTTCTTCATGAAAATAGTATAGATCAAACGTTTATTTTGTTCTTGGTATTTCAGTAGAAACACGTCGATATTTTTCTTGAGTAGATGGCTTAAATAGTACGATTACACGACCAATTATTTGAACAGCATCACAACCGATTTCTTTTTCAAGAACCGCTGCTACTTCTTCAGCTACTTCATCTGTATTTTGCAATAAACCAACTTTGATTAATTCTCTTTTTTCTAAAGCTTCACTAATTTGTACGATAACTTCTTTGTTTAAACCATTTTTTCCTATTTGAAAAATGGGATTTAAATGATGTGCTTTACTTCTTAAAAAACGTTTTTGTTTACCAGTTAATTTCATTCTATTCACTCCATTAAGACCTTAACGATCTTTTCTACTTTATTTTCTAGTTATATCAAAGATTTTCGAATCAGAACATCGATTCCTTTAGGAGCCCATCCTGCTACGATACATCCCGGTTCATTTACCGTTACCCAGCCAAGACCTGCAAAAACAATATCCGCTTTTTCTTTAACAGAAAATTCAAAACGAACTAATTCGGGGAAACCTTCAACTTCGTCTTCACGAGGTGGTTGTAATAATTTACCTACTTGTTTTTGGTATAATTCATCTGCTTTTTCTAATTTTGTACGGTGAATATGCAAATCATTCGAAGTAAAACATGTAAAGGAATGTCTGCCGCCTTTTAAGTAATCAAAACGTGCTACTCCGCCAAAGAATAATGTTTGTCCTTCATTCAATTGATAAACAACTGGTTTAATCTCTTTTTTAGGCGCAATCAATTTTAAATCTTTATCGCCTAAAACATGAGCCATTTGATGACGATGGATAATACCCGGTGTATCAATCAAGAATTTTCCATCATCTAATGGAATTTCTATGCGGTCCAGCGTTGTTCCTGGGAATTGAGATGTTGTAATCAAGTCTTGCACACCAGCTGTAGATTTAATAATTTGATTGATTAATGTTGATTTTCCAACATTAGTCACACCTACTACAAAAACATTACGCCCTTTACGGTGTTTTTCAATAGCATCCAATAAAATTTCCATTTCAGCTGGTTTCATTGCGCTTGTCAATAAAACATCATCTGGTCGTAATCCTTCTTCATGAGCACGTTCACGCAACCATTGGGTCATTTTGCCGCGTTTTAGTGATTTAGGAAGCAAATCTACTTTATTTCCTACAAGCAGTACTGGATTATTTCCAACAAAACGGTGCAATCCAGGTATCAAACTACCATTGAAATCAAAAATATCAATAACGTTAACAATTAAGGCGTCTTCAGAACCTAATTCATTAAGTAATCTTAAAAAGTCATCGTCAGTTAATTGAACGTCTTGTATCTCATTATAATGGCGTAATCTAAAACAACGTTGGCAATATACTTCGCCTTTTTCTAGTCCTTTTTCTAAGGCTGAAGCTGGAGTATAGCCTAAAGCTTCTTTGTTCGTTGTTTGTATAATGGCTCCGCAACCAATACAACGAATTTCTTCCTCATTATTTAATTCTTTTGTCGTCATTTATTGACTTCCTCCATCTCATTGTTGGATCTTTTTTAATCATATAGTTCATTATATGCAATTCCATAAAACGATTAAATCGAGTATTCCAAGCGTCAGTATCCAATATCGGTTTTACTAATACATTACGGATCCCCGCTAGGTTTGCTCCCCAAATATCAGTCATGATTTGATCTCCTACCATGATGATCTCATCACTGGACAAATTCAATTTTTTACTTGCTCTTTTAAATCCAACTGTTGTGGGTTTTAAAGCTCTAGAAACATAATCTAAATGTAATACCTTAGCTACACGTTCAACACGCACTGCCTTGTTATTAGATAGAATCACGACAGGTATTCCTGCTTCTTCCATCACATTGATCCATTCAATTAGTTCTTGGGTTCCATCTGGATTGTTCCAAGCAATCAAAGTATTGTCTAAGTCGGTTAAGACAGCTTTTATGTTTTGAGCTTTTAACTGCTCTGGTGTGATATGGTAAATAGCTTCTACCATCCATGTCGGCTTAAATATATTCAACATTTTTTCTCCCTACTCACTAAAAGAGGAGTACCTCTTACAGTACTCCTCTAGTCTACTATTTACTTAATTATACGCCAAAATAACAAAAAAACAATCTTTAGCAAGCTTTTTTAGGCTAATTCTCATATGATAGACTTATTTAAGCCTTTAATAGAATTGACTGGCTCTTGTTCCAATTAATTGGATTGTAAAAAAGCTTCATGCAATTCCGTTAACGCTTCTTTTAAATCTTTTTCTTCAATCAGGATCCAAATAGTTGTATAGCTGTCAGCAGATTGATAAATTGGAATGTTTAATTTTGCCATTGCGGTAACAATTTTAGCTGTTACTCCAGGAACACCTGTAATACCAGCACCTACTATAGCTACCTTCGCACAGTTCTCATGAGTGGCGTAACTAATCTTTTGTTCATTTAATAGTTCTTTCGCTTTTTCAGAAATAGTTTGCGGAAGGGTAAAAACTATTTTCCCAGGAAATATGTTAATGAAATCTAAACTAAAACCTGATTGAGCTAAAAGATTAAATAAGGATTCTTGCAATTCTTTGGTGGTTTCAATTGTAAATTGCACGAGATGTGGCACATGTGCAATTCCTGTTACCAAGCGTTGTGGATCGCTTTGCATTTTTGTATTTGTAATAAGTGTCCCCGTATCGGTTACTGATTGGTAAGTAGAACGAATGCGAATAGGAATACCCGCTTGTTGTGCAATTTCAACTGCTTTAGGATCAATAACTTTTGCTCCTTCGTGTGCCATGTTGCTCACTTCATTGTAACTCACGACTTTTAAAAACTGTGCCTTTTCAACTAATCGAGGATCAGCAGTCATCATGCCAGATACATCTGTAAAGATGTCGATACACGCTGCTTTAAAAGCACCACCTAATAAAGCAGCAGTCGTATCGCTGCCTCCGCGTCCAATGGTTGTCACATGCCCATTATCGCTTACTCCTTGGAATCCTGCTACTACTACAACATCATTTATTTTCAAATATTCATAAATGGCAGAAGTATCGACATCTTGAACTTTCGCTTGCCCAAAATCTTCATTCGTTCGAATACCTGCACTTTGGCCTGTTAAACCTACTGCGTGAATACCATTTTTTTTCAACTGGTTTGTAAATACAGCAGTTGATATTGTTTCGCCAACTGATAACAACATATCACGTTCTCTTAAATCTAAATAGCTCTTTTCTCCATCAATTAAAGATAAGAGCGAATCGGTTGCGTAAGGATCGCCCATTCTTCCGATTGCTGATACAACAACGATTACTTTATATCCAGATGAAATAGCATGTTTGATATGTTTTTCTGCAGATAACCGGCTTTCTTCATCTTTTACTGATGTGCCGCCAAATTTTTGAACTAAAATTTTCATTTTACTACCATCCTTTAAACCTACTTGGCTGTAAAAAATTATTACTGTCAAGTTATCTTTAATTTTTCATTAGTATTCCTGCTTTATTATAGCGAAGACAATCCTTAGATTCAATTTATCTTACAAATTTCATAGAACTATTTAGTTATTTTTTTGCTATACTACTATTGATTAGCCTATTTAGAAAAAAACTAAGGATTTGTACTTTGCTTATAAACCTTTAAAAAAGGAGTTTACAATTATGTATTTAAAAGAAGTATGTTTAGAAAATTATAGTTCTATCCCTAAAGCAATTGCAAAAGGGGCCACTAGAATAGAATTATGCGATTATTTAAGTAGTGGTGGAACAACAGTCAGCAAAGGTGTTATGCATGAAGCAGCAGATTATTGTGCAGAAAAAATGATACCTTTAATGGCTATCATCCGCCCTCGATCTGGTAATTTTGTCTATAATGACAGTGAATTAAAAATCATGGGCTACGATCTTATAGAAGCACGTAATTTAGGTTTAGATGGAGTCGTATTCGGCTGCTTAACAGAGGACAATTGGATTGACGAGGATGCAATGGAACAATTATTAGAAGAAGCTTATGGCTTACAAGTAACTTTCCACATGGCATTTGATGCTATTCCAGTTGAAAAGCAATTTGAAGCTATCAATTGGTTAGCTGATCGTGGTGTGCAAAGAATCTTAACTCATGGTGGAAATTCGCATGTTCCAATCGAAGAAACGTTGCCCCATCTAAAAAAACTAGTAGACTATGCAAAAGATCGAATTCTTATTCTCCCAGGTGGAGGAATAACCAATGAAAATGCTGCTGACATTCAGCAATACCTTGGTGTAACAGAACTGCACGGATCAAAACTAGTCGGCGAGCTTTAAAAATTTACTCGAAGGAACTAGCTTTATAAAAAACGAGTCAGGAAAAATTTCCTGACTCGTTTTTTTATGCTTGTACTTTCAAACCCTCTCGTTCAACCTGAACTTTTTGCACAGTTGTATCATTGAAATTGGCTTTTACTACTTTCCTTATAGCATCTAAGCTTGAGTAAGGAGCTAAAATCAAGACAGTGGAACCAGCACCACTTAAAAAGGTAGCGTGCGCTCCATTTTTCTTTGCTAATTCCCGAATCGGTACTAAATGAGGCACCAGTTCTTTGCGATAGTTTTCATGCCATAAGTCATTTTCTATCATTGCGCCAGCTAAATTCAAGTCATCCGCTAAAATAGCTGAGATCATCACATTACTGATAGAACTTGCTTGGACCGCTTGTGCATAAGCCAATTTTTCCGGCAGTACTTCCCGACTTTCCTTTGTCAGCAATTCATGGTTTGGAATGACTGCTAAGATGCCGGTATCTGGAAACGTATGTTTTACAGCAAAAGTACTGTCTTTTATTTTGCTGGCTATCACAAAATCGCCTAATATAGCTGGTGCCGCATTATCAGGATGTCCTTCTAGATTAGAAGCAATCGCCACTTTCTCTTTTTTGCTTAACTTTAATTCAGCAAGTTGATTAGCCAATTCAATTCCTGCAACAATGGCTGCTGAACTACTTCCTAATCCACGCGTTGCCGGTATCTCACTTTCCATCCATAGTTCTCGAGGTTGGATATTCGGAACAAGCGAAAGAGCCGTTTTGATAATCAGGTTTGTTTCATCGCTTGGAATATTTTCTCCAAGGGTATGATGAATCACCCAACTTTCCGTTTCAGGCCCAACTTCTAGCGTCAGATATAAATTTAAAGCTAACCCACAGGAATCAAAACCTGGCCCTAGATTTGATGTTGTTCCTGGTACAATTATTTTCATAATTTTTCAACCCCTGCTTGCAAATGTTTCCTCATATCTTCTAAGTCATCCATCTTTGAAATAGGAATAGTTGTGACTTCAAGTGCTGTATCTGGATCTTTCAAACCATTTCCTGTAAATACACAGACAACAGTTTCGCCTTTTTTAATAGCACCACCTTTAACATCTTTAATCACTCCTGCTAAAGAAGCAGCAGATCCCGGTTCAATAAATACACCATCCATAGCAGCAACTTTTCGATAAGCATTGATAATTTCATCATCTGTAACAAAATCTATTTTACCTTTGGATTCATCTCGAGCAGCCTCAGCTAATTTCCAGCTAGCTGGATTTCCAATTCTAATAGCCGTTGCAATCGTTTCAGGATACTCAATAATTTCCCCTTGGACAATCGCAGCTGCTCCTTCTGCTTCATACCCATGCATCCTAGGTAGCCCTGTTTGCTTTATCTCATTCCATTCTTTAAACCCTTTCCAATAAGCAGAAATATTCCCAGCATTCCCAACTGGAATTGCTAATACATCTGGCGCTTTTCCCAGATCTTCACAAACTTCAAAAGCGGCTGTTTTTTGCCCTTCAATTCGATAAGGGTTTACCGAATTGACTAGAGTAACAGCTTCCGTTTCAGCTAACTTTCGAACTGATTTTAAAGCTTGATCAAAGTTACCTTGGATCGAGATAATATCAGCACCATACATGACGGCTTGTGCCAATTTACCCATAGCAATTTTTCCATCCGGAATAACAATATAGGCTTTAAGTCCTGCACGTGTAGCATATGCCGCAGCTGCAGCACTTGTATTTCCAGTTGATGCACAAATGATCGCTTTTGCTCCTTCTTCTTTTGCTTTAGCAACTGCCATAACCATTCCACGATCTTTAAATGAACCAGTAGGATTTAGTCCCTCATATTTTCCATAAAGTGTTACACCCAATTCTTTCGAAAGATTAGTTAACGGAATCAAAGGTGTGTTCCCTTCATACAAAGAAATCATGGGTGTTTTATCTGTTACTGGCAATTGATCTTTATATTTTTCAAGTAATCCTTGATACATTAATTTCCCTCCATCACTTTAAAGCAAACAAGTAAATTCATTTCGTTTGTGTCTTTAAAGGCATTTATTAATTCCTTTTGCTGCGCTTTAGTAATTTTATGTGTCACTATCACTACTTTTGCCATATCGCTTGAAAGGGGTTGTTGTATAATTTGGTCAAAACCAATATCAAATTGGCTAAATAATTTTGTAAGTGCCAAAAATTGTCCTGTTTTATCTTGCATTTCAATGGCAATGTAATACTTATTGAATACTTTTGTATCCTCTGCAAGATTCGTTTCATGCTGATAGGAACTAAAGACATTACCACTTGTGCCTAAACGTATATTTTTGGCTACTGTAATCACATCGCTTACCACACTATTTGCGGTCGGCAGTTCTCCAGCTCCAGGACCATAGTACATGGTTTCTCCAACAGCCGCACCTACTACAAAGACAGCATTGTTCTCATTTTGAACACTTGCTAGTGGATGATTTACTGGTACTAATATAGGACCTACATCTACGCTAATTCGACTTTCACTTTGAATAGCTGATCCAATCAATTTAATTTTATAGCCTAGTCTCTCAGCCATTTTAATATCTTCTTGTTGTAAATCACGAATCCCTTTAGTTTCAATTTGGTCTAGTTCCACATTCATTCCAAAAGCTAAACGTGTTAATATAACCATTTTACGAGCAGCATCAATACCGTCAACGTCATTTGTTGGATCACTTTCAGCAAAACCTAATTCTTGTGCTTCTTTCAAAGCCTCACTATAAGATTTCCCTTCATTTGTCATTTGTGACAAGATGAAATTTGTTGTTCCATTAACAATACCAAAAACCTTTTGTATTTCGTCAGAAGCTAGACTATCTACAATCGTACGTAAAATTGGGATTCCACCTGCAACACTCGCTTCATAGTATAAATCACAGTTGTATTCTTTTGCTAGAGCGACTAATTCATTCCCATGCAAAGCAATTAAATCTTTATTTGCTGTAACAACGTGTTTTCCAGCTGTCAACGCCTTTTTAATATACTCTTTTGCTTGATCGATACTTCCCATAACTTCCACTACAATGTCTATTTCAGGATCATTTATAATTTCATCTGCATCCATGGTCAACTCTACTCCATCCGCAATTGATCCACGTTGTTTCTTCAGGTCTCGTACCAAAACTTTTTTCACTTTTAAAGTTGTTCCTGTTACTTGATTTAACTTCGGCTCATGGTTCTTTAAAATACGTAATACACCACTTCCAACCGTTCCAAATCCTAAAATACCTATTCGCAATTGGTCTGCCATATACTTTCTCCTTCATTTCCCATTTCTTTAAAATGAGTTTTAAACAACCTTACTCTCATTTTTTTTTAATCATCAGTATATTTAGTATAACCATTTTTGAAAAAATTGCTAGTTAGAAAAAAATAAAAAAAGACCGATAAAAAATTCTTAAAGAATTTTTTATCGGTCTTTAGTAGATAAACCTTTATTACTAAAGTTATATTAATCTTGAAGCAATTCAAATATTTCCATAGCAACTAAGTCTACATCATCAAATTGATATACTTGTTGAGTAGAGGTTTCTAACAATTCAAATGTTTCAGTTTTTGCATCGTACGTAATAACACAACGTTCGTTTCCTTCTTTTTCAAATCGACGAACTTGAACTTCACTTTCTGTATCTTCTAGCATAGCTTCCAATCGGCGAATAATCCCAACTAATTGTGAAGTTGTCATAATTTCGTGCCCCTTTCAAACTTAACTCAGTAATCATTCTACCAGAATTTTTTATAAAAGACAGTAAACTTACCCTATTTTCATAAAAAAATAATCTTTATAGAAAAAAAGCCGAATCTTTTAAAGATCTTATGTTAATATAGTTGCAATACACATCCAAGGAGGCAAACGCAATGAACCCATTACAGGATCGTTTTAATAATCAAACCTACAAAATTGAAGTTTCAGATATTCGTAAATTTGACGAGCGTGTATCTATAATAGATGGCATGCTTAAATTAACGTTAGGTGAACCAGACTTCAATACACCTAGCCATATTAAAGAAGCTGCTATAGACGCAATTACTGCTAATCAGTCACATTACACAGGGATGGCTGGAGATATCAACTTACGAGAAGCAGCCTCTATCTTCATGAAGAAAAAATACGCTGTGTCTTATAGCCCCAAAAATGAAGTCTTAGTAACCGTTGGTGCCACTGAAGCTATATCTGCTTCGTTACTAGCCATTCTAAATCCTGGCGATAAAATATTGGTCCCTTCGCCTATTTTTCCAGGTTACGAGCCATTGATCACTCTGAGTCAAGCTATACCTGTTTTTATTGACACAAGCGTTAACGGGTTTGTATTAACTCCTGGAATGATTGATACTGCAATGAAAGAACACGGCAATGATGTCAAAGCCATTATTTTAAATTATCCAAGCAACCCTACTGGTGTTACCTACTTACGAGAAGAAGTTAAAGCTCTTGCAGAAACCATCAAAAAATATCCTATATTTGCTATCAGTGATGAAATCTACAGTGAACTAACGTATGATAATGAACATGTTTCTATTGCTGAGTATATGAGAGATCAAACCATCATCATTAATGGCTTATCAAAATCTCATGCTATGACTGGATGGAGAATCGGTTTTATCTTTGCACCAGAAGAACTTATAAGCCAAATTATTAAGGTCCATCAATATCTTGTAACTTGTGCCTCTTCTATCTCTCAAAAAGGAGCGTTAGCGGCTTTAACTACTGGAATAGACGATGCACTACCAATGAAAAAAGAATACCGTAAAAGAAGAGATTATTTATTTGAAGAATTTACCCAGTTGGGTTTTGAAGTTGCCCGTCCAAACGGTGCGTTTTATCTTTTTGCAAAAATTCCAGAAGGGCATTTACAAAATAGCATGAGCTTTTGTATTGATTTAGCTGAAAAAAACAAGCTTGCTTTAATACCAGGATCTGCTTTTGGAAGCGCTGGGGAAGGCTACATACGCATCAGTTATGCTGCCAGCATGGAAAAATTAGAAGAAGCGGTAAAAAGATTGCGCAGCTATATGACTATTCCTCCTAAAGCTGTTTAATACTTACTAAAAAATACTGCACGCCATAAGATCGACGATCTTATAGCGTGCAGTACTTTTATTTATTTATTAATTATTAGGACGTTGACCTTCCGGCCACCATAATTTAATAATAGCTTGTGTCCCATCGTTTTCAAAACCATTTTGTGCTAAATCTTCATATAGTTCTTTAGCTTGACGAGTAGCTGGTAAATCTAATGACATTTTTTCTGCCTCGTCCAATGCAATTTTTAAGTCTTTAATAAAATGTTTAACAAAAAATCCAGCGGTATAGTCTTCTTTAAGAATTCGTGGTGCATAATTTGCTAATGACCAATTTTGCGCACTGCCTCCACCAACTGTATCCAATACTTTTTCAAGATCTAAGTTTGCGGCATTAGCATAAACCAATAGCTCAGCCATTCCAGTCATTGTACCAGCAATCATAATTTGATTAGCCATTTTAGTGTGCTGTCCACTGCCTGCTTTTCCCTGTAAGTTCACTTTAGCAGAAAATAAATCAAAAACGGGTTTTACTTTTTCATAAGTACTTTCATCTCCACCTACCATAACAGTCAAGGTTCCATTTTTCGCTCCTAAATCTCCTCCAGAAACTGGAGCATCAAGAACTTTAATACCTCTTTTATTACCTTCTTCATATAATTTTTGAGCCAATGTAGGGGTACTAGTCGTCATATCTACTAAGATATGATTTTCAGTAGCTGTCTTAAAAATACCATTTTCGCCAAAATAAGTTTCTTCTACATCTTGCGGATATCCAACAATTGTAAAAACAAGTTCATTCTTTTCTGTTACTTCAGCTGGAGTATCAGCCCATTTTGCTCCTAAACTAATCAACTCATCTGCTTTACTCTTAGTACGATTATAGACTGTTACAGAATAATCAGCTGCTAATAAGTGTTTAACAATTGAAGCACCCATTACTCCCGTTCCAATAAAACCTATCTTTTTTGTCACTCTGATCCTCTCCTTTATATCAACTGATTCTAGTATATCAGTTCTAATAAGGAAAACGCATTATTTTAAATAAATACATGTAAAAAAACACAAGAATCCTAAGATCCTTGTGTTTATCCTACTTATTTAGTGTACGTTTGAACAAGTTCTACAACTTCATCAGCAGTATCACATTCATTGATTGCTTTATCAGCTAATTCAGCCATTTGTTTTGTATCTAAACGTTTCATTAAACTACGAGTTTTAAGAATACTTGAAGCACTCATTGAAAACTCGTCTAGTCCTAATCCTACTAGAAGAGGTACAGCCGTTTGATCTCCCGCCATTTCTCCACACATACCTGTCCATTTTCCTTCTTTGTGAGAAGCATCAATAACATTTTTAATTAAACGTAAGATTGATGGATTATATGGTTGGTAAAGATAAGAAACACGTTCATTCATACGGTCAGCAGCCATAGTATATTGAATCAAGTCATTGGTACCGATACTGAAGAAGTCAACTTCTTTAGCAAATTTATCTGCAATAACAGCAGCAGCAGGAATTTCGATCATGATACCAACTTCGATATTTTCTGAAACTTCCACGCCTTCACTTACTAATTTTGCTTTTTCTTCTAAAAGCATTCCTTTAGCTTGACGGAATTCTTGTAAAGTTGCAATCATTGGGAACATAATACGTAATTGTCCAAAAACAGACGCACGTAATAATGCACGTAATTGTGTTCTAAACATATCCGGTTGTGCTAAACAAATACGAATTGCACGGTAACCCAAGAATGGATTCATTTCATGTGGCAATGTTAGGTAAGGTAATTCTTTGTCTCCGCCAATATCCATTGTACGAACAACAACAGCTTTACCTTCCATACCTTCTAAAACTTCTTTATAGGCTTTGAACTGATCTTCCTCAGAAGGGAAATCAGGTGAATCCATATAAAGGAATTCTGTACGGTATAGTCCAACAGCTTCTCCACCGTTGTTTTTTACTCCTACTAAATCTTTAGGAGTACCAATATTTGCAGCTAGTTCAATATGTTTACCATCTGCAGTTATAGTTTGTTCATCTTTTAATTTGTCCCACTCAGCTTTTTGACCAGCAAAAGCTTTCGCTTTTGTTTCGTAAGTTGTAACATCTGATGTTTCAGGATGAACGATTACATCGCCTTCTAAACCATCGATGATAATAAGATCTCCTTCTTTAACTAAAGAAGTAATATCTTTCGTTCCTACAATTGCAGGAATTTCTAACGAACGAGCCATAATAGCTGAATGTGAAGTACGTCCACCAATGTCGGTAACAAAAGCTTTTACAAATTCACGATTTAATTGAGCAGTATCACTTGGTGTTAAGTCATGTGCAACCACAATCACTTCTTCGTCGATCATTGAAGGATTAGGAAGTTTGACACCTAATAAGTGACTCAACACTCTTTTAGTAACATCTTTGATGTCAGCTGCACGTTCTCGCATGTAAGGGTTATCTTCCATAGCTTCAAACATACCGATAAACATATCTGTTACTTCTTTTAAAGCGCTCTCTGCATTGACTTTGTTGTCTTTGATAGAGCTCTCAATGCTCCCGATTAATTCTGGATCAGATAGAACCATTAAATGAGCATCAAATACTTGAGCTTCTTCTTCTCCTAAAGATTCTGCTGCTTTAGAACGGATGATTTCAAGGTCTTTTGTTGCTTCTTTTAATGCTGAATTTAAGCGCTCAATTTCTGAATCAGAGTTCTCAACTGAAATTTTGTTGAAAGTTAAATCGGGTTCAGTTAGTAAGTATGCTTTTGCTACCGCAATGCCATCACTTGCTGCGATCCCTTTTAATTTTTCAACCATTATTCAGCTAAGCCTTCTTTCTTCATTGTTTCTTCGATTCCTGCAAGAGCTTCAGATTCATCAGAACCGTCAGCAGAGATAACTACGTCAGCACCTTGGCCAACACCTAAAGACATAACGCCCATGATTGATTTTAAGTTTACAGATTTACCTTTGTATTCTAAGTTGATATCTGAGCTATATTTACTTGCTGTTTGTACTAATAATGTTGCTGGACGTGCATGGATACCTGTTTCAGCTACTACGTGAAATTCGCGTTTTTCCATAATAAAAAATCCCCTTTTATATAAATATTATTTTTGAGGACTACATCCAGTTTTAACTGTTAATTACATTCTTTTCAGTAAAACAAGTGATACAGCCCTTACAACTTATAACAATAACATTTTTCAATTATTTAAACAACTATTTTTTCCTAATTTTAATGTTCTATTTTTTTACTTTGACCTATACCTGTAAATGATTTTTCCATTATGCAATGCTTCTCCTACAATAGATTCTTTTTCTTCATGGCTGAACCAAATCTCACGAAAAGTCATAAAATCATTTTTTTCAATCATTAAAGTGTCTACTTCACCTTGGATCAATTGATTTAAATTTTCTCGCAGCTCTTCCTTTGTCATTCTATCCGACTTCCTTTTCTCTCAATTACATTTTTCTTATGCCTCATTAGTTTAGTGCAAAAAACAAAAAATTTGTAGTGTTAATTACTTGAATGTCAAAAAAGGTCAGTGTATAATAATAATCAGAAAGGTCAGTAATGGTCAATTGATCATTCGCCTTATTCTATCTACTAAACCTACTATAATGAAAGGTTGTGCTGAGATGCTATGTCAAAATTGTAATCAACGTGAAGCAACAATCCATTTGTACACTAATATGAATGGCCAAAAAGGTCAATTAGATGTCTGTCAAAATTGTTATCAACTTATTAAAGATGCTCAAAATCGTGGAGAAATCAGAAATAGCCGGACACCACAAGATCCATTTGGTTTTGGTAATTTAGATCAATTCTTCCGTTCTATGCAAAATGCTCAAAATAATAACTTCCAACAAAATAACAGCGCTGTTCCACCAACTCAAAGTGGATCAGGTGGACAACCACCTATAAATAAAAAACCAGGACTTTTAGGCGAATACGGAACGAATTTAACAGAACTTGCACGTACTGGTACTATAGACCCTGTTATCGGACGCGATAAGGAAATTGAACGAGTAATCGAAATTTTAAATCGCCGTACTAAAAACAATCCTGTCTTAACAGGTGAACCTGGTGTTGGTAAAACGGCTGTTGTAGAAGGTTTGGCACAAAAAATCGTAGACGGAGATGTACCGCAAAAACTAATAGGTAAAGAAGTTATTCGATTAGATGTAGCTTCTTTAGTTCAAGGAACAGGTATTCGCGGGCAGTTCGAAGAACGAATGCAACAGTTAATGGATGAACTAAAGAAAAATCCACAAATCATCTTATTTATCGATGAAGTTCACGAAATCGTTGGAGCTGGAAGCGCAGAAGGAAGCATGGATGCAGGTAATATGCTTAAGCCAGCACTCGCTCGTGGTGAATTACAAATGGTTGGAGCAACAACTTTAAAAGAATACCGTACAATTGAAAAAGATGCTGCTCTTGAACGTCGGATGCAACCGGTTCGAGTCAGCGAGCCTTCTGTAGAAGAAACAGTTACTATTCTACAAGGTCTTCAAAAGAAATATGAAGATTATCATCATGTTCATTATACTGATGAAGCTATCAAAAGTGCTGTAACCCTATCAAATCGTTACATTCAAGACCGATTCTTACCTGACAAAGCGATTGATTTATTAGATGAATCTGGTTCGAAAAAGAATTTAACAATACAATTTGTTGATCCTAAACAAATTGAAGATAAAATTGCAGAAGCTGCACATCAAAAACAATTAGCTTTGCAACAAGAGGATTATGAAAAAGCTGCTTTTTATCGTGATCAAGCTAAAAAATTCTCTACTATGAGGGATCAACAAAATCCTGATTCTGATGAACCTACCGTAACAGAACAAGATATGATTGAAATCATTGAGCGAAAAACCAACATACCGGTTGGAGAATTAAAAGAAAAAGAACAAGAACAATTGCGTAATTTAGGAAACGATTTGAGACAACACGTTATTGGACAAGATGAAGCTATTGATAAAGTATCTAAAGCCATCCGTAGAAGTCGAATTGGATTTAATAATAAAAGCCGTCCAATTGGCTCGTTCTTATTTGTCGGTCCTACTGGTGTCGGTAAAACAGAGTTAGCTAAACAATTAGCCTTAGAGTTATTTGGAAGCAAAGATGCTTATATTCGTTTTGATATGAGTGAATATATGGAAAAACACAGTGTATCTAAATTGATTGGTTCCCCTCCTGGATACGTCGGTTATGACGAAGCAGGCCAATTAACTGAAAAAGTTCGTCATAATCCTTACAGCCTTATCTTATTAGACGAAATTGAAAAAGCTCACCCAGATGTATTGCATATGTTTTTACAAATTCTTGATGATGGAAGATTAACAGATGCTCAAGGTCGTACAGTCAGCTTTAAAGATACAATCATTATTATGACTAGTAATGCCGGTACTGGTAATGTGGAAGCAAGCGTAGGATTTGGAGCAGCTGCTTCTGGTACTCAAAAATCTGTATTAAATCATCTGACTGACTATTTCAAACCAGAATTTATTAACCGATTTGATGGAATCGTTGAATTCAACTCTCTTACAAAAGAAAATTTATTGTATATTGTAGATCTTTTGATAAAAGATGTAAATGATATGCTTGAACATCAAGGAATCACTATTGAAGTAACTCAATCTGCTAAAGAAAAATTAGCAGAATTAGGATATGATCCAAAATTAGGTGCTCGTCCTTTGCGTAGGGTTATTCAAGAACAGATTGAAGATCGCGTTGCTGATTTTTATCTTGATTACCCTTCTGTAAAAGAATTAGTAGCTAAAACGGATGAAGAAGGAAATCTATCGGTAGAAGGAAAATCATCAGAAACAGAAACGGATTCTTCTTTAGTAATAGAAGAATCTGAACCTAACGACTAATCTTTTACAATTAAAAACAAAAAGAGCTCTCAACCAGTGAAATCATGATTGAGAGCTCTTTTTGTATTCTCTTTAGCCTATGATGATTTTTTCGGTTGGATAATGGTAATTTTTATCTTCTTTATGTTTAGGAACTAATAACATCAGCATATATAACATACCTATTCTACCTATAAACATTAATACAATGATAATCAATTTTCCTACTACGGTAAGAGTAGGTGTCACGCCTAAAGATAATCCAGTTGTTCCAAAAGCAGATGTCACTTCTACGATCAGTGTAATCAAATCATGCGATTCACTGACACTTAAAACCATCACACTAAAAATACAGAGAACCATAGATAAAATAAATACGGTGATTGATTTCTGCACATCATCTCGATCGATCCGTCTTTTAAATAAAGCAACTTGGTCATGTCCTCGGATAAAAGAAATTAAGTAGACGACTACAATGGCTAATGTCGTCGTTCGTATTCCTCCACCTACAGAACTTGGACTTGCTCCAATAAACATTAATATAGAAAATAATAATAAACTTCCTTCACTAAAATTACTCAAAGAAGTAGTCATTAGTCCAGCGTTTCTAGTTGTTACAGAATAGAAAAAAGAATAAAAAACACTGTCGGTAAAAGGCATTCCTTTAAAAAATTGTTTAAATTCTAAAAGCCATATACAAATTGCTCCACCAATTAGTAAAATTAAAAATGAGAAAACGGTAATTTTAGTGAATAATGAAAAACGAAAAGGCAAAGCCTTTTTTTCTTTCTTGTATTGCAGAAAATCTTTAATTTCCAATAATACTGGAAAACCAATACCTCCAACAACAATCAACAACATAATAATAATTTGAACAAAATAATCATCATGAAAAGGGATCAATGCTTGTCCAGTTAAATCCACTCCGACATTTGCAACTGCTGAGAAGCTTGTGAAAAAACCTTGAAATAAGACTTCTTTTAAAGACCAGTTTGAAAATAAAAAAAAGTAGCTGCTTAAAATTACACCCCCAACAAATTCAAAGCCTAATATAATTAATATCGTATTGCGAATCAATCGCACAGTTCCGCTAAGTCTAGGTTGGTTCATATCCGTCATGATTAATTGACGTTGCTTTAAAGAAACTTTTTTCTTTCGAAGAAGCATGAATGAAGTAGATATCATCATGACTCCTAAACTTCCTAACATAAATAAAATTTGCAATAAAATAATTCCTGCAAAATTATAGGTTTCTCCTAAGTTTATGGTAGCTAGTCCAGTAACACTGACTGTACTGACGGCAGTAAAAATCAAATCTATAAACGAAATAGAAACATCAGGATTTCTAAAGATAGGCAAAGCTAATAACAGACAAGCCACTACAACAACAATAAAATAATACAATACAATTAATTGAATCGTAGAGAATTGATTAGAAAAACGACCCATAAATTTATAATAGTTCAAAAAAAATTTACCTCCTTATGATAATCAAGATTTTTTCATACTATGCTACATTTTTACTTATTAATAAGTAGAAATGTTTTGAATTGTGCTCCTTTTAATTATATAATATCTATAACCTAACCGGTATAAAAGAGGTGAAAGATTATGAAACTAATAGACGTTACAAATAATCATTCGGAACTTGTGATGGAACAATTGGAGAATACTGATGCACATTTTGTGAAAGTTTTTTCTTTAGGGCCTACTACAGTTATTTACTCAGGAGCTCCAACACATAAAGATGTACTTTTACTAAATAAAGTCCGCAATATTAAAAATGCGGAAATCAATTTTGCTCTAGAAAATGTACTTGAAACGACTCTTGACAATGTTGAAATTCTACATGCTCCACATATTGTTGAGTTATCTATTCCTGTTGAAGATTAATCATTTTTGTCTCATTAAAGCAGTAGTATTACTTTAATGGTAACCACCTTTTATTTCAAGCAATCTTTTAAAATGGTCATTTTTCACTATCAAAAAAACCAACTCTTCTATGATTATATGGAAGAGTTGGTTTTTTTTATAATAGTGACGTTAATTCAACATTTGGATATTTATCCGCGGACTATATAATAGTAGAAACAATATATATTTACAATAAATATATCTGTTAAACCTACGTTAAAAAGAGATATAAATATTTTGAACACATTTGAGATGAATCTATTATAATTAGTTTTCAGGTCATAAATAGGTCATAACCATTATGACCTGAAATTAAATTTCTAAACCTTAGCGAGTAGGATGATAAAATAATCATAACATAAATAAATCAATTGAGATAATTTGCATATATTATAGATACCCAACCTTCACTACTCATCCGGTGAGGGTATTTTAATATAAAGAAATAACCCCTAACCTTTGCGGAGACAAAGTTAGGGGTTACCGGTAACCTCCGTGAAAAGAATACCGTATACTTTTTTGAGCTCATACAAGCAAATGAGCTCTATTTTAAAATACTGTGACTAAAATTCTAATTACTCTCATAAATTGGCTCCGGAGATGGAGAGCAATGAAATTGAGTAATAGGAATTTTTTAAGTACAATGTTTTAATAATTTTATTATAAACTACATTTATTACATTATGAAAGCGATATCCATTGCTTTTTTTTGTAACTTGTAACTTTTTAGTCACAATATTCTTATTTCTAAATGTATTATTTTAATATCTATGTTATTTTTTTCGTTTAATCGTTATACTAACAGCATATTGAGCGCAAGGAGCGTGCACCTGTGTTAGTTAACTTAGATAATGAATTTTATGAAAGAATATCAGCTTTATCAGAAGCCTTGGAGATTACTCCAGGAGAATACTTAGAAAGACAACATGATAGTAACGCTAATTTAAAAGGGGTTCTCCTTACAGAAAAGGATGAATTCGTAAAATTTGTTAAAGACTATAAACACATTTTAGATGAATTATTTTTCTTATCAGACGATTCTTTACAATGTTTGAGTACAGTTGATGATTCTCCAGAAATGAAAAGAGTTTTTTCTCGTTTAAATACCCTCGTTGGTGAAGATGTTGGTTTTATTACTAAACTTTACATGGTATACAAAGAAAAATCACTAATTAATTGATGTATTATTAATAATCATAAGCAATTGATCATTCAAGTATATAAAATTTATAGTCAGCCAACCCTTCTTCGCCAATCGTGGGGTTATAAAGGAATAAGATTGCCCCATAAGAAAGTTATAATTCAAAATTAAAGTATTCTTTTTGAATATGATTGTTTACAATTGTGAAAAGAGGAGTTGGTTATATGCCAAGCGAATATTGTGAATGTAAAAATTCAACAAACGTTTTTACTAAGATTAATGATAAAGGAACATTTGACATATGTGATGATTGTAATAAAGAAATTGAAGGTTCTTTTAAGTACTTTAATCAGCATGATGGAAAAAAACACGATTTTTATGATGAATACTAAAACAATAACCCTACCTCAATTAGGAGGTAGGGTTTTGTTTATATATAAATAAAAAAAGGAACAAGCAGTTTCCGCTACTCGTTCCAATTAAGTATAAAAGTCTAAGTACAAATAAATTTTATCATTTTTTTTGATTTATCACAATATATTACGTTTCTTTATACTCAAAATTTTATATAAAAAAAAGCCACTTCAATTAAGAAGTGGCTTCTAAAATAATAATTGTTGGATAAACATAATTTAACATATTTTAAAAATTCACACAAGTGAAAACGGTTCATTTTATATAGTTTAAATTCAAATAATAGACTATTTATCCTACTATGCTAAAATTAAATCATAAGGAGGAGGTGTTCTTTATGGGAGAATTGAATAATAAAGAAAATAACCAGAAAAATGTTGAGGAGAAGACAGATGAAACGTCTTATCTTGCTTTAGGTATATCTTTAGGTCTTTCATTTGGTGCTGCTTTAGGACTGGTATTTGATAATCTAGCTATTGGAATTGCTATAGGTATGGCTCTTGGTGTTGCAGTTGGTGCAGGTGTGGATAGTCAAAAATCAAAAAACAAATCAAAATAAACAAAAAAGCCACCTCAATTAAGAAGTGGCTTTTACTATTTACTTAGTTATTTTTTGTCTAATATTATATACTCAAACGAGAAAGGAGTTGTTGATATGGATAAAGATGAGAAATTGAGTTGGAAAGAACGCAAAGACATTATTATAGAAGCGGGTATAGTAAGCATTCCTACTGTTGGAGGTGCTTTGCAAACTTTATATTTTGGAGCAAAAAACGAAAAAAGATTTAAGCGAGTGGAAAGATTTTACGAAGAATTGTACATAGAGATTGAGAGTATTAAAGAAAAATTACCTATTATTCATGAAACTGAGAATGCTGATGAAGCTATTAGTATTTTAGAGTCAATAAATGATGAAGTTGAAAAAGCCTCATCTCAGTCTAAAATTTATAATTATAAAAAAGCTTTTAAAAATGTACTGCTTAGATTTAATAACGATTCTTTTGATGAAGAAAAATACTATATACAGTTATTACCAGCTTTAACTGACTTAGAATTAAATATTTTGTTCAGTTCTAATAAAAATGAGTATAAGAAAGTGAGCAAAGGTGATTTCTATAATCATGACAAGAGCAATTCAAATCTTGTAATGGGAAATATAAATAGATTATCAGACTTAGGGCTTCTACACATAGTATTCGGAACTCTATTATCAGGTGGACAAGGTGCTTATATTGATCAGAGTTTTGCTGTAAGTGACTTAGGTTCAAAATTTATCAGTTTTATTTTTGAATAATTCATAAACAAAAGCAATAATTATAATGATTAGCCATATCCACCAGTATTTTACTAGTAATTCACCTTGAGTTAAATGTATAAAATCATTTAAACACACCATTTTAAACCTCCTAAAAATACCCCTACCTCAATTAAGAGATAGGGGTTTATTGTGTTTATTTTTTAATAGCATCCCAGTCGTATATAATACCTCTGAAAGTACCATTATCAATATACAATGTGTTGCCCTTGATACGTTCACGAACTGAATACTCTGCTTTTTTCATTGCATCTGTTAATTTAGAACCACCGAACCAATGGGTAGCTTGTGGACGTAATGTAATAATATCATCTTTCATAATATTATTATTGCGAACATTTTCGATGTCGCTTTCTAATACATTACCGCCCCAATCAGCACCTACTGGTTTAATATAAATCGTTCCATCTGCGTTTAGCCAATCAACTACATAAATTGATTTGAATGAACCTAAATCAAAACTGGAACTACGTAGCCACGTTTTTGCAGATGGTGATAACCTCACCTTATCTCCTCTTTTGAATTTTGTTGAACGTCCTTCTTTATCTGGATTTGATGCTAAACTTTTAACTACCACTGTTTTTCCTCCTTTTAATTCTAAATAACGAGCTTTCACTCTAGCAACATAAGTGTTCCAATACCCTTCTTCAATCATTCGTTGAGGGCAATTCTTTTTACTATGATCATAGTGTCTCCAAATATTCTTGCCAGCTTCAGGAGTTCCCCACTTCGGATGATCAATAAACAACCGAGCAATTAGTTCAATTCCATTTGACAAGGATTTTTGATACAAAGCATTATACTTAGGATCATTTTTAGTAGTTGCTTTACCATTCCAGTTATAACAATGTTCAACGCCAATTGTTTTTGCATTACCTGTTCCGCGACTTCCATCACTTGAATGATAGCCATTACGAGTTAAAGGCAAACCTTGCACTGCTCTTGTATCATCAACAGCAAAGTGATATGAAGTAGATGTATCGTTTCCGATCATATAAGAGATTTCTGACATAGCTGTAGCTTTATTACCAGTTTCATGAACCGTAACCCCGATTGGGTCCATTGCGTTAGGACATTTCAGATAGTATTTGCTAGCAGGCAACAACATTTTAGTAATCAATAAAGTCATTCTTCATCTACTCCTTTCCCATCTTTACCCTCATACGTTTCTTTTGGTGAAAAGTCATTTTCTTTCAAGTTTCTTTCGTAAAGTTCTTGATCAAACTTAACTTCATTGATTACTACTTTGTTTTCTTCGCTCACTATTTATCATCCTCTCTAGGTTCTGTATAGTTTAAAGCTTGCTTACTATCTGATAAACCTTTTGTCGTTGGATCAATTACAGCATTATAAACAGCTACCGCAATAGTAATAAGAACGTATGGGTTGCTTACTGCAGCTAGAATTAAATCAAATAAAATAGCCCAAGAAGTGATATCCTGCGCTGTGATTCCTGCATAAGCTAATATTGGTCCAAATACTGATACGATTAGCTGAATAATGAATTGTGGATTTTTGAATCGGACTTTCCAGTTAATAGTTTTCATTTAAATTCCTTCTTTCATTTTTTCTATTTTTTTCATTGCATCATTAAATTTCATTTGCATAGCCATAAAACTTTCTTTCCATTTTTTAGCTTCATCACGTGCAGCATTTCGTTCAAGCCTAAGACGGACATTATCTTTGTTGCTATTAGACAAATCTTTTTCTAAACCTTCGACTTTAGAAGATACTTTAGCTAGCTCTTTATAAACTTTTCTAAATTCTTCATCCTTGTCATCCATTCTTTCTTGCAAAGTTTTGATTTCAAATTCCTTATCTTTTTTATCTTTTTTATTTCGTCTACCCAATATTTATCAAGTCCGTCTTCTCTATCGCGATTCGCCTTTCTACTTTCAAAATATTTACTAACAATAACCGCAATAATACTACTTAACGTTCCTCCACCAAGTAAAGCAACCCAATCACTACCTTCCAATAGTTCTCCCCTCCTCAACATAAGCACCTACAAGATTGAGGATGACATAAGCAGAAAAATAAAGACCAACTGCCGGTATGCCGTTAATAAGTTGGATTAAATATCCGGCAAAAATCAAACTCCAAATGAATAATAGTACGATTAAAAATATTTGTTTAGTTTTCCAATTAAAGTAAATTGCACTCATTTTAAGTGCTCCAGCTATAATTAAGCATGCTGGTAAAAAAACATTTCCGAATACATCTGCCAATTCACTCATAAACTTATAACTCACTTGATTATTTATTAGATTTGGATTATCCAATAGATATCCACCATATCCAATCGAAAACAAAGTAGTTGTAAACGCTAAATAACGATAGAAAAAATATTAGTCAATCTTTCTTTTATTCTGCTTATCATTATTCACCTTCCTTTTCTCAAATTAAAAAGAGCAACCCGAAGGCTACTCTTCAATTTTTTCAACTAATTTCCCTTTAATTTTACTGACTTTATCACCAGTCGATTCCCATTCTTCAGCTGAAAACTCGACTGTTCCACTAATATAAATATTTCCACCAACATTTCCAAAATCAACTGTTACTGCTTCCACTTCACCGTTTTCACCATATCTATAATTTGCTGTTTTTAATCTGATTTCCATTATTTTTCCTCCTTAGTTTTGCTTTTTTATTTTTTTTATTTGTTTTTGCTTCTTCTTCGCTTGATTCATAAGCATCTAACAGCTCATCATAAGATAGTGCATCTTCACCACAAAGTTCAACTTCGGAATTTTCTAAAGCCTCAAACATTGCTTCGAATTTACTAGTATGTTCTGAAAAACTGATTTCAAATTCTTCATTATTTAATTCCAATAAGCGATCACCAAATTCCTTTTTACCTTCTTTAGTTATATCCTTTTTAAAGTATATTTATTTTCTTTAATTAAGAGTTCTCCTGTTTCATCAGTTTCAAAATAATCTTTTCGAATAACAAAAATACCCTCATTAAAATCATTTTGCTTTTCCTCAAGTCGCTTTATGAACTTAATTGCTCCGCGGCTTGCTGCTCCTTTAAATTTAGTTTTCTTTAGAAACTCCCCTGTTCTAATAATTGCATCATTCTTCATTTTGATTGTTTTCATTTATGCCACTTTCCCTTCAAGGTCTTTTATTTTTTTTTCTAACTCTTTGATTCTTTTTTCGTGATCTGTTAGTTGTAACTCGTTCACTACAGTTAGGTTAATACAATCATTCAGCTCTTTTTCTACTTTACTTAATCGAACTGAATCTAAATCAACGATATTGCTTAATTCTTGGATTGCTTGCGTATTAAGCATATTTTGTTTGCTGCTGTCTAACACTAAATATCCATCAGGTCCTACACTACTTAGATACTCAGTTTCCTGAGCAATCAAACCAGTCTGCAATCCTTGTGGCTTATCTTTATTTATCCATAAGAAATCTACAAACCGATAACTTTTAATTAGATCTAAGGCTCTTAAATCTGTATCTCTGATTGCTGTTTTTAAACGGCTATCAGATTGATTAGTGATAGAGTTCCCATTCATATTGAGATTTTTGAAAAAGGTAATATCATTGACACCAAAAGCTGCTCTTTCATAGACAGTTTTACCATCGTCTGATAAGTGGCCAATTCTTGTACCCCACTTACCACCCATCCACAGCCAATTATCTGTTGAGTTAAAAACTCTTGACCCTGACTTTGAATCTAAATCATTAACTAGAGAAATCATATTTACGTTATTTAAATCATTTAACCTCATATTAATAGGGGCATAAGCATCAATAAATGGGTTTATTCCATTTCCTCCACCAACTGCAAATCTAACTGAATGTTGGCCATTCACTACAGCGCCTAATTCAACACCGTTATAACTTGAAATAGCAATACGTGCATTACCTGCAATGTATTCAACTTTAGCTGGTACTCCTCCACCAGAAGGATAAAACGTAAATCCTGTAGAAGTATAAGACGTTGCTTTCCCTTCATATTCAACACTTAAGCCTTGAGAGGTTAACTCCCAACCCCAAAACTTTGTTCCGTTACTTTTATAATTTGTTGACGACAAAGCAACTGGTGATATGAGGGTATTCCCATATTGCCCTGTGGTAGGTATTCTATAATCAACTGTATAGTTTCCGGAAATAGTAGTGGTACCAGTCATGGTAGCTCCCTCAGCAGTTATTGAGAATGGGTTAGTGATTTTAGAACCGGTAATATTGATTGACGTTAATATACCTGAAGTGATTTTTGAAGCATCCAAGTTAATAATAGTTACATTGGCAGCATTTAGTATTCCTGTTTTAATTTTGTCTGCTGAAATATCAATAGCCTTTATATTGGTTATAAAGGCTGAATTAGATGTCAGGATATTAACATTAGCTGCTGTAGCAAATAACTTAGTTATCGTAGCTACATCAGCTTTAAGCATGGTTGCATCTACAACATTAGCGATTAGTACTTGAGATCGAATAGTCGCAATGTTTGCAGTAATAGCAGTCAATGTTTTGGCGTTTAAATTATCTACAAAAGCCGTCTTAGTAAACAAATAATTAACTACTGCAGTAGTTGCGGTTAGTTTATCCATCATGGCATTATCGACTTTTAAATGAACGGAAGTAATCACATCTGCTGTTAAGAATTTAGTTCTTAAGGTAGCGATGTCAGCATAGACAGATTCTAAAGATTTGGCTTTAATATCATTTGCAAAAGTAGTACCCATGATGTAAGTGTCTGCGTCAAGCAATAACTGTCCGTTTTTAATGAGCGTTCTTCCAGCTTCTACAGTGATTTGCCCAATTACATCACCTTTAACTACCCTTAAATCAATCTGCTCTCCTAAGTTGCTGATTTGACCCGTATGTCCATTAGCTAATGTTGTTGTTTGATTCCATTGATTAGCTAATTGGGTAACTTGTGTTTTATCAGCTTTGTCACCAACAGTCGTTTGAATACCGTTTACTTTTATATCTAAAGTTGTGATTGTTCAAGCGTAGCTTGATCTTCAGGCGCTGGTGTCCAATCTGCAGAAGCTTTGTTTCCTTTGACTATTTTAATCCACTCAACATTTAAGGCAAATGAATCATTTGGAAATTGAAATAAATAAACTTCGTTTAATACAGTTGTACTCCCCAGGTTTGCAGTGGTTACGACACCGGTTCCGATATACACACCTTTAACCGCATCATACTGAATTCTTTTAAACACAAAAGTTCCGCCATTATAGTAAACCCCAATGTCTTTTCCGGTTTTGAAATCGGCTTTAATAACTACGGTATACTCTGAACAACCGACCAATTTTCTGATAATGTGTAATTGGCGAAGTTGTAGCTTGTTCCCGGTTTTACTGTTTTATTAGATGCAAGTACTAGATTTCTGTCACAACATTTAAATTACTTCAACTTCATTACTCACTTGTGTTAATGCTAAACTCATGTATTTGACGTGGCTGATAAAGTAGCCTCATTAACGTATTTTTTGTGGATAAAAGATTATCTACTTGTATAGTTGTCAATCGTGCATTGATTGCTTGTGCTTGAATACCTAATTCAGCCGTATGGTTATCTACAGTACCTTTTATTGTGTTAACTAGACTAGCATCGGCTTTCACTTTCAACCCTTCAGCATTCGCCTTAATATCCAGTGTATGCTTATCTACCGTTTGATTAAGGATATTAACGACTTCTTTATCCGCTTTTAAACCAACAGTTCTTGTTAAAGCATCATAATTAGTCGTTAACGTTCCTGTAATAGTCTCTATAGCTGTTGCCTTATTTAAAGCTTTAGTTGCTTCTGTTAATGAATTTTGGGCTGTACTAAAGGCATCATTTGCCCTGGTTGTTACTGCAGTTAAATCCAGCTTCATAAACCTACATCTGCTATTGATTTATCTGCTTTTATTATTGCATCATTCGCTTTATTCGAAATAGAAAGAACATCTAGTTTGACGGTTTCTAAATAGTTATTTAGTTCCGTCGTTTTAGTATTCGTATAACTTTTAGCATCAGCAATAGCAGCAGTCCTTGCATCATTAATATCTATATTGATTTATTTACTTCAAGGTTAAAATCTTCATCCCACTTTACAGATAAAAATTCAGCATAATCATTGGCTTCTTGAATGGCGTTTTTGATATCTTGCTCTGTTTTAATACGATCTAATGCTACCTGTCCAATTATAGCTTCTAATTCTGCTCTCAATTCTTCTTGAGTAGCATCTGATAACTCAAGAACCCATTGTAGTGCACTATTGACTTTCCTTAGAATCCACATCTCCGTTTTATCGCCATTTTTTCTAAACCATAAATCACCTTCAGTACTGTTCTGATTTATAACCGGTTCAATTTCTCCTGTATGGATTTGGTTCTTTCCATTTGCGGATAAATAAACTAATTCAATTTGATCATTAAGATCTTTTAAATCCGTTTGAATTTTATCTAATTTATTGACCGTAGACGTAAAACTTTTTTCGTAATTCCCTAAAGTAAGATCAATGTATTCTTTTAATAAAGGATTCCAATTGTACTCCATTTGAGCGGTGATGTTTACACCATCTTCTACGTGCTTAACGGCTACTACATCACCTGGTAAAATTTGTTTTAAAGGAATAAAGTTTTTATATTCTTCAGTTTCTTTTAAGTTTACAAAATCAATTTTGTATACACCGTTTGGGACATCTACTTTATTTTGACTGTATTCTAATTTAGCTAAACGTCTTAATTCAGCGTAAGCCAATGCAGCTGTAGGGAACTCACCTTCTTCTGTCCCTACCTTTACATCAGAATACTCATACTCTTGTATTCGCGGTTCA